>NZ_PGVG01000009.1:82500-232039 GCF_002795245.1 Bradyrhizobium forestalis | reverse complement strand
CCGTCGCTCTTGCACTCAACACCAGGCCTCGGAAGACCCTGGGCTGGAAAACACCGGCAGAAACTCTCGACGAATTGCTGCGGGTGAGCGATACACAAGGTGTTGCGACGACCGGTTGAAGTCGCCCTGGGTCGCCCGGTCAAGCCGGGCGACGACGAGAGCAAGAGGAGAAAGCGCGTACTAACCCAATCAATGCGCCGCTGACGCCGAGCGCTTGGTGGCGACAGCCTTCGGCGCGGGCTTGGCGCTCGCCTGCGGCGCGCTGTCCCAGCCGCCGTTCGGGGTCGCGACGTTGACGGCATCGTCGGGCTGCGGCTCGGCGCTGAACGTCTGGATCGCGAGCTTGGCGGCGGCGAGCGATTGCGGGTCGAGGCGCTTGGCGACGTCGTCGCGCTTGCCGGCCGCATCCGCATCGCCCTGGGCGGCGGCCAGGCTGAACCATTTGTAGGATTCGGCGAGGTTCTGCTCGACGCCGATGCCGCGCGCATAGAGGATGCCGAGGTTGAACTGGCTGTCGGCAACACCGCGATCGGCCGCTTTGCGGAACCACTGTGCCGCGCTCTTGTAGTTGGCGCCGCGGCCGCCGCCATCGGCGTCGAGCACCGCGAGATTGTGCATCGCCTTGGCGTTGCCGCGCTCGGCGGCCTGCGTGTAATAGCGGCGGGCGATGTCGGCGTCCTTCTTCACGCCAAGGCCCTTTTCATAGAGCGTGCCGAGGCGGAAGGTCGCAGGGACGACGCCGGCCTGCGCCGCGCGGTCGTACCACTTCGCCGCTTCGTCGTAATTCGTGGCGACGCCCTTGCCTTCGGCAAAGCGCAGGCCGATCTCGTAGGCTGCGGTCGCATCGCCCTTCATCGCGGCGGTGCGCAAGGCTGGGCCGCCGATGCCGTCAGGCAGCCTCTCGCTCGGGGGGACCTGGACCAGGCCGAGCTTGGCGCGGCTCGTGCCCGACAGCGCGCCGGTGACGTCGCTGGAGGCCGGCGGCGGTGGGGCCGCGGCAGGAGCCGGCGGGATTTCAACCGAGGCCGAGCTGGCCGGGCCGGGCGCAGGAGCGGCCGGTGCGGCATTGTTCTGGGATTGCCGTCCGATCGGCGTCGGCGACGTCATCGACGGCGTGACCTGCTCGGGCGTGGCGGGCGTGGTCTCGACCGGCGGTGGCGCGGCCTGCGGTGCCGGCTCGCTCGGAATATTTTGCATCGCCTGCGGCGCCGGCGGCGCGCTGCCGCCTTCGAGCAGGTTCATTGCCATCTTGAAGGTGCCGAGCACGATCACGACCACGCTCGCGCCGACCAGCAGCGAGCGGATCTTCGAGGTGATGGTCGAGGCGCCTTCCTGGCCCTTGTCCTTGGCACGGGCAATTGCTGCCTTGGCGCCGCGGGCGGGCTTTTCCGGCGGCTGCGCGGCGGCGGCCTGCGCGGCGCGACGCGCGGCTGCGATGAAGCTCGACGACGACACCGGCTCCTTCGGTGCTGCGGGAATTTCGCTGATCGCGCTCTCGGAGGCGGCGATGCGCTCCGACGGCGTGGCGACGCGGCCGCCCGGCCGCGTGCCCGGCTCGAGCGGATGATCCGGCGGCAATTCCGGCGCGATCGCAGCGCGCGCGGGCGCCGTATGCGGCTCCAGGATCTCGCTGATCGCCCGCGGCGGAATGGGCGGTGCCGCTGGCATCGGCGGTGGGGCGGCCGGGGTCGCAGCGTGGAATTCGCGCGGCGCGGCGACGAAGGCGGCCTGTGCAGCTTGCGATGCAGCGGGATTGGGCAGCTCAGGCTTCGGATCGTATTTCGGTGGCTGCGGCCGCGGCTCGCGCGCCATCGGCGCCGGCTCCATCGGCGCGGCCATCGGCATTGGCTGCGGCGCAGGGGCCGGCGGCGCAGTGCGCACCGCGCGCAGATCGCCCTCGATCATCGAGAGCCGATCGACGACGTGGCCAAGCGCGCTGTGGACGGCGTCGAGCGAGTCCTGGGTGCTGCGGTTGGTCTCGGCCTGGCTGAAGCGGATGTCGGAGAGCTCGCGCTTGACGAGATCGACCACGCCGGAATCGACAGGCGGCGCCGAATTGCGGCTCTCGGCGAGGGCCGCATAGGTCGCCTGCTGCCGCTCCAGGTGCCTGAGGATGTCGTGCAGCCCGTCCTCGACACGGCTCAAATTGCCGTTGCGCGGATCGGAGGCGGCTTCGATCCGTTCCAGCAGATAGGAGACGCGCTGTTCGAGATGGGCGAAGGTCGAGGCCGAGTCGTTGCCGACCTGCATGCGGTCGAAACGGTCCGACAGCGCGCGGATCGCGGCTTCGAGATGCTCGGTGCTCTCGGAGGCTTGCGGCCGCTCGCGGGTTTCGAGCGCGGCGGTGAGCGCTGCGATGCGCTGCTCCAGCACCGCAAAACTGTCGCCGTGGCCGGAGGCGCGGGTGATCTGGTCGACCTTGGTCGACAGCAGCTGCACGTCTTCGGACAGCCGTGCCAGCGCCTCGTTGGACGCGACGTTGGAGACGATGGCGCGCAGCGCGGAGATCGCGCCTTCGAGCTGCTGCACGGTCGAGGGATCGTCATTGGCGCGCAGGATCAGATCGAGCTTGGCGCCGAGATTGCGGATCGCCTCGTCATAGCCGGTGAGCTGCTCGGCCGGCGTCAGCGTGCGCAGCACCTGCTTGATGTCGGACAGCGCGCGCTCGATGCCTGAGAGAACCTGGCCGTCGGTGCCGTTGGAGCGGGTCTCGTCGATACGACGGTGCAGCGAGCGGATCTCGTTCTCGATCGATTCGATCGCGCGCCGCGGCATCGCCTCGGTGATGGCGGCACGGATTTCGGCCAGCTCGCTGCGGAAGGCCGCGATCGCCTGCTCGGTATTATCAGGGCGCTGCAGCGACTCGATCTGGCTCGTGATCTTGAGCAGATGGCGTTCGAGCGAGGAAAAATCCGGCCCCGGCTGCGGCGGCGCGTAGGCGGGCGCGGGCGGTGCGTAAGGAGCCGCGGGCGCAAGCGACGGCGCGGCCCGCGGCGGCATCTGCCTGGGCGCAAAACCGTCGAGCTCGCTCTGGCGCGCCGTGATCTCGGCGACGGCGACGTCGAACGAAGCCGGGCTCAGGGGTGGTGAGCTGCGATAGACCTGCGCGGCGGCGCGCTCGACCGCATCGGCCTCGTGCTGGCGCGTGTCGGCCGGAGCGGGACGTGACGCCTGCGGCTGCTGCGGTTGTCGCTGCGGGCGGGAGATTTGCGACAGGCGTGCATCGAGCCGCGAGATCGCGTCGTTGAGCTGGCGCGCGACGCCCTGCTCGCGCGACACATCTGGTCTTGAAGAGTCTTGGCGCGGCGCGGGCCTTGAAATCCGTTCGATCTGCTGGGTGATCGCGTCGAGCCGTTGGTGGATGTCGGCGACTTCGCGGCTCTCCTGACTGGGTCCTTGGCTCGGCATGTGTTGCGGACGCTGGTCATAGGGTCCGCGAAAGTTCGGCGGGGTCGTCTCGCCGAGCGTGGAGTTCAGCCAGTCGTTGAGTGACATGCCGGCTCTGCGCGCAGCAGCTTCGGCCCGCTCCCGGACGGATGGATCGATGCCGTCAACACTCCACGATACGCGCGAATTCATGACTCTGTCCGGTTCCGACTCCGGCGCCCCACCCGGCGCCTCCAGCCTCCCCACGCGTGCCGGTTGCAAAGACAATCGAATTTGGCGCGGGTCGTCTGCCTCGAAAACCGACTTTTTCCTGTTACGGTAAATAACGGGTTAAGGAATGCGGCGCGGCTGTCTTAAAGTTGGGCGGGGGAACCGGTGGATTGGCTTTGTGGCTCGCTCTGCGCGCCCCAAAAACCGGTGTCATGCCCCGCGCAGGCGGGGCATCCAGTACGCCGCGGCTTCTCGGTTCTAGCCGCGCCGTCTCTGGAATACTGGATCGCCCGCCTGCGCGGGCGATGACAGCGGAGGAAACTGCGGCAGCTCGTGCGGCGTTAGGGACAGCGCCTAGAGCACCTAACCCTTCTCCCGCTTTCCATCCTCCAGCGGCACCACCGTCGCCTTGCCGCTCATTGCGGACAGTGCTTCCAGCGCCTCCTCGCAGAAATCGGCCACCATCTGCTCGTGCCGGGCCCCCAAGCGGAGCAGGAGCAGGTTGCCGAGATCGAGCCTTCCTTCCGCCGTGCCGTCCGGAAAGCGCTTCTTCAGGATGCGCTCGTAGTTGGCGTGGCGGTCGCGATGGTGCTCCAGGCGGGCCATCAGGTCGGTGCGCAGCGGCTCGATGTCGATGCTGTCGAGCGCATGGAGGCGGACCAGGAGGTCGTCCTTGGTCGAGGCTGGCGTGCTTGGTCGCGCGGCCCAGTGCCGCAGCGCTGTTCTGCCCTCGGGGGTGAGCGTATAAACCAGCTTGTTGGGCTTGCCCGATTGTACGACCTCGCGGCCCTGGATGTGGCCGCGGTCGCGCAGCTTGGAGAGCTCGCGGTAGATCTGCTGGTGGTCGGCCTTCCAGAAGAAGCCGATCGAGGAATCGAACGTCTTGGCGAGCTCGTAGCCCGTCATCGGACGTTCCGTCAGGCATGCGAGGATTGCGTCGCCCAGCGCCATGACCGGCCTCCCTTATCGAGTCTGACCAAGTTGCTTGACTTTATGCGCATCGGCGCATATGCGTCAATGTGCATATGAGGCAGCGTGCAGGCGGGCCAAAGCCCGACTGAAAAAACCAGCGAAATCAACCTTCGCGCTACTGTGCATGGGGTTGTTTTCGCACTTTTTGCCCTTGCCCTAGGGAGGCACCTGAGAATGACCGGCCTCGATTCCTGGTACGCCTACATGAAGTCTCACGACCGCGCCGCGCTCTGGGACCTGCTGCATCCTGACGCCATCTTCGAAAGCCCCGTCGTGCACACGCCGCAGCGCGGCCGCGACATCACTTTCAAATACCTCTCCAGCGCCGAGAAGGTGCTCGGCGGCCCCGGCTTCACCTATGTCGGTGAGTGGAAGAACGAGCGCGGCGCCGTGCTCGAATTCAAGAATGTCATCGACGGCATCGAGATCAACGGCGTCGACATCATCAGCTTCGATACCGAGGGGCGCATCACCCATTTCAAGGTGATGGTGCGTCCGCTCAAGGCGATCAACATGCTGCACCGCCTGATGGCGGAGCAGCTTGCCGCCGCCCAATCATAAGCCCAACATCATCATTTCAAGCCCCGTGCCGGGAGACCACCATGCCGATCTATAAAGCCCCCGTCGAAGACGTGAACTTCCTGCTCAACGACGTCTTCCAGATCGATCGCTACGACAACCTCGCCGGCTTCTCCGACGCGTCGAGCGACGTCCGCGAGGCGATCCTCGGCGAAGCAGCCAAGCTCGCCGAAGAGGTGCTGCAGCCGCTGAACCGCGTCGGCGATCTCGAAGGCTGCAAGCGCGCGGACGACGGCAGCGTCACCACGCCAAAGGGCTTCAAGGACGCCTTCAAGCAGGTCGCCGAGGGCGGCTGGCTCGGTCTGTCGGCGCCGACTGAGTTCGGCGGCCAGGGCCTGCCGGTGACGCTCTCGCAAGCCGTCAACGAATTCCAGATCTCCGCCAACATGGCGTTCTCGATGTATGGCGGCCTCACCATGGGCGCGACCGCGGCGCTGCTGGTGCACGGCACGCCCGAGCAAAAGAAGACCTACGTGCCCAAGATGGTGGCCGGCGAATGGACCGGCACCATGAACCTGACCGAGCCGCATTGCGGCACCGACCTCGGCATGCTCCGCACCAAGGCGGTGCGCCAGGCCGACGGCAGCTTCAAGATCACGGGCACCAAGATCTTCATCTCGGCCGGCGAGCATGACTTGGCCTCCAACATCATCCACCTCGTGCTCGCCCGCATCGAGGGTGCACCTGGCGGCATCAAGGGCGTGTCGCTGTTCGTGGTGCCGAAATTCCTGGTCAACGCCGACGGTTCGGTGGGGCAGCGCAATGGCGTGGTGTGCGGATCGATCGAGCACAAGATGGGCATCCACGGCAATTCCACCTGCGTGATGAACTACGACAACGCCACCGGCTGGCTGATCGGCGAAGAGAACAAGGGCATGCAGGGCATGTTCGTGATGATGAACGAGGCCCGGCTCGGCGTCGCCGTGCAGGGCCTCGCGCAGTCCGAGGTCGCCTATCAGAACGCGGTCGCCTATGCCCGCGAGCGCATCCAGGGCCGCGCGCTCACCGGTGCCAAGGCGCCGGACAAGGCGGCCGACCCGATCATCGTGCATCCCGACGTCCGCCGCACGCTGCTCTCGATCCGCGCCTTCAACGAGGCCGCGCGCGCCTTCGTGATGTGGACCGCGCTGAAGAGCGACGTCGCCCATCGCTCCGAAGACCCTAGGGATCGCCAGGCCGCCGACGATCACATGGGCCTGATGACGCCGGTGCTGAAGGGCTTCCTCACCGATTACGGCTTCGCCAACGCGGTGCAGGCGCAGCAGATGTATGGCGGCCACGGCTACATCGCCGAGCAGGGCATGGAGCAGTTCGTGCGCGATGCGCGTATTGCGATGATCTATGAAGGTGCCAACGGCATCCAGGCGCTCGACCTCGTCGGCCGCAAGCTGCCGCGCGACGGCGGCCGCGCCATCATGGCCTTCTTCGGCGAGGTCATGGCCTTTGCCAAGGAGAACGGCGGCGACGAGGCGATGAAGCCCTTCATCACCCCGCTCTCGACCTCGCTCGGCCATCTCCAGCAGGCCACCACCTGGCTGATGCAGAACGCGATGATGAAGCCGGACAATGCCGGCGCAGCCGCGACCGATTACCTGCATCTCTTCGGCTTCGTCGCGCTCGGCTACATGTGGGCGAAGATGGCCAAGGTGACGAATGCCAAGATTGCCGAGAGCGGGGCGACGCCCTATCTCTCGACCAAGCTCGTCACCGGGCGTTTCTTCATGGAGCGGATGCTGCCGGAGACCGCGGCCAATCTCGCGCGCATCCAGTCCGGCTGCGCCACCATCATGGAATTGCCGGCGGAAGCGTTCTGAGCCTGCTTCCGCTGCCTGCTCCCAATCGTATCGAACATCACATCAGGAGGGCGTCATGCCTGAGGCATTCATCTACGATCACGTCCGCACCCCCCGCGGACGCGGCAAGCCGGACGGCGCGCTGCACGAAGTGACCGCGCTCGCGCTCGCGACCGTGCCGCTGAAGGCACTGAAGGACCGCAACAACCTGCCGAAAGACTCCGTCGACGACGTCGTGCTCGGCGTGGTCGATCCCGTCGGTGAAGCCGGCTCCGACATCGCGCGCTTCGCTGCGCTCAAGGCCGGTCTCGGCGACGCTGTGCCCGGCGTGCAGATCAGCCGCTTCTGCGCCTCCGGCCTCGATGCCGTGAACTTCGCCGCGGCGCAGATCATGAGCGGCCAGCATGAGCTCGTGATCGGCGGCGGCGCCGAATCGATGAGCCGCGTCGGCATCGGCGCCTCCGGCGGCGCCTGGCCGGTGGACCCCTCGATCGCAGTGCCGGCCTATTTCATGCCGCAGGGTGTGTCGGCCGATCTGATCGCGACCAAATACGGCTTCTCACGCGACGACGTCGATGCCTATGCGGTGCAGAGCCAGCAGCGTGCCGGCAAGGCCTGGGACGAGGGCCGCTTCAACAAGTCGGTGGTGCCGGTGAAGGACATCAACGGCCTCACCATCCTCGCCAAGGACGAGCATATGCGGCCCTCGACGACGATGCAGTCGCTGGCGCAGCTGCAGCCGTCGTTCACGATGATGGCGCAGATGGGCGGCTTCGACGGCGTCGCGATCCAGTCGCACCCGGAGATCGAGCGCGTCAATTACGTGCACCATGCCGGCAATTCGTCGGGCATCGTCGACGGCGCCGGCGCGGTGCTGCTCGGCAGCAAGGAGGCGGGTGCGAAATACGGCATGAAGCCGCGCGCAAAGATCCGCGCCTTCGCCAATATCGGCTCGGAGCCCGCGATGATGCTGACCGGTCCGGTCGACGTCACCGAGAAGCTGTTCGCGCGCTCCGGCATGAAGAAGTCGGACATCGACCTGTTCGAGCTCAACGAGGCCTTCGCCTCCGTCGTGCTGCGCTACATCCAGGCCTTCGACATCGACAACGCCAAGATCAACGTCAATGGCGGCGCGATCGCGCTCGGCCATCCGTTGGGAGCGACCGGCGCGATGATCTTGGGCACCGTGCTCGACGAGCTCGAGCGCACCAACAAGTCCACCGCCCTCGTCACGCTGTGCATCGGCGGCGGCATGGGCACCGCGACCATCATCGAGCGGGTGTGACTTCTTACCCTCTCCCCTTGTGGGAGAGGGTGGCGCGAACACGCGAAGCGGGTTCGAGCCGGGTGGGTCTGTCTCCGCGGATGCAGACCTCTCACCCCCTCGCTTCGCGATAGCCGATGCGCAGCATCGGCGTCTCTTAAAGACGGCGGCCGAAGGCCGCCTATGCCCTCTCCCACAAGGGGAGAGGGTAAGACGAGATCCCGATCAACCGCCGCGCCTGACATCGGCTGCGGCACCGAGGAGCAACCAACATGTCTTACAAGAACTTCAAGGTTGAGACCGACGCAGACGGCATCGCGCTCGTCACCTGGGACATCCCGGGCCGTTCGATGAACGTGCTCGACGAGACCTCGACCAACGAGCTCGAGGCGATCGTCAAGGCGACCACCGCAGATGCCGCGGTGAAGGGCGTCGTCATCACCTCGGCCAAGGAAGCGTTCTGCGCCGGCGCCGATCTCTCCATGCTCGAGGGCATGAACCAGGCCTACGCAAAGGTGTTCAAGGAGCAGGGCGAGACCGCGGCGAACCAGATGCTGTTCGACCAGAGCCGCCGCTTCTCGCAGGTGCTCCGCTCGATCGAGACGTCAGGCAAGCCGTGGGCGGCTGCGATCAACGGCCTCGCGCTCGGCGGCGGTTTCGAGATCACGCTGTGCTGTCACTATCGTGTCGCTGCTGAGAACCCCAAGACCCGGCTCGGCCTGCCCGAGGTCAAGGTCGGCCTGTTCCCGGGCGCCGGCGGCACGCAGCGCGTGCCGCGCCTGGTGCCGCCGCAGGATGCGATGACCATCCTGCTCAAGGGCGATCCTGTCACGGTCGAGAAGGCCAAGGCGCTGAACCTCATTCACGCCATCGTTCCCGCTGCCGATCTCATCAAGGCCGCGAAGGACTGGATCAATGGCGGCGGCAAGGCGGTCGCGCCCTGGGACGAGAAGGGCTTCAAGCTCCCGGGCGGCCCGGTGTTCTCCAAGGCCGGCATGATGATGTTCCCGGCCGGCAACGCCATCTATCGCCGCGAGACCTACGACAACTACCCGGCCGCGCGCGCGATCATGAGCTGCGTCTATGAAGGCCTGCAGCTGCCGATCGACGCGGCGCTTCGGGTGGAGTCGCGCTACTTCACCTCGGTGCTGCGTTCGAAGGAAGCGGCCGCGATGATCCGCAGCCTGTTCCTGTCGATGCAGGAGCTCAACAAGGGCGCGCGCCGTCCGAAGGACGTTCCCGCGACCAAGGTGAAGAAGATCGCCGTGATCGGCGCCGGCTTCATGGGCGCCAGCGTCGGCTACGTCTCGGCTCGTGCCGGCCTCGACGTCGTCCTGATCGACCGCGACCAGGAGAGCGCCGACAAGGGCAAGGCGCATGCGCAGAAGGTGATCGAGGACCAGATCAAGAAGGGCCGCGCCAAGCCGGCGGATGCCGAAGCCCTGCTCGCGCGCATCACGCAGACGGCCGACTATGCCGCGCTCAAGGACGTCGACCTCGTCATCGAGGCCGTGTTCGAGGACCGCAAGGTCAAGGCGGACACCTTCGCCAAGGCGCAGCAGTACCTCAAGCCCGACGTGATCTTCGCGTCGAACACCTCGACGCTGCCGATCACCTCGCTGGCCGAGAGCTTCAAGGACCAGGGCAAGTTCATCGGCATCCACTTCTTCTCGCCGGTCGAGAAGATGATGCTGGTCGAGATCATCCTCGGCAAGAACACCGGCGATGTCGCGCTCGCGACCGCGCTCGACTACGTCCGCCAGATCGGCAAGACGCCGATCGTCGTCAACGACTCCAGAGGCTTCTTCGCCAACCGCTGCGTCGGTCGCTACGTCGCCGAAGGCAACGAGATGTTCCTGGAGGGCGTGCCGCCGGCGATGATCGAGAACTGCGCCAAGATGGCCGGCATGCCGGTCGGTCCGCTTTCGCTCTCGGATGAAGTCGCGCTCGACCTTGGTCTGAAGATCATGAGGGCGACCGAAGCCGATCTCGGCCCCAACGCCATCAACCCCGAGCAGAAGAAGCTGATGGTGGAGCTGGTCGAGAAGCAGGGCCGGCTCGGCCGCAAGAACAGCAAGGGCTTCTACGATTACCCCGAGAAGGGCAAGGGCCAGAAGAGCCTGTGGCCGGGTCTCTCCGCGCTGCAGCCGAAGCAGCTCGACCCTGATACGCTCGACATCGAGGAGCTGAAGCAGCGCTTCCTGGTGGTGCAGGCGGTGGAAGCGGCCCGCACGGTGGAGGATCACGTCATCACCGATCCGCGCGAGGCGGATGTCGGCTCGATCCTCGGCTTCGGCTTCGCCCCGTTCACCGGCGGCACGCTGTCCTATATCGACTTCATGGGCACGAAGAAATTCGTCGAGCTCTGCCACAAGCTCGAAGCCAAATACGGCTCGCGCTTCACCCCACCGAAACTGCTCGAGGAGATGGCGGCCAAGGGCGAGACGTTCTACGGCCGCTTCGCGCCGAAGAAAGCCGCGGCCTAAGAGAAGCCTACGTAGAAAAAAGCCGGATCGTCGATCCGGCTTTTTTTATTTCCCATCTCCGAACGGCGAGAATGCGCGGCCCGATACGGTCTCGTCGGCGAGGCTGGCCTTCCAGCTGCCTTCGTCGCCGCGGCCGGTTGATGTGCTTCCGTCTCACACCAGTCCCCAATCCCCGCCCAACCACGCTCGCTCGGCCCTGGCACCGCACTTGCTGATGATCCACCGGATGGCCCATTGGCATTGAAGGTGTCCCGCAATGATCCCCACGGTGTTTCAAGACAGCGCAGCCGGCGTTGCAGTAAGATACGCCCCCCTGTTGCTGCTGGGTCGGCCGTGGCCGCGCCGTAGGCCCCTCCGGCGGCGCAGAAAAATTCCTTCGTGGGTCGGCCTGGTCCTACTCGTCCTCGTCCTTGATATGGCGCTGGCCGTGCTTGCCTGGTTCGCCGTCGATCTCGTCCTGCACTGAAAGCTCCCCTCTGTGGACGTAGAACGTCGCCGCCAAATAGGCGACCTGGCCGGCAATCAGGCAGCCGACGACGATTGGAACGCCTGTCCAAAATCCAAAGCCTGAGGTCTGAAGAACCGTCGCGGCAAGGATCGCGGTCGCCGGCGAGACCAGCAACAGAGTCCAGACTCGGAAGAATAGCCCCGTCGCCAAGCCAGTGATCGCGCTCGCGAGCAGGAGGAGGAGTACAGTCGTCACAATAGCGTCCCGGTCCAGCGGTCTGTGTCGTGTTCCGCGCGCTGAAGCTGAGCCAAGTGGATTGCTCTCACAAGGATGGCGACGCCCGCGGAGTGCACAACGCGGAAGTATTGTTAACCCCGACAATGCTCGTAAAATTGACGTCAGTGCGTCTCGAATCTTCGGATTTGGCGAATGAAAGTGGACCGAAGCTCTTGCGCATCTCGGAGTGGGGAAATTCAGCTTGAGGTGCCCGGAACTGTCGCGGGCCGGCACCGGCGCCTCGGTTGAGGCCTGATCGGCGATCGGCTGGACAATCACGGGGCCTTCGGTCACGATCTCATCGCTGTCGAGGCCCAGCGCAGGGACCTGGCCCCCAGGGGTTCAGCTTCAGATAATCCTCACCATCTTCGAGCCTCTTGGCGCCGATTCGACCTCGACCGGCTCATCGGGCAGGCCAGCTTCCAGGAGCGCGATGTGGGGACAGCGGGCAGGCACCGGGCGAAGCGTACGGTTTCACGGAATTTCCTCCGCCTGATGCTTGGTTCGGCCGAAAGAACGATTACATGCACCTGCTTGAAATAGTCAAGATTGATGCAGGTGCATCGAATGGAGTAAGAGACGGGCGACGAGCTTGAGCGGGACCATGAAACGCAAACCATCGACCGAGGCAACAGCCGCCTGGATTCGCCTGATGCGGGTGCAGAGCCGCGTGCTCGATTGCGTCGAGCAGGACTTGAAGAAGGCCGGCTTCCCACCGCTGGCCTGGTATGACGCGCTGCTCGAATTGTCGCGGGCGCCCTCGGGCGAGCTGCGGCCGGTGGAACTCGAGCGGCAGATGCTGATCCCGCAATATTCTACCTCGCGGCTGATCGACCGCCTGGTCGATGAGGGCCTCGCCTCGCGGCGCGAATGCAAGATCGACAAGCGCGGCCAGTTCGTCGAGATCACGGAAGCCGGCCGCGAGCTGCAGAAGCGGATGTGGGGCGCCTATTCGGCTGCGATCGAGAAATATGTCGGTTCGAAACTGTCGGATGCCGACGCCGTCAAGCTCAGCGGTCTGCTCGACCGCCTGGGCTGCTCGTGCGGCGAGATGAAACTGCCGCCCGCGGGCGTCAACGAAAGCATGCCGCCGCGATGATCGCGCGGCAAACCCGCTCGTCCGCGCAACCGGTGGGGTTCGCGGACCATCCCTGTCACCCGCGCGCGTCCGGTCGAAGCGCTTTTTGAATAGAGTTTGATATGGCGCGAGACCAGATCGATATGACGCCACTGCAATCACGCGACGAGCTCGTCGCGTGGTTCGAGGCCGGCTGCAAGGCCCCGTCCGAATTCCGCCTGGGCACCGAGCACGAGAAGACGCCGTTCACGCTCGACGGCCACCGTCCGGTGCCTTACGAGGGCGCGCGCGGCATCGGTGCGCTGCTCGAAGGCATGAAGCTCCTGCTCGGCTGGGAGCCGATCATGGAGAGGGGCAACATCATCGGCCTCTACGACGTCACCGGCGGCGGCGCGATCTCGCTCGAGCCGGGCGGACAGTTCGAGCTGTCGGGCGCGCCGGTCGAGAACGTGCACCAGACCCAGAGCGAGTTGATGGCGCACCTTGCACAGGTGCGCGAGATCGCAACGCCGCTCGGCATCGGCTTCCTCGGGCTCGGCATGACGCCGTCCTGGTCGCGCGCCGATATCCCGGTGATGCCCAAGGGCCGCTACAAGATCATGACCAATTACATGCCGAAGGTCGGTCAGTACGGCCTCGACATGATGTACCGGACCTGCACGGTGCAGACCAATCTCGACTTCTCCTCCGAAGCCGACATGGTCAAGAAGCTGCGCGTGTCGCTCGCGCTCCAGCCGGTCGCGACTGCGCTGTTCGCCAATTCGCCGTTCACCGAGGGCAAGCCGAATGGCTTCCTCTCTTTCCGGTCCGAGATCTGGCGCGACACCGACAACGCGCGCGCGGGCATGATGCCGTGGGCGTTCGAGGACGGCATGGGGTTCGAGCGCTATGTCGATTACGCGCTCGACGTGCCCATGTATTTCGTCAAGCGCGACGAGGAGTACATCGACGTGTCGGGCTCCTCGTTCCGCGCGTTCTTCGACGGCCGCAACAACAATCTTCCCGGCGAGCGTCCGACGCTGTCGGACTGGGCCAACCACCTCTCGACGATCTTCCCGGAAGTGCGGCTCAAGCGCTATCTCGAGATGCGCGGCTCCGACGGCGGACCGTGGGGCCGTCTGCCGGCGCTGCCGGCATTCTGGGTCGGGCTGCTCTATGACGATGTGTCGCTCGATGCCGCCTGGGACATGGTGAAGCACTGGAGCGCGCATGAGCGTCAGGCCTTGCGCGACGACGTGCCGCGCTTCGGCTTCAAGGCGCGGATCAAGGATCGCTATCTGTTCGAGATCGCCAAGGAGTGCCTCGTTCTGGCACATGCCGGCCTGCGCCGCCGCGGCCGGATCGACCAGCTTGGCCGCGACGAGACCCGGCACCTCGAGCCGCTCGATCGCATCATCGATTCCGGCCGGACGCCGGCCGAGGAGATGCTGGAGAAATTCAACGGTCCCTGGAAAGGCTCGGTGGAACCGGCCTACGCGGAATACGCGTTCTAGATCGGTAGCCCGATCAGGATTTGAGCCGTTCATCGCCCATACAGGTTTGCGGCGATCAAATGACCGGCTGAAAAAACCTGAGCGTCGTCAATAACTCGAAAGCTGTTCCGATGGGGAAGGGCCGCCTGTGCGGGGGCGTCGTTGCATGTGTCACGCTGATTTCGCTCGCAGTTGCGAGCGCGCCGGCCCGTGCCCAGACGGCGTTCGATCGCCCCGGCGGCGACTATTTCAGCACGCCGGTCACCTCGGGCGATCCCGAGGATTGCGCGCTGCTGTGCGAGCGTGATCGCCGCTGCCGCTCTTGGAGCTTCAGCTATCCCGACGTCGACGGCGCCGCGGCGGTGTGCTGGCTGAAGAACACCGTGCCGGCACGGGTGCCGGGAAGTTGCTGCATCTCGGGGGTGCGCGGCGCCGGCGTGATCGAGCCGCGCGTCGAGGGCGTCGAGACGTCGATCGACCGCCCTGGCGGCGATTTGCGTAATTTCGAGCCCAAGGACGGCGAAAGCGTAGAGGCCTGCAAGGCCGCCTGCACTGCCGACAACAAATGCCGCGCCTTCACGTATGCCCGCCCCGGCTACACCGGGCGTGAGGCGCGCTGCTTCCTGAAGAAGGAAATCAAGCCGCCGCGCCGCAAGGCGGGGTTCACGTCGGGCGTGGTGCGGTAGACCTGTGCCCCGGACGCAGCGCGGCGCTCCTTCAGCGCTGCGCTGCAGAGCCGGGGCCCATGCAGCAGCGAGCGACGTAGCGTTCTGGGTCCCGGCTCTGCGCCGCATCGTTTCACGATGCGCCTTGTCCGGGACACGTCGGGCTTATGCTCCCGCCGCGATCACCGTGAGCTCCGGCCACAGCGTCTTCCATCGCGCGGCCTTCGCCTCGTAATTGGCGATGGAAAAATTTGGCGCGCGGTTGGGCCGCACGATCAGTTTTGCGACGTCATCGAATCCGTGGGGCGCGTAGACGTCGAAATTCCCATCAGCCGCGGGTCGGACCCCCAGTTGCGTATTCTCCGTGAGGAAGCGGTCGATACCATCAGTCGAGCGCGTCAGTGGCGGATAGGGCAGGCCGTGCTTGCCGGGGTACCACAGATGCACCCGCGCCTGGTTGCGGATCTCGACCTTGGCGCCGAGATGCGCGAGCCGCGCATGCAGGGTGCGGATCACTGTGTCTTCCGCCTCCCATGAGGTATCGGGATCGAAATAGAACACGTCGTAGTCGGCGATGCCGTGACCGATCGGACGGCCGGTGAGCACGTTCCACACCGTCTGCACCAGGCAACCTGCGACCAGCCAAGCATCCGGCAGCGCGAGGCGGTGCAGCTCGTCGAGAATCGCGACGTTGACCGGATTGCGTAAGGCGAGGGTGAGGAATTCGTCCTTGCTCACCCTGCGACCAGTCAATGCACGGCGGTGAAGAACCGCGCGAGCCTGAATCCGGACAGCCAGGTCCACACCGGCTGGCCGCGGATGCCGAGATCCCAGGAGCCAAGCACGGCATCCGCACGGCCGATCAGATTGTCGATCGGCAACAGGCCGACGCCGCCGGAGCGCAGCGGCACGCGGCTGTCGGCGGAATTGTCGCGGTTATCGCCGAGCACGAAGAGATGGCCGGCCGGCACCGTCACTTCGGGCGTGTTGTCGAGCGGACCGCTGTCGCGCATCTTGAAGATCAGATGCGAGACGCCGTTCGGCAGCGTCTCGATATAGCGATAGGCAGGCTCGCTGCCGCCATGGTCGTCCTCGGCCGCGCCGACGCCGTCGGGCTTCAGCTCGGCGGGACGGTCGTTGATGAAGAGCTGGCCCTGCCGCATCTGGATGCGGTCGCCGGGCAGACCCACGACGCGCTTGACCCAGGCCTGCGAGCGATCGCCGGGCCAGCGGAATACCACGACGTCACCGAGCTTCGGCGTCTCCGCGAAGACGCGGCCGCTCTCGGGCAGGCTGATCTGAATCGGTAGCGACGAGGTGCCGTAGCCATAGGGGAATTTCGAGGCGAGCAGCGCATCGCCGATCAACAGTGTCGGCTCCATCGAGCCCGACGGCACGTAGAACGGCTCGGCGAGCGCGCCCTTGGCGATGAAGACGGCGGCGACGATGCCGGCGAGCTGCACGAGTTGGCCACCCCAGCCGCTGCTTTTCCGCTTCGGGGTGACCGTTGCCTTCTCGATGCTCATGCGCCCGTTCCACCCACCGTGATGCGCTCCATCAGCAGCGACGGCTGGCCGACGCCGACAGGCACGCCCTGACCGTTCTTGCCGCAGGTGCCGATGCCGGTATCGAGCGCAAGGTCGTTGCCGATCATGCGGATGCGATGCAGGTCGGTCGGTCCGTTGCCGATCAGCATGGCGCCCTTCAGCGGCGCGCCCAGCTTGCCGTTCTCGATCTTGTAGGCCTCGGTGCACTGGAACACGTACTTGCCCGAGGTGATGTCGACCTGGCCGCCGCCGAAATTCGCGGCGAACACGCCGTTCTTGACCGAGGCGAGGATCTCGGCCGGATCGCGGTCGCCCGCGAGCATGTAGGTGTTGGTCATGCGCGGCATCGGCACATGGGCGTAGCCCTGGCGGCGGCCGTTGCCGGTCGGCTTCATGTTCATGAGACGCGCGTTCTGGCGGTCCTGCATGTAGCCGACGAGGATGCCGTCCTCGATCAGCACGGTGCGATTGGTCGGCGTGCCCTCGTCGTCGATCGACAGCGAGCCGCGGCGCGAGGCCATGGTGCCGTCATCGACCACGGTGACGCCCTTGGCCGCGACCTGCTGGCCCATCAGGCCGGCAAACGCCGACGTCTTCTTGCGGTTGAAGTCGCCCTCGAGGCCATGGCCGACCGCTTCATGCAGCATCACGCCGGGCCAGCCGGCGCCGAGCACGACGTCCATTTCGCCGGCGGGGGCGGGAATCGATTCCAGGTTGACCAGCGCTTCGCGCAGCGCGCCGTCGGCGGCGTCGCGCCAGCTCCTGCTCTCGATGAATTCGGCATAGCCGGCGCGGCCGCCATAGCCCTTGCTGCCGCTCTCTTGGCGATCGCCCTGGCCGGCGACGACGGAAATGTTGACGCGCACGAGCGGGCGGATGTCGCGATAGCTCTCGCCGTCGGGCCGCAGGATTTCAATCATCTGCCAGGTCGCACCGAGACTCACGCTGACCTGCCGCACCCGCGGATCCTTGTCGCGCAGGTAAGCGTCGATCTCGGCGAGCAGTTTTACTTTTGTCTCGAAGCCGGGGGCATCGAGCGGATTGTCGTCGCCATAAAGGCGGACATTGGTGTGCGGGGGCGGAGCGGCGAAGCTGCCGGAGTAACCGCCGCGCACGGCTGCGACTGCGTCGGCAGCGCGAATCAGCGCCGGCAGCGACACGTCGGAGGAATGCGCATAGCCGACCGCGTCGTCCTTGACGGCGCGCAGGCCAAAGCCCTGCGAGGTGTCATAGGTCGCCTGCTTCAGCCGCCCATTGTCGAACATCAGCGCTTCAGTCTGGCTGTATTCCAGGAACAGCTCGCCGTCGTCAGAGCCCGAAAGCCCGCGCGCGATCTCGTGGCGAACCTGGTCGCGGTCGAGATTGGCACGGTCGAGCAGGGAGGTTGTGGCAGGGTTGGTCATGCGTCCGTCCATTAGCGGAAGATGTGGGGCAAGATAATGGTTTCGGACCGGTTCCGCGAGGGGCGGGGCGTCACATTACGGAAACGATAGGATTGGCTGGACCAAGTGCCCTGATCCCGTTGCTGCATCGGATATGGATCAATGATATCGTACCACCATGAATTACCGAGACATCATCTCCATTGAGCCGGGAAAACGTGGAGGACGACCCTGCATCCGCCACATGCGGATTACCGTGGCGGACGTGCTCGGCTGGCTTGCTGCCGGTCAGACGCATGCCCAAATCCTCGATGACTTTCCGGAGTTGACCGAGGACGATATCCGGGCTTGCCTCGCCTATGCCGCCGACCGCGAGAGGCGATTGGTGACCGCGCCGATATGAGGCTGCTGTTCGATCAGAACCTCAGCTTCAAGCTTTGCCAGATGATCGGCGATCTTTTTCCGGATTCCAGTCACGTCGGGTCTCATGGACTATCCGAAGTGCCTGACCGCGCGCTTTGGGAGTTCGCGAAGGCAAATGGCTTTGCGATCGTGACTCAGGACGTCGATTTAGCCGAGCTGGCGGGTCTGCTGGGTTCTCCGCCGAAGGTGATCTGGCTTCGGGCTGGCAATCAAACGACCGCAATGATCGCTGACCTACTTCGCCGACACGCACCGACAATTCAGTCCTTTGAGGGCGATGACAGCACGGCGTGCCTAGAGATTTACTAGGTCCGCCTCACCCCTACGGCAGCTTGTCATAGCCCTCACCCAGCCCGTTCAGGCTGAGCGGAAAACCGATCCCCTCTTCCGGGGTTTCGAAGATGATGAAGGTCGCGGTCTTGGCGCTGCGGAGCTGGCCGAGCAGCTTGTCTTCGAGGACGACCTCGGCGACGCAGCCGTTGGGGAGGCAGCGGACGAAGCCGGCGCGGCCGACGTCCTGGTTGTCGAGCTTGAGTCCGAGGCCGGAGGGCAACAGGACTCCGAGCGGGGCGACCACGCGCATCAGGCGGCTCTTCTGGTCGGCGGTCTTGAGCACGATCACGGTCAGGCCGGCATTGGAGCGGTCTTCCGCCACCACGCTCTGGATCAGGGCGCATTGCTCGGTCTGGGCGCCCGGCGGGGTGTCGCAGCGGATCTGCCAGTCGCCATGGACGGAGCGTACCGCGCCCTGCGCATGGGCAAGGCCCGGAAGCGCCAGCAGGACGATCGCAGCCAGGAGGGCGGCCAGCGCCGGGAGGCCGTTCGCCGGCCTTGCCATCGATCTCGAAAGCCCCATCGGGTCGGTCCCTCTGCTCGCCTTCCTCGCTCGCGCTTGGCGGACTGATCTGGCGGACTGATACGGAAATGACGGCGCCTTGAAGGCGATTCCCAAGCAAATTCCGCGCCGCCCACACCGCCATTGCCCGCACGAATCAGGCTCCTGCGCGGCTGTCTGCCAGTGCCTACCGCGGGCAATTCCGCTGTCAAGCCGCAGCGTCCCGGGAAACGGTATTTTTGTCTGATGTTGCTGGGAAATATCCTGCCGGTGATGGCTGGCAGACCAGGCTCAAGACTGCATTGCGATAGATCAAGAATTATGGTTTGAGAGGCTTGATTTCGCGTTCTAGCGATCTGGCCCCAATTCCTCTTAGAGGTATTCTTGCGTGGCGGTTTGTCGGACTGGCGGGTCGAATAAGCGTTTCCCGGAAACAGGGGAGCGCACTTGGGGTGATTTCGTAAGGGGAGCGCGAACGGCATGAGGATGTCGATGGGTCGGGTGGGCCGGCAATTGCTGGGATTGGCCACCATCGCCTTGGTGGCGGCTGGCGTCACGCTGGCGACGGGTGGTGCGGCATTCGCCGAGCTCGGACAGCCGGCGCCGTGGGAGTGGACGCTTCAGCAGTCCGGTTCCCCGGTGATGGACAATATCGTCTGGTTCCACAATTTCCTGTTCGTGCTGATCACCCTGATCACGCTGTTCGTTCTGGCGCTGCTCGTGATCGTGGTCATCAAGTTCAACGCGAAGGCCAATCCGGTGCCGTCGCGGACCACCCACAACACGCTGATCGAGGTGGCCTGGACGCTCGTTCCGGTGCTGATCCTGGTCGGCATCTCGGTGCCGTCGTTCCGGCTTCTGTTCCTGGAGCTCGACGTGCCGAAGGCGGATCTGACCATCAAGGCGACCGGCAAGCAGTGGTACTGGTCCTATGCCTATCCGGATAACGGCAAGTTCGAATTCGACTCGCTGATGGCGCAGGACAAGCAGCCCCGCCTGCTCGGCGTCGACAACGAGATGGTGGTGCCTGTCAACAAGGTGATTCGCGTCCAGACCACCGGCGCCGACGTCATCCATGCCTTCGCGGTGCCGGCTTTCGGCATCAAGATCGACGCCATTCCGGGGCGTCTGAACGAGACCTGGTTCAAGGCCACCAAGACCGGCATGTACTACGGTCAGTGCTCGGAACTGTGCGGCAAGGATCATGCGTTCATGCCGATCGCCGTGCGTGTGGTGAGCGACCAGGAGTTCGCCTCCTGGGTCGAGACGGCGAAGAAGAAATATGCGAGCGGCGGCACCAGCACCTACGCCTCCGCGGCCGGCCCGACGCAGTAGGCGTCGGGTGACGGCTTGAGGGACTGAAAGCGACAAAGGGCGGGACCTCCAAAGGTCCGAATGGGACGCAAGGCAGGATTTGAAAATGGCAACGAGCGCAGCGGCACACGGCGATCACGCGCATCATGACGAGCATGCCCATCCGACCGGATGGCGGCGCTACGTCTATTCGACCAACCACAAGGACATCGGCACGATGTACCTGGTCTTCGCGGTCATCGCCGGCGTGATCGGCGCCGCGATGTCGATCGCGATCCGTGCCGAGCTGATGTATCCGGGCGTGCAGATATTTCACGAGACGCACACCTACAACGTCTTCGTGACCTCGCACGGCCTGATCATGATCTTCTTCATGGTCATGCCCGCGATGATCGGCGGCTTCGGCAACTGGTTCGTGCCGCTGATGATCGGCGCGCCCGACATGGCGTTCCCGCGCATGAACAACATCTCGTTCTGGCTGCTGCCGGCGTCCTTCGCGCTGCTCTTGATGTCGACGTTCGTCGAGGGCGAGCCGGGCGCCAACGGCGTCGGCGCCGGCTGGACCATGTACGTGCCGCTATCGAGCTCCGGCCATCCGGGCCCGGCCGTCGACTTCGCGATCCTGTCGCTGCATCTGGCGGGCGCCTCGTCGATCCTCGGCGCCATCAACTTCATCACCACCATCTTCAACATGCGCGCGCCGGGCATGACCCTGCACAAGATGCCGCTGTTCGTGTGGTCGATCCTGGTGACGGTGTTCCTGCTGCTGTTGTCGCTGCCGGTGCTCGCCGGTGCGATCACCATGCTGCTCACCGACCGCAATTTCGGCACGACGTTCTTCGCGCCCGACGGCGGCGGCGACCCCGTGCTGTTCCAGCATCTGTTCTGGTTCTTCGGTCACCCCGAGGTGTACATCCTGATCCTGCCCGGCTTCGGCATGATCAGCCAGATCGTCTCGACCTTCTCGCGCAAGCCCGTGTTCGGCTATCTCGGCATGGCCTACGCCATGGTCGCGATCGGCGGCATCGGCTTCGTGGTGTGGGCGCACCACATGTACACGGTCGGCATGTCCTCGGCGACGCAGGCCTACTTCGTCGCGGCCACGATGGTCATCGCCGTTCCGACCGGCGTGAAGATCTTCTCCTGGGTCGCCACGATGTGGGGCGGCTCGATCGAATTCCGCGCCCCGATGATCTGGGCGGTCGGCTTCATCTTCCTGTTCACGATCGGCGGCGTCACCGGCGTCGTGCTGGCGAACGCGGGTGTCGATCGCGTGCTCCAGGAGACCTACTACGTCGTCGCGCACTTCCATTACGTGCTGTCGCTCGGTGCGGTGTTCGCGATCTTCGCGGGCTGGTACTACTGGTTCCCGAAGATGTCGGGCTACATGTACAATGAGAGCCTCGCCAAGCTGCACTTCTGGGTTACCTTCGTCGGTGTCAACCTGGTGTTCTTCCCGCAGCACTTCCTCGGCCTGTCCGGCATGCCGCGCCGCTATGTCGACTATCCCGACGCTTTCTCGGGCTGGAATCTGGTCTCGTCGGTCGGCTCCTACATCTCCGGCTTCGGCGTCTTGATCTTCCTGTACTGCGTGATCGATGCCTTCGCCCGCAAGGTGCCGGCGGGTGACAATCCCTGGGGTGCCGGCGCGACCACGCTGGAGTGGACGCTGTCCTCGCCGCCGCCGTTCCACCAGTTCGAAGTGCTGCCCCGCGTGCAGTGAGCAATCAGCCGCGGCGCCCGTGACGGGCGCCGCGGCGCTATAACGAAGCGAGTAGATCTAAGTGTCCGTCCTCGACCACAACGCCATCGACATCAATCCCCGCATCTCCGAAGCGGAGGTCCGCGATTACATCGCGCTCTTGAAGCCGCGGGTGATGTCGCTGGTGATCTTCACCGCGCTGGTCGGGATGGCGATGGCGCCCGGGCATTTCCACCCCGTGCTGGCGATCACCTCGCTGCTCTGCATCGCGGTCGGTGCCGGCGCCTCCGGGGCACTCAACATGGCGCTCGAAGGCGACATCGACGCCAAGATGTCGCGCACGGCGAACCGGCCGATCCCGCGCGGCCGCATCACCCGTCCAGAAGCCATGGCGTTCGGCATGACGCTCGCCTTCTTCTCGGTGATGACGCTCGGCATCCTCGTCAACTGGATCGCGGGCGCACTGCTCGCCTTCACCATCTTCTTCTACGTGGTGATCTACACGATGTGGCTGAAGCGCTGGACCGCGCAGAACATCGTGATCGGCGGCGCGGCCGGCGCGCTGCCGCCGGTGGTGGCCTGGGCCGCGGTGACGGGCACGGTCGATGTCGAGCCGCTGCTGCTGTTCGCCATCATCTTCTTCTGGACCCCGCCGCATTTCTGGGCGCTGGCGCTGTTCCGCTCCGACGACTATGCGCGCGCCGGCATTCCGATGCTGCCGAACGTCGCCGGTCCCGATGCGACGCGGCTGCAGATCCTGCTCTACACCATCGTGCTGATCGCGGTCGCCGCTGCGCCCTGGGCCCTCGGCTATTTCGACGCCGTCTACGGCGTCGTCTCGCTGATCCTCGGCGCCGGCATGCTGGTGCTCGCGATCAACGTCTATATGCGCCGCGAGCGTAGCCAGTCGCTGCGCGCGACCCGCAAGCTGTTTGCCTTCTCGATCCTGTATCTGTTCGCCCTGTTCGCGACCTTGCTGGCCGAGGTCGTATTCCGGGCGCTGGCGCCGATGGCAGGGGGCGCATGATCACAGCGATGGCCGACAAACGCGAGCCAGATGGAATCGTCCTCACCGAGGCGCAACGGAAGAGCCGTCGTCAGCGCTCCATTGCCATCGCCTTGGCGCTCGGCGTGCTCGTGGTGCTGTTCTTCGCCGTCACCATGGTCAAGGGACCGGCAGTTCTCGTGCGGCCGATGTAGGAAACATGGATCACGAGCCGACCATATCGCGGGACGTCAGCGCCAAGCCGGCCAATCTTAAGCCGGCCAAGGGCCGCGGGCTGGGGCGCGACGTGGTGGTCGCCTCGATCTGCGGCGGCGTGGTCGCGCTGATGGTCGGTGCTTCCTACGCGGCGGTGCCGTTCTACAACTGGTTCTGCCGTGCCACCGGCTTCAACGGCACGACGCAGGTTGCGACCTCGGCGCCGGCCAACGGCCCGATTGCGCGGAAGATCTCGGTGCGCTTCGATTCCAACGTCGCGCCCGGCCTGCCCTGGAAGTTCGAGCCGGAGCAGAGCGAGATCGAGGTCAATATCGGCCAGGTCGTGACTGTCTTCTACACCGTGACCAACCAGGCCGCGCGAACCACTGCGGGCCAGGCCGCCTACAACGTCGCGCCGCTGACGGTCGGCTCCTACTTCCAGAAGATCAACTGCTTCTGCTTCACCGAGCAGACCATGGCGCCCGGCGAGAAGCGCGAGATGCCGGTCGTGTTCTACGTCGATCCCTCGATCGCCGAGGACCACGAGAATGACGGGCTGAATACGATCACGCTGTCCTACACGTTCTATCCGGTGAAGGATCCGGTGGTGAAGCCGCTCGCCGCCAGCGAGGACGACAAACGCAAGGGAAATCTTTGACCGCCGGGCTCACGCTCAGGCGGTTGGAAACAAGGGGATAAGTGCCTGATAGGCACGGGATTGAGGAGAGAGACGGAAATGGCCACGGCGCACACCAAGCATCACGACTATCACCTGGTCGATCCCTCTCCGTGGCCGGCCGTCGGCTCGCTTTCGGCTTTCATCATGGCGGTCGGCGCGATCGCCTGGATGCACCACATGTTCTCCGCGGCGCCGATCGTGTTCGGCGTCGGCACCGTGGGCGTGCTCTACACCATGGCGAGCTGGTGGGGCGACGTGATCAAGGAGGCCCAGTACAAGGGCGACCATACCCGCGTCGTGCAGCTGCATCACCGCTACGGCATGATCCTGTTCATCGCCTCCGAGGTGATGTTCTTCGTCGCCTGGTTCTGGGCTTATTTCAACGCGGCGCTGTTTCCGGCCGACGCTGTCCACGCCACCCGCGATGCGGTGTTCGGCTGTGGTCTCGGCACCCAGCCCGGTGCTTGCTCGGTCCCCGGCACCTGGCCGCCGAAGGGCATCGAGACTTTCGACCCCTGGCATCTGCCGCTGCTGAACACGCTGATCCTGCTGACGTCAGGCACCACCGTGACCTGGGCGCACCATGCGCTGCTCGAGAACGATCGACAGGGCCTGAAATACGGCCTGATCCTCACCGTTCTCCTGGGCGCGCTCTTCACCTGCGTGCAGGCCTATGAGTACAGCCACGCGGCGTTCTCCTTCGCCGGCAACGTCTATGGCGCGACCTTCTTCATGGCGACCGGCTTCCACGGCTTCCACGTGCTGGTCGGCACCATCTTCCTGCTGGTCTGCCTGGTCCGCGCCTATGCCGGCCATTTCACGCCGAAGCAGCATCTCGGCTTCGAGTTCGCCGCCTGGTACTGGCACTTCGTCGACGTGGTCTGGCTGTTCCTGTTCCTCTGCATCTACGTCTGGGGACGCGGCGCCGAGGCCATGGCCCACGCCGCGCATTGAGCCGTATCGAATCGATCAGAAAGGGCGGCCGGAGGGGCCGCCCTTTCGCTTTCCGGCCGCCGGAAGTTTCGGCGGAAACTGTGATAGAGTCCGCCATCATGAACGACAGCGCCGGTACACCCCAGTCCGAAACCACCGTCCTGCAAAGCGCGATGCGCGGGCTTGCCTGCAAATGCCCGCGCTGCGGCCAGGGCAAGCTCTATGCAGGCTTCCTGACGCTCGCGCCCGCTTGCGACCGCTGCGGCCTCGACTATGCCTTTATCGATTCCGGCGATGGTCCGGCGATCTTCATCATCATGCTGGCCGGCGGGATCGTTGTTGCGTGCGCGCTCATCGTCGAGGTCAAGTACCAGCCGCCGTACTGGCTGCATGCCGTGCTGTGGCTGCCGCTGATCCTCGCCACCACGCTGTTGCCGCTGCGTGCGATGAAATCGTTGCTGATCGCGCTGCAGTTCCACCACAAGGCGGCGCCGGGCCGGTTGGTCGATCGCTCGAAATGAACGAGCCTGCGCGCAAGGCCCGCGTGGCCGGCTTCGCGCTGTTCACGCTGTTCCTGACGGCTGTGTTCGTCGCGCTCGGTGTCTGGCAGTTGCAGCGCCGGACAGCCAAGCACGAGCTCATTGCGGCACTCACCGAACGGCTTGCGGCGCCGCCGACGGCGCTGCCGCCGTCCGCGCAATGGCCCGCACTGAATCCTGCCCGCGATGAATTCCGCCGCGTCAGCTTCACCGCGACCTATGCAGCCCTGCCCGATGCGATGGTCTATTCCTCCGGCTCCGCGGTGCGCAAGGACGCCTCCGGCCCGGGCACCTGGGCGTTCCTGCCGGCGCGGCTTCCCAGCGGCGAGACGGTCGCGATCGATGCGGGCTTCGTCGAGAACACGATGCAGGACCGCGATGTCGAGGATCGCGCTGTGAAGAAGCTCGTCACGGGCCAACCGATGGCGTTCACCGGCTATCTGCGCTTTCCCGAGGCGCCAAGCTGGCTGACGCCGGCGGAGAATCGCGACAGGCGGCTCTGGTTCGTGCGCGATCATCTGGGAATCGCAAGCGCGCTCGGCTGGGGCGCGGTTGCGCCGTTCTATATCGACCTCGAGCAGCCCGCGCCCGCGAACGGCATTCCGCGTCCGGGCCCGCTCGAGGTGAATCTGAAGGACGACCACCTGCAATATGCGGTCACCTGGTTCACGCTTGCAGGCGCCGTGCTGATCGCCTTCGCCGTGTGGGCAAGAGGCCGGCGGCAGAGCTGAACTCATGATAGTTCGAGGGAACCCGGTATCGCCCGGGGTTTATTATTCAGCATAGATTCACGAGTGTGGTCCTAAGCCGTCGGTGTTTTCCGCGGCAGACAGGATTGCGGCATGCGTGATTTCGACCAGATGGGAATTATCGTTGATTGGGTGGACGCCTGCCGGAAGGGCGACCTCGCGACACTGCTCGATCTCTATGCGGACGATGCGCAGCTCGAATGCACGTGTAACGGCACGCGGCGCTACCGCGGCCGGAGCGAGATCGAGGCCTATTGGCAGCCGCGGCTCAGCGCCTTCTCGTCGGCAGGTTTCGGTCTGGAGGAGATCCATCCCGCGCCCCACGGCATCGATCTCGAATATTCCGTCGCCGGCGCGCTGCGCATTCAGGCCTCGTTCCGCTTCAGCCTGGATGGCAAGATCCACAGCACACTGTGCGAACCGGCGCGACAGAACGCGCATGATGGCTGCGCGTGTTAGCCTGATGCCGGCGCGTCCCGCGTCGTCCGTGCCGGAAGGCGGCAGCGCACGTAAGTTCGCTCATCCACGCGCAACAGGGACAGCGATCCGCTGAGCGCACGCACGCGCTCCTGCATGCCGGTCAGGCCCCGGCCGAAGATGTTGCCCGCAGGAAAACCGCCGCCATTGTCGGAGATCTCGACGATGAGTGTCTCGCCGACGACGGTCGCCTGCACATGGGCGTTGCTGGCCTTGGCATGGCGGAGCACGTTGGTCAGTGCCTCCTGGATCACCCGATACACGGTCTGAGCTAACGGCCCGTCGATCACGTTCAGATCGGCATCGATCGTGTCTGTCAGGACGATATGCGGTGCCTGCTTGCGAAAGTTCCGGAGCAGGGTCTGCACGCTGGTCCAAAGGCCAAGTTCCTCGATATAGAGCGGCCGCAGCCGGTCGAGGATCCTGCGGCTGGTCTGCTGCAGTGCCTCGACCGATCGCAGCAGATCCTGTGCCGAATTGCCGAGATTTCCCAATGGCTGGGAGGCCTCGGCCAGCGCGATCGTGCCGGCGCGGATGCTGAACAGCAGCGGTCCGAGCTCGTCGTGTAGTTCGCGGGCGAGATCGCGCCGCTCGTCATCCTGGAGCGACACCAGGCGGTGCATCAGATCGCGATTGTCCTGGCTCAATTGCGCCAGCGTTGCGACCAGCGCATTCGCCTCCTCGCAGCCTTGCCGAATTTCCGGCGGACCCCCGACCGGAATCGGCCTGGTGTAGTCGCCCCGTCGTATTCGCGTGAGACCTTCGCCGAGATCTTGCAGGGGGCGCAGGACAGATCCCGCCAAGACATAGGCGATCGTGCTTGTAAGAACCATCAGCACGGCAACCAGGCTGGCCAGTGCAAGAAAGCCGATCCATTTCTCGAACAGATCGGCCGACATGTCCGGCAGGAATACGATGTCGCCGATACGCCTGCCGTCGATCATCACCGGGGATGCCGCCTCGATGTCGGGGATGGCGAGAAGGTCGATGAACCATTGCGGCACGCCATGCGGCTTGCGCAGATCGTCCTTCGGAGATGGCGTGGGACCTGCTTCCACGGCACGGAATTGGATGTCGGAGGAGCTGTCCAAAGAATGGACAAAGGCGTCGAGCGTCTGCCGTGGATTGTCCGACGCGCCCAGGGTGTTGTTGAGCGCGGCGGCGATGGCCTCCGTCGAACGCCGTCGCGGCTCGTTCTCCTCCGCCAATTGGCCCGTCGCGAACATCTGGAGCAACACGCCACCCAAGATCAGCGCCGCGAGAAAGCTGGCGCCGAGCGGAAGAAACAGTTGCGTCCGGAACGAAAGTCGTTGCCACATTAGGTCAATTCTAACGCGCATCGGCGGGATTTTCTCTTTCCATTTCTTCCCGGCGGTCTATGAGTCGAAAAACAAGAGAGCGCGCGATGCAAGATACCGCCAAGCTGGCGACCAGGATCCTGATCGTCGACGACCATCCCGTGGTGCTGTCGGGTTGCCGCACCCTGTTCGCTTCCGACCACTCAATTCGCATTGACGAAGCGACCGATGCCAAATCCGGACATCGCGCTTACGTCAGCAAGCGGCCCGACGTCACCGTGATCGACATCAGCCTGCCCGATGTCTCCGGCTTCGAGCTGATGCGACGCATCCGCAAGGACGATCCCGGCGCCAAGATCATCATGTTCAGCATGAACGACGATCCGGCCTTCGTGGTGCGGGCCGTCGAGCTTGGGGCGCAGGGCTATGTCTCCAAGGGCGATGATCCCAGGATCCTGCTGAAAGCGGTGCGCAAGGTGGTCGCCGGAGACAATTTCATCTCGCCGCAGCTTGCGGAAGCCGTGACGTTTTCCGGCGCGGCGATCAAGGCCAATCCGGCCTCGCAGATGACGCCGCGGGAGCTCGAAATTCTCCGCCTGCTTGGACGCGGCGACAAGATCGTCGAGGTCGCCGAGGCGCTCGGCATCTCCTACAAGACGGTCGCCAACACCACATCCCTGCTCAAGCAGAAGCTGGGCGCCAAGAATCACTCCGACCTGATCCGGATCGCAGTGGAAATCGGGATGAATTAACCCTCCGCCAGCGACCGAACCGGCTGCTTCAGGATGCAGCGGTTCGGTCGACGGATCGCCGCCGCCGTTGACCGGGCAATCCATGGGCAACGGGCTGACAGCCATCCGCGGACACAATGGGTCGAGGCTGCATTCGTTCCTGCTGCCGCCAATATTTCGGGAAAAAGCGGCATTTGGCGGCAGGACTTGGCCGTGTTGCTGGGGCCGGGGCCGGAGTAGGCCGGGAAGAACAGGAACATTCTTCGGCGCGCGCGGTTTTGTCCCTTGACGATTTCGTGACATGCGACGAAAGCTTGCCAGAACAGTTTTGACGGGTCGGCGACCCCGACGAGGCAAACCGGTCTGCACACAACGACAGACCTTCCAAGAGAAGGGCTGCGGCAATGCCGCAGCCCTTTTTCATTGGGCGAGGGTGGCCGGAAGAGCGGTTTCCCGATGCCGCAAAACACTCTATGGTGGCTCAAAGCCTCCGGCTGTTAACAAGTAGTTTCGTAAAATCAAAGGCTTAAGGGTCAAGCTTCGGCTCGCCCGCCTTTGGAGGGCAGTTTGACTCGTTATATCTCGACCCGGGGCGAGGCCCCCGAACTCGGCTTCTGTGACGTGATGCTGACCGGGCTTGCCCGCGACGGTGGCCTGTATGTGCCGGCGACGTGGCCGCAGCTCCCGACCGAGACGATCGCCGGCTTCTTCGGCCGTCCCTATTGGGAGGTCGCGGTCGATGTGATCCGTCCCTTCGCCGGCGGCGAGATTCCGGACGCCGAGCTCGGCCGCATGGCGAACGAGGCCTATGCCACCTTCCGCCATCCCGCGGTGGTGCCGCTGCGCCAGATGTCGCCGCATCAATTCGTGCTGGAGCTGTTCCACGGTCCGACGCTCGCCTTCAAGGACGTGGCGATGCAGCTGATCTCGCGGCTGATGGACCATGTGCTCGCCAAGCGCGGCCAGCGCACCACCATCGTGGTCGCGACATCGGGCGATACCGGCGGCGCCGCGGTCGAAGCCTTTGCTGGACTCGAGAATGTGGACCTCATCGTGCTGTTTCCGCACGGCCGCATCTCCGAGGTGCAGCAGCGGATGATGACGACGACGGGGGCGGCCAATGTGCACGCGCTCGCCGTCGAAGGCACGTTCGACGATTGCCAGGCGCTCGTGAAGGGGATGTTCAACAACCATCGCTTCCGCGATGCGACCTCGCTGTCCGGCGTCAATTCCATCAACTGGGCGCGCATCGTCGCCCAGGTGGTCTACTATTTCACCTCCGCCGTCGCCGTCGGTGCGCCGGCGCGCGCGGTCGATTTCGTCGTCCCGACAGGTAATTTCGGCGACATCTTCGCCGGCTATGTCGCCAAGCGCATGGGGCTGCCGGTGCGCACCCTGCGCATCGCCGCCAACGTCAACGACATCCTGGCGCGCACGCTGAAGACTGGAATTTACGAGGTGCGCGAGGTGCACGCGACCGCCTCGCCGTCGATGGACATCCAGATCTCCTCGAATTTCGAGCGACTGCTGTTCGAGGCCAGCCGGCGCGATGCCGCAGGCGTGCGCCGTCTGATGGAGTCGCTGAAGCAGTCCGGACGTTTCGTGCTGCCCGATGCGACGCTCGCCGCGATCCGCGAGGAGTTCGATGCCGGGCGCGCCGACGAGACCGAGACTGCGGCTGCGATCCGCGCCGCCTGGCGCGAAGCAGGCGAGCTGGTCGATCCTCATACGGCCGTGGCGCTCGCCGTCGCGGACCGCGACACCACCGACACGAGGGTGCCGAGCATCGTCCTCTCCACCGCCCATCCAGCCAAATTCCCCGACGCTGTCGAGGCGGCCTGCGGCCAGCGGCCGCAACTGCCGGCCTGGCTCGACGGCTTGATGACCAAATCCGAACACATGAGGGTGATGAAGAACGATCAGGCCGAGGTCGAGCGGTTCGTGCTGTCGGTCAGCCGCGCCGCAAAGCAGGGAGTTGCCGGATGAGCGTCGAGATCTCCAAGCTTGCCTCCGGCCTGACCGTCGTCACCGACGAGATGCCCCACCTCGAAACTGCTGCGCTCGGCGTCTGGGCCGGCGTCGGCGGACGCGACGAAAAGCCCAACGAGCACGGCATCTCGCACCTGCTCGAGCACATGGCGTTCAAGGGCACGACGAAGCGTTCTTCGCGCGAGATCGTCGAGGAGATCGAGGCGGTCGGCGGCGACCTCAATGCCGGCACCTCGACCGAGACCACGTCCTATTACGCGCGGGTGCTGAAGGCCGACGTGCCGCTCGCGCTCGACGTGCTCGCCGACATCCTCGCCAATCCCGCCTTCGAGCCCGACGAGCTGGAGCGCGAAAAGAACGTCATCGTGCAGGAGATCGGTGCCGCGCAGGATACGCCCGACGACGTCGTGTTCGAGCATCTGAACGAGCTTTGCTATCCCGACCAGCCGATGGGCCGCTCGCTGCTCGGCACGGCCAAGACGCTGCGCGCCTTCAACCGCGACATGCTGCGTGGCTACCTCTCGACGCATTATCGCGGGCCCGACATGGTGGTGGCGGCGGCCGGCGCGGTTGATCACAGCCAAGTCGTCGCCGAGGTCGAGACACGCTTTGCCAGTTTCGAGGGGACGCCGGGGCCGAAGCCGCAGACCGCTCAGTTCGGCAAGGGCGGCAGCAAGGTGGTGCATCGCGAGCTCGAGCAGGCGCATCTGACGCTGGCGCTGGAGGGCGTGCCGCAGACCGACTCGTCGCTGTTCTCGCTCCAGGTCTTCACCAACATTCTCGGCGGCGGAATGTCGTCGCGGCTGTTCCAGGAGGTGCGAGAGAAGCGTGGCCTCTGCTACTCCATCTACACCTTCCACGCGCCCTACACCGATACCGGCTTCTTCGGCCTCTACACCGGCACCGATCCGGCCGACGCGCCGGAGATGATGGAGGTCGTGGTCGACATCATGAATGATTCGGTGGAGACGCTGACTGAGGCCGAGATCGCCCGGGCCAAGGCGCAGATGAAGGCGGGTCTCCTGATGGCCATGGAGAGCTGCTCCTCCCGTGCCGAGCAGCTCGCCCGGCATGTGCTCGCCTATGGGCGGCCGCAAACGGCGCAGGAACTTGTGGCCCGGATCGATGCCGTCAGCATCGAATCCACGCGGGACGCGGCGCGCGCATTGCTGGCGCGGAGCCGGCCTGCCGTTGTCGCATTGGGCAGTGGCAGGGGTCTGGACACGGCGGTATCTTTTGCGGAAGGATTGACCCGGGCGCGCGCCAAGGCGCGGCTGCATTAGGAGCCGCGCCACGGCGAGACCGCCCCGGAAAGCATCACCATGGCCCTGTTTCGCCTGCCATCCAGTGGAGCCGCCGCCCTCGCGCCGCGCGGCAACGGGCTGCTGCTGCGCGCCCCGCAAATGTCGGACTTCCTGCAATGGGCGCATTTGCGCGAGACCAGCCGCGACTATCTCACGCCGTGGGAGCCGATCTGGCCGTCTGACGATCTCACCCGGTCCGGCTTCCGCCGTCGCCTGCGCCGCTATTCCGAGGACATTGCCGCGGACCGTTCCTATCCTTTTCTGATCTTCCGCGAGCTCGACGGCGCCCTGGTTGGCGGCATCACGCTGGCCAATGTCCGGCGCGGCATCGTCCAGGCCGGCACCATCGGCTACTGGATCGGACAGCCCTATGCTCATCGCGGCTACATGACGGCAGCGTTGCGGGTGCTGCTGCCGACGCTGTTCGGCGAGCTCAATCTGCACCGGGTCGAGGCCGCCTGCATCCCGACCAATGCGCCGTCGATCCGGGTGCTGGAGAAGTGCGGCTTCTCCCGCGAGGGCCTGGCTCGCCGTTACCTCTGCATCAATGGGATCTGGCAGGATCACCTGCTGTTCGGACTGCTGCACGAGGATTTCCGCGGCTGAGCCGCGATCTCGTGCGGCCAAGGTCTCGACGGTCCCGCCTTGTTCGCTTGCCTTGGGTTCGCCGATTTTGGCGATATAACGGCGCGGTCCGGTCGGTGGATCGGCCCGGATGTTGTGATGGAGCATGGGTGTCGATGGTGAAGAAGCTTCGGTCATCGCGGACGACGTTGCGGCGGGGGGGGGCGGTCGCGTTGGGGCTGTCAGTTGCGCTCACGTCCGTCTCGCCGGCGGCGGCGCAGTCCTTGAGCGACCGCTTCAAGAGCCTGTTCGGCGGCAAGCCGGACGAGCCGGCCCAGCCAAATCCGGCGCCCGCGCCCGGCCAGCCAGCCGAGGACGACGTCGATTGCCCGCAGGTCACCGTGCGCTCCGGCGCCTCCACCTATGCGGTCGGTGCGAACGGCAAGCAGGCCGTCGGTAACGACATCCGCTTCCAGGCAACGATCACCAAGATGGCGCGCGAATGCGCCCGGAGCGGCGGCGATATCACCGCCCGGATCGGCATCCAGGGCCGCGTCATCGCAGGTCCCGCCGGTGCGCCTGCGACCGTCGAGGTCCCCTTGCGTATTGCGGTGGTGCAGGGCGGCGTGGGTGAGAAGGTGATTGCGTCGAAGGCATACCGCACCACGGTGCAGATGTCGGAAGGCGGCAGCGTGCCCTTCAGCTTCATCGTCGAGGATCTGGCCTATCCGGTGCCGTCAGCCGCGGTCGCCGATTCCTACATCTTCTATGTCGGCTTCGACCCGCAGGCGCTTTCACCCGAGCCGAAGGGGCGGAAGCGGAAGTAGGCCGAGCTCGTGCCCCGGACGCAGCGCAGCGCCTCTTCGGCGATGCGCTGCAGAGCCGGGGCCCACGCCGCGGCACAACTGGGTCCCGGCTCAGCGTCGCGTCATTGCATGCCGCGCCACGTCCGGGACACGAGAGTCTTTCAGGCAACAAAAAAGCCGGCGCTCATCGCGCCGGCTTTTTGATTGGTGCAAAGGCCGAAATCTCAGTTCAGCTTCTGCCGAACCTCGTTGATGCCCTTGGCGAGCAGGTCGTCGGCGACCTGGCCCTTGACCGACTGCGACAGGATGGTCGAGGCGGCCTGGACGGCGGCTTCCGCGGCTGCGGCGCGGACATCGGCCAGCGCCTGGGCTTCGGCGAGCGCGATCTTGCTCTCCGCGGTCTTGGTCCGGCGGGCGACGAAGTCTTCCATCTTCGCCTTCGCGTCGGCTGCGATGCGCTCGGCTTCGGCCTTGGCGTTGGCGATGATGTCGGCAGCCTCACGCTCGGCCGCGGCACTGCGCGTCTTGTAGTCGGCGAGCACCTTGGCCGCCTCCTGCTTGAGGCGCGCGGCGTCGTCGAGCTCGGCCTTGATGCGGTCGGCGCGATGATCGAGCGCGGTGATCGCCGTCTTGAAGATCCCGAGATAGCCAAACACGACCATCAGGATCACGAAGGCGACGGCAACCCAAAATTCAGGTTCGAAGAACATCTCGACTAACCCTTCAAGGACGCATCGACCGCGGCATTGACCGACGCGACGTCGGGAACGACGCCGGTGAGCTGCCGCACGATCTGGCCTGCCGCATCGGCCGCGATGCCGCGGACGTTGCTCATGGCGGCTACGCGGGTCGAGGCGATGGTCTTCTCCGCCTCGGCTAGCTTGGCCGCCAATTGTTCTTCCAGCGCCTTGCGCTCGACGTCCGCCTGCGCATTCGCCTTGTCGCGGGATTCGTTGCCGATCGCCTGCGCCCGCGAACGCGCCGAAGCGAGCTCGCCTTCATAAGCCTTCAGCGCCGCCTCGGACTGGTCCTTCAGCTTCTGCGCTTCAGCGAGGTCGCCCTCGATCTTGTTCTGACGCGCCTCGATCGCACCGCCGATGCGCGGCAGAGCGAGCTTGGACACGATCACGTAAAGCAGGACGAAGAAGATCGCGAGCGACACCAGCTGTGAAGCAAAGCTGCTGCTCTCGAACGGCGGAAAACCGCCACCGTGGTGACCACCGTCAGCCTCGGTGTGAGCGCCCGCCGCCGGACCTTTCGCGCCGCCATGACTCTCAGCCATGGAGTTCTCCTGTTGCTGTCACGCGCGCCGCCCCAGATTCTGGAACGGCGCGAAAAACGTCGTCCTCAGAGCGGAACGAACAGCAGCAGCAGCGCGATCAGCAGCGAGAAGATGCCGAGCGCTTCGGTCACGGCGAAGCCGAAGATCAGGTTGCCGAACTGCCCCTGAGCGGCCGACGGATTGCGCACGGCTGCGGCGAGGTAGTTGCCGAAGATCACGCCCACGCCGACGCCCGCACCGCCCATGCCGATGCACGCGATGCCCGCGCCGATAAGTTTTGCTGCTGCCGGATCCATTTTAGACTCCTTGGAAGAAAGATGGGGTTGTGGGTGGAAATTCCCCGGACCGCTCAGTGTCCCGGATGAATGGCGTCGTTGAGATAGATGCAGGTCAGGATCGCGAACACATAGGCCTGGAGGAACGCGACCAGGATCTCGAGCGAGGTCAGCGCGACCGTGAGCGCCAGCGGCAGCACGCCGCCGACCCAGCCGATGGCACCGAGCGAGAAGCCGAGCATGGCGACGAAGCCTGCGAACACCTTCAGCGCGATGTGGCCGGCCAGCATGTTGGCGAAGAGACGGACACTGTGGGAGACCGGCCGCAGGAAGAACGACAGGACCTCGATGAACATGACCAGCGGCAGGATGTAGATGGGGACGCCGTGGGGAACGAAGATCTTGAAGAATTTCAGGCCGTTCTTGGCGACGCCGTAGATCAGGACGGTGAAGAAGACCAGAAGCGCGAGCGCCGCGGTGACGATCAGATGGCTCGACACCGTGAAGGTGTAGGGGATGATGCCGACCAGGTTCGAGACGCAGATGAACATGAACAGCGAGAAGATCAGCGGGAAGAACTTCATGCCTTCCGCGCCGGCCGTCGAACGGATGGTCGAGGCGACGAATTCGTAGGAGATTTCGGCGACCGACTGCAGGCGCCCGGGAACCAGCTGCGTGCCGCTGGCAAGCATCAGGATCGAGATGATCGCCACCGCCACCAGCATGTAGAGCGACGAATTGGTGAAGGCGATCGTGTGATTGCCGATATGGCCCAGGGTGAAGAGAGGCTCGATGTTGAACTGGTGGATCGGGTCGATTTTCATCAGCGCGGCATCTCTTGGTCTGCCGGGCAATGCCGGCGGGTCTCGGTCTGCCGGCCGGGCCGGCCCGTACCGGCGAGGCCGGCACGATCATTCCTCTCCTGGTGGGATCGCCTACGAATCACCGCGCCTGTTTTGACCCGCGCCCGCCGTTCTCACCACATTCACCACGCCGGCGACGAAGCCCAGCAACAGGAACACGATAAACCCGAAAGGCGACGTCGACAGCAAGCGGTCGAACCCCCAGCCAATCCCCGCTCCGACAGCGACACCGGCGACCAACTCGGAGGATAACCGGAAGCCAAGCGCCATCGCCGAGGCTCTGGCCGCTCTGTCCTCACCGTCACCTGCGGGTTGCTCGGTCTTGATCCGGCGGTCGCGCAATTCGGACAACCGCTGATCGAGATTTCCGAGCCGTTCGGAAAGCGCAGCTTCCTCGGACGATCTATCGCGATCTCCACTCTCACCGTGTCCCGTGCTCTGTGCCATGCGACAAAGACCCGAAACGCTGCGGCCAAATGGAAATTACGCCCGCCACCCTCAAAAGCCGCGCGGACCATACTGATGGCCCATAATCAAGTCAAGCCAAGTCACGATTGCGTCGCTTTCTGTTATGTATTTGATTTGTCTTATGATATCGGCGCGCGGTGCAGCGCTGCACACAGCGTGACGCCGCACCGCAGCAGGTCTACTCACGATCGGCGGACACAGCTGTCCTTTCGCCGCACGGCCGGGATCAAAGAAGCCATCGGGTTCGTTGAGCTCAGGGGCGGGTTTTTGGCGGCGGACCGCCCGATGGGGGTGTAGAATTGCGCAGAAGCCGCAGCAGCGCCGTGGCGGAGACAGCGATGAGACCAGCGACGTCATCCACAACATCATGGCTAGCGGCGGCTGCCGCAGTGATGATGTTCGGCGGCGGCCTCGTGGCTGCGCAATCGGCGCCCGACGGCGAAAATGGTCGCTACAGCATGACACCCATCCCCGAGGGCGTGCTGCGGCTCGACACGCGCACCGGCACGGTATCGACCTGCACCAAGAACGGCGCCGGCTGGGCGTGCTACGCGGTGCCTGACGAGCGGACCGCACTCGACGCCGAGATCGGCAGGCTCCAGGCCGAGGTCGAGAGGCTGAAGGGACAGCTCGCGGCGGGGCCGACGGTCTCGGGCAAGATCGACGAGGCGCTGCCGGAATCCGACCCGCTGAAGAAGGCCGAGCCCAAGGTCGCCGAGGGCGAGCGCAAGATCGAGATCCCGCTGCCGAGCGACCAGGACGTCGATCGCGTGATGTCGTTCCTGGAGAAGGCTTGGCGGCGGCTGATCGACATGGCCCACCGCGTGCAGAAGGACGTGTCGGGGAAAATTTGACGCGTGACGAGCCTCCGGAGTTGAGGGATTTTTGATGACATCAGCCAAATCCGTCACACGCTCGGCAGCATCGTCCGTGCAAGTCACCACGATCTCGTCGTCGCTGCTGACCGTGCAGACATCGGGCCGTGGCTTCACCGATCTCACCAGCGAAGCCGCAAAATTCATCGCCGAGGCGCACGCGCGCGAGGGCGCGCTGACGCTGTTCATCCGCCACACCTCGGCCTCGCTGACGATCCAGGAGAATGCCGATCCCTCCGTGCTGGTCGATCTCACCACGGCACTGTCACGGCTCGCACCGGAGAACGCCGGATGGATCCATGAGACCGAGGGACCTGACGACATGCCGGCGCACATCAAGACGATGCTGACGGGGACCTCGCTCCAGGTCCCGGTCCTGAACGGCAAGCTTGCGCTCGGCACCTGGCAGGCGATCTATCTGATCGAGCATCGCAGCCGCCCGCACCGCCGAGAGATCGTGCTGCAGTTCATCGGCAGCAATCAGTAAGCGCTCGAAACAAAACCGGCCGCGGAGACCGCGGCCGGTTCGTGTCGTCGATCGTGCTGTCGATCAGGTCGCCTTGATGTCGACGTCCTTGGTCTCCGGCAGGAACAGGAATCCGATCACGACGGTGATCGCCGCGAAGATGATCGGGTACCAGAGGCCGGCATAGATGTCGCCGGTCGAGGCCACGATGGCGAAGGCGGTGGCGGGCAGGAGGCCGCCGAACCAGCCGTTGCCGATGTGGTAGGGCAGCGACATCGAGGTGTAGCGGATGCGGGTCGGGAACAGTTCGACCAGCATCGCCGCGATCGGGCCGTACACCATGGTGACATAGACCACGAGGACGAACAGCAGGCCGATGATCGCCGCCACCTGCGGGCGGAAGATGTCGAACGGATGCGCCATCTTCACGATGGCGGCGTCGCCCGCCTTCGGATAGCCGGCCGCCTGCACCGCCGCCGTGATCGCGGGATTACCCGTCTTGGCATCGGTGTAGGGCACGTCCTTGCCGTTGACCACGACCTTCACGCCTGACCCGGCGGCGCCGTAGCTCGTCGAGTACTTGACGGACGACTGCGACAGGAAGGCGCGTGCGGTATCGCAGGGCGCGCTGAAGACGCGGGTGCCGACCGGGTTGAACAGGTCGCCGCAGCCTTTGGGATCGGCCACCACCTCAACCTTGACCTGCTCGATGGCCTTTTCCAGCGCCGGGTTGGCGTTGGTGGTGATCATCTTGAAGATCGGGAAGAAGGTCAGCGCCGCGATCAGGCAGCCGCCGAGGATGATCGGCTTGCGGCCGATTCTGTCGGACAGCATGCCGAACACGACGAAGAAGCCGGTGCCGAGCAACAGCGACCAGGCGATCAGCAGGTTGGCGGTATAGCCGTCGACCTTCAGGATCGATTGCAGGAAGAACAGCGCGTAGAACTGGCCGGTGTACCAAACCACGCCCTGGCCCATCACGCCGCCGAGCAGCGCGAGCAGCACGAGCTTGCCGTTCTGCCAGTTGCCGAAGGCCTCCGTCAGCGGCGCCTTCGAGCCCTTGCCCTCGTCCTTCATCTTCTGGAAGATCGGCGATTCATTGAGGCGAAGCCGGATCCAGACCGAGACTCCAAGCAGCAGCACCGAGACCAGGAACGGGATGCGCCAGCCCCACTTCGCGAAGTCGGCCTCGCCGGTCGCGGTGCGGGTGAACAGGATCACCAGCAGCGACAGGAACAGGCCGAGCGTCGCCGTGGTCTGGATGAAGGAGGTGTAGTAGCCGCGCTTGCCGTGCGGAGCGTGCTCCGCGACATAGGTCGCCGCGCCGCCATACTCGCCGCCGAGCGCCAGGCCCTGGGCGAGGCGCAGCGCGATCAGGATGATCGGGGCCGCGATGCCGATGGTTGCCGCGCTGGGGAGCAGGCCGACGATGAAGGTCGACAGACCCATGATCAGGATGGTGACGAGGAAGGTGTATTTGCGGCCGACGATGTCGCCGATACGGCCGAACACGATCGCGCCGAACGGCCGCACCAGGAAGCCGGCGGCAAACGCCAGCAGCGCGAAGATGTCGCGGGTGGCCGGCGGATAGTCCGAGAAGAACTGCACGCCGATGATCGAGGCGAGCGAACCGTAGAGGTAGAAGTCGTACCACTCGAAGACAGTACCGAGCGAGGAGGCGAGAATGACGAAACGTTCGTCCTTCGTCATGCCGGCGCTGCCTGGTGCCGATGTCGCAGTTATTGTCGTCATTCCGATTCGCTCCCGCTTGTCTTTTTTGGATTCGAATACTGATCTGCGCCATGCAGGCGCGCAGTTAATCGGAGCGAGCACTTACATGTTTGCCGCGTCCGGCCCAATAGTACTTTCGGCTGGACCGACTTTTGGATTACACGCAAACGGCGAGTACGTCTGATATCGGAGCGATTGCGCCGAAATCCTGTCGATAAGACGGCCGCAAGATACCTGCGCGGATCGGCAGAGATGATGAAGTCAGACTAAAGTCCAATCAGGGAGAAGATCAACGCGACCGTCCACATCACGATGGAGACGATCGCGGTCCAGCACGCGAACAGCAGATAGGTCTCGCGCATGACCGTTGAAATCGTCTTCTGCGCATGGGCTTGGGGCGGACGGTGCTCCTTGGGAAGATAGAGCCACATCTCGGTCCGGCGATGATCCTTGGTTCGGGCTTCGCGGGCCTTGAAGGCGAGGACAAGAGTCATTGCCATGCTCAGAAAGCCTCCCGCCTGAAACGCGATGCGCGGGAGGAAGGACAGGCCGATCATGACGCAGAAGATGGCGAGCGAAGCGAACCCGCATGCGCGCAACACAGTCTCATATGCGATACGGCGCATCTCTTCCATGAGCCGCTACTCCGTCGATCGAAATTGACCCGCCACATCGGATTGAGGAGCTGGTTCCAGCGTAGCGCCGGCGCGACCCGTCCTCAACGCCGCTTCAGCGGCTACAGTCCGATCTTGAGAAAGTTCCCGACAGCCGGAAGCGAGAGGATTGCGGTGCCAGCAAGCCATATCCAGAGTGAGACGCTGTTCGATTCCGCCGCGCCGGTGACCCGCTCGTAGATCGCCGCCGGAATTCCGCCAAGAATGACGGTGGCGGTCGAGACCATCAGCGATGCGAACATCAGCGTCAGCGACAGACTTCCGAAAAGCAGCGGGCCGGCGAGCATCTGCGCGTACAGGAGCGTGAAGATCAGCGACAGCTGGTTGAAGATGCCGTTGATCATTCCGAAAAATGCAATTCCGATGAAATAGAAACTGCGGCTCATGAGGCCGCTCCGCCAAATCGGGGGGCGAGATTGAGCAGCAGCAATGTGTAGTGAAACGCGACCCGCAGCCAGAACAGCCAGACGAATCCGAACAGCCACAGCACCACCGGTGGGGTTGCCTTCGGTGTCACAACTGCGACGACCGCTACGACGGGATCGGTGATTCGACAAAAGAATCGCCAGATGTAGTTCGGCGAGTCCGCATCGACCATCAGACCAAGCAGGACGCGGCCAAGCAATGTGTACATCAATGCCGCGAGCAGGAAATTGGGCAGATGAAAGTACCAATACGAAGCAAGTGACGTTGCGGTATCCAAAGGACGTTTCCCCTCGCAGCCGGGCAGCTCAATCTTCGCAACCTGCCTCTTGCACGACAATGGCAAGGGGCGCGTGTCCCGACAAGACAGACGTTGCGCGGCAAACAAAGATGGGGCCCGAGGGGCCCCATCTGCCGATAATGAAGTGCTGCGATACCTCAGGTGGTCTTTTCCTCAAGCACCGTTCTGCCTCGCGGCCTCCTGATGTCATCAACATAGGCCTGCATTTCCCTTGACGGCTCCCGGCCGAGCTTGCTGACGATATAGATGACGAGGAAGCCGAGCGGTGCCCCGAGGAGTCCGCAGGCGATGTTGGTAAGGTCGAACCAGCCGACCTTGTTGGCCAGCGGGTGCGCGAGCGTCGGGAAGCTCTCCATCGCGTTGGGCAGCGCCATGGCTTTGGCAATATCGACCAGCGGCGCTCCTGTCAGCGGGTTGGTCAGTGACGTCATGCCGAAATATTTGACGCCGGCACCCGGGAAATACCGGGTCGTCACCAGGTAGAACAGGCACAGGCCGAAGCCGGCGATGATGCCGCAGATCGCACCGGCCGCCGTCGTGCGTTTCCACCAGACGCCCATCACGAGCGCCGGGAAATTGCCCGCCATTGCAAGCGAGAACGCCCAGCCGACCATGGCCAGGATGTCCGCAGGCTTGGTGGCGGCCGTCGCGGCCGCGATCACGGCGACGCCCACCAGAAGAGCGCGCGCCACCGTGAGACGGCGCATGGTCGGCGCGTTCGGGTCGATCATCTTGTAGTAGATGTCATGCGACAGCGCGTTCGCGATGGCGAGCAGCAGCCCGTCAGCGGTGGACAACGCTGCGGCGAGACCTCCGGCCGCCACGAGACCCGAAATCACATACGGAAGGCCCGCGATTTCCGGCGTGGAAAGCACGATCACGTCCGTATTGATGACGAAGTCCTGCAGCCTCACGACGCCGGGATGTCCGGCGACCGCCTTGCAGGCCGCAATGATGGCATCGATATTGGTGGCGTTCTTGCCGCAGATTTGGATCAGCCCGAGTTCGCCCCAAGTGAACAGCCATGGACGAATGGCCGACAGGTCCCTGCCGATGATGTTGGTATAGACTTCCAGCTTCGAGAACGCCGCGTAGGCTGGCGCCGAGAAGTACAGCAGGAAGATGAACAACAGCGACCACGCCACGGATTGGCGCGCCTCACGCACCGACGGGGTGGTGAAATAGCGCATGAGGATATGCGGCAGCGAAGCCGTGCCGACCATCATGCACATGATGATCGCGAAGAAGTTGAGCGGGCTATAGTTGATGAAGGGCTGGATATGCGGCTTGAGCGCCGCGGCTGTCGCCAGACCCGTCGCCAGCATTTGCTGCTCTCGCGCGGTGATATCCGCGATTGCCTGTCCGTAGGTGAGTTCCGGGATCGGAATTCCATATTTCTTGATGGACAGGATCACGATCGGTGTCAGATAGGCTATGATCAGCACGACGTATTGCGCGATCTGCGTCCAGGTAACCGCCCGCATACCACCCAACATGGCGCAGAGCAGGATTCCGACCAGCCCCGCGAATACCGCGACTTCGAACTGCATGCCGAGGAATCGCGATGCAATAAGGCCGGTGCCGTAAATCTGCGCCGTGACATAGGTGAAGGAGCAGGCAACCAGCACGATCACGCCGAGAAATCGCGCAAAATTGCCGCCGTAACGGAAGGACAGGAAGTCGGGCACCGTATAGGCACCGAACTTGCGCAGGTAGGGCCCAATCAGGATGGACACCAGCACAAACCCGCCAGTCCAGCCAAGCACCCAGGCGAGGCCGTCATAGCCAAGCAAGAACAGTGTGCCCGCCATGCCGACGAACGATGCCGCTGACATCCAGTCGGCGCCCGTCGCCATGCCGTTGTAGAAAGCAGGGACGCGCCGGCCGGCGACGTAATACTCCGAGACCTGTGCGGTTCGCGTCATGACCCCGATGATGGCGTAGACCGCGAGTGTAAAAAACACGAACAGGTAGCCGAGGATCCTGTTGGGAACGCCGACCTGCTCGAGAATTGCGAGGAACAGGATGAATGCGAGGAACCCACCTGTGTAGGTGCCATACATCTTGCCCAGATTCTTGATGAAGTCCGAGCTGCTCGTAGCGGCTTGAGTAGCCATGGTCTCTTCCCCCCTCAATCGTCCTCAGCGAAATCGAATTCGCGGTCGATCTTGTCCTGCTGCTTCGCAAACATGAACAGCATCACCACGAACACAATGAGCGATCCCTGCGCCGCCATATAGAAGCCAAGCGGGAAACCGAGGACCGGGATGATGATCCTGTTGAGCGGCACCACGAACATGTGGATGATGAAGCCGAAGAAGAACCAGATGGCGAGATGCGTGAACATTAGGCGCGAGGTCTTCGCCCAGTGCGCTACCTCTCTTTCTTTCAGGTTTGTCTGGTCGGTCATTGGTTGCAAATCCTCCCTAAAAACCCGGTCCGCAAATGCGCCGGGATTAAAGATCGAGGGACTGCAATCCCATCAATGCGGCGTCCCCCGCGCCGCTGCTTCAACTGGTCTTATGCCAATTTGGAAGTAGCGCGAGGCTAACACCGTAGGTGGCAACCGCTTATTATACTTTTGTCGGGAAAATTTGTTGCGCCTGCTAACGGCTACGCCGCACTGAACATGGAGCTTTGCAGATGCGGGCTGAGGGGCGAAAGTGACCCGGCCCGTCTGGCAGGAAAAGGCTGCAATGAAGCTGTTCGAAAAGTTGTTTCGTCCCCGTCCACCGATTCGCACGCGGCAGGAGCTCGCGGATTTCATCGACGCACAATCTGCGTTCATCGCGCAGAAAGGTATCTACGAATACTCGCGCGCCCGCGCCGGCCATTACGCCAAGGTCCTGTTTGCCGAGGAAGGGTTTGCAAAGGCGGTCGAATATGCGCGCTGGCAGGCCTATCCGCTTGGGCTTGCGATGGTCGGCGAGATGGTCGATGGGGTGTTGCGCCCACACGCCGGGATGCAGCGCAGGGCGGTTCTCGACCAGATGATCCTCGTCGTCCTTTCGGTTTTTGATCGCTATCCAGTGCCGCCGTCGATTGGCGAGGTCGCCTGGCTGCAGGCGCGGCGCGAGCTGGAGCATCGGCTCGACCTCGCCGGCGGGCATGCGCCCAAGCGCGTGATGGACATTCCCGAGCCGCTGGCGGAGTCCTATTTTGCCATGATGCCGATCCACGAAAAGCTGCGCGGACGGGATTTCGAGACGACGCGCAACTACCTGCGTGTCAGTCTTTGCAACATCCACGACGAATTGGTTGATCGCATCGATGCGGCTGCGGTGACCAACACGCTGCTGGAGTAGGACCGCCCGGCCTCTGCCGGTGCCCGGTTGTCGGCCGGCATCGCACGTCCGGCTTTCCGAGGGGAGGACAATGGAAAGGACGAGTGGTGCTGCCCCGCTTTTGTCGCTCGACGCCGTTGTCATCGATGCCGAAACCACCGGGCTCGACCCACGCAAGGCACGGGTGATCGAGCTTGCCGGCGTCCGTCTGTCGGCCGGCAAGCTGGTCGATGGCGGTTCGTTTGTTCAATTGCTGCGGCCGCCCGATCAACCGATCCCCCCCGAGACGACGCGCATTCACGGCATCGACGATGCCACGGTCGCTGAATCGCCGCTGTTCGCAGATATCTGGCCGCGTTTCGAAGCGTTCCTCGGCCGGACTGTCGTCATCGGGCACATGATCGGTTTCGATCTCGCGGTCCTGAAGCGCGAATGCGATCTGGCGGGATTGCCATGGTCCCGGCCTCGAACGCTCGATACCAGGCTGCTCGCAGAGATCGTTGCGCCGGAACTGGGCGGATATGAGCTGGAGAACCTGGCGACCTGGCTTGGCATCGACGTGGTCGGTCGGCACTCCGCCCTCGGCGATGCGATCACGACGGCACGGGTATTCCTGGCGCTGCTGCCGAGGCTGCGGGAGCATGGTATCCGTACCCTTGCTCAAGCCGAGCGGTCCTGTCGTGCGCTCACTGCCGTGCTCGATGATCAGGTGCGGATGGGCTGGATCGAGGCGGTCGAAGCGACGGCCCGCATCGATGCAGAACAAGCGCTGAAGCGGTTTGACGCCTATGCCTACCGTCACCGCAACCGCGACATCATGCGGTCTCCGGCCATTTTCGTCGGGGCGGATGTTTCGGTAAGCGGTGCCCTGTCGCGAATGACGAGCGAGAGAATATCGGCTGTGTACATCAGCGCGCCGGATGCGGCCGCGGATGACGTCAAGGCCGTCGAGGCGGGAATCGTCACCGAGCGCGACGTGCTGCGGGCGATCGCCAGCCTCGGTGCCCCAGCGCTCGAGCTGCCGGTGCACCGGATCATGAGCAAGCCGCTGGCGTCGGTTGCTGAGGACGCGCTTGTCTATCGCGCGATTGGCCGGATGAATCGCCTCAAGACCCGTCATCTAGGCGTTGTCGATGAGGCCGGCCGCGTGGTCGGTGCGTTGTCCGCGCGGGACCTGCTGCGTCTGCGGGCAGGGGAGGCCATATCGCTCGGGGACGAGATCGAGGATGCCTCGGACACGCACGCGCTGGCGGTTGCCTGGGCGAAGCTGCCGCGGGTCGCGGAGGTGCTTTTTGCGGAAGCATTGTCCGGCCGTCAGATTGCGGACGTGATTTCCAGCGAACTCTGCGCCCTCACCCGTCAGGCCGCTGTGATTGCCGAGCGGCTCATGCGGGAGCGCGGCGAGGGCGCCCCCCCGTCGCCATACACGCTGGTCGTGCTCGGGTCTGCCGGACGCGGCGAAAGCCTGCTGGCGTTGGATCAGGACAATGCCGTGATTTTCGAGCGAGGCGAACCGGGAGGCGACGAGGATCGCTGGTTTGCGGCGTTCGGAGCGCACGTCGCAGATATTCTGCATGAGGCCGGTGTGCCGTATTGCAGGGGTGGCGTCATGGCGAAAAACCCGCCCTGGCGCGGCTCGGTAGCGACCTGGCGGGACCGCATCGAACACTGGGTCTGGCGCGCCAATCCAAAGGATCTGCTGTCGGTGGATATCTTCTTCGACCTGCGGGCCGTTCACGGCGACGGCAGCCTTGCCGTCTCCGTCAGGCAGGCTGCCTTCGCGGCAGCCGAGGGGCAGGTCGCATTCGCCAAGCTTCTGGTCGATGGGATCAGCGTCCCCAGGAGCCTGAAATTCTTCGGTGGCATCCGCACCGAAGGCGGCCGTATCGACCTGAAGGCAGCCGGACTGTTCGGCCTGGTCGCTGCAGCGCGTGCGATGGCAATCCGCTACCATGTAATGGGCCGGTCGACACCGCAGCGACTCGCCGGCGTGAAGGCCGTGGTTGGCCGCGGCGAGACCGATCTCGATGCGCTCGACGAGGCCCATGGCGTCTTTCTGGAGCTGATCGTGGCGCAACAGATCGTGGATGTGGCGCAGGGAACGCCGCCCTCCAATGCGGTCTTGGTAAAGCGATTGTCGGCCCCCGACCGCGAGCGATTGAGGGCAGCGCTTGAAGCGGTCACCATGATTGATGACTTGACCCGAGACCTTCTGTTCAGGGATTGAGGAGATCCGCCGGTCTTTTTTTTGCGCTGCAGCATCAGCCGGTTCACGCCTGCATTAACTGCCTCGCGACCAGGGGCGGAAGGTTGCCTTGCAAGACCGGTCCAGACAGTGAACAATTGCAAATTGCTGTTTGATCAGCAACGAGTTGGTATGCTTTCCCGATCTCTCGTCGGCGTGCGGAACAGATGACTGCAACATCCCCTGCAAACACCCACCTCGTCATCGCTGATGACCATCCGCTGTTCCGCGATGCGCTGCGGCAGGCGGTGGCCGGCGTTCTGACCGCAGCCAGGATCGACGAGGCCGGCTCCTTCGAGGATCTGACCAAGCTCCTGGAACAGACCTCCGAGGTCGACCTGGTCCTGCTCGATCTCTCGATGCCCGGGATCTCCGGCTTTTCCGGCCTGATCTATTTGCGCGCGCAATATCCGGCGATTCCGGTCGTGATCGTCTCGGCCTCCGACGACAGCGCCACGATCCGCCGCTCGCTGGATTTCGGCGCGTCCGGCTTCATCCCCAAGCGGTTCGGGGTCGAGACCCTGCGTGACGCCATCCTCAAGGTGATGGAAGGCGACATCTGGGTTCCCGCCGATACAGATCTGTCCGCCGCCGCCGACCCCGACATGACCCGCCTGCGCGACCGCCTGGTGACGCTGACGCCGCAGCAGGTTCGGGTCCTGATGATGCTGTCGGAAGGTCTTCTCAACAAGCAGATCGCCTACGAGCTCGGCGTCTCCGAGGCCACCATCAAGGCCCATGTCTCGGCGATCCTGCAGAAGCTCGGCGTCGAGAGCCGGACGCAGGCGGTGATTGCGGCCGCGAAGATCGCCGGTGGCCAATGGAAGCAGGGCACGCCGACGGGGTAAGGCGCTTGCTCGCTTACTCGCCGATGTCCGGTCTTGAGAGCGAAGCGGACTGATTCGGCGCGTTCATGCTTCGCCGGGTTTTGACCCTAAGCCGACCTTGCCACCGTTGCGGGCTCTCTTCACAGCGTTTATTGAAGGCTTTGATCGGAGCGCGGGATATGGGTGCGGACACCGAGCTGCAAATATTCGCAGACTATTTCCAGGTCTACCTCGCTGATCCCAAGGTGAGCGATGATTGGTCGGATGCCTGGAAGGCGCCGAGCGTGCTGGCAGACCGCTTCATCGCGTGCGAACGCATTTTGGGTTTCGCTACCGAACGAAACACAACAGTGCCAATCCGCGTGGTCTCGCACGACGCTGCTCCCGATCTGACAGATCAGGTTGCGCGCTCCGACCACGCCGTGAAGGCCGGACTGTTCACAACGGATGGTCGGTTGATAGTCGCAGGCTGCTCTGACTATTGGCGGGAAGCCTATCCAATTGCCGTCTCACCCGGATTTCATGGTGCAGCATTCTTCTCGTTTGGGCTTGCAAGTGTGAATGCGCTTCAAGGGAACGACCGATATGAGCTGCACATCTGGCCGGTCGGCGAAACGTCGAAGCCCGAGATGCTGGTTCGTTGGCAGCCAAAGTAGTCGCCGCTGCGGCATGTCCGCTCCCGGCCCAGCGGGTCTGTTGGCCATGAGCGACTTCCGCTTCCGAAGCAGGAGGTAAAGCGGACCTCGACAGGTGGGGCCCAACAGTCGCGACTGACCCGAACCGGACGAAGGCTGCTAGGTGCTATTCGGGTCCAGATTGCAGCTGCTCAGCGTACAGTTGGAAGCTGGTCGTACCATCTGACGCTGATATGCCCCAAGGGGCCTCAATAGTGATGTCAACGATTTGGCGCCCAGCACCATCTTGTCGTCTCGCTATGACTTCGCATGCAATAAGAATGGGCCGAGGAAATTGGCTGTCGGACCGGAGGTCTCCATCACACAGAACCGGCGCCTTCCCTACAATCACCCATTCCGCGCCCGACCTATCGGCGAACCGGCATTCCACGAACCCAGGAAAATCGTCAGAAATCCACCTCGAAATCTCGGCACGAATATACGTCTTCACGACCATTCCTATGGCCAGTCCCCGCTGTCCTCTTTCATAGCAGACTATGCCTGGGATGTCGCCTTCTGGCCCGACCCGGAAGTCCGACGATGCCCGATTCGGCGACGGTGTTGCAGGATGAGCGGACATCGGGTGGCGTTTTTTGAAGCATCTGTGTTAGTCCGCGGCCTAGCGTCACCCAAGGTCTTGGGTTGCCTGCGGGCAAAACAGCAAAGGATAGGTCAATCCGCCTTCACCAAGATATTCCCCTTTACCGAAATTCGGATTTGTCGTATGTGTCGCCCATCCTGATCCAGCGAAAAGGGGCGGTCGTACGTCGTCACGAGCCGCGGATCGGGCTGCGGTGGACGCATGGCGCCGTCGCGGATGGGAGACGCAGGGCGGGGTGATGGATTGAGCCGAGCCCCGTGAGCGTCTCGCAAGCCGCGTTGTACGAACGGCCCTAGTGCGTAACGGCAAAACCGTGTGGTCCTGGCCGTCGTTGCTACGGTCAAGCGCTTGCGGATGCGGCATCTGCGCCAACCGGCGCGGTGCCGGTGACTTTCGTGAGGGCGAGGGAGGCCAGAGGGAACTCGGCTCCCGGGAGAGCACGGCATAAGCCGTCCGACCATCGCGCAGGGAAGGCCGTGTGTTCGGCTCCACCTGTATGCTGCTGTGCGGTTCTTCCTGCGTGTGCATTTCGCGCAGCGGACCGCGGGTGCCAGCCGGCACCCGGCCTTCCCTGCGCCCTTTCTCCAGGAGGGCGTGACGAGAAGCACAAAACTCGGGCGAAACGCGCCGCGAGAAGGCGAATGTGTGCCTTGCGAACGAGATGCCGGTTTGAGGACGACAGCGGTTGCTCCGTCATTGCGAGCGCAGCGAAGCAATCCAGACTGTTCTCCGCGGAGGGATTCTGGATTGCTTCGCGGAGCCTGTCATCGGGCCGCGCTTTGCGCGGACCCGTTGGCTCGCAATGACGATGTGGAGAGAGCAGAGCAGCGCACCTCACTCCGCCGCCACCATCTGCTGCGTGCGCCACTGCCCGAGCAGGGCGCGGAGCGAGGCCGGCTTCACCGGCTTGTTGAGCACCGCGATCTTCTCGTCCCGCGCGGCGACCTGCACGGCGGGACTGCGATCGGCGGTGATCAGGATCGCGGGGATGGTGTCGCCGAAGCGGCGGCGGATCTCGCGGATGGCGGCGATGCCGTTGCCGCGATCGAGGTGATAGTCGACCAGCAGGCCGGTGACGCGTCTTCCGGCGGTCTCGATCGCGGCGATCGCCCCCTCGGGGTCGGCGACCGCGATCACCTCGGCATCCCAGGCCTTGAGCAGCGTGCGCATGCCGTCGAGGATCGCCGCCTCGTTCTCGATGCAGACGATCAGCGCTCCCGAGATCGGCGTGCGCGCCAGCGGCGTTGCGCTGGTCACGGCCGCGGTGTGGGTGACAGCCTTCGCCGTCGGCACCGTCACGGAGAATACCGAGCCGCCGCTGGCATTGGCCTCGATGGCGATGCCGTGATTGAGCACGCGTGCCAGCCGCTCGACGATGGATAATCCCAGCCCCAGGCCGCGCGCGATCCGCGCACCCTGCTCCAGGCGATGGAATTCCTTGAAGATCTCGCCGCGCTTGACCGGGGGGATGCCGACCCCGGTGTCATAGACGCAGATCTTCAGCGAGGCGCCGTGGCGGCGACAGCCGACCAGCACGCGGCCGCGTGGGGTGTACTTGATCGCGTTCGAGATCAGGTTCTGGAGCAGCCGCCGCAGCAGGAGGCGGTCCGACTTGACCGGGAGCGAGCAGGGCACGAAGGCGAGCTCCAGGCCCTTGGCGCGCGCGATCGGCGCGAACTCGATCTCCAGCGAGCGCATCAGATCGGCCATCTTGAAGCTCGATATCGAGGTCGTCATCGCGCCGGCATCGAGCCTGGAGATGTCGAGCAGCGCACCGAGGATCTCCTCGATCGCCTGCAGCGATTCGTCGATGTTCTCGACCAGCCGCGTCTCTTCGCCATTGTGCTGGCGCTCGACCAGGCTGGTGACATAGAGCCGCGCCGCGTTCAGCGGCTGGAGAATGTCGTGGCTGGCGGCGGCGAGGAAACGCGTCTTGGAGATGCTGGCATCTTCCGCCGCGCTCTTGGCCAGGGCCAGTTCGGAGTTCAGCCGCGTCAGCTCCTCGGTGCGATCGCGCACGCGCTTTTCCAGCGTCGCATTGGCGCGCTCCAGCGCTTCCGCGGCTTCGAAGGTGGGCGTGACATCGGTGAAGGTGATGACGAAGCCGCCGCCGGGCATGCGGTTGGTGAGCACTTCAATCACCATGTGGCGTTCCGGCAGGCGTTCGAGATAAGGCTCGCTGTCGGTGGTGTAGGCGGCAAGGCGCCGCTCCAGCAGGGCCTCGCGTCCGAGCGGATCGTCCGGATCACCGAGGCCGATGAATTCCAGGATTTCGCGCAAGGGCGTGCCGAACTGGATGAAATGCGGTGGCACATTGAGGAGGTCGCCGAACTGCCGGTTGGAGCAGATCAGTTGCAGATCGGCATCGAACACGGCGATGCCCTGGCGCACATGGTTGAGCGCAGTCTGGAGGATCTCGCGGTTGAAATGCAGCGCCGCGTGCGAGTCGTCGAGCAGCTTCAGTGCGGCTTTGGCGGAGACCGTCCGCTTGCGCAGCAGCAGCGACATCACGAGGCGGGACGAGGCCGCGCCGATCGAGGAGGCAATCAGGTGCTCGGCGTGTTGCAACAGCTCGAAATCGGCAGGTGCTCCTGGCTCCAGCCGCACGTTTCGCCGCGCCGAGAAGGCCTCGAAGGAGTGCCGTGCGCGGTCGGGGCCGAGATACTGCGCCACCGTGGTCTGGATGTCCTGCACGGTGACGGTGGTGCGCCAGCGGCGGAAGCTCGGGGAGATCGGTGCGAGCGTATTGGGCACGAACAGATCGGCCTGCAGCAGCTCGATGGAGGACGGCCGGCGCGCCAGCGACAGCAGCACATAGGTCAGGATGTTGAGCGACAGCGACCAGATGACGCCGTGCATCAGGGGCGGCAGGTCGGCGCCGAACAGCGCCTGAGGCCGCAGCGCCTCGATGCCGAACGGGCCGTGCTGGAGCAGCAGGATGCCTGACGTCGAGGAATCCATGAAGCTCGGGATGAACAGCGTGTAGAGCCACACCGCAAAGCCCACCAGCATGCCGCCGATGGCGCCGCGTGCGGTCGCGCGCCGCCAGAGCAGCCCGCCGAAGAAGCTCGGGGCGAGCTGAGCGATGGCCGCAAAGGAGAGCAGACCGATGGCCGCGAGCTGGGTATTGCCGAGCGCGCGATAATAGAAATAGGCCATCACCATGATGGCGAAGATCGCGAGCCGCCGCGAGCGCAGCAGGAAGTTGCTGAAATCGGCACCGCCGGTGCGCCCCTCCGGCCGACGTTGCAGCACCAGGGGCACCACGAGGTCGTTCGAGACCATGATGGAGAGCGCGACGCATTCGACGATCACCATCGCAGTCGCCGCCGACAGTCCGCCGACGAAGACAGCACCGCTGAGCAGATTCGCACCTCCCTTCATCGGCAGGGCCAGCACGTACATGTCAGGATCGGCGGTGCCGAAGGGGAAGGTCACGAGGCCGGCGAGCGCGATCGGGATCACGAACAGATTGATGGCGACGAGGTAGAGCGGAAACAGCCAGCGCGCGCGGCCGACCTCGGCGTCCGAGGAATTCTCCACCACGCTGACGTGAAACTGGCGCGGCAGCAGCATGATCGCGCACAGCGACAGCAACGTCATGGTCAGGAAGTTGCCGATCGATGGGGAATAGTTGATCGCGCGCACCGCCTCCGGCGTCTTCATGGCGCTCTCGATCAATTCTTGCGGTGAAAACATCCAGAAGGTGACGAAGACGCCGGCAGCGAGGAAGGCGACCAGCTTGACGATGGACTCGGTGGCGATCGCCAGCATCAGGCCGTGCTGGTGCTCGGTGGCGTCGGTCTGCCGCGTGCCGAACAGCACGGCGAAGGCCGCCATCGCCAGCGTCACCATCAGCGCCACGTCGCCGAGGATCGGGATGTGGGAGAAGGCCTGGTCTTCGCTCAGGATCGTTCCGAGCGAGGAGGCGACCGCCTTGAGCTGGAGCGCGATATAGGGCACCGAGCCGATGATCGCGATCAGCGCGACGGTCGCCGCCACGGCCTGGTTCTTGCCGTAGCGGGCGCCGATGAAGTCTGCGATCGAGGTGATGTTTTGGGCTTTCGCGAGCTGGATCACGCGGCGGAGCACGCCGGCGCCGAGCCCGATCATGAGGATCGGGCCGACATAGATCGCGAGGAAGTCGGTCGAGGTGCGGGTGGCGAAGCCGACCGAGCCGAAGAAGGTCCATGAGGTACAGTAGATCGCCAGCGACAGCGGGTAGATCAGCCCGGAGGCACGGCCGCGTCCGGCCGGCGAGCGGCGGTCGCCATGGCTCGCCACCAGGAACAGGAAGCCGATATAGCCGAAGGCGGCGGCGATCACGCCCCAGTCGTGCAGCATGGCGAGCGCGCTTCTCCCTGGGCGCTGGCCGCGCCCGCTCTCATTTTCCCTGTAAACCTAGCGCGTTGGACGGGTGTAGGCGACAGCGAAATGCCCGGCGGGGGCGGGAACTGGAGGCGTCGTTAAGCACCTCCCCTTCCAGGGCAGGGCGATCGCATATGCTTTCACGGGGACTGTCCGCGGGCTTGCTCCGCCTCTCCCGCTTGCGGGAGAGGCCGACGCGCCCCGGGCGATGCGAAGCATCGTCCCGCGCGCGGCGGGTGAGGGCTCTCGCCGCGCTGGGATATGCTCGGCAAATTCTCGACAACCCCAACGCGGAGACACCCCTCTCGCCAACCCTCCCCCGCAAGCGGGGGAGGGAGCGCACTGCCGATGCAGCAGCATCGTGCAAGCCATATGCGATCGCCCTGCCCTCCAGGGGAGGGTAAGAAAGACCTACTCCGCCGCCAGCGACTTCTCGCGCAGCGGCAGGCCGAGGCGGTCCCACACTTGCAGCAGCGCTTCGGCGAGCTGATCGATCAGGCCGTCGTCGTGATAGGGCGAGGGGGTGATGCGCAGGCGCTCGGAGCCCTTGGCGACGGTCGGATAGTTGATCGGCTGGATGTAGATCCCGTGCTCTTCGAGCAGGAGATCGGAGGCCTGCTTGCACTTCTCGGGATCGCCGACGAACAGCGGCACGATATGGGTGTCGCTCGACATCACCGGCAGGCCGGCGGCATTGAGGATCGCCTTGACGCGGGCGGCGCGGTCCTGGTGGCGCTCGCGCTCCCAGCTCGACGTCTTCAGGTGTCTGATCGCGGCGGTTGCGGCCGAGCAGACCGCCGGCGGCAGCGCGGTGGTGAAGATGAAGCCCGGCGCATAGGAGCGCACGGCGTCGATGATCTGGCCATTGGCGGCGATGTAGCCGCCGAGGCAGCCGAACGCCTTGGCCAGCGTGCCCTCGAGAATGTCGATGCGATGCATGACGCCGTCACGCTCGGCAATGCCGCCGCCGCGCGGACCGTACATGCCGACGGCATGGACTTCGTCGACATAGGTCATCGCGCCATACGTCTCGGCGAGATCGCAGATCTTGGCGAGCGGCGCGACATCGCCGTCCATGGAATAGAGGCTCTCGCAGACGATCAGCTTCGGCCGATTGGGGCCGGCCGCTTTCAACAGCTCTTCGAGATGCGCAAGATCGTTGTGGCGGAATACGACCCGCTCGCAGCCGGACTGGCGGATGCCCTCGATCATCGAATTGTGGTTGAGCTCGTCCGACAGGATCAGGCAGTTCGGAATGAGTTTTGCGATGGTCGGGATGCCGGTCTGGTTCGAGACATAGCCCGAGGTGAACAGCAGTGCGGCTTCCTTGCCGTGGAGATCGGCGAGCTCGGCTTCGAGCTGGACCAGCGGATGGTGCGTGCCGGCGATGTTGCGGGTGCCGCCGGCGCCGGTGCCGACGCGCGTGGCGGTCTCGACCATGGCGCCGACCACCTTCGGGTGCTGGCCCATGCCGAGATAGTCGTTGGAGCACCAGATCACGACGTCGCGCTTGCCCTTGGGCGAGTGCCAGACTGCATGCGGGAACCGGCCGGCCGTGCGTTCGAGGTCGGCGAACACGCGATAGCGCCGCTCGGTGTGGAGACGATCGAGCGCGGAATCGAAGAACTGATTGTAATCCATCGGCAAACCTGCAACGGAGCCCGGCCATGACGGCCGCTCATTTTTAGAGCTTTTCCAGCTCCAATGTCTATGCGCCAGGACACCTTAGAGGCAAGGCGAGCGTGCCAATTGATAACCGCCGGTCCGGCGGCGATTGTTGATTTGGATCAAGCGCCTAACACGGACCTGCCGGTCGGGACCGGGGTTGCCGGGAAGGCAGGGGCAGCCGTGGACATTTTGTCCATGGCCCGCCTCCGTCCATGATGGCGGAACTGGTCGCGCCGACGCCATGGCCTTGCCCGGCTGGGGCAGCGTTCGGTCGGACAGCCCATGCGAAAGGAAGCCGCGATGAAGCGCGTGATGATCCTCAACGGCCCCAACCTCAATATGCTCGGCATCCGCGAGCCGCACATCTACGGCACGACGACGCTCGCAGAGGTCAACGCGAGCTGCGAGGACGCCGCCGCCAAGCTCGGCCTCAAGCTTGCCTTCCACCAGTCCAACCATGAGGGCGTGCTCGTCGATCTGATCCAGTCGGCGCGGCAGGACGCCGATGCCATCGTCATCAACCCGGCCGGTCTCTCCTTCACCTCGGTCTCGATCCTGGACGCGATCAAGACATTCGAGGGCCCGGTGCTGGAGGTGCACATCTCCAACATCCACGCCCGCGACGAATATCATCGCCACTCGAAGATCTCGTACGTGGCGACCGGCGTGATCTGCGGGCTCGGCCCGTTCGGCTACATCGCGGCGCTGCACGCGATCGCGAATATGAAGTGAGGTGCTGCCGCGGCAACGGTGCGCTCCCTCTCCCCGTACGCGGGGAGAGGCGAAGAGCCGCTCACGTCGTCCGAAACTGCAGCACGCCGTCTTGCATCTCGGCCGTCAGCCGGCCCTCGACGATCATGTAGTTGACGTGGGCGACCAGCTCGCCGGCGGCAAAACCCATCTGGTGCTCGTCCAGGACGTGCTTGTTGAACACGACAGGCACCAAGGCGCGGGAGGTTTGCGGCACCTCGCGGCAGGCTTCCGCGATCAGGCGGCAGCGCTCCTCGTGGTGGTCGGCGAGCTGCTTGATGCGGGTCTTCAATCCGTAGAACGGCACGCCGTGGCCGGGCAGCACCAGCACGTCGTAGGGAAGCGTCGTGGTGAGGCTGGCGAGCGAGGCGAGATATTCGCCGAGCGAGTTCTGGTCGGGCTCGACCGCCCAGACGCTGACATTCGGCGAGATCTTGCTCAGCACCTGGTCGGCGGAGAGGAACAGCTTGTCGTCGGCGCAATACAGCATCACCTGGTCGAGCGCGTGGCCGCCGCCGGTGATTACCTTGAAGCGGCGCGTGCCGATCACGACGTCGTCGCCATGCGAGATGCGGCGGTAGGACGGCGGCAGCACCGAGACGCGCTTGAGATAGTCCTGACCGCGGCCGAGCAGCTTTTCAGTGAGCGACTCGTCCATGCCATGGCGGCGGAAGAACAGCCGCTGCGCCTCACGCCGCTCCTCGGTGCCGCGGTTCTGGTGATAGACCGATTGTAGATATTCGACCTGCGACATCACCAGCGGGCAGCTGAAACGCTCGACGATCCACCCGGCGAGACCGACATGGTCGGGGTGGGAGTGGGTGACGATCAGGCGCGTGATGTTGACGCCCTTCAGCGGTCCATCGAACAGCTTGGTCCAGGCCTCGATCGTCTCCTCGTTGCCGAAGCCGGCATCGATCATGGCATAGCCGTCGCCTTCGGCGAGCAGATAGATGTTCACGTGGTTGAGGCGGAACGGCAGCTTCAACCGTGCCCACAACACGCCGGGCCGCACCTCGACGACCTGTTCGGGGCCGGGGTGCTGTTCCCAGGGGTAGCGCAGGGCCTCGGCCGAGGACTGTGCGGTATCGGTTTTTGAGCTCATGCTAACCGCTTAAACCCAGCGCGAGCGGGGCGCCAGCCGAAAAAGGCCGAGCCGGGGTCTCCGCATGGCCGGCATACCGGGCGGTTTTCCGCAGCCCGGATTACGCTCCATCCGGGCTACTGGTTCAGCATCTTACGCCGCCCGCATGTCGTTGAGGAACGCGTCGATCTCCCCGCGCAGCATATCGGCCTCGCGCCGCAGCGCGTCCGAGGCGCTCAGCACTTCGGTGGCCGCGGCGCCGGCTTCGGCGGACGCGGTGGAGACGCCGACGATGTTGCTGGAGACCTCGCTGGTGCCGCCGGCGGCATGCTGGATGTTGCGGGCGATCTCGCGCGTCGCAGCGCCCTGCTCCTCGACCGCGGCTGCGATCGTCGTGGTGACGTCGTCGATCTCGCCGATGATCCGGCCGATGCCCTGGATGGCGCCGACCGCAGAGGTCGTGATCTCCTGCATGCCGGCAATCTGGGTACGGATCTCTTCCGTCGCCCTGGCGGTCTGGCTCGCCAGGCTCTTCACCTCGGAGGCGACCACCGCGAAGCCGCGGCCGGCCTCGCCTGCGCGCGCCGCCTCGATGGTGGCGTTGAGCGCGAGCAGATTGGTCTGCGAGGCGATGGTCTGGATCAGGTCGACGACGACGCTGATGCGGCTCGCGCTGTCGGCGAGGCTCTGCACGGTGGCGTCGGTCGATCCCGCTTCATCGACGGCCTTCTTGGCGATCTCGGCGGAGGTCACGACCTGGCGGCTGATCTCCTGGATCGAGGAGGACAGCTGCTCGGTGCCGGCCGACACGGTCTGCACGTTGACCGACGTTTCCTCCGCGGCGGAGGCGACCGCGTTCACCAGCGCGTTGGACTGGTCGGCGGTGTTCGACATGCTCTGCGCGGTCGATTGCATCGAATTGGCCGACTGCGCCAGATTGTCGAGCGCGGAGCGCACCGTGCTTTCGAATTCGGCGATCTTCGCTTCCATGCGCGCGGCACGCTCGGCCTTGGCGATACGGTCCTTGTCCTGCTCGTTCGTCAGCGCACGGGTCTCGATCATGCTTTCCCGGAACACTTGCAGCGTGTTCGCCATCACCGAGATCTCGTCATTGTGGTTCTTCGAGCGGTAGATCTCGGTTTCGAGATCGCCGTTCGCCAACAGCTGCATCGACTGATGCAAGGAGCCGATCCGGCGCAGGATGTTGCGGCCGACATAGAGCCAGACGAACAGCGCCGAGCCGACCAGCATCAACGCGCCCAGCGCCAGCATGACTGTTGTGGCGAGCGAAGTCTCCTGCCGCGCCTGGAAGGTCGAGGCGTTGGTCTCCTTCTGCACGCCATCGACGAGCTGCTGCACGCTGATACCGAGGCCGACGTTGAGCTTGCGGGTCTCGTCAAGGATGGTCTGACCATAGTCGATGGAGTCGAGCTCCTTCTCGCGCAGATTGAACACGCCGGTCTTGCCGGTGCCGAGCGCGAGCAGCTTTTCCGCCGTGTCGCGCAACATCTTGTTGCCCTGGTTGTCAGGCAACAGATCGAGGTTCGAGCGCAGGCGGCCCTGTGCCGTCTTGAATTCCTTCTGGATGTCGTCGAGCTTGTCGCTGGTGCTCGCCGAAAGCGCCGCGCTCATGTCGGCGGCGGCGAGATTGCCGCTGGCGACGACGTTGCCGAGCTGACCGACGGTCTGCGCGGCGTCGGTTGCATCCGCGGCGGACAGGTCGGCTGAACCGAGAATGGCGTTGACCCGGGTCTGCGCGTCCAGCATCGCCGGGCTCGCTGCGCCGACGAACGCGCCCTGCGCGTTGCGAAGCGCATCATATTGCTTCTCATGGAGGGCGGCGATGTCGAGCCGTTCGCGGGCGGCCTTCGCCAGACTCTGAGCCGCCTCGTTGATGCTCTTCATCGTGTCGCTCAGCCCGGAGACGACGCTCTTGTCGCCGCCGAGCTCGATGATCTCGTTGAGCTTCTGCTGCGTCTGCTCCTGCAATTCCCTGAGCTTCTTGGTGCGTTCATTGAGGGCGTCCTCGCTTTGCGCCGCAAGCAGGGCTGGTCCCTGCGCCGCAAGGCTCGCACTCAGTGCCGACAATTGCAGGCTGGCGGACAGGCGCGGAATGTCCCGTCCGCTCAGTTCGGTCATGCGTCCGCCGAGATTCTGCAGCGCCAGGCCGGCGCCGGCCGCGATCACGAGACCCATGCCCGCGATCACCGCGAAGGCCGCAAACAGGCTGCCGCGCACGCCCCATTTCGGCATTTTGAAACGAGGACGGAAACGGCCAAGGACGCGGCCAAGGCCCAGACGGATCGCCATTGAAATTCCCCCAATGTTCTTCTGTTTGTGGCGGCAGTATCGGCAGCACCGGTTAAAAAATCGCAATTTGCGCAATTGCTTGCGCATGTTCCGCAGGACGAAAAAAGAAAGGGCCGGCAACGAGGCCGGCCCTTCTGCTTGATAAGGTTTTGATAACCGATCAGTAGCGCGCCACAGCCGGGCTGGCCCAGTTGAAGCGGTAGTTGACGCCCGCCTTGAAGGTGTGGTCGTCCGTGGTGAAGTTGCCGGTGCCGGCCAGCGGGCCCGCGGTGAAGTGCGCGTCGCCGAAATTGTAATACTGATACTCGGCCTTGGCCGACCAGTTCGGGGCAAACATGTATTCCAGGCCGGCGCCGACGGTGTAGCCGTTGCGGTGATCGCCATCGATGATGAAGCCGGTCGGCACGCCGCCGACAGTCACCTTCTCGTTGTTGTCCGAATAGGCGTAGCCGCCCTTCACATAAAGCAGGCCGGGACCCCAGGTGTAGCCGACGCGGCCAGTGATCGAGCCGAGGCCGCGCTGGTCGTTGGTATAGGCGATGCCGCCCGGGAACACTGCGCCGACGCTGCCGGAGAGCCAGGAATACTGGCCCTCGACGCCGACCACGAAGTTCGGGTTGAGCTGCCAGTCCGCGCCGACCTGCACGCCGCCGAGGAAGCGGCCATTGCCGTTGTTGCCGGTGGAGAGGCCGTTGAAATTGTTGTCGCTGGAGAATGCGCCGCCGAGATGGGCACCGATGTAGAAGCCGGTCCAGTTGTAGATCGGCGCGGCGTAGGCCGGCGCGGGCGCCTTGTAATAGTTGCGGTTGCCGAGATCGGCACCGATCGCCGGTGCAGCGGCGCCCACCACGAGCAGCGCAACGGTCGCAAACAGAATCTTCTTCATCGTCTTGAACTCCAACACGTAAGGTCCCCGGCAGGCGCGCCTTGCGCGCCGTCGTTGGTTTTGCAGATAGCTCGCTTTTGACGAAAATGCTGTCACATGCGTGGCACAGCGACGGCCAACCTAACTTGTTGGGGGGTAAATGATTTTCGTGCTTAATGGCGGCTTAAGAAGTGGTGAAGGAAGGCTTAACTTCGCGCATCGCCGGTAACTTGCGCGCGCCTCTTGTTAACCAAGACGTCGCAGCACCTCATCGCGCATCTGCGCGCGGAACGCTGCGCGCTTGGCGGGCCGGTCTTCCTCGCGCACGTCATGACGATCGAAGATGTCGAACTTCTCCAGGATCGGATAGCGCTCGCTCGCCATCGCGAGCACGCGCAGTATCTTGGTCGCCTCCGGCGTCGGGCCGCTGACCTCCCAGCGCCGGATGGTGTCGGCGCCGCCTCTCTCCGGCAATCCGCAAAGCTTGGCCATGTCGGCCGCGCTGAGCTTGCGCTCGAGAGCATCGGAGAGGTCGTTGCGAAGCTGCTTCAGTTCGGCGCCGGTCATGCTGCTTGCGTCCAGGGAAGTCACTGAACGCAATGCACTAGCGCTGATTCGGGTCCATCCGAAGGCGGCGGGTGCGTGCCCGCGCTCCGGCACCTTCGCCCGCGCACGGAGTTATGAACGGAGACCCATGGAAATTTCCCGATGAGTGAACAGTTGGCATGTCGGGGCGCGCTCCGGGCGAAAGGATCAGCCATGAAAACCATCAAACTCGCGATCGCCGCGCTCATCACGACCGGACTGCTTGCCGTGCCTTTCGCGGCTGAAGCAAAGAAGGTCCGGTCGAGCCGGCATTACAGCACCGGTGTGGTGGCGCCGACCTATGGCGGTGTCGGCGTGTCGGCCGTGCAGCCAAGGGGGCCCTACGGGTCATCCGGACAGACGGTCGGCACCGTCACCGCGCCGTCGATCGGCTCGTACAATTGGCCCTCGGTCGGCGTGACCAACGCGGTCCCCACCTGGAGCAACACCACGAGATAGAGAGCGCTTCGGCGAGGTGGATGCCGCTCTCCGGATCAACGCATGCCGCTCGCCGATCCGGAGAGCAGATAGAGCGCAATCAGCAATGTCGCGACCGACAGCATCGTCGTGATCGAGACCGTGGCCGCAACCAGCTTCTCCTCGACTTTATGCTCGTGCGCGAGGACATACACGGTTTTCGCCGTCGCTACGGCCGCGTTCAGCGAGGAGCAGGCTTAGTGGCGTGTCCCGGACGCGCGAAGCGCGAGCCGGGACCCAGGGCTGCAAGACTCGGCGCTGCGATGGGCCCCGGCTCTGCAGCGCACCGCTGAAGAAGCGCTGCGCTGCGTCCGGGGCACGAGAACGGCTTACTCCGCCGAATCCAGACGCCCGGGCTTAGATCCCGCGGCCGGTCTGTTGACCGATCACGCAGCGCCATGCCGCCAGTCGCTCGGCCGGATGCTGGTTCATCCATTCGGCGAGTTGCGGCGCGCCCATCAGGCAGGACTGCACCGAGACTTGCGCAAAGTCCGATGTGGTGACGATCTGCTCGTGACAATTGGAGGGAGAGGCGAGGCTGCAAAGCACGGCGATGATTTTGATCACGATACGTTACCCCCGTCGCGGCCGATGAACGTGCGACCGATCGTGGGTTTGTCCTGCCCCTCGGCGGCCGGATCTGCCGGCGGGAAGATGCTGTCGTAGATGGCGCGTGCCTCCTGAATGAGGCGCGTTCGCTCGCGCTCGGATCTTGAGATAAATCGAATGACTTCGCCCATGTTGGCTCCGAATCTCACCTGGTTAAGTCATCATGAGATGACGTTAATCATTCAAATGTCATCTATGGCGCCGGCTTCGGCTTTGAAGCGGCGCGGCGATCACGGCCGGATAAAAAGCGCGTGACCGAGCCGCGCAATCTCAACGTCCCGGTGTTTCTCACGCGCTGGGTTGCAAGACCGTCCAACCCCTCATGTCAGTTGCGCAGCTTCAGCAGCCGAGCAAGCTGTCCTTGCGTCGTCAGCAAGGAAATTCTCACGAAGCAAATGCCGCTGGATCGAATATGTTTCGCCTGTTGCAGCGTGCAAGTTTTTGGAACCATCTCGCAATCCGGCGAATCGGCCCGACCAGCCTCTCAGGCGGCCGGTGCTTGCTCTTTCCGCCCCGGCACCGCCGCGAGCAACTCGCGCGTATAGGCATGCTCGGGCGCGGCGAACAGCTGCGCGGTGGGCTTCAGCTCGACGATGGCGCCGCGCTGCATCACCGCGATGCGGTCGCAGATCTGGGCTGCGACGCGCAGATCGTGGGTGATGAACAGCATCGACAGCCCGAGGCGCGCCTTGAGATCTTCCAGCAGTCTCAACACCTGCGCCTGCACCGAGACGTCGAGCGCGGACACGGCTTCGTCCGCGACGATGATCTCCGGCTCGAGCGCGAGCGCGCGGGCAATGCCGATGCGCTGGCGCTGGCCGCCGGAGAATTCATGCGGATAGCGCTCGAGTGCGCCGGCGTCCAAGCCCACCATCTTGAGGAGATCGCGGGCGCGGTCGAACGCCGCCTTCGGAGCGGTACCGGCTGCGATCGGACCGTCGGCGATGATGTGGCCGATCTTGCGCCGCGGATTGAGCGAGGCGAACGGATCCTGGAAGATCATCTGGATGCGATGACGCTCGGCGCGCAGCGCCTTACCAGACAGCTGGGTGAGATCGGTCTCGCCGATCCGCACCGTGCCGCGGTCGGCCTCGATCAAGCGCATCACCAGGCGTGCCACCGACGATTTGCCGGAGCCGGATTCGCCGACCAGGCCGAGCGTCTCGCCCTTGAGGATGTTGAAGTTGACCGCGCGCGCCGCGTCGACACGGCGATCCTCGCGGAACCAGCCGCCTGACGTGACATAGGTCTTGTCGAGCCCGATCACCTCGACGGCCCTTGCCTGATCGTCGAGGGGCTTTCGCGGCGGCGGATCCATCGACGGCACGGCGGCGAGCAATGCCTTGGTGTAGTCGTGTTGCGGCTCGTTGAAGACAGCCGTGGCGGGACCTTCCTCGACGACCTTGCCGTGCCTGAGCACCACGACCTGGTCGGCGATGTCGGCGACCACGCCGAAATCATGGGTGATGAACATCACCGCCATGTTGCGGCTTCTCTGGAGGTTGCGGATCAGCTTCAGGATCTGCGCCTGCGTGGTGACGTCGAGCGCGGTCGTCGGCTCGTCGGCGACCAGCACCGCGGGCTCGAGCGCGAGCGCCATCGCGATCATGGCGCGCTGGCGCTGGCCGCCGGAGAGCTGATGCGGATAGGCGCGCACGATCCGCTCGGGGTCGGGCAGGCCGACCTCGCGTGCCAATGCGAGTGCTTTCGCGCGCCGTTCCTTCGGCGTGAGCAAGCCGTGCGCCTCGAACATCTCCGCCATCTGGTCGCCGATCCGCATCAACGGATTGAGCGCGGTCATCGGCTCCTGGAAGATCATCGCCAGCCTGCGGCCGCGCAGATCGCGCCAGCCGTCGTCATCGAGCTTGAGCAGGTCGCGGCCTTCGAACTGGATCTCGCCGGAGGCGACCGAAACCGTGTCCGGCAACAGGCCCATCAGTGCATGCGCGCACATCGACTTGCCGCTGCCGGACTCGCCGACAACGCAGACGATCTTGCCGGGCCGCAGATCGAGCGAGACGCCGTCGACGGCGAACGGACGCTCGGCGCCCTTGGGCAGCGCGATCCGCAAGTTCTTGATGGAGACGGCGGGCGGGGCGGTCATCGTCAGCGGCCCTCCCGCGACAGGCGTGGATTGAGGGCATCGTTGAGGCCTTCGCCGATCAAATTGAGGCCGAGCACCGAGATCAGGATGGCGACGCCGGGGAACACCGTGATCCACCAGGCCTGTCGGATCACGGTGCGGCCGGCGCCGACCATGTAGCCCCAGGAAATCAGATTGGGATCGCCGAGGCCGAGGAACGACAGCGAGGATTCCAGGAGGATCGAGGTCGCCACCATCAGCGAAGCCAGCACGATCACGGGCGAGAGCGCGTTCGGCAGGATCTCGCGCAGGATGATCCAAGTGTTGCTCTGGCCGGTGACCACGGCGGCCTGGACATATTCGCGCGTGCGCAGCGACAGCACCTCGCCGCGCACGAGGCGGGCGACCGGAGGCCAGCTCACCACCGCGATCGAGGCGACGATCGAATAGATCGAGGGCTGCAGGATCGCGACCAGCACGATCGCCAGCGCGAAGCTCGGAATGGTCTGGAAGAACTCGGTGAAGCGCATCAGGGCGTCGTCGACCTTGCCGCCGAAATAACCCGCCATGGCGCCGATCGGCACGCCGACGACCAGTGCGACCAGGGTGGAGACGAGGCCGACCAGCAGCGACACCCGTGCGCCGAAGATCATGCCGGCGAACACGTCGCGGCCGAGCGCATCGGTGCCGAGCGGCACCGCCCCGAGCGTGAAGGGCGGCAGGAACGGCCGCTGCACCATGCGCCAGGGCGAGTTCGGGAACAGCATCGGCCCAAACACCGCGACCGAGATCGCAAGCAGGAGGATGACGAGCCCGATGACGCCGCTCGGGCTCTTCAACATCGATTTCCAGAACTGTTTCATGAGGCGAATTCGATGCGTGGATCGACCAGGCGATAGACGAGGTCGGTGATGAGGTTGAAGATCAAGACCATGGCGGAGCAGATCACGAACACGCCGAGCAGCAGATTGTAGTCGCGCTGCAGCAGCGCGTCGTACATCAGCCGCCCGATGCCGGGCCAGGCGAACACGGTCTCTGTGATGACCGCGCCGCCGATCAGCGTGCCGGAATGCACGCCGGCGAGCGTCACCACCGGCAGCAGCGCATTGCGCAGCACGTGGCGGCGCTGGATCACGGCATCCGAGAGGCCTTTGGCACGCGCCGTCTTGACGAAGTCGAGCCGCTTCACCTCCAGCATCGAGGCGCGCGTCATGCGGGTGTAGGTCGCCATGAAGAACAGGCCGAGCGTCATCGCCGGCATGATCAGGTGCTTTGCGACGTCGAGCGCATGGGTAAGGCCGGTGAGGTTGGCGCCGACCGTCTCGTAGCCGAAGCTCGGCAGCCAGTCGAAGGTGACCGAGAACAGCAGAATACCCATCAGCGCCACCCAGAAGATCGGCATGGCGTAGAAGATCAGCGCGAATATTGTGATGCCGGTGTCGAGAAAGGTTCCGGCAAAGCGCGCGGCGAAGGTGCCGAAGAGGATGCCGAGCATCAGCGAGATCGCAAAGGCGGTCAGCGTCAACAGCAGCGTCGCCGGCAGCCGCTCGCCGATCAGCTTCGCAACCGGTGCCTGTTGGCGGAAGGAGAAGCCGAGGTCGAGGCTGACGACGCCCTTGACGTAGATGAAGAGCTGCTCAGGCAGCGGCTTGTCGAGGCCGAACTTCTCCCGGAGCTGCTTGACGAAGATCTGATCGCTGGCCCCAGCCTCGCCCGCCATCACGACCGCGGGGTCGCCGGGCGCCAGCCGGATCAGGAAGAAATTGAGGACCACGATCGCGAGCAGGACGATCACGCCCTTCAGGACACGCTGAGCGACGAAGGAGAGCATCTAGTGCGTCATATTGGTGATGTGACCTGGAGCCACGGAGACGGTGGGCTCCCTCGCCCCGCTTGTGGGGCCGAGACGAGCTTCGCTCGCTCTGGGAGGGTTGGGGTGAGGGGGACTCTCCGCGAGGGTATCAGCAGTTGGACTCGCGGAGACTCCCCCTTACCCGAATGTGCGCTATGCGCACATTCGACCTCTCCCCGTACGCGGCAGGGCGATCGCATATGGCGTGCACGATGCGGCGGCATCGGCACTGGGCTCCCTCCCCCGCTTGCGGGGGAGGGTTGGGGAGAGGGTGCCTCCGTGTTGGGGCCGTTGAGAATCTGCCGAGTTTGTCCCTGCGCGGCGAGAGCTCTCACCCGCCGCGCTCTGCGAGCGCGTCGGCCTCTCCCGCAAGCGGGAGAGGCGGAGCAAGCCCGCGGACAGTCCCCGCGAAAGCATATGCGATCGCCCTGCCGCACGCGGGGAGAGGTGAAGAGGGCAGCCCTCACTTCTCGAGCCATGCGTCCTTGAAGCCGTCATTGACCCCGATCCCCGTGGTGATCAGGTTCTTGACCTTGCAGCGCATGATGGTCGGGAATTGCAGCTCGAGCATCCAGGCCACCGGCACGTCCTCGACCAGGATCTTCTGCGCCTTGTCATAGATCTCCTGGCGCTTGGAGTCGGGCGTCGCAACGGCGCCGTCGGCGAACAGCTTGTCGATCTCCGGGTTGGAATAGCCCTCGACGTTGTTGAAGACCTGGCCCTTCGCGATGTTGCTGGAGATATAGTTGCGGCCGACCCCGAGCGCGGGATCGCCGTACTGGTAGAGATAGGTGAAGGCGATGTCGTAGTCCCAGTCGCCGATCTTCTGGTTGCCGCCGGCAACGTCGGTGGCGATGGTCTCGATGGTCATGCCGACGTCCTGGAGGTTCTGCTTCACGGCTTCACCCCAGCGCTGCCAGGTCTCGCCATAGGCGAGCGGCAAGAGGCGGATCTTCTCGCCCTTGTAGCCGGCTTCCTTCAGCAGCGCCTTGGCCTTGGCCGGATCGTAAGGGTATTTCTTCACGTCGTCGGTGTAGTACTTGATGGTCGAAGCCGACGGGCCGGTGGCGACCTTGCCGAGCCCGTTCCAGATCACGTCCTTGGCGAAGTCGCGGTCGATCGCATACATGATCGCCTGCCGCACCCGCTTGTCCGCGAGCGGCCCCTGGCGATTGTTCAGCCACAGCCAGGCCAGCGGCGAGAAGAACTCCCAGCCGGCGCCGGTGACGCAGGTGTCCTTCAGCTTGGACAGCCGCGGCACGTCGAAATTCTCGACCGAGCCGCCGGGCAGCACGTCGACCTTGCCGGTCTCATACGCCACCGAGCGCGCGGCGGCGTCGGGGATGATCTGCCAGTAGATCTCGTCGAGATAGGGCTTGCCCTTTTCGTAATAGTTCGGGTTCTTGACCAGGCGGATGAACGAGCCCTTCTGCCACTCCTTGAACATGAACGGGCCGGTGCCGACCGGCGCGTTGTTGTAGGGATTGGTCTTCCAGTCGGTGCCCTCATAGAGATGCTTCGGCACCATCGGCATCGAGCCGACCTCGAAGATGCCGAGGAACGGGCCAAACGGCTGCTTCAGCGTGAACACCACGGTGTAATCGTCCGGCGCTGCGACCTTGTCGACCTGCGCGAGGTTGGTGCGGGCGCGCGCGTGGGTCTGCTTCAGCATCTCGATCGAGAACAGCACGTCGGCGGCAGTGAAGGGCTTGCCGTCATGCCAGGTCACGCCCTTCCTGAGCTTGAAGGTGTAGGTCTTGGCGTCCTCGCTGACGCTCCAGCTCTCGGCGAGCTCCGGCTGCGGGTCGAGCTTGGGGCTGTAGCGCAGCAGTCCTTCGAAGATGTTGCCCGACACCATCTGCACCGGGCCGTTCTGCACCATCGCCAGCATCAGGCCGGGCGGTTCGGGTTGGATCACGGCGTTGATTACGCCCCCGCTCTTGGGCTCTTGCGCCAGCGTCGAGGCCGTGAGGCCGCAAGCCAGGAGGAGACCAAGCAACACTCGTTTTGGCATGTCGTATCTTTCTCAAGCGAGACCAGCCGTAAACGCTTCGCAACGTCCTCGCGCGCAAAGCTACGGTCGGCCCATCCCAGTCCCCATCCGATATCGAGGCTCACACAGTCTCGTTCGGCGCTGCAAGATGAAAGTCTCGACAGTGTTCGCACAAAAAATGTACAGCGCGTCCTGTTTTCACTTGATTCATTCTCATGTCGCGCAGACAAGTCCGCCATGGACAATGCCACGCGCTCCGAACGGTCCCGCAATGCCGCGCTCGAAGCGGCCATCGCCATCATCGCGCGCGACGGGCCCGGCCGGTTGACACTCGATGCCATCGCGCGCGAGAGCGGCCTCAGCAAGGGCGGGGTGATGCATCAGTTCCGCACCAAGGAGGCGGTGCTGAAGGCGTTGCTCGAGCGGCAGATGGCGCATTTCGAGGAGTTCTCGACCCGCACCATGGCCAAGGTGAGCGCGTCCTCGGCAAGCCCCAATCTGGCGACCCAGCTCGCCACGATCAGGGAAGCGGCGACCTCGCCGAATTCTGCCGCGCTGGCCCTTGTTGCGGCCATGGTCGAGAATCCCCGCCTGATGGCGCTGCCGCGTGAGCGCGAGATGAAGAGAATGGCGGCGATCAGGGCAGAGGCCGCGGATCCTGATCTCGCAATGCTGCGTTGGGCTGGAGCAATGGGATTGCTGCTGAGCTCGTTGTTCGGCATGTCGCCGCTCAGCAACGACGAGCACCAGCGGCTGTTCGCGCGCCTGCTCGACGACGCACAGTGGAGCGGCCTTGAACAGCCGGCGACGCGCACTATCAAGCCCGCTGCCAAGTCCTCGACGCCATCGACGGCCAAGGCCGCAACTTCGGGCAAGCGCGCCTGATTTATTGTTAACGAATTCCAACCGAGCGCTGCCCAAAACCGCGCCTGCGGCCAAATGTGTCAGGGCGCATTTTCGGGACTTTACAAACCGTCTGGTCGGTTTTATAGACGCTGAGACGGCCCAAGGCGTCTGACAAGGCCCCCGGACGATGCCCTGGGCCGGCAACGGTGAGCGCCGCAGCCGTGTCTGGTCCCAAAGCGCGGCTGCGGTCGTCATTGCCTTCCCAAGAAGCCGCAAAAAGGAGTCTGGAATGGATCGCTCGATCGCCCTGCGCGGTCTGGGAACGCTGATGCTGTGCGTGGCAATGGCCGGCTGCGCCTCGGTGGCGCCCGTGCCCTATTCGGAAATGGCGTCCTCGGCCTACCTGGCCCCGGACAAGTCGGACGCCTCCGGCCGCGTGCCCTACCGCTATTCCACACCGGTCGATTGGCGCTCGTATAATAAAGCGATCGTCGATCCCGTTGTGGTCTATCGCGGCCGGGATCATCAATTCGGCGACATGTCCGACAAGGACAAGGCGACGCTCGCCGCCTACATGCAGAACTGTTTCGCCGATCGGCTGCGCAGCCGCTTCGCCCTGGTGCGCGAGCGCGGGCCGAACACGTTGCGCATCCGGCTGACGCTGACCGGCGCCGTCACCAACACGCCGGTGCTCGGCACGCTCTCTCGTTTCGACATGGCAGGTGCGGTCTACAACGGCGTGCAGGCGGCGCGCGACGGCGAGGGCATGATGACCGGCTCGGTCATCTACGGTGTCGAGATCTTCGACGCTTCGACCTCGCGCCTGCTCTCGGCCTTCGTCACCAAGCAATACCCGGGCGCCTACGACATCAAGGCCAGCGTCGGCGCGCTCGCGGCTGCCACCGCCGGCCTCGACAAGGGCGCCGATGCGCTGATGGCGCAACTCAACTGAAGCCGCAATTCCTGCAACGAAAGGTGCCGCCGATGAACTTCCTGCTTCGCTTCCTGCTGCGCGTCGCAATCACCGTTGTGATGATGGTCCTTGGCGGCCAGGCGGGCGCCGCCGCTCCCACCGATCCCAGCGGCATATGGCTCGTCGAGGACGGCCGCGCCCGCATCCGGCTCGAGCGTTGCGGTCCCGCGCGTGACCGCATCTGCGGCTTCATCGTCTGGATGAAGGAGCCGGCCGACAAGCGCGGCCAGCCCTATCGCGACAAGGAAAATCCTGATGCCGACAAGCGCGCCCGCACGCTGCTCGGCCATCAGCTCATCATGGGCCTACAGGCGACGCCCGAGGGACGGTTCGCCGGCGACATCTACAATGCCGAGGACGGCAAGTTCTACTCGGTCTCGCTTTGGCGCGAATCCGCCGATCGTTTGAAGCTGAAAGGCTGCCTCATAAAAATCCTGTGCCAGACCCAGACCTGGCAACAGACCCTCGACGTGCTGCCCGGCCAGCTCGTCGGCCTGACCGGCGATCTCAACGGCCCGCGCGCTGACCAGGAATGGGCCGCGGTGCCGGTCCCGAAGCCGATCCCGGTCAAGGGAAGATAGGGAGCAGCATTGTCCTGCGGCCGCGCTCGCGCGCGGCATTGCGTCAGGCGCTGTTGCGCCAAACTCCGTCATTGCGAGTGCAGCGAAGCAATCCGGAATCTCTCCGCGGTGAGATTCTGGATTGCTTCGTCGCAAGGGCTCCTCGCAATGACGGATATGGATGCATTTGAGCCCCAAATTTGATCCGGATCAAAGCCATGCCGCCGCTTTTGCGATCGAATAGCAACTAGCGGGGCCGGCTCTGCGTGTCTCGCTCCCTTGAGCCGCGAGACGATCGATGGACATCCAGGCCACCAATATCCCCGCGGTTGACGATAGCGGACCTGATGTCGTCGCTCTCGAGCCGGCGCCGGATGCGGGCATGCAGCATTGCCTGCAATTGCTGGGCAATGCCGGCCTGCGCCCGACGCGCCAGCGCCTGGCGCTTGGCCGATTGCTGTTCCTGGGTGGCCATCGTCACGTCACCGCAGAGAGCCTCTATGAAGAGGCGATGGCTGCGAACGCGTACCTGTCGCTTGCGACGGTCTATAACACGTTGAACCAGTTCACCGAGGCCGGCCTGCTGCGCCGGATCGCGGCCGACGGCCTCAAGTCGTTCTTCGACACCGACACGTCAGTGCATCCGCACTTCTATCTCGAAGGCGAGGACGTGCTGGTCGACGTTGCCGACGGCCTGGCCTTCACCAAGATCCCCGAGGCGCTCCCCGGCCACGAGATCGCGCGACTCGACGTCATCGTCCATTTGCGCCGGAAGCGAACGTAGCGCCGCCGCGCTCTTACCCCGCCCTGCCCCTCCAGGGGAGGGTACGAAGTATCACCGCAACCCGGCGCGTCGGAATCCTTCCAGATAATGTTCGCGGTCGGCATCATTGGCCCACGGCAGTTGCGTCGCGATCCAATGCAGCGAGATGTTCGGCTGGGTGCGTCGGAGCTCGCCGAGTGCCAACTCGGCAAGCGCGCCGTCGCCGATCATGCCGGCGGAGACGGCGAGAACGCGGTAGGCGCCGGTGAGGTCGCCGCGGTGGCGGATCGCCTCGCGCGCGAGCGCGATGGCCTCGTCATAGCGCCGCTCGGTGAAGCGCGCATAGGCCGCGATGCCGTGATAGATCGCCAGCGACGGATCGCGCGGGGATAGCCGGATCGCCCGTTGCGCGGCCTCGAACGAATCCTGGGACCGTCCGGCATAGGACAGCGCCAGCGCGTAATAGCCCTGCGCCAGCGAGAAGTTCGGATTGAGCGCGAGCGCCTGCTCGAACTCGGACAGCGCATCCGCAAGCCTGCGTGTCGAGAAGCAGACGCTGCCGAGCGCGGCATGCGCCCAGGCATCCTCATGGTCGCAGCGCACCGCGGCGAGCGCGGCGGCTTCCGCGACCGGAGCAACCGCCGCCAGCTCGGCCCAGCCGAGATGCACGCCGAACATGTCGTTGACGGCCAGCAGCGACAGCGCCTGGCCGTAAGTCGGATCGATCGCGATCGCGCGTTCGAGCAATGCCCGCGCGGTGTCGTGATCCCGCCGGGTCACGCGCCAGTAATGCGACAGCGCGCGCATCAAGAGGTCCCAGGCGTCCAGGCTTGCAGGCGGCTTGCGGTGAGTGCGAAAATTCTCCGCCGCATGAATCTGCGGCTCGATCGCCGCGGCGATTGCGTTGGTGATCTCGTCCTGCACGGCGAAGACGTCGACGAGCTCGCGGTCGTAGCGCTCGGCCCAGAGATGGCCGCCCGACACGGCATCGTTGAGCTGCGCGGTGATGCGCAGCCGGGTGCCCGCCTTGCGCACGCTGCCTTCGACGACGTAGCGGACGCCGAGCTCATCGGCGATCTGCCTGATGTGGACCGCGCGTCCCTTGTAGGTGAAGGACGAGTTGCGGGCGATCACCATGAACCAGCGCTGCTTCGACAGCGCGGTGAGGATGTCCTCGCTGATCCCGTCGCCGAAATAGTCCTGGGCGGGATCGCCGCTCATGTTCTCGAAGGCGAGCACCGCGATCGCCGGGCGGTCCGCCGCGCGCGGCGGGGTGGGCTTGGCTTCCGCCCGCGCGGGGGATGCCGCCATTTCTTCCCGGACCTCGCCGACGAAGCGAAAGCCCTTGCGCGGAATGGTCTTGATCAGGCGCTGTGTCGCGCCGTCGTCGCCGAGCGCCTTGCGCGCGGCGTTGATCCGGCTGTTCAGGGCGGAATCCGAGACGATGCGGTCGCTCCAGATCTGGCTGATCAGGTCATCCTTGCTGACCACACGCGCCCGTTGCGTGACCAGATAAAGCAAGAGATCGAACACTTGCGGCTGCAACGGAACGGCCGCCCCATCGCAAGTGAGCTCCCGAAGGTCACCGTCGAGCACGTTGTTTTCAAAGCGAAATCGCACGTTTTCGTCGTCTCAAGCAAAAATCAAAGGCGTCTCAGGCGAAAATCAACCGTCCGCGAAAGTCGAGGGACGTCCGATCCGGCATGGTGCGAAGACCAAACCGTGTCGATGCCTCGGCACAACGGAGCGTTTCATGACTCAACTTGATCACCAGGTTCATTCCATCGGCCCGGAGGTTGCGGGCTCCCGTATTTTCAAGTTCATCGCCTTTCTGTACGGAATTGCGGCGTATCTCGTGTTTTTCGTCACCATTCTCTACGCCATCGGCTTCGTCATGGGCGTGATGGTGCCCAAGACCATCGATACCGGAGCCGAAGCGCCCGTCGTTCGCGCGGTCATCATCAATCTGCTGCTGATGTCGCTGTTCGCGGTTCAACACAGCGTGATGGCGCGCCAACAATTCAAGGGATGGTGGACGCAGTTCGTCCCCAGGCCGGTCGAGCGCTCGACCTACGTGTTGCTCGCGAGCCTGTCATTGCTCCTCCTGTTCTGGCAGTGGCGTCCGCTGCCCGCGGTCATATGGGAGGTCGAGAACCCGGATCTTGCCGTGACGGTGGTCACGCTGTCCTTCGCCGGCTGGGTCTTGGTGTTCACCTCGACCTTCATCATCAACCATTTCGAGCTGTTCGGCCTGCATCAGGTCACCAATCATCTCGTCGGCAAGGACATGGAGCCGCCGCGCTTCAAGACGCCGCTGCTCTACAAGTTCGTCCGTCACCCGATCTATCTCGGTTTCATCATCGCATTCTGGGCGGCGCCGACCATGACTGCGGGGCATCTTGTGTTCGCGGCCGTGACCACGCTCTACATCTTCGTCGGCATCGCGCTCGAGGAGAACGATCTCGTTGATCTCTTCGGCGACGAGTACCGGCAGTACAAACAACGGGTGTCGATGCTTATTCCCTGGCGCCGGTCAGTATAGTCTCGGCCTCGCCCCACGCGTTCCCCGAAAGGAGGACGCGCGGGGCGACGATGCGCGATAACAACCCTTCATAAAACGGAGACGTCCAAATGAAACATGTCGGAAACTGCTTCTGCGGCGCGGTCACGGTCGAGGTCACGGGCGCACCGGAGGCGATGGGCTACTGCCATTGCCGCTCCTGCCGCTCCTGGTCGGCCGGTCCGGTCAACGCCTTCAGCCTGTGGAAGCCCGAAGCCGTGCGCATCACCGAAGGCGCTCAGAATGTCGAGACCTTCGCCAAGACGCCGCTCAGTCAGCGAAAGTATTGCAGGAAGTGCGGCGGCCATCTCATGACCAACCATCCGCCGCTCGGTCTGGTCGACGTCTTCACCGCCACCATCCCCACGCTCGCGTTCACGCCCGGCGTCCACGTCAACTATGCCGAGACCGTGCTGCCGATGCGCGATGGCCTGCCCAAGCTGAAGGATTTTCCGGCCGAGTTCGGCGGCAGCGGCGAGATGATGCAGGAGTAGCGGCCTTCATTTGAAGGCCAAAAGGCCGAGGCTGAGCTTCGGCCTTCGCTCGAGAGGGCGGCAGAGCGCCGCCCTCGCTGCCTTCTCCCAAGGGAGAAGGATGAACGACTAGCCTCCGCGGGACTCAACGACCTTGCGGCAGGACTCCGAGAGCTTCGACTTGTTCTCGCGCAGACAGGCGTTCATCTGCGGCGGCTTGCCGATATGTTCGGCGCAGAATTTGCTGGCGTCGCCGCGGCAGGCCATTTGCTCCTGGGGCGACGGACCGGACTGTGCAGCAGCGGCCAGGGCGGTGGCAGCGAGCAGCAGCGCGGCAAGAACCGAAATCTTCATAAAGCACCTCTTTTGGAATCGTCGTTGGTCCCGACCGGGATCACGCGGGCTGGACCATCTCGCGAAGCCCAGGCGCGGGTCCATGCCATGTTCATGGCACCGGCCAGTCCTCCCGGCCGGGGGGACCCCCATCTTCATGGCATGTATCCGCGCGCCGACTTTTGCCATTCAGGCTGGACCTCGGCTGCGAGACCCGGTGATTGCACCGGGACGCCGGACGGGAAGCAGGAGAGCAAGATGTCGAAGAGAGCTGGAGCGCTGAGCGCCGGGCTGACGATCATGGCCCTGGCGGGCGCGGCGATGGTGTCGCTGGGCACGAGCCCGGCGCAGGCGGTGGTTTATTGCAAGACCGTCGGGGTGCCGAAGGGTTGCGTGGTGCGGCCGACTGGCGCCGTCGTGGTGGGAGCGCCGGTCGCGGCGGCTGCGGTCGCGACCCCCGGTGTCGGTGCGCCCGGCGTCGGCGTGCGCGCAGGTACGCCGATGAATCGTGGCGGGCCGGTCAATCGCGTCGGCGTGCGCTGATATTCCATTCGATTGATTTGATCGCATTGCTTCGGGCCGTTGGGCCTGCGGACGAACACCCCCCGTCCTCCGCAGGCAAATCACCCGGCCCGTCCCCTCTCTCCGTGCGCCCCACACGTTCGGGGAGGGGGCCTTTCAGCCCGCGGCCATGTCGCTGTCGGGAAAACGCTGCGGCAATTGCAGCCGCACGCGCGTGCCTGAGGCGTCCGAGCTCAGATCGAGCGCCGCGCCGCAGCGCGCGGCGCGGCTTCTCATGTTGCGCAGGCCACGGGCGGTCTGGCGCGCGCCGGCGGCCTCGCAATGGCCGGCCAGCGCAAAGCCGCGGCCGTCGTCGGTGACGCTGATCACGCCGTAGGACCCCAGGCCGCCGTCATGCGTCTCGATGGTGACCGCGACGTGGCGGGCTTGGGCGTGCTTGACCGCGTTGGTCACGGCCTCGTCGAGGATGCGCACGATCTGGATGACGTGCCATGGCCTGAGCTCGGGATGCAGCGGCAGGCCCTGCGGCGTCGCCACGCGCCAGTCGAGAGCGATGTCGTGCGGCCGCAATTGCGCCGTGGCGCGTTCGCGCCAGGAGCCGAGTGCGAGCATCAGGTCGCCGCCGATGTCGTCCATGGAATCGATGACGAGGCGCAGATCCTTCAGCGCCGCGCGGGCGGCGTCCGTGATGGTCGCGCCCGCACTGCCGCGCTCGGACAGCGCGACGATGCTCACGAGCTGGCCGCCGAGGCCGTCATGCAGGTCTCGCATCAGGCGCGTGCGCTCGTTGGCGAGCGCGGCGGCGCGGGCGCGCTCCTCCTCGCGGGCAAAGCTCGCCTTCAGCCGTTCCTCGGCTTCGCGCACCCGCGTCACCAGCTGGCCGGCAAAGCTGTCGACCTGGTTCAACGCGCGGGCAAAGCGCCAGGTCAGCCCGGCGCCGATCGCGACCAGCATCGCCGAATAAGACAGGCGCGAGACGAAGATGCGATCGTTGCTCACGATCTCGAGCACCGTGAGCATGTCCTGGACCCAGCAGACCAGCACGATGGTCACCGCGCAGCCGATCGTGAAGCTCGCCGCGTCCTGCCGCCGCACCACCGCGGTGGCGGTGACGCAAGCCATCAGGAACAGGCAGAGCCCGACGGTGGGAATGCCGAGCACCAGGAACAGGATGCGCGGCAGCGGCGGGCCCCCGATCAGCCCGACCACGAACACGAGGATGCCAGGCACGAACAGCAGCGTGCCGTAGCGCGGCCAGCGCCAGCCGAAGAACAGCACGCCGAACACGACGATCAGCGCGCTCTCGATCGGTGCGGACGCCAGCAGCACCGCGGCGAGCCGGGATACCGCGGCCGGCGGCACCGGCGGCGGCGCGAACGCCTGCACCACACCGAGCACCATCGCCGCGGCCAGCACGCCATAGACCGGTTCGTGGCGCCGCATCAGCCACATGATCGCGAGAATGACGGCCAGGATCGCCTGCCAGGCGGAGAACACCACCGGCAGCGTGACGAACAGCAGCGTGCGTGTCTCATAGGCCGGGCGCAAGGCGATATCCGGCCCGACATAGACGGTGTCGAGAAAGCCCTTGAGCGGTCCCCACACGAACAGCCGCACCGTGATCTCGTTTCCGCCCTCGCGCAGCAGCGAAGCGGGGATGGCTGCGATCTGCGGCGTGTTGCGGTCGGGCCGGTTGGCGTTGGCATCGCGCCGGGAGTCGAGCACGACGACGCCGTTGACGGCGACCTCCACCGCGTTGCTGAAGCGCGGCAGGAACACCGACCAGCCCGAGGCCGCATCGCCGCTCCGGAACGCGAAGGCGCCGATATAGAACGGTGGGTCGGCCAGGGAGTAGCGCGACGACGTGAAATGCGGCAGCGTCACAGGGCGGGTCAGGTCGTCCTCCCGCGCCGAAAAATCGCTCACCGCGAAGTCTTCGGGATCGTTCGGCTGCAGCAGCCGAATCCCCAGGATCGTGACGATCACGATCAGGGCCTGGAGCAGCAGATAGGGCACCAGGCGCGAAGCCAGCAGCCGGCGCCGCGCGGGTTTGAGAGCCGCCTTCGTAGGTGCCTTGGCCGCGATCTCGCTCACAGCTTGATCAGACCCTGCTGCACCGCCTCGAATACCGCTTCGCTGCGCGTGTGCACCTCGAGCTTGCGATAGATGTTCTTGATATGGCCGGGCACGGTCTGCTTGGACAGGCCGAGATGGCTCGCGATCTCGGCATAGCTGAAGCCCTTTGCGATGCCCCAGAGGATGTCGATCTCGCGCGGGGTCAGCTTGGCCGTGTTGAGCGCGGGGCCGGGCGGCGGCTCCGCCGAATTCTGTGCGGCACCTTGTGTTCTGCGCACGATGAAACGGGCGATCGAGGCCGAGATCGGCGAATGCCCGGCGACCAGGTCGCGTACGGTGGTGGCGATGTCGGTGGGGAAGGCGTCCTTGAGCAGATAGCCGGTGGCGCCGACCGTGATCGCGGAAATCACGCTCTCCTCGTCGCCGAGCGCGGAGATCACCATGATCTCGGTGTCGGGAAAGCGCTGCCGGGTCTCGCGGATCAGCTCGACGCCATGGCCGTCGGGCAGCCGCAGGTCGGTCAGCAGCACGCGCGGCGCGCCGACGCTCAGGGCCTGCCGCGCCTCCGCGAGCGTACCGGCGCTGCGCACCTCGTAACCGGCCTTGACCAGCGCATCCTGCAGCCGCCAGCAGGTCGGCGCGTCATCCTCGACGAGGAGGATGGTGATGGCTTCACCCGTCTCGCCTTGTTCGGTCATGATCATCGTCCCGCGATCCGCGTGTCCCCCGCGGCGCGAGGCAAGTCTAACCGCAGCGCGGAGGCCGTGACACCCATAATCATGGGGGCGGGGATGATACGGTCCGCGTCAGGCGTGGATGGACGGGATTGCGCCTAAGCGAGAGCGCGTGCTCATAATCTGCGTTGCACTCAGGGCCATGCGGTCCGCTCTGCCTCTGAAACTGGCCCATTAGCGCAGCTCACCAGACGTCCGAGTTGGGCCACAAGCTGAAGTTTCCCTTATATATTCATGTGGTCTATTTGCAGAGCGGTGGCGTCGCTGATTGGGCCACCCTGACTAAGGAGCGCCCATGAGCCGACGGGTACATTCTCCGACCGGAATCTTTGACAGCCTGCACTATGGATTCGCGCAAGTGGTAGTTATCCCGACGCCCTTCGGTGACACCGTGCACGTGTCCGGCCAAGTCGCCTGGGACGCCGATCGAAAGGTCGTTGGCGCGCGAGATATCGGGCGCCAACTCCGAAAGAGCTTGGAGAACCTCGCTGTCGCACTTGCATCGGTAGGCGCAACACTTGATCAGGTCGGCGCATTGCGGCTCTACATAAAGCAAAGCCATATGCACGAGGGCGAGGCCATCAGTGGCGCACTCAGAGCGATGTTCGGTGACAATCCGCCGTGTGCTACATGGATTGGAGTGCCACGCCTCGCGAACGATGAATTTCTTGTCGAGGTGGAACCATCTGTAGTTTATCTTGCAAGGGCCTAGACGATTAAAACGCAACGCGCCTTGCCCGACAACGTCAGCTTCGGGTCAAAAGCTGACGGTTGGCGGGCCGCGCTAAAAGGTCGGCTAGGGGCCAACTGCGGACGCCTGTCGTGCCAGGTTGGCACGGTTGCCCGCGAGGAGTATCTTTGGCTCTGACGAACGGGGCAAGTCCGGATCAGGTGTCTTATGGCCGCACCGGCAACTCATTGCGTCAAGAGCGATGACGTTCACATCGCCGATCAGGTCCTTGGAAATGGACCGTTGGATTTGGTATTCGTCCCGGGTTTCGTCTCGCATGTTGAGGCGAGCTGCTACGTGGCGGAACGCAGCGCGTTCTTCCGTCGCCTGGCATCATTCTCCCGCCTTATCCTTTTCGACAAGCGCGGCACCGGAATGTCAGACCGAGGATCGCAGATCTTCACCCTTGAGCAACACATGCACGACGTGCAGACGATTTTGGAGAAAGTCGGTTCAAAGCGCGCGGTTCTGTTTGGCGCATCGTATTGGAGACCGCTGGCTCGAGATCGAGCACGCGCGCTCCTTGCTTTGGCAACAACTACGTTGCCCTATAGGAGGTGTATCATGAAGACCGCACTTCTTATTGCAGCTATATTAGCTGTTGGTGTCGTATCAGCTGATGCTGGTCACAATCAGCGTCATGGTTCATCATTCCACAAAATGCACCGTGTTGGATCAAGCATGGCGGCTGTTGGTGTTCCAGCAAGCGGTAGTCTTGGCGAACAGCCTGCTTCGGCGCTTTATAGGCGGAATCTGCGCGACTCAGGCTACGATGCTAGGAAGAACTTTGATAAAACTGGTCATATGTGCGTGTCCTGTGATCATTACGGCAATTGACCAAGCTGGTGCTGTGGCGACTGAGAGCGGGATAACAACAGGAGCAGCCGGGCAAGACGAACCGGGCCGGGTGTGCAAATAGAAGCGCAGCATTGGTCATCGCGGAACAAGTTGACGTCTGAAGCAGGTGGGCAGAGCGGACGTGCTCTGCCCACCCCGAGCCACCCGGTTTGGGCCAGCAGTAGACTTAATGGTCGCCGCACGTTGAAATGGCGCTACCCAGTTTAGCTAGGTTACCGCAATTCTGCACTTGGTCATGGCAGATCATACGAGCAACATCCCAACCGGACGGACCTATCTGGGTTTTGCCTTAGCTTGGACCGTCCTGCTCTTCTTAGTCTATCTGATTTGCATCGCTCTATTTGCTGCCGGTCGTTGGGAGATTGGTCTTCTCACTATCTTGCTGGCCGCCTGCGGCTTTGTTCGACACAGCGTGCGGCTCGGCAGACGCGCGAAGCGGGGCCTTGTTCGTAGGCGATAACGTCCGTTCAGGGTCACAGCGTGGGTTTAGCGTTCGCCTCGGAATGTCCGGTCTACCTCTGAGAACCGACACGTAGCGGGAAGCAGAAAGGTAGCTGAAGGCCGGAAGCAGAGGGACCATCTTTGCCCAGCGCATCTCCGCGCGGTCCTTGCCTATTTGCGCTAAAACCAAATGCGTCCGGGGAATCCCGAGATACCGAACGAAGGTTGGCGCGGGAGAGAGGGTACGGGGCAGCGACATGCAATATCCGAAACCTCTCGTCGCTCCATTCCGAAAGTCAAGATTGGCACCAACGTTCGGGCCCTCGCGAAAAAGGTCCTCAGCTTTTTGGACGGGATCAGCAGGCCAAGGCAATGCTGACCAGCTCGTTATGTCAGGATAGTAAGACGGAGCAACGGCCCGATCGGCCCTGCCCCATTTGACGGGATGGAGTCGGGGAGCCCTTTGTCAGGTACGTCGAACTCAAGTTCATACAGCACTCGATACAACGGTACGGTGACTGCATCGTCGTGATCCGTCTGCATCGGCCGACCGTACAAGAGAGGATCTATTGCCTCCTGCTCCTCAGCATTTCCGTTTTGGGTCAGAAGCCGATCACGCTCAGCGGGGATGACTTCCGCTTTGTCTCGCGGAGCCGACGTCTAAGAGTACACACCCTTGCCCGGCTCACGAAAGATCATTCCGAGGCGCCGGATAGCGCCGGGCCAGCATCGACAAGGATAGATGCCGTTCGTCTTCCGGCAGCTCCAGATAGGCCAGCACGAGCGCCCGCTTCCAATCGCCCACGCCGAAATCCATCGTCATCCATTTCTGCGGCTCGGGACCGTCGAGGCCGCGGACCCAGACGAAATAGCGCGGGAGGTCGTCGGCGTCCGCTTCTGTCGTGCGTCGTCTGGCCATCGAAGCTGTCCCGCTGCATCACATCACTCGTCACAGGATATAGGTACCGGCGCGGCGAAGTCGAATGCCACGCGGCGGTTCGGGCGCGACGCTTATCGGTCGTGCGGCGGCCGAACAGCAGGTGTCGCTTCGCTCCCGCGCTCAGGGGCCAGGACACCGTATTTGGGAGCGATTTCCCTGTGGCCATCCTTCGAGACGCCCGCTGTTGGCGGGCCCTCAGGATGAGGACCGAGTGCGCGGCAACGGTTTCAGCGGGCGTTGATGCCGCTTAGCCTCATCCTGAGGAGACCGCGGAGCGGTCGTCTCGAAGGACGAGGCGCGCGCTCAGCTCGAGTGATGTATATGCGATGGCCCTGCGCTCGGGGCGGCCAAGGCAAGAGAGTTAACCTCGAAAATTCTGCTTGACCGAAATTCGGAAATATCGTATCTGCGCGTCATCCCGGCCCAAGGTAAGGGGCGTTTCGCGATCGTCACGATACGCGGGCGGGGTGGCGGTGGGCGTGGAGTGCATCGGCGCGCCAGCAATCGCAGGGCGGGTTTGGCCCGTGAGCGGTTGAGCAGCGCGCACACGACCGGTGCGGTCCGCGTACGGCAAAAACGTGTCGTCCTGACGCCCGGGGTCTGTGCGTCAAGGCTTGCGGTGGTGAGGCGGCCCGACCGGGCACGCGCACCAGTCATCCGCAAGGCGACGGGGGCAATAGTGCATCGCTCCCCGGGGAGAGCGCGCCATAAGCCGTCAAACCACTGCGCAGGGAAAGGCCGGGATGTCTTGGCTGCCCTGTATGCCGCTGTGCATCGGTCTCCGCGCAATTTGCGCACAGCGGACCGCGGGTGCCAGCCGGCGCCCGGCCTTCCCTGCGCCCTTTCCAACGAAGGGGCGTCGAGAGAAGAACAGAACTCGGGCGTTCTGCGTCGCGAGGGCGTAGAGGCGTGGCTTGCTGTTTGAAAATGAAGCGTGTCCGCTCGTCCTGCCGATCAGCGCCACAACTCGCAGGTCGCCACGCGGTTGATGTCGGCGAGGCGGCGCGCGGCATCGCCATGCAGATCGAGGCTTTCGACCAGTGTCAGCAGGCGCCGATAGGCGCCATCGGCGACTTCGACCGGAAGCGGGGCCTCGTCAAAGGCTTCGACATAGCTTCCGACGATGCCGCTGAGCAGGCGGCAAAGACCGCGCTGGGCGGGATCGTCCCGGCCGAGCGTCTCGAGCATTTGCTGGAAGGTCTGGAAGGTCCGCAAGCCGTGGTGTTGCTGCGAAAGCCACGTATGCAGGTCGTTCATGTGAGCTCCTTCGGGTCATGGAAGAAGCTACCGGTTTATACAGTGGGGATGCGGGGATGGCTAGTGAGGGAAGAGCGGGCGTGGATGAGGCAGTCCGTCTTCGCCAAGAGGCTTCGGCGGACACGCTTCGCCTTTCGGGCTTCGCGTGGCTTCGGCGGACGCGCTTCGTTCCTGGGCTCAGCATGGCCGCGCCACGCGTAGCCCGAAGGGCGAAGCGTGGTGCCCCTGGCCGGAATCGAACCAGCACTCCTTGCGGAACTCGATTTTGAGTCGAGCGCGTCTACCAGTTCCGCCACAGGGGCCCTCGGTCGGCCTTGAGGCGGCGTCGCGAAGCCGGCGGACTATAGCCATGGACAGGACGGGGTCAACCCGCGCCAAAGTGATCCCGGCCGTTCTCGACAGCCGCGTGGGCCGGGGCTAGAGGCTTGGAGCGCCAGACATGCGAAAGAGGCTGCCGTGACCACCCAGAGTGCCGCCATACCTGCGTTCAAGCCGGCCGGCACGAGCCCCGCGCTGACCGCCTCGGTTCTCGTCACGCTGATCGCCACCGTCACGATCGCCGGTGCCTGGTTCTTCCAGCTCGTGCTGGAGATCCTGCCCTGTCCGTTGTGCCTGGAGCAGCGCTACGCCTATTACCTCGTGATTCCGCTCGGTGCGCTCACGGCGATTGCGGCTCGAAGCAGCGCGCCGCGGCCGCTGCTGCTGGCGGGGCTCACGATTCTCGTGCTGGCGACGCTCGCCAATGCCGGCCTCGGCGCCTACCATTCCGGCGTCGAATGGGGATTCTGGAAGGGGCCGACCGATTGCAGCGGCCCCGTCGTCAATCTCGGCAATGCCGGCGATCTGTTTTCAAGGCTCGACACCGTGAAGGTGGTACGTTGTGACGAGGTGCAGTGGCGCTTCCTCGGCCTCTCGCTCGCCGGCTACAACGTGCTGATCTCGCTGCTGATGGCCGCCATCGCCGCCTGGGGATTTGTGCGGACAGCGAAGCGCTAAGGCCTAATCATCCACATCGTCCTGCGTGCGCCCGAACAGGTGCACGATGCCCGGCGTTGCGATCGTCACGAAGACGAAGCGTGGCAGGTGATGGGCGCCGACGAAGATCGGGTCGATGTGCAGCGTCAAGGCCAGCGCCAGCATCGCATCCATCGCGCCCGGCGCGAAGGCGACGACGACGTCTGAGAATTTCACCTGCGTGGTCAGCGCCACGATGCCGACGAAGATGGCGGAGACGGCGATGGCCACGGCAAACGAGCCCAGTGCCGCGCTGAGGTGGCCGGCGAGCGTCTTGATTCGCATCCGCGCGAAACGGCTGCCGATCAGTGCGCCGATCCCGACCAGCGCCACGCCGCGCACCCAGTCCGGCAGGCCGCCCTCGACCCATCCGGCACCATGCAGCACGCTGGAGGCGATCATCGCGCCGAACATCCAGCTCGCCGGAAACTTGATCAGCCGCAGCACGAGCGCTGCGGCCAGCGAGGCCGCGGCCAGCTCGAAGAGGTCGAGCGGCGAGGCGATCGTCGTCGTCAGCGACGGCGCGGCCGAGGGCGCGACGCCTGCAATCGCCAGCACCATCGGCAGCGCGGCGGTCAGGATGATGACGCGCATGGTCTGCACCACCGCAATGCCCGGCAGGTCGGCGCCGCGCTCGACCGCCAGGATCGTGATCTGCGACAGCGCGCCGGGGCTGCCGGCCAGGAAAGCCGAGGTGCGGTCCCAGCCATGGATGCGCTGAAGGTAATAGCTCGAGCCGAATGTCGAGCAGAAGGTGGCGAGCGCAAGCAGCCCGATGGTGAGGGGATAGGCGCCGACCTGCTGAAGCAAATGGCGCGAGACGACCGAGCCCAGCGAGATGCCGAGCAGCACCAGCACGGTCTGGGTCAGGATCGGCGGCAGCGCTAGCTGCCGGCCGGCGATCGCGGCGATCCCGACCGCGATCATCGAGCCCGAGATCAGCCCGCCGGGAAGGCCGGCCAGCAGAAACACGAGGCCGCCGGCGGTGCCGATGACGAGCGTCTCCACCGTGCTCAAGATCTTGGCACGGCTCGGCCATTCGAACGACAGGGAGGCGGTGATTTGCTTCACGCCGCCTTATCGCAAATCGGCGGGAGGCGCACAATTGCAGGCTCGTCATGCCGCAATGCGCGACGCCTCTCGCGGATGCTCGCAGGGGATCGTGACGGGCTTATTTCTTGTCGGCAGGAGCGGCGGGAGCGGCGGTGCCGGCCTTCGCTTCCTTCATGCACTCACGGCGAAATTTCTTGCGCTCCTTGCCCTTCAATCCCTTGGCGTCCGCCTGCTTGGAGCACTCGAGCGATTCCGCCGACCGCTCCTTCGGCGCCTTCTTGTCGGCCGTGGCAGCAGTATCGGTCTTCGTATCGGTCTTGGCTGCCGGCGCGGCGGTCTGCGCGAAGGCGGTGCCGGTGACGAGCAGGGAGGCGAGAGCGACGGCGGCGAGGCGGGACGTGAAGGTCATGTGGTGCACTCTGCTTGCGAGATTGCGAAGGGCTGGAACGTCGGCCCGCGTTGCTGAACGCGACATGAATGAGTTGCGCGGCGGGATCACTATATTTTGCCGGCGCAACTCATCGCATCCTTGTCGCAAGCGGCCGGCACGCTAGGATAGCAATCCTCGTTTCACTTCCGTCGAGGAAGACCAAGGAGGAGACCCAGGGATGACCATTCAGACAAAACTGTTGTGTGCGATTGCAGCGTCCGGTGTCGCGGCATTGCTGGCGGGCGCGCCGGCACAGGCGCTGACCGCGCAGGAGTGCAGCGCGAAATATCAGGCCGCCAAGAAGGACGGCTCGCTCGGGACCATGAAGTGGAATGACTTCCGCAAGGCGCAGTGCGGCGCCGATGCGACGCCTGTCGCTGCGCCCACCGCGGCTGCGCCCGCCGCTCCTGCCGAGCCGAAGCAGGCGAAGAAGGAGGCGGCACCGGCCGCCGCGCCGGCTCTACCGGCGGGACCTGCGGGCTATCCGAACGCGGTCGATCCGAAATATGCCAAGGAGACTCCTGGAAAAGCGCGCCTGCACACCTGCGTCGACCAGTACAATGCCAACAAGACCACCAACGGCAATGGCGGCCTGAAGTGGATTCAGAAGGGCGGCGGCTATTACAGCGAATGCACCAAGAAGCTGAAGGGCGCCGCCTGAGCTTCGAGAATGGTACGATGGCCGGAGCAGCGCTCCGGCCATTTCACTTGAATTGTTCGAGCATGATCTTCCGGAAAACCGCTGCACACTTTGCGCTTACGCGGCCCTTCGGGTCCGGATCATGCTCAGTCGAGCAGCTTCTCGGCCGATTTCGCCACGAGCTGCGACCGCTTGCGCGGGCCGCTCTCGACGAACAACAGGCTCTGGCCGAAGATGAAGCAGTAGAACAGGAAGGCCTGCGCGTCGGCCTCCTCGGCCGCAAGGCCGGTCGCGCGATAGAGGTCGCCGACGTGCTTGAGCCGCGCCGCGTCGACGCTCGCCACCGCCGCCGCGGCGTTCTCGTCCGAGCGGGCCCATTGCCGGATCGCCAGCTCGATCGCCATGCCTTCCGGATTGAGCCGCTCGGAATAAAGCTGGATCACCGCCCTCAGCCGCTCGCGGGGCGCTTGCCCGTCGAGACTTGTCTGCTGCGCGATCGCGGCGATGCGGCCCTCGCGCCAGGCTTCCAGCATGGCATCGAGCAGCGCGGCGCGGTCGGCGAAGCGTCGGTAGAAGCCGCCCTTGGTGACGCCGAGATTCTTGGCGAGAACCTCGACCCGTACGCCCTCCACCCCGGCGCGGGCGAGCTCGGCAAATCCAGCCTCGACCCAGACATCGCCCTTGCCGTCACTCATGAAAGAAGCCTCACCCGGTCTTGATACGGTACCGTATTGCTAACGCGACACGGGTTTGATACGCTACCGTATCAACCATCAAAGACGAAAAAGCCGGAGGGAAGTGCGATGGAGCAGGAGGCGACCTATCGCGGCACGGCCGATGCCATCCGCGAAGCGGCCTTGAGGCATCTTGCCGAACCGGCCGAGGCCTGAGCCATGACCGCTTTCGAGCCGAAAAATCCGGGCTATCGCGCGGCCACTATCGCCATGTTCGATGGCCAGCCGGCAATGCGCACGCTCGGCATCGTGATCGTCCGCCTTGCGCCGGGCGAGGTCGAGCTGGCGATGCTGCATGCGCCGGGCCTCACACAGCAGAACGGTTTCATTCATGCCGGCATCATCACGGCCGGGCTCGACAACGCCTGCGGCGTTGCGGGCTTCAGCTTGATGCCGCCGGAGGCCGATATCCTCACCGTCGAATTCAAGACCACGCTGCTCGCGCCCGCCCGCGGCGAGCGCTTCGTCTTCAAGGCCGAGGTGGTCAAGCCCGGCCGCACACTCACCTTCTGCGAGGCCAAGGCCTACGCCGAGCATGACGGCAAGGCCACGCTGATCGCCACGATGACCGGGACACTTATGGCGATGCTGCCTCGCCTTGCGACATCGCATGAACCGCGCGCGTCCCGCGCATAGCGGCGATTGACAAGCCTGGCGGCGCATCCCTTGATGCGATGGTCATGCTTGCAAGTCTCGGCCTCATCCTGCTCTGCCAATTGATCGGCGAAGCCGTCGTGCGCGGCCTCGGCCTGCCGTTGCCGGGACCGGTGCTGGGCCTCCTGCTGCTTTTGATCCTGCTGATGGCGCGCGACCGCTTCGCGCTGCTCGCGCGCGGGCCGCTGCGCAATGACGGTGTCGAGACGGCGAGCAAGGGCCTGCTGGCCCATCTCTCATTATTATTCGTGCCGGCCGGCGTCGGCGTCGTGCAGAAGCTCGATCTGCTCGCGTCTCACGGCATCGCCATCACCCTCGTGCTCGCGCTGTCCGTGGTCGTCACGCTGCTCGCGACCGTGCTGACCTTTCGCCTCGTCAGCCGCCTGTTGACGCAACAGGACGCGCGATGAAGGACGATCCGTTCTCGCTGTGGGTCTATCTTTCGCAATCGCCACTGCTGTGGCTGACCGTAACGCTGCTGGTCTATGCAACCACGGACGCGATCTCGCTGGCGACGCGGCGCCATCCGCTGGCCAATCCCGTGCTGCACGCGATGTGGATCATCGGCGCGTTTCTGCTCCTGACCGGCACCTCCTACACGACCTATTTCGCCGGCGCGCAGTTCGTGCACTTCCTGCTGGGGCCCGCCACCGTCGCGCTCGCCGTGCCGCTCTACGAGAATCGCAAGCGCGTGGTCACCTCGATCGTGCCGATGCTGGTGGCGCTGATCGCAGGCTCGGTCACGGCGGTGGTGTCTGTGGTGCTGCTGGCCGAGCTTGCCGGCCTGCCGCGCGATGTCGTGCTGTCGCTGGCGCCGAAATCCGTCACCGCAGGTGTTGCCATGGGTATCGCCGAATCCCTGCATGCGGACCCTTCGCTGGCGGCCGTCGCGGTCATCCTGACCGGCATCATGGGCGCCATCATCGTGACGCCGCTGATGAACCGCACTGGCGTCACCGATTACCGGGCTCGCGGATTTGCCGCGGGCCTTGCCGCGCATGGCATCGGCACCGCGCGCGCGTTCCAGGTCGACGAGATCGCCGGCGTCTTCTCCGGCATCGCCATGAGCCTGAACGCTCTGGTGACCTCGTTCCTGGTGCCGCTGGCGGTCACACTGCTGGTGCGATGACATCGCCGTCGCGACGCTCTATATGAGTTGTAACAATTGCCGGTCTCGATCCGTATCGATGGAGATGGGACCGAAACGGGACGAGATATGGCTGGATTCAGGAATAAGGGCCTTGTGCCGACGCGACGTGTGGCGCTGACGCTGATCGGAGCGGGCGCTCTCGCGATGGGTGGGATCGCCTCGGCGCGCGCGGCGACCGGCGATGACGAAGTGCTGACCGAAGCCAAGGTGCTGCGCGATCCCGATACGCCCGTCGCAGGCAATCCCGACGGCAATATCACCATCGTCGAATGGTCCGACTACAATTGCCCCTATTGCCGCAAGCTCGAGCCCGAGCTGCGCCAGGTCGTCCAGGACGACGGCAAGGTGCGGCTGGTGATGAAGGACTGGCCGATCCTCGGGCCGGTTTCGGTCACGGCGGCGCGGACCGCGCTCGCGGCCAAATTCCAGGACAAGTACCACCAGGCCCATGACGCCATGATGGGCGTCAGCTCGCGCCTGACCGAGCCGCGCATCAACGAGCTGCTCGCGGCTGCCGGGGTCGATATGGACCGGTTGAAGCGCGATCTCACCGGCCACGCCAAGGACATCGACGCCGTCCTCAAGCGCAACAACGAGCAGGCTGAAGCTTTCGGCTTCCAAGGCACCCCGTCCTTCATCGTCGGCAAGTATCGCGTGCCCGGCGTGCTCAGCATGGCCGAGTTCGAGCAGGTCATCGCCGACGCCCGCAAGGCCAAGATGAACTGAGCCGGCCGGTCTTCAACCGGCAACAGAAAGGCGCCGCCGCGGACCTGCGACGGCGCCTTGTTCATGTTGCTCGGACGAAACTACTTCGACGAGATCCGGACCCAGTCCTTGTGCGCGCGGTCGCGCAGCGCATCCCAATCGGCCTTGGCGACGTCCCAGTTCACGATGGTGCGATTGGTGGTCGCGACGTCGCCATTGGCGGCAGACGACGTCTGCATGGAATCATAGACGTAGACGCCGCCCGCAAGCAGCAACGCGCCCAGGATCATTCCGAAAAAAGTCCTCATAGCAAGCCTCCGGTGTCACGCCGACAACGTCGGCACGGCACGATGGTTCCGCGGCGATGCGGCGCATCTAAGGAGAGGTCGTTCATTCTCCATTCAGCCATTGCAGCAGCTCCGCGTTGATCTCGCGCGGATAGGTGTGGCTGAGGTCGTCGATCTCGCGGTAGGTGACGTCGGCGCCGGCGGCGGACAGCGCCGCCTGCGTCTGCCGCGCGGTCTGCACCGGAAACATCCAGTCGAGCTTGCCGTGAGTGATGAAGACCGGCAGGCCTTGCAGGCGCGTTGCGTCCGCCATTTCCGCCATCAGCGGATGGAAGGTCGCCGCAACAGGCGCGAGGTGGGTGAAGGGCGAGGCGCGGTCGAGTCCGGTGACGTAGCAGAAGGTGCCACCGTCGCTCATGCCGGTCAGAAGCATGCGCGATGCATCGATGCTCCAGCGGCTGCGCACCGTCTCGAGGATGCGCATGAGGTTCGGCGTGTCGGTGTCATCGCCCATCAGCGCCCAGGTCGGACCGGTCGCGGTCGGCGCCACCAGGATTGCGCCGAGACTGCGGGCATCGCGCAGCCAGCTCCACAGGAAGCCGCGCCCGTTGCCGCTGCCGCCATGCAGCGCCATCACCAGCGGCATGGTGCGATCAGTCATGTAGTATTCGGGGACATAGACCGAGAAGCCGCCGCGGCTGCCGGGCTCGTTGTGGTCGTGGAAGATGCCGGTGTGCTCGCCTGCGCCCACTTCCAGTCGTGATAGCAGATCGTGATTCTGGCGATTGGCGGCGTTGAGAAAGAAGCTGCTCACGGGCGGAAACTGTGCCGCCAGCGGATAGAGCGCCTCTTGCGCGCGCGGGACATGGCGCAGAGCCCGGAAGACGGCGACGAGATCGCCGTTGCCGCGTTCGACCTCACGGATGCCGGCAAAGGCGGCAAGCGTCTCGTTGCAGGCGCGATCGAGCCGCTCGCGCAGGCCAGCGAACTGCTCCGGCCACCCTCCAATCGCGGTGTGTGCGGCCTGCAACGCCTCGTCCGGTGCGCCGATTGCGTTCATCACGGAGGCGAAGGCCGGCGGGTGCAAATACCGCTGGAAGAAGCCGAGCGCTTCCAGCGCGTTGAGCAACGGCGGCAGCACGGCCACGATGTCGTCGATCACGGCCTCGCTCATCGCGGCTTCCCTGGCTTGGGGTCAATGCAGCTTCGGCGCCTTCAAAAGCTTGAAACGATCGGTCGACGTCACCGTGACGTCGAAGGTGACGCCTTCATGATGCACCGTGAGCGGCACGTCGACGCCCGCGGCGCCGAGCGCCCACATCTTCTTGTAGAACGCGGTTTGGCTCGTGACCTTGTCGCCGTCCACGCCGAGGATGACATCCCCGGTCTTGAGCTCGGCGCGGGCAGCCGGGCCGTTGGCGGAGATCCCGATCACCACCACGCGGTTGTCGATCTCGGTCGAGTAGAGCCCGAGCCAGGGCCGTGCCGGCTTGTTGACGCGGCCGAATTTGCGCAAGTCCTCCAGGATCGGCTTCAAGAGGTCGATCGGCACGTTCATATTGACGTGCTCGGCCTTGCCGTCCCGTTCGCGCTCGAGCTGGAGCGAGCCGATGCCGATCAACTCGCCGCGTTCGTTGAGCAGCGCCGTGCCGCCCCAGTTCGGATGTGCGGGACAGGTGAAAATGGCCTCATCCAGCAGATACTCCCAGTAGCCGGCGAATTCCTGCTTGGCCACGATCTGGCTCGCGACCGAGCGCGTGCGCCCGCCGGCGCCGCCGACCACGACGCGGTCGCCGATCCGGGTTGCCGCCGACGAACCCAGCGGCAGCGGCGCGATGTCGAGCCGGCCGAGCGCCTGCACCAGCCCGAACCCGGTCTCGGAATCGAAGCCGAGCGCATGGCCCTCCACCACGCGGCCGTCGGCGCGGTGCAGCCAGACCGTCTCCGCCTCGGTGATGAGATAACCTATCGTCAGCACGAGCCCATCGTCGATCACGACGCCGTTGCCGGCGCGTTCGGTGCCCAGCGTCTCGGCGCTGAAGGCATCCGGCGGGATGAGAGCGTGGAGGCCGACGACGGAGCCGAGCGCGCGGTCGAGATCGAAACCGTAGTCGCTCGCCCGCGGCTGGTTCGCCGGCGGCACTCTCCATTCGGTCAGAGTGCTCATGGAGTTCTCCTGGCTGAGAGCATCACTCCGGCGGCTGGCGGAGCGACGCGCGAAGCACGCATAATTTAGGCCGGAGCAGGCCGTCTTGAAAGCCTCGTTCCCAACTATTCGTGAGAACGCCGCGTGAAATCTTGGAAAGGCACGGAAACACCTCTTGCACGGGGGCGTCGTGCGATCCAGCACCGGCCGCATGGCTGCCGTCCGGCGGGATGCTAGGCGCCGCACAGCGAAGCTGCTAACCATTGCCGCTTCGTTTGACCTTGGGATCACGGACGACAAGCATGGACAACCGCAGCGACATCTGGCGTGGCATCGACACGATCAAGGCACGTTTCATCGACCTCAGCGACAGGGTCTGGGGCATGCCTGAGGTCTGCTACACCGAGGCGCGGTCCGCCGCCGAACATCTCGCCGAGCTGCGGCATCAGGAATTCCGCATCACCGAGAACGTCGCCGGCATCCCGACCGCGCTGATGGGCGAGTGGGGCGAGGGCGGTCCGGTCATCGCTTTCATGGGTGAGTACGACGCGCTGCCGGGCCTCAGCCAGGAAGCGGGCGTCGCCGAGCATCGCCCGGTCGAGACCGGCGGCCACGGCCATGGCTGCGGTCACAATCTGCTCGGTTCCGCCGCGCTGCTCGCGGCGACGGCGGTGAAGGACTGGCTGGCCGAAAACAAGGTGCCCGGGCGCGTCCGCTATTACGGCTGCCCTGCGGAAGAAGGCGGCGCGGCCAAGGCCTTCATGGTGCGCTCCGGCGCGTTCGAAGACGCCGACATCGCCATCACCTGGCATCCGCATAGTTTCTGGGAAGTGGCGGTGACGCCGTCGCTCGCGAATACGCGCGCCGACTTCATCTTTACCGGCCGCACCTCACATGCGGCGGCCTCGCCGCATCTCGGCCGTTCGGCGCTCGATGCGGTGGAACTGATGAATGTCGGCGTGAACTACATGCGCGAGCACATGCCGAGCGACGCGCGCGTGCACTACGCCTTGCTCGACACCGGCGGCATCGCGCCCAACGTGGTGCAGGCCCATGCGCGCGTGCGCTACTCGATCCGCGCCCGTGACCTTCCCGGCATGAACGAGCTGGTCGAGCGCGTGTCCAAGATCGCGCAGGGCGCCGCGTTGATGACCGAGACCAAGGTCGAGATGAAGATCATCTCCGCCGTCTCCAACATCCTGCCGAACGCGCCGCTGGAACAGGCACTGCACCAGGTGATGGAAGAGCTCGGACCGCCGCATTTCGACGATGCGGACAACAGCTTTGCCGGCCAGATCCGTGCGACCCTGAGCGACAAGGACATCGCGTCGGTCTATTACGCGATCGGCATGGAGCCGACCGATCGGCCGCTGGCCGACTTCCTGGTGCCGCTCGATGCCAAGCGCAACCCGCTTGTAGGCTCGACCGACGTCGGCGATGTCAGCTGGGTGGTGCCGACCGTGCAGGTGCACGCCCCCACGGTTGCGATCGGCACGCCCTTCCACACCTGGCAGGTGGTGGCGCAGGGCAAGAGCCCGCATGCCCATAAGGCCATGGTGCAGGCGGCCAAGGCGATGGCTGGTCTCGGCATCAAGGCGCTGACGGAACCGGAGCTGATCAAGGTGGCCAAGGCGGATCTCCAAAAGCGCACGGCCAAGACACCTTATGTCTGTCCGCTGCCGGATCACGTCGCGCCGCCGCTCGACATGTCCGTGGCGTAGAATTTCGCCTCGATACTTCGTCTGATGCACCGAACAAATTTTCCGCAGTGCAGCGCGCAATCCAGCACGTTTTGATGCTGGATTGCCGAACGGATGGGCTGCGGAACGCAATTTTGCTCAACGGACAGCCAGAAGACCGTTTGCATACACACGGTCCCAGTTGACGTGCACCCCATTCGGTGTGCCATCTACCGCCAGCCAAACCCGGCGGTCGCCTCTTGCGGCCGCCTGCATCCATACCGGAACCAGACGGGGGACAACCATGCTGGATAAAGAACTGCGTTCGATGATCGGCCAGGTGAAGGACGGGCGGATGGACCGCCGCGGCTTCATCAAGTACATGGCCGCGGTCGGTCTCACCGCCCCTCTGGCCAATCAGATCCTCGCGCTTGGCGGTGTCGCCATGGCCGAAGGTCCGTCCGCCTATAAGCCGACCAAACGCGGCGGCGGTGGTGCGCTGAAGCTGTTGTGGTGGCAGGGACCGACCTTGCTCAATCCGCATTTCGCCACTGGCACCAAGGACCAGGACGGCTCGTGCCTGTTCTACGAACCGCTCGCCTGCTGGGATCCCGACGGCAACATGAAGCTGGTGCTGGCGGCAGAGATCCCGTCGATCCAGAACGGTCTGCTTGCCGCTGACGGCAAGTCGGTGACATGGAAGCTGAAGCCGGGTGTAAAAGGGCACGACGGCAAGCCGTTCACCGCCGATGACGTCGTCTTCACCTGGGAATACATCGTCGATCCCGCGACGGCAGCCATTACCGTGGCGACCTACCGCGACATCACGGTCGCGAAAGTGGACGACCTGACGGTTCGCATCACCTTTAAGAAGCCGACGCCGTTCTGGGCGGACGCCTTTGTTGGCGCTCCCAACACCATCATCCCCAAGCATCTGTTCGCCGACTACAAGGGGTCCAAATCGCGGGAGGCGCCGACCAACCTCGCGCCGGTCGGAACCGGTCCGTACAAGTTCGTCGAGTTCAAGCCAGGTGATCTCGTCCGCGGCCAGCTCAATCCCGATTACCACATGCCGAACCGGCCCTATTTCGACTCGGTCGAGATGAAGGGCGGTGGTGACGCGGTTTCGGCTGCGCGCGCCGTGATCCAGACCGGCGAATATGATTTCGGCTGGAACATCCAGGTCGAGGACGACGTCCTGCTGCGCTTGGAGAAGGGCGGCAAGGGCAAGACCATCTATGCCGTCGGCGGCGACACCGAGTTCATCGCGCTCAACTTCACCGATCCCAACACCGAGGTCGACGGCGAACGCTCGTCGATGAAGACCAAGCATCCGCTGTTCTCCGATCCCGCCGTGCGCAAGGCGCTGTCACTGCTGGTCGATCGCGAATCCGTCAAGAAGGCGATCTACGGCCGCGCCGGCCGTACCACCGCCAACTTCCTCAATGGTCCCGAGAAGTTCGTCTCCAAGAACACCTCGTGGGAGTTCAGCGTCGAGAAGGCTTCGAAGATCCTGGACGACGCCGGCTGGAAGCCGGGCGCCGACGGGATCCGCGAGAAGGACGGCAAGAAGCTGAAGCTGCTGTACCAGACATCGATCAACGGCCCCCGCCAGAAGACCCAGGCGATCGTCAAGCAGGCCTGCCAGAAGGCCGGTATCGACGTCGAGCTGAAATCGGTGGTTGCGTCGGTCTTCTTCTCCTCGGACGTCGCCAATCCCGACACCTACGCGAAGTTCTACGCCGACATGGAGATGTTCCAGATCCCGTTGAGCCAGCCGGACCCGTCGCAGCACATGCGCCGCTACCTGTCGACCAACGTCGCCACCAAGGAGAACAAGTGGCAGGGCACGAACTTCCCGCGCTGGATCAAAAAGGACTACGACGCAGTGATCGAAGCCGCCGAAAGCGAGATGGATCCGCTCAAGCGCGCGGCGCACTACATCAAGGCCAACGACCTCATGTACCAGGATACGGTGTTCATCCCGGTGCAGCACCGGCTGAAGGTGGAAGCGGCGGCCAACAATTTGCGACCGATCATCAGCGGCTGGGCCAACGAAACCGACAATCTGCACGATTGGTACCGCGAGGAATGATTCCCCAACTCTAGACGGGGCGCTTCCCTCATGAGTCAATACGTCCTGCGTCGCCTGCTGATCGCGATTCCGAGCCTGCTCGGAATCTCGGTCGTGCTGTTCGTCGTGCTCGCACTCGCCCCCGGCGATCCGTTCTCGGAACTGGCGACCAACCCGAACGTGCCGCCCGAAGTGCAGGCCGCGCTTCGGGCCAAGTTCGGCCTCGACGATCCGATCCACCTTCGTTACCTGCACTGGCTCAACGCCATGCTGCACGGCGACTGGGGCTTCTCCTTCGTCAGCCGGATGAACGTCGACGCGCTGATCCTCCAGCGCCTGCCGGCGACGCTCTACGTGATCGGGTCGGCGCAGATCCTGGCGCTGCTGATCGCGATTCCGGTCGGTGTCTATGCCGCGACCAAGCCTTATTCGCTGTTCGATCAGATCGCCAATACGCTCGCCTTCGTCGGCTTCTCGCTGCCGACCTTCTTCACCGGCATCCTGTTCATCCTGATCTTCTCGGTCACGCTGGACTGGCTGCCGTTCGTCTACACCACCGACATCAAGGCCACCGGCATCCACTGGGTGCTGGAGATGATCCGGCAGGCGATCATGCCGGTGGCAGTGCTCGGCCTGTTCCAGGCGGCGTCGATGACGCGCTTCGTGCGCTCGGCAATGCTCGACGTCATCAGGCTCGACTACGTCACCACGGCGCGGGCCAAGGGGCTCGGCCAGGCCACGGTGATCGTCAAGCACGTGATGCGCAACGCCATGATCCCCGTGGTCACGCTGATTGCGTTGCAGATGCCCGCGGTGTTCGGCGGCGCCATCGTCACCGAGCAGATCTTCCGCATCCCTGGCATCGGCTCGCTGCTGATCTCCTCCATCCTTTCCAACGACACGCCGGTGGTGATGGCCGTCACCTTCGTCTTCGCGTGCCTGGTCGTGTTGTTCAATCTCATCGCGGACGTGCTTTATGGCTGGCTTGACCCTCGCATCTCCCTCCGCTGAGCGGCGCGCCTATTCGCCCTGGCGTGAGACGTGGCGGCGCTACAGCCGCCACAGGCTCGCCGTGATCAGCGCCTTCCTGCTCCTGATCCTGGTGCTGGCGGTGGTGATGGGCCCCTTCATCTGGCGTATCAAGATCAACGAGATCGACATCGTCGCAGGCATGCAGGGGCCTTCGCTGGCGCATCCCTTTGGCACCGACGATCTCGGCCAGGACATCCTCGCCCGCATGATCTATGGCGGGCGGATCTCGCTCGCGGTCGGGCTCGCCGCGATGCTGGTCTCGGTCTTCATCGGCACGCTGATCGGCGCGCTCGCCGGCATGTCGCGCGGTGCGCTCGGGCACGGATTGATGTGGCTTACCGATTTGTTCCTGTCGCTGCCGCAGCTGCCGCTGCTCCTGCTGCTGATCTATCTCTTCCGCGACGGGCTGAAGCAGGTGTTCGGCCCCGAGGGCGGCATCTTCATCCTGATCGTGCTCGTGATCGGGGGCCTGCGCTGGATGCCGGTGGCACGCCTGGTGCGCGCGCAGTTCCTGTCGATCCGCGAGAAGGAGTTCGTCGAAGCCGCGCGTGCGCTCGGCGCCAGTCCGGTGCGGCAGGTGGTGCGGCACATCCTGCCCAATGCGGTCGGCCCGGTGATCATTGCCGGGACCATCGACGTCGCCGCCGCCATCATCGCGGAATCGACGCTGTCCTTCCTCGGCCTCGGCTTCCCGCCTGATACCCCGACCTGGGGCCGGCTGCTCTATGATGCCAAGGACTTTCTCGACATCGGCCCGCACTGGGCGCTGTTTCCGGGCGGCGCGATCTTCATCGCGGTGGTCGCCATCAACTTCATCGGCGACGGTCTGCGTGACGCGCTCGATGCGCGACGGGTGATCTGATGGCACCGCTGCTCGAGATCAAGGGCCTGAAAACCCACTTCTCCACCGACGACGGCATCCTCCAGGCCGTCGACGGCGTCGATATCTCCATCAACAAGGGCGAGACGCTCTGCGTCGTCGGCGAGTCCGGCTGCGGCAAGACCGTCACCGCGATGTCCATCCTGAAGCTGATCGCGATGCCGCCGGGCCGGATCGCGGCGGGCCAGATCATCTTCGAGGGGCGCGATCTCGTGCCGCTGACCAGCAATCAGCTCGATGAGATCAGGGCCAAGGAGATCGGCTTCATCTTCCAGGAGCCGATGACCTCGCTCAACCCGGTGCTCACGATCGGCGAGCAGATCGCCGAGAGCCTGCGCCGCCACGAGGCGGTGACGAGAAAGCAGGCCCTGGAACGCACCATCGAGATGCTGAAGCTGGTGCAGATCCCCAATGCCGAAGGCCGCGTGCACAATTATCCGCACCAGTTCTCCGGCGGCATGCGCCAGCGCGTGATGATCGCGATGGCGCTCGCCTGCAGGCCGAAGCTGATCATCGCCGACGAGCCGACCACGGCGCTCGACGTCACCATCCAGGCGCAGATCCTCGACCTCTTGCAGGACATGAAGGAACGCTTCGGCATGGCGGTGATGCTGATCACCCATGCCATGGGCGTGGTCGCCGAGACGGCGCAGCGCGTCGTCGTGATGTATGCGGGCAAGGTGGTGGAGGAGGCGCCCGTCGACGATCTCTTCGGCGATCCCCGTCATCCCTATACGCAAGGGTTGATCCGCTCGATCCCGCGCATCGACCTCGACAGCGAGCACAAGACGCGGCTCGAGGCGATCGGCGGGTCGGTGCCGATCCTGATCAATCCACCGGTCGGCTGCCGCTTCGCGCCGCGCTGCAAGTTCGCCATGAACGTCTGTACCGAGAAGGAGCCGCTGCTTCGCGAGATCGCGCCCGGCCATCGCATGGCCTGTCACCTGGGAGATACGAGCGTGGGAGCCGCGTCATGAGCGAGCCCTTGCTCCGCGTCAGCGGACTGAAGAAACATTTCCCCGTGCTCGGCGGCCTGCTGTCGCGCCAGGTCGGCACCGTCTACGCGGTCGACGGCGTGTCGTTCTCGGTCAACCGCGGCGAGACGCTCGGTCTCGTCGGCGAATCCGGCTGCGGCAAGTCGACGACGGGGCGCTGCGTGCTGCGCCTGATCGAGCCGACCGACGGCGAGGTCACCTTCGACGGCCAGGACGTGCGCAAGCTCGGCGGCAACGATCTGCGGGCGATGCGGCGGAACATGCAGCTGGTGTTCCAGGATCCGTTCGCCTCGCTCAATCCGCGCATGACAGTCGGCGCCATCCTCGGCGAGGCCTTCACCATCCACAATCTCGCCTCCTCCGCGAAAGAGCGCGAGGAGCGCGTCGCGAGCCTCCTGGTCAAGGTCGGGCTCAAGGCCGAGCACATGCGGCGCTATCCGCATGAATTCTCCGGCGGCCAGCGTCAGCGTATCGTGATCGCGCGCGCGCTCGCGGTCGAGCCGAAGCTGATCGTCTGCGACGAGCCGGTCTCCGCGCTCGACGTGTCGATCCAGGCGCAGGTCATCAACCTCCTGGAAGACCTCCAGGCCGAGCTGAACCTCACCTATCTGTTCGTCGCGCACGATCTGTCGGTGGTCGAGCACATCTCCGACCGCGTCGCGGTGATGTATCTCGGCCGCATCGTCGAGCTCGCCAAGGCCAGCGACCTCTACCGCAACCCGCAGCATCCCTACACCAGGGCGCTGCTGTCCGCGGTGCCGGTGCCCGATCCCAAGCTCAAGCGCGAGCGCATCCGTCTGAAGGGCGACGTGCCGAGCCCGATGAAGCCGCCGTCGGGCTGTCACTTCCACACTCGCTGTCCGATCGCCCAGCCGCGCTGCGCCGAGAGCGCACCCGTGCTGAAGGAGGGCGCGGGCGGGCACTTCGTGGCGTGCCACCTCGCCTGACGGGCGGGAAGCAATTCAGCCGTGAGGCAGGCCGCGCTCCGAGAGGACCAGCCTGAAAGCCGCAACCGACGTGTGGTGGTGCGCGAACAGGCCCGCCTCGCGCGCGCCCGCGACGTTGGCCGCGAGATCGTCGACGAACAGGACGGTGTCCGGCCTTACGTTGAGCTCCGACACGCAGAGGCGATAGCAGCGCGGGTCCGGCTTTGCAGCCTTGAATTGGGCCGAGGTGTAGATTCGGGAGCCGAACAGGGGACGCAGGTCCGGCAGCAGCGTGTCGATGTGGTCCGCGACCAGAGTGGTGTTGTTGGTCAGGACGGCAATGTCGACGGTTTGGCGCAAGCTGCCGGCAATCTCCAGCATCGCGCGATCGGCCTGCATGGAACGGCGACGCGCCTCCACCCACTCGTCGAGCGATAGCGGATAGCCGATGCGCTCGCCGAAGCCCCGCAGATAGTCGGCGGCCTCGAGCGCGCCGGAATCGCCGAGCAACTCGAAGCCGGATTCCCAGATCGCCTTGTAGACGAACTCGCTCGTCGCCCCTGCGAGCTCCGCGAGATACGCCACCCGCTTGCTCCTGTCGTACCGACAAAGGACGTTGTCCATGTCGAACAGGACCAGCTTGACAGCATCAATCACAGCAACACTCTAGGCCCGGCCGGATATGGCCGCTACGAGCGTACGATGCTGGCTGACGGCGGGTCAATGGCGGGCGCCGCTTCGGAGGTTTGCGGATCGCTTCCGACGAGAGGGCCGCCGTCAGTCTTCGAGCGTGAAGCCTACGCGCAAGGCTACTTGATAGTGGCCGACAGTGCCGTTCTCGATGTGGCCACGAGTCTGCACCACCTCGAACCACTTCATCTCGCGAACGGTCTTCGACGCGCGGCTGATCGCGTTCTTGATCGCGTCTTCGATCGAGGTCTCGGACGATCCGACCAGGTCCAGGATCTTGTAGACATGGTCTCTCTCAGCTGCAGGCATGATGGCCTCCCTCGGTTGCGCTGCGGCACGCGTCGACGCGTGTGCTCCCATTTGAACGAGCGTCAGGCAGTCCGGTTCCGTCCTGCGCGATGGCCCGCATGCACCAGCCGAGGTGGAGCGGCCGGCGTCCGCCTGCTAAGCGCTGTCCATGGATTCGGCGCGGCGCGACAGGACGATCGGCTCTCTCTGCCTCTGCGTGACGGCGTTCGGCTGGGCGTTGAACTGGCCGCTGATGAAGCTGTTGCTGCAGCAATGGCCGCCTCTGTTCGCACGAGGACTTGCCGGGGCCTGTGCCTCGCTCATTCTCGGCACCCTGGTGCTGAGCCGGAAGGAGTCTTTCGCCGTTCCGCGCGAGGCGGTCCCGCGGCTGCTGTTTGCGACCTTCACCAACGTCTTTGCCTGGATGGGTCTCGGCACGGTCGCGATGAAATATGTGAGTGTGAGCGAGGGCGCTCTGCTCGCCTATACAATGCCGATCTGGGCGATGCTGTTCGCCTGGCCGGTGCTGCACACGCGGCCGGCCCCGCGGGATATTTTCGGGCTCGTGCTTGGCGTTGCCGGCGTCACGCTGCTCCTGAGCGGCAACGGCCTTGCGTTCAGCGCCGACAAGCTGCTGGGCATTGTGCTGGCGCTGCTTTGTGCCATCCTGTTCGCGCTCGGCAACGTGATCAACCGCAAGCCGCTGCCGATGCCGCCGCTGGTCGTCGTCGCCTGGCAGGTCGGGCTCGGCTGCGCCACGATGCTGATTCTCGGCGTCGCGTTCGAGCACCCTGACGTCACCGCGATCACCCCGCTCGGGCTCGGCTGCTTCGTCTATATGACCCTGGTGCCAATGGGCCTTTGCTACGTCACCTGGTTCGAGACGCTGCGCCGTCTGCCGCCGACCACGGCCTCGACCGGCATGCTGATCGTGCCCGTTATCGGCGTGGTCTCCGCCGCCATCATTCTCGGCGAGCCGCTGGGCTATCGCGAATGGACGGCGATGGCGCTCACGCTCGGCGGCGTGACACTCGCCTTGCAGCGGGGATAATGCGCGGAGCCTCGCCTCCTACGGATCCAGCTCCGTATCCCAGTACAGATAGTCCAGCCAGCTGTCGTGCAGATAGTTCGGCGGGAAGAGACGGCCGTTGCGGTGGAGCTGGTGCACGGTCGGTGCGAACGCGTTCTGGCGCGGAAACATCTTTGCCTGTGCCGGCGTGAGGTTGCCCTTGCGCAGATTGCACGGCGAACACGCCGCGACCACGTTCTCCCAGGTGGTCTGGCCGCCTTTGCTGCGCGGGATGATGTGATCGAAGGTGAGGTCTTCGGGCGAGCCGCAATATTGGCAGGCGAAACGATCGCGCAGGAAGACGTTGAATCGGGTGAAGGCGGGATGGGTGGTCGGCTTGACGAAAGATTTGAGCGAGACGACGCTCGGCAGCTGCATTTCCAGCGTGGGACTTCGAACCGCCTGATCGTAATGCGCTACGATGTTGACGCGGTCGAGGAACACCGCCTTGATCGCGTCCTGCCACGACCACAGAGACAGTGGGTAGTAACTCAGCGGCCGGAAGTCCGCATTCAGCACCAACACCGGCCAACTGCCTTGCGAGACATGTGCGTTCAAGTAACGCTCCCGGCCTCCAATGTACGCTGCGAAGCAGCATGTATTGACATACTACATGCAGCGTGACGGGATTGTGAAGCCCGTTGAGCGACTTATTCAGGCGCAAGCAATGCGGCGCCGGGGTGGCAAAAGTGCTCAAAAAGCCGCGATCCCGGGGGCGTGGAACCGCCCGCCCCAGCGTGGGCTGGCCTTGCCACGGCAGCTACTCCCGTACCCGCTCCAGCTTCTGCAGGCACCGCGTCGTGCGCACCGCCGCCGGCATCTCCTCGTCCGGAAAGCTGGTCTCCCAATTGGTGACGCCGACCTCGCCGACATAGATGTCGCCCCTTGAGTCCAGCGCGACCCCATGCGGCGCGAGGAATTTGCCGCTGGCAACGCCCGGGCCCTCCTCGCCGCCAACTCGTGCGATGCGATTTCCCCTGGCGTCCACGATCGACAGCCGCGGGCCGATGTTGGGCACATTGCGGTTGATGGCAAGGCCGGGGCCGAGCTCGCCAATCACGAAGGTCGGGCTCTTGGTCCCGCCGCAGCAGCACAGCGCGCAGGGGCGGTGCAGATTGTTCCACTGCGTCTCGTATTTGCCCTCGCCGTTGAAGACCTGGACGCGGTGGTTCTCGCGGTCGGCGACATAGACCCAGCCGTCGGCATCGGTGGCGATATTGTGCACGATGTTGAACTGGCCGGGGTCGGTGCCCGGCTCCCCCCAGCTCTTGATCAGCTTGCCGTCGGGCGTGAACTTGTGCACGCGCGCATTGCCATAGCCGTCGGAGACGTAGATCTCGCCCTTCGGCGACAGCGCGGTGTGGGTGCAGCGGTGGAACGGCTCGCCGCTCATGAACGGCGCCGGCTTTGCCGGGATGCCGATCGTCAGCAGCACCTTGCCGTCGGTGGTGCATTTGCGCACGGTGTGATCGCCGTCATCGGTGCAATAGAGATTGTCGTCGGCATCGATGTGCAGGCCATGCGCGCGGGAGAACAGGCCTTCGCCCCAACTGCGGAGGAAATTGCCTTCGCGGTCCAGCACGACCATCGGATGGGCGCCGCGGTTGAACACGTAGATGCGGTCGCGGCTGTCGACCGCGACCGAGGCGACGTCGGTGAGCTGCCAGCCGTCGGGCAATTTCGCGAAGTTCTCGACGACGCGGTACCGGTGTTCGCCGCTGCCGAGAATGGTTGGCATTGATCTCTCCTCTGGTCATTCCGGGGCACGCGAAGCGTGAACCCGGAATACATCGTACGACAACGTCGGGGATAAATGGATTCCGGGCTCGCGCTGACGCGCGCCCCGGAATGACGGCTGTGGTTATGTCCGCCCCAGCATCCCTTCCTCGATCGCCTTGATCTGGAGCGCGAGGTATTTCGAGTTGATCCGGCATTGCGCGAGGCTGCCGGCGATGAACCAGAGGCCGGGCTGCTTCGTGCGCGCATACATGTTGCGCAGCTCGTGACCGTCGCCAAAACCCCAGATCGGGCCGACGCGGTCGGCGATGGCATCGCCGAACAGCTTTCGTACCAGATATTCCTGCGGCTTGTAGCCGGTGGAGAGCACGATGAGGTCGGCTGCAATGGTCGAGCCGTCCTTCATCCGCGCGCCCTCGGTGACGAAGCTGTCGATGTCGGAAAACTGCCTGAGCTTGATCTTGCCCTCGACGATGAGGTTGGAGCAGCCGACGTTGAAGTAATAACCGCCGCCGCGGGTGAGGTATTTGAACTGCCAGCCGGTGCCGGCCTCGCCGAAGTCGAGCTTGAAGCCGACGCGGGCAAGGCCGTCGAGCAGCTCCTTGTCGAGCTGCTTCGACTGCTCTGTCAGCATCACATGCGTCTTCTTCGTCAGCGGCGTCGGCATCGACGCCGCGATCAGATCATTGTCCTCGAGCGTGCCCTCGTTGTAGGTGGCATAGGCGAGCTGCGCCGACGGCTCGATGTTGGTGACCAGCGTCGGCGAGCGCTGCACCAGTGTCACCTCGGCGCCGCTGGAATACAGATCCTGCGCGATATCGTGACCGCTGTTGCCGGTGCCGATGACGATGGCGCGCTTGCCTGTCCAGCTCTCGCCGTCCTCGTAGCGGCTGGAATGCAGCAGTGTGCCCTTGAAATTGTCGAGGCCCCGAATATCAGTCACGTTGGCGATGCCGCTGACGCCGGTCGCCATGATCACGTGGCGCGGATGCATGGTGCGCCGGCTGCCGTCGGCGCGCCGCAGCGCCACAGTCCAATGGCCATTGGCCTCGTCATAGGCGCCGCCTTCGAACTCGGTGCCGGTCCAGAAGTTCAGCTCCATGGCATCGACATAGGCCTCGAACCAGTTGGCGAGCTTGTCCTTGGGAATATAGGTCGGCCAGTTCGGCGGAAACGGCATGTAGGGCAGGTGATTGACCTGCACCTGGTTGTGCAGCGTCAGCGCGTGATAGCGCTTGCGCCAGTTGTCGCCGATCCGCGCCTCGCGATCGACGATCAGCGTGTCGACCTTGAGCTGCTTCAGCCGCGCCGCGATGGCAAGTCCGGCCTGGCCGCCGCCGACCACCAGCACGACCGGATCGCGGTCGGCATAGTTGAGCGAGGCATTGCGCTGGTCGAGCCAGTTCGGCCCGCGGAAATCACGCGAATAGGCCTGCCCCCGCGGCCGCGAGGTACCGAGCTGTTCTTCAAATCCCTTGAGCTCGTCGAGTGCAGTCAACAGCGTCCAGGCTTTCAGACGGTCGCCGTCGGCGGCATCGGGCACAAGCCGCACGATGCCGCTGTCGCGGCCGATCGCGGTCCCGAAACTGAAGATGGTCTCGATATTGTTCGTGCCGGCGCGCATCACCCATCGCGGCGGCGCACGATTGGGAGCGACCTTGAAATTGATCGGCGCGGCCTTGGGCGCGAGCTCCGTCAACGCTTGCGCGACTGCATCGCGGCTGGCGGTGGTTTGCAGGTTCCAGCTCAGCGCCAGCACGTCGCGCCAAAAACATTCGGCAACGAACAGGCCGGCGAGCGCAGCGGAATCGGGTTTGCCAAGCATGCGCTCGAAATCATCGAGCCAGGCTTGTGCAGCGACGGAAATGTCCTTCGTCCTGTCCAGCATGCGCGACCTCGTGGCCGTCTTCGCGGCGTTTCCTCTCTGGCCGAACGCTATACTGGATCAGTGATCGTCCAAAGCGCTTTACCCGAGCCGTGAGAGCATATGGCTCTGCCTGGTGGGAATGCGCTCCTTCAGGGTGACTTGTTCAGGGTGACTTGGGCCTAGGCAGTGAGCACGCCCTCGCGTTTCTTCACCGCGCGGTAATAGCTCCACCATAGATGCGCCGCCGCGCCGCGCAGGGGACGCCAGGGCTCGGCGAGCGGCGCCATCTGTTTTTCCGTCGGCCGCGCCTGAAGGCCAAGGCCGATGCGAATCCCTTCCTGCACGGCGAGGTCGCCGGCCGGCCAGGCATCGCCATGGCCGAGGCAGAACAACAGATAGACGTCCGCGGTCCAGGGGCCGATGCCCGGCAGCGCGATCAGCGTGTGATGCGCGGCGTCGGCATCTTCCTCCGCGAGCACGTCGAGGTTCAGCCGCTGCGCGGTGATCTCGCGCGCCAGATGCTTCAGCGTCTTGATCTTGGCGGCGGACAGGCCGAGCCGCCCCAGCCGGTCGGTGCGCGCACGGCGCACGGCGTCATGATCGAACGGATCGAAGGCGGCCGACAGTCGTCCCCAGATCGCCGAGGCACTCGCGGTCGAGAGCTGCTGCCCGCAAACGATGTGTGCCAGCCCCGTAAAACCCGGCTCGCGCCGCCGCAACGCCGGCATGCCCGCGATCTCGAGCACGGGTTTGAGGCGCGAATCGCGCTTGATCAGCGCGTGAACGGCCTCTTCGAGATCGGACTGGGTTTCGAGGTGGATGGTCATGACGTCATCGGCTCGCCGCGATGCGGATTTGGCGTCCTGTGGACGGCTTGGGACGATAAGATTAAGACCATACTATCGGAATCCTGGAAGCGTTCGATGACTTTGAGAAGTATTCCTGTGGAGATGGACGGCGAGAAAGTCGCTGGGATCGATGCCATGCTGGACCGCGTCGTCGATGAACACCGGGTCTTCCTGCCGCTGGCCATCGAGAGTGGAAGCCGCGCCTGGGGTTTTGCGTCCCCCGACAGCGACTATGATTGTCGGTTTGTCTATGTGCGCCGCGCGGCCGATCACATTACGCCATGGGTCAGTCGTGACGTCATCGAGCTCCCGCTCGAAGGAGATCTCGACGCAAACGGTTGGGACTTGCGCAAGGCATTGCAGCTACTGTTGAAGGGCAATGCGGTGATCGTGGAGTGGCTGTGTTCGCCCGTCGTTTACCGGGGGCAGGCGTGGTTTCGCGACGAGTTCCTGGCGTTTGCCAGGGAGGCCGCGAGCCGGAAGGCCGTCTGCCGTCACTATCTTCATCTCGGCGAGCGTCAGCGGCGAGTCTATTTCGGGGATGGGACGAGCGTTGCGCAAAAGAAAATCTTCTATGCACTTCGACCGGCCGCCGCTTTGCGATGGCTGCGCATGCATCCCACCGATGCCGTGGCGCCGATGCATTTTCCGACCCTCATGGAGGAGTGCGACCCGCCGAGCGAACTGAAATCGGAGGTCGTCGATCTCATGGCTCGGAAGGCGATCACACACGAACTGGGCTCAGCGCCTCTGCCGCGGACCGTGGCCAGCTTCCTCGATACAGAGTTCGAGCTTGCCCGTAGTCTCTACGAAGGTAGCGGGCCAAGTGCGTCGGAAGAGATGGTCCGTCGGGCAGAACAATTTTACCGCAACGTAGTGGAGCGCCTCGAACGTGAGAACGGAGCTGTTCTTCCGTTTCGGCTCACCTGATGCCACCCGTTTTCCGATTTGCCCCGAGCCCGAACGGCTTCCTGCATCTCGGCCACGCCTATTCCGCGCTGCTCAACTTCGATCGCGCGCGAGAGATCGGCGGGCGGCTGTTGCTGCGGATCGAGGACATCGATGCGACGCGCTGCCGGCCGGAATATGAGACGGCGATCTACGAGGATCTCGCCTGGCTCGGGATCTCCTGGCAGACGCCGGTGCGCCGGCAGTCCGAACATCTCGCCGACTATCGCGCCGCGCTGGAAAAGCTCTCTGCGCTGGGTCTCGTCTATCCTGCCTTCGAAAGCCGGGCCGAGATTGCAAAGCTGGTGGCCGCGCGCGAGGCCGACGGGCCGTGGCCGCGCGATCCCGACGGCGCGCCGCTTTATCCCGGCGACGCCAAATCACTGTCGGCCGACGAGCGGTCGCAGCTGATCGCATCAGGCGCGCCTTACGCGCTGCGGCTCGACATGGGAGCCGCCTGCCGTCGCACCGCCGACCTGACCTGGAACGAGCACGGCGAGGGGCCCGATGGCGAGCGCGGCATCGTCCCGGCGCGGCCGGAGGCCTGGGGCGATGTGGTCCTGGCCCGCAAGGAGACGCCGACCAGCTACCATCTGTCGGTGGTCGTCGACGACGCGCTCCAGGACGTCAGCGAGATCGTGCGGGGTCAGGACCTGTTTTACGCCACCTCGGTGCACCGCTTGCTCCAGGTCCTGCTCGGCCTGCCCGAGCCCGCCTATCGCCATCACCGGCTGATTCGCGATGAGGCCGGCCGGAAGTTGTCGAAGTCGAGCCGCTCGACCGGTCTGCGCGAATTGCGCGCGGCCGGCATCACGGCTGCCCGCATCCGCCGGCTGGTGGGATTAGGTTAAGTTTCTCTGGGGGTTAGCAAAACGTCGCCGTGACTCCGGGTGTTCCTCCGTGCCATGCTTGGGTAGCGCGGGGTTCCCAGCGCGGGGTTCGAAGAGGGTACTTCGAAGGGGATTCATGGCGGCGAAAACGCGTCCAGTGCGCACCACGCGGACGTCCAGGCGGCTGCCTCGGAAGCGGCCCAGGGCGGCCGGCCGGTTGCGCAAGCGCAGCACCAAGGCCGTCGCGCCGGACGTCGTCCAGGCGGCGCTGGCCGCCTTTGCCCATGAGGTCCGCACCCCCCTGACTGGCATTCTGGCGATCAGCGACCTGCTCGCGACGTCCGATCTCGGCGAACGGGAGCGGCGCTGGGCCGACACCATCAAGGCCGGCGCCGAGCATCTGGCGAGCCTTGCCACGCTGTTCGTGGATGCCGCCAGAACGGGCAAGGGGGCGGGAAAGGGCGGCAGCACGCTGCGGCAGGACCTGTTCGACTTCAGGACGCTCGCCCGCAGCGCCGGCGATTCGCTGGCCGGCCGCGCCGCGGCCAAAGGTCTCCAGGCCGAGGTCAAGATCTCCGAAAAGCTCCCAGGACTCGTGGTTGGTGATCCCGTCCGCCTGCGCGCCGCGCTCGAGAACCTGATCGACAATGCCGTGAAATTCACCGACCAGGGCGGCGTGGCGCTCGCAGTCGAGCCGTGGCGTCCTGCCAAAGGCAAAGCGAAGGGCAAGGGCAGGGTCGGCGTCGCCTTCGCGGTGTCCGACAGCGGCATCGGCCTGACCATGGCCGAGATCAAGCGGCTGTTCCGCCCGTTCACCCAGGCCAATGTCACCATCGCCTCACGCTTCGGCGGCGCCGGCTTGGGGCTCTCCTCGGTCAAGCAATTGGCGCGTGCGATGGGCGGTGACATCACCGTCGCTCCGCGCCGCGGCGGCGGCGCCACCTTCACGTTGACGGTGTCGCTGGATGCGGCGGGGGCGGGCAAGACCCGCAAGGCGAAGAACGGCGGCGAGCCCGAGGCAGTGGCCGCCCTTCGCGTGCTCAGCGTCGAGGACAACCCGTTCGGCCGCGTCGTGCTCAATACCATCCTGACCGAGCTTGGCCATCATGCCGAGTTCATCGGGCGCGGCGAGGATGCCGTGAACCGGCTGGAGCAGGGCGCGTTCGACGCGGTGCTGATGGACATGGTGCTGCCGGGCATCGACGGCATCGAGGCCATCAGGCGGATTCGCGCGCTGCCGACGCCGCTGGCCCAGATCCCGATCATCGGCGTGTCCGGCCGCGGCGAGGACGAGGCAGCCTCGCGCGAGGCCGGTGCCGACGCCTTCCTGGTCAAGCCTGTGTCTCCGCGGGCTTTAGCGACTGCGCTGCTTGAAGCGACACGCCGTGAGGCAGCCGCGACTTGATGATCGCGGCGTTGAGTTCGCCGCCGTAAACGAAGATCGCAGCGATGAAATATAGGAACACCAGCGCGATGATCACCGAGGCGAGCCCCGCATACATCGTCACGTAGTTGTTGGCGAAGCGCGCCAGATACTGTCCGAAGACGACGCCGGAGACCAGCGACGCCACCACCGTGAAGATGATGCCCGGCATGATCTGGAGGAAGCTGCGCCGCCCCGCCGGCAGCCAGGCGTGCAGGATGAACAGTGCCACCACCAGCGCGCTGATCGTGATGCCGTAGCGCAGCCAGGTGAGAATGCTTTCGTTGGATTCGACGAACAGCGGAATGTGGCGCCGCGCGGCCTCGATGATCAGCGGACCGAGCACGATCAGGAACGCCATCGCGAGCGCGGTGAACGCCGCAATCAGCGTGTAGGCAATTGATTCCAACCGTAGCCAGTACCAGCGCCGCATCTCCACCACCGCATAGGCGCGGTTGAGCGCGACCCGCAGCGCCTCGACGCCGTTGGAGGCGAAATAGACCGACAATGCCGCGCCGATGGTCAGAATGCCGGTGCGGGTGGTGGTCAGCACGTCATGGACCTCGCCCGAGATCGAATCGGCGACCTGCTTGGGCCAGATCTGCAGCATCAGGCTGGCGGCTTGGTCGGCCAGTTCCTTGGAGCCAACGAAGCCGGCGAGCGAGGTCAGCACGATCAGGAACGGGAACAGCGCCATCAGCGTCGACAAGGCGATGTGGCTAGCGATCGCCCAGCCGTCGTCGGCGAGGAACGTGTAGAACGCGTCCATCACGACGACGTAGATGTAGCGGATCGCTTTCACGGCTTGCCCTGTACTGCTTCCTCCTCCCGCTTGCGGGGAGAGGGGAAGACGGTCGGCGAGGGACGCAAATCGGAAATCATCCAGCTAGCTTCTGACATTATTGGCTCAAAAGCCAGATCGCGAAGCGCCCCGCCGTCATTCCGGGGCGCGCGAAGCGCGAGTCCGGAATCCATCTAGCCGCAGCGCAAGTGGCACGATGGATTCCGGGCTCGACGCGCCGGGCCTCGCTTCGCTCGATCCCGCCGCATCGCCCCGGAATGACGAACTGGGGAGATGGCGGACCGGCGCACACGGTGTTATCTACCCCGAATGGCATCTCTCCTGAGTACTTTTATCCTGCCGGCGGCAGCCGGCGCCGTGGCGTTGGTGCTGCTGCTCGGACTCATCAATATGATGCGCGGCGGCTCGCCCAACACCTCGCAGAAGCTGATGCGCTGGCGCGTGCTGCTTCAGTTCGTGGCGATCATCATCGCGATGCTCGCTGTCTGGGCGATGGGGCGTTAATCATGGTGGTGCTGAACCGCATCTACACGAAGACCGGTGACGACGGCACGACGGCGCTCGGAACCGGCGAGCGGCGTCCGAAATACGATCTGCGCATCGAGGCCTATGGCACCGTTGACGAGACCAACGCCGCGATCGGCGTGGTCAGGCTCCACACCCGGGACATGCCCGAGTTCGATGCGATGCTCGGCCGCATCCAGAATGATCTGTTCGACCTTGGCGCGGATCTCGCCGTGCCCGAACGGGAGGGGAAAGCCGAACGGCTGCGGGTGGTGACGAGCCAGGTCGAGCGGCTCGAGCGCGACATCGACGCGCTCAACGACAAGCTCGCGCCGCTGACCTCCTTCGTGCTTCCCGGCGGCACACCGGCCGCCGCCTATCTGCATGTGGCGCGCACGATATGCCGCAGGGCGGAACGCGTCATCGTGGAACTGGCGGCTCGACCGGGCGAGACGGTCAGCGCGGCTGGCATCCAGTATATGAACCGCCTGTCGGACTTCCTGTTCGTGGCGAGCCGCGCCGCTAACCATGATGGCGCCGGTGACGTGCTCTGGGTTCCGGGCCAGAACCGCTGACCCATTTGGGCGGCGCATTTCTAAGGTCTAAAAATTGGCCGCATCGCGCGTTGACCGGGCCGGATCAGGCCTTTAGGTTCCGCGCCAGTTGATACCCCCCTCCCAAATTGAGTGAAAGAGGATCGATGAAGGTCTTAGTGCCGGTAAAGCGGGTGGTCGATTACAACGTCAAGGTCCGCGTCAAGGGCGATGGATCGGGCGTTGAACTCGCCAACGTCAAGATGTCGATGAACCCGTTCGACGAAATCGCGGTCGAGGAAGCGCTGCGCCTGAAGGAAGCCGGCAAGGCGACCGAGGTCGTGGTGGTCTCCATTGGACCTGCGCAGGCGTCGGAGACGATCCGCACCGGTCTTGCCATGGGCGCCGATCGCGGCATCCTGGTGAAGGCTGAAGGCACCGTCGAGCCGCTCGCCGTCGCGAAGATCCTGAAGAAGGTTGCTGACGAAGAGCAGCCGGGTCTCATCATCCTCGGCAAGCAGGCGATCGACGACGACTCGAACCAGACCGGCCAGATGCTGGCCGCGCTGCTCGGCTGGTCGCAGGCGACCTTCGCCTCGAAGCTCGAAGTCGAAGGAAGCGACTTCAAGGTCACCCGCGAAGTCGACGGCGGTCTGCAGACCGTGAAGCTGAAGGGACCGGCGATCGTCACCACCGACCTTCGTCTCAACGAGCCGCGCTATGCCTCGCTGCCGAACATCATGAAGGCGAAGAAGAAGCCGATCGCGGAGAAGACCGTTGCCGATACCGGCGTCGATGTCGCCGCGCGCCTCGAGGTTCTCAAGACGACGGAGCCGGCAGGCCGCAAGGCGGGCGTCAAGGTCAAGGACGTCGCCGAGCTGGTGTCGAAACTCAAGAACGAAGCCGGGGTGCTCTGATGACGACGCTTCTGATTGCCGAACACGACAATGCGTCGCTCAAGGATGCGACCAACAAGACCCTCACCGCGGCCGCCGCGCTCGGCGCGGACGTCGAGGTGCTGGTGGCCGGCCAGAACGCCAAGGCCGCGGCGGATGCTGCCGCCAAGCTTGCCGGCGTGAAGAAGGTGCTGCTCGCCGACGGCGAGCTCTACGCGCACGATCTCGCCGAGCCGCTGGCCGCGCTGATCGTCTCGCTGGCTCCGTCTTATGACGCGATCGTCGCGCCGGCGACCTCGCGCTTCAAGAACGTGATGCCGCGCGTCGCAGCCCTGCTCGACGTCATGCAGGTCTCGGAGATCATCAAGGTGGTCGCGCCCGATACCTTCGAGCGTCCGATCTATGCCGGCAACGCCATCCAGACGGTGAAGTCGAAGGACGCCAAGAAGGTCATCACGGTGCGGACCTCGACCTTCACCGCTGCGGGCGAGGGCGGCAGCGCGCCGGTCGAGAACGTGGCGGCGGCCGCTGATCCGGGCCTGTCGACCTTCGTCGGCGAGGAAGTCGCCAAGAGCGACCGTCCCGAACTGACCTCGGCCAAGATCATCGTCTCCGGTGGCCGGGCCATGCAGAGCCGCGAGAACTTCGCCAAGTACATCGAGCCGCTCGCCGACAAGCTGGGCGCCGGTGTCGGTGCCTCGCGCGCGGCGGTGGACGCCGGCTATGCGCCGAACGACTGGCAGGTCGGGCAGACCGGCAAGGTCGTAGCCCCCGAGCTCTATGTCGCCGTGGGCATTTCCGGTGCGATCCAGCATCTGGCCGGCATGAAAGACTCCAAGGTGATCGTTGCGATCAACAAGGACGAGGACGCGCCGATCTTCCAAGTCGCCGACTACGGCCTGGTCGCCGATCTCTACCAGGCGGTTCCGGAGCTGACGGCCGAACTCGGCAAGCTCGGCAAGTAAAAGGCATCACAAACACCGGCCGGAGGTATAAACTCCGGCCGGTGTTGCATTTCTGAGGCGTTTTCTTTGGCGTGGGGGGCGCCTTCGAAGCGATCCAATCTAGGTTTCGAGCCAAGGTTCTGATTAAATCAGGCTTCTGGTCAGATCAGACCTCCCGGCTCAGGGGATAGGCAGGGCGCGATATGCGCGCCGTTCCGGTGGATGACATTATGGCGGCAGTGATCAAGAAGGTCGGCGTGATCGGCGCGGGTCAGATGGGCAATGGCATCGCGCATGTTGCGGCGCTCGCCGGCTTCGACGTGGTGCTCAACGACGTTTCGGCCGACCGCCTCAAGTCGGGCATGGCCACCATCAACGGCAATCTGGCCCGCCAGGTCTCCAAAAAGGTCGTCACCGAGGACGACAAGGTCAAGGCGATGGCGCGCATCACGCCCGCCGAAAAACTCGATGATCTCACTGATTGCGACCTCGTCATCGAGACCGCGGTCGAGAAGGAAGAGGTCAAGCGCAAGATCTTCCACGAGCTCTGCGCCGTGTTGAAGCCGGAGGCGATCGTCGCCTCCGATACGTCCTCGATCTCGATCACGCGGCTGGCCGCCGCCACCGACCGCCCGGAGCGCTTCATCGGCATTCACTTCATGAATCCGGTGCCGTTGATGGAGCTGGTCGAGCTGATCCGCGGCATCGCCACCGACGACTCCACCTTCGAGGCCGCCAAGGAATTCGTCGGCAGGCTCGGCAAGCAGGTCGCGGTCTCCGAGGATTTCCCGGCCTTCATCGTCAACCGCATCCTGCTGCCGATGATCAACGAGGCGATCTACACGCTGTATGAAGGCGTCGGCAATGTCGAGGCGATCGACGCCGCGATGAAGCTTGGCGCGCATCATCCGATGGGCCCGCTCGAGCTTGCCGACTTCATCGGCCTCGACACCTGCCTCTCCATCATGCAGGTGCTGCACGAGGGGCTCGCCGACTCCAAGTACCGCCCGTGCCCGCTGCTCGTGAAATATGTCGAGGCCGGTTGGCTCGGCCGCAAGACCCAGCGCGGCTTCTACGACTATCGCGGCGCCAAGCCGGTGCCGACGCGGTAAGATTCTCTCGTGCCCCGGACGGCTGCGCAGCGCGTCAGCGATTCGCAGCAGAGCCGGGGCCCAGGAGCCGCGTGCACGCTGGAGCATGGGTCCCGGCTCTGCGGCGCGTCACTTCGTGCCGCGCCTTGTCCGGGACACGAATACAGCCCACCCCACAGCACCCGTGACAATTCATGTCCCATTAACCCCTCGCGCCTAGGTTACGGCCGGTACGAGGGTTCGCGTAATGGACATGATGGCAATGGTCAGCACCATGCTGGCCGCTCAGCAAGGCGCGCTGCAGTCGAATATCGCGGCGACGCTGACCAAGCAGAACATGGATATGGAGAAATCCACCGTCCTGACCCTGCTCGGTGCCGGTCAGCCTTCGCTCGCCAATGTCGGCGCCGGCGTCGGCGGCAATCTCAACGTGACGGCCTAGCGCATGATCCGGACCCGAAGGGCCGCGTTAGCGCAAAGTGGGTACCGGTTTTCCGATCAGATCATGCGCCAATAAGGTTTCTAGAGCGACGCGGCGGCCTTGCCGGTCGCGGCGCGGATCAGCTTGAGCGCGTCCTCGCTCGCCCATTCCGCCGGCCCCGCGATCGTCGCGATCTCGCAGCCTTGGGGGTCGACCAGCACCGAGGTCGGCATGCCCAGTGCCCGGCCTATAGCCTTAAGATCCTGAAAAACCTTGGCTTTCTGATCGCTGAAATAGCTGAGCCTGACAAGATTGGCCTCTTTCAGGAAGGTTTTCGGCTTCTCGGGGTCGCGGGTGTCGATATTGATCGCCACCACCTCGAAATCCGGGCCCGACAGCTTGCCCTGGAGCTCGTCCAGCGCCGGCATCTCTTTTCGACAAGGCACGCACCAGGTCGCCCAGAGGTTCACCAGCAGGGTCTTGCCGCGGAAGTCGGACAGCTTTTTCGGCTTGCCGTCCGCGTCGTCGAAGGCGAGGTCGGGCAGCTTCAACGGGGTGCTCGCCATGGTCAGCGCCGCCACCTCGCCATGGGCGAGCGGGGCAATCTTCTGCGCCGTGGCCACCGCTGTCCGGCACGCGGGGTCGCCTGACGGCGCCCGGCTGAGGCCTAGCCCGTACAGCGCGGCGAAGCCGGCCAGTCCTCCGATCGCCACGGTGGCGATGACGAGGGGGATGCGGCGCGTGGCGGAGGGCTTCTGGTCGAGCATATCGTTTGTCATCCGGTCGCAGATATGGCTATCAGGGGCCTCTTAATACGGCTGGCTGCGGCCAGCAAACGTGCGGCAAATCAAGGCGTGAGCAGGGGATCATGAGCAACAAGATGTGGGGCGGCCGGTTCTCGGAACGTCCCGACGAGATCATGGAAGAGATCAACGTCTCCATCGACGTCGATCGTCACCTCTTCGCCCAGGACATTGCCGCGTCCAAGGCCCACGCCGCGATGCTCGCCGCGAACGGCATCATCACGGCCTCTGATGCGAAAAATATCGGCAAGGGTCTAGACACGATTTTGTCAGAGATCGGCAAGGGCGGCTTCGAATTCAAGCGTGCGCTCGAGGACATCCATATGAATGTCGAGAGCCGCCTGTCGGAGCTGATCGGCCCCGCCGCCGGAAGGCTGCACACCGCGCGTTCGCGCAACGACCAGGTCGCGACCGACTTTCGTCTGTTCGTCCGCGATGTGATCGACGAGACCGATGCCGCGCTCGCCGCGTTCCAGCGGGCGCTGGTCGAGCGCGCGCTGGAGCACGCCGCAACCGTGATGCCCGGCTTCACGCATCTGCAAACGGCGCAGCCCGTCACCTTCGGTCACCACCTGCTGGCCTATGTCGAGATGGCCGCACGCGACCGCGGCCGTTTTCAGGACGCGCGCAAGCGGCTGAATGAATCCCCGCTCGGCGCCGCCGCGCTCGCCGGCACCTCGTTCCCGATCGACCGCCACGCCACCGCGAAGGCGCTTCTCTTCGACCGGCCGATGGCGAACTCGCTTGATGCGGTGTCCGACCGCGACTTCGTGCTGGAGACGCTGTCGGCGGCCTCGATCTGCGCCGTGCACATGTCGCGCTTTGCCGAGGAGATCGTGATCTGGACCTCGCCGCTGGTCGGACTGATCCGGCTCAGCGACAAATTCACCACCGGCTCCTCGATCATGCCGCAGAAGCGCAACCCGGATGCCGCCGAGCTGGTGCGCGCCAAGACCGGCCGCGTCATCGGCGCGCTCAACGGCCTCTTGATCGTGATGAAAGGCCTGCCACTCGCCTATCAAAAGGACATGCAGGAGGACAAGCAGGGCGCCATGGAGGGTTTTGCCGCGCTGTCACTGGCGATCCGCGCCATGACCGGCATGGTCCGCGACCTCGTACCCGACGAAGCCAAGATGAAGGTGGCCGCCGGCGAGGGCTACGCCACCGCGACCGATCTTGCCGACTGGCTGGTGCGGACGCTGAAGATGCCGTTCCGCGAGGCCCACCACGTCACCGGCCGCATCGTCGCCAAGGCCGCCGAGGGCGGCGTCGCGCTGCACGAGCTGCCGCTCAAGGAGATGCAGGCGATCGAGCCCAAAATCACCAAGGACGTGCTCGGCGTGCTCTCGGTCGAATCGTCGGTGAAGAGCCGGACCAGCTTTGGCGGCACCGCGCCGAAGAACGTGGCGTCGCAGGCCAAGGCCTGGGCGAAGCGGCTGGAAAAAGAGCGAAAATTGGGCTGAGGGCAGAATTTCGCTGATGTTTCATGGTCATCCGGCTCTCGCCAGAATGCGCCAATCTCTGTATGGTGCGCCGCGCGTAGTGGGGATTTCGTCGTGACGTCAAAGTTTCGCCTGGCCGGCTCGGGGTGGGCCATCATTGTCTTGAGCCTGACGGCGCTTGCGCTGGCCGGCTGCGGCCGCAAAGGTCCGCTGGATCTACCGCCGACCGCCTCCAACGCGCCCGCGGCCAGCGGCGCCGCACCGACTGACACCGAGACCGAAGCTCAGCGGACGCCGAGCGTGTTCAATCCCGCCACTGGTGCGGATGCCGCGCCCGCGGCGGCCAAGGGCCGGAAGAAACCGTTCATTCTCGACCCGCTCCTGGACGAACCTCCCGGCAAGAAATAAGCCGAGACAACCGAGCCTGCGCCATGAACCATTTCGACTATCGCAACGGCGTGCTGCACGCCGAGGCGGTGAACCTGTCCGAGCTGGCCGCGACCGTCGGCACACCGTTCTATTGCTATTCGACCGCAACGCTGGAGCGGCACTACCGCGTCTTCACAGAGGCCTTCGCCGGCGAGAAGGTGCTGGTCTGCTACGCCATGAAGGCGAACTCCAACCAGTCGGTGCTGCGCACGCTGGCCAAGCTGGGCGCTGGCGCCGACGTGGTTTCGGGCGGCGAGCTGAAGCGCGCGCTTGCCGCCGGCATTCCCGCCAGCAAGATCCTGTTCTCAGGCGTCGGCAAGACCGAAGCAGAGCTGCGCGCCGCGCTCGCCGCCGACATCCTCTGCCTCAACGTCGAATCCGAGCCGGAGCTCGAATTGTTGTCGCGGCTGGCGACCGAGATGGGCAGGACCGCGCGGATCTCATTGCGCGTCAATCCCGACGTCGATGCCGGCACGCATGCCAAGATCTCCACCGGCAAGTCCGAGAACAAGTTCGGCATCCCGATCGTGCATGCTCGCGAGGTCTATGCGCGCGCAGCGAAGCTGCCCGGAATCCAGGTGACCGGCACCGACGTGCATATCGGCAGCCAGATCACCGACCTCTCCGGCATGGAGACCGCGTTCCGCATCCTCTCCGAATTCGTGCAGACACTGCGGTCGGACGGCCACGACATCAGCCACGTCGATTTCGGCGGCGGTCTCGGCATTCCCTATTACATGGACCGCGAGGCGCCGCCGGCGCCCGCCGCTTATGCCGCCATGGTCAAGCGCGTCAGCCATAATCTCGGCTGCACGCTGATGTTCGAGCCGGGCCGCATGATCGTCGGCAATGCCGGCATCCTGGTCGCGAGGGTGATCTATGTGAAGCACGGTGACGGCAAGAACTTCGTCATCATCGACGCCGCCATGAACGATCTGATCCGCCCGACGCTGTACGAGGCCCATCACGACATCCTGCCGGTGACGCAAGCCCCGAAGGGCGCCGCCACCATCGTGGCCGACGTGGTCGGCCCGGTCTGCGAGACCGGCGACTATCTTGCCCTCGACCGCACGCTGCCGACGCCGAAGCCGGGCGATCTCCTCGCCATCATGACTGCGGGCGCCTACGGCGCCGTGCAGGCCGGCACCTACAACACCCGGCCGCTGGTGCCCGAGGTGCTGGTGAAGGGCGACCAATACGCGGTGGTGCGCCCGCGCATCGAGGTCGAGCAGCTCATCGCGATGGATACGCCGGCGCCGTGGCTGTGAGCAATTGATCTACGGAACTGGCGTTATTTCGTCCCGCCGACCACAACCCCCGCCTTCCTCTCGATCGGCTTGATCGCCGCGGTGAAATCGGACTCGGCGCCTTCCGCGCTGATCACCGTTTCCCACAACCGTCCGACCGCGTCGGCGACCTCCATCGACAGGCCGAGCTGCTTCATCTCCTCCAGCGCCAGCCGCACGTCCTTCACCATCAATCCCGTGGCGAAGCCGAAGTCGAATGTGCGCGGCAGCACCGAGCGCGGAAACTTGTCGCGGCTCGCGGTGTTCATGCCCGAGCCCGCGTTGATGACGTCGATCATGACGGCGGGATCGAGCCCCGCTTTTACGCCCATCACCACCGCTTCCGACGTTGCGACGATCGCGGTGGCTGACAGGAAATTGTTGGCGAGCTTCATGGTCTGCGCCGTGCCGGGCTGTTCGCCGATGAAGAAGACCTTTCCGATCACGTCGAGCGCGGGCTTGAGCAGCTCGAACTCGGCTTTCGGGCCCGACACCATCACCGCAAGCGTGCCCTTCTCGGCGCCGCCGACGCCGCCGGAGACGGGACAGTCGATCTGCACGATGCCGCGCCTGGCGAGCAGGCCATGAATCTTCGCGGCCATCGCCGAGCCGACGGTGGAGAGATCGATGAAACGCCTGGCGCGCTTGCCCTCGATCACGCCGTTTGCGCCGGTGGCAACGTCCAGGGAAGCCTGCAGCGAAGGCAGGCTCGCCATGACAGTCTCGACTTGATCGGCGACGTCCTTCGGCGACGCCGCCGCAGTCGCGCCGCGCGCGACCAGCTTGTCCATGGCCTCCTTGCGCGTATCGAACACCACGAGCCTGTGTCCCGCCTCGATCAGCCGCCGCGCCATCGGGAAACCCATGTTTCCGAGCCCGATGAATCCGATGTCCATGGTGTTTCCTTGTTTGGTTTTCGTTGTTGTAGAAGATGCGCATTCCTCCCTCGATGTCGTCCCGGATCAGCGCTCCGCTGCGCTCCGCTTGTCCGGGACGACGGCGGAGATTGGCGCTGCTCACGCCTTCCCGTCGATCTCCGCGAACACCTCGCGCGCGATGCGGAAACTGTCGACCGCAGCGGGCATGCCGCCATAGATCGCGACCTGCATCAGGATCTCGCGGATCTCCTCGCGGGTGACGCCGTTGGTCAGCGCGCCCTTGAGATGCGCGCGAAACTCGTGCTGGCGGTTGAGGATCGCGATCATGGCGATGTTGAGCATGCTGCGGGTCTTGCGCGGCAGTTCCTCGCGGCCCCACACCGCGCCCCAGCAATATTCGTTGAGCATCTCCTGGAACGGACGGTTGAAATCGTCGACGTTCCTCAGGGCGTTGTTGACATAGGCCTCGCCCAGCACCGCTTTGCGGACTTCCAGGCCCTTGTCGTGCATCTTCTTGTCCATGGCGTTTCCTTCGTTCCCTCGGGGATGGCGCGCGGAAATTACGGGGTTGCGCCGGGCCAGTCACGTCCTCGTGTTATGCGGGAAAAGGAGGCTCTCCCGTACAGGAACGGATGCCTCAGTGCTGCCGTTGTGATAGGCTTTTCTCTACCGGGCAACCTGGAGAATTGATTGAACGGCGTCACCCCCGACCCGTCAGACCCGATCCGCGACAGTGATGCGCTGTCGCGGCTGAAGCTGGCGCAGGCCCTTGATCGGGCTATTTATGCCATCGCGTGGGAGCGGGCCTGGCCCAGTGCGGCGCGCCTGCTGACGGTCATCGGCCTGTTCCTTGTGGTGTCCTGGGCCGGCCTCTGGCTTGCCGTGCCGTTTGCTGCCCGGGCCGTCGGCCTTGCGCTCTTCGCCGTGATCGCGGTCGTCGCCCTGTTCCCGCTGATTCGCTTCCGCTGGCCGAGCCGCGAGGAAGCGCTCGCCCGGCTCGACCGTGGCTCCGGCATCCGTCACCGCCCGGCCACCACGCTCACGGACACGCTGACCTCGCAGGACCCGGTCGCGCAGGCGCTGTGGCAGGCGCAGCGCGAGCGGGCGCCGGCCTCCATCAAGCGCATCCGCGCCGGTGTACCGCACCCGCGGCTTGCGCTTCACGACCCCTGGGCGCTGCGTGCCCTGGTCATGGTGATGCTGGTTGCGACCTTCTTCGCCGCCGGTGACGAGCGTGCGATGCGCCTTGGTGCCGCCTTCGACTGGAACGGGGTGCTGGCGCCGACCAATGTTCGCGTCGATGCCTGGGTCACGCCGCCGCTCTACACCGGCAGGCCGCCGGTCATCCTGTCGGCTGCCAACAAGGAGGCCGCGGCGCTGCCCGCCAGCGGCCCGCTTGCCGTTCCTGCCAGCTCGACCCTGATCGTGCGCTCCTCCGGTGGCAATCTGGATGTCGCCGTCTCCGGCGGACTCAAGGAGGTCGCCCCCACTGAAGCCAGCCCCAAGGGGACCAACGAAAAGCATTTTGCCATTTCCGGCGACGGCACCGCGCATGTCCGCGCGCCCTCCGGCCAGCCGCAATGGGCGTTTGCGGCCACGCCGGACCGTCCGCCGACGATCGCGCTCGCCAAGGACCCGGAGCGCCAGGCGCGCGGCGCGCTCCAGCTCTCCTACAAGATCGAGGACGATTACGGCGTCACCGGCGCCGAGGCGAAATTTGCCCCGCGGTCGACCGATGCCCGGGACGATGCCAAGGACGGTACCAAGGGCGGTGCGAAGGCTGCTGCCGGCGATGGCGACAGCAGGACGGCTCCGCGTCCGCTGTTCCAGCCGCCGCAATTCCCGCTCGCGCTGCCGAATGCGCGGACCCGCAACGGCGTCGGACAATCCGTGAAGGATCTCAGCGAGGATCCCTATGCCGGCGCCGACGTCACGCTGACCCTCACGGCCAAGGACGAGGCCGGCAATGAGGCCAAGAGCGAGCCGTTCAACATGCGCCTGCCCGAGCGGCTGTTCACCAAGCCGCTGGCACGCGCACTGATCGAGCAGCGCCGCATTCTCGCGCTCGACGCCAACAAGAATTCCGACGTCTATGCCGCGCTCGACGCGCTGATGATCGCGCCCGAAATGTTCACGCCGGAGCCCGGGCAATATCTCGGCCTGCACAGCGTCGCCCGGCAGCTCGAGGCCGCGCGCACCGATGATGCCCTGCGCGAGGTCGTTGCAAGCCTGTGGGCGCTTGCGGTGACGATCGAGGACGGCAAGATTTCCGATGTCGAGAAGGCGTTGCGGGCGGCTCAGGACGCGCTGAAGCAGGCGCTGGAGCGCGGCGCGAGCGACGAGGAGATCAAGAAGCTCACGCAGGATCTGCGTCAGGCGCTGAACGATTTCATGCGTCAGCTCGCCGAGCAGTTCCGCAACAACAATGACCCGCAGCAGCTGGCACGGCCGCTCGACCCGAATACCAAAGTCCTGCGCCAGCAGGATCTGCAGAACATGATCGACCGCATGGAGCGCCTGTCGCGCTCCGGCGACAAGGATGCCGCCAAGCAATTGCTCGACCAGCTCCAGCAGATGTTGGAAGGCCTCCAGATGGCGCAGCCGGGGCAGTCCGGCGAGAGCGACATGGAGCAGGCGCTCAACGAGCTCGGCGACATGATCCGCAAGCAGCAGCAGTTGCGCGACAAGACCTTCAAGCAGGGCCAGGATTCCCGGCGCGACCGCTCGCGCGGCAAGCAGCAGGGCGATCAGTCCATGTCGGAGCTGCAGCAGGACCAGCAGGGGCTGCGCGACCGCCTGAAGAAGTTGCAGGACGAGCTGGCCAAGCGCGGCCTCATGCAGAAGGGGGAAAAGGGGCAGAAAGGCCAACAGGGACAGAAGGGCCAGCAAGGGGACCAGGGCCAGCCCGGCCAGAACGGCGATCAGGATGGCGACCAGGGCGATGACGACGGCAGTCTGGATGCAGCCGACGGCGCCATGGGCGATGCGGGATCAAAGCTCGGTGAGGGCAATGCCGATGGCGCCGTGGACTCGCAGGGCAAGGCGCTCGACGCGATGCGCAAGGGTGCGCAGAAGATGGCCGAGGCGATGCAGCAGGGCGATGGTGACGGCCAGGGCGACGGCCCCGGCCAGCGCGCCGGCCGTCAGCAGAGCGGCGGCAATCAGACCGATCCGCTCGGCCGTCCGCTGCATGGGCGCGAATATGGCGACGATTACACGGTCAAGATCCCCGGCGAGATCGACACCCAGCGTGTCCGCCGCATTCTCGAAGAGCTCCGCCGTCGTCTCGGCGATCCCTCGCGCCCGCAGATCGAGCTCGACTATCTCGAGCGGCTGCTGAAGGAGTTCTGAGGCGGCAATCTCAGTGTCACCGCCCGGCTTGACCGGGCGATCCAGTACTCCGAGACAGTTGTGATTCGATCGAGAAGCTGCGGCGTACTGGATGCCCCGGCCAAGCCGGGGCATGACCGCGGAATGTGCGGCCGCGCCGCGCTACCCCTTCCTCGCTGCCAGCGCATCCGCCACGGCCGTGCGGATGTCGGCGACCGAGAAAGGCTTGGTCACGACGTCATGCACCAGCGCATTGAGGTTCGAGGCGCGCTCGCGCTGGTCGGCAAAGCCGGTCATCAGCAAAATGGTCAGGTCAGGGAAATCGCGCGCGGCGGAGAGCGCCAGCGCGATGCCGTCCATGACCGGCATCTGGATGTCGGTGAGCAACAGGTCGAAGGCGCCGTCCTCGCGGGTCAGGATCTCCAGCGCCTCGGCGCCGTCCTGGGCGGTGACGGTCTCGTGGCCGTCCATGGCGATGGCGCGCGCCACGAGCGTGCGCATCGAATCCTCGTCGTCGGCGATCAAGATTTTCGGCATGAGACCAACCTTGGGATCACCCTCCCCTGCAGGGTCGATTATACGCTGCCGCCGGCAATGTCGCGCCGGTTGAAGAAACGAACGTCGATATTGCGGCCCTCCGGCGGCGGCGAGGCAAGGCGCGAGCGGAAGAAGGCGCGCTCGCCGGGCCGCAGCACGGTCTGTTCCAGCACCGTATTCCAGGCGTAGATCTCCGCGCCTTGCGCATCGCGTACGGCAAAGCGCAGCCGCGGGATATCGAGCGGCTTCTTGCCCTCGCCGACGATCACGCCCTCGATCACCAGCACCTGCTTACCGTCCACGGTCTCGCTGGAGAGCTTGACGTCCTTGAAGGCGAGGCCCCGCAGGTTCACCTCGAGCCCGACCATCTTGTAGAACGCCGCCGTCTGGGGCAGCAGCCGCACCACGTCGCCGCGCCAGATCACCAGTGCCAGCACCAGCGCGCCCATCGCGGCGCAGGCGGTCGGCAGGCCAAAATAGGATTTGCGCGGAGCGGTGGTGGCGACGGGGCGGCTCACCCGTGCGCCGCGGCGGCGGAACAGGTCACGGAACCAGGACTGGTGCTGCGCGCCGGCGGCCTCCTCCTCGGCCTGCCGGGCCGCCGCTGACCATTCGTTCTCGGTTTCGTGGGCCTCCTCATCCGGCCAGTCGCTGGCGATCGAGGGACTGTCGACGACCGGCGCATCAGCGGTGCCGTCGTCCTTGGCATAGGAGTTCCACTGCTCGGCGAGGTCGGACTGGTCGTCGGCTCGGCTCGCCGCGGCCAGGACCGGAACGGATGCCTCCTCGATGGCATCCTCGGCGTGGGCGATCCAGGTCTCCTTGCAGCGGGAGCAGCGGACCGCTCGCCCGTTCGCCCCAAGGCTCGCGAGCTTGATGGCGTAGGATGTCATACAATGAGGGCAGACGATATGCATGGACGAGCCTTGATGCATGAACGAAGGTCTTGGACTGGTCTTGACGATGTCACGGTCGCGGAGAACCGGGCGCCCTTTATGCTACAGGGCGACCGTTAACGAACCGGAAACCATAACGGCGGCAAAACCCGTTGATCGCGCATGGCGGAACGCCGCAGCGCGACCCGCGCCCCCTCTCGAACGGAGCTGAGCTTGGTTCGGTTCGAAAATGTCGGATTGCGTTACGGTCTGGGGCCGGAGATCCTGCGCGATCTCAGTTTCCAGATCCCGGCGCATTCCTTCCAGTTTCTCACCGGACCGTCCGGTGCCGGCAAGACCTCGCTGCTGCGCCTGTTGTTCCTGTCGCATCGGCCGACGCGGGGCCTCGTCAATCTGTTCGGCCACGACGTCTCGCAGCTCGGCAAGGACGAGATCGCGGATCTGCGCAAGCGCATCGGCATCGTGCTGCAGGATTTCCGCCTGCTCGACCACATGACGACCTATGAGAACGTCGCGCTGCCGTTCCGGGTCATGGGCCGCAGCGAGTCGAGCTACCGCAAGGAGGTGATCGATCTGTTGCGCTGGGTCGGCCTCGGCGACCGCATGGATGCGCTGCCGCCGATCCTGTCGGGCGGCGAGAAGCAGCGCGCGGCGATCGCGCGCGCCGTGATCTCGCGGCCGCAGCTGCTGCTCGCGGACGAGCCGACCGGCAGCGTCGACCCGACGCTCGGCCGGCGCCTGCTGCGGCTCTTCATCGAGCTCAACAAATCAGGTACCGCCGTCATCATCGCCACGCACGATATCGGCCTGATGGATCAATACGAAGCACGGCGGCTGGTGCTGCACCAGGGACGGTTGCACGTCTATGAGTAGACTAGACGAGCGCGGCGTGCTGGTCGACCTCGGACAGGAGCGTCCGCAGCTTCCGGCCAAGGCGCGCAACATGTCGCCGATCGTGCCGCGCGCCTCGATCCACGGCAGAGCGCTGGTCGCCGTGGTCGCCATCATGACCTTCCTCGCCTCGATGGCCACGGGCACGGTGCTGCTGGTGAGTGCCTCCGCCGCCGAATGGCAGTCGGATGTCGCGAGTGAGATCACGATCCAGGTTCGTCCGCAGGCGGGCCGCGATCTCGAGCGCGACACCGCAGCCGTGACCGAGGCGATGCGCGCGCAAGCCGGTATCGTCGAGGTGAAGCCGTTCACCAGGGAGGAGAGCGGCAAGCTGCTCGAGCCCTGGCTCGGCACCGGTCTGTCGATGGACGATCTGCCGGTGCCGCGCATGATCATCGCACGCGTGCAGCCGGGCACGCCGCTCGATCTCAGCGCCTTGCGCGCGCGCGTGACGCAGGTCGCGCCGGGCGCCAGCGTCGACGATCACCGCGCCTGGATCGAGCGCATGCGCTTGATGACGAACGCCACCGTGCTTGCCGGCCTCGGCATCCTCGCGCTCGTCATCGTCGCAACCATCATCTCGGTGTCGTTCGCGACCCGCGGTGCCATGGCGGCGAACCGTCCGATCGTCGAGGTCCTGCATTTCGTCGGCGCCGGCGACCGCTACATCGCCAATCATTTCCTGCGTCATTTCCTCAGGCTGGGCCTGGAGGGCGGCGTGATCGGCGGCGGCGCCGCCATGCTGGTGTTCGGCTTCTCCGAGTCCATCGCAGGCTGGTTTTCCGGTACCCCCGTCGGCGACCAGTTCGCCGCGTTGCTCGGCACCTTCTCGCTGCGGCCATCCGGCTACATCGTGCTCGCGGTCCAGGCCGTGCTGATCGGCGGCATTACCGCGGTGGCCTCGCGCCAGACGCTGTTTGCGACCTTGAATGATGTGGATTGAGTTCTTTTCTTCCCTTCTCCCCTTGTGGGAGAAGGTGGCATAGGCGGCCATCGGCCGCCGTTCTTAAGAACGCCGAAACGAAGCTTCGGCTATGGCGCCGGATGAGGGGTATCTCTCCGCCCACTCGAATCGCGAGAGGTGAACTCGCGGAGAGATACCCCTTACCCGGCTTCGCTGCCGCGAAGCCACCCTCTCCCACAAGGGGAGAGGGTGGCCGAGTTCGCAGCCCGAGTGTTCTTTACATTCGTAAGACTCCACTTCGCCTCAAAACGTCATAAAATCACTCAGGGAAGGGATCACCGACATCGCATGACCTCGCCGACCGACGATCGATCGCCGAAACTGCCGCGCGGCTGGCTGCGCGCGACAATCGTGTCGACGATCGCGCTCGCCTTCGTCGGCGCGGCGGCCGGCTTCATTGCGTTCCTGTCGCAATTGCGCGGCGCCGAGATGGTGCCGGACCGCAAGGCAGACGGCATCGTGGTGCTGACCGGCGGCTCCTCGCGGGTATCGGACGCCATGGAGCTGCTAGCTGCCGGCTACGGCAGGCGGCTTCTGATCTCCGGCGTGCATCCGACCTCGACGGCGAGCGACATCTCCCGGACCCTGCCAGAGAACCAGTCCTTCATGACCTGTTGCGTCGATCTCGACCGCACGGCGCTCTCGACCCGCGGCAACGCGGCGGAGGCGCGGCGCTGGGCCGAAGGGCGCCGGTTCAAATCGTTGATCGTGGTCACCTCCAACTATCACATGCCGCGCGCGCTAGTGGAGTTCTCGCATGCGATGCCACAGACGACGCTGATCCCGTTCGCGGTGGTCGGCGACAAATGGCGCGAGGAGCCGTGGTGGACCTCAGGCTCGACGCTGCGGCTGCTCCTGTCGGAATATGTCAAGTACATCGCGGCCGAGCTCAGGGTGCGGCTGGAGGATTTCGGGATTGACCTTTCGCCCGAGATGTCGGAGCAGCCTGCAGGTCAGCAGCCGAAGCGGCCCGCCACCGCACAGGCCAATTGATCGGCAATTGATCGGATCGTCGATGTTCCCAATTTTCCTGCGTTCGCTCGTATTCAACGTGCTGTTCTATGCCGTGCTGGTGTGCCTTGCGATCGTCGCGCTGCCGACCTTCGCATTGCCACCGCGTGCGATGCTGACGGTGGCGAAATGGTGGGCCAGGGCAACGCTGGTCCTGATGCGCGTGGTCTGCAACATCAAGGTGGAATTCCGCGGGGTCGAGAAGATCCCGGAAGGGCCGTTGCTGATCGTGGCCAAGCATCAGTCGTTCTGGGAGACGTTCGTGCTGCCGGGCTTCTTCAACCGGCCGATCTTCATCCTCAAGCGCCAGCTCATGCAGATCCCGGTGTTCGGTCAATTCCTGGTCAAGACCGGAATGATCGCGATCGACCGCAATGCCGGCGTGAAAGCGCTGCTCGACATGACGCGGCGGGCGCGCGAGGCGGTGCGCAGTGGCCGGCAGCTCGTCATTTTTCCGGAAGGCACGCGCCGTGCTCCCGGCGCGCCGCCCGCCTACAAGACCGGCTTTGCGCAGATCTATTCGTCCTGCGGCGTGCCATGCCTGCCGATCGCGCTCAACTCCGGCCTGTTCTGGCCGCGCCGCACCTTCATGCGCTATCCCGGCACGCTGGTGGTGGAGTTTCTCGAGCCGTTGCCGCCGGGCTTGCCGAAGGACGAGTTTCTCTCCCGCGTTCAAGCCGCGATCGAGGGCGCGACCGGTCGTCTCGTAGAAGCGGGGCGGAAAGAGCAGGAGCAGTTGATCGGCTCCGCACCGAGCTACGCGCCGACCGGCGGCTAAAGCGGAATGGCTTTAAGTTGAATCGGCTAGCCGCAGGCTCGCTCGAACCTCTCCCGCTTGCGGGAGAGGTCGGCATAGGCGGCCTTCGGCCGCCGTTCTATAGGACGCCGATGCTTCGCATCGGCTATGGCGCCGGGTGAGGGCTTTCTCTTCTTGGGGATTGTCCCATTGCGGAAACACCCTCTCCCCAACCCTCTCCCGCAAGCGGGAGAGGGAGTGCACCTCCGTTGCAGCAATCAAACCTGATCTCATCAGGCTTTAGCGGCTTTCGCGGTCTTCGTCCCGACCCGCCGCGTGCAGGGAATGCGCATCACCATGCAGCATCATTGCAAGCTGATGCAGCGGCGTATCGCGAAAGCCTTCGGCCTCGATCGCCTTCACCGTCGCGGTCACGTAATCGCGGTTGGCGCCGGACTGGCCGTGGCCCTGGATGACATGGCGGTGCTGTTCGGCGAGCGACAGCCGGCCGGCATATTGCACATGGCCGCGGTCGACGACGTAGGCGAGCGCGGAGACGCGCTGGCGCGCGTCGTTCTCCAGCCACACCGAGCGCATCACCTCGCGATAGACCGAGGTGACCTGCTCGCGCTCCCGCAAATAGGCGACGACCTCAGTGCGGTTCTTTTCAGCGACGCGGAAGGCGATGCCGCGGCAGGCGCCGCCGCGGTCGAGGCCGAGCACCAGGCCAGGTTTTTCCGGGGTACCGCGGTGCACGAAGGAATAGACGCAGAGCGCGCGATGCTCGCCGACCAGTCGCGCCGGGACGCGCTCCTCGAATTCGAAGCCCGGCCGCCACATCAGCGAGCCGTAGCCGAACACCCAGAGGTCGTCCTGGGCAGTGGTGACGGAGGGGAGGGCGATTTCCGACATTTCGGGCACGGCTACCAGAACTGTACCGCCAAGCGAAGCGATTTCTCCGCCTTTTGTCGCGGGCGGGCCTCGCTTACATTTGCCTGAATCTGGGATCAAAGGGTTGCCGCATGTCCAATATGACCGTTGCCGCAGGCCGCCGCTCCCGCTGGGGCCTTTTCATCGCACCCGTTTTCGTTTTGATCCTCGCCGTGGCGTGGAGCTGCTTCTGGTTCTATGCGGCGTCGCAGGCCGAAATCGCCGCCGACGCCTGGCGCGCGCAGGAAGCCAAGTCCGGCCGCATCTATGATTGCACCAAGCGCTCGATCGCCGGCTTCCCATTCCGCTTCGAGGTTCAGTGTTCCGGCGCCAGCGTCGCCCTGGTCTCGCAAAACGCGAGCAAGACGCCGTTCACGGCGAAGCTCGACAACATCCTGGTCGTGGCCCAGGTCTACGATCCCAAGCGCGTCATCGCCGAATTCTCCGCGCCTGCGACGCTGATCGATGGCGTGACGCAAAACACTTTCGCTGTGAATTGGAGCAAGGGCAGCGCCAGCGTGGCCGGCTTGCCGGCCGTGCCGGACCGGGCCTCCATCGTGTTCGACGATCCCAGCCTCAACCGTCTCGACGGCAGCGTGCAGGTGCCGCTTGCGCGCGCCAAGCAGGTCGAGCTGCATGGCCGCCTTGCCGACGGCTCGCCGGCCGATCATCCTGTGATCGAGACCGTGCTCCATGTCGCGCAAGGCAGCATCCAGGGCGTGCATCCGCTGCTCGCCGAGCCGTTCGAGGCGGACACCCGCGCCAAGGTCACCGGCCTCTCGGACCTCACGCCAAAGCCTTGGCCGCAGCGCTTCCGCGAGATCCAGGCTGCCGGCGGTCACATCGAGATCGTGCAGTCGCGGATCCAGCAGGGCGAGATGATCGCGGTTGCGGCCGGCACGCTCGGCCTCTCGGCCAATGGCCGACTTGACGGCGAATTGCAGATGACGGTGACCGGCCTCGAGCGCGTGATCCCGGCGCTCGGCATCGAGAAGATGCTGGAGGAGGGCGTGCCGCAGGCAACGCTCGACCGCGTCGCGCCCGGCGTGAAGTCGCAGGACCTCAACAATCTGTTCGGCGCGCTCGACCGCGCGGTGCCCGGCCTCGGCAAGGTCATCAAGCAGAACGCCAATGCGGGCGTTGCCGCCGGCATCAATTCGATCGGCACCGAGAGCACGCTGGAAGGCAAGAAGGCGAGAAGCTTCCCGCTGAAGTTCGTCGACGGCGCCGTTCTGCTCGGCCCGGTCAAGGTCGGCCAGATTCCGCCGCTGTATTGACAATTTGTAGCCTCGTCATTCCGGGGCGATGCGGAGCATCGAACCCGGAATCCATCTCACCGCGCGTGTTTTGGCACAATGGATTCCGGGCTCGTCCTTCGGGCGCCCCGGAATGACAGGCGTGCTACGGCTTCTTCAGCGCCGCGTGCGGCCGGCCGAAATCGGGCACCGCCGAATCCTGGCCGATCTCGACGATGCCGCGGCGGATGGCGCGGGTGCGGGTGAAGTGGTCGAACAGCGCATCGCCATCGCCGCGGCGGATCGCGCGGGTGAGCTTGGCGAGATCCTCGGTGAAAGTGCCGAGCATCTCCAGCACGGCCTCCTTGTTGGCGAGGAAGACGTCGCGCCACATCGTCGGGTCGGAGGCCGCGATGCGGGTGAAATCGCGAAAACCGCCGGCGGAGAATTTGATCACCTCGGATTCCGTCACCTGCGCCAGCTCGTCGGCGGTGCCGACGATGGTGTAGGCGATCAGATGCGGCAGATGGCTGGTGATCGCGAGCACGAGATCATGATGATCCGGCGTCATCACCTCGACCTTGGCGCCCATCGCCGCCCAGAAGCCGCGCAGGCGCTCGGTCGCCGCCGCGTCGGTGCCATCGGGCGGGGTAAGGATGCACCAGCGGTTGATGAAGAGCTCGGCAAATCCCGAATCCGGGCCCGAATGCTCGGTGCCTGCGACCGGATGCGCCGGCACGAAATGAACGCCCTGCGGCAGATGCGGGGCCATGTCCCGGACCACCGCGCCCTTGACCGAGCCGACGTCGGAGATGATCGCGCCCGGCTTCAGGTGCGCGGCGATCTCCTGCGCCACAGGTCCGCAGGCGCCGACGGGAATGCAGAGGATGACGAGATCGGCATCCTTCACCGCCTCCGCGTTGCTCGCCACGACCTGATCGACGATGCCGAGCTCGGCAACCCGCGCGCGCGTCTGTTCCGAGCGCGCGGTGGTGACGATCGCGCCAGCCAGGCCCTGGAGCTTCGCAGCACGCGCGATCGAGCCGCCGATCAGGCCGAAGCCGATCAGCGCGACGCGCTGGAAGTGCGGTGCGGCGCTCATTTGCCGCCCATGAAGTCGCGCAAGGCTTCGACCACGAGGCGGTTGGCCTCCTCGGTGCCGATGGTCATGCGTAGCGCATGCGGCAGGCCGTAGTTCTTTAAGCCGCGCAGCACGAGGCCCCGCTTGGTCAGGAAGGCGTCGGCGTCATCAGCGGTCTTGCCCTTGTCGGTCGGAAAGTGGATCAGCACGAAATTGGCGACGCTCGGCGTCACCTTCAGCCCGAGCTTGCCGATCTGCTCGGTCAGCCAGTTGCGCCAGGTCTCGGTGAACTGCTTCGACATCGCCTGATGCGCGGTGTCCTCGATCGCGGCGACCGCGGCGTACATCGCCGGCGTCGACACGTTGAAGGGGCCGCGGATGCGGTTGACCGCGTCGATGATGTGCTCGGGCCCGAACATCCAGCCGATACGCAGTGCCGCAAGACCGTGGATCTTGGAGAAGGTGTGCGTCACCACCGTGTTCTCGGTGGTGGCGACGAGCTCGATTCCCATCTCGTAGTCGTTGCGCGAGACGTAATCGCAATAGGCGGCATCCAGCACCAGCAGCACGTGCGAGGGCAGGCCGGCGCGCAGCCGCTTGACCTCGTCGAACGGCAGATAGGTGCCGGTCGGGTTGTTGGGGTTGGCGAGCCAGACCAGCTTTGTCTGCGGCGTCACGGCCTTCAGGATGGCGTCGACGTCAGCGGTGAGATTGGTCTCCTGCGCGACGACGTTCCTGGCGCCGACCGCCATGGTCGCGATCGGGTAGACCAGGAAGCCGTGCGTGGTGGAAATCGCCTCGTCGCCGTGGCTGAGATAGGTGTGCGCGAGCAGGTTGAGGATCTCGTCCGAGCCGGCGCCGCAGATGATGCGGTTGGGATCGAGCCCGAAAGAGCGGCCGATCGCCTCGCGCAGCACCCGCGAGGTGCCTTCCGGATAGTCCTCCAGATGATCCGCCACGCGCTTGAACGCCTCGATCGCCTTGGGCGAGGGCCCGAACGGCGTCTCGTTGGCCGAGAGCTTGAATACCTTGCGGCCCGGCTCCGGCACCGGGCTCTTGCCGGGGGTGTAGGGCGCAATATCGAGAATGCCGGGATTCGGCACGGGGCGGGACATCTTGGACTCCGGATAGGCTGGGCTGCTCGCGATTTACGATTTCGGCCCGGTCGGGGGCACCGTATAGCGCGTTGCGTGGCTGCCGACGAGGGCCGTGGAGCGCACCGAGGCCCCCGCCTCGATCAGGGCAGCCCTGATTTTGTCGATGCTGGTCGCGCTGGTGACCGAGACCAGCAGCGCCGCGCCGTCGAAGGCGGTGTCGGGCACCGCCACGATCTCGGCGAGCGGCGACAGGGCGCGCGCGACCTCGGCGTTCCACCCGGAGACGCGCACGCTGAAGGTCTCGACCTCCGTCACCAGGGCGCTGTCGGCGACGCGCGAGACCGCGAACACCGGCAACGCCGCCGGATGATCGGCGCGTTCGACGAAAGGCAGCCGCGCGATGATCTTCGGTGCGCCTTCCGCCTCCAGCTCCAGCCACCACGGTGTGCGGCTGGAGGTCGCCGAGACCAGCGCCAGGTCGCCCTTGGATTTCGCCACCGCCTCGACCGCAGCCTGCGCGCTGAAATGCGCGACGTAAGGCACGGTGAAGCCGAAATGGAAGCGCGCGGAATCGCGCATCGCCGGCTCGCTCACCGAGATGTCGGCATGCACGGAGAACGGCGCCTGCACATAAGTGAACGTCGAGATGATGACGCGCCAGATGCTCTCGACCGTGTCGAGCGGCAGGATGCCGCGATGACGCTGCACGAGGTGGCGCATCATGTCGGCCTCGCGCGCAGGCCGAAATGCCGAGCCGACCTCCTGGGTCTGCTTCACCTGGATCAGGCGGTCGATGATGTCGCCGCGCTGCATCAAGAGGCGATGCATGCCCTCGTCGATCGCGTCGATCTCCTTGCGCAGTTCCTGGAGCGATGGTGGCGCGGGCGGACGTTGGGTCATGTCTGACTTGATTGTTGAAGAGCTTGGGCTGTTGAAGGACGTTCCGGTGCGGATCGGCATAATTCGTAAGGCCGTCACCGCTGCGATCAATGTCCTGATTAGGCAGTCGGGGCGGCGAAAGCAAAGAGAAATGACGGCCCTTTCGGCGGGCGGCGCGAGAGGCGAATTGGCTCGATCCGGGCCGCGACTTGACGAAAACCGCCCCAGACGGTAGCTTTTGCCCGTTCCGTGGTCATTTGAGCCGGCCGGCTTGCAGCCACGTTAAAAAACTCGCTAAACAGGCCGGGGACGCTTCCGATCCCGGCCGAACCTATCGTTCAGGCCGGGTTTTTCATGGCCTGATGTCAGCGGCGCGGTCTAGCAGCCAGTCGCAAACGAGGTCGATGTCAGAGATGGGTAGCGTCAAGTCGATACCGAGTCCTGCGATCAGCGCCGACGAACGGTCGCACGAGGTGGATCATCCAAGCTCGCAGGTCGCGCATTTCGGCACCGAGCAGCCGCTGCGGCTCGATTGCGGCGTCGATCTCTCCCCGTTCCAGATCGCCTACCAGACCTATGGCGAGCTCAACGCCGATCGCTCCAACGCCGTGCTGATCTGCCATGCGCTGACCGGCGACCAGCATGTCGCCAATGTGCATCCCGTCACCGGCAAGCCCGGCTGGTGGGAGACGCTGGTCGGCCCCGGCCGACCCATCGATCCCAAGCACTACTTCATCATCTGCTCCAACGTGATCGGCGGCTGCATGGGCTCGACCGGGCCGGCGTCGATCAATCCCGCCACCGGCAAGGTCTGGGGCCTGGATTTCCCTGTCATCACCATCCCCGACATGGTCCGCGCGCAGGCGATGCTGATCGACCGGCTCGGCATCGACACGCTGTTTGCCGTCGTCGGCGGCTCGATGGGCGGCATGCAGGTGCTGCAATGGACCGCGGCCTATCCTGCCCGCGTCTACTCCGCGCTGGCGATCGCCTGCGCGACGCGGCACTCGGCGCAGAACATCGCCTTCCACGAGCTCGGCCGCCAGGCCGTCATGGCCGACCCCGACTGGCACGGCGGCGGCTATGCCGACCGCGGCATCCATCCGCATCGCGGCCTCGCGGTGGCGCGGATGGCGGCGCACATCACCTATCTCTCGGACGCGGCGCTGCATCGCAAGTTCGGACGGCGCATGCAGGACCGCGAGCTGCCGACCTTCTCGTTCGACGCCGACTTCCAGGTCGAATCCTATCTGCGCTACCAGGGCTCGTCCTTCGTCGAGCGCTTCGACGCCAACGCCTATCTCTACCTGACCCGCGCGATGGATTATTTCGACATCGCCGCCGATCATGGCGGCGTGCTGGCGAAGGCGTTCGCCGGCATCCAGACCCGCTTCTGCGTGGTCTCCTTCACCAGCGACTGGCTGTTCCCGACCTCGGAATCGCGCGCGCTGGTGCACGCGCTGAACGCCTCGAGCGCCCGGGTGTCGTTCGCCGAGATCGAGACCGATCGCGGTCACGACGCCTTCCTGCTCGACGTGCCCGAATTCTTCGACATCTCCCGCGCCTTCCTGCAATCGGCAGGCAAGGCCCGCGGGCTCACCCTCAAGGACCGCTAGCGATGTCTGTCCAGGAAGTGCTGCCCTTGAACGGCGTTGCGACCGCGCGGTCCGGTCAGTTTCGCGCCGACCATCTGCTGGTCGCCGAGATGGTCAAGCCGGGTTCGAAGGTGCTCGACGTCGGCTGCGGCGAGGGTGATCTGCTTCAGCTCTTGGAGACTCGCGGCATCGACGGCCGCGGCATCGAATTGTCGCGCGAGGGTGTCAACCGCTGCGTCGCCAAGGGCCTTGCGGTGGTGCAGGGCGATGCCGATACCGATCTCGTCAACTATCCCGACGACGCCTTCGACTACGTGATCCTGTCGCAGACGCTGCAGGCGACGCGGCAGCCGAAGCTCGTGCTGGAGAACCTGCTGCGCATCGGCCGCCGGGCCATCGTGTCGTTCCCGAATTTCGGGTTCTGGAAGATGCGGCTCCAGCTCCTGATCGGCGGCCACATGCCGCGCACGGAGAATCTGCCGGCGACCTGGTACGACACCGCCAACATCCATTTCTGCACCATCAAGGACTTCGTGCAGCTCTGCGACGAGATCAACGTCAAGATGGAGCGCTCGGTCGCGCTCGATCTCTACGGCCGCCCGGTGCCGCTGAACCTGCCGTGGTGGGTGTGGAACATGTTCGGCGAGCAGGCGGTGTTCTTGCTGAGCCGGGGCGGGGGGAAGTAGTTTCTCGTCATTCGAGAGTTGAGCGAGCCCCATCGACACGCTCAACTGTCATCGTCCGGCTTGACCGGGCGATCCAGTACGCCGAGACGGGAGTAATTAAACGATAGGCCGCGGCGTACTGGATTCCCCGCTTTCGCGGGGAATGACAGCGGAGCTTGGTGCGAGAGCTCAGCCTAACTCACCGCCAGCGACCGCGGATCGCGCACCGGCCAGCGTCCCGCTTCCACCAGTGTCACGAACCGCTCCACGCTCTCGTTGAACAGCGCGGGCTCTTCCAGGTTGAGCACGTGGCCCGACTTCGGAAACATCGCGAGCCCCGCGGCGGGCAGATGCTTCTTCAGGAACAGGCTCGGTCCGACGCAGGGATCGTCCTCGTCGCCGCAGATGATCAGCGCCGGCGTCGCCACGTTCCGGATCGCATCCGTCATGGTGTAGATCGAGGGACGGCCGCCCTGGAAACCGCGCATCGTGTTCGCCGAACCCCTGGCATCGTGCCGCGCCAGTGCAGCGTAGAAATCGGCATGACCGCGCGGATCTTTCACCAGGAAGGGAATCCGGCTCGGCGCCTCGCGCGTGACCTTCGCGACTTCGACGGAGCCTGATGTCTCGAACTGCTCGGCATTGGCGCGGCACTGCTTGCGCCAATTCTCGAGATTTTCGATCTCCGAGCCGGAGCCGACGCCGGCGAGCGTCATCGACAGCGCGCGCTGCGGCGCGTTGAGCCCGATCTGAAGCGAGGAATACGCGCCCATCGACAGCCCGACGAGATGTGCGCGCTCGATGCCGAGATGATCGAGCACCGCAAGCGCATCGGTGTAGAAGTGCGTGTAGGTGTAGACCTCGCCGTCAGGCACGTCCGACGGCGTGTAGCCGCGCGCCGAATAGGTGATGCAGCGATGGCCGCGCGAGAAGTAGCGCATCTGCGGCTCCCAATTGGTGTAGTCGGCCGCGAACTCGTGCAGAAAAAGTATCGGCGTTCCCTGGCCCGCCTCTTCGAAGTAGATGCGAACGTCGTCCCTGGTCGTGGCGTGGGGCATTAACCGTTTCCCTCTGTTCAAGCCGCGTTTGCAGGATTGCAGTTAACGCAGTTGTCCGCAATGCGGCAGCATCAGGCCAGTCCCGATACAAAATCATCGCAGCCATTCGCAGGCGTGGCGTCTTTTTCTCGCCACATCCGGAAGCTTTACGGCCCGGCGGATGTCGGCCACCGCACCGGGCCGACGGGAAGTGGGGTGTAACGAAGGATGAAGAATGGTTGAGTTGTTTGCGTACCGCCTGTCGCGTTGTGTTGTCGCGCTGGCGTTTTTCTTCGCGGCGGTCGCCGCGTTCGTTTCTCCGGCCTCGGCCCGGCCACATCATCGTCATAGCGCGGAGCGGCACGCTTACGTGCACCATGCCAGGCATCACCACCACCGCCATCATGCACGCAGCTCGCGCTTCGAGCGCAGCGCGGCGCAATTGCAGGCGAGCGGCTTCGCCGAGACGCAGGCCAGCTACAATCCGAACGCCGACAGCGGCGGCATGGGCCATGACAGCATGGCTGCGAGCGGCGGCGTCGGTGGCGGATCGGGCCTCGTGTCCGAGGCCCGCCGCTATCTCGGCGGCAATCCGACCGGGCGCGGCAGCCTGTGGTGTGCGCGCTTCATGAACATGGTGCTCGAGCACTCCGGCCATCGTGGCACCGGCTCGGACATGGCGAGCTCGTTCGCGCGCTACGGCACGCGTGTCTCGGGTCCGCAGGTCGGCGCCATCGCGGTGATGTCGCGCGGCCGCCGCGGCGGCCATGTCGGCATCATCACCGGCATCGATGCGCAGGGCAATCCGATCATGATCTCCGGTAACAACGGCAACCGCGTTCGCGAGGCGCCGGTCTCGCGCGGGAAGATCTATGCGTATGTGATGCCGAATTGACGGAGTGAAGGTGGCGTAGGGTGGGTTAGCTAGCGGTCGCGCGCAGCGCGGTCCGCTGGCGTAACCCGCCTCTTCGGTCTCCGCGGTGACAGAAGTGGTGGGTTACGCCTCACGGTCTGCGCTTCGCGCAACCGCGTGGCTAACCCACCCTACGGCAGCGGTGCCAGCTCAGACCAGCTTCGGCTCTTCCACCGCCACGGCATCGCCAATGCCGACGTCACCGTCGGCGACCACCTCGGCGTAGATGCCGCAGTCCATGTGGCCGAGGTGGCGCGAGAGCGTGGGCGGGATTTCGAGATCGCGCTTGGCGGTTTCCGGATCGACATTGGTGGCCGGGCAGCGGACGATGCGCTTGACCACCTTCAGGCGAGCCTGACCGATCGCGAGCGTCTGGCCGACGAGATCGAGCTCCGACCAGGCCGGCCAGCCCTTGGCGTAAAGATTGGCGCGAAAGCGGAGAGGATGGACGGCGACGCCGCCGAGCATGGTCTCGATGGCGCGGACGCTGTTGATGTTGATGATCGAGACGACCTTGCGGGCGACGTCGGAGAAGCTGTGGTCGCGGCCGGACAGAACCTTTGGCGGGCCCTTCAGCTCGGGCTGAAAGTTCTCGCTGAAATAGGCCTCGATGGCGGCGCGCCCGGCAGCGGTCTCGAGATCGCCGCTGGCGACGATTTGGCCGTCCTTGCGGATCGTCAACACATTGGTGGCGTCGTCGAACCGGCTGTCGAGCTCCGCCAGCCGCTCATTGCGCGCCAGCATCAGAAACTGGATTTTCGGCTTCCATTCGGGCGCATCAGGGTCGAACCCGCTCGGGCCGTTCTCGATGGCATAGCGGCGGTCGGGCGGCAGGGTCTGGCCGACCCGCAAAGGGACGCGCGACAGGCGGTCCGGCGTCAGGCCCTTGATCGGGTAGCGGTAGAGGCCGGTGATCTCGGCGGTGTGGCTGGCTGTCATGCCGCTACTTAAGGGATTCGGCCCGCCCCCGCCAAGCCCGCCCATGTGCGCACGAAATTGTGAAGTCGCCTCTTTCGCATCCGTAACCCGCTTCCCACATCTGCCTGAGGCCGGCGGCAACGTCGGCAAAAGACGGCCGTTTGCCGCTTGAGAAACCTCAATGCGGTAAGCGGAAACCCAATGAAGATGCCGTATTGGGGTGCCTGAGAGGGCCCCAAGGGCAGGCCGAGGGACAGAAAAGATGAATATCGAGAAGTATACCGAACGCTCCAGGGGCTTCATCCAGTCGGCGCAGTCGCTCGCGATGCGCGAGGGGCACCAGCAGTTTTCCACCCTGCACGTCCTGAAAGTCCTCCTGGACGACAATGAGGGGCTCGCCGCCGGTCTGATCGACCGTGCCGGCGGTCATTCCCGTGCAATTCTCAAAGCGACCGAGGACGCCCTGAACAAGGTGCCGAAGGTCTCCGGCGGCGGTGCCGGGCAGATCTATCTCGCGCCTGAGCTCGCCCGGACTTTCGACGCGGCCGAAAAGGCCGGCGAGAAGGCCGGCGACAGCTTTGTCACCGTCGAGCGGCTGCTGCTCGGGCTTGCGCTGGAGAAGACCAGCGAGGCCGGCACGATCCTCAACAAAGGCGGCGTCACGCCGCAAAACCTCAACGCGGCCATCGAGGCGCTGCGCAAGGGCCGCACCGCGGATTCCGCGACGGCCGAGAACGCCTATGACGCGCTGAAGAAATATGCCCGCGACCTGACCCAGGCGGCGCGCGACGGCAAGCTTGACCCGGTCATCGGCCGCGACGAGGAGATCCGCCGCACCATCCAGGTGCTGTCGCGCCGGACCAAGAACAATCCCGTCCTGATCGGCGAGCCCGGCGTCGGCAAGACCGCCATCGCGGAAGGGCTCGCGCTGCGCATCGTCAATGGCGACGTGCCGGAGAGCCTGAAGGACAAGAAGCTGCTCGCGCTTGACCTCGGTGCGCTGATCGCCGGCGCAAAATACCGCGGCGAGTTCGAGGAGCGGCTGAAGGCCGTGCTCCAGGAGGTCACCGGAAGCGAGGGCACCTTCATCCTGTTCATCGACGAGATGCACACGCTGATCGGCGCCGGCAAGGGCGACGGCGCGATGGACGCCTCCAACCTGCTCAAGCCGGCGCTCGCCCGCGGCGAGCTGCACTGCATCGGCGCGACCACGCTCGACGAGTATCAGAAGCACGTCGAGAAGGACGCCGCGCTGGCGCGGCGCTTCCAGCCGATCTTCGTCAGCGAGCCCTCGGTCGAGGACACCATCTCGATCCTGCGTGGCCTGAAGGACAAGTACGAGCAGCATCACGGCGTGCGGATCACCGATTCTGCGCTCGTGGCCTCCGCGACGCTCTCCAACCGCTACATCACCGACCGCTTCCTGCCCGACAAGGCGATCGACCTGATGGACGAGGCCGCGGCGCGGCTGAAGATGCAGGTCGATTCCAAGCCGGAAGAGCTGGATTCGCTCGACCGCGAGATCATCCGGCTCAAGATCGAGCAGGAGGCGCTCAAGAAGGAAAGCGATGTCGGCTCCAAGTCCAGGCTCCAGACGCTGGAGAAGGATCTTGCCGAGCTCGAGGAGAAGTCGGCGGCGCTGACGGCGCGCTGGAGCGCGGAGAAGAGCAAGCTCTCGGATGCCCAGAAGCTGAAGGCCGAGCTCGACGGCCTGCGTGTCGAGCTCGCCAACGCGCAGCGGCGCGGCGAATTCCAGAAGGCCGGCGAGCTGGCCTATGGCCGGATCCCGGAGCTCGAGAAGAAGCTCGCCGACATCGAGGCCAAGGATAACACAACGCAGAACGCCGGCGAGATGATGGAGGAGGCGGTCACCGCCAACCACATCGCGCAGGTGGTCTCGCGCTGGACCGGCGTGCCCGTCGACAAGATGCTGGAAGGCGAGAAGGAGAAGCTCCTGAAGATGGAGGAGCAGCTCGGCAAGCGCGTCGTCGGCCAGGCCGAGGCGGTGCGCGCGGTCGCAACCGCCGTGCGCCGCTCGCGCGCAGGCCTGCAGGACCCGAACCGCCCCACAGGCTCGTTCATGTTCTTAGGGCCGACCGGCGTCGGCAAGACCGAGCTGACCAAGGCTCTCGCCGAGTACCTGTTCAACGACGAGACCGCGATGGTCCGCCTCGATATGTCCGAATACATGGAGAAGCACTCGGTCTCGCGGCTGATCGGCGCGCCTCCGGGCTATGTCGGCTATGACGAGGGCGGCGCGCTTACCGAGGCGGTGCGGCGCCGGCCCTACCAGGTCGTGCTGTTCGACGAGATCGAGAAGGCGCATCCCGACGTCTTCAACGTCCTCTTGCAGGTGCTCGACGACGGCCGCCTGACCGATGGCCAGGGCCGTACCGTCGACTTCCGCAACACGCTGATCATCATGACCTCGAACCTCGGCTCGGAATTCCTGGTGAACCAGCCGGAGGGCGAGGACACCTCGGCCGTGCGCGAGCAGGTGATGGGAATGGTGCGGGGCCACTTCCGCCCCGAATTCCTCAACCGCGTCGACGAGATCATCCTGTTCCACCGCCTGCAGAAGAGCGAGATGGGCCGGATCGTCGAGATCCAGTTCGCGCGGCTCCAGAAGCTCCTGACCGATCGCAAGATCGTGCTGAGCCTCGATGCCGCCGGTCGCGACTGGCTCGCGGCCAAGGGCTGGGATCCCGCCTACGGCGCACGGCCCTTGAAGCGGGTGATCCAGCGCTACCTCCAGGATCCGCTCGCCGAGATGATCCTGGCCGGCGACGTCAGGGACGGCGACACGGTTGCGATCTCGTCCGAAGGCAACGTGCTGACCTTCAACGGCAAGGCGCCTCAGACCGCGGAGATCGCCCAGTTCGAGGCGCCGGTGGCGAAGCGGAAGTTGAACTGAGGGTCGGCGCTTGCCGCCGGAAACGACAAGCCGCCCCGGAGAGATCACCCTCTTCGGGGCGTTTTGTTTTGTCGGCTGGCTCGCAAGCTAACCAACCGAGTGCGATGCGGAGCCAGGATCGCCTTGCTCGTCGTCGTCTTCATCGAGCTCAGAAAGGATGTCCACGAGCTCACGCACGCGGCCTTGCGCCAGCGGCCGCAGATCGTTGATCATGGGCTCGTCATTGGCGAGCCAGGCCTGGGCTTCGGCAAGTTCGTCAACTGTCGCGCCGGTGCCGATGATCTTGGCAATCGTGACGTCGTCTGCTCCGGAGAGCACCTTCGTGACGTCATCTCGTGAGAGGCGTCGCATGGTTCTCCTCCTGCGCTTCGTGGTTCGGAATATTCATCGGTCCGGTCAATCGAGAAACCCGGCGAACAGTTCCCTCTGAACGACGGTCAATACGCGATGCGACCGCACGGGATGCGTGACAGCGCTACTGTCCCTTTCGCCGCGGCGCTGGCGAGCCCTTGGGCTCAGATTGCGATGGCGGAAGCAAGTACAACTGCAGGGCGATCGCCAGGCGACACGCTGAGGCCGTGTTGTCAAAATGGTACACGCACTCCGAATTGGACCAGAGGCTGTCAAATTGATCTTGAACAACCCGCCGTGGCTGCGCAAGCTTGAGAACCAGCAGGGGGGCCTGTGGTGCGTATTTTATTGGTTGCTTTTTTAAGCGTTGCTTTGCTGCTCAACAATGGTTGTGCCATCTACGAGATGGAGACGACCAATCGAGGCGGCTACATCGACTATGTCCTCGACAAGCACTGGTTGAAGGCAGACTCAAAGTCGATGCGCGCGCTGCGCGCGTTTGCGATGCAGGTCTCGCTGGCGAGGCTCGCTTCAGTGTCGGCCAAGAACGAATCGGACCGGCAGTTGCTTGCCATTCGCATTGGTGCGCTGACGAAGCGATTCATGCCGATCTATCTCTGCGCCTTCAACGAAAACCCGCTTGCAGTCGAAGGCGCCGAGCACGACCCCTGCTTCTATTACGACAGCGCGATGGTCGATTATTCCACGGGCTTGTTCGATCTCGCGATGATCGCGCTGCCTATCGAGGACGCGAAGCGGTTGGTGACCGTGGCCACAGGAAGCGCGGTCAACCCCATCAATCTCATCGATTTGCTCGACGCGCTGCTGCAGATCGGAAAGGACGCCATCAAGTACGGCCGTGTCGTGGGCGCGCTCTACCGGGATACGGTGGAGCTCGAGGTGCAAGTCTGGCTTACGACGCCTGCCATCGACAACAGGGATTTGTCCTATCGCGTCACGGTCACCGACGTTCAGTCGCTCTATGACGTCTATGCGCGCGGGAACGACAATATGCCGGCCTGGATCGCCGAGATGGCGGCACTCAGGGCGCGTGGACTCGAACCGATCCCGCAGCGGAAGTTCTTCTTCCAGCTTGCCGGCCTCATGAACTACATCTGCGATTTGATTACTGTCGATCCGAGAGCGAACAATTCCGACACGTGCAAGGCGAATCTGCCGAAGACAGCGATAGCCCCTGTGGCGGCGCTGGGATCGGCCGGATCGCTGCGGATCGGAGATGTCATCAGGGCCAACACGCTGGTGCGGTCGGCGGACGCTGCTGACAAGGGAAAGGGCGGAAGGTCGGTCGGCGAAGCTCTCAAGGATGCCGACAAGATGTTCGCGGACTACTCGGTCAAGGAGTATCCAATCTCGGTCGTCCGGCAGCTTCAGAACGCGCTCTGTGTCCCGACATCGGAGGTAGGGAAAGTCGGAGAGACAACGAAGGCGCACATTCTGATCTTCGAAAGCACCAATATGGTGCAGGCGTCCGACAACAATCTCGTCAGAAAGGATGGTCTGCTCGACGTCAACGAGCGTGACGTCTTGCGCAAATCTGCGGAATGCCCGCGCACCAAGGCTTTGAATTTCTATGAGCGGGGAAGGTTCGGGGACGGCAACGATGCCGCCACTCGGAAGACTCTCGATGAGACGATTATCCCACGGTTGAACAGCATCGCAATCACGGGCCTTGAGGATTTGCCGGCTGGAGCGACGCTGCCTCTCGTGCGTACAAGGATCAAGCTTGTGCGAGGGGCGATGCTGCAAGACACCACCCTTGCGAAAGACATGATTCAGCTTCCTGCTTCGATGTCAGATCAATGGACGCCGGATTTAGCGCAGCTGTTGAAGAGGAAGTGACCCCGATCCGAGCGGCATATATCCAGATTCGCGGAGAGCGGCATGCTATACAGGATAAAGGCAGCAGAGACAGAGTTGCGGGCTTCTGCGTCCGACACGGCGGCCAGCAACGGAACGCTGTTTGAAGGCGAGGACATTGGCGAAGGAATCGAGACCGCGGATCGGCTGTGGCTCAAGGTCGATTTCGGCCCATTACCTAGCCAGAAGGGCTTCGTGCTGGCGGCGGACTGTCAGGACCAGGCTGGCGAGCCCCGCCGGCAGGTGCCGCGCGAGTCTTTCGTGCATGCGTGTGTCACCACAGAGTTGCGCTTCAACGACGATGCTGCGATCAAGCCCTGGCCGGTTTTGGCAGATTTTTTGGTCGCCCGGGCAATCATCGAAACGGGGATCGGTAACGCACAACCGATCATCCCGGGTTCGGACGGCGTCGGTCCACTGCAAGTCTCGCGCAAGGAATGGGCCGCTTTCGTTGCAAACGGTGGCGCGTTGGTCAGGCACGCGACTGAGGTGGACCGGCAGGATCCTATTCGGCAGATCGATGCGGCCGCGTATCGTATGCACGACGATACTGCGAAACTGAGCAAAATTCGCACACCGGAGGGATCGAACGATCCGTTTGTGCCGCAATTCCTGGATGTCTTCTTTGCTTATCTTACGGACAGTCCGGAAGCTGCGCTTGCGTTGCGAGATGCCATGGTAACGCTCGAGAATCGGACCGAACCGGTAACGAAGTTTCTGCATGGTCCTCTGACTGACGATCAGATTTCCTTCGTGCACAACGCACGCACCCGCTTCTTCGGGTCGCAAAGCAGTCCAAAAACGTTGAACGAGGTCGTTACCGGGGTGGGGGATATACTCGACAAGGCATTGAAGCAGGCGTTCGACGACATCAAGCGGTTCATCCCCGAGGCTGTTCCTGTTACGAGCGTGCCCGAACTTGGAGGTGCCGGCGCGACTTTCGTCGAGAAGGCGCCCATTATCATGCGGGCGCTGATGGCAGACTTCGGATTCAAGGATTTTCAAGCAGCAGCCATCCTGGGCAATATCGGCCAGGAATGCGGCGGCTTCACGCTGTTTCAGGAGCGTCATCCAATCTCCGGACGGGGCGGCATTGGCTGGTGCCAGTGGACCGCCGACCGGCGTGTCAATTACGAGAACTTTTGCAGAGACAATCAACTCGATCCACAGTCGGACAAGGCCAATTACAGCTTCATGAAGCACGAGATGACGAATACTTCGGAAAGGGGAGTCGTGGCGCGCCTTCAGGCAACGACGGAGATCAACGCCGCGACCGAACTCTTCATGAGGGTTTACGAGCGGCCCGGCATCCCAGCTCTAGAGAAGCGCCAGACTTGGGCGCAGCGGGCACTGAGCGCCTTCAAAGGCATCGGAACGCTGGGAACCGATGCTCAAACGCTGCAACAGCAAATCAATGCTGGCAGGATCATCTTCGATTCTGCAACGCTCAAGAATGAATTGCTCGGGCTCAACACCGGCACCAAGGTATCGCCTAAATTGCAGGCGCTGGTGCTGAAAATATCCCAGCTTGTGCCGGTCATTCGCATCAGTTCCCTCGTTCGATCCGGCACAGGCAGCCACCATACCGAGGGGCGGGCCGTCGACATTGGCAACGAAGAGATTGCAGGAGGCTTGCTGCCTCTGATCGCGACGGCGGATCAGGTTGTCCAGCTCGGAATCGACGAGTTGATCTTCGACGCCGCGATTCTCCATGAAGCCGATCGCAACAAGTTCAATTTCGATCAGGGAGCGAAACACAATTTCAACGAGTCAACGTTGAACCAGCATGGAAATCATATCCATTTTGCCGTTCTGGCGTGATTGCTGCTCGACAGAGATGGCAATGCACGGGTAGTGGCCCAGAGGTGTCGATTTTCACATCACTGTGGAATAGGCTCGCTGCGTTCGAGGGCGAGCGGTGAAATGCATTGGGTCAGGGACATCAGGATATTGCTGGTCGCGACAGCGCTGCTGTCGGCGATGATTGCTCCGCTGTCGGCGAGTGCGGCTGACGGCAGGTGCCTAGTTGTGGTGAAAGGGCGCACCTACCTCAAGGGCATGTGCGAAATCGACGTGCAGGCAGGAGGAAGTTTCACGGTGGGTGTCAGCGACCAAGCACGGTCGAAGCACTTCGCATATGTGGCGCTTGATGCCGAGACGGGAAAGGCCCGCGGGTTCTGGAATGGTGCCGCAGCCGAGGATCGGGCCCATGAGGGGCTCGGCGAATTGAAGAGACGCGGCGCCTGCTGGTCCAACGCTCGCGCAAGGATTTGTGCCTGGAAAAGGAAATAGCAGTTTGGTCAGAGCCGCAGCGAGTTCTGCCATTGCTTGCGGAGTGTGCCATCGAGCGGACACTTGGAAGTGCTGATATTTGGACGCGACTCGCACCCCTACTTCCTCACCACCTTGTAGATCGCATTCTCGACGTCCGAGCTGAAGTAAATCGCGCCCGTTGCCCCGACCGCGACGCCCGTCGGAATATGCGTCGGCAGGCCGCCCGGTGCACCCGTGAGGCCGATCGGGAGATTGGCGGCGATCTCGGTGATCTTGCCGCTCTCCGGTGCGATCTCGATCAGCCGCTTGGCGCCGACCTCCGCCACGATTAACTGGCCGTCGCGGCCTCGCGCGATGCCTTCCGGCATTTGCAGCTCCTTGGCGACCACGGTCTTTTCGCCATTGCTGTCGATCCTGGAGACGAGACCGGCAAAGGCCTCGGTGACGTAGACCTCGTCGCCGGCCCCGCGGACGAGTCCCATCGGTCCCTCGAGGGCGCCGGTCAGCGTGGTGCGATCCTTGCCATGCTCACCGCTCACCTTGATCAGTGACTTGGTGCCGAGCTCGGCCACCAGGATGCTGCCGTCCGCGAGCACGACCGCGTCATGCGGCGCCTTGAAGTCGTGCAGCATGTCACGCGTCGCGCCGGTCTTGCCGTCGATCACCTGCACGGTGCCGGTGAACCAGCTCGACAGGACCACGTCGTTGCCCTTCGCCGTCGCGCTCATCGGATATTCGAGCGTGACGCCGGCGGCGTGCATGCGCGCCTTCTCGGTGACCTCGCCGGTCGCCCCGTCCACCGTGCGATAGGCGAACACGTCGGCGACGTGGATCGTGTCCTTGCCGTTCTCCGAGGTGACGCCGATGCCGCCGGGCAGCGCAAGCTTGCCGATGATGATCTGCTTGGCCTGGCCCGTCGCGGGGTCGACCTCCTGGATGCCGTTGTCGGCCATGTTGGAGACGTAGATGCGGTCCTTGTCGTCGATGGCGAGATTGTCCAGGGATGGCTTCAGTTGCGCAACCATGGTCTTGGTGCCCGAGATGGGATCGACCCGGACGAGCTGGCCGAGCGCGGTGTCGACCACAAAGAGATTGCCCTTGGAATCGAAGTTCACGGCGGCCGGGACCTTGAAGCCGTCGGCGACGACGGTCAGCTCGGCCTTGTCAACGTCGACCCTGGCGACCTGGCCCTTGAACCAGAGCGGACCATAGAGCTTGTCGTCGGGACCGAACTCGAAGCCGTTGAGGCCACCCATCTTCTCCATGATCTGGCGGGGCGGTTTGACGCCCTCGACATCGATCTCATAGAGCGCATCGCCGAGGAAGACGGTGGTGGCGTAGAGCCTGCCGTCCTTGCGGAAGGCGAGCGAGTTGATGCCGGGAAGGCCGCTCGCAAGCTTCTTGATCGGGCCGTCGCCCTTGCGCGCATAGAGGTCGCCGGCGAGGAATCCGGTCCAGGCCATGGTGCCGTCGGGCGCAAACGCGATGTCGTCCGCCATCCCGACCGGAGCCGGGATTGCAACCTTGGCGGTACCAGCCGCGAGGTCGACCTCATAGAGCGCCGCGCCCGCCACGCTGCCGGCAAACAGATGGCCGGCCTTGTCGAGACCAAGCCCGTGCACACCATGGAATGCCGAGCCGGGGACCAGTCGCGTCACCTCCCAGGTTTCTGCCGATGCGCTCGTGACGGCGAAAATCGCAGCGACGGCGGCTGCGCAGGCGAGCCTGGTGCCCATGACGTGACCTCCCGATCTTTTGGAAAGTATTTGCCCGTCATGCGGCTTTGGCAAACAAAACTTGGCGTTGTGCCGGCAAGGTGGCGTGCCTTGCGGCACCTCGTCGATATGATGGCTCGCGCCCGATTGGTGCGGGCGGGGCTTTGCCTGCTACCGGCTCGTCGTCAGCCGCGGCGGGTTCTGGGACATCATCCAGATCTCAACCGCAGCAAGCAGGGCGACCAGAATGCCGACCGCGACGTGAACGGTCATTGCCGTCTTGGCGCCCTGGAACCCGAGCACCCAAGGCGCAATGAGCGTCCACAGGCCGACGATCAGGTTGAGCCACTCCTCCCACACCGCGAAGGCTGCGAGTGCCGCGATGGCCAGGATCGCAATCACGATGCCCGCGACATACGCGTTCTGAGAGGCCGGTCCGGCATCGAAACCGAAAATCCAGGGCGAGAAGAACAGGAATGCGCCGAGGATCAGGTTCGCGACGTCGCACCATTTTGCGTTCGTCCAGGTGTCCATGACATTCCTCCGTGAACTCCGCCCCCTCACGCAACTACAACCGGGCCACTCCCCAGCGTGTTCCCTGCGGTTCCACCGAAATTGATGAAGGGAGGAGGCGCGCCCAGCCGCGCCACAAGCTCGGCCCCGACCGATTTACCGGTTGGTGACCTGCAGCGGGCCGCCGGTCGCATCCGACATGCGGGCGATGGCGCCGCCACGGCCGCTCATCATGCCGTCGAGTCGGTCGCGCTCCTTCTCGAAGCTTGCCAGCATCGGGCCCTCCAGCGAACGGCCGCGCGGCAGCTTCACGCGCATCGGGTCGACGAAGCGGCCGTTGACTAGGATTTCGTAATGGACGTGGGGGCCGGTCGACAGGCCGGAGGAGCCGACGAAGCCGATCACCTGGCCCTGCCGCACCTTCTTGCCGACCTCCATGCCCTTGGCGAAGGCCGACATGTGGCCGTAGGCGGTCTCGTAGCCGTTGGCGTGCTTGATGCGGATGTACTTGCCGTAGCCGCCCTCGGGGCCGGCCTTCTCGATCACGCCGTTGCCGGAGGCGAAGATCGGCGTGCCGTAGGCGGTGGACCAGTCGACGCCGGTATGCATCTTCACGTAGCCCAGGATCGGGTGGCGGCGGCCGCCGAAGCCGGAGCGCATGATGGCGTTGTTGACGGGCTTTCTGACCAGGAACTTCTTCGCGCTCTTGCCGGTCTCGTCGTAGTAGTCGACGAGGCCGTCGTCGGGGCTCTGGTAGCGATAGTATTTCTTGGTCTCGCCGCCGACGGTGAGCGAGGCGAACAGCACCTCGTTCTTCTCGCTCGACGTCACGCCCTCGTCCTCGCCGGCGTAGAACACGTCGAAGGAATCTCCGGGCTGCACCTTGCGCTGGAAATCGACGTCGTAGGAGTAGATCTTGATCATGTCCTCGATGACCGGCATCGGCACCTTGTTGCGCATCGCGGTCTCGTAGATGCTCTGGTAGAGCCGCACGCCGGAGCCGTCGTCATCATCGTCGTCGTCGCTGCTGGCGCTCGCCGCGGTGTCGGCGACGGTGTTCATGCTGGAGACGTCGACCGCGACGTATTTGCCGAGGTCGGACAGTGCCGCGATCGCTTCCACCATGGTGTCGTTGGCGACGACGACGCGGTAGGGTTGCAGGCGGGCGCCGGGGCTCGCGGGCGCCATCAGGATGCGGAGCTTCTCGCCTTCCTTGAGGCCGCCGTCGCGGCCGCGCGGCCCGAGCGTTGCGGTGATCGCCTTGATCTCGTCGGCGCTCGCGCCGAGATCGCGCAGCACCGAGGCGACGCTGTCGCCCTTCTTGACCATGTGGACGCGTTCGCCGTTGGGATTGCCGCCGGTGATCTGCTCCTTGGTCTTGGGCAGCAGCGTGACGTTTTCCGGCACCACGCGCGTCTCGAAACCGGCATAGGGATCGGACGAGGACGCTTCGGTGGCGTAGGCCATCTTGATGTCGGACGGGCCGGTCGCGCCGGAGACGTCGGCTGCGGCATTGGCGAGCGAGGCGTAGCGCACGCCGCCATTGCCGCGCCAGTTGGCGGCATCGCGGACCCGCATCAGGATGTCGTCGAGCGCCACCACCGCGGAAATCTTGGCCTTCGGCAGCACCGGCGACAGGTCCTTGGTGACGAAGGACACTTCCGCGTCGGGCTCCACCGCCTCGGGATTGTTGGGATCGTCGGACGCCGTCTTCGGATCGGAACCGACGTCGGTGAGCAGGCGCTGGGCGTTGAATGGCGGGATCTTCGCCGACAAATCGCTCGTCGTCATCGACAAATTGCCTGCGATCCGGACGAACGGACGCACCCGCATCACGTCACGGTTGCCGACGCGGGCGACCGTCGAAACGCGCATGACGTTGCGCGAGGCCGTGGATTCGCTCGGCGGCGGCAGGCGGTCGCTCTTGTGCAGCGTGGCGGCGCGATCGGCGGCGCCGAATGCACCACGCAGCGCGCCTTCGACCCGCTCCGGCACCTTGGCGAAGGTCATTTCGCCGTCGAGCGATGCGAAAACGGCGCCGCCGATCAGGGCTGCGCCGCAGAGTCCGGTCAAGATTGTTCCGCTGAACCATTGCACCGAGACGCGGCGGCGGTCGATCACGGCGGCTTCCGAACCATCGACGGACAGCGGCGGCTCGTGGCCGAGATCGATGATCCCGGTCTCACGCCCGTAAGTGCCGCGTGACGTCCTGTGGTTCAACCCAAGTCCCCCAACTCAACGACCCAAGAAAGCCCGCTTCGAACCTTGTCTCTGGTCCCCTCTTGAAGGGGGATCGCCGGAAAAGGCAAGCCGTACGGCTGTCCGCGCTCAGAAAGCCCTGGAACAGGGCCGGCGGAAATTACGAACAGCTGGACGGGTAAAGCTCTCTCGATGTCTTTCGAATGCCGAAGGAAGGTCGCGTCATTTGCAAGATCGCCTTCCACTGACCCATGAAAATCGCCGGCAGCCCCCACAGGCATTCCCGCGATTCAAGCTCGTCTCTTATCAGAACGCCGCGGGATTGTGGCTCAAGTACGGCGCCAAATATGGAAAAAACTTCCTGAAGGGGGCGGCGCGAGGGGCGTCCCCGGCAGGGCGCCGCAAGCCGCCTCAGGAGCCCCTCCGGAGCCCTCCGGGCCTCAAACTTTTTTTCAGTTTTTTCCTCGGGCAAGCTCGGTTCGCGCGCTCCGTGCCACTCTAACCTCCTGTAAACGCGTATTTTTTTCCGATGATCCACTGTGCGACGATTTGTTGACGATGGGCGTTGACAGCCCGGAAGGTGGGGCCTATAACCCCAACCACTGAGCGCGGCGCCGCCGGGTCACTGACCAAGGCGAGCGAACGCGCCACTGATGCTCCTCAACTCGTTGAGTGACACAACAATCGACGCCAGTCGGTTGGAGTCATTCATCGTCGGTAAGGGTGTCGGAACCCTTCCACCTTGGAAGGTTGGGACCTCTCCGGTTCCGGGCTGTTTGACAAGTGAAGATGAAGAAAGAGAAACGTGGACGGCGGAGTCCTTGCGGGTCTCGCTTCTGAAAAGCCTCGGCTTTTCTGATCGAGACCGGACGAAAGACTTCGGCGGTACACGTTTTAAAGGAAACACCATCGTTGCCAGCGATGTGAATCGCAGGCAGCTCGGCGGCTTCGGTCGTCGGAAAAATGGTGGGACCTCGTCAAACGTTGTGATCAGCCGGTTCAAAGTTCAAGTCCAACTTGAGAGTTTGATCCTGGCTCAGAGCGAACGCTGGCGGCAGGCTTAACACATGCAAGTCGAGCGGGCGTAGCAATACGTCAGCGGCAGACGGGTGAGTAACGCGTGGGAACGTACCTTTTGGTTCGGAACAACACAGGGAAACTTGTGCTAATACCGGATAAGCCCTTACGGGGAAAGATTTATCGCCGAAAGATCGGCCCGCGTCTGATTAGCTAGTTGGTGAGGTAATGGCTCACCAAGGCGACGATCAGTAGCTGGTCTGAGAGGATGATCAGCCACATTGGGACTGAGACACGGCCCAAACTCCTACGGGAGGCAGCAGTGGGGAATATTGGACAATGGGGGCAACCCTGATCCAGCCATGCCGCGTGAGTGATGAAGGCCCTAGGGTTGTAAAGCTCTTTTGTGCGGGAAGATAATGACGGTACCGCAAGAATAAGCCCCGGCTAACTTCGTGCCAGCAGCCGCGGTAATACGAAGGGGGCTAGCGTTGCTCGGAATCACTGGGCGTAAAGGGTGCGTAGGCGGGTCTTTAAGTCAGGGGTGAAATCCTGGAGCTCAACTCCAGAACTGCCTTTGATACTGAAGATCTTGAGTCCGGGAGAGGTGAGTGGAACTGCGAGTGTAGAGGTGAAATTCGTAGATATTCGCAAGAACACCAGTGGCGAAGGCGGCTCACTGGCCCGGTACTGACGCTGAGGCACGAAAGCGTGGGGAGCAAACAGGATTAGATACCCTGGTAGTCCACGCCGTAAACGATGAATGCCAGCCGTTAGTGGGTTTACTCACTAGTGGCGCAGCTAACGCTTTAAGCATTCCGCCTGGGGAGTACGGTCGCAAGATTAAAACTCAAAGGAATTGACGGGGGCCCGCACAAGCGGTGGAGCATGTGGTTTAATTCGACGCAACGCGCAGAACCTTACCAGCCCTTGACATGTCCAGGACCGGTCGCAGAGATGTGACCTTCTCTTCGGAGCCTGGAGCACAGGTGCTGCATGGCTGTCGTCAGCTCGTGTCGTGAGATGTTGGGTT
>NZ_PGVG01000009.1:0-77500 GCF_002795245.1 Bradyrhizobium forestalis | reverse complement strand
ATCAAGGCGCAGATCGCGCAGATCCAGGCTGACAAGAAGCTGCCGGCCAAGGAAAAGAAGGAAGCGCTCGACGAGCTCAACCAAGCGCTGAAGACGCCAGCGCTCCAAGTCGAGAATAAGGGCAACATCGAGCTCGTCGCCAAGTATTACGACAAGCTGGTCGCAGCGCTCGGCGACGACGAGAATTGAGGAGACTATGCGAAGCGCGTCGCTGTGCTCGACGTTAGGATGACACGCCGCATACACAACCTCCACTGTCATGCTCCGCGAAAGCGGGGCATCCGGTACGCCGCGGCGGCTGCGGTGAGAGCGAACTCTCCAACGCAGGCCTCTGGATACTGGATCGCCCGGTCAAGCCGGGCCATGACATCTTCCTAGGGGCACTATCTCGCCCAACTTCGCTATCCCGAATGCAAAAAGCCCCGGAAACACCTCCGGGGCTTTCGTCGTTTTGCGACTCGCACCGCGATGCGGTTACGTCCGCGTCCGCATCCGCATCATGAAGGTGTCGAAGCTGAGCTCGGCCACCTGCATCCAGGCGAGCGACTCGCTGCGGAAGGCGGTGAGGCTCGCATACATCTTGCGGAAATGCGGGTTGCTCTTGGCGAGATCGGCATAGATCTCGTTGGCTGCGCCATAGCAGGCTTCGAGCACCTCCTGCGGGAACGGCTTGAGGATCGCGCCGACAGACAGCAAGCGCTTCAAGGCTGGCGGGTTGACCGAGTCGTACTTGCCCGTCACCCATGTGAAGGTGTCCAGCGACGCCGTGCTGATCGCGGCCTGATAGTGCTTCGGCAGCGCGTTCCACTTTTCGAGGTTCATGATGTTGTGGCCCTGGCCGGTGCCTTCCCACCAGCCGGGATAGTAATAGTACTTCGCCACCTTCACGAAGCCGAGCTTCTCGTCGTCGTATGGCCCGACCCATTCGGCCGCGTCGATCGTTCCCTTCTCCAGCGCGGGATAGATGTCGCCGGCCGCGATCTGCTGCGGCACGCCACCGAGCTTCGAGATGATGGTGCCGGCGAAGCCGCCGACGCGGAATTTCAGGCCCTTGAGATCATCGACGGTCTTGATCTCCTTGCGAAACCAACCGCCCATCTGAGCTCCGGTCGATCCCGTGGGAACGCCGATCGCATTGTGCTCCTTCAGGAGATCGTTCAGCATGTCCTGACCGCCGCTCCACAGCAGCCACGCGATGTGCTGGCGCGTGTTGAGACCGAACGGCAGCGACGTGCCGAAGGTGAAGGCGGGATTCTTGCCCCAGTAATAATAGAGCGCGGTGTTGCCGATCTCGACGGTGCCGTTCGAGACGGCGTCGAGCACTTGCAGGCCCGGCACGATCTCTCCAGCAGCAAAGGGTTGGATCTGAAAGCGGTTGTCGGTGATCTCGGCGACGCGCTTGCAGAAATACTCGCAGCCGCCATAGAGCGTATCGAGTGATTTCGGCCAACTCGCCGCCAGCCGCCATTTCACCTCCGGCATCGATTGGGCGATAGCCGGCGCAGCGACGGCACTCGCGGCCAGGCCCAATCCGCCTGCCGTCAGGAATTTACGACGTTCCATGTACTCCCTCCCTGTGATGTCGAGTCCTCGACGAGGGATCGCGATCTTGCCGTCGCTTTCTCTTCGCCGGTGGCCGACGTTTATTGGCGTCCGAAATTCTGTGTTCCCGGATCGGGGAGCAGGATGACCAAAGGGCAACCGCAAATCAAGCGCACTTTGGTTGCGCTTGCGATGGCGTCGTTCAATGCTGCGCTGCGAACGCGGCCTCCATGGCCTTGCGCGTCTTCACCGTCTCATTGCCGGCGTCGAACTCGACATCGCTCCAGCGCACCACGGCACCGTGCGCGACGTCATGCTTCAGCTTCACGCGGTGTGCGAGCCCGATCGGCAAGGCGCCGGCCTTGAGGCTCGCAGCCGCCGGTAACAGCTTGCCCCACACCGTGCAGCCGCCTTCGCCATCCAGCATCTCCCCGGCGCGCAGATTGCGTTTTGCAACAGCTGCGACGTCGCCGCGGAAGCCGTAGGGCTGCCCGGTGGGCTCGCCCCGCAGCGCGGCCGACAGCACCGAGATGTTCAGCTCGAGCCCGATCAGATGATACGGCTTGTACATGGCGGCGAAGCGTCCGCTGGCGTCGGTCTTCAGGCCGTATTGCCTGAAGCAGTCGGCGACGTAGTCATTCGGCGCCTCCAGCACGACATAGACGCCCCAGCGCAGATCGCGAAACACCGGCCGGCCGTCGCGCTCCAGCGAGGAGACGACCTCGACGACGCCGGACCGCTCCAGCACGCCGCCACGCGAGCGCGGCCGCATGATGTGCGGCAGGTCGTCGACGCCGCAGGGCGGAAACAGCAGGCCGTCCGCGGGCACGTCGAGGCTGCAGGCATTGGCGATCGCGGCCATCTCGATCGCCGATTTGGTGCCGTCGAGGAAGGAGTTGAACATTTGCGGATTCATGCCGGCCGACTGCGCCTCGCCCGCGGTCAGGCCGTAATGCTGCCAGACACCGTCAGGCGTCACGTCGTGGTAGGCCGGCAGATACTTTGTCCCCTTGCCCGCGGCGACGACGTGAAATCCGGTGGCGCGGGCCCAGTCGACCATCTCGGCGGTCAGCGCCGGCTGGTCGCCATAGGCGAGCGAATAGACCACGCCGGCCCTGCGCGCTTCCTCGGCGAGCAGGGGGCCCGCCAGCACGTCGGCCTCGACATTCACCATCACGATATGCTTGCCCGCTGCAATTGCAGCGCGCGCATGCCTGATGCCGACGGCGGGATTGCCGGTCGCCTCCACCACCACATCCATCGCGCCGCCGGCAATGGTGCGCGCACCGTCATCGGTGAACGTGGTCGCCGCGATGCGCGCCGCATCCCAGCCGACGGTGCGACACGCCTCGCGCGCGCGGTCGCGGTCGATGTCGACGATGATGGGCACCTCGAGCCCCGGCGTGTGCGGCACCTGCGCCAGAAACATCGAGCCGAATTTGCCGGCTCCGATCAGCGCGACACGGACTGGTTTGCCGGCGGAAGCGCGGGCCTGGAGGAGGCGGAAGAGGTTCATGTTGCTACCCGATCAAGTATCGTGTCCCGGACGCGGTGCAGCGTGAAACGCTGCTCCGCAGAGCCGGGACCCAGGAGAAAAAGTTCCGCGTGGCGTGGGCCCCGGCTCTGCAGCGCACCGCTGAAGAAGCGCTGCGCTGCGTCCGGGGCACGAGACTTATCTACTCCGCCGCCTGGCGTGGTGCACGGGCGAGCCGCAGCAGCGCATCGTCGTCCACCGTCTTGATCGGGGTGAAATCGCGATGCGCGATGTAATAGGGCCGCGTGGGTGTGCGGATATAGTTCGAGACCGCGTTCAGCGTCAGGTACACGATCTTGCGCGGGTAGGGCGTGATGTTGCCGCTGGAGCCGTGCACGAGATTGCCGTGGAACATCAACATGCCGCCGGGTTTGCCGGTGGGCGCCACGATGCCGCCCTGCTTGACGAGGCGCGTCACGGTGTCCTCGTCCAGCGTCCACAGCGGATAGGATGTGGTGGCGAGGTCATGCGAAGCCTCAAGATCGCCGGCATTCTGGCTGCGCGGTACCAGCATCAACGGGCCGTTGATCGGCATCACCTCGTCGAGGAAGATCGCGATGTTCATCGCGCGCGGCTCGGGCATGCCGTCGTCGCGCTTCCAGGTGCCGTAGTCCTGGTGCCACTGCCAGACGTCGCCGGTGAAGGCTGATTTCGCATTGATCTTGAACTGGTGCATGTAGACCGGCTCGCCGAACACCTGCTCGACCGGCTCGATCATGCGCGGATGCGCGCCGAGAATGCGGAAGGCCTCGTTGTAGAGATGCGCGGCAAAAGCCGTGCGCGGCGCGCCGCTCTTCTCGCGCCAGACCTCGGGCCGGTTGGCGTCGTAGATGCCGACCGCCTCGCGCGCGAGCAGGTCGACCTCCTCTTGGGCGAACAGCTCGGGCAGGAACAGCCAGCCCTCGCGGTGGAAGAACTCCAATTGGTCCTGGGACAGTTTCATCGGGTCGTCCTCCTTGGTTTTGTTCTTGTTGTCATTCCGGGGCACGCGAAGCGTGAACCCGGAATCCATTTCTCCGTAGCGCATGCCGTCCGATGGATTCCGGGCTCGACGCCCCGCGTCGCCCCGGAATGACGGCGCCTGCCGCTACGCCGCCGCCGCGTCCGTCGCCCTCAATCTCTCCTCAGTCATTCGTCCCGCCGTCTGCGCATGCGCCAGCGCGGCGCGCTCGGCCGCCTTCGCGTTGCCGCTGAGAACGTGTCCGGCAATATCGGCATGCTCCGCCCAGGCGCTGTCGCGATAGTCGAGCTCGGAGAGGACCGTGGCCATCGAGCGCCGCATATGCGGCCATTGCGGCGCCATCGTCTCCTCGATCACGGGATTGCCGGCGAGCTGATAGATCGCGCGGTGAAAGTCGACATCGAGCACGATGAGCTCGGCGAGCGACGTGTTGCGGTCGCTGCGGCGTCCCGCGGCGAGCGCTGCGTCGAGGCGCGCGCGTCCCGCCGCGTCGGTGCCGGCGCGCGCCGCGGCGAGCCGGGCCGCCAACGCGTCGATGGCGCCGCGCACCTCGTAGAGCTGGCGGATGCGGGCGGGATCGAGCTGGGTGACTTCAAAGCCACGCTTGCCGCTCTCGGCGACGAGACCCTGCCGGTGCAGCAGATGCAGCGCGTGTGAGACTGGCTGGCGCGAGACGCCGAGCCTGTCGGCGAGCTCGTTCTGCCGGATGCGCTGGCCGGGGCGCAGCGTGCGATCGGAGATCGCCTCCAGGATCCGTTCATAGACCTGGTCGATCAGGTTCGGGAGCGGGTCGAGAGGGATCACGCCGGCAGCTCCTATAACGGAATACGGAATTCCGTATTCGAAGCTACGCCTAGCGAACCCAGGCCGTCAAGCGGTATCGGGGGATGGTGGTTTCTCATTTGTCGAGACGGGCTAAGCTATTGATATTGCTTGGTCCGTCTACTGTGCATGGGGTTGTTTTTCGAGAAAAAGATGTGGTCCTACTTCTTCTTTCCCTGCTCGATCAGCATCCGGCTCATCAGATAGAGCCGCGGCACGATCGAGCTTGTGTCAATGAACTCATCCCGAGCGTGGTAGCCGAAGCCGGCTAGGCCAAAGCTCTCGACCACCACCGCTTTGCCGCTGCGATTGGCATAGCCGGCATCGGTGGCGCCGCCGGTCATTTCGGTGATGTCGAGCTTGCGGTCGATCTCGGCATAGATCGCCTGTCCCATCTCGGCCAGCGCGCGGCCGCGCTCACTGGCGACGAAGGGCGGGCGCCCCGCCACGATCTTCACGGTTGTTTCGGTGTCGGGTACGAGGCGGTTCTTGATCTTCTCGTCGAGCGCCGCCTGGAGCTTGGCGATGCCGTCGGGAATGGTGAGGCGGATGTCGGCGCCGGCCTCGGCATCTTCCGGAATCTGATTGCGCACCGTGCCGGCCTTCGCCGTCGTCCAGTTGAGCTGGGTGCCCGGGATCGACCTGGCGACGTCCTGCGTCTGCAGCAGCTGATGCGAGAGCTCGATCAGCGCGTTGCGGCCGCGATCGGGTGCCGCGCCGGCATGCGCCGCGCGGCCCTTCACCTTCATGATGCCGGTCGCAGTGCCGCTGGCGCCCAGCAGGAGCGAATCGTTCTTCGCCGGCGGCGAAGCTGCCGTCGGTTCGCATGACAGCACCACGTCATGTTGATCGGCGAGCTCCGCGATGATCTCACCCGACCCGATCGATCCGACTTCCTCGTCCGGATTGAACGACACGGTGAGCGTGGCGTAGTCCTTCCAGCCGGCGTCCTTGAGGATATTGAGCGCATGCAGCACGACGGCGATGCCGCCCTTGTCGTCGGCGATGCCGGGGCCGTAGATGCGGTTGCCGTCGACACGGTACGGTTCGCTTGCAAGGATGCCGCGCTGATAGACCGTATCCATATGCGCAATCAGCATCAGTTTTCGCGAGCCGGTGCCCTTGAAGGTCGCGATCACCATGTCAGCGCCTGCACCGGCCGTGGTCTTGCGTCGCTCCGTGGCGGCGCCGAGCGCCTTCAGGCGTCCTTCGGTGAAGTCGGCCATCTTCTTCAGGCCTACGACGTCGCTGCTGCCGCTCTCGATCATCACCATGTCGCGCAAGGTCTCGATCAGCGGCGCCTTCTCCTGCTCGGCGGCTGCCTTGATCTTCTCGTCGGCGGCCGCGAACGCGGCGGTGCTGCCGGTCAAGCAGCCGAGCACAGCGAGCAGGGGAATGAAACGGGTCTTCATCGAAACGTCCTTCTTCATCCTTGTGCGCGGGTCCCGCGCGACTGTGCAGAAAGCCTATCAGCTGCAACGGCGCGATGCCACGCCGGCCTAGCGCTCCAGCACCTCCACCTCCATCACGGCGATCTCTTCCGCATCGGCCACCGCCTCGATGGCTGCGATCCGCTCGCCCTCGAATGTCACACGCAGCGCAATGCGCAGCTGGCCGCCGAGCACGACGGCAACGCCCAGCTCGCCATCGACCAGCGCCGCGCGCGCGGCCTGGGCGCGCCCCTTGAAGCTCTGCGCGACGGCGTCGGCACCGCGGATCTCGGGCAGCGAGCCGAGCCGCACCGCGGCCTGGTCGGCGCGGAAAACGACGTCCGGATCGAGCACCGCGAGCAGCCCTTCGAAATTGCCTTCGCGCGACGCTTTAAGAAATGCATCGACGATCCTGCGTTGGTGCGACAGATCCTTCTCGGGCACCGGCGCGCCCTGCACGCGCCGCCGGGCGCGGCTCGCCAGCTGCCGCGAGGCATCGGCGGAGCGGCCGACGATCGGCGCGATCTCCTCGAATGGCACGGCGAACATGTCGTGCAGCACGAAGGCGAGCCGCTCCGCCGGCTGCAACGTTTCCAGCACCACCAGCAGCGCCGCGCCGACGGAGTCTGCCATCTCCGCCTCGCGCTCCCGCGTCTCGTCGACCGGCTCCGGCACATGTGGGCCCATCGGCTCTTCCTTGCGTGACTTCCGTGCGCGCAGCATGTCGAGGCAGATGCGCGCGACCACGGTGGTCAGCCAGCCGCGCAAATTCGCGACGTCGGACATATCGTAGCGGCTGACCCGCAGCCACGCCTCCTGCACGGCGTCGTCGACCTCGCCGCGGGACCCTAGCATCCGGTAGGCGACCGCGCGCAAATGGTCCCTGCTCGCCTCGAACTGTTCGGTCAGAAAATTTTGTTCGGTCATCGGTCACATTCCCTCGTCGCGATCCGTCATGCCCATGACGAAGCCAATCCGGCCGATGTGACCGGAACCTTCGAAATTCGACAGATGGAGACGAAAACGATGCACGCCCGCATGAATCACCCCGTCATGGTCCTGCCCGAGGCCATGAATGTCCTTCAGTCCCTCGGCAACCTGACAAAGCAGGGACTGCCGGAAAAGCTCCTGGAACTGGTGCACCTGCGCGCCAGCCAGATCAATGGCTGCAGCGTCTGCGTCGATATGCATCCCAAGGTCGCCCGCAAGCTCGGGGAGACCGACGAGCGCCTGTTCGCCGTGTCCGCCTGGCGCGATGCGCCCTATTTCACCGACGCCGAGCGCGCCGCGCTGGCCTTGACCGAGGCGGCCACGCGCCTCGCCGATCGTGAGGACCCCGTGCCTGATACGATCTGGAACGAGGCCGCCAAGCATTTCGACGAGCGCGAGCTCGCAACCCTGATCCTCGCGATCGCGACGATCAACGTGTGGAACAGGCTGAACGCGACCATCAAGATGCCGGTCGGCGTGTGGAAGGTGTGAGTTACTGTGCCCTCTCCCCCTGCCGGAGAGGGCAGCACCGCTAGGAGACACGAACTCACTTGGGTGAGGGGTATTTCTCCGCAGATTCATTTGTAAATGTGACCGCGGACAGAACTCCTCATCCGGCGCTGCGCGCCACCTTCTCCCACAAGGGGAGAAGGAAGAAGGCTACTCCGCCAGGAACCTGTTCACCACCTCGCCGAACTCCAGCGGGGCCTGCTCGAACATCCAGTGGCCGGCATCGGCGATCACCGCCGTCTGGGCGCCCGCGATGTGCGCGGCCAGCACGCGCCACAGCACCGACAGGCTGCCGGTGGTCGCGCCGCCGCCGATCAGCAGCGTCGGCGTCCTGATCGCCTGCGCATCGCTGAGCGTGTAGGGCCGGCGCTGCTCGTTGATCTGGCCGAGGAAGGTGAGCGCGTTGTCGCGGAGTTGTTGCTTCGCTGCCGCCGGCACGCGCCGCCAGGAGCCATTACCTTCGATGCCTTCATAGAAGTTCTGCAGCGCGCCCTCGAGGTCGCCGGCGCGGATCATCTCGACCGAGCGCGCTGTGCGCGCGGCCAGCGGCGGATGCGCGGGCGTGCCTTCCGGCACCGGCAGGCTGGCGTCGAGATCGCCGCCGGGCTCGGCCAGCACCAGCTTGCGCAGCAGATCAGGCCGCGCCTGCGCCACGCGGAATGCAATGTGTCCGCCGCGTGAATGGCCCATCAGGTCGACCGGTCCGGGCTTGACCTGCTCGATGAAGGCGATCGTATCCGCGACATGCTGCGCCATCTTGTAGTCGTCGCCGACGGCATCCCAATGCTCGGGAAAGAAGTGCCGCAAGCTGACCGAGATCACCCGATGCGCCTTCGACAGCGGTCCGAGCACCGAATACCAGGTGCGGAAGTCTCCGAGCGTGCCATGCACGCAGACCAGCGGCGGGCCGCTTCCCACCTCGAGATAGGTCATGTCGTAACCGTTGACGCGAAAGCTCTGCATGGGTCAGCTCGCCAGAAAGTCCAGCACCACTTCGGAGTATTTCTGCGGCGCCTGCTCGAACATCGGATGCGTCGTATTCGGGATGATCGCGGTGTTGGAATAGGGCACATGCGCGGCGAGCGCATGCAGCACCTTCGGCAGCAGGCCCTTGGTCCGCGCGCCCAGGATGAACAGCGTCGGCATCTTGATGGCCTCCGCATCCGCCTTCGAGAAGGGAGGGCGGTTGTCGCGGACCTGGCCGATCAGCGTATAGGCATTGTCGCGCAGATTCTGCTTCACCATCGCCGGCAATCGCGGCCAGGTGCCGGCGCCCTCCAGCGTATCGACGAACACGGCGAGGCCGCCGTCGACATCGCCGGCCGCGATCTTCTCGGCCGAAGCCGTGAAACGCGCCAGCAGCGGCGAGGGGCCGCCGACGTAATCCGGATCAAGGCTCGCATCGAGCTCGCCGCCGGGCTCGGCCAGGATCAGCCGCCGCAGCAGGTCCGGCCGCCGCTGTGCCACGCGAAAGCAGATGTGCCCGCCGCGTGAATGGCCCATCAGATCGACCGGCCCGAGATCGAGCTTGTCGATGAAGGCAATGACGTCCTCGACATGCTGGGCGATCGAATAGGTGTCACCGAGGCCGTCCCAGCGCTCCGGGAAGAAGTGCCGCAGGCTGACAGCGATCACCCGGTGTCGCTGCGTCAGCGGCCCGAGCACGCAGCCCCAGACGCGGAAATCGTTGAGCGAGCCGTGTACGCACACCAGCGGCGCGCGGCCTTTGTCCTCGCCCACGTCGAGATAGGGCATGTCGTATCCGTTGACGTGGAGGCTTTGCATTCGGGCTCGCGAGGGGATTGGAACTCCTGTGCAAGATTCCCGGAAACCGGGTGGATCGCAACTATTTCCAAGCCTAGATTTGGGCCGAGATCTCACATTGGGGGCATGCGACAAGGAATGCAAGCCAGGAACCAAGCCATGACCGACCAGCATTTTGCCCTGTTCGACACCAGCATCGGCCTGTGCGCCATCGCCTGGGGCCCGCGCGGCATCAACGGCACACAACTGCCGATGGGCGGCGAGCAGAAGATCCGCACCCGCATCCACCAGCGCCATGCCGAGGCGACCGAAGCCGAGCCGACCGCCGAAGTGCAGCAGGCGATCGACCGCATCACAAAACTGCTCGCGGGCGAGCCGGATGACCTTACCGACATCGCGCTCGACCTCGACGGTGTTCCCGAGTTCAACCGCGGCGTCTACGACATCGCCCGCGCCATCCCGCCGGGCAAGACCATCACCTACGGCGACATCGCCAAGCAGCTCGGCGGCGTCCAGCTGTCGCGCGACGTCGGCCAGGCGCTGGGGCACAACCCGTGCCCAATCGTGGTGCCCTGCCATCGCGTGCTCGCGGCCGGCAACAAACCCGGCGGCTTCTCGGCGAATGGCGGCGTGGTGACGAAGCTGAAGATGCTGGAGATCGAAGGCGCGCTGGTGAACCACACGCCGAGCCTGTTTGATTGAGGTGATCGTGCCCCGGACGCAGTGCAGCACGAAGTGATGCACTGCAGAGCCGGGGCCCAGCATCTCGACCGGAATGGGTCCCGGCTCTGCGGCGCACCGCTACGCGCTGCACCGCGTCCGGGACACGAGACCGTGGTTAAATCTTCGCCGCGCTCTTCGGCCAATACTTGTCGCGCAGGTGCCGCTTCACCAGCTTGCCGGTCGGCGTGCGCGGCAGCTCGGCTTCGAAATCGATCGAGCGCGGGCATTTGATGGCGGAGAGACGCGTCTTGCAGAACGCGATCAGCTCGGCCTCGAGCGCCTTGCCGGCGCGGTTCATGTCGTGGGGCTGCACCACCGCCTTGACCTCTTCGCCCATCTCCTCGTTCGGCACGCCGAACACCGCGACGTCGGCGACATCAGGGTGGGTGATCAGCACGTCCTCGGTCTCCTGCGGGTAGATGTTCACCCCGCCAGAGATGATCATGTAGGACTTGCGGTCGGTGAGATAGAGAAAGCCATCCTTGTCGAGATAGCCGACATCGCCGAGCGTCGACCAGCCCTTGGCGTTGTAGGCTTTCTTCGTCTTTTCGGGGTCGTTGTGATAGGTGAACGCGGGCGCATCGGCGAAATAGACGGTGCCGATCTCACCTGTCGGCTGCTCCTCGTCGTTCTCGTCCAGAATCTTGATCTTGCCGACCACGGCGCGGCCGACGCTGCCGCGATGCTCCAGCCATTGCTGCGAGTTGCAGACGGTGACGCCATTGCCTTCCGAGCCGGCGTAGTACTCGATCAGGATCGGACCCCACCATTCGATCATCTTCGCTTTCACGTCGACCGGGCAGGGCGCGGCGGCGTGGATCGCGCCCTTCAGCGTGGAAACGTTGTATCGGTTGCGCACCTCGTCCGGCAGCTTCAGCATGCGCACGAACATGGTCGGCACGAGCTGCGACTGCGTCACCTTGTATTTCTCGACCAGCCTCAAGAATTCTTCGGCGTCAAAGTGCTCCATGATGATGGAGGTGCCGCCGAGCACGATCGCCATCATGTTGAAGCGCAGGGGAGCCGCGTGATACAGCGGCGCTGGCGAAAGATAGATGCTCTCGGCGTTCATGCCGCACATGTCGGCGCAGAGCACGCGCAGGAAGGCGTTCGGCACGTCAATCCTGTTACCCTCGAAGGCCTTCTTGATGCCCTTGGGTCGGCCGGTCGTGCCCGACGAATACAGCATGTCATAGCCGGCCACCTCGTCGGCGATCGGCGTGGTCGGCTGCGCGCCCGCTTCCTTGTCGTAGGAGCGGAAGCCCGGCAGCGGCTCGTCCATCATGTAGAAGATCGGCTCGCCTGCCGTGCCCTTGATCAGGGCCTTGATCTGGTCGGCGCATTTCGGCGTCGTGATCACGACCTTGGCGCCGCAATCCTTGATGATGTAGTCGATCTCGTCCTGCTTCAGGTAGCGGCTGATCGCGGTGTAATAGAGCCCGCTGCGCTGCGCGGCCCAGCAGATCTCCATGAAGGCGAGGCGGTTCTCCATCAGCAGCGCGATGTGGTCGCCGGCCTTCAGACCAAGCGAGCGGAACAGCTGCGCGCCTTGGTTCGAGAGTTCGTCGAGCTCGCGATAGGTGATCGCCTTGCCGGTCCCGGCCATCTGATAGGCGATCTTGTCGGGCGTGGTGCGGGCGTAGATGGAGGGATGGGTCATGTCTCTGCTTACACGGCTGGGAGTGACGTTCCCCGGACGCGGCGCAGCGCGCAGCGGTGCGCTGCAGATCCGGGGTCCACTGTGAGGCATGGGTCCCGGCTTTGCGCCGCAGCGTTTCACGCTGCAGCGCGTCCGGGACACGAGAGAGGACTACAGCCGCTCCACGATCGTCACATTCGCCATGCCGCCGCCTTCGCACATGGTCTGCAGGCCATAGCGTTTGCCGCGCTGGTGCAGGGCGTGGACCAGCGTCGTCATCAGCTTGGTGCCGGAGCCGCCGAGCGGGTGGCCGAGCGCAATGGCGCCGCCGTTGACGTTGAGGCGCTCCGGATCGGCGCCGGTGGTCTTGAGCCAGGCGGTGGGCACCGAGGCGAAGGCTTCGTTGACCTCGAACAGGTCGATGTCGCCGATCTTCATGCCGGCCTTCTCCAGCGCGCGCTTGGTGGCGTGCAGCGGTGCATCCAGCATGATGACGGGATCGCCGCCCGTCATGGTCATGTGGTGGACGCGCGCCAGCGGCTTGACGCCGAGCTGCTTCAGGCCCTTCTCGTTCACCACCATGACGCCGGAGGCGCCGTCGCAGATCTGGCTGGCGCTGGCCGCGGTGAGCTTGCCGTTCTCGGCGATCAGCTTGACGCCCCGGATACCTTCGATCGTGGCATCGAAGCGGATGCCTTCGTCGATGTGATGGGTGTCCTTGCTGCCGTCGGCGCGGGTGATCGCGAGCGGCACGATCTCCTTCTTGAAGTGGCCGGCTTGCGTCGCCGCGATCGCACGCTGATGGCTGTTGTAGGAGTATTCGTCGAGTTCATCCTTGGAGAGGCCGTACTTTTCCGCCATCATCTCCGCGCCGGTGAACTGGCTGAACACGATGTTCGGATAGCGCTGCTCAATGCCCGGGCTCTTGTAGTTGCCGAAGCCGTTCTTGGCCGGGAGCTGCGACGACAGGCCCATCGGCACCCGCGTCATCGATTCCACGCCGGCGGCGATCACGACGTCCATTGCGCCCGACATCACGGCCTGCGCGGCGAAGTGCAGTGCCTGCTGCGAGGAGCCGCACTGGCGGTCGATCGAGGTGCCCGGCACGCTCTCCGGCAGCTTCGAGGCCATGACCGCGTTGCGGGCGACGTTGTTGGACTGCTCGCCGACCTGCATGACGCAGCCCATGATCACGTCCTCGACCAGGGCAGGATCGACCTTGGTGCGATCGACCAGCTCGTCCAGCACCTTGGCGGCGAGATCGGCCGGATGCCAGCCGGCGAGGCGGCCCCCCTTGCGCCCGCCCGCGGTACGCGCAGCGGCGACGATATAAGCCTCGGCCATTTCGGTCTCTCCCATGATTGTTCTGAATTGGGTTGTCGGGGGCGGATTTAAGGGGTGGGATATCGTTTAGTCAATCGATCAATTAACTCTTGTGATGAGGCGCTGCTTGGGCTTATCTGCGCCCCGCTTCCAGCGGCCAAACAGGGATCTCCGTGGCTACCAGCGTACCGAACAGGCTCCCCGGCGGGAAAAATTCCACGGCAGAGAAATTGCTGGTGGCCGCCAGCGAGCTGATGATCGAACGCTCCTCGATCGAGATCTCGCTCTCCGACATCGCGCAGAAGTCGGGCGCCAACGCCGCGCTGGTCAAATATCACTTCGGCAACAAGGACGGCCTCTTGCTGGCGCTGCTCGCGCGCGATGCCGCGACCGAGATGTCCAATCTCGAATACCTGCTGGCGCAGCCGATCACGTCGACGGCGAAGCTGAAGCTGCATATCGCCGGCATCATCCGCGCCTATCACCGGTTCCCCTACATGAACCGGCTGATCCACTATCTGCTGCACGAGACCAGCGCGAGCTCCGCCGACGAAGTCTCGAAATTCTTCGTTGCGCCACTATTGGACTTCCATCGCCGCCTGCTGGCCGAAGGCGTCAGCCGCGGCGAATTCCGCCAGACTGATCCGGTGCTGTTCTACACCAGCCTGATCGGCGCCTGCGATCACCTGTTCTTCGGCCGGCACGCGATGTCCCGCGCGACCGGCGTCGGCCCGGTCACCGACGACGTCTGCCGGCAATACATCAAGCACATGGAAACGTTGATCTGCGGCGGCATCCTCACGCAAGCCGGGGAAGCTGCCGCGGCCGGATGATCCGGCTGAACTCTTCAAGTCCAGAGAAGAAACGCCCAAGGAAAAGGTAGAGGAAAGGTATTCGCGATGCAGTTGAAAGACGTAGCGGTTCTCATCACCGGCGGTGGCTCGGGTCTTGGTGCCGCGACCGCCCGGGCCATGGCGGCCAAGGGCGCCAAAATCGGTGTGATCGACCAGAGCAAGGAAAATGCCGAGAAGGTCGCCGCTGAAGTGAAGGGCATCGCGCTTCACGCCGACGTCACCAGCGAGGAGCAGATCAAGGCGGCGATCGCCAAGGCGGAAGCCGCGCACGGCGTTGCGCGCGTGCTGATGAACTGCGCCGGCATCGGCGGCTCGCAGCGCATCGTCGGCCGCGACGGCGTCTACCCGCTCGAAAAGTTCGCGCGCATCATCAACGTCAATCTGATCGGCACCTTCAACTGCCTGCGCTTGTTCGCCGAGCGCCTCGTCACGATCGAGCCCGTCGGCGAAGAGCGCGGCGTCATCATCAACACGGCGTCGGTCGCGGCCTACGAAGGCCAGATCGGCCAGATCGCCTATTCGGCCTCGAAGGGTGGCGTCGTCGGCCTGACACTGCCGGCCGCGCGCGACCTCGCCAGCCAGAAGATCCGCGTCAACACCATCGCGCCCGGCCTGTTCTTCACGCCGCTGCTGATGGGCTTGAACGAAGAGGCCCGCAAGAGCCTGGGGGCCCAGGTGCCGCATCCCTCGCGCCTCGGCGACGCCGCCGAGTACGGCATGCTCGCGGTGCACATCGTCGAGAACCCGATGCTGAACGGCGAGACCATCCGTCTCGACGGCGCCATCCGTATGGCGCCAAGGTAGTAGAGACGCTCTTTTTACCCTCCCCTGGAGGGGGAGGGTCGGCGCGAAGCGCCGGGGTGGGGTGATCTCTCCGCTCGGGCACTGTCGGTGGGGAGAGACCGTCACCCGCTCGCGCTACGCGCGATCGACCCTCCCCCTCCAGGGGAGGGTGGCAGTCCGGCTCACGACTGATGTGCGAGGCCCCATGTCCCAACCGCTGCTGATCGAGCACGACGACGGCGTCGACCGGGTGACGCTCAACCGCCCCGAACACCTCAACGCACTCGATCCTGCGCTGATCGATGCGCTCAATGTTTACTTCCAGGGCCTGCAGCGCAACCGCGACACGCGCGTGGTCGTGCTCAGGGGCGCCGGCAAGAATTTCTGCGCGGGCCTCGACCTCAAGGCTGCGATGGCGCGCCGGGCCGGGCAGCAGGAGCCGCCCGGCGTCACGGAGTCGCTGGACTCGCAACGCCGCATTGCCGACATCGTGATGCTGATGCGGCGCTGCCCGCAGCCGATCCTGGCGCTGGTGCAGGGCGCGGCGGCCGGCGGCGGCTTTGCGCTGGCGCTGGCGTCCGACATCCGCATCGCCGCCAAGTCGGCGCGGATGAACTGCGCCTTCATCAAGCTCGGCCTCGGCGGCTGCGACATCGGCACCAGCTACTTCCTGCCGCGCCTCGTCGGCGTCTCCGTCGCATCCGAGCTGATCCTCACCGGACGCTTCATCGGCGCCGAGCGCGCGCTGGCGGTCGGCCTCGTCTCGGAGATCGTCGACGAGGACAAGCTCGACGAAGCGGCCGAGCCCTATGTCGAGGCGATGAAGACGGCCTCGCCCGTGGGGCTGCGGCTGTCCAAGGAATGTCTCAACATGAGCGTCGATGCCGGCTCGCTGGAAGCTGCGATCGCGATGGAGGATCGCAACCAGGTCCTGTGCAGCCGCTCGGAAGAGTTTTCCGAAGGCATCAGGGCCTTCCTTGAGAAGCGAAAGCCTGTCTATATCAAGCGCTGAACGACGAAGATCCGCAAAGGACAGTAATTCCGGGAGACGCAAAATGAGTGGAAGCGCGGCGGCGGTCATGACGAAGCCCGCCTTTCGCAAGGTCCAGTGGCTCAAGCGCGACATCGACGTCGAGCGCCGCGGCGATGGAACGGTGGTGCTGAAGTCGCGCATTCCGCTGCAGCCCTACGAGCAGCACATCCCGGCCTCGCTGGCGAAATGGGCGAAGGAAGCACCCGAGCGCACCTGGCTGGCGCAGCGCGGCGGTCCGAACCGCGAATGGCGCAAGGTCTCTTATGGCGAAGCCAAGCGCACCGTGGATGCGCTGACGCAAGGCCTGCTGAACCTCAAGCTCGATGGACGGCCCGTTACGATCCTCTCCGGCAACTCGATCGAGCACGCACTGATGACGCAGGCCGCGATGCAGGCGCGCGTCCCGGCAGCTCCCGTGTCGCCGGCCTACTCGCTGATGAGCCACGATCACGTCAAGCTGAAGTACCTGTTCGATCTGATCAAGCCGGCCGTGGTGATGGTGCAGGACGGTCCGACCTTCGAAAAGGCGCTCAAGGCGCTCGACCTCAGCGATGTCACCGTGGTTCACGTCGCGTGGCCCTGCGACGGTATCAAGAGCGTCAGCTTTGCCGAATTCGCGGCAACACCTGTGACGCCTGACGTCGACGCGTCGATTGCAAGGATCACGCCGCAGACCGTCGGCAAGCTGCTGTTCACGTCCGGCTCGACCGGCATGCCCAAGGCCGTCATCAACACGCAAGCGATGATGTGCGCCAATGCCGCGATGATGATGCAGGTCCGGCCGCGCGATCCCAGTGGTCCGGTTGCGACGATGCTGGACTGGATGCCCTGGAACCACACCATGGGCGGCAACGCCGCGTTCCATCCGATCCTGGTCGATGGCGGCACGCTCTATATCGATGACGGCCGGCCGATGCCGGGCCAGTTCGAGGAGACGCTGCGAAATCTGCACGAGATCTCGCCGACCTATTATGCCAACGTTCCCGCCGGCTATGCCGCGCTGGCGGCTGCGATGGAGAAGGACGATGCGCTCTGCCGCTCCTTCTTCAAGAATCTGTCGATCATGGCCTATGGCGGCGCGCGTCTGCCGGACGATCTCTATGAGCGCATGCAGGCCCTCGCCGTGAAGACCACCGGCGAGCGCATCGTGTTCTACACCGGCTGGGGCTCCACCGAGACCGCGCCGACCTCGACCGGCACCTATTGGGACACCGAGCGTGTCGGCCTGATCGGGCTGCCGTTCCCCGGCGTCGAGTTGAAGATGGTGCCGTGCGGCTCGAAGTACGAATTGCGCCTGCGCGGCGTCAACGTCACGCCCGGTTATTTCGGCCAGCCAGAGCTGACGAAGAAGATGTTCGACGAGGAAGGTTTTTATTGCATCGGCGACGCCGGCATCTTCGTCGACGATGCCGATCCGGTGAAGGGCATCATCTTCGCGGGGCGTGTGGTCGAGGACTTCAAGCTCACCACCGGCACTTTCGTACATGTCGGCTCGCTCCGCACCGACACGATTGCGGCGGCGACGCCGGTCGTGCATGACGCGCTGGTCGCGGGACAGGACCGCGGTTTCATCGGCCTGCTCGCGTGGCCCAATTTGCACGCCTGCCGGCAACTCGTCGGCAATCCCGATCTGAGTTTCGCGGATGCGGTGAAGCACCCTGACGTGCTCGCCTGCCTCAGGCGCGGCCTGGAAGCTCACAACCGGGAGTGCGAAGGTGCCAGCAGCCGCATCATCGCGCGCGCCATGCTGATGGTCGAGCCGCCCTCGATCGACGGCAACGAGCTCACCGACAAGGGCTACATCAACCAGCGCGCCGGCCTGGAACGCCGCGCCGCGCTGGTGGAGCGGCTTTATGCCGAGAGGCCGGATGAAGACGTGATCGTACTGCGATGAGTGCGCAACTCTCTCACCTCGTCATTCCGGGGCGCGCGCAGCGCGAACCTTGGTGCGCAATTGCGCACCAGAGAATCCATCGGGCCGCATTAACGCGGTGGAATGGATTCCGGGCTCGCGACTTCGTCGCGCCCCGGAATGACGGTCTCAATGACACTGAATAAGAGGTAGCCCGCCATGAACTTCGATTTCTCCGACGATCAAAAGCAGCTCCGCGACCAGGCGCGCAAGTTCCTCGCCGAAAAATGCTCGCCCAAGGCGGTGCGGGTCGTGCTCGACGGCAAGGCGCCTTACGACAAGGAGCTGTGGAAGGGCCTCGCCGAGATGGGTTTTCTCGGCGTCGCGATCCCTGAGGAGTTCGGCGGTGCCGGCGCTGGCCACCTCGAGCTCTGCGTGATCGCGGAGGAAATGGGCCGGGCCAACGCGCCGGTGCCGTTCTCCTCGACCGTGTATCTCGCCGCCGAAGCACTGCTGATCGCGGGCAGCGACGCGCAGAAGAAGAAATGGCTGCCGGCGATCGCCTCGGGCGAGGCGATCGGCACGCTGGCGCTGTTCGAGGGCAAGGGCAATCCGTCGCCGAAGAACGTCAAGCTCACCGCAGCGAACGGCGTGCTCAACGGCGTCAAGAAGCCGGTCGCCGATGGCGCCATTGCCGATTTCGCGGTGGTCGCCGCGCGCACGGGATCGAACGGGCGCGACGGCGATATCTCGTTGTTCCTGGTTGATCTCAAGGCCGGCGGCGTCGAGGTCAAGAACCTCACCAATCTCGATCCGACCCGCGGGCAGGCCGAGATCACCTTCAAAGACTGTAAAGCGGAGCCGCTTGGCGCCGCGGGCGAAGGCTGGAGCATCCTCACCCAGGTGCTCGACCGCGCTGCGGTGCTGTGCGCCTTCGAGCAGGTCGGCGGCGCCGACCGCGCGCTGGAGATGGGCCGTGACTACGCGCTCGACCGCATCGCCTTCGGCCGTCAGATCGGCTCGTTCCAGGCGGTCAAGCACATGCTCGCCGACATGTACGTCTCGGCGACGCTGGCGCGCTCCAACAGCTATTACGGTGCCTGGGCGCTCTCCACCAATGCGGCCGAGCTGCCGGAAGCGGCCGCCGCCGCGCGCATCAGCGCGACACAGGCGTTCCAGCACTGCGCCAAGAACAACATCCAGGTTCACGGCGGTATGGGGTTTACCTGGGAGTTCGACTGCCACATGTACTATCGCCGCGCCAATACGATGGCACTCGGGCTCGGCAGCCTGTCCTATTGGGAGGACCAGCTGATCGACCGCATGCGGAAGAAGAACGCGGCGTGATGCCAGCTGCGTAGGGTGGGCTAGCCCCTGCGGATGCGCGAAGCGCGATCCGCGGGGCGTAACCCACCATCGGTTGGCAAGTTGGACGAAATTGGTGGGTTACGCCTTCGGCTAACCCACCCTACGAAGACAGAGAAGCGCCATGAACTTCGACGACACCCCGCAGGAAGCCGAATTCCGCGCCACAGCGCGCGCCTGGATCAGCGCCAACGCACCGAAGCAGTACGAGGAGGAGCTGCGCAAATCCTCGCTCGGCCGCACGCAGCTCAAGAACGCCAATATCCTCGAAGTCGCAAAGGCTTGGCAGAAGAAGAAGGCGGACGCCGGCTGGGCCTGTCTGCACTGGCCGAAAGAGTATGGCGGCCGCGGCGCCTCGCCGATCGAGCGCGTGATCTGGCAGCAGGAAGAGGGGCCGTTCGGCAAGCTCTCGCACATGTTCATCATCGGCCATGGCATGTGCGGGCCGACCATGATGGCGTTCGCGCGCGAGGAGCATAAGCGCAAATATCTGCCGCCGCTCGCCTCCGGCGAGAAGGTGTGGTGTCAGCTGTTCTCCGAGCCGGCCGGCGGCTCCGACGTCGCGGGTCTACGCACGCGCGCCGAGAAGGACGGTGATGAGTGGGTCATCAATGGCCAGAAGATCTGGACGTCGGGCGCGCATTATTCCGACTACGGCATCCTGCTGACCCGCACCGATCCCACCGTGCCCAAGCACAAGGGCCTCACCATGTTCTTCCTGGACATGAAGAGCCCGGGCGTCGAGGTCAGGCCGATCAAGCAGGCGAGCGGCGCTTCCGACTTCAATGAAGTCTATTTCACCAACGTTCGGATTCCCGACCATCAGCGCCTCGGCGAGGTCGGCGACGGCTGGAACGTGTCGCTGACCACGCTGATGAACGAGCGCATGTCGATCGGCGCAGGCGTCTCGACCGGTTTCCCGGAGCTGTTCGAGTACTGCTCGAGCCTGATGCTCGACGATGGGCCTGCGATCGAGGATCGCGCGGTGCGCTCGAAACTTGCCAATTGGGCAGTGAAGGCGAGTGGCCTGCGCTACACCAGCATGCGCGCGATCTCGGCGCTGTCGAAGGGCGAGCGGCCGGGGCCGGAGAACTCCATCGGCAAGCTGGTGGCGGGCTCGATGATCCAGGATGTCGCGACCTACGCGCTGGATCTGCAAGGTGCGGCCGGCGTCGTCAGCGGCCCCGAAGACGCCGAAGTCGCGGGCCGCTTCCAGGCCATGCTGCTGCGCGCGCCGGGCACCCGCGTCGAAGGCGGCACCGACGAGATCATGCGGAACATCATCGCCGAGCGGGTGCTGGGCCTGCCCGGCGACATCCGTGTCGACAAGGACGTGCCGTTCAACAAGATCCCGACCAAGGGAAGATGAGTTCGCGTCCCGGACGCGATGCAGCACGCAGTGCTGCTTCGCAGAGCCGGGACCTAGAAAGCCGCAGATGGGCCCCGGCTCTGCAGCGCACCGCCATAGCGCGTCTAAGACGCGCGTAAACGCGCTAATGGCGCTGCGCAGCGTCCGGGGCACGAGAGAGGAGAGTTCGAAGATGAATTTCGACGACACCCCGCAGGAAGCCGCATTCCGCGAGACCGCGCGCAAATGGATCGAGGCCAATGCGCCGAAGGAGCTGCATGCCGAGCTGTCGAAATCCTCGCTCGGCCGCATTCGCCTTGCCAACCATGACATCGTCGATGTCGGCAAGGCCTGGCAGAAGAAGAAGTTCGAAGGCAACTGGGCCTGCCTACACTGGCCTAGGGAATATGGCGGCCGCGGCGCCACGCCGATCGAGCGTGTGATCTGGCAGCAGGAGGAGGGTGTCTACGGCAAGCTGACGCAGCCGTTCCAGATCGGCGAGGGCATGTGCGGGCCGACCGTGATGGCGTTCGGCAGCGAGGACGCCAAGCGCCGTTACTTGCCGAAGCTCGCCTCGGGCGAGGAGATCTGGTGCCAGCTGTTCTCCGAGCCGTCCGCCGGCTCCGACGTCGCCGGCCTGCGCACGCGCGCGGAGAAGAAGGGCGACAATTGGGTCGTCAACGGCCAGAAGATCTGGACCTCGGGCGCGCATTATTCCGACTACGGTCTCCTGATCGCGCGCACCGATCCCAACGTGCCCAAGCACAAGGGCCTCACCATGTTCTTCCTGGACATGAAGAGCCCCGGCGTCGAGGTGCGGCCGATCAAGCAGGCCAACGGCATGCAGGAGTTCAACGAGGTCTATTTCACCGACGTCGTGATCCCCGACAGCCAGCGGTTAGGGGCCGTCGGCGACGGCTGGAGCGTGTCGCTGACCACGTTGATGAACGAGCGCATGTCGATCGGCGCGCGGCTTGCGACCGGCGTGCCTGAGATGTTCGAGTTCTGCTCCAATCTGATGCTGGAGGACGGGCTCGCCATCGACGATCCCGCCGTTCGCTCGAAGCTTGCGAGCTGGGCGGCGAAGTCGAGCGGGCTGAAATACACCAGCTACCGCACGATCTCGGCGCTGTCGAAGGGCGAGCGGCCGGGCCCGGAGAACTCGATCGGCAAGCTGGTGTCGGGCATGATGCTCCAGGATATCGCGACCTACGCCATGGACCTCCAGGGCGCGGCCGGCGTTCTCACGGGCAATGACGAGGAGACGGTGCAGGGCCAGTTCCAACAGATGCTGCTGTCCTCGCCCTCGATGCGCATCGCCGGCGGCACCGACGAGATCCTGCGCAACATCATCGCCGAGCGCGTGCTGGGCTTGCCGGGCGACATTCGCGTTGACAAGGACGTGCCGTACAACAAGATCCCGACCAAGGGACGATAATCTCTCTCGTGTCCCGGACGCGGCGCAACGCGCCGCAGAGCCGGGACCCAGGGCCCCAATGGGCCCCGGCTCAGCAGCGCATCGCTGAAGAAGCGCTGCGCTGCGTCCGGGGCACGAAAGCGAGACAAGCGATGGACGCCAAAACATCCAACTCACGCCATTCCACCGAAGATCGCATCGGCGTGCTCGAAGAGCTGCTCAACGAGCGCTACTCGGCTCGTGCCTTCCTCCCAAAGGAAGTCGATCGCGCCACCATCGAGCACGTGCTGACCACCGCGCAGCGCACCGCGTCCTGGTGCAACAGCCAGCCCTGGCAGGTCATCATCGCCAGCGGCGAGGCCAAGGATCGTTTTCGCAAGGCGATCTACGCCGAGGCCTCAAAAGGCCTTGGCGACGACTACGATTTCACCCCGCCGCGTGAATATGTCGGGATCTACCTCGAGCGCCGCCGCGAGAGCGGCTTCCAGCTCTACAATACGCTTGGCATCGCCCGCGGCGACAAGGCCGCCTACGCCAAGCAGGCGCTGGAGAACTACAATTTCTTCGGCGCGCCGCATGTCGCCATCATCCACACCAACGAGCCGCTCGGCATCTACGGTGCGATCGATTGCGGCGCCTATGTCTCCAACTTCATGCTGGCGGCGCAGGCGCTCGGGCTAGGGACGATTCCGCAGGCAGCGCTGGCGCGGCATTCCGGCCTGATCCGTCGCCACTTCAATCTGCCCGACGACCGCCGCGTCATCTGCGGCATTTCGTTCGGCTATGCGGACAATGCGCACAAGGTCAACAGCTACCGCACCTCGCGTGCGAGCGTGGCCGAGACCGTAACCTTCGTGGACGTCTGATCGAGTGTTGTGAGCTCGGCGTCAGACGCGCGCCAAGACGGCCGTGGAAACGGCCGTCTTGGTCTCGTCCCGGTCCGATTGACGCCGGCTGTCAGCCGCCGCTGCCGCCGATCACGGCCCGCACGGTCTCGTCGGGTCCGAAATCCTCGGCGCCGTCGACATAGAGCAGCGCGGCAAGCTTCGAGCGGGCGCGGTTCACGCGGCTCTTGATCGTGCCGACGGCACAGCCGCAGATCGAGGCCGCGTCCTCATAGGAGAAGCCCGACGCGCCGACCAGGATCAACGCTTCACGCTGATCCTGCGGAAGCTTGTCCAGCGCCGTGCGAAACTCCTCGAACTCGAGATGCGCGTTCTGCGAAGGCTGTGTCTTCAGCGTCTTGGCGTAGTTGCCTTCGGCATCCTCGACCTCGCGCCGACGCTTGCGATAGTCGGAGCGAAACAGGTTGCGCAGAATCGTGAACAGCCAGGCCGGCAGGTTGGAGCCGGGCTGGAACGAGTCGATGTTGGCGAGCGCTCGCAGCAGCGTCTCCTGGACCAAATCGTCGGCGCGGTCCGCATTGCCGCTGAGCGAGATGGCGAAGGCGCGCAGACTGGGCACGGCCGCCAAGATGTCGTTACGCAGGGAGTCCGTGAGAGGCATTAATCCCTCCCATTGTTGTTGTCGTTGGATCCGCCCTCATTTTCCACGTGGGGTGTCGCTCCCGGCGCATCAAGCTTCTTGATCAGTTCTGCGAACCGATCCGGAACCCCTTGACGCACGACATCGTCGTACATGGCGCGCAACTGGTGCCCGATCCGGGATTGAATCTCCGGAGTAAGGCCTCCCTTGCCGGGGGTCGTGCTTCTGCTGGCTTGAGACTTGAGATCTTTCATGACCTGTTCCACGTTTCCCCGAGTTAAGTGACTGTAAAATCGAGAGGTTTTCTCAACCGGGAGCCGTTCCCTGGATAGGCACAATTCCAGCTGCGCGAAAAAGTTCCCAGCGCGGCGGAACTTTTCTTGACGTGATGCGTAATCAGCCCAGCAGGGGAACCCGGGCCCCCCGCGTGACGCTTGACGTTGGCCCGGAGACGAATGGAGTGGGGATGTCCCGTTCACAGCTTGTTGCTGAACACTTGCCGTTGTTGCGCCGATACGCGCGCGCCCTGACGGGCAGCCAGGCCTCCGGTGACGCCTATGTCGCAGCCATGTTGGAAGCCATGCTGGGAGATCCGTCGGTGCTCGACGAGAGCCGTGGGCCACGGGCCGGCCTGTTTCGGCTGTTCACCCAGATCTGGAATTCGGTCTCCGTCAACGACGACGCCGAGGTCACGACCCTGCCGATGCCGCCGGAGCGGCGGCTGTCGAACATCACGCCGCTGCCGCGTCAGGCCTTCCTGCTGCTGTCGCTCGAGGGCTTTTCGGAAGAGGAAGTCGCCTTCATTCTCGGCACCGACGTCGCGGAGACGCGGCGGCTTGCGGACGCTGCCGGACGCGAGATGGCGGCCGAGATCGCGACCGACGTGCTGATCATCGAGGACGAGACCTTCATCGCCATGGACCTCGAGAGCCTGGTGAAGAATCTCGGCCATAACGTCGTCGGCGTCGCGCGCACACATGCCGACGCGGTGGCGCTGGCCAAGAACAGGCGGCCCGGCCTGATCCTGGCCGACATTCAGCTCGCCGACGGCTCGTCGGGGCTGGACGCGGTCAACGAACTGCTGCGCACCTTCGAGGTGCCGGTGGTGTTCATCACCGCCTATCCGGAGCGCTTCCTCACCGGCGAGCGTCCCGAGCCGGCGTTCCTGATCTCAAAGCCGTTCCAGCCCGCGATGGTGTCGGCGGTGGCGAGCCAGGCGCTGTTCTTCCAGCGCAACTCGCGCAACCGCACGCCGAAAGCGCCGGCGGCTTAAGGGAAGCGCCATTTCGCGAAACAATCTGATCCGGCGTGCCGCAAGGCACGCCGGATTTTTCGTATCGGCCTTCCGCGCTTGACGCGCATCCACTTCGCCGCTCATACCTCATGCGTCTATCCCAGTCGGAGATGTGCCTCATGGACCAGCAACTCCCCGATCGCCTCGCCATTCGCGACCTCGTCGAGAACTGGGCGGTGTGGCGCGACGCCGGCGATTGGGAGCGCTTTGCCACGGTGTGGCATGACGAGGGCTGGATGTCCGCCACCTGGTTTCAGGGACCGGCGCGGGATTTCATGCGCGTCAGCCAGGAGGGCTTTGCCAGGGGCGTGCGCATCCTGCACTTCCTCGGCGGCACCAGCATCGATCTCGCGGGAGCGCGGGCCATCGCCCAGACCAAGATGACGATCTCGCAGCGCGCCCTCGTGCACGACGTGCTCTGCGACGTCGTCTGTACCGGCCGCTTCTACGATTTCCTGGAGAAGCGGCAGGACCAATCAGGAATTGGCAATTGGGGCATCGTCCGCCGCCAGCCGATCTACGAGAAGGACCGGATCGATCCGGTCGATCCCGCCGCGACACTCCGCCTCGACCAGAAGGCGCTCGCCGCGCTGCCTGAAGGCTACCGCCACCTCGCCTACATGCAGGAGCTGATCGGCTACAAGGTCAAGCGCGACATGCCGGGCCTCACCGGCGCCGAGGTCGAGAAGCTGTATGGCGAGGGACGGATATGGCTGGCAGGGAAGGTGTCTTGACGCATCGAGCGATGGGAGCGTGCTGTCGTGTTTGACGGCCAACGGCGCCATGCCGCCTGATCCTGTTTAGCGTGGACACCCCTTCAGCCGGCAATCACCGGACGTAACTGCTCGGCTCTGTTTTGATTGGCGACAGGAAGCTGCTTCATGAATTTCTTGCTTCGCCTCAGCCAAGGCTCCAGCGTCTGCCGCACACCGTCTGGTGATTTTTCTGCATTCCCAGCGCGATGCCACGAACGATGGCGAGGGCGGTCTGACCTTCTCGGTCGGTAATCTCGACCACTATACTTTAGGATGTGTTTCGTGCATGATGGTCATCTTGAAGCGACCGATCTTGAAGGTCGGATGAATTTGAAGCCGCGGCACATTTCGTAGCCGTCGAATACGAGAATTTTGAACTATCGAATTGCTGCAGCCGGCATCGCCGGCAGCCTTTGCCGCCTGGGAGGGTCGGATGCCCAAGACCAAGCAACAACATCTGGACGCGACGAACGGACCAAAGCGGATACTGGCGCTCGATGGTGGTGGGATACGCGGCATTCTCACCCTCGAATATCTTGAAGTCATGGAGCGCGAGTTCAGGAAACGCTTCAATGACCCGAAATTCCTGCTCTGCGACTATTTCGACCTCATCGGGGGGACATCGACCGGGTCGATCATTGCGGCCGGTCTGGCCTGCGGATTGACGGTGGAGCAACTCAAGAAGCTCTACACCGGGATCGGGACGGATGTTTTCCAGGCCGAGTTCTGGAGGCTCGGGCTGCTGGCGCCAAAGTTCAAATCTGAACCACTTCAAGCTGCGCTCGATGCGCAGCTCGGGGCAGATACAACGCTCGACAGCGAGCGCATCCGCACCGGCCTGATGATCATGACGAAGCGCCTCGACACGGGCAGTCCCTGGCCGCTGCACAACCATCCCGCCGCTCGATATGCCGCGCAGGACGGCAAGTTGCATTTGACCAAGGTGGTCCGGGCGAGCACGGCAGCACCGACCTATTTCAAGCCTCAGGAGATCGACATCTCCTCGCGTCAGGGAAACGTCGTCGCCGGCGCGTTCGTCGACGGCGGTGTGAGCCCTTTCAACGACCCGTCGTTGCAACTGCTGATGCTGGCCGCGCTCGATGGCCATGGTTTTCACTGGCCAACCGGCAGAGACAAGTTGTTGCTGGTCTCGGTCGGCACCGGCGCGTTCAAGAAGACTTTCACGACGGGACAGATCACGGGCATGGCGGCGGCCGAGCAGGGCCTGCGATCGCTGCAATCGCTCATGGATGATTGCGGGCGCGTCAATCAGGCAATGCTGCAATGGCTGACGAACTGCCTGACGCCATGGGCGATCGACAGCGCGGTGGGGGATATGAAGCTGGACAGCAAGAGCGGCCCGCAACTGGCCACCTATGCACGCTATAACGTGCTCCTGGAGCCCGACTGGCTGAAGACCACGGTCAAGCTCGACCTGGCGCCGGAAGCTGTCGCGAAGATCGCGGCGATGGATGATCCCAACAATATCGCGGCCCTTGCCGACATCGGGAAGCTTGCCGCGAAGGAGCAGGTCAAGCCGGAACACTTCCCGCCCTGCTTCGATGTGAGCTGATCCGGCGGCGGCCGTGCTCAGACGCAGGCTTCCGATCCAGACCTGAGGATCTCAATTATGGAAGTAACGCGCGCTTTCATCGTTCGTCCCTTCGGTACGCAGGACGGCATCGATTTCGATCGGGTGGAAAGGGATCTGATCGGACCTGCGCTCACGCTGGCCGGGATTGAAGGCCGCACCACGCTCGAGATCACGCGGCAGGGCAATATTCGGGAGGATATGTTCCGGCTGCTGGTGCTCTCCGATCTGGTGATCGCCGACGTCTCCATCCACAACGCCAACGTATTCTACGAGCTTGGTATCCGGCACGGTCTGCGCGATCGGCACACCCTGCTGATGCGCGCCAAGGACACACAGGACAAGTATCCGTTTGATCTTCAAACCGATCGATATGGCCAATACGACCCGGCGAACCCCGCCGCCGCGCTCCCCGGCTTTCTCGAGTCGCTCAAGGCGACGCTTGCGGACACCAACAAGGACAGCCCGGTCTTCAAGTTGCTCCCGCGTCTGACGCCGCACGACCGGGCTGCGCTCATGGTCGTGCCGTTCGATTTCCAGGAAGAGGTCGAGATCGCGCAAAAGGCGGGCCGCGCCGGCGACCTGCGGCTGCTCGCTCAGGAGGTCCGCGGTTTCGAATGGGGGAGCGCGGGATTGCGGATTGTCGGCGACGCGCAATTTCGGATCAAGGCCTTCGCCGGAGCCAAGGAGACGTTCGAACTGCTTCGGGGCCTGGACAGCAACGATTTTCAGGCCAATTACCGGCTGGGCACGATCTATCAGAAGCTGGCGGCCAGGGCCCTTGGTCCCGATTCAAAGCTCGACTGCATCACGCGTTCGGAGCTGGCGATCAATCGGGTGCTCGCCCGCACGATGCCGCCGAATGATCGCGATGAGACGCCCAAGGAATCGGCGGAGCGGCGGTTTCACCGCGCCGAAGGACATTCACTGCTGGGAAGCAACGCCAAGACGCGATGGATCGACGATTGGCAGGCCGCAGCGTCCCCCGACGCGCAACGCGAGGCGGCTCTCCGCTCGCCACATCTTGCCTCCGCCATCCAGCATTATCTCGATGGCTTCGCCGAAGATCTGGACAGCTTCTATGCGGGGATCAACGCGCTTGCGATGCTGACGATCCAGATCAGTCTCGCCAAGGCGCTTCCCGACGTCTGGGCTGAAACTTTCGATGACGGGGACGCGGCGATCGTTGCTCTCAAGACCAGCGAACGCCGCGCCGGTCGTCTCGCTGCGGCGTTACACCTCGCCGTCGGCAACGATGACAAGGTGGTGCGGAAGGGCGAGAAGTTCGACGTCTGGAAGGAAATCAGCCGTGCGGACCTGACATTCCTGACTGCCGAGAAGCCGGCACAAGCCGGGACCGCCTATCGAAGGGGCCTGGCAAATGCGGGCCCCTTCGAAATCGACGCGGCGCGGCGCAATCTCCTGCTGTTTCGCGCGCTCGGGGTGCTGTCGGCAAATGTCGAAGCCGCGCTGAAGGAGATGAACCAGGCTGCGCCGGATAAACCAGCGGCCCTACCCGTGCGGGTCATCCTGTTCACGGGTCATATGCTGGACACGCCCCGCCGGGACAAGAACGACCCGCGTTTTCCCAACACGCCCGAGGCCGTGGCCGCGGCGCGCAAGATGATCGAAAAGGCGGTCAAGGACGAGATGAACGAGAATGGCGGCGTCGCCTTCGGCATCGCAGGCGGGGCTTGCGGCAGTGATATCCTGTTCCACGAGGTCTGCAACGAGCTCGGCATCCCGACACAGCTCTTGCTGGCCTTGCCGGAGGCCCAGTTCCAGGCCGAATCGGTCAATCATGGAGGGGTCGATTGGGTGATGCGATACCAGCAACTCTGCCAACGGGTGGCGCCTCGCGTGCTCGCCGAATCCAAGGACTTGCCGCGCTGGCTCTCCGGCAGGAAGGGTTACGATATCTGGCAGCGGAATAATCTCTGGATGATGTTCAACGCCCTCGCCACGCAAGCGCGTTACCTGACGCTGGTCGCGCTCTACAATCGCGAGAAGGACCCCGACGGCCCCGGGGGCACGGCGCATCTCGTGACCGTCGCGGCGGACTGGGGATTCAAGACGGTCGAGCTCGACGCGCGGCAATTGCTGAAGGCCGGCGGGTCGTGAGTCGAAGCCGGGCAGCGGCAATGGGCGAAAAAAAGTAAGGCGCGACTGGCATCACCACAGTCGCGCCCTACGTCGCCGGCTTATGGGGCAGGGGGGAATAGCCGGCTGCTGAGACGACTCCCGACTGGCAGAGTCGTTCCACGGCTTGCGAAATATTTTGCCGACCCTGCGGCATTTTTCGCACACGGTTAAGTGATCGTAGCGGTCGAGAACCCCCGATCCTCCGGCGGCGTTGTTCCCGCGATCGCCATGGGGCGAGGGATCGACAGCCATGTCACAGATTCAAAAGGTATTTTTGAGCGCCGTCGCTATTGTCGCCACGCTCGGCGCCGTGCAATTAGCCTCCGGCCACGATCTGGCCGACCGCTGGCAAGCGGTCGCCGACAAGGCTGACAAGCCGAGCCACGACGTCAATCGCGCCGCGAAGGCGGACCGGCTCGCGGAGATCAAGCCGGCAGCAGTTCCTACCCGCACGGTGTCGATGCGGCTGAACGACCTCGCCGATACGTCGGTGCTGCTGCGGGTCCCCGCGGTGATCGAGAGCGGCAACGCCAAGCCGCCGGTGCTGCTCCAGAACCAGAAGAAGCCTCGCAGCAAGCCGACGATCGCCTGTGAGCCGATGGTCAGCTCCCTGACCGAGGTCGCAAGGCTGCTCCAGCCCGGCCGCTGCGTGACCTGATCCGCGGCCTGTTGTGGCGGTGTCCCCGCCGGGCGGATGCTTCACATCCTCTTGATCCGCCGTCGCCTCGCGCTATATCCGGGTTCCTCTCTTTTTGTTTTGACCGGGTAAGCGCATGACGACGTCAGATACGGCTGTGCATTCGCAGCCTTTCCAGGCCGAAGTTTCCGAATTGCTGCACCTGATGGTGCACTCCGTTTACTCGGAAACCGACATCTTCCTCCGCGAACTCATCTCCAATGCCTCAGATGCCTGCGACAAGCTGCGCTACGAGGCTATCGCGAGTCCAGCTCTGCTGGGAGAGGGCGACGCGCTCAAGATCCGTATCATCCCGAACAAGGCGGCCAAAACGCTCACGATCGCCGACAACGGCATCGGCATGGAGCGGCAGGAGCTGATCGACCACCTCGGCACCATCGCCCGTTCCGGCACCAAGGCGTTCGTGTCCAAGCTGAAAGAGGCCAAGGACGGGCTCGGCCTGATCGGCCAGTTCGGCGTCGGCTTCTATTCCGCATTCATGGTCGCCGAGAAGATCGTCGTGATCAGCCGCCGTGCCGGTGAGAGCGATGTCTGGACCTGGACGTCCTCCGGCGGCTCCGGCTTCGAAATCGCCCGTGCCAGCGACGAGGAGGCGGCGCGCGTGACGCGCGGCACCGAGATCGTCGTGCATCTGAAGGACGACGCGAAAAAGTATCTCGAGACCTACGAGATCGAGCGCATCGTCACGGCCTATTCGGACAACATCCTGTTTCCGATCGAGCTGGTGCCGGAAGAAGGCGAGCCGCGCCAGATCAATTCGGCGAGCGCGCTGTGGCAGCGCTCCAAATCCGAGCTGACGGCAGACGACTACAAGAAGGCCTATCAGCAGATCGCCTCCGCCTTCGACGATCCCGCGATGACGCTGCACTACCGCGCGGAAGGGCGCTACTCCTACGCCGTGCTGCTGTTCGCGCCCTCGACCAAGCCGTTCGACCTGTTCGAGCCGAACCGCAAGGGTCGGGTGAAGCTCTACGTCCGGCGCGTCTTCATCACCGATGATGCCGATCTGCTGCCGGGGTATCTGCGCTTCATCCGCGGCGTCGTCGACAGCGAGGATCTCCCGCTCAACATCTCGCGCGAGATGCTCCAGAACAATCCGCAGCTCGCGCAGATCCGCAAAGCCGTGGCGACCCGGGTCGTCTCCGAGCTCGAAAGCCTTGCCGACAAGGATCCGGAGAATTTCGCCAAGATCTGGGACGCCTTCGGCGCGGTGCTGAAGGAAGGTATCTACGAGGATTTCGAGCGGCGCGAAAAGCTGCTCGCGCTGTCGCGCTTCACCACCACGTCGGGCGACAAGCGGTCGCTGAAGCAGGTCATCGCCGATTTCAAGCCGAACCAGACCGAGATCTATTATCTCGTCGGCGACAGCATCGAGCGGCTGAAGTCCAATCCGCGGCTGGAAGCTGCGACCGCGCGCGGCATCGAGGTGCTGCTGCTGTCCGATCCTGTCGATGCTTTCTGGACCTCGATGCCGTCGGAGTTCGAAGGCAAGCCGCTGAGGTCACTGAGCCAGGGCGATCTCAATCTCGACCTGATTCCGCGCCTTGACGAGGCGGACGAGACGAAGAAGGACGAGCCGGCCGCGGATGAAGCGGCCACCATCGCCGTGATCAAGGCCGCGCTCGGCGAGCGCGTCAGCGACGTCAAGGCCTCGACGCGCCTCACCAGCTCGGCTTCCTGCCTCGTTGCCGACAGCCAGGGCCCCAGCCGCGAGCTCGAGCGCATCTTGGCACAGCAGAACCGCGGCATGAAGACCAAGCCGATCCTCGAGATCAATTTGCGCCATCCGCTGGTCACCGCGGTCACCAAGGCGCAAGCTGGCTCGAAGGTCGTCGACGATCTCAGCCTGCTCCTGCTCGAACAGGCGCAGATCCTGGACGGCGAATTGCCGGAAGACCCGGCGGCGTTCGCGGCAAGGCTGAACCGGCTCGTGCTGCAGGGGCTGGGCGGCTAGCTCGTCCGCTCACCTTGCCGTCATTTGCCCTAGGAACAGTCGCCTCTTGCGTGGTGTTGTGCCATATGAGGCGGGCTGGCGTCCGCGCCGCCGCCGTGACCAACTCGAGGATTTCTCCATGCGTTTGCTGACTTTGACCCTCACGGCGGTTGCCGCGCTGTTCGTCGCGGCCGATGCCAGCGCGCAGACCTACGATCCACGCTATCCCGTGTGCATGCACGTCTACACGCCCGGTGGCTTCGCCGGTGGCGGCGGTGACTATTTCGATTGCTCCTTCACCTCGCTGCCGCAGTGCCGCGCCACGGCGTCGGGCCGTTCGGCGAGCTGCGACCTCAACCCCTATTACGCCTTCGACGAACCCCCGCCGCCGCGCCGGCGCCACAAGAAACAACACTAGCGGTCCGCAATGCCGTTTCCGCGGATATTCACGTTGCATCGTCCGCTCGGCCTGACCATGGCCGTCGGTGTCTTGCTCGCCGCCGCGCCGTCGCATGGGCAGACCTTCGATCCCCGCTATCCGGTCTGCATGCATGTCTATTCCGGCTCGAATGGCGGTGGCGGGGACTGGTACGACTGCTCCTTCACCTCTCTGCCGCAGTGCCGCGCCACCGCTTCGGGGCGTGCCGCGACCTGTGACCTCAATCCGTATTATCCGGTCAACGCGCCGCCGCGCCTGCGTTACAGGCGAAGCGATTAGCGCCGGGGGATCGCCGGCCGCAAGCGGGGCTGGGGGACACGCGCAGTGCGTCCGAATGAATGGAGTTTCTCTCGTAAGAATCTTAGGCCGCACGCCGATCGGACCGGCTCGGTAAAGGATCACTAGAGTTAATCGCGCACTAACCGGCTTTTACCTTGTCTCTTAACACCTGGGCAGGGCGCCGTGGACTAAGCTGCCGGGACCAGCAGACACGTTCCGAAAGCATGAACGGCATGACCACCGGCGTCATCGAGCAAACGAAAGCCGCGCGCGCGCCGTCGGCATCAAAGATCTGGCTGAAGGCCATCGAGCTCACCGCGCGGATCGAGACGCTGCCGGGCCGGCTGTTCGCCGACGTTGTCGACGATTGGACGCGGCGCCAGCCTGGTCGCATCGCGCTGGTCACGGATGACGCAGCGCTCGACTATGAAGGCCTGTCGAAGCGCATCAACCGCTATGCACGCTGGGCGCGCTCGGTCGGCGTGGCCAAGGGCGATACCGTTGCGCTGATCATGCCGAACCGCGCCGACTATGTTGCCGCCTGGCTCGGCATCAGCCGGATCGGCGGTGTGGTTGCGCTGATCAACACCAAGCTCGTCGGCCAATCGCTCGCGCATTGCCTCGATGTCGCAAGACCCCTGCATATCATCGTCGCGCACGATCTGATGGCGACGCTGGAGAGCGCGAAACCGCATCTGAAGACAGAGGCGAAGATCTGGACTCATGGCGATGCCCGTAGCGAGCGCTCCGTCGACGTCGCGCTCGCCGCGCTCGACGACGGTCCGCTGCTGAAGGAGGAGCGTGGCGACGTCACCATCGACGACCGCGCGCTGCTGATCTACACCTCCGGCACGACCGGCCTGCCCAAGGCGGCGAGCATCAGCCATCGCCGCATCCTCAACTGGGGCTTCTGGTTCGCCGGTCTCACCGGCGCGACGCCGCAGGACCGGCTCTACGATTGCCTGCCGCTATTCCACTCGGTCGGCGGCATCGTCGCGCCGTGCAGCATGCTGGCTGCCGGCGGCTCGGTGGTGATTGTCGAGAGGTTTTCGGCCTCGCATTTCTGGCCCGACATCGTGCGGCATGACTGCACGCTGTTCCAGTATATCGGCGAGCTCTGCCGCTACCTGCTGAAGGCCCCGCCGTCGGAATACGAGAACCGGCACCGCTTGCGGCTCGTCTGCGGCAATGGCCTGCGTGGCGACATCTGGGAGGATTTTCAGGCGCGCTTTTCCATTCCGCGCATCCTCGAATTCTACGCGGCGACGGAAGGCAATTTCTCACTGTTCAACGTCGAAGGACAGCCGGGCGCGATCGGGCGCATCCCGCCGCTGCTCGCGCACCGCTTTCCGGCGAGTCTCGTCAAGCTCGACCCCGACGGCGGCATGCCGCTACGCGGCGACGAAGGCTTTTGCATCGCCTGCGCGCGCGGCGAGGCCGGCGAGGCGATCGGCCGCATCGGCGCCGCGGAGGAGGGAGGCGGCCGCTTCGAGGGCTACACCGATGCCGGTGAGACCGAGAAGAAGATCCTGCGCGACGTCTTCGCCAAGGGCGATGCCTGGTTCCGTACCGGCGATCTGATGCGGATCGACGACAAGGGCTTTTTCCACTTCGTCGACCGCATCGGCGACACCTTCCGCTGGAAGGGCGAGAACGTCGCGACCTCGGAGGTCAACGACGCCGTGCGCGATTTCACCGGCGTGGTCGATGCCACCACCTACGGCGTCGGCATTCCCGGCACCGACGGCCGGGCCGGCATGAGCGCGATCGTCGTGAACGAGGGCTTTGACGTCACCGCGTTGCCCGCACATCTCGCGCAGCGCCTGCCGGCTTACGCCCGCCCGGTCTTCATCCGCATCTCGCGCGATCTCGATGCCACCGAGACCTTCAAGCAGAAGAAGGGGGATCTCGCGCGCGAGGGATTTGACCCGGCCGCGATCTCCGATCCGCTGTTCGTGCTCGATCCGAAGTCCGGTGCCTATGTGGGGCTGGACGGGGAGGCGTATGCGGCAATCTCGGACGGTACGATCAGGCTGTAGCGGCACCAAAATCGAGAGATAGGTCCAATTTTATCTGAATTGTCCAAGAAGCCATTTACTTCTGTCGGGTAAACAGACGGCCACGGGGAGGCGGTCATCAAGAGCCGCCACAACACGAACGATAACGAAAAGCGAGCCAGCCATGTCGGTAAGGTCTAAGGTCATTGAAGCGATCCAGCAGATCGCCAAGGAGCAGCACGTCACGCTTCCCGCACTCTCGGACGATCTGTCCCTGCACGAGACGGGCTTCGACTCGCTCGCCTTCGCGATTCTTGTGGCGCGCCTCGAGGACGAGACCGGCGTCGATCCCTTCACCATTTCCGAGGACGCCGCGTTCCCCGCCACGGTGGGCGATTTCGTGCGGGCCTACGAAAATGTCCCCGCGTGAGATCTTTGCGCTTCGCGACCATCTCGGCGCCGAGCTGAAAGGCCGCACGATCTCCGATGCGCACGATGTCGTTTCGCTGACGGACATCCTGTCGCACACGGTTTTGGGCGGCCGGCTGCACGAATTGTCCGGCCGTGCCGTGCTGCTCAAGCTGTCCGACCAGCTCCGGTCGGGCCTTGCCATGATCGAGCTCGACGGCATCGCCCGTCGCATGCTGCTGTGTCCGCCCGATCTTAACCCGGCGCATCTCGACACCTTGATCGCCGACGCCGGGATCGATGCCGTCGTCACCGACGAGCCCGATCGCCGGACCGAGACCGGCGTGTCGCTGGTCGTCGCCGCGCATTTGCCGCTTCAAGCCGCCGCGCCGGCCAAGACCGAGCGCGCCACCGAATGGCTGATGTTGACTTCGGGCACTTCAGGCGTGCCGAAAATCGCCGGCCATAGCCTGGAAGCGCTGACCGGCGCCATCGTTGCCGAAGGCCCTGCGCGCGGACCTGCGCCGGTCTGGGCCACGTTCTACGACATCCGCCGCTATGGTGGCCTGCAGATCTTCCTCCGCGCCATCCTCTCCGGCGGCTCGATGGTGCTTTCGGATCCGCATGAGGCGCTCGCCGCTCACGTCGCGCGGCTAAACGCGCGCGGCGTCTCGCATATCTCCGGCACGCCTTCGCATTGGCGCAAGCTCCTGATGAGCGGCTCGGCCGCGCAATTCGCCCCTCGCTACGTCCGTCTCTCCGGCGAGATCGCCGACCAGGCCGTGCTCGACGGCTTGAAGGCGGCATTTCCCAATTCCTCCGTCGGCCATGCCTACGCCTCGACCGAAGCCGGCGTCGGCTTCGCCGTGAATGACGGGCTGGAGGGCTTTCCGGCCGATTATCTCGGCAATCGCAACGGCGTCGAGATGAAGGTCGTCGACGGCTCGCTGCGGATCCGCTCGGCGCGCACTGCGCATGCCTATGTCGGCCGCAACGCGGCAGCGCTCACTGATGCAGACGGCTTCGTCGACAGCGGCGATATCGTCGAGCTGCGCGGCGACCGCTATTATTTCGTCGGCCGTCGCGGCGGCATCATCAATATCGGCGGGCTGAAGGTCCACCCCGAGGAGATCGAGGCGGTGATCAACCGTCATCCCGACGTGCGGATGTCACGCGCGAAGTCGCGCAAGAGCCCGATCACCGGCGGCATCGTCGTTGCCGATGTGATCCTCACTGAGGGCACCGATCCGGCACGCGCGAAAGAGATCCGCGACCAGATTCTGGAGCAGTGCCGCGCCCAGCTCACGTCCCACAAGGTGCCGGCGGTGATCCGCTTCGTCGAGACGCTCGACGTCACCCCGGCCGGAAAACTGGCGCGCACCGATGCATAACGTTCTGGTCACCGGCGGCAGCCGCGGCATCGGCCTTGCGATTGGCAGGCGCCTCGTTGGCGCCGGCTTCAACGTGATCGCGGCCGCGCGGCGCGAGAGCGACGAGCTCAAGGGTGCGATTGCCGAGGCCGAGGGGCGCCTGCATTTCCGTGCCTGCGATCTTGCCGTGATCGATGCGATCCCGGCCTTCGCAAAACTGGTGCGCGACGAATTCGGCCCGATCTATGGCCTCGTCAACAATGCCGGCCTCGGCACCGAAGGCCTGCTCGCAACCATGCACAATTCCGAGATTGCGGCACTGGTGCAGCTCAACGTGCTGTCGCCGATCATCCTCACCAAATATGTCGCGCGGCAGATGATGGCGGATGGCGCCGGCCGCATCATCAACATCTCCTCGATCATCGCGACCACGGGCTACAACGGCCTGTCGGTCTACGGCGCCACCAAGGCCGCCGCCACCGGCTTCACCCGCTCGCTCGCGCGCGAGGTCGGCAAGCTCGGCATCACCGTGAATGCGATCGCGCCCGGCTTCATCGACACCGAGCTCACCCACAATCTCTCCGACGAGGGACGCAAGCGCATCGCCGGCCGCAGCGCGCTGCGTCGCCTGCCGGAGACGGATGATGTCGCGCGCATGGTGGAATACCTGCTGGGGGAAGGTGGCCGTAACGTCACTGGGACGGTGTTCACGGTCGATGCGGGGAATACGGCATAAGCGGAACCCTGCGGTCATGATTGCGTTGATCCGGCACAATGACATCCAGCCGGATTTGGTCGTAAGATGCCCTACAATCGATTGGGTTACGTCAATCGATCTGCCCTAATCGACAGGGAGCAGTCCATGACCACACCTAACATGACCGCTTCAAATCAGGGCCACACGGAGCAATCCCGTGCGAAGCCGGACGATGTCCACTCCCCGCCGATGACGCATCAGAATTCCGGCGGTCACGGGCATGAAATGTACCCGCAGCAATTCGTTCGCCTGATCGGCTGCCATGATGCGTCTCTCGAAACCTTGCGCAAGGCCCAAGACGAGAAGCTGCACTAATTCAGCTATCACGTCTGCTGCGTCGGCAAGTCCTTCGGCAGATCAATTCGTTCATGCGAAAATTCCGGCGGCCCTTCGGTGAGGCGGCGGACGCGGCGCTCGCGTTCGTCGGCCGGCAGGGCGGGATCGAGCAGCGACTCGATCTCGTGTACTGCGATCTCTTCGATCCTGGTGGCGTCCGATGCGATCGGCTGCGCCGACGTGAGGGCCGTGGGCGCGATCTTCAGGCCCAGCTCGATCAGCTTGCGGATCGCATCCGAGCGGGTCAGGTAGTGTGCTTCCGCCCAGGCATCGACGGCTGCCGTCAGTCTTTCGGGCATCTTCACCGCGCTGATTGGGTCGATGCCCGTGCGCCGGCGGACCGGAGAAGTGGAGTCCTTGCTGCCGAAGTCGGACACCTCAATCATCCCATGCAACCCTTGAAGCCGAGCAACGATAGCCGCTCTCCCCGGGCGGTCGTTTGATGCCGATCAATGACCCCGCTGCGGCATTGCAACGCGGCCGCATCTTGTTGTCCGGGTCCGTTTCGGCCAATGATCGAAAGGGGCGCCGGCCAGCGAACCCGGATCGATCCTGCCACGTATTTGTTTCGCATTCCAACCATCCGGCATTCCCGATGACCTCAGGCGAATCTTTCTACAGCGGCATTCCGGTCTTCCGCGGCTTCACCAGCCTGATGGATCCGGTGCTGTATTCGCCGCTGCCGGACGACTGGAGCATCGGCGTTGCCGATATCGTCGATTCGACCAAGGCGATCGCGGCGCAGCGCTACAAGGCGGTGAACATGGCCGGCGCCGCCGTGATCGCGGCGGTGACCAATGCGCTGGAGGGGCGGGAATTCCCCTTCGTGTTCGGCGGCGACGGCGCCAGCTTCGCGGTTGCGCCAGACGATGTCGAGCTCGCCCGCGAGGCGCTGGCTGCGACCGCGACCTGGGTGCGGGAAGATCTCGATCTGACCATGCGCGTCGCACTGGTGCCGGTCAGCGTCATTCGCGCTCAGGGCCTCGACGTGCGCGTCGCCCGCTTCGGGCCGTCGCCAAACCTGTCCTACGCGATGTTCTCGGGCGGCGGGCTTGCCTGGGCCGACGCCGCGATGAAGCGCGGCGAGTTTGCGGTCGAGGAGGCGCCCGCCGGCACACAGCCGGACCTCTCGGGCCTGTCGTGCCGCTTCGAGGTGATGCCGGCCGCGCGCGGCCTGATCCTGTCGGTGCTGGTGATGCCGGCGCGCGGCGTCGATCCGCACGCCTTCCGCAAGGTGATCGAGGACGTCATCCATCTCGTCGAGCGCAGCCCGGAGGGCGGCCGCCCGGTGCCGCCGCAGGGGCCGCCTTTGAAGTGGCCGCCGCAGGGACTGGAATTCGAAGCCCGCACCAAGCGCGGCGGTCCGCTGCTGGCGCGCAGAGCCAGCGTGCTGGCCTATACGCTGTTCGTCTATCTGATCATGCGCTTCGACATCAAGATCGGCGGTTTCGTGCCGAACGTCTACAAACGCCAGGTCGTCGAGAACTCGGACTTCCGCAAGTATGACGACGGTCTGCGCATGATTCTCGACTGCACTCCGCAGCTCGCGCGCGCGTTGAGCGATCGTCTCGCGGCCGCCGCGCGCGACGGCATCGTGCGCTACGGCCTCTATCAACAGGATGCCGCGATGATGACCTGTTTCACGCCGTCAGCGCTGCGCAGCGATCACGTCCACTTCATCGACGGCGCGCGGGGCGGCTATGCCTCGGCGGCAACGGCATTGAAGGCGATGATGGCAGCGAGTTAGCGCCCCGCGCGCGTCCAGGTTTCACCGCCGCAGAGCGCGCCGACGCAGCCTTCGACCCGCAGCGAGTCCGCGCCACTTAGGCTGATGCTGCTCGCATAGGTGCTACCATCGTCGGCATTGTAGATCTGGCCCGCCCATTTGTTCGGCCCCGCGGGCTCCATGCCGCTGAACAATGGCAATCCGATCATCGGACGCCTGGTGAGTGCGGGATTGGGATTCTTGCTGTCGGTGGCGGGCTGGCCGGTTGAGGTGTCATAGGGCTCGCGCAACCAGACGATATGGCCGCAGATGCCGCCGCCGCATTTGCTGATCTTGACGCGTGCATCACCCGCCTGGGTGAGCCAGGTCCCGTCGGCATTCTGCGCATGGGCGTTCGTTGCGCCAAGCAGCGCGGCGAGCAGGACGATGAGAGCTGCGAATCTGGAAGTCATGGAGAAGGCCCCGAAAATAGAGCGCCTCCATAGCAGCCCGGCAGGATAGTGCAACGCCGGCTGGAATCACATTCCTGCGTTTAATTGCCTGAATGTTTGCCTGCGATCATTTGCCCCATCGCACGAACGCGACCGAGGCCGCGGTCGACAGCCCGAACACGACCATGGCGCCGCCGACCAGCGCGAACAGGGTCCAGGACGGCGCCTGTGCCATCATCAGGGCCACGCCGCCGATCGCGACTATCAGCAGCCGTGCGGTGGAAGCGAGCACGGGGCCGCCGACACGTGCGGCGCCTTGCGAGGAGAAGTACAGCGACACGCCCATGCCGAAGAACACGAAGGCCGGACCTGCCCAGTGGAGATAGCTGTGTGCGGCGGCGGTGACGCCGGAATCCCGCGTGAACAGCGCGACCCACAGCGACGGAGCAAGTGCGACGGCGAGGCCGATCAGGCCGACCGTGAGTCCGGAGGCCGCAGCCGCCGTCCAGGCCACATGCCGCGCGCGCGTCACATGTCCGGCGCCGATCGCGATGCCGACCATCGGCACCGAGGCGATGCCGAAGGCGAAGGTGATCGGGATCAGCAAGAACTCCAGCCGCGATCCGATGCCGTAGCCGGCCAGCATCTCGGTGCCGAAGGTCGCGAGGATTTTTGTGAAGATCAGAATGGTGAGCACGGTCTGGAGTGGTGACAAACAGGCCACCGCGCCGACTTTGAGGATGTCCAGGAACATCGCGCGTTCGAAATGGAAGGCGCGGAAATCGAGTTGCAACCGGCTGCGGCCGGACAAAAGATACCAGAGCAAGAAGATCGCGGCGCAGCTGAACGCGATCAGCTGGCCGCTTGCGACGCCCGGCATGCCGAATTGCGGCATTCCGAACAGGCCGAGCCCCAGCGTGCCGCCAAGCGCGATCTGGAGCACGCTCGCCCCGATCAGCGTCATCGAGGGCAGGCGCATGTCGCCGGTACCGCGGATCACCGAGGCCAGCGTATTGACGAGCCAGATCGCGACCGCACCGGAGAACAGCACTTGCGAATAGCCGCTGGCCTCCTCGAGCACGCGCTCGCGTCCCCCAAGCAGCGCGAAGAAGGAGCGGCCGAAGACGAGCATCATCACCGTGAAGAACAGCCCGCCGCAGAGGCCGATGATGGCGGCATGCAGCGCCAGCGTCGCGGCGCGGTCGCGATTCCCGGCGCCGAGCGCGCGGCTGATCGCGGAGGAGACGCCGCCGCCCATCGCGCCTGCGCTCATCATCTGCGTCAGCATCGCGAACGGAAACACCAGCGCGATCGCGGCGAGCGGAATGGTGCCGAGCCGGCCGATATAGGAGGTCTCGGCCACCGCAACCAGCGTGCTGCCGACCATCGCAATCATGTTGGGGATCGCGAGCCGCAGCAGCGTCGGCAGGATCGGCGCGGTCAGGAGGCTGGCGATGGGAGAGGCGACCGCAACCGGCGGGACGGCGTCTAAGGGGGCGTCGATCGTCATGTTCACCGGGTGGAATTTAGATGATGATCGACATATTATAGGGCGTGAGACGGCCGGCGCAGCCCTTGCTCACGCAGGGCTCACCACGGCAGGCCGCATAGGTCGATGGTGCCCAGCGTCGGCGCGCGGACGATGTTGAAGACATAGGGCGACATGTAGTCGAAGCGGATCCGCCCCTCCGGCTGCTGGCAATAGACCTCGCCCTTGAAGGGCTGCCATTTGCGGGCCTCGTAGAACGCGAAATTGTGCGGTTCGCAGAACAGCAGCCCGAAGCGGACCGCCTCGTTGGCGCGCATGGTATGCACCGCCGCGTCGATGGCGATCGTCGCGTAGCCGCGGCCGCGCCGGTCCTCACGCGTGCAGACGCCGCCGAGGCCGCCGACGTGAACCTTCTGTCCGTTCCAGGTGACGGTGCGGAAGTAGATGCCGACATGGCAGACGAGGCCGTCCTCGGGCGTTTCGAGCAGCACGCGCAGATGGGCGTTTTCCCATTTGATGTGAGCCCAGGGCTTATTCGCGACCATATGCGGTCCCCAGACCGCCTGATGCAGCGGCTCCGCAATCGGCCACGAGGCGTCGCCGTTCAAAATGTCGATCTCGATGCTCATGGCTCTGTCTTTCGCAGGGTCGGTGCGTAGGGCATTCGTTCTGTCATAAGCGCCTCAAAGGCAATGATATTTTGCATCAAGGCGCAACGACCGCGCGGACGTCCGCGTGCTGCGAAGATTTTATGCAATCGTGCCAAGCGTCGCCGTCACGCGTTTTCGAAATTCTGAGGTATTTAATGCCGCAGGAACCTTCTATAAGGGGTGACCGTTAGAACTCGTTCCCCACCAGTTGCGGACAAGAACCCATGACCTTTACGCTGCCCCCACTCCCTTACGCCTATGACGCCCTCGGCCAGTACATGTCGAAGGAGACGCTGGAATATCACCACGACAAGCATCATCAGGCCTACGTCACCAACGGCAACAACGCGCTCAAGGGGACCGAATGGGAAGGCAAGTCCCTTGAAGAGATCGTCAAGGGCTCGTTCGGCAAGAACCCCGCGGTGTTCAACAATGCCGGCCAGCACTACAACCACATCCACTTCTGGAGCTGGATGAAGCCCAATGGCGGCGGCACCAAGCTGCCGGGCAAGCTCGAGAAGAAGATCAACGAGGACCTCGGTGGCTTCGAGAAGTTCAAGACCGACTTCCAGGCGGCCGGCGTCGGCCAGTTCGGCTCCGGCTGGTGCTGGCTCCAGGTCAAGAACGGCAAGCTCGAGATCTCCAAGACCCCGAACGGCGAGAATCCGCTTGTGCACGGCGCCACCCCGATCCTCGGCTGCGACGTCTGGGAGCACTCCTACTACATCGACTATCGCAACCGCCGCCCGGACTATCTCAAGGCGTTCGTGGAAAACCTCGTGAACTGGGAATACGTCGAGTCCCTGTTCGATAAGGCCTGAGTTCTCACTCGTCATTCCGGGGCGATGCGCCAGCATCGAACCCGGAATCCATCGGGCGTCAGTCCGTGTGGACGAATGGATTCCGGGTTCGGCTTCGCCGCCCCGGAATGACAGACAAGGCGGTCGCGTGCGCGGCCGCCTTTTTTGCTGTGCGGAATTGCCCTGCGTGGTGCGCGCATGGGTCTGTCATCACACCGTTTGCATCACCTCGGCGGTACCCTTAATCAGGACGGGCATCCCCTCGATCCGACCCGAGCCCGTTGTTAGAACCTTCCCCGAAAGACCCGGCGCCTGCCGAGGACGCGGAGTCCGAGCCGCGGCCGGGGCGTGTGCGCAAGCCGATCGGCTGGTCGACCATCATCATCGCGGTCCTGGTGGCGGTGAGCGCAGGTCTGGTCTGGCGGCGTGACGGCACCGACGGCGTTCTCGACATCCTCACCCACGATCTCTCGCTGTTCTCAGGCATCCTGCCGCGCGTGCTGGCCGGCTGTCTGCTTGGCGCCTTCATCTCCGAGATCCTGCCGCACGAGAAAGTCTCGCGCTCGCTCGGACCGAAATCCGGCCTGATGGGGCTTCTGATCGGCACCGCCTTCGGCGCGATCCTGCCGGGCGGGCCCTTCACCGCCTATCCCGTGGCGAGCGCGCTGCTCGCGGTCGGCGCCGATTTCGGCGCCACCATCGCCATGGTCGTGAGCTGGACGCTGATCGGCTACGGCCGGGCTGTCGCCTGGGAAATTCCGATCATGGGCACCGATTTCACGCTGTGGCGGATCGTGATTTCGCTGCCGCTGCCGGTGCTCGCCGGCGCCCTCGGCCGCTTCGTCTATATCAGGCTCTATCCGAAGCCGCTCGCGAAGGACGACGAGAGTTGAGCGCGGCGCTCCTAATCGACATCCTGTTGTGGGGCTCGGTGCTCGGCGTCGGCCTGATCGCGTTCCGCCGCGGCCCGCCGGTGTTCAAGGCATCCCTGCGCGAGGGCTCGATGGACTTCATCAACATCGTGCCGCGGATCGCGCTGGGGGTGATCGGCTCCGGCTACATCGCCGCCATCATCCCGCAGGAGGTGATCACCGGCTGGCTCGGGCCGGACAGCGGCTGGCCTGGAGTCGCGACCGCCGTGATCGCCGGCGCGGCCACGCCCGGCGGCCCCGTGGTCGGCTTCTCCATCGGCACCGTGGCGCTGAAGTCGGGCGGTGGGGTGCCGCAAGTGGTCGCGTATGTCGTCGCCTGGGCGCTATTCGCCTTCCAGCGGGTGATTCTGTGGGAAATCCCGTTCATGCCGGCTCGCTTCGTCTGGTTCCGCTGCGCCGTTTCGGTGCCGTTCCCGTTCGTGGCGGCTGCCATCGCCATGGTGATCGGCAAGCCCTGAGCCCGGGCGTGACGCCTTGGGACGTCATTCCGGGGCGGCTCAAAGAGCCGAACTCTGGTGCGCAATTGCGCACCTGAGAATCTCGAGATCCCGGGTTCTATGCTCCGCATAGCCCCGGGATGACGCCTAGAAGCGTGGACAGGGGTAATGTTATAATATAACGTTTCGGGATGGTTCCTACCGCGTCACACGCTCACCATCACGACCATGCCCATGGCCACTCCCATGGCCACGGGCATTCGCATGGGCACGACCACATCCACGCCCATGTTCACGATGTGGCGTCACCGCATCCGGCCCAGGCGGCGCCCTGGTCGATCCTGCGCATGACCATGGCGGGCCGTCTCGCGGCCGCGCTCGCCGTCTGCGCCGTGCTCTGGGGCATCGTCTTCCTGGCGATGAGGTGACCATGGCGGCGCTGCATTTTCACAACGTCACGCTCGGCTATGACCGGCATCCCGCCGTGCACCATCTCAACGGCGAGGTCGCGCGCGGCGCGCTGGTCGCCGTGATCGGTCCGAACGGCGCCGGCAAGTCGACGCTGCTGCGCGGCATCGTCGGCATCCTCAAACCGCTCGACGGCAGCATCCATCTCGGCGGGCTCGACAGCCGAGACATCGCCTATCTGCCGCAAAGCGCGGAGGTCGACCGCAGCTTCCCGATCTCGGTGTTCGATTTCGTCAGCACCGGGCTGTGGCGCGGGGCCGGCCTGTTTGGCGGCATCGGCAAGGCCGCGCGCGACAAGATTCTCCGCGCGATCGGCGCCGTTGGCCTCAGCGGTTTCGAGAACCGTCCGATCGGCACACTCTCTGGCGGCCAGATGCAGCGCGTGCTGTTCGCGCGCGTGCTGCTCCAGGATGCGAGCCTGATCGTGCTCGACGAGCCCTTCAACGCCATCGATGCTAAGACCACGGCCGATCTGCTCGCGCTGGTGAAGCGCTGGCATGGCGAGGGCCGCACCGTGCTCGCCGCGCTGCACGACATGGAGATGGTGCGCAACCATTTCACCGAGACGCTGGTGCTGGCGCGGGGCCCAGTCGCGTGGGGCCCGACGGCGGAGGTGCTGACGCCGGAAAACCTGCTGGTCGCGATGCGGATGTGCGAAGCGTTCGACGACACCGCCGCGGCCTGCGCGGCCGATGATATCAGCTCGCGGGCGGCCTGATATCCGATGATCTATGATGCGCTGATCGGTCCGTTCACCGAATTCGAGTTCATGCGGCGGGCGCTTGCTGCCGTGATCGCGCTGGCGCTGGCCGGCGCGCCGATCGGCGTGTTCCTGATGCTGCGGCGGATGAGCCTCGTCGGCGATGCCATGGCGCATGCAATCCTGCCCGGCGCCGCCGTCGGATTTCTGCTCTCCGGTCTCAACCTGTTCGCGATGACGGCCGGCGGTCTCGTCGCCGGCTTTGCGGTCGCAATTCTCGCCGGTGTGGTCGCGCGCTCGACCGGGCTGAAGGAGGACGCTTCGCTCGCGACCTTCTATCTGGCCTCGCTCGCGCTCGGCGTCACCATCGTCTCGATCAAGGGCACCAATATCGATCTACTCCACGTGCTGTTTGGCAACATCCTCGCGATGGACGATCAGACGCTGCTGGTGGTGGCTTTCAACGCCACGGTCACACTGCTGGTGCTCGCGGTGATCTACCGCCCGCTGGTGATCGAGAGCGTCGATCCGCTGTTCCTGCGCACCGTCAGCCGCGCGGGGGGGCCTGCGCATCTCGCCTTCCTCGCGCTCGTCGTCATCAACCTCGTCAACGGATTTCAGGCGCTCGGAACGCTGCTTGCTGTCGGCCTCATGATATTGCCCGCCGGCATCGCGCGGTTCTGGTCGCGCGATCTCACCGCCATGATCTGCATCGCCGTCGTTGCTGCCGCGGTCTCGGGCTATGCGGGCCTCGTGCTGTCGTTCCAGACCCGGGTGCCATCAGGCCCTGCGGTCATTCTCGTCGCGACGGTGCTCTACGTCGTTTCCGTCCTGTTCGGCCGCATCGGCGGTATCGTCCGGCAGCTGTTTCCCGGCCGGCATCTGGAAGCGTGACGATGCGGCTCATCCTGTTTTGTGCGCTGTTGCTGATTGGCTCGCCGCTGCATGCCGCGGAGCGGCTCAACGTGGTCGCGAGCTTCTCGATCCTCGGCGACTTCGTCCGCAATGTCGGTGGTGACCGTATCAGCCTGACGACACTGGTCGGCCCCGACAGCGACGTCCACGTCTATCCGCCGCCCCCCGCCGATGCGAAGCGAGTCGCGGAGGCGAAGCTCGTCATCGTCAACGGGCTCGGCCTCGAGGGCTGGCTGCCGCGCCTCGTGCAGTCCGCGGGCAGCAAGGCGCAGGTGGTCACGGCAAGCGCCGGCATCGCGCCGCTGAAACTCGGCTCCGCCGCAGATCCCCATGCCTGGCAGTCCATCCCCAACGCCAAGATCTACGTCACCGACATCGCCAATGCGTTGGCCGCCGCGGTCCCGGGTGAGGCGGACTTCTTCCGCGCCCAGGCCAAGGCCTATCTGGAAAAGCTCGAAACACTGGATCGCGAGGTCCGCGACGCCGTGGCGAAACTCCCACCGGGGCGGCGCAAGGTGATCTCCACCCACGACGCCTTCGGCTATTTTTCCGCCGAATACGGTATCCAGTTCATCGCCCCCCTCGGCGTCTCCACGGAAACCGAACCGAGCGCGCGCGACATCGCCGCCATCATCGGCCAGATCAAGGCCCAGAAGATCCCGGCCGTGTTCCTGGAAAATATCAGCGACGACCGCCTGATCCGGCGGATCGCGGCCGAGACCGGGGCAAAGGTCGGCGGGACCCTGATTTCGGACGGTTTGACCGGCGAAAAGGGGCCTGCACCCACTTACATTGACATGGTCAGGCACAATATAAAGGCCCTGACCAGCGCGCTTGACCATTAGGCAGGGGCCGCCTCGCGTCGCGCGAATAAGCCTTAAAGTCCGGAGTTGTTATGTCTGAAGCGACGTCCCAAAAGATTCCCGTGACCGTCCTGACCGGCTATCTCGGTGCCGGCAAGACCACGCTCCTGAACCGCATCCTGTCGGAAAACCACGGCAAGAAATACGCCGTCATCGTCAACGAATTCGGCGAGATCGGCATCGACAACGACCTCATCATCGGCGCCGATGAGGAAGTGTTCGAGATGAACAATGGTTGCATCTGCTGCACCGTGCGCGGCGACCTCGTCCGCATCATGGACGGCCTGATGAAGCGCAAGGGCAAGTTCGACGCCATCATCGTCGAGACCACCGGTCTCGCCGACCCGGCGCCGGTCGCCCAGACCTTCTTCGTCGACGAGGACGTGCAGAAGAACGCGCGGCTCGATGCGGTCGTCACGGTCGCCGACGCAAAGTGGCTGTCCGACCGTTTGAAGGATGCACCCGAGGCCAAGAACCAGATCGCCTTTGCCGACGTGATCGTGCTGAACAAGACCGACCTCGTCAACAAGGGCGAGCTTGCCGAGGTCGAGGCCCGCATTCGCGGCATCAACCCCTATGCGAAACTGCACCGCACCGAGCGCTGCTCGGTGGCGCTGGCCGACGTGCTCGACCGCGGCGCGTTCGATCTCGACCGCATCCTCGACATCGAGCCGGATTTCCTGGAAGCCGACGATCATGACCACGACCATGATCATCACCACCATCACGGCCACGATCATCATCACCATGATCACGGCAATGGCCTGAAGCATTATCACGACGAGGAGATGCAGTCGCTGTCGCTCAAGACCGACAAGCCGCTCGATCCCAACGTGTTCATGCCTTGGCTGCAGAACCTGGTGCAGATCGAGGGCGGCAAGATCCTGCGCTCCAAGGGCATCCTCGCCTTCCACGACGACGAGGACCGTTATGTCTTCCAGGGCGTCCACATGATGCTGGAGGGTAACCACCAGCGGAAGTGGAAGGACGGCGAGCCGCGCGAGAGCCGCCTCATCTTCATCGGCCGCGAATTGCCGGAAGAGGCGATCCGCAAGGGCTTCGAGAGCTGCATCGTCTCGTGATGAAAGAGTTTACGCCGGCTTCCGATTCCGCCTCGATCGTCTCCGTCACCGACCGCGTCAAGCCGGTCGCGCTGGGGATGGCCGTGACCTCGGTGCATTTCCTCGGGCCTCGCGCCGCTTTCGTCGGCGGCGAGGAGAACGTCGCGTTCGTCGACGCGCAGGGTGAGATCGCCACGGTCGCCGTGCACAGCGGCGGCATTCTCTCGGTCGCTTCCGACGGCAAGCGCCTCGTGATGGGCGGCGACGACGGCAAGGTCGTGTCGCTCGATGCCAAGGGCGAGGTGACACTGCTTGCCACCGATCCCAAGCGGCGCTGGATCGACGCAGTGGCGCTGCACGCCGACGGCGCCTTCGCCTGGTCGGCCGGCAAGACCGCGACCGTCAAGAGCGGCAAGACTGAAGAGAAGTCGATCGAAGTGCCCTCGACCGTCGGCGGACTTGCGTTCGCGCCGAAGGGTCTGCGGCTCGCGATCGCGCATTATAACGGCGTGACGCTGTGGTTTCCGAATATGGCGGGATCGGCCGAATTCCTGCCCTGGGCCGGCTCGCATCACGCGGTCACCTTCAGCCCCGACAACAAGTTTCTCGTCACCGCGATGCACGAGCCGGCGCTGCATGGCTGGCGGCTCGCTGATAACCGGCACATGCGCATGACCGGCTATCCCGGCCGGGTCCGCTCGATGTCCTGGAGCGCGGGCGGCAAGGGGCTCGCAACCTCGGGCGCCGACACCGTCATCATCTGGCCGTTCGGCAGCAAGGACGGTCCGATGGGCAAGGAGCCCGCGATGCTTGCCCCGCTACAGGCGCGCGTGTCCGTGGTCGCCTGCCATCCGAAGAACGATATCCTCGCCGCCGGCTACAGCGACGGCACCGTGCTGATGGTGCGGCTGGAGGACGGCGCGGAGATCCTTGTACGCCGCAATGGCACGCCGCCCGTGGCCGCGATCGCCTGGAATGCGAAGGGCACGCTGCTGGCTTTCGCCGACGAAAATGGGGACGGCGGCCTGCTGGAGCTTTAATTCGTCATGGTTCCGGCCGTATAGGAAAACATGCGGTTCCTGACGACCTTCCAGCTTGCGGATTTCGCCGACACGCTGGTCAGCCTGACCACAGCCTTCGTGCTGGGCACGCTGATCGGTGCCGAGCGGCAATACCGCCAGCGCACCGCCGGCCTGCGCACCAACGTGCTGGTCGCGGTCGGCGCTGCCGCCTTCGTCGATCTCGCCATGAATTTGGCAGGCGCGGACGGCGCGGTGCGTGTGATCGCTTATGTCGTGTCCGGCATCGGCTTCCTGGGAGCCGGCGTCATCATGAAGCAGGGCATGGACGTCCGCGGCCTCAACACCGCGGCGACGCTGTGGGCGTCGGCTGCGGTCGGCTCCTGCGCCGGCGCCGACATGATCGCGCAGGCGGCCGCGCTCACCGTGTTCGTGATTGCCGGCAACACCATGCTGCGCCCGCTGGTCAATGCGATCAACCGCATCCCGCTCAATGAGAAGGCACTGGAGGCAACCTACTATTTCAAGCTTGCGGTTGCGGCCGATGCTCTTCCGGACATGCGCGACCGGCTCGTCGAGAAGCTCGAGATCGCGAAATATTCGGTGGCTGATATCGACGTGGCCGAAATCGGCGACGACATCCTGGAGATCGCCGCAAAGCTGGTCGCGACCGCGGTCGACCCGAATGAGCTGAACGCGGTGGCGACTGATCTCCAGCATTTGCCGGGCGTGCGCCACGCGACCTGGGAGGTCAGCACGACCGAGTGAGGGCGGCGTTTTGGCGCGCGAGGAGGCGGTTCCTGCCCTGTCCGTTCGGAACCGGCGCGCCCCAGTTTCGTTGATCCCGGTGGACAAAGGCGGTGATCGATATGCCCGGCCGGGATGACAAGCGCAGACTGAAGCTCGATCTGGCAATTGCCGCTGCGCTGTTCGCAGCAGGCGTCGTGGTGTCGGTGATATCGCTCGCGCAAATCCGCGCCGAAAGCCGGATGGAGATGGCGCAGGGGACGCCGCCGCTTCAGGGCACCCCGTCCGACGATCAAGGTAAGACACCCGCGGAGTCCAAGCCCGGCGGCGACCGGCCGACCACCCCGGCGCCTGAGCCCGCGCGGCCCGATTCCCAGACGCAGGGCGCGGCGGGTGCCGCTAAGCCGGCATTGCCGCAGGCGCCGCCCGAGAAGATCGCGCCGCCGATCGAGAAGAAGTAGGGCGGTCGGCGCACGCTCCCAGCCACACACTCAGTGTCATCGTCCGCGAAGGCGGACGATCCAGTAATCACCAGCATCTCGGTTCAATCACGACCGCCGCGGCGTACTGGATGCCCCGCCTGCGCGGGGCATGACGGCGGTGGGTGAGGCGAGACGTGTCGCGCCTCACCGCACCAGAATATTCCGGAACTGCCAGGGATCGCTCGTATCGATGTCCTCCGGAAACAGTCCCGGACGATCGGTCAGCGGCGTCCAGTCGGTGTAGAAGCCCTTCACCGGGCCGAGATACGGCAGCTGGATTTCCAAGAGGCGATCGAAGTCCATCTCGTCGGCTTCGACGATGCCTTCGTTCGGGTTCTCCAGCGCCCACACCATGCCGCCGAGCACGGCGGAGGTCACCTGCAGGCCGGTGGCGTTCTGATAGGGCGCGAGCTCGCGGGTCTCCTCGATGGAGAGCTGCGAGCCGTACCAATAGGCATTCTTGTCATGGCCGAACAGCAGCACGCCGAGCTCGTCGATGCCGTCGACGATCTCGTTCTCGTCGAGGATGTGGTGCTTCTCCTGCATCTTCCCGGCGCGGCCGAACATTTCATGCAGGGACAGCACGGCATCATCGGCCGGATGATAGGCATAGTGGCAGGTCGGCCGGTAGATCGCCTTGCCCGACGCGTCGCGCACGGTGAAATAATCGGCGATCGAGATCGACTCATTGTGGGTGACGAGGAAGCCATACTGGGCCCCGCGGGTCGGGCACCAGGTGCGCACGCGCGTGTTGGCGCCGGGCTGCATCAGATAGATGGCGGCGCCGCAGCCGGCCTCGTGGGTCCGCGCATTCTCGGGCATCCATTTTTCATGGGTGCCCCAGCCGAGCTCGGACGGCTGCACGCCTTCCGACAGAAAACCTTCCACCGACCAGGTGTTGACGAAGACATCGGGCTCCTTCGGCTTCTTCGAGCGCTGGGTGTCGCGTTCGGCGATGTGGATGCCCTTGATGCCGGCCTGCCGCATCAAATCCGCCCATTCGGCCTTGGTCTTTGGCCTGGGGGCATTGAGCTTCAGATCAGCGGCGACATTGAGCAGCGCCTGCTTGACGAAGAAGGAGACCATGCCGGGATTGGCGCCGCAGCAGGAGACGGCCGTGGTCGAGCCGGCGGAGCGGGCCTTCTTGGCGGCCAGCGTCACTTCGCGCAGCGCGTAGTTGGAGCGCGCTTCCGGGCCCTTCGACGCGTCGAAATAGAAGCCGAGCCAGGGCTCGTTGACGGTGTCGATGTAGAGCGCGCCGAGCTCGTTGCAGAGCTCCATGATGTCGGTTGAGCCGGTATCGACCGAGAGATTGACGCAAAAGCCCTGGCCGCCGCCCTCGGTGAGCAGCGGGGTCAGCACCTCGCGATAATTGTCCTTGGTCAGGCCCTTCTGGATGAAGCGGACATTGTGCTTCTCGCAAAGCGCCTTGCGGCCCTCGTCCTTGGGATCGAGCACGGTGATGCGCGACTTGTCATAGTCGAGATGCCGCTCGATTAGCGGCAGCGTGCCTTTGCCGATGGAGCCGAAGCCGACCATGACGATGGGGCCGGTGATCTTCGCGTAGATCTGCGAGGGAGGGCTCATGGGATGGTTTCTCCGGAACGTGCTGGCGGACAAAGGGTGTGTGGATCAGGCGCTGCGGCGCTTGTCAGATGCTGCGGCGCTTGGCGGTGACTTCGATCTCGACCTTCATCTCGGGCTTGGCGAGGGCGCTGACGACCAGCAAGGTCGCAGCCGGCCTGATGTCACCGAGAACCTCGCCGCAGACGGCGAAGTGGGCATCGATGTAGCTGGCGTCGGTGACGTAGTAGGTCGCGCGGACGATATCGGCCATCTCGAATCCGCCCTCCTTCAGGGCGGCTGCGATGGTCTTGAAGCAGTTGCGTGACTGGCTCGTGACATCGGCCGGCATCGTCATCGTGGTGTAGTCGTAGCCGGTTGTTCCCGCGACGAAGGCGAACTCGCCGTCGATCACGGCGCGGCTATAGCCGACCGTCTTCTCGAGGGGAGAGCCGGTGGAGATCAGGCGACGGGACATGGTCAGGGACCTCGACAGAAGGGTGTTTTGCGGGGTTAAAGGGCGTTTCCGGCGCCTGTGCAACCCCAAAGGAAAGGGCTTGGCGCAGGCGCAGCGGAGCGTTGCCGCTCCATGCGGCCTTCGGCCTTCGCTATCAGAGCGATCCGTTAGGCCGCGTGCGCCTGGAGGGCGCGAACCGACCTCCGTTTGGGCAAGGCCGCACCGGTCGGCACGATCATCCCTGCGGCCCCATCCAGCGCACCTTCGGCGAACTCGATCGCCAGCAGGCGGTCGCGCTCGAATGGGCCGGGCAGCGACAGCTCGGCCGTCTTCTCGGTCGAGAAGCCGAAGCGCGCGTAATAGGGGGCATCGCCGAGCAGGATCACGGCTTCATGCCCGCGCGCCCGGGCGGCGGCCAGCGCTTGATGCATCAGCGCGGCGCCGATCCCGAGCTCGCGGCAGGCAGGGTCCACCGCCAGCGGTCCAAGGACCAGAGCGGGCCTGCCTCCGGCGCTGACATGCCACAGCCGCACGGTTCCCACGAGCTTGCCCTCACGCATCGCCGACAGGGCAAGGCCTGCGGCAGGTGCACGTCCGTCGCGCAGGCGCTGGCAGGTGCGGTCATGGCGGTTTTCGCCAAAGCAGGCATCCAGCAGCGCTTCACGGACGGCGACGTCGACAGCACGTTCCGCACGGATCGCGAACGGAGCGGCTTTCGAGGTGAGGGCGAGTTGTGGCTTCCGAGGAGCAGTCATGGCACGTCAGTCCCCGCTTGAATCCGTGCGCCAAGGGCACGCGGACTCGAGCGTCGTCAGAATGGCAATGTCGGGAAGGGAGCCGGCAAGCCGGCTCCCGGGTTCGTCAGGCCTCAGACAGAGAGGCGGATCAGATGTGGTAGGTCTTCAGCGGCGGAATGCCGTTGAACGCCACCGACGAGTAGGTCGACGTATAGGCCCCGGTGCCTTCGATCAGCACCTTGTCGCCGATCTCGAGCGTCACGGGAAGCGGATACGGGGTCTTCTCGTACAGCACGTCGGCGCTGTCGCAGGTCGGACCTGCGAGCACGCACGGCGTCATGTCCGCGCCGTCGTGACGGGTGCGGATGGCGTAGCGGATCGACTCGTCCATGGTCTCGGCGAGACCGCCGAACTTGCCGATGTCCAGGTACACCCAGCGCACCTCGTCCTCGTCGCTCTTCTTCGAGATCAGCACGACCTCGGATTCGATGACGCCGGCGTTGCCCACCATGCCGCGGCCCGGCTCGATGATGGTCTCCGGGATCTGGTTGCCGAAGTGCTTGCGCAGCGCGCGGAAGATCGAGCGGCCGTAGGTCACCACCGGCGGCACGTCCTTCAGGTACTTGGTCGGGAAGCCGCCCCCCATGTTGACCATGGTGAGGTTGATGCCGCGCTCGGCGCAGTCGCGGAACACCTGCGAGGCCATCGCCAGCGCGCGGTCCCACGCCTTCACCTTGCGCTGCTGCGAGCCGACATGGAAGGAGATGCCGCACGGCTCCAGGCCCAGGCGCTTGGCAGCGTCGAGCACCTCGACCGCCATTTCCGGGTCGCAGCCGAACTTGCGCGACAGCGGCCACTCGGCGCCGGCGCAGTCATAGAGGATGCGGCAGAACACCTTCGCAGCCGGCGCGGCACGGGCGACCTTCTCGACCTCGGCGGCGCAGTCGACCGCGAACAGCCGGATGCCGAGCGCGAAGGCGCGCGCGATGTCGCGCTCCTTCTTGATCGTGTTGCCGAAGGAGATGCGGTCGGGCGTCGCACCCGCGGCCAGCGCCATCTCGATCTCCGCGACGGTCGCGGTGTCGAAGCAGGAGCCCATGGACGCGAGCAGGGCCAGCACTTCCGGCGCCGGGTTCGCCTTGACGGCGTAGAACACGCGGCTGTCGGGCAGCGCCTTGGCGAAGCTCTGGTAATTGTCGCGCACGACCTCGAGGTCGACGACGAGGCACGGCTCGGTGTCGAGGCCATCCTTGCGGCGGTTGCGCAGGAATTCCTGGATACGTTCGGTCATGGCACTCTCCAACGGTCCCAGCGACGGGAGCCGTATCAACGTGACGTCTGATGAGAGCGCTTCGGCCACACCGCGCGATGGAGGCGCGTTGAGGACAAAAAACTCAAACCAGACTGTGCTGCCGTGGATTGGTTGGGAGAGATTCCCGCCCGCACACCTGGCAATGAAGGACAAGCCTTTTCAGTAGCCCGCGCCGGCGTTGGACTGCCGGTAGAGACCAAAAAAGCCCGATCCGTCGTTGCTTTAAGTCGCGTCCCCCGTTGAGAGCGGGGTGCGCCGGTTCGCCTCCGGCTGCCAGTCACGGTTGCAAAGAGCGAAGTCACCTTCGACATGGCATCTCTTTGAGAGAGATGCTGGACGCTTCGGGTTTGCTTCGGTCGCTCGACTCTGCAGTCTCGACTTCCGCACTTCCGAAGAGCCCCTCGGCTTCTTCACCCCTTGGCGGCTGTCCGGCCTCTTGTCCGGATACCTACCGACTGACACACGACCACAGGCACGTGCGAAATTGGGCAAGTCCGCACATAAGCGTTTTGACTCTGGTTCGCAAGAATTTTTTTAGGCTGAGAACAGAATTGCCTAACATCTGCTTGCGCAGTGTTGCGCGAGCGACGCGGAAGATGAACGCGCGTTAAGTTTTCAATGCACAGCGCGTGTTGCTCGCGCGCGAGAAGCGTCAGCCGCGCTTCGTGAAGGGCTCGACGCGCTGAGCGCCGCGGATGAAGGCGGTCATCACGAGCACGCCGAGTGTGAACAACACGGCTTGGAGGATGTGCGCGCCCTGGTCTCCGAGACCGAACAGGATCGCGAGCGCCCAGCCGCCGGCAAACGCCGCGCCGAACACCTCGGCGCCGATCAGGATGGCGGCGCTGATGACGGTGATGACGCTGGGCCAGACGATCTGGCGGGACGAGGAAGAAGGCGCGTTCATGGGGCTCAGGGGTCCTGACTTCGAGGGCCGCAATCTCCCCGAAAAGGCGGCCGGGAGCAAGGGCAAATGGCCCAAAAAAGCCCCATCGCGTGCTATAGCTGGCCGCAACAATCGAGCCACGAAAACCGGACTTGTGATGTCAGAATCCCGCCAAATTACCGACGCCGAGACCAACCCGCTGCTGAAGGCCTGGGTGAAGCCGTTTGCGACCCCGCCCTTCGACGAGATCAAGCCCGAGCACTTCCTGCCGGCGTTCGAGCAGGCCTTTGCGGACCATGCCGCCGAGATCACGGCGATCACCAGTGATCCGGCGGCGCCCGACTTCGCCAACACCATCACGGCGCTGGAGCGCTCGGGCAAGCTGCTGAGCAAGGTTGCGGCGGTGTTCTACGACCTCGTCTCGGCGCATTCCAACCCGGCCATCCTGGAGATCGACAAGGAGGTCTCCTTACGGATGGCGCGGCACTGGAATCCGATCATGATGAACGCCGTGCTGTTCGGCCGCATCGCCCAGCTGCACGAGAACCGCGCCTCGCTCTGTCTTTCGCCCGAGCAGCTCCGCCTGCTGGAGCGCACCTACACCCGCTTCCACCGTGCCGGCGCCGGCCTCTCCGAAGAAGCCAAGGCGCGGATGGCCGAGATCAACGAGAGGCTGGCCCAGCTCGGCACCGGCTTCAGCCACCATCTGCTCGGCGACGAGCAGGACTGGGTCATGGAGCTCGGGGAGGCCGACCGCCAGGGCCTGCCGGAGAGCTTTGTCGCCGCTGCCAAGGCTGCGGCGGAAGAGCGCGGCATGGCCGGCAAGGCCATCGTCACGCTGTCGCGCTCCTCGGTCGAGACGTTCCTGAAGAGCTCGGCACGGCGTGACCTCCGCGAGAAGGTCTACAAGGCCTTCATCGCGCGTGGCGACAACGGCAACGCCAATGACAACAATGGAACCATCGTCGAGATCCTGAAGCTGCGCGAGGAGAGCGCCAAGCTTCTGGGCTACCCGACTTTCGCCGCCTACCGGCTCGAAGATTCCATGGCCAAGACGCCGGAAGCGGTGCGGGGCCTCTTGGAGCGGGTCTGGAAGCCGGCGAGGGCACGCGCGCTCGCCGACCGCGACGAGATGCAGGCGCTGATCACGGAAGAGGGCGGCAATTTCAAGCTCGCGCCCTGGGACTGGCGCTTCTACGCCGAGAAACTGCGCCTTCAGCGCGCCAATTTCGACGACGCCGCGATCAAGCCCTATCTTTCGCTCGACCACATGATTGCCGCCGCCTTCGACTGCGCCACGCGCCTGTTCGGCATTACCTTCGAGGAGCGCAAGGACATTCCGGTCTGGCATCCCGACGTCCGGGTCTGGGAGGTGAAGGGGCCGGACGGCAAGCACAAGGCGCTGTTCTATGGCGACTACTTCGCCCGGCCGTCGAAGCGCTCCGGCGCCTGGATGACCTCGCTGCGCGACCAGCAGAAGCTCGACGGCGACGTCGCGCCGCTGGTGCTCAACATCTGCAATTTCGCCAAGGGCGCCGGCGGCGAGCCCTCGCTGCTGTCGCCCGACGATGCCCGCACCCTGTTCCACGAGTTCGGCCACGGCCTGCACGGCATGCTCTCCAACGTGACCTATCCCTCGCTGTCGGGCACGTCAGTGTTCACCGACTTCGTCGAGCTGCCGTCGCAGCTCTACGAGCACTGGCAGGAGCGGCCCGAGGTGCTGCAGAAGTTCGCCTGCCACTACCAGACCGGTGAGCCGCTGCCCGACGATCTGCTGCAACGCTTCCTTGCCGCGCGAAAATTCAACCAGGGCTTTGCCACGGTCGAGTTCGTCTCCTCGGCGCTGATCGACCTCGAATTCCACACCCAGCCGGCCGAGGCTGCCGCGGACGTCCGCGCCTTCGAGAAGAAGGAGTTGGAGAAGATCGGCATGCCCGAGGAGATCGCGCTGCGTCACCGGCCCACACAGTTCGGCCACATCTTCACCGGTGACCACTATGCCGCGGGCTATTACAGCTACATGTGGTCGGAGGTGATGGACGCCGATGCCTTCGGCGCGTTCGAGGAGGCCGGCGACATTTTCGATCCGGCCGTGGCCAAGCGCCTGCACGACGACATCTACTCTTCCGGCGGATCGGTCGATCCGGAGGCCGCTTACGAGGCCTTCCGCGGCCGCCCGCCCGAGCCGGACGCGCTGCTGCGCCGCCGCGGCCTGCTCGAAACGGCGAAGGCCGCCTGATGGGCATGCGCGCCATGTTCGGATGGCTGCTCGTCGCTGGCCTGTTGCTCGCCGCGGGCACGGCGAGCGCGCATCCGCATGTCTGGATCACCGCGACCAGCGAATTGCTCTACGCGGCCGACGGCTCGATCACCGGCGTGCGCCACGCCTGGACCTTCGACGACATGTTCTCGGCCTATGCGGTGCAGGGGCTCGAGAGCAAGACCAAGGGCGCCTACACAAGCGAGGAGCTCAAGCCGCTGGCACAGACCAACGTCGAGTCGCTCAAGGAATACGCCTACTTCACCTTTGCGCGAGCCGACGGCAAGAAGGAGCGATTCCAGGAGCCGGTCGACTACTTCCTCGACTACAAGGATACGGTGCTGACCCTCCATTTCACGCTGCCGCTGAAGAACCCGGTCAAGCCCAGGCAGCTGGTGCTCGAAGTGTTCGACCGCTCCTTCTTCATCGACTTCCAGATGGCCAAGGACAGTCCGATCAAGCTGGTCGGTGCGCCCGCGGGCTGCCAGATGAAGCTGGAACGGCCGAACGACGGCACCGCGAGCGCGCAGAAGCTCAACGAGCAGACCTTCCTGAACGGCGAGAACTCGAATTTCGGCATGATGTTCGCCAACAAGATCACGGTGGATTGTCCTTGAGGCCGCAACTCTCTCCGCTCGGGCGCGGGCTGCTCGCTGGCGCCGCAATTGTCCTCGTGCTCGGCGTGGCGGACGCCGCACTTCACGATCTGCTCGCGCAAAATCCGTTTGGCGCGCCGCGGCCCGCGCAGGCGGCCGAACCCGAGGCCAGCGGCCTCGTCGGCTGGCTGCTGGCAAAGCAGTCGGAGTTCTATCGCCAGATGTCGGCGACGATCCGGGCCGCGAAGTCCGATGGCTCGGCGGTGTGGACGCTGCTGTTCATCTCCTTCGCCTACGGCATCTTCCACGCCGCCGGTCCCGGCCACGGCAAGGCGGTGATCGCCTCCTATCTCGTCGCCAACCGCGAGACCGCGCGCCGCGGCATCGCGCTGTCGTTTGCCTCCGCGCTGATGCAGTCGCTGGTCGCGATCCTCATCGTCGGCATTTCGGCCTGGGTGCTGAATGCGACGGCGAAAACCATGTGCAAGGCGGAAGGGGTGATCGAGATCGCGAGCTACGCCCTGATCGCGCTGTTCGGCCTGCGCCTGGTCTGGGTCAAGGGCGGCGCCTTCATCCGCGCACTCCAGACGAGCCAGCCGGTGCCGGCGATTGCGGGCGTGCCGCACGATCATGACCACGATCACCACCATCATCATGATGCGCATGATCATCACGGCCATGATCATCATCACCACGATCATCACGGTCACGACCACGCCCACCACCACGCGCACGCTCACGTCCATGATGAGCATTGCGGCCACTCCCATGGCCCCACCCCCAGCGAGCTCGCCGGCCCCGGCGGCTGGCGGCGCGGCTTTGCGGCGATCCTCACCGTCGGCATCCGCCCCTGCTCCGGCGCCATCCTGGTGCTGGTGTTCGCGCTGGCGCAGGGCCTGTTCTGGGCCGGCATCGCCGCGACCTTCCTGATGGGATTGGGCACCGCGATCACGGTCGCGGCCATCGCGGTCGTCGCCGTCTCCGCCAAGGACATCGCCGCCCGCCTCAGCGCCGGACACGACGGCGGCGGCGCGCTGTTCATGCGCGGCATCGAGTTCGGCGCCGCCGGCCTGGTCCTGCTGTTCGGCGTCGGCCTGCTGTTCGGTTACATCGCCGCCGAGCGGACAACGTGCTTCTAGGGATACTCGTGCCCCGGACGCAGCGCAGCGTCCCTTCGACGGTGCGCTGCAGAGCCGGGGCCCACCTCTCCGCACGCTCGGTGGCGTCCTCTGGTTCCCGGCTCTGCGGAGCAGCGCAAGGGCGCTGCACCGCGTCCGGGACACGGTCTCACGACCTCACCCCGGCAGAAACCGCTTCAGCATCGGCATGAAGAAGATCCCTAGATTGATCGCAAAGCCGATGGTCCAGAGGATCGAGCGCAGCGTCGGGCGGTTGCCGAGATAGGTCAGCACATAGGCGATCCGCACGATCAGGAACAGCGCGGCGAGCTCGTCGATCAGCCGCTGCGGCGAATCCCTGTATTCGGCGAGCAGCACCGCGAAGGCGAAGAACGGGAACGTCTCGATGCCGTTCTGGTGCGCGCCGAGCGCGCGTTGCGAGAGGGCGTCCTCGTAGAACGCGGGGTCGCGTGGCCGGGAATTGTCGAAGCGGCGAAACCTGATCCATTTGATCGAGGCGATCGTCAAGAGATAGAGCAGCAGCGCTCCGAAGACGCACCATTCCGCGAGTGTCATCTTTCCTCCCCCCGCTTGGGTGCGACCCTAGCGAACCCCGGCTCATCTTGACAAGTTCGGACCAACGCGCGACCCACAGAGCCATGACCAGCGTCGTCCCCATCGAAAGCGCGAATCCGGCGGCCGATTCCGCCTTGCCGCGCGTTGGCGTGCTCCTGATCAATCTCGGAACGCCGGATACGGCCGATGCGCCGGGCGTGCGGGTCTATCTCAAGGAGTTCCTCAGTGACGCCCGTGTCATCGAGGACCAGGGCCTGATCTGGAAGCTGGTGCTGAACGGGATCATCCTGCGCCGTCGTCCCCGCACCAAGGCCCTCGACTACCTCAAGATATGGAACACTGAGCGGGATGAGTCGCCGCTGAAAACCATCACGCGCTCGCAACGCGACAAGCTCGCAGCCGCCTTGTCGGACCGCGACCACGTCGTTGTCGATTGGGCGATGCGCTACGGCAATCCCTCGATCAAATCGGGCATCGACGCGCTGATCGCGAAAGGCTGCGAGCGTATCCTCGCCGTGCCGCTCTATCCGCAATATTCGGCCTCGACCTCGGCGACCGTCTGCGACGAGGTGTTCCGCGTGCTCGCGCAGCTGCGCAACCAGCCGACGCTGCGGGTGACGCCGCCCTACTATGACGATGCGGCCTATATCGAGGCGCTCGCGACCTCGATCGAGGCGCATCTGGCGACGCTGTCCTTCAAGCCGGAGCTGATCGTGGCGTCCTTCCACGGCATGCCGAAATCCTATGTCGAGAAGGGCGATCCCTATCAGCAGCACTGCATCGCGACGACAGAGGCGCTGCGCCGCCGGCTCGGCATGGATGAGACAAGACTGCTGCTGACCTTCCAGTCCCGCTTCGGCAATGACGAGTGGCTCCAGCCCTACACCGACAAGACGATGGAGCGGCTCGCCAAGCAAGGCGTGCGCCGCATCGCGGTGGTGACGCCGGGCTTTTCCGCCGATTGCCTGGAGACGCTGGAGGAGATCGCGCAGGAGAACGCCGAGATCTTCAAGCACAATGGCGGCGAGCAGTTTTCCGCGATCCCCTGCCTCAACGACAGCGCACCAGGCATGGACGTGATCCGCATCCTGGTGCTGCGCGAGCTTCAGGGCTGGATCTGATGGGCGCCCGATGAATCGCCGCGAGTGCCTGGCGCTTCTTGGGATGATCGTGGCGCTGCCAGCTCCGGTACTGGGGCAGCAGCCGAACGCGGCGCGGCGGCTCGGCGTGCTCTCGGTCACGGCTGCCGATGACGTGATCGGGCAGGCCCGCAGCACGATCCTGGTCGAGGCGCTCGCCGGCCAGGGCTGGAAGGAGCGCGACAACCTCACGATCGATTGGCGCAGCGGCGGCGGTGACCGCGCCCGCATCGCGGAGCTTGCGGACGAGTTGATCGCGCTCAAGCCTGACATCCTGCTCGCGGTCGGCACGCCCTCGGTCGAGGAGCTGCGTCGGCGCACGACGACGATCCCCATCGTGTTCGCCGTGGTCACCGATCCCGTCAGCCAGGGGTTTGTCGAAAATCTCGCGCATCCCGGTGGCAACATCACCGGCTTCACCGATTATGACGGTCCGCTCGCCGGCAAATGGCTGGAGATGCTGACCCAAGTCACGCCGCCTGTCCGCCGCGTGTTCGTCGTCTACAATCCCGCCACCGCGCCGTTCGCGCCGCTGATGCTGCGCACGATCGAGGCCGCCGCACGGACGCTGCGCCTGACCGTCGAGCCCGCGCCCGTCCATGACGCCGCCTCGATCGGGGCGCTGGCTTCCCGGAAAGACGGCGCCATCCTGGTCTTGCCGGACTTCTTCACCATGGCCAACCGCGCGCAACTGCTCTCGGCGATCGCGCAGGCGCGCGTGCCCGCGGTGTTCTGGAGCCGGACCTTCGTCGACGAGGGTGGGCTGATGTCCTACAGCACCGACAGCGCCGAGCAGCTCCGGCGCGCGGCTTCCTATATCGACCGCATTCTGAAGGGCGCGCACGCGGCCGACCTCCCGGTCCAGAACCCCACCAAGTTCGAGCTCGCGCTCAACCTGAAGACAGCCAGGGCGCTCGGCGTCACGCTGTCCCCGGGCCTGCTCGCAATTGCGAATGACGTGATCGAATGAAGCCGCGCGTGGCAGACGCTGGCCTGCTTCGTTAATTTCCGCTGCCAAAGCATGATCCGGAAAAGTGCGAAGCGGTTTTCCGAAAAAGATCATGCGTAAACAACGACCTAAAGCGCGGTGACGATTCATCCAGATTTTCATTGCGCTTTAGGTCTGCGCCCCCGCGCTTTCAAGAGCCGCTCGCAAATACATATCGAGATCGTTCTCTCCCGCGCCGTCTTGTGCAGAATTGCGCCTATACCGACGTGAATTGCGACCGCTGAACCGGTAGGGTCGTGATCCCGACCAATGACAGCGCCGGAAAGGGCCTTTTTCCCGGCTTGGAGGAGATATGAGCGGTTTCGACATTTTCGCGATTGTTCTGGTGTTGCTCGTCATCGTCACGCTGGTCGCCGGCGTGAAGACGGTGCCGCAGGGCTATGACTGGACCATCGAACGGTTCGGCAAATACACCCAGACGCTCAGCCCCGGGCTCAACCTGATCGTGCCCTATTTCGATCGCGTCGGACGCAAGATCAACATGATGGAGCAGGTGATCGACATCCCCGAGCAGGAGGTGATCACCAAGGACAACGCCACCGTGACGGTGGACGGCGTCGCCTTTTATCAGGTGTTCGACGCCGCGAAGGCGAGCTACGAGGTCGCCAACCTGAACCAGGCGATCACGGTGCTGACCATGACCAACATCCGCTCGGTGATGGGCTCGATGGACCTCGACCAGGTGCTGTCGCACCGCGACGAGATCAACGAGCGCCTCTTGCGCGTCGTCGATGCTGCGGTCTCGCCCTGGGGCGTCAAGGTCAACCGCATCGAGATCAAGGACATCGTGCCGCCGGCCGACCTCGTCGAGGCCATGGGCCGGCAGATGAAGGCCGAGCGCGTCAAGCGCGCCGACATCCTCGCCGCCGAAGGCCAGCGCCAGTCGGAGATCCTGCGCGCCGAGGGCGCCAAGCAGGGCCAGATCCTCCAGGCCGAAGGCCGCCGCGAGGCCGCCTTCCGCGACGCCGAGGCGCGCGAGCGTCTGGCCGAGGCCGAAGCCAAAGCGACGCAGGCGGTGTCGGAGGCCATCTCCAAGGGTGACGTCGCCGCGTTGAACTATTTCATCGCCGATAAATATATCAAGGCGTTCGGCCAGTTCGCGGATGCGCCGAACCAGAAGATCATCATGCTGCCGGTGGAAGCCGTGAGCATGCTTGGCTCGCTCGCCGGCATCGGCGAGATCGCCAAGGCAACGTTCGGCGAAAGTGCCGCATTGGCAGCTGCTGCCGCACGCCGCGGCGGATCGGTCCCGTCGTCGGGCCCGACGCCGCCCGTCGTGCCGCCGCAGTAACTGGGTATTTTAGAGGTCGTGTCATGACCGACATGTTCGTATCGCTGGGCAACTGGAATTGGCTGATCTTCGGCTTCATCCTGATGGCGCTCGAGGTGCTGGCGCCCGGCGTCTTCCTGTTCTGGCTCGGCTTGGCTGCGCTGCTCGTCGGGCTGATCTCGTTCGCTGTTGCCATGTCCTGGCAGATTCAGCTGGTGATGTTCGCGATCTTCGCAGCGGCAGCCGTGCCGGTGTGGCGCCGCCTCGCCCGGCCGAAGCCGGACGCAACCACGAGCCCGTTCCTGAACAAGCGCACCGAGGCGCTGCTCGGGCGCGAGTTCACGCTGGAGAAGCCGATCATCGACGGCACCGGCACCGTGCGCATCGGCGACACGATCTGGCGCGTCGCGGGCCCGGATACGCCGGCCGGCACGCGGGTGAAGGTGGTGCGCGTGGACGGCGCCAATCTGACGGTCGCGGCGGCGTAGCGGCCCTTACCCTCCCCTTGTGGGCCCCTGGAGGGGGAGGGTCGATCGCGCGCAGCGCGAGCGGGGTGGGGTGATCTCTCCACTCGGGCACCGCTTCTGTGGAGAGACTGTCACCCCACCCCGTCTCACATTTCGCTACGCTCCATGTGAGCCGACCCTCCCCCTCCAGGGGAGGGTAAAAGACGTCCTACCTCTTCCACCGCTCCGCAAACCGGTGCAGCGGCATGAACGTCTCGCACAATTCCCGCCCCAGCGGCGTCAGCCGGTAGCCGCCGGCGTCGCCCAGCTCGACGAATCCCGCCTCGCGCAGCTCGCTCAGCCGCGCTTGCAGCACCGTGGGCGAGGCTTCATCGCAGGCGGTGCGCAGTGCGCGCGAGGTGAGGGGCTCGCCACGCAATTCCCACAGGATCCGGAGGCTCCAGCGCCGGCCGAGCAGGTCGAGCAATGCCATGATCGGCCGCCCGGTGCGCGAGCCGCGGACGCTGCGTATCGTCGAGCCTGCCTGTTTCGCCATCGTCGCCTCTTGCGTCGTGCTACAAATAGTGTAGCGTGCTGCTACGATAATTGTAGCAACAGAGACCGCCAATGTCTTCCGCCATGTCCCAGCCGATGCCGCGCATCGCCCCGCTCATGCCGCCTTATCCCCCGGAGATCCAGGCGCAGTTCGACCGCATCATGCGCGGCGCGCCGCCGCTGATGCTGTTCCGGGTGCTGGCGGGTCACGGCCGCGCCTGGGACAAGTTTCGCGCCGGCGGCCTGCTCGATCCCGGCCCGCTGTCCTTGCGTGCGCGCGAGATCGTCATCGACCGCACCTGCGCGCTGAACAGATGCGAATACGAATGGGGTGTGCATGTCGCGATCTTTGCCGGGGCGGCAAAGCTCACCGAGGAGGAGGTGCGTGCGACGGTGCAGGGGGATGCAGCATCGACATGCTGGTCGCCGGCCGAGCAGGCGCTGATCGCCGCCGTCGACGCGCTGCACGCCCGCGCGACATTCACCGACGAGGAGTTCGCCGCGCTGTCGGCGCATTACGACGAGCCGCAGATTTTAGAGGTCATGCTGCTGTGCGGCTTTTATCGCACGGTGTCGTATCTGGCGAACGGCCTGCGACTGCCGTTGGAGGAGACGGCGGCGCGGTTTCCGGCGTAGCTGTCATTCCGGGGCGCGCGCAGCGCGAACCCGGAACCCATCGTGCCGCAACCTCGGAGATGAATGGATTCCGGGCTCGCGCCAAGTGGCGCGCCCCGGAATGACGACGCGGAGAGGAGGGCGTCCTACGCCACCCCCGCGCGCAGCAGATCGTGCAGATGCACGATCCCGACCACCTTGTTCGCCTCCGTCACCAGCAGCGTCGTGATCTTGCGGGTGTTCAGCACCTCGATCATCTCGGTCGCGAGCATCGAGGGCGGTACGGTCTTGGGCTGCTTCGTCATGATCTCGTCGACCATCACCGTCAAAAGGTCAGGCCGCATGTGGCGGCGCAGATCGCCGTCGGTGATGATGCCGACGGCCTCGCCCGCATCGTTGACGATGCAGACGCAGCCCAATCCCTTGGCCGACATCTCGACCACGGCCTCGGACATCTTGGTGCCTTCAGGCTTGACCGGAATCTCCACGCCCGTGCGCATGTAGTCGCGCACGAATTTCAGCATCGCACCCAGCTTGCCACCGGGGTGGAAATGCGCAAACTCCAGCGCAGTGAAGCCGCGGCCTTCGAGCAGCGCGATCGCGAGCGCGTCGCCGATCGCGGCCTGCATCAGCGTCGAGGTGGTCGGCGCAAGATTGTGCGGGCAGGCCTCGCGCGCCTTCGGCAGCTCGATCACGATGTCGGCGGCCTGGCCGAGCGAGGATGCCGCGTTCGAGGTCACCGCGATCATGGGGATCGCGAATCGCGCCGAATAGTTCACGAGGTTCTTCATCTCCGGCTGCTCGCCGGACCAGGACAGCGCCATGATGACGTCGTCGGCGGTGATCATGCCGAGGTCGCCATGGCCGGCTTCGGCGGCGTGCACGAAGAAGGCGGGCGTGCCGGTCGAGGCCAGCGTCGCCGCGATCTTGCGTCCCATGTGGCCGGACTTGCCGAGCCCGGTGACGATGACACGGCCCTTGGCCTGCCGGATCAGCTCGACCGCTTTGGCGAAGGTCGCCCCGAGCGGGCCGCGCAGGGCGGCGGCGAGCGCGTTGATGCCGCCGCTCTCCGTCTCCAGCGTGCGGAGCGCGGATTCGACGCTATCGGGAGTGGGGCCGGATGATGCGGTCATCAGCGGTTTCGAGCTCGGCATGGTCTGGTCCAGGGAAGAGGGGCGTTCGCCCGTTGGCGCCTGCTTAGCACGCCCCGACCAGCGAGGCGACGAGCGCCCCGACACCCTCAACGGGTCATTAACCATAATTGTTTTAACTCCATTAACGATGGTTCCCCGCCAGCCGGCGGGAACGATCGTGAAAGTATTTGATTTCGTTGGGGTAATTTCATCGTGGGGTCGTCTCCAGGCAGGGGCCGGAGCAAACGCGCGCATTTCCTGCGCGCCGCCTTGCCGTGCCTGGCGCTGACGGCCCTCGGAAGCGGCCCGGCGGCCGCCCAGAGCCTCACGCCCGACCTGTTCAATCCCAACCGCGGCGGCTTCGCCTCGCCCGACACGCTGCCGACGCGCCGCACGGCGGGCGTGCTGCAGGCGCCATCGGATGCATTGCCGACGTTGCCCGATCCCAATGCCGATCCGCGCAAGGCCCGCGAGAGGCCGGCGACCTCGCGCGTCGGCCAGGTCCCGACCTACGGCCTGCCCGCGGCCACCGGCGCGAGCAGCTCCGGCTACGATTCGCTCAACCGCAGACGGCAGCAGCCAAAGCTTTATCCTGGCCAGCCGAAGCCGAAGCGTCCCGTCGGCCCGGGTTCGCCGCCGCCACCAGCAACGCCGATCACGACGCTGGGCCCGCCGCGCATCGCGCCGCCGCCGTCCGAGACCGCGCACAAGACGCCGGTAGCCCCGGCGATGGCCGGCAACGTGCCCGGCCAGCCGCTGCGCCGCCGCCTCAAGCTCGATGAGGATTCGTTCGGCGCGGTCGGCGATTATGCCGGCAGCTTCCTGATCAAGGGCGGGCTCGAGCTCTCTGCCGGCTATGACACCAATCCGACGCGCCTCAACAAGCCGGTCGGTTCGCCGGCTTATGTGGTCGCGCCCGATCTCCTCGTGGTGTCCGATTGGGAGCGCCACGCGCTGGTCGCCGATTTGCGCGGCTCGTTCTCAGGCTACACCAACAACATGCCGGCGACCATCGACGGCTTCGCCTCGCCGTCGCCGGTCGAGGCCAATCGTCCCGATTTCACCGGCCATGTCGATGGCCGGCTCGACGTGACCCGCGATTTCAAGCTGACCTCGCAGCTGCGCCTGCGGCTCGCCACCGACAATCCCGGCAGCCCCAACGTGCAGGCTGGCCTGCAGAAATATCCTGTCTACGCCGCTTTTGGGACGACCGTCGGCTTCGACCAGACCTTCAATCGCTTCCAGGTCGCTGCCGGCGCCACTGTCGATCGCACCGCCTACACGGACTCGAAACTGACCGACGGCTCGACCTTCAGCAATAACGATCGCGACTTCAATCAGTATGGTGGCGTCGGACGCTTCTCCTACGATCTCAAGCCAGGCCTGAAGCCCTTCGTCGAGATCCAGGGCGACACCCGCGTCCACGACCAGGCCGCCGACCGCAACGGCTACTTCCGCGATTCGAACGGCGGCTATGCCAAGGTCGGCTCGTCATTCGAGTTCTCGCGCATTCTCACCGGCGAGATCTCGGTCGGCTATTCTGCGCGCAGCTATACCGATCCGCGCCTCAGCCAGCTCTCGGGCTTCCTCACCACGGGCTCGCTGATCTGGAACGCCAGCGGCCTCACCACGGTGAAATTCTTCACGGACACGCAGATCGCGGAGACCACCATCCCCGGCTCCTCCGGCGTCCTGGTGCGCACCTATGCCGCCGAAGTCGACCACGACTTCCGCCGCTGGCTCACCGCGGTCGGCAAGTTCACCTACGGCACGTATGACTACCAGAACCAGAACCGCAACGACAAAACCTACTCGCTCGAAGGCAATTTGATCTACAAGCTCAACCGCAACATCTGGATCAAGGGCACGCTGCGTCACGACATCTTGGATTCGAACCAGGCGGGATCGAGCTCGTCGGGGACGGTGGTGATGGTCGGGGTGAGGCTGCAGAATTAGGCGAGCCAGCTTGTGGCGCGAAGCTCGCGACTCACTCCGCTGTCATGCCCCGGCTTGACCGGGGCATCCAGTACGCCGCGGCTTGTCGATTCAATCACAACTGCCTCTGGAATACTGGATCGCCCGCTTTCGCGGGCGATGACAGTCTCAGTTGTGTCGATCAGCTCGCGCCTCACTCAGCGCGGCAGATCCGTCTTCCCCATCAGGAACGTATCAATCGACCGCGCACACAGCCGGCCTTCACGGATCGCCCACACCACCAGCGATTGCCCGCGCCGCATGTCGCCTGCTGTGAACACGTTCGGTCGCGAGGTCTGGTAGTCCAAGGTGTTGGCCTTGACGTTGCCGCGCGGGTCGAGCTCGACCGAGAGCATCTTGAGCAGGCCTTCGTGCACGGGGTGCACGAAACCCATCGCGAGCAGGATGAGCTCGGCGTCCAGCTCGAACTCGGTGCCGGTGATCGGCTTGAACTTGTCGTCGACGCGCACGCAGTGCAGCTTCTTGACCTTGCCGTTCTCGCCCGAGAACTTCTGGGTCAGCACGGCGTATTCGCGGATCGCGCCTTCGGCCTGGCTCGAGGACGTCCGCATCTTCAGCGGCCAGTTCGGCCAGGTCAGGCCCTTGTTCTCGCGCTCAGGCGGAGCGGGCATGATCTCGAGCTGGGTCACCGACAGCGCGCCCTGGCGCAGCGAGGTGCCGATGCAGTCCGAGCCGGTGTCGCCGCCGCCGATGACGACGACATGCTTGCCGCCGGCCAGGATCTCCTGGACGCCGTTCAGGGGCTCACTCGAGACGCGGCGGTTCTGCTGCGGCAGGAAGTCCATGGCGTAGTGGATGCCCTGGAGGTCGCGGCCGGGGATCGGCAGATCGCGCGGGGCTTCCGCGCCGCCGGTCAGCGCCACGGCGTCGTAGTCGTTGAGCAGCTCGCGCGGATCGACATTGCCGGCTGCGCCGACATGGCTGTTGTAGTGGAAGGTGACGCCTTCGGCTTCCATCTGCGCCACACGGCGGTCGATGACGCCCTTCTCCATCTTGAAGTCGGGGATGCCGTAGCGCAGCAGGCCGCCGGCCTTGGCGTACTTCTCGAAGAGGTGCACATCGTGGCCGGCGCGCGCCAGCTGCTGCGCGCAGGCCATGCCGGCCGGGCCCGAGCCGATCACGGCGACCTTCTTGCCGGTCTTCTCGGCGGCGATCTCTGGCTTCAGCCAGCCATTGTCCCAGGCGCGGTCGACGATCGCGCATTCGATGGTCTTGATGGTGACGGGGTTGTCGTCGATGTTGAGCGTGCAGGACGCTTCGCACGGCGCCGGACAAATGCGCCCCGTGAATTCCGGGAAATTGTTGGTCGAGTGCAGGTTGCGCGAGGCTTCTTCCCAATTGCCCTGATAGACGAGGTCGTTCCAGTCGGGGATCTGGTTGTTGACCGGGCAGCCGGGCGTGCCGGGCGCGACCGAGCCGGTGCCGTGGCAATAGGGAATGCCGCAATTCATGCAGCGCGCGGCCTGCTCGCGCACCTCCTTCTCGGAGAGCGGAACGACGAATTCCTTGTAATGCTGCACGCGCTCGGCGACCGGGGTGTACTTGCGGTCGTGCCGTTCGATTTCCAGAAAACCCGTGATCTTGCCCATCAAACCCGAAGTCCTGCCGCTTAGTCGTTTGTTCTCTCACCCCTCATCCTGAGGAGCGGCGCGCTTTTTGCGCCGCGTCTCGAAGGATGGAGGCCCGGATGGTGACCTCATGGTTCGAGACGCAGCTATCGCGCTCCTCACCATGAGGGCTTTTTCTTACGCCCCGATCGCGATTTTCGGCTCGGCGTCCGCGTTGGCGGCCAGTTCGCGCAGCGCGCGCCGGTACTCGACCGGCATCACCTTGCGGAACTTGGGCAGCCATTCCTTCCAGTTGGCGAGGATGTCGGCGGCGCGCTTGGAGCCGGTTGCCTTGGCATGGCGCGTGATCAGCACGTGCAGCCGCTCGACGTCGGAGGCGAGCAGGTTCTTGAACACGTCGACCCGGCCATGCGCCTCGAGGTCGCCGGAGGCGTGATAGGTGTCGGCATTGATCATCTCCTCCGACACCACCGGCTCGAGCTCGACCATGCTGAGGTTGCACAGCTTGTCGAAGTCGCCGGCCTCGTCCAGCACATAGGCGATGCCGCCGGACATGCCGGCCGCGAAGTTGCGTCCGGTCTTGCCGAGCACGACCACGATGCCGCCGGTCATGTATTCGCAGCAATGATCGCCCGCGCCCTCCACCACCGCCACGGCACCGGAATTGCGCACGGCAAAGCGTTCGCCGGCGATGCCGCGGAAGTAGCACTCGCCATCGATCGCGCCGTACATCACGGTGTTGCCGACGATGATGCTCTCTTCCGGCACGATGGCGGAGTTCTTCGGCGGCTTGACGATGATCTTGCCGCCCGAAAGGCCCTTGCCGACATAGTCGTTGCCTTCACCCTCGAGCTCGAAGGTGACGCCGTGGGCGAGCCACGCACCGAAGGCCTGGCCGGCGGTGCCCTTGAGGCTGACATGGATGGTGTCGTGCGGCAGGCCGGCGTGGCCGTAGATCTTGGCGACCGCGCCCGACAGCATCGCACCCGCAGAGCGGTTGGTGCTGTTGATCGCGGCCTCGATCTTCACCGGTGCGCCGCGGTCGAGCGCAGGCGTCGCCTGCTCGATCAGCGTGCGGTCGAGCACCGCCTCCAGATGATGGTTCTGGCGCTCGGAGTGATAGATCTTCTGGCCCCTCTCTTCCTTCTGCTTGACGAACAGTTTTGAGAAATCGAGGCCCTTGGCCTTCCAGTGCGCGACCAGCCTGGTCTGGTCGAGCAGCTGAACCTGGCCGACCATCTCGTTGAAGGTGCGGAAGCCGAGGCTTGCCATGATCTCGCGGACTTCCTCGGCGACGAAGAAGAAGTAGTTGATCACGTGCTCGGGCTGGCCGGTGAAGCGCTTGCGCAGCACCGGGTCCTGGGTCGCGACGCCGACCGGGCAGGTGTTGAGATGGCACTTGCGCATCATGATGCAGCCGGCCGCGATCAGCGGCGCGGTGGCGAAGCCGAACTCGTCGGCCCCGAGCAGCGCGCCGATCACGACGTCACGGCCGGTGCGGAAGCCGCCGTCGACCTGGACCACGATGCGGCTGCGCAGCCGCTCGCGCACCAGCGTCTGGTGGGTCTCGGCAAGGCCGATCTCCCACGGTGATCCCGCATGCTTGATCGAGGTCAGCGGCGATGCGCCCGTGCCGCCCTCGAAGCCCGCGATGGTGACATGGTCGGCGCGCGCCTTGGCGACGCCCGCGGCGACCGTGCCGACGCCGATCTCGGAGACGAGCTTGACCGAGACGTCACCCGTCGGGTTGACGTTCTTGAGGTCGTAGATGAGCTGCGCCAGGTCCTCGATCGAGTAGATGTCGTGGTGCGGCGGCGGCGAGATCAGGCCGACGCCCGGCGTCGAGTGCCGGACTCTTGCGATGGTCGCGTCGACCTTGTGGCCGGGCAGCTGGCCGCCTTCGCCGGGCTTGGCACCCTGCGCCATCTTGATCTGCATCATGTCGGAGTTGACGAGATACTCCGTGGTGACGCCGAAGCGGCCAGAGGCGACCTGCTTGATCGCCGAGCGCATGGAATCGCCGTTCGGCATCGGCTTGAAGCGATCGGCTTCCTCGCCGCCTTCGCCGGTGTTCGACTTGCCGCCGATCCGGTTCATGGCGATTGCGAGCGTGGTGTGCGCCTCGCGCGAGATCGAGCCGAAGCTCATCGCACCGGTGGCGAAGCGCCTGACGATGTCCTTGGCCGGCTCGACCTGGTCGAGCGGGATCGGCTTGCGCTTCTCCTCCTCGGCGTTCTTGATCCGGAACAGGCCGCGCAGCGTCAAAAGACGCTCCGACTGCTCGTTGAGGATCTTTGCGAAGGCGCGATAGCGCTCCTGCGAATTGCCGCGCGCGGCGTGCTGCAGCAGCGACACCGACTCGGCGGTCCAGGCATGGTCCTCGCCGCGGCTGCGATAGGCATATTCGCCGCCGACGTCGAGCGCGCTCTTGTAGACCTGCGCCTCGCCGAACGCGTCGGCATGGCGGCGCACGGCTTCTTCCGCGATCTCGGCAAGACCGACGCCCTCGACGCGGGTGTGCGTGCCGGCAAAGAATTTGGCGACGAAATCAGCCTTCAGACCGACCGCGTCGAAGATCTGCGCGCCGCAATAGGACTGGTAGGTCGAGATGCCCATCTTGGACATCACCTTGAGCAGGCCCTTGCCGATCGACTTGATGTAGCGCTTGACGATCTCGTAGTCGTCGAGCGAGCCGGGCAGGCGGTCCTTCATCGCGATGATGGTCTCGAACGCCAGATACGGATTGATCGCTTCGGCGCCGTAGCCGGCAAGGCACGCGAAGTGGTGCACTTCGCGCGGCTCGCCGGATTCGACGACGAGACCGACCGAGGTGCGCAGACCGACGCGGATCAGATGATGATGCACGGCGGCACAGGCCAGCAGTGCCGGGATCGGCACGCGGTCGGTGCCGATCATGCGGTCGGACAGGATGATGATGTTGACGCCCTCGCGCACCGCGCTTTCAGCGCGCGCGCAGAGCTCGTCCAGCACCTGGTCCATGCCGGCCGCGCCGAGACCGGCGTGGAAAGTGGTGTCCAGCGTGCGCGACTTGAAGTGCGACTCCACCTCCGAAATCGAGCGTATCTTCTCCAGATCCGCGTCGGTAAGGATCGGCTGGCGCACTTCGAGGCGCTTGGTGGTGGCAAGCCCTTGCAGGTCGAACAGGTTCGGCCTCGGCCCGATGATCGAGACGAGGCTCATCACCAGCTCCTCGCGGATCGGGTCGATCGGCGGGTTGGTGACCTGCGCGAAGTTCTGCTTGAAGTAGGTGAACAGCGGCTTGGCCTTGTCCGACAGCGCCGAGATCGGCGTGTCGTTGCCCATCGAGCCCGCGGCTTCCTCGCCGGTGGCCGCCATCGGCGTCATCAGGATGGTGATGTCTTCCTGGCTGTAGCCGAACGCCTGCTGGCGATCGAGCAGCGACAGGTTCGAGCGCACGCCTGTTGTCGGCACCTTCGGCAGCTCTTCCAGCACGATCTGGGTCCGCTCAAGCCATTCCTTGTAGGGATGGCTCCTGGCGAGCTCGGCCTTGATCTCGTCATCCGGGATGAGGCGGCCCTGATCGAGGTCGACCAGCAGCATCTTGCCGGGCTGCAGGCGCCACTTGGTGATGATCTGGTCCTCGGGGATGGTCAGCACGCCCATCTCGGACGCCATCACGATGCGATCGTCCTTGGTGACGAGATAGCGCGCCGGCCGCAGGCCGTTGCGGTCGAGCGTGGCGCCAATCTGGCGGCCATCGGTGAAGGCGATCGCGGCGGGGCCGTCCCACGGCTCCATCAGCGCGGCATGATATTCGTAGAAGGCGCGGCGCTTTTCGTCCATCAAGGGATTGCCGGCCCACGCCTCCGGAATCATCATCATGACGGCGTGCGGCAGCGAGTAGCCGCCCTGCACCAGGAATTCGAGCGCGTTGTCGAAGCAGGCGGTGTCCGACTGGCCTTCATAAGAGATCGGCCACAGCCGGTTGATGTCCTTGCCGTAGAGCTCGGAGCTCACCGAGGCCTGGCGCGCCGCCATCCAGTTGGTGTTGCCGCGCAACGTGTTGATCTCGCCGTTATGCGCGATCATGCGGTACGGGTGCGCCAGCGACCACGCCGGGAAGGTGTTGGTCGAGAAGCGCTGGTGCACCAGCGCCAGCGCGCTCTCGAAGTCCTTCTCGTGCAGGTCGGGATAGTACTTGCCGAGCTGGTCGGCGAGGAACATGCCCTTGTAGATCACGGTGCGGCAGGACATCGAGCAGGGGTAATAGCCGGCGAGGCCGCGGTCGCGGCGCTGGTAGATCGCCTGCGAGATCGACTTGCGCAGGATGTAGAGCCGGCGCTCGAACTCGTCCTCGGTCTTGGCGATGCCGTTGCGGCCGATGAACACCTGCATGCAGGCGGGCTCGGTCGGCTTCACGGTGACGCCGAGCGAGGAATTGTCGGTCGGCACGTCGCGCCAGCCGAGTAGGGTCAGGCCCTCTTCCTTGATCTGGTCGGCGATGATGCTCTTGATGACGTTGCGCCAGGCGGTGTCGCGCGGCATGAACAGCGCGCCGATGGCGTATTCGCCGGGATTAGGTAGCGCGAAGCCGAGCTCCTTCGCCTTGCGGCTGAAGAAGGCGTGCGGGATCTGCACCAGAATGCCGGCGCCGTCACCGGCGCGCGGGTCGGCGCCGACGGCGCCGCGGTGCTCGAGGTTGCAGAGGATGCTCAGCGCGTCCGAGACGATCTCGTGCGACTTCTGGCCCTTGATGTTGGCGATGAAGCCGACGCCGCAGGAATCCTTCTCGAGGGCGGGATCGTAGAGGCCCTCGGCTTTGGGCCGCGAATTGTGCTCCTGAATCGGATCGGTCGTTTTCGAGGCGACCGTCGCCGACAGCTCTTCTGCCACGATGTTTGCGCGCTCGAATTGCGACCCGTTCATTGTTCCTGTCCTCTCCATGCGGCAAGCTGCCTCACCGCCATCTTCGGCGCACCTTGGGCGTCCCGCGGCACCCGCTCCTGGGCCACCGCTCGTCCGCTGCGAGCCGCATTTTCTTAAATTCAGGCCTAGGCGTTCTTCGTCCCCGAGAACGGCTTTGCCCGTTGCCTTATGGTGCTCGAAAGCACCAGCTTTCGCTGCAATCCCTATGCCGGAACCGCAAGCAAAATTGAGACAGTCTTCCTGTCCTAACCATCACCTTGCCAAATTTTTGTCTAGCACACAAGCGCGCGAAAGTCCCGATTCCCGATAAGTCAATCAATCGCTTTCCAAAAGTTGCGCAGCCCCGGTTTTGAGGCAAACGCGCCCTGATCCGGCCCCGCCGGCGCCGAAATCCCGAATGAAGCTTCGGATCAACCCTTCGGAAGGCGCGCCACGCCGCAAGAAGCGAAAGAGGGCGGGTCACCGGAGGGCCTGACAGGAGCGTCTCGATCATGAAGTTTTTCACAGGATGTGTGGCGGCCGCCGCGTTGGCGCTGGCTGCAGGTGCGGGGCACGCCCAGGTTCCCGCGAGCGGTATCGCGAGAGGGGCCGTTGTCACGGTGTCGGATTTCGACGGGCCCTACGCGCCGCCGGAGGCCGCCCCGCCGCCGCGTTATGGTTATGGCTACGGCTACGAGGAACGCGGTCCGGCGCCGGTCTTGTTGCCGTCAACGGAGGTTTATGCGGTGCTGCGCGAAAACGGCTTCTCGCCGCTCGGCATCCCGCGCCTGCGCGGCAACGTCTACACCATCGCGGTGATCGACCATCGCGGCGACGATGGCCGGCTGGTGATCGACGCCCGCGACGGGCGGATCATCCGCTTCATGCCCGCCGCCGACGCCTATGGCATGGCACCCGCCTATGACGAACGCGCGGTCGCGCCTTACGGGCCGCAAAGCGCGCTGCCGCCGCCGACCGTGATCCGCAGCGGCCCGCCGCGCCCGCCGGCCCCGATTCCCCATGTCGCCAGCCGCGCTGTGCCGCTGCCCAAGGCCGCCCCGCGGCGCGGCGAGACGTCGGTCGCGGCGGCGAAGCCGGCCGAGCCGGTGGCGCAGCAGGCTCAGCCTGTGCAGCAGACCGCTGCCGTGCAGGCAAAGCCGGCCGAGGCCACACCGCAAGCCGCCGTGCCGACCCTCGCTCAGACCAAGCCTGCAGCGACGATTCTGCCGACGCAGGAGATGCCGGCGGCGCAGGGGCTGGATTAGCGCTTGTCGTTGATCGGCTCGCTGTGAAAGGCGAGCCGCGAGCCACACTGACGCTGTCGTCCCTGCGCACGCGACAGCGGGGAGACAGTTGAGCAAAACAAAGCGCCCGACACTTCCGCCGCTTCTTATGCGATGCAAAACGAAAAAAACGCCCCGGGGCACCGGGGCGTTTTCGCAACCTGGAAGTCGCGTGGCTTAGGCGGCTTGCGCGGCGGAGTTCTCGATCACCTGCGCCTTGGCGCCGGCGTTGATCGCGATCTGGCGAGGCTTCTTGGCCTCGGGAATCTCGCGGACGAGATCGACGTGAAGCAGGCCGTTCTCGAGCGAGGCGTCCTTCACCTGCACGAAGTCGGCAAGCTGGAAGGCGCGCTCGAACGCACGCGCGGCGATGCCGCGGTAGAGCACTTCGGATTTCGAGTTTTCGTTCGCGACCTTCTCGCCCTTGATCGTCAGCGTGTTTTCCTTCGCGACGATGGAGAGCTCATCCTTGGCAAAGCCCGAGACCGCGACGGTGATGCGGTAGGCGTTCTCGCCGGTACGCTCGATGTTGTAGGGGGGATAACCGGGGCTGCCGTCAGAGCTGGCCTGGTCGAGCAGGTTGAACAGACGGTCGAAGCCGACGGTGGAACGATAGAACGGGGTGAGATCGTAGGTACGCATGGTCAAGTCCTCCATTGAGCGACTGTTTGGGTAACCCGCCCGCCATCGGGCCGGGCTCATCTCTGTGTGCAGCCTGATGTTCCGGTTCCGAAACACTGGTAGCGGCCTGCACGAAAGTGATATGGGTGAAACGAGACGGCGTTCAAGAGGGCGGCATTTGCGCCTTTTCGGCGCTCTAGCCCCTTGATTTGCAGTACTTCCCGCCTATGACGCTGGTCTCGATCCCGTCCAATCCCGTTCCCGAAAACGTCGTCAGCGGCACCATCAAGACCCCCGACGGCGCCGAGCTGCGCTTTGCGCGGTGGGCGCCGCCGGCGAACCGCAAGGGCACCGTCTGCGTCTTCACCGGGCGCAGCGAGCAGATCGAGAAATATTTCGAGACCGTGCGCGACCTGCGTGACCGCGGCTTCGCGGTGGCGATGATCGACTGGCGCGGGCAGGGCCACTCGTCGCGCCGCCTGCGCGATCCGCGCAAGGGCTATGTGCGCGACTTCGCCGATTTCGAGATCGACGTTGAGACCTTCGTGCAGCAGGTGGTGCTGCCGGATTGCCCACCGCCGTTCTTCGCGCTCGCCCACTCCATGGGCGGCACGGTGCTGCTGCGGGTGGCGCATGCCGGCAAGCGCTGGTTCGACCGCATGGTGCTGTCGGCGCCCATGATCGACCTCCCCGGGCGCACCACCTCGTTCCCGGTGCGTGCGCTGCTCAAGACGATGCGTCTGCTCGGGCAGGGCGGCCGTTACGTTCCTGGCGGCAGCGACCGCCTCACCGGCCTCGATCCCTTCATCAACAATCCCCTGACCAGCGATCCGGTGCGCTATGCGCGGAATGCCGCGATCCTGGAGGAAGACCCGACGCTCGGGCTGGCGTCACCGACGGTTGCCTGGGCCGATACCGCCTTCCGCGCCATGCACACCTTCAAGCGCGTGAACTATCCCTCTCAGATCCGCCAGCCGATTCTGATGCTGGCGGCGTCCAACGATACCGTGGTCTCGACCGCGGCGATCGAGGAGTTCGCCTATCACTTGCGCGCCGGCTCCCATCTCGTGATCGCCGGCGCCAAGCACGAGATCCTCCAGGAGCAGGACCGCTACCGCTCCCAGTTCTGGGCCGCCTTCGACGCCTTCGTGCCGGGCACGCCGCTGTTCAAGTGAGAGAGTAGGCTCGGCCTTGCTTCACCTCTCCCGCTTGCGAGAGCTTTGCACAAAGGCGAATCAGCGATTCCATAGGGCCTAGGTTCGGAGGGGGCTCGGGATGGCATATCGACAGGTTGGGCAACCGAGTTTTGCGGACGCGCTGGTGTCGCGGCGAGGAAAAGGGAACCCGGTGCTGAGGCGGATTTGCGAGCTGGTCGACTGGG
>NZ_PGVG01000099.1 GCF_002795245.1 Bradyrhizobium forestalis | reverse complement strand
CGGCGAGCTGAACCAGCTCGTGCTTCATATTGATGATTTGGTCCAGCCTGGCCCGAAACAGATCGCCCGATCCCGTCGTCCTGTGCTTCTTCGGTCGCATCGCCACCTCCGATGCGATCACGGAATCTGGAGGGTTCTGTGAGGTCGCGGAGGAAAGGCCAGCCACGGGCTCTGTCGCGACCTCGCAGAAGCCGGATTGAAGGAGCCGCGGAGTTGTGGGGCGCTATGGCGATAGTGCAGCCAGAGAAGCTGCGGAAAAGGCGCGCCTGTGGTCGCCGCGCATCGGCGAGATCTTGATTGGACGTGAGCTGCGCGATTGCTCGGGCCGAGAGCGCGAAGCCGCGAACGATTTGTTGTGCTGGGATGCGCGGCCGAACGATTGGCGGGATGTTTGGTGGCGAGCGCGGCCACGGCGACATCGGAGGTTGCCACCGAGAAGTGACCATGGAAGGGGTGGATGGTGCATGCGCTGGTCATGACGTGTCACAACGGAACGGCTGGTCGCGCGCGGAGGCTCGCGGGACGACGTCGATGCGCCGGCGGAACAGCTGAGAGAGGACGCGCACCGGCAGGAAGAAGCCGGGCCGGCAAGCGACCCATCGTGTGCCGTCGAGCGAAGGTCCACCACCGGGCACGACACAGTGGACATGCGGATGGTGTTGCAGGGTCTGGCCCCAGGTATGGAGGACGGCGGTGACGCCGAGCTGGGCACCGCGATGCTTGGGGTCGGCGGCGATGGTGGTGAGCGTCTCCGCCGCGCAGCGGAACAGGATGGCATAGACTACCGCCTTGTTCTGGAACGCAATCTCCCTGGCCGGCGCCGGCAAGGTGAAGACCACGTGGAAATACGGCACGGGAAGGAGTTCGGCTTGCCGCTCGGCAAGCCACTGCGGGCGTGCCGCGCCCTGGCACTTCGGAAGTGCCGATTGCGACAGGAGTTGTAGGCGATGCGCCTCGCACCGCAGTCGTCGCATTGCTCCAGGTGGCCGCCGAGCACGCCGTCCGACACGCCGTGATGGCGCCCATCACACGTCGCTCGACGCGGCCGAGGCGACCGGCATGCGCCTGCCGAAAAGCTTCGCCGTGGCGGCGGAATATGTCCGCCACCTCCAAAGCCGGATCCATGATGCCGGATCAGCCGGGCGGAACGATCTCCAATCGCAGCCGGTCAAGCGGACTCGGGGTCTGGCTGATGGTTTGGTGGCAACCTGGGCGTAGCGGGCCGTGCTCTGCAGGCTGGCATGGCCGAGCAGCACCTGGATGACACGAATGTCGGCGTCGTTCTCCAGAAGATGGGTCGCAAAACTGTGCCGTAATGTGTGCACCGTCACGCGCTTGTTCAGACCGGCTGCGATGTGGGCCGAGCGGCACGCCGCGTGCAGCACAGTCGCATCAAGCGGCCGCTCACTGCCGCGGCCGGGAAATAGCCAGCGTGTCGGTCGGGTTAACCGCCAATAGGCCCTTAGAATCTTCAGAAGCTGCGGCGAGAGCATGACGTAACGGTCCCTGCCGCCTTTGCCTTGTTCGACCCGGATTACCATCCGCTGGCTGTTGATATCCGTGACCTTGAGGAAAACCACCTCCGACACGCGTAATCCAGTGGCATAGACTGTCGTCAACGCTATGCGGCTCTTTAGGCTCGGGATCGCCTCTAGAAAACTCACCACCTCGTCGGCACTCAGCACGACCGGCAGCTTGCGTGGCTCCCGCGCATAGGCAATGCATTCGGGGATCGCGCTGTGGCCGAGCGTCACGCCATAGAAAAAGCGCAAGGCACAGACGATCTGGTTGAGTGCCGGCCATGATATCCCCGTCGCCACCAGGTGAACCTGGAACGCATGGACATCCTCTAAGCCCAGATGATCGGGCGATCGGCCAAAATATCGGCTGAACTTCATGAGATATGATCGTTGCGTCGCCGGCGACAGATTGCGGACCGTCATGTCCTCGATCAGGCGTCGGCGGAGAGGGCTCAACTGGGCCATCGGAAAACCTCCTGTCTGAAGGGTTGGGCTCTGAAAACCCTCGATCCTCTCAGACAGGAGGTGGCCGTTACCACCTCTCCTCAAATGCCGCGCCAGCGGCTTCGTTCAATCCTGAAAATGAAATTGCAAGGTTCCGATCCCCGAAGCATCAAAACCCTGCAATCGCAAAAAAAGCCGGTCTGCCAGATTACGATTCCACATCAGTCACTTGGTCGCTCTTAACATGGCGTAATCGCGGCTGACCGCTTCTCGAAGGCTCAAGATCCGGTAGGATCTGCCTCGGGGGATCATCGAAAGGAAGCAACTCATGAAGCAGTACGTCGGTTTGGACATCTCTATGGAA
>NZ_PGVG01000098.1 GCF_002795245.1 Bradyrhizobium forestalis | reverse complement strand
GAACGGCGGCGTGTAAAGCCATCGGCTGTTGCCGCATGACCATGAGATACCGAACGACCCGGGCGGACGAAGCCGGCCTTCGCCAGCGCATGAGGGCGATCGCCCAGGAGCGCCGTCGCTTCGGCTATCGGCGCCTGCACGTTCTGCTCAAGCGGGAGGGCTATGTGATCAACCACAAGAAGCTGTTCCGGCTCTACCGGGAAGAGAGGCTTGCGGTGCGCCGCCGTGGCGGCCGCAAGCGGGCGATCGGGACCCGGGCGCCGATGACGGTGGCGATGGCGCCGAACGACCGCTGGTCGCTTGACTTCGTGTCGGATCAGCTCACCGATGGCCGCCGCTTCCGTATCCTCACCGTCGTCGATGATTGCACCCGCGAGTGCCTGGCGCTGGTAGCCGACACCTCGCTCTCCGGCACCCGCGTGGCGCGGGAGCTGGACCGGCTGATGATGGAACGCGGCAGGCCGAAGATGGTGGTCAGCGACAACGGCAGCGAGCTCACCAGCAACGCCATCCTGACCTGGGCCGATCAGAGCCGTGTCGCATGGCACTACATCGCGCCGGGCAAGCCCATGCAGAATGCCTTCATCGAGAGCTTCAACGGCCGGCTGCGGGATGAACTGTTGAACGAGACGCTGTTCACGTCGCTGGCCCAGGCCCGCGTCACGTTTGGATGCTGGCGGGCCGATTACAACGATGCACGACCACACTCGCGGCTCGGATGGAAGACGCCGTCCGAGTTCGCCGTGACCTGCCATCCGCGCCGGGATCTGGCGCTGCGCTATGCCGAGGGCTCCGCGCCAGCTCCCGTCGCTACCACCGCCCAACCGGGCAAATCCAAGAGCCGGGGCGAACTCAGGACTGGATAAAACTTGATGTGGTGGAACGGCCCGCTTCAACAGCATCAAAGTGCTAGAACGTGGTCGTTGTTCGAACGCCACAAAGGAGGGACCGTTCCGTGAAACAGGTTAGCACCATCGGGTTAGATTTGGCCAAGCACGTTTTCCAGGTTCACGGCGCGGATGCGGAGGGCTCGCCCGTGTTCAACAGGAAATTGCGGCGCAGCGAGGTTCTGCGCTTCTTCGAGAAACTGGCACCATGCCTGGTGGGGATGGAAGCCTGCGGCAGCGCCCACTATTGGGCGCGCGAGATCGCAGCTCTCGGTCATGAGGTGCGGCTCATTCCGCCGGCTTATGTCAAACCCTTCGTCAAGCGTGGTAAGACGGATGCGGCGGACGCGGAGGCCATCAGCGAAGCGGTGACCCGCAAGACCATGCGCTTCGTCCCGATCAAGACGGCCGAGCAACAGGCTGCCGCGATGGTGCTGAAGACCCGCGCCCTTCTAGTGCGGCAGCGAACGCAGGCGGTCAACGCGTTGCGCGCGCATCTGGCAGAATTGGGCATCATCGCCACCGCTGGCCTGGCAACGATTGAGGCGCTGGTCGCAATCGTACGGGATGAGACAGATGCTCGCCTGCCCGCAGCAGCGCGCTTCGCGCTGAGGGCTATTGCCGACGAGATTGAAGCTTCAGCCGACCAAATCGAGAGACTCGAGCGCGCGATTGTTGTGGAGACCAAGCACGACGAGGACATGCGTCGGTTGACCACGATACCTGGCGTCGGCGCCATCACGGCGGCGACCATCAAGGCGCTCGTGCCGGATCCCGGCGGGTTCAAGTCGGCTCGCCACTTTGCCGCCTGGCTGGGATTGACGCCGCGGCCTCATTCAAGTGGAGGCAAAGAGCGACTGGGAGGAATATCGAAGATGGGAAATCCGGAACTCCGCTCTCTGCTCGTTGTCGGGGCGACGGCCGTCTTGCGGGTTGTCCGAAACGACGCTCGGGCGCGGCCGTGGCTGAAGGCGCTTCTCGCCAGACGGCCCTTCAAGGTTGCAGCGGTCGCGCAGGCCAACAAGACGGCGCGGATCATCTGGGCGCTTCTGAACAAGGGCGGGACGTACCGACGTCCCGACCCGCTGACTGCCGCGGCCGCCGTCTGATGGACGCAGTGACCGCCAAAGCGATCTGACCGGCGCAGGCCGGCAGAGGGCAAGGTGCAACAACAGCCGATGAACCCATGGGACGACATCCCGAAACGAGTGAAGCTACTGCCCCCAATGCGCTCAAACGCGTAAACTTGATTTGGCTCCTCGTTCCGCAGATCTCATCGAGGCCAGCGGCCATGTGCCGCGCGCAAAGGCCGGACATATGACCGCACCGTTCCTATGTGTGAAATCGACTGAAAAAGCTCTTGCCACGCGGGCCGTTCCACATATGGGGGCAAGGTCACAAGCCAAGCGAACGGATCGACGTTGTTCATTTTCGCCGTCTGCAGCAGCGTTGCGATGGTCGCCCAGGTTCGTCCGCCGCCGTCGCTGCCAGCGAAGAGGCTATTCTTTCTCGTGATTGTTTGTGG
>NZ_PGVG01000097.1 GCF_002795245.1 Bradyrhizobium forestalis | reverse complement strand
TATGGCGCGACAATCAGGATGAGAGCGGCGCGTCAATCAAGATGAGACGAGGCGGCCGAGTCAGAAGATAATTGACGCTGGCTGCGGGCTTGGCAAGGCTTGATTGACGCTGCGCGACAATCAAGCGGCATTGCCAGCGTCAGTCACCGCCTTCTCGAGTTCATTTGGAGTGGCGTGAACCGGCGGCCGGCCTGGACCGCGCCTGCGATCGAGAGCAACTTTTCGACGGTAGCTCTCGACGTTCATCTCGAGGATCGTGGCGTGGTGCACCAGGCGATCGATCGCCGCCAGTGTCATCGCCTGATCGGGGAAGATACGCCCCCATTCGCCAAATGGCTGATTGGCCGTGATCAGCAGCGAGCGTCGCTCGTAGCGGGAGGCGATCAGCTCGAACAATACGCTGGTTTCCGCCTGGTCCTTGCTCACATATGTGATGTCGTCGAGGATCAGGAGGTCGTAGCGGTCAAGCTTGGCGATTGCGGACTCCAGCGCCAGCTCGCGCCGGGCCACCTGCAGCCGCTGCACCAGATCAGTGGTACGTGCAAAGAGAACGCGCCAACCGTCCTCGACGAGAGCCAGGCCGATCGCTGCGCCGAGATGGGTCTTGCCGCCGCCGGGTGGACCGAACAGCAGCAGATTGGCGCCGGTCTTCAACCAGACGTCACCGGCGGCGAGCGCCATCGCCTGTGCCTTTGACAGCATAGGCACGCTCTCGAACTCGAACGTGGCGAGCGTCTTGCCGGCGGGCAAACGCGCTTCCACCATGTGTCGTTCGATGCGGCGGCGGGTGCGATCGGCTGCCTCGTGCTCGGCAAGGACCGCAAGGAAGCGGGCGGCGGGCCAGCCTTCCTTGTCCGACTGCGCGGCGAGCTTCGGCCAGATCGCCTTGACGCCGGGCAGGCGCAACTCATTGAGCAGCAGCTCGACGCGGGCGGCATCGATGGAGGTAGCTCCGCTGGTCATGCTGCTCCTCCCAGGTTCGAGTGGGCCGACACGATGCTGACGGAGGCCAGCTCATCGTAGACGTCGAGCGACGCCAGCTTGACGGCGACACTCGGGATCGAGGCCGCCTCGGGTCGGAAGCGATCGCGCAATGCCGCAAGATCGGGTAACCGTCCGGCATCGAGAGCGGTCGCGATCGCCTCGGCGAGCTCGGCTTCGCAGGCTCGCTCATGGGCCAGAGCCAGAAGCTCGACCGTCACCTTGCAGGCGCGCCGGTCGTCGCCATGCTCCCGCAAGGTCTCGAAGAGGCGCTTGTAAGCCGCGCGCGGGAAGAGCTGATCGCGATAGACGAGATTGACGAGCGCCATCGGCTTGCGCCGCAGGGCATGGATGACGTGCCGATAGTCAACGACATGCCCGCCGTGGTTCTCCGACACAGGCCGCCCGCGCCGCAGCGTCCCGACCGGCGTGACGCCGAGGAAGCATTCGAGCCGGTCGTCGAAGATGCGCACACGCAGGCGATGGCCAATCAGTCTTGAAGGCACAGTGTAGAACACGCGCCGCAGGATGAAGCCGCCTGACGACGTCACCGGGATCACCTTCTCCTCGAAGTCGGTCGTGCGGCCTTTCGGCAGTGGCGCTAGTGCTTCCTTTTCGAGCGCGATCCGCTTGGCGAGGTTGGCGTTGCGCCGGCCGACAATCTCGTCGACAAAAGCCCGGTAGGCATCGAGACTGATGAAGTCGCGCGTGCCCCGCAGCAACAGCGCATCCTCCAGCGCTCGTTTGAGATGACCGTGCGCGCTCTCGATCGAGCCGTTCTCGTGTGCAATGCCCGCATTGTTGCGCGTTGGCGCCATGCCGTAGTGGCCCATCAGCGCGGCGTAGCGCTGTGTCAGATCCTCCCGCGCGTCGGCCGCCAGATTGCGGAATGCTGCCGACAGGCTGTCGCTGCGATGCTCCCGCGGAACGCCGCCGAGCGCCCACAGGGCGTTCTGCAAGCCCTCGGCCAGGGCGACGAAGCTTTCGCCGCCGAGCACGACATGGGCATGCTCAAAGCCGGAGAACGCCAGCCGGAAGTGGTAGAGCCGGTGATCGAGCGTCTCACCAGCAATGGCAATGCCGAGCGGGCTTGTATCGGTAAAGTCGGACAGACCCAGACGACCGGGCTCGTGCTCCTGGCGGAAGATCACGTCCTGTTCAGGGCCATTGAGCGCCCGCCAGGCATTGATGCGCCGCTCCAGCGTGCGTCGGATGTTGGGGTTGAGGTCGGGATGCCGACGGCGCAGCTCGTCCAGCACGCCGATCACGCGGATGCCGGGCGCAGCCTTCAGGATCGGAACGATCTCGGCGTCCCAATAGGGCACGAGCGGATCGGACCGTCGCCGGCCCCTCGGCACCTTCTTCTGCGATGGCAGGCGCAAATCGTCCTCGATCCGATACGCGCTCGCTTTCGAGAACCCCGCCTTGGCCGCCGCGGCCTCGGGAGACAATGTCAGTCGGTAGGTCATGTACAGCCTCATCTGGTGGTCGGTGATGTGAAGGCCAGGCAAGGCATCGATTCCCTCTTGTCGAGACGAATCAACAGCTTGCACCAGCCGCACCC
>NZ_PGVG01000096.1 GCF_002795245.1 Bradyrhizobium forestalis | reverse complement strand
GTGCGCATACGACGAAGGCCGCCTGATTGACGCATGCGCGCGGGCGTGGGAGCTGTATGACAGCGTTGGGTGAAGGTCAGGCGGCTTGCTGATCGTCGGGCTTGCCGGCTTGGGGCAGAGGCTTCCATTCCCAGGGCAGCAGTTCGTGCAGATGCGATGCAGGAAGATCGGCGATACGGGCTAGGACGTCGGCGAGCCAGGCTTTGGGATCGACGTCGTTCAGGCGACAGGTCGTGATCATCGTCAGCATGATGGCGGCGCGGTCGGCGCCGCGCAGGCTGCCGGCGAAGGTCCAGTTGCGCCTTCCCAAGGCGATGCCGCGCAACGCTCTTTCGGCGGCGTTATTGCTGAGGCAGATCCTGCCATCGTCGAGGAAGCGGGCAAAGTCGTTCCAGCGCCTGAGCATGTAATTCATGGGCTTCAGGACCTCGGAGGAGCGCGAGAGGGTTTCTCGCTCGCGCAGCAGCCAGGCGTGCATGTCGTCGAGCAGCGGCTTGCTTCTCTCCTGGCGCACGGCACGGCGCGCGTCGGCGCTGCGGCCGTTGATGGCGCGCTCGATCTCGAACAACGCATCGAGGCGTCTGACCGCCTCCAGCGCGATCGGGGAGACCGGTTTGCCCTTGCTGCCTTCCCTGGCGTTCTTCTCGATGTCGGCCAGCTCGAAGAAGCCTCGCCGCGCATGGGCGAAGCAGAATGCCGGCGTGATCGGCATCGCTTTCCTTTGCGGGTCGAACAAGGGCTCGAAGCCGCTATAGCAATCCGCCTGCAGGATACCGGCGAAGGCGGCCAGATGCTTCTGGGGATGCTCGCCCCGTCGGTCGCTCGAGGCGTAATAGATCGCCGCCGGCGGCGCAGGTCCACCGTAGGGCCGATCGTCGCGCACATAGGTCCAGATCCGGCCGGTCGTGCACTTGCTCTTGGCCAGGATGCGGATGGTGGTGTCGTCGCCATGCAGGCGCTCGGCCGACAGCACATGGCGTTCGATCAGCAGGAGGAGCGGCATGACGGCGAAGGTCCCGTGGCCGACCTGGTCGGCCAGCGTCGACAGCGGCAGGTCGATCTTCTCGGCCTTAAAGCGCACACTCTGGCGGTTGAGCGGGATATGCATGCCGAACTTGTCGAACAGGATCGTCGCCAGTAATTGCGGACCGATGAAGCCGCGCGGCGTGGCATGGAACGGCGCCGGCGGCTGGCTGATCTTCTCGCAATCGCGGCAGGTGAACTTCTCCCGTACCGTCTCGATGACCTTAAACCGGCGCGGAATCTCCTCCAAGGTCTCGGTCACATCCTCGCCAATCTTCGCCAGCCGCGATCCGCCGCAGCAGGCGCAGATCGTTGGAGCCTCGATGACGACGCGCTCGCGTTCGATGTCATCCGGCCAGGGCTTGCGCACCGGCCGCCTGCGCGTGAAGGCGCGCACGCTCTGGACTTTCGCCGCCGCGGCCCGCGCGGCTAGTTCATCCTCGCTCGCCGTGGTGACGAGTTCTTCGAGCTCCAATTCCAGCTGCTCGAGCAGCCGTGACGTGCGCTCGGAGCGCTGCCCGTACAGTTCGCGCTTGAGCTTCTCGATCCGCAGCTCGAGATGCGCGATCAGCGCCGCGTTATCCGACAGCTCCGCTCGCGCACTGGCAGCCATCGCCTCGGCTCGCAGCCGCGCCTCACGCTCGGCCTGCAGCGCTGCCAGTGCACTGACAAGGTCCGATGGAAGGTCGTCCGGCTTCGATATCATGAAGCCATTGAATCAGATCAAGCAGCAGATTCAAACCCAAAACACCTATCCGACCCGCGTCGGACGCCGGGTTTCTTGAGGGTTGCGCCAATCGATTCCGGACAACAGGTAGCTCATCTGTGCCGGCGAGATCGTCACCGCTTCGCCCGCAACCGAGGGCCAGATGAACCTTCCTCTCTCGAGTCTTTTGGTGAACAGGCATGCTCCTTGGCCATCGTGCCAGATCACCTTCACAAGATCGCTCCGGCGACCGCGGAAGACAAACAGATGACCGCTGAGCGGGTCTTTGCGCAGCACCTCCTGCACTTGGAGTGCCAACGACGGAAAGCCTCGGCGCATGTCCGTGTAGCCTGTCGCGAGCCACACTCGCGCACCCGTCGGAACCGGAATCATCGGCGGACCAAAGCATCGAGAACGCGACGTAAGGCGTCTCCATCAACGTCGCCATCGACCCGGATGCGGTGCCCGCTACCCAGATCAATCTCGATAATGCCCAAGCTCTTCCGTCGACGCGCCGCCGTCGTCGTCAATGGCGCTTCGGCCACCTCCCGCGGCGGCACAGACGGCCCAATCTCGACCGGCACGAACGGCGCAATACTCGCTTCACCGTGCTTGCAAAGCTCTTTGCGCCACCTGAACAGCTGGCTCACATGAAGGCCGGCCATCCGAGCCACCTCGGAAACACTGGCTCCGGGCTCGAGCGATGCTGCAACAAGCCGTTCCTTCTCATCCTGCGACCACCGGCGCCGCCGCTCTACCGATGTGATCACCTCCGCCCTCGAAATCGTCATAGCGCTTCTCCTAGGATTACCCCTAGGACCTGCAGCGATCGCGTTCGTCAAACAAGGCGGCACTCAATGGAGGGATAC
>NZ_PGVG01000095.1 GCF_002795245.1 Bradyrhizobium forestalis | reverse complement strand
CCCCGATTCGTGCGACCTCCGCCCCCAGCAAAACCCCTCATCTTGAGCCTTCGATGCACATTCTCCTGCTCGGTTCCGGCGGCCGCGAACATGCTCTGGCGTGGAAGATCGCGGCCTCTCCCCTGGTGACCAAATTCTGGTGCGCGCCCGGCAATGCCGGCATCGCGCGGGAGGCGGAATGCGTGGCGCTCGATGTTGCCGACCATGCCGCCGTGATCGAGTTCTGCAAGAGGAACGCGGTCGAGCTCGTGGTGGTCGGCCCGGAGACGCCGCTGGCGGCCGGCATCGTCGACGATCTCACCGCCGCCGGGATCAAGGCGTTCGGCCCGAGCAAGGTCGCCGCCCAGCTCGAAAGCTCCAAGGGCTTCACCAAAGCGCTGTGCACCGAGTTCGGCATTCCGACCGGTGCCTACAAGCGCTTCACCAAGCCTGAGGACGCGCGCGCCTATGTGCTGAGCCAGGGCGCGCCGATCGTGGTCAAGGCCGACGGGCTTGCCGCCGGCAAGGGCGTCGTCGTCGCCAAGACCTTGCGCGAGGCCGAGGACGCCATCGCCATGATGTTCGAGGGCGCCTTCGGCGAGGCCGGCGCTGAAGTCGTGATCGAGGAATTCCTGCCCGGCCGCGAGATCAGCTTCTTTGCGCTGTGCGACGGCGAGACGGCGATCCCGCTCGCCTCCGCCCAGGACCACAAGCGCGTGTTCGACCACGACGTCGGCCCGAACACCGGCGGCATGGGCGCCTATTCGCCGACCCCGCTGGTCACGCCTGCGATCCACGACGCGATCATGGACAGGATCATCCTGCCGACGGTATCAGGCATGAAGCAGCGCGGCACGCCGTTCCGCGGCGTGCTCTATGCCGGGATCATGCTGACGACGCAGGGGCCAAAACTGTTCGAGTTCAACGTCCGCTTCGGCGATCCCGAGTGCCAGGTGCTGATGTTGCGCATGATGTCGGACATCGTGCCGGCGCTGCTCGCCTCCTGCGACGGCGAGTTGAAGCATTTCGACCTGCGCTGGTATCCGGAATCCGCGCTCACCGTCGTGATGGCCGCGAAGGGCTATCCCGGCGACTACCAGAAGGGCACGCGGATTGGCGGGCTCGATGACGCCGCGAAGGTCGAGAGCGTCGAGATCTTCCACGCCGGCACGGTCGCGAAGGACGGCGCCATCCTCGCCAATGGCGGCCGCGTGCTCAATGTCTGCGCGCTCGGCAAGACCGTGACGGAAGCGCAGAGCCGCGCCTATCAGGCCGTCGACCGCATCGTCTGGCCCGAAGGCTTCTGCCGCCGCGACATCGGCTGGCAGGCGGTGGAGGCGGAGAAGGCCAGGACCTAGTGCGTCATTCCGGACGGCGCGCAAACGCGCCGATCTGGAATCTCGATGTTTGGTGTCACCGCGCCGCCACATCGACACTCCAGAATGTGCAATCAGCTGTTGGGGTTAGCAGCCCCGCAGATAATACCGCTACTGTGCATGGGGTTGTTTTCGACATTTTGTTGTGTCGGGGCGGCCCCTCGACTGACCACATAAGGATGCAAAAAGATGTCCGATCTCGCCGACCTCTATCCGGGTTTTGCCGCCGAATGGATCGACACCTCCTTCGGCCGCATCTTCGCCCGCGTCGGCGGCAAGGGCCCGCCGCTGCTGCTCTTGCACGGCTTCTCCGAGACCCACGTGATGTGGCACCAGGTGGCACCTGAGCTTGCCGACCATTTCACGCTGATCATCGCCGACCTGCCGGGCTACGGCTGGTCCGACATGCCCGCGAGCGATGCGCTGCACATGCCCTACAGCAAGCGCGCGATGGCGAAAGCCATGGTCGAGGCGATGGAGCGCCTCGGCCATGTGCACTTCGCGCTTGCCGGCCACGACCGCGGCGGCCGTGTGTCGTATCGGTTGGCGCTCGACCATCCAGGTCGGCTATCAAAACTCGCCGTGCTCGATATCCTGCCGACCTATAATTACTGGGAGCGGATGAACCGCGCTTATGCCTTGAAGATCTATCACTGGACCTTCCTGGCCCAGCCTTATCCGCTGCCGGAGACGCTCATTTCGAGCAATGGCGAGTTCTTCCTGCGCTTCAAGATGGCGAGCCAGACCAAATCGAAGACGCTGGACGCGATCGACCCGCGCGCGCTCGAACACTACATCGCCCCGTTCCGCGATCCCGCCCGGGTGCACGCGATGTGCGAGGACTACCGCGCCGGCGCCTATTTCGACTACGACCTCGACAAGGCCGATTTCGAGGCCGGCAAGAAGATCACGGTGCCGATGCTGGCGCTGTGGGGCAATGCCGGCATCGCGCAGGCCGCCGCGACGCCGCTGGACACGTGGAAGCAATGGGCGGTCAATGTGGACGGCATGCCGGTGGACTCCGGGCACTTCCTCACCGAGGAGAACCCGGAGGTGACCGCGCGGGCATTGCGCGAGTTCTTCTTGGCTTAGGCATCGCTGTCCGCCACACCCTCCACCGTCATCGCCCGGCTTGACCGGGCGATCCAGTACTCCGAGACGGTTGTGGTTAAAACGTTAGGCCGCGGCGTACTGGGCGAATTCAATCGGTCGTTGCAACACCTTGACAAAGGAGGTTGCGATGACGCGGTCCCAAGGAATTCTGCGAGAGAGTTGTAGGCCGTTCTGGGCTGCGATTGCCGCGGGGCGCTCGAGCGAGGA
>NZ_PGVG01000094.1 GCF_002795245.1 Bradyrhizobium forestalis | reverse complement strand
CGCGATGCGCATACGCCTCATCGTCCGGCGCAGCCAGCGCCTTGCGGTCCAGCTTGCCATTCACCGTCAGCGGCAGCGCCGCCAGCCGCACGAACGCCGATGGCACCATGTAGTCCGGCAGGTGCGCATTTATGTGCGCGCGCAAGGCGCCGGCAAGCTCGCTTCCGTCCAGCCCGTCCGAAGCTGCTTCCGGCGACACCACATAGGCGACAAGACGCTGCTCGCCGCCGGAGCCCTCGTGCGCCACCACCACCGCCTCGCGCACGAACGGGTGCTCGCAAAGCCGCGCCGCGATCTCGCCCGGCTCGATCCGGAAGCCGCGGTTCTTCCCCTGCTCGTCGTTGCGGCCCAAAAACTCCAGATTGCCGTCCGGCAGGTAGCGTGCCAGGTCGCCGGTCCGGTACAGCCGGTCGCCGTCCACAAGGGGACTGGCGATGAACCGCCCCGCGGTCAGCTCAGGGCAGTTCAGGTAGCCGCGCGCCACCCCCGCCCCGCCAATGCAGAGCTCCCCCACCGCACCGAACGGCACCAGCCCGCCATGACCGTCCAGCAGATACACGCGCGTGTTCGCAATCGGGCGGCCAATCGGGACAATGGCCCCATCAAACCCATCGGGGCAACTCCAGGTCGCCGCACAAACTGTTGCTTCGGTAGGTCCATAAGCATTGATAATGGATGCTGGAGCCAGACTCCGGATGAGTTCTGCCTTCGGCAGCTCTCCAGCAAGAATGAGAACTTGCGATCCCAAGTCTTCCAGCTTCTGGCTTCCCTGAAGCAAGGCTGGAGGCAGCGTCGCGTGCGTGATGGCTTCGCTTCGCAGATAATCCGATAGCTTGTTACTCGCTTGACGGAGCTCATCCGCAGGCAAATGCAATGTGGCTCCCGAACCAAACGCCATAACAAGCTCCGAGGCGCTTGCATCAAAACCGAAGGAGGCGAACTGCACCACGCGGCTGCTGCAACAAACACCAAAAAGCCCGATCTGAGCCAAGCTGAGATTGACCAAGCCGCGATGCTCGACCATGACCCCCTTGGGGGTGCCTGTGGATCCGGAGGTGTAGATCACATAGGCGAGATGGCGTGAGGTGAGGCCGAGCGCACGCGGGTCCGGATCCGATTCCGGCAGATTTGCCCATTCCGGCGCCGCCGCCAGATCCACCACCGTCAGATCGCGTAACGCATCGTCGCCCAGCGCCGATCGCCCCGCTGCATCGGCCAGCAGCACTCGCGGCGCCGCATCGTCGAGAACCTGCCGCAGCCGCGCCGGCGGATAGGCCGGGTCCAGCGGCAGATAGGCGCCCCCCGCCTTGAGGATCGCCAGCAGCCCCACCACCATCATCGGACTGCGCTGCAGGCAGATCGCCACCGGCTGATCCGGCTTCACCCCAATTGCGATCAGATGATGCGCCAGCTGGTTGGCCCGCGCATTGAGCTCGCCATAGCTGACGCGCTCCTCCGCGCACACCACCGCCACCGCATCCGGCGCACGGCGCACCTGCGCCTCAAATAGCTCATGGATGCACAGCTGCTCAGGATACGTCACCGCCGTCCGGTTCAGTTCCTCCAGCAGATACGCCCGCTCGTCGGCTGGCAGCAGCTCAATCCGCCCGACCGCTTGCTGCGCATCGGCAACCATCGCGCGCAGCAGCGCCAGCAGATAGCCTCGTTGCCGCTCGATGGTCGCCTGATCGAACAGCGCCGTGGCATAGCCCAGCGTCCCAGCGATCACCTCACCCTGCTCGCCAAGGCTCAGCTCCAGATCGAACTTGACCTGATCGAAGCCGTCTGCCGCCGCCTCCACCATCAGCCCAGGAAGGTCGAACGTCCCAGCGGCGTTGTTCTGCCAGGCCAGCATCACCTGGAACAAGGGGGTGTGATCAAGACGCCGTGGCGGCTGCACGATCTCCACCACCTGCTCAAACGGCAGGTCCTGATGCTCCTGCGCTCCCAAGGCCGAGCGCCGCGTCCGCGCCAACAGGTCCGCCACGCTCGGCTCGCCCGACAGGTCAAGCCGCAGCGCCAGGGTGTTGACGAAGCAGCCGATCAGCTCTTCGACCTCGCGGCGACCGCGATTGGCGCTCGGCACGCCGATCATTAGGTCGTCCTGCCCTGACAGACGCGACAGCAGCGCCGCCCAGGCCGCCAGCACCGTCATGAACAAGGTCGTGTCATGCTGCCGGCTCAGCCGCTTCAGATCCCGCGTCAGATCCGCATCGATCACGACCGTCACACTGGCCCCGGCAAACGACTGCTCGGCCGGCCGAGGCCGATCTGTCGGCAGCGCCAGACGGGCCGGCGCGCCAGATAGATTGTTGCGCCAATAGTGCGCCTGGCTCTGCAGCCGCTCGCCCGACAGCCACTGCCGTTGCCAGGCGGCATAGTCCGGATACTGGATTGCAAGCGGCGGCAGCGGATCGCCTTCTCCGGCCACGAACGCCCGGTACAGCTGACTGAGTTCACGCACCAACACGCCCAGCGACCAGCCATCCGAGACAATGTGGTGCTGCGTCAGCAGCAAAACGTGCTCCTCATCCGAGATCCGGATCAGCCGGCCGCGGATCAGCGGGCCACGCGCCAGATCGAACGGCGTGTGCGCCTCTTCCCTGCACAGACCCAATAGCGCCTCGTCCGCATCCGGCCTGTCCCGCAGATCGTGCTCCACAACCGGCAGCCCCGCATCCTCCGGCAGCAGCTCCACCCAGGGCTTGCCCTCCGGCGCGACAAACACGCTGCGCAGCGCCTCATGACGCGCCAACACACGGTCAAGGCTGCGCTGCCAGGCGCTGCGGTCGAGCCCACCCTTGAGCCGCCACCCGAGCGGAATGTGATAGTTCGTGCTGCTCTGATCCAGCTGCGCCAAAAACCACAGCCGCTGCTGCGCAAACGACAGCACAAGCGGCGCTTCACGCAACACCGGCACAATGGCTGGCGGGTCTTGCGCGCCGGAGCGGCTCAACTCATCCATGATACTGGCGGCCAGATCGGCCAGCACCGGTTTGGCAAACAGCATGGTCAGCGGCAGTGTGAAGCCAATGGCCTGCGAGACCCGGCTCAACAGCTGCACCGCCAAGAGCGAGTGGCCGCCAAGCGCAAAGAAGTGGTCGTGGCGTCCGACCCGCTCAACACCCAGAAGCTCGGCCCAGATCTGTGCCAGCGTGATCTCGATCTCGCCTTGCGGCGGCTCATAGGCGCGATGCGCATACGCCTCATCGTCCGGCGCAGCCAGC
>NZ_PGVG01000093.1 GCF_002795245.1 Bradyrhizobium forestalis | reverse complement strand
GGGCGGTACTGCAGCCCGTAGGGGCCGCAGCATGACTGCCATCGACCGCCACCACCGATCGGCCGCGAAAACGGACCTGTCCACTTCGCGCCCGACGCCCGAGGTCGTTCAAAAAAAGCCCGAAATCAAACCTCACTCCCGCACAAGACATTGCGCAAAGCTCTCGCTTGCGGGAGAGGCCGACGCGCTCGCAGAGCGCGGCGGGTGAGGGCTCTCGCCGCGCAGGGACATACTCGACAAATTCTCAACAACCCCAACGCGGAGACACCCTCTCCCCGACCCTCCCCCGCATGCGGGGGAGGGAGCCCAGTGCCGATGCCGCCGCATCGTGCACCCCATATGCGATAGCCCTGCCGCAAGCGGGAAGAGGGGGGAAGCAAGAGCTCACTTCATCTTGCACTTGTCGTGGAAACGATCCTGATCGTTCTCCACGATGGTGGCGACGGTCTTCAGCGCGAGCTGGCCTTCGGAATCCTTGACCACGTCCTGCAGATAGAAGCTCTGGATCGGGATGTGGTTGTTGCCGTACTTGAACGCGCCGCGCACTGATTTGAAGTTCACCTTCTCCATCTCGGCCTTCATCTCGTCCTTCTTCGAGGTGTCGCCCTTCACGGCGACGACGGCGCTGTTGATCAGGTTCGCGGCGTCATAGGACTGCGCGCCGTAGAAGGTCGGGCGCAGGCCGGTATACTTCTTGCGGTAGTCGGCGACGAAGCGCTTGTTCTGCTCGTTGGGGAGGTCGTTGACCCATTGCTGCGCACCGGGCACCCCGAGCGCGTTCTCCTTCTGCAGCGGCAGCGAGAGCTCGTCGATGGTGAAGGCAGTGTAGAGCGGCATCGTGCTCTTCAGCCCGGCCTGCGCATATTGATTGAGGAATTGCACGCCGGCGGCACCGGGGTAGAACACGAAGATCGACTCGGCGCCGGAGGCGCGCGCCTTGGAGAGCTCGGCGGAGAAGTCGAGCTGGCTCGGCCACACCGTGTATTCCTCACCCACGACCTGGCCCTTGAAAGTGCTCTTGACGCCGGCCAGCATGTCCTTGCCGGCGGCATAGTTCGGGCCGATCAGGAACACCGACTTGACGCCCTTCTGGTTCATATAAGTGCCGACCGCCTGCGGGGTCTGGTCGTTCTGCCAGGAGGTCGAAAACACGTAAGGCGAGCACAATTCGCCGGCGAGCTGCGACGGGCCGGCGTTGGCCGAGATCAGGAAGGTCTTCGAATCAACCGCGGTCTTGAGCGAGGCCAACAGCACGTTCGACCAGATATAGCCGACGATGAAGTCGACCTTGTCGGATTGCACCAACTTCTCGGTCTTCTGCTTGCCGACATCGGGCTTCTGCCCGTCGTCCTCGTAGATCACCTCGACCGGCTTGCCGCCCATCTTGCGGCCGAGATGGTCGAGCGCGAGCTCGAAGGAGTTACGCATGTCGTTGCCGATCACGGCGGTCGGGCCGCTGAAGGGCGAGACGAAACCGATCTTGATGGTGGCGCCGGCGAATGCCTGATTTGCCAGCACCAGCGCCGCTGCGCCCGCCAGCCAAAATGCCGTCCTCATAACCACTCCCCTCCTCATTATCGTATCGGTCCCGGAAACGGGGTGATCGCCGCTCCGGGCCTGTCTCTATTGAACGCAAAATCTGCCGAGCCGCCAATGGCTCAGGGCCCGCCCCTGCACCATATTTCGCCTCGATCGGCGATGGCAAGAAATATAATTCTACCCACTTTGACCGAGGCTGCGACGCTTTTTCGCGCCGATACTCCAACACTATCCATCGATTGATGACGGCTATTGGACCGCGGCACCCAATCCGCACTTAAATGAAGGAGAGAGAAGCAGCGAAACTCGAGGGCGCATCATGACCACGACACCGCATCGCGTCGTTATCGTCGGGGCCGGCTTCGGCGGGCTGGAGACGACCTACCGGCTGGCGGGCGCGCCGGTCGAGATCACGCTGATCGACCGCCGCAACCATCATCTCTTTCAGCCGCTGCTGTACCAGGTCGCGACCGCCTCACTCGCCACTAGCGAGATCGCCTGGCCAATTCGGCATCTGATGCGCGACCGGCGCGAGGTGACGACGCTGTTTGCCACAGTGAGCGGTGTCGACACGGCGCGTCGCTGCGTGCTGATCGACGACGGCAGCGAGGTGCCCTACGACACGCTGGTGCTCGCCACCGGCGCGCGGCACGCCTATTTCGGCCATGACGAGTGGGAGGCATGGGCGCCAGGTCTGAAGACGCTGGAGGATGCGACCACCTTGCGCCGGCACATCCTGGTGGCATTCGAGCGCGCCGAGCGCGAGACCGATCCGCAGAAGCGCGCCGCGCGATTGACCTTCGTCATCGTCGGTGCCGGCCCGACCGGCGTCGAGCTCGCCGGCACCATCGCCGAGATGGCGCATCACACCCTGCCGGCCGACTTCCGCAGCATCGACACCCGCAAGGCGCGCGTCGTGCTGATCGAGGCCGGCCCGCGCGTGCTCGCGGGCTTTCCGGACGAGTTGTCGGCCTACGCACAGGCCTCGCTGGAAAAGATCGGCGTCGAGGTCGTGCTCGGCCAAGCCGTCACCGAGATCAATCGTGAGGGCGTCGTGTTCGGCGGCAAGCTGCTCGAGGCAAAGACCAGGATCTGGGCCGCCGGCGTGCGCGCCTCGCCCGCCGCGGAGTGGCTGGGCGCACCCAGCGATCGCGCCGGGCGCGTGCTGGTCGAGGCCGACCTGACCATCCCCGGCCATCCCGAGATCTTTGCGATCGGCGACACCGTCAGCATCAACGCCTGGGACGGCAAGCCGGTGCCCGGCATCGCGCCGGCCGCCAAGCAGCAGGGCCGCCATGTCGCAGAGACCATCAAAGCTCGGCTGCGCGAAGAGACGAAGGGCGCGTTCCGCTACAAGCACGCCGGCAGTCTCGCGCAGATCGGCAAGCGGCTTGCGGTGATCGACTTCGGCAAGGTCAAGCTGCGCGGCACCATCGCGTGGTGGATCTGGGGCATCGCCCACATCTACTTCCTGATCGGCCTGCGCCACCGCCTCAGCGTCGCCCTGAGCTGGCTCTGGATCTACGCGCGCGATCAGAGGGCGGCGAGGTTGATCACGCAGGGATCGAGCAAGGTGGCGTAATCGTTCTTCCCTTCTCCCCTTGTGGGAGAAGGTGGCGCGAAGCGCCGGATGAGGGGTTCTTTCCACTCGCACGATTATCCGTGAGGAGAGAGCCCCTCACCCGGCTTCGCTTTGCGAAGCCACCCTCTCCCACAAGGGGCTAAGGCGTGCACATATCTCGGAGCCTCCAACCGGCTGACATTTGCTTGAAGCGGTGCCACCCTCTGCGCATAGTGATGGGACCTGGTGGCCGCTCCGAGGCGTAGCCGGTCCATCCTCCGAGGC
>NZ_PGVG01000092.1 GCF_002795245.1 Bradyrhizobium forestalis | reverse complement strand
TCCTCGCTCGAGCGCCCCGCGGCAATCGCAGCCCAGAACGGCCTACAACTCTCTCGCAGAATTCCTTGGGACCGCGTCATCGCAACCTCCTTTGTCAAGGTGTTGCAACGACCGATTGAATTCGCCCAGTACGCCGCGGCGGTTGTGGCTAAAGCGAGTTCTCCGACGCTGGCCTCTGGAATACTGGATCGCCCGGTCGAGCCGGGCGATGACGCCGTCTTTGCAGCTATATCTCGGTCCCTTACGACAACCGCATATCCAGCAGCCGGCGTCCCTCGCCCTTCAGCAGCTTCTTCACCGCGCTCGACGCCACCACCTCGCCGTCATTGGCGTAGGCCTCGTGGTTCTTCTCGATGTCGTCGAGGCGGTAGAGGTAGTTGACCATGATGCCCGCCGACTCGCGCATGCCCTTCGGCGAGAGGTCCCCTAACCAGTTGATGCGCTCGAGCCGCGCGCCGTTGCCGAGATGGAAGCGGGCGACGGAATCGATCAGCCGGCCTTTTGGCGTGCGCGCCCTCAGGAAGTAGTGGGCGGCAAGCGGCTCCAGCACACTGCGCAGCAGCGCTGCCGTCTCCGGGTTTTCGAACCATTTGGGATCGTCGAGGCGCTTCAGCATCTCGCGGTCCTCGTCCGACAGCGGCAGGTCCTTGTCCTGCTTCACCCAGGCCATGAAGCCGGGCACCGGCGACAGCGTCACGAAGCTGTCGAGCTTCGGGAGCTCGCGGCGCAACTCCTCCACCACCTGCTTGATCAGGAAGCTGCCGAAGGAGATGCCGCCAAGGCCGCGCTGGGTGTTGGAGATCGAATAGAACACGGCGGTGCGCGCCTTCGCGATGGGAAGGTGCTGGCGGTCGACCGCGAGCAGCGGCGCGATCGCGCCGGGAATCGTCTCGGTCAGCGCCACCTCGACGAAGATCAGCGGCTCGTCCACCATCGCGGGATGGAAGAAGGCGTAGCAGCGGCGGTCGACGGGATCGATGCGGCGGCGCAGATCGTCCCAGTCGGAGATCTCGTGCACGGCTTCGTAACGGATGATCTTTTCGAGGATGTTGGCCGGGGTCGACCAGTCGATCCTGCGCAGCACGAGAAACCCCCTGTTGAACCACGAAGAGAGAAGATGCGAGACGTCGCGGTCGAGCGCGGCGAGATCGGTGTGTCCGTTCATCATGCCGAGCAGATCGGCGCGCATGTTGACGAGATCGCCGGTACCGCCCGGCGCACGGTTGAGACGGCGGATCAGCTCCTGCCGCCGCGGCTCGGAGGCGAAGTGCAGGGCGCTGGCATCCTCGTCGCTCGGCGTCGCGCGCCATTGCTCGATCGCCTTGGACAATCGTTCCCGGTCGGGGCCGAAAAAGTGCACCAGTCCTTCGAAGAAGGCGCGGCGTCCCGCCGCATCCAGCTCCCGATAGAGATCGAGCACCTCGCGCGCCATGGCGGTGCCGGACGCTTCGCCCCGGCCGGACAGCAGCGCGCCGCAAAGCTCGAGCAGTCCATCGGCATCCCGTCTGGTGCCCGAGGCGTCGCCGCGGCGAAGCAGCGTGCGGCCGCGCTCGGAGATGGTGGCGAGCAGGTCGGAGAAGAAGGCGTTGGCCATCTGGGCTTTCGTGTCAGGTTTGTGCGATGCGGAAGCTTACACGGGATTTGGGTGGAAGCCGATCACAATCAAGCAGGGGCGTTTCGTATCTTTAGTGGTGCCATGCACTCCACGGTACACTGTCATGCCCCGCGTAGGCGGGGCATCCAGTACGCCGCGGCTGCTCGGTTCTAGCCGCGCCGTCTCTGGAATACTGGATCGCCCGCCCCTGTGCGCAATTGCGCACTAGGCGGGCGATGACGCCGAGTGTGTGGCAAACTCCGTCGGGGTACGCCCCGTCACCTGGCGGAACGCGGCCGAGAACGCCGGCACGCTGGCATAGCCGAGCTGGGTCGCGAGCTGCTTCACCGACACGTTGGCATCCGTCGACAGGCGCTGGATCGCAGCCGCGATCCGCGCGCGCTGGCACCAGCTCTTGAAGCTCAGCTGCGTCTCGCTCGAGAACAGCCGCGACAGCGTGCGCGCCGAGGTTCCGACCTCGCGCGCCAGGGTATCGATGTCGTGCAGGCCGGTGGGATCGTCGAGCACGATCATCGCGGCGCGGCGGCAGCGCGGTTCATGCGGCAGCGGCACGAAGGTCGCGGAATCTTCGGCCTGGTGCAATTCCAGCATGACGAGGCGCACCAGCAGCTCGGTGCGCTCCTCGGTGTTGCGCGCGTCGAACAGCGCCAGGATCGCCTGATTGAGCAGCGGCGACACCCGCACCACGAATTCCCTGGTCAGGCCGTCATAGCGCTTTTCGCGCTTCAGCCAAGCCAGGTCGAAATACAGCGTGCGCATCTCGATGTCGGCGAGCAGGTCGATGGCGTGCTCGAGCCCGGCCGGCACCCAGACGGCCCGGTCCGGCGGCACCAGCCAACGTCCGCCGGGCGTCGTCACCTGCATCGTGCCCTTCGCGGCATAGATCAGCTGCGCCTCGCGGTGCAAATGCGGCTCGATCCGCATCCCCCTGGGATAATCGCGGGCGACCAGGTGGACGCCGGCGGGCGAGCGGTGATTGCTCCGGACCTCCCGGAGGATTGGCGTTTCCAAGACAGTCATTGGCGGCACCCCGTCATGGGCAGGACATATAACTCATTTCGGAGCAGGAGAGGATTCCGTATGAACAGCCCCAGCCGGGTCATCAGTTTCGTCAACGCAGGCCATTTCATCGACCATTATTCGATGCTGATCTTCGCCGCCGCCGTCATCATCATGGGCCCGGCGCTCGGCATGGCCTATTCGGAACTCCTGCCTTACGCGACGCCCGGTTTCGTCGCCTTCGGTGCGGGCTCGCTGCTCACCGGCTGGCTCGGGGACCGCTGGAGCCGCCGCCACATGATGCTGATCTTCTTCGTCGGCATCGGCGCCTCCATGATCGCGGTCGGCTTCGCGCAGACGCCCGTGCAGCTTGGCGCTGCGCTGCTCGCGATCGGCATGTTCGCCTCGATCTATCATCCCGTCGGCACCGCCATGATCGTGTCCTATGCCGACCGGCTCGGCCGCGAGATGGGTATCAACGGCGTCTGGGGCAATCTCGGCGTGGCGTCGTCGGCCTTGGTCACCGGCGTGATCGGCCAATATCTCGGCTGGCGCTTTGCCTTCATCGTTCCCGGCGTGGTCACGGTCCTGATCGGCATCGGCTTCGCGATGAGCGTCGTGCACGAGGACCGCAAGGGCTCAAAGCAGGCGGCGGCACAGGCGCGGGTGGCAAAACAGGACATGTGGCGCGTGATCCTGTCGCTGCTGATCGTGGTGATCGCGATCTCGACGACGTTCAACGCCGTCACCGTGGCGCTGCCAAAGCTGTTCGCCGAGCGGCTCGCGGACCTGACCAAGAGCCCGGCGCTGCTCGGGGTCATCGCCGCGTGCGTCTACGTGTTCGGCGCGATGACGCAGTACACGATCGGCCGGCTGCTCGATCGCCATTCGCTGAAGACGGTGGCGCTGCCGCTGTCCTTCATGCTGGCGCCGTTCCTGTATCTGGCCGCGAGCCTGTCCAACCTGCCGCTGATCGTGGTGTCGATCGGCATCGTCATGGGCGCGTTCGGGCAGGTCACGGTGAACGATGCCATGGTCGGCAAGTACACCACGGAAGAGTGGCGCTCGCGCGCCTATGCGGTGCGCTATTTCGTCGGCTTCACCGCCGCCGGCGCCTCCGTCGGCCTGGTTGCCTGGCTCTACGAGCAGGGCGGCTTCGTCACCATGCTGCACGCCTTCGCCGCCCTCTGCCTGCTCGCGATCGCCGCGGCGATCATTTTGCCCCGCGAGATCAGGACGCCGCAGCCGGTGTGAGCTCTCGTGTCCCGGACAAGCGGAGCGCAGAGCCGGGACCCATATGTGGACGGCCCCCTGCTGGCAAGAGGCGGAATGATATTCTGATCGAAGCGATTGCGGCCATATGTCCGGTCTTTGATGCGGTCGCACATGACCGCTGCCAAGATGGGGTAC
>NZ_PGVG01000091.1 GCF_002795245.1 Bradyrhizobium forestalis | reverse complement strand
TCCCCCCCCCCCCCGCCCCACACCCCGACCCCGTGCCGCCGCGTCCGCGGTGCCCCTCCCCCGCTTGCGGGGCAGGTCGACGCGCGTAGCGCGGCGGGTGGGGGCTCTCTCCTCTTGGGGAATCTCTTTGTGGAGACACCCCCACCCCAACCCTCCCCCGCAAGCGGGAGAGGGGGCAGAGCGGAGTGCGCGGAGCGAGCCAGCCCTGACTTCATCACATTTTACAACGATACCCCCGGCGGAATGTCCGCTTCCGTCACGCCCACCAGCTCCATATTCGTGATGATCGCGTTGCGGATGAAGCCGAGGCCCTTGTTGAAGTCGATCCAGGTGTTGACGTAGTCGCGCCAGGTCTTGTCGGTCTCGCGGCGGAAGCCGGCGTTCGACGTCGTCGCGAAGATCGGCGTCGGCAGCACGAGCTGGCCGAGCGAGGGATTCTTCTTCAGCACGGTCAGTGACAGCATGGTGATCAGGCACTGCGCATCGACGCGGCCGGTCTGCAGCGCGGCGGTGGCATCGTCCGCGGTCTTCAGCCGCGTGATCTGCGCCTTCGGCGTCAGGCGGCTGACGACCTGGTCGTGCGAGGAGCCCTGGTCGACCGCGATCTTGATGTCGGGCGAGTTCAGCTCGGCCCAGCTCTTGGGCTTGAAGTCTTTCTTGCAGAGGATGGCGAAGGCGTTGTTGAAGACCGGCACCGAGAAGTCGATCACCAGCGCGCGCTTCGGCGTCGGGTTGAGGCCGAAGAAGATGTCGATCTTGTTGGCCTGCAGATCCAGCACCGAATTGCCCCAGGTGGTCTCGGTGATCTCGAGCTCGGCCTCCATGTCGTCGGCGAGGCCCTTGGCAATGTCGATGTAAAAGCCCTTCCACTGGCCGGAGGCGAGGTCCTTCATGTAATAGGGCGCGCCGCCGCCGACCGCGCCGATCCGCATCTTCTTGGTCCGGCGGATGCGGGCGAAGGTCGATTCGTTCGGATCGGCGGTCTGGGCCACGGCCGGGGCGGCCAGCGTCCCCGCAGCCGCCGCACCAATGGCGCCAAGTCCGACAATCGATGCAACATCACGACGTGTAACCATTGGGATCAATCGCTTTTCTGGTTGGGTGGAGTTCCGGCAGGCGTTCTTAGCAAGGTGGTCCGTACGGCGAAAGCACAGCCTGTTGGCTGGGCAGATCGGGAATTGCCCGGATGCTGGGCAAACGCAAGCTGTTCAAGCCGATACCCGCTTGCTTTCCGCTCCCTTTGGCCCCAAATAGGGACCGGGAGATTGGCGGTGGACGAGCCACTCGCCAACCGGGTCAGGTCCGGAAGGAAGCAGCCCTAACGAGGTCCGGATCGGGTCGCTCGTCAGTCTCCTACCTGTTTTTCCGAGCGAATTGCGTCGGCGGGCCTCCCGCCAGCGCGCTCCTTTCCGCAAAAGCCGGCCGAGAGAGATTTCATTGCGGATCGACCGATGACCGACGCTGGCGCCCCCCAAAATCCTGACAGCGCCGGCCCGGCTGGCAACACGCCCTACCGGGTGCTGGCGCGCAAATACCGTCCCTCCAGCTTCGACGACCTGATCGGCCAGGAGGCCGTGGTCCGCACCGTCTCCAATGCGTTCGAGACCGGGCGCATTCCGCAGGCCTGGATCCTCACCGGCGTCCGTGGCGTCGGCAAGACCACCACCGCGCGCATCCTGGCCCGTGCGCTCAACTACGAGATGCCGGACGGCTCGGTGAAGGGGCCGACCATCCACATGCCGACGTTAGGGGTGCATTGCCAGGCGATCATGGAAAGCCGGCACATGGACGTGCTGGAGATGGACGCCGCCTCGCATACCGGCGTCGACGATGTCCGCCAGATCAATGACAGCGTGCGCTATGCCCCGGCCAGCGCCCGCTACAAGGTCTACATCATCGACGAAGTCCACATGCTGTCGACGGCGGCGTTCAACGCCTTCCTGAAGACGCTGGAGGAGCCGCCGGAGCACGCCAAGTTCGTGTTCGCGACGACCGAGATCCGCAAGGTTCCGGTCACCGTGCTGTCGCGCTGCCAGCGTTTTGACCTGCGCCGGGTCGAGGCTGACGTGCTGATGAAGCACCTTGCCAACATCGCGGCCAAGGAAAGCGTCGAGATCGAGCCGGAGGCGCTCGGCATCATCGCCCGCGCCGCCGAAGGCTCGGTGCGTGATTCGCTGTCGCTGCTCGACCAGGCGATCGCCCATGCGGCAGGCCAGGTAAAGGCCGATGCGGTCAGGCAGATGCTGGGCCTTGCCGACCGCACCCGCGTCATCGACCTGTTCGAGTCGCTGGCGCGCGGCGACATCGCCGCCGCCTTCAAGGAGTTCCGCGACCAGTACGATGTCGGCGCCGACCCGATCGTCGTGCTCTCGGATCTCGCCGAGTTCGTCAATTTCGTCACCCGCGTGAAGGTCATTCCGGCAACCGCCGACAACGTCGCCTATGGCGAGACCGAGCGGGTTCGCGCGCGGGACTTCGCGGCCAAGATTTCCATGCGCGTGCTGTCGCGGATGTGGCAGATGCTGCTCAAGGGCATCGCCGAGGTGCAGTCCGCAACGCGCCCTGCGGCCGCGGCCGAAATGGTTCTGGTGCGCATCGCCTATGTCGCCGACCTGCCGACGCCGGACGAAGCGATCAGGATGCTGGAGCAGAACGGCGGCGGCTCGCCCGTCGTGAACGGCGGCGGTGCGGCGCGCAGCGCGCCTTCCGCGCCGGTTGCGTCCGCGGCCCCTGTCCGCATGCCGACCTCGTCGCCGTCCTCGTTCGGCGGCGGCGCTGCCCGGCCGCAGATGGTGGCGCCCGCGCCGGATCCGCAAGGCGCGGCTCCCCAGCTGCGCATCACGAGCTTCACCCAGCTCGTCGCGCTCGCCGGGCAGAAGCGCGACCTCATGACCAAGGGCGCGCTCGAAGGCGACATGCGCCTCGTCCGTTTCGAGGAGGGCCGGCTGGAGGTCGCGCTCGAGCCCAACGCTTCCAAGACCATGATCTCGGAGCTTGCGAAGAAGTTCGAGCTGTGGACCGGCCGGCGCTGGACCGTGATCGTCTCCAACGAGCAGGGCCAGCCGACGCTGCGCTCGGTGAACCAGGCCGCCAAGCAGGAGCATGCCCGTACCGCCGAGGCCGATCCGCGCGTGCAGGAGGTGCTGTCGCGCTTCCCCGGCGCCAAGGTCGTCGAAGTCCGCAGGCTTGCCCCCGAGACGCCGGAATCCAATATTAACGCTGATTATGGCAGTGACGATCCGCTGGACGGTTCCGACGGCGACGATCTCTGAGCCTCTTTCAAGGACACGCGAGCTATGGCTGATTTTCTCGGCATGATGAAGCAGGCGGCGCAGCTGCAATCCAAGATGCAGGAGATGCAGGACCAGCTCGCCAACGTCGAGGTCGAGGGCATCTCCGGCGGCGGCCTGGTCGCCGTGCGCATGACCGCGAAGATGGACGTCAAGGGCATCAAGATCGATCCCTCGCTGATGAAGGCGGAGGAGCGCGAGGTGCTGGAAGACCTGCTCGTCACCGCCCTCAGTGATGCGCGCCGCAAGGCGGAGACGGCCATGCAGGAGAAGATGCAGGCCCTCACCGGCGGGCTCGGCCTGCCGCCGGGGCTGTTCGGCCAGTAAGATGGGCGCTGTTGCAGGTCCTGAGATAGAACGGCTGGTCCAGCTTCTGGCGCGGCTGCCGGGCCTTGGTCCGCGCTCGGCGCGGCGCGCGGCGCTGCACCTGATCAAGAAGCGCGAAGCGCTGATGATGCCGCTGTCGTCGGCCCTGCAGGTCGCGCTCGACAAGGTCGAGGTGTGCAAGACCTGCGGCAACATCGACACGCAAAATCCCTGCACCGTCTGCACCGATCCGAAGCGCGACCCCTCCATCATCGTCGTCGTCGCCGATGTCGCCGACCTCTGGGCGCTGGAGCGGGCCAACGCGACCCAGGGGCGTTATCATGTGCTCGGTGCGACATTGTCGCCGCTCGACGGCGTCGGCCCGCAGGACCTCACCATCGACGCGCTGGTGGCGCGCGCGCATGATCCGCAGGTGCACGAGATCATCCTGGCGCTGAATGCGACGGTGGACGGCCAGACCACGGCGCATTACATCACCGACCTGCTTCAGGACGCCAACGTAAAAGTAACCCGGCTCGCCCATGGTGTGCCGGTCGGTGGCGAGCTTGATTATCTCGATGAAGGTACGCTATCGGCCGCCATGCGGCAGCGTACCCTGTTCTAGCTATCCAGAACTTACGGAACGGACGATATGACGAAACTTTTCGCCACACGCTTGGCTTTGGCCGCGACGATGATGCTGGTGGTGACTCCGGCCATCTCGGCACAGCAGGACGATGCGGCGCCGCCGCCGTCCAAGCCCGGCAAGCCGATCAACACCGGCGACGTGCTCTCCGGAGAGCTCAACGCGATGAAGGTCCGCGACGTCAAGAACGGCAAGCGCGTCGCGACCTACCAGATCACCTCCGAGCCGCGCCGCCTGCCGCCGCCGAACGGGCTCTGCAATCTCGAGACCGGCCCCGAGACCTTCCAGCTCGTCACCTCCAGCGACGCACAGGCCGCGCAGTTGAAGTCGTTCGTCGGCAAGGAAATCTCGGTCAAGGTCGACGAGATCGCCTGCGCCAGCGATGCCGGCCAGATGAGCGAGGCCGTGATCACGAAGTGGAGCCTGATCAAGAAGCAGTAGGAGGCGAGGCGCGAAGTGCGTCCCCCACTGTCGATGTCGTCGCCCGGCTTGACCGGGCGACCCAGGGCGAATTCAATCGGTCGTTGCAACACCTTGACAAAGGAGGTTGCGATGACGCGGTCCCAAGGAATTCTGCGAGAGAGTTGTAGGCCGTTCTGGGCTGCGATTGCCGCGGGGCGCTCGAGCGA
>NZ_PGVG01000090.1 GCF_002795245.1 Bradyrhizobium forestalis | reverse complement strand
CAACCATGCCCGCCGTACGTCACGCCATCGTCGATCTCATCCTTCGGCCGCCGTCTCAACGGTGTCCATACTGCCGAAAACAAATCCTTGAAAAACACTGGCGCAAATGGATTCTGCCAAAGTAGTGCTAGAGTACATGCTTCCCAGCTCGGAAAGTCGTCAAAAATCACGAAGACGAGTCCGCAGCTTCTTTCCAGAGTTAAGCAACGCGTCCGGAAAGTCGATCACTTCGTCTCGGAACACAAAGTCATCTGCCAGTCTTCCGCTGGACTGCTACGGCATCGGCACTGCATTGACTTTGCTCGCGAGCTGCCCGACAGCAGCTTCTGGCAATGCCAATCTTTCAAACTATCAACCTTAATAGGTACGCTCTTCCTCGCCGTCAGGTAACTGGTGCTCTTGCCATGACATCGCATACACCACGCTGTCTCGGAGTCCTGCATCTGGAGCGCGGCTTGTCGCCTGTCGCCACACCGCCGACTCCAGTACCGGGCTCGATGCTAAGCCCAACAACATTCGACTTCCCAACCATCTCGGAAACCGTCCCGGGAGCTTGGGTGGAGAATGTCGTCCGCGGCGATCCAAAGCTTGAGCCAGCCTTCATCGCCGCCGCCCGGCGGCTGGTCGCGCGAGGCGCGGTCGCGATCAGTTCGACCTGCGGCTTCTCTATCCGACATCAACCGGCGGTGGCGACGTCGGTGAACGTTCCCGTTGTATTGTCAAGTCTGCTCTTGTTACCGGCACTGCTCCGGCAGACGCCGCCGTGGGGCAAGATCGCGGTCCTAACTTACGACTCGACCTGTTGGGAAGACACTTTGCTTGGGGTGGATGATCGAGCTGAGCGAGCCAGGATCGTGCTCGGTGGGCTAGAAGGCAGCAAGTTCTGGCATGACGAGCTGAAGCGGCCAACGCCACCAATCGACGTCATCGCTATCGAAAAGGATCTGACCGGCTGTATCGCGCGTCTGCGTGCCGACCATCCGGCGATCGCAACGATCCTTTTCGAATGTGCGGCATTCCCGATTGTCTCGGCAGTAATCCGCCGTGTTACGAAGTTGCCGGTGTACGACATAACGGATCTATGCCGGTTGACGATGGCGTCTCTCCCTTCGTGAAGGGCAAATGAGTCGCTTTCCGCTCCTATCTGATGGATCGCAAGCGGATTGACGGTTGGATGTTGCAGTGTCCCATCAGCGTCATGCGCGGCCCCCGAGCTTTTGGCAGCTCAGCCTGTTTGTCAGCATCGACGCACTTGCGGCGCCCTCTGCACTTCCCGATCTGGCGTTGAAGGATCCAACGCCATTAGCTGCCCTGGCCCATCCAGAGCCACGGGCGTGATTGGCGCGACACATTCGTGATCACGGGAACGCGCGCAAACGCTCAGCGTCGCTCGCGCACTGAGCCTTCCTGGGCTACGGAGGCCACCGGCATGCCATTGGACCTGAAGATCAGGCCTCGCGCAAGGCCGCGCCCTCCCTGTGCGCTTGGCGAATCATGTGCGTAAAACAGCCACTCGTCGGCCCGGAACGGGCGGTGAAACCACATCGCGTGGTCGAGGCTTGTAGGCTTCACGCGGTTATCGAACGGGGTTCGGCCATAACGAGCCATCAATCAAGTAGTGAGTAATCGGAAGCATACGCCAGCGCACATATATGCAGTGCCGGATCGTCGGGCAGCTTGCGGCGCGGCAATCAGGATGCAAGTGCGTATTGCCTCACATATCGATGCTCCCGAGTGCGATCGGTTGCCTCATTTATTTTGCTCCCGGCTTGGGTTGAGGAGGAGGCCGGGTGCGGAGATGGCCGGGGTTTCGGAGCGCCCGGCCTCCTCCGCTGGCACCTGGCACATCATTGGGTTGTTGTGCCCTCGTGCCCCAGCAGCGCTTTCTCTGCAGGAACGAACAATAACGCGTTCGCTTGCTCGCTGCGCCAGCATTTAAGGCGACGTTGAAGCGTTCGAAGAAGCTTGTTCGGATAGGCTCCAGGATATTCCACCTGCAACCGGTAGAGCAGTTCGCTACCAGTCCGCCAGGGCTCGGCTTCAAACCATTTTCGCAAATCTGGCGTTGCCCGGATGAGCGGGTCGGGACGGCGCCGGCCTCTCTTCGCCTTCACGATTGGCCGATCCGTCGGTCGCATAGCTCCGTCCTTCCAGGCGGTTCGTAGGCTTGCCAGAAAGAGATCGATCGATTGCGATGCTGCAGCAGGATGGGCGACTGGCTGGGTCTCCGCGAGCGCCGCGAGGCGTTCCTGCGCGCCGCGGATGTCGCGCAACAACGCGACCGGGTCGAGAGCGGCATAGATTTCCTGGAGATGGGCGCGAGCTTCGGGCGCGCGGGCGTCGGCAGCCAAGCGCTGGTGTGGCGTTGTCGGCGCGCTGTACGTCTTGAGCACACGCGCACCGTCGCGCTGTTTGGCTATTAACTTGAACGAAGGCTGGAAGAAATTCACGAACAGCCGCGCCGATCGGTAGAGTTCAGCCAGCAGTGTAGCCGCCTCCAGGCCCTCGAACCGACGATAGCCGACCATCCTGCGCACGACCGCGCCGTTCTTCTGCTCGACAAACGCCTGGTCGTTCTTCCGGTAGGGCCGGCAACGCGTGAAGACGATGTTGGCCGCATCGCAGTAGGCTTTCAGCGTCTCATTCATGAACACATGTATCATTGTCCGTATCGAGGCCGACCAGTGCAAAGGGCAATTGTTTGCGCAATTCCGTCAACACCGTGCTCAACAGCGTTTGTTCGCGCACGATCAGGGGAGCGCACTCCGTCCAGCCGGTAGCGATGTCGGTGAGCACGAGGGTCTGGATGAAGCTGCCGCGCGCCGATGGACCGCTATGCGCGACAAGGTCAGCCTCGACGAACCCCGGCGCCGGATCGTTCCAATCTGCCGACGTCCGAATTGGAATACTGCGACGCAACGAGTGCGTCGCGTACCGTCGGCGCTTGCGACCTAATCCTTCTCGGACCCGCGCCAATGCGCGGTCGGTCGTCGCAGCGCTCATTGCCAAAAGTTTGTCGCGGATCTCGGGGGCAAGGCCGAGGTGGCCGTGCCCTTCCATCGCCGCAATCAGCGCAGGCATTAACCGCCTTCAGCCGCTTCCCGCAGATCCGGTCTGACGCCTCCCAAAGGAGCACGAGCGCGTTGTGTTCTGCCTCGTTATAGACCCGGCGTCGCGCCCGCCGGCGTGGGCGTCCGTCTTCCTAACCTCGAAGAAGCCGCATCGCATGCTTGCGATGGAAGCCGGTGATGTCGACGAACACGTCCAATATCCGCGCCTTCTTCGCGCGATCCGACGTCCGATAGCGCACGCCTGCCGCCGCCGTCAGCTCCTTCCGCGTCGCCATGCTTAGCCACCCCATCTTCGCCCCCCTCGTTCCCGATCCAAGGGAGCAATTTACGTGAGGCAACCGCTCAGCATCCGGTAACAATTAAGGCGAGGCAATGCGGCTTCCCATCCAGATTGTCGCGCTATAGGCAGCTTCCCCGCCATCTTGATCCAGATGTGAATGCGTCCGTGGTCGATCTTCTGGCCGACGTAACGACCGATCTCGGCCGGACGCAAATCGATAGCAAAATAGCGGCGGATGAATTCTGGCGCCTCGGGAAAGATCGACTGCCTGGAACACTCCTCCGCCGTGAGTTCTTGCGGCAGCGGAACGTCGGGCACCTTGTCCTGATGGTTGAACATGCCCTGCTCCTCGGCATGGAACGGGATTAGGATGGATAACACTGGGTCGCCGCATTGAATCGCGGTGATGCTGCAGCACGAACCGCTATTGCCACTGCGCAGGTGTTCGACCCGGTAGATAATCGGCATCTGACGGGAGCAGCGCTTGATCTGAATGCGGCAGCCGGCCTTCCACCGTGCGGCACGCTGCGTTTATCGCTTGCCCGAACAATTGGCCTCCGAACGCGCGTTGCGAGCCCGTGTCTGGGCTGTTGCCGCAAAAGATGTTTAAATCGATCGACCGAAGATCAAGGATAGCGGGGAGATCGATCGAGCTTTTTCACATCGAGAGGCCCTCGGTTTCGTCGCGCCTTCCTGGCACTGGAGTGGCATGTTTCCCACAATGTCGAGATTTCTCCGTAAATAACTGCGGGATGTCTCTTATTCGCTGCGTCTGGGCCCAGCCAAGTTTCGATTGACGGAACCTCAACCAACACTTCCGTCGCATCTATCTGATTGGTCTGCATCACTTCTCCTGGAGAAGGCAGGGAGGTCGCCATTCTGGTAATAGCCTCTTCGCGGCCCAGTAATCATGGTGCCGAAACAGCTCTGCGCGGACCTTGCTTGGAGCGAGAGAGACCCGGTCCTTCAAATTCTCGCCGGCGGAACATGGCCGGCTGTCGACATAGGTGTCGTCACCCGAACGCGACTGCGACAACAAGAGCATGAAAAGGTCACGAGTGAGCTCTCGTGCCCAACTTGGGACAGGCGTTGCCGAAAGCACCGTTCATCGCCTGTTCCACTCTTCGATCTGCAACCTCATCGCGCCCGCAGGTTCAAACTTTCGACCAATCATGCGCCGCAGACGGCTTGCAGCGGCACTATGATATGCATGACTCGCATCCAGCATCACCTTCACCGTCGGTTTGATATCTTCGCGTACACTCGGGGTGCGGCCGCATTCTCGTCCACAACGAAGCCCATCTTCAGCTTGGCTACGGAACTCTTCAGCGACCAAGCTCGCCGAGCCCTCCACGGGATAGCGGGCCAGTCGTCCGCGTTTTTGCCGGCGCGGGCCATTCGCGAAAGGGGCGATCTCCGTCCGCTGCGCCCCGCACAAGAACGCGAAATGCTTGTTCTCGATATCCCACAACCGAATATCGCCGCTCAAGGCCGGATTGGGACTTCCCTTTTGGCCATTATTTGCATCTGCCACAGATAGCCGGTACCCAGCGGATCCTTGCTAATGAGCCCTGGCGCACAGTAGTCGACCAGTGGTGCGGTCATGCGCACCAGCCGCAGCCCCCCAACGGCGATACCTTGGTCCGTCACGATGTGGACAGAATCGCAGTGCGTGCTCATAGTAGGTACTTGCTGAGGCAAAGGGTTCCAACAGCGCCGCTTGAAGATGTAGGCCTGGAGCTGTAACACCTTGCAGGCGGTCGTCCAATCGGAGTTCGGACTGCATACCACTACGTCGTTCGTTTGGCGCAGTACAGAATCGTCCGTTCTTTAATCGCGGGCACGCTGTCAACCCCGATCGACAAAAATGATCCACTGCCGGGTTCATGGTTCTTTCCGCGGTCGTCTCTATGCGGGAGCGCCACATGATGGCGTTCAGGAAGTGC
>NZ_PGVG01000008.1 GCF_002795245.1 Bradyrhizobium forestalis | reverse complement strand
GCCGCCTTCGACGCCGCCGCCAGCGACGCAAACGTCTTGCCTTCCGCCGCAAGCTTCTTCAGCAGCGGTGCGGGCTCGAGGCTCGGGTCGTTGGTCTCCTTGGCGTAGAACGACAGGCGGTCGGCGATGTGCTTCAGGCCGACGCTGTCGGCCCAGAACATCGGGCCGCCGCGGTAGATCGGCCAGCCGTAGCCATAGAGCCAGACCACGTCGATGTCGGAGGGGCGCGCTGCGATGCCCTCTTCGAGGATCTTCGCGCCCTCGTTGATCATCGGATACATCATGCGCTCGAGGATCTCCTCGTCGCTGACGACGCGCTTCTTGCGGCCGAGGCGGGCAAGTGTCTCGTCGATCAGCTTCTCGACATCAGGGTCGGGCAGCGGCGCGCGCGAGCCGGCTTCGTACTTGTAGTAGCCCTTGCCGGTCTTCTGGCCGAAGCGGCCGGCTTCGCACAGCGCGTCCGCGATCTCCGACTTGATGCCGCGGTCTTTCCGCGAGCGCCAGCCGATGTCGAGACCGGCGAGGTCGCCCATCGCGAACGGGCCCATCGGCATGCCGAACTTCGTCACGACGGCATCGACTTGCTGCGGCAGCGCGCCCTCGAACAGCAGCTTCTCCGACTGCTTGCCGCGCTGGGCGAGCATGCGGTTGCCGACAAAGCCGTCGCAGACGCCGACCACGGCCGGCACCTTCGCGATTTTTCGCGCGATCGTCACCGCAGTCACCAGCGCATCTGGCGCGGTCTTGTCGGCGCGCACGATCTCGCACAGCTTCATGACGTTGGCCGGCGAGAAGAAGTGCATACCCAAAACGTCCTGCGGACGCTTGGTCGATTTCGCGATCTCATCGATGTTGAGATAGGAGGTGTTGGAGGCGAGCACCGCGCCTTGCTTGGCGTACTGGTCGAGCTTGCCGAACACCTCCTTCTTCACCGCCATGGTCTCGAACACGGCCTCGATGACGAGGTCGGCATCGCCGACATTCTCGATGCCGACGACGCCGTTGATCAGAGCCATGCGCTTGGCGGGCGCGTCGGCCGGGATGCCGCCGCGCGCGGCGGTCGCTTCCCAGTTCTTCTGCATGACGCCCAGGCCGCGCTTGAGCTGCTCCTCGCCGGTCTCGATCAGCGTGACGGGAATGCCGGCATTGGCAAAGGACATCGCGATGCCGCCGCCCATGGTACCCGCCCCGAGAATGGCAACACGGTTGACCGGACGCGGCTTGGCGCCTTCAGGCACGCCCGCGATCTTGGCCGCTTCGCGCTCGGCGAAGAAGGCGTAACGCTGCGCCTTGGACTGATCGCTGGCGACGAGCTTGAGGAAGCCCTCGCGCTCCTTCTTCAGGCCCTCGTCGAAAGGTAGGTCAATGGCGTAGCCGACGGCGTCGGCCGCCGCGAACGGCGCCTCCAGGCCGCGCGACCTCTTGGTCATGGCCGCAACCGCATTGGTGAAGATCGAGCGGTCGGCCTTGGCCGCCGCGAGCTTGGAATCGTCATCGCGCAGGCGCCGCAGCGGGCGCTTCTCGGCGAGCAGCTTGCGCACGAAGGCTTCGCCGCCGGAAGCAGGCCCCTCGACGATCTCCTCGATCAAGCCATTCTTCAGCGCTTCCGCCGCACCGATCGGGTCGCCGCCGACGATCATCTTGACGGCGAGCTCTGGGCCCACCGCGCGCGGCAGGCGCTGGGTGCCGCCGGCACCAGGCAGAAGTCCGAGCTTCACCTCGGGCAGGCCGAGCTTGGCCTCTTTCACCGCGACGCGGAAATGACAGGCCAGCGCGACCTCGAGGCCGCCGCCGAGCGCGGTGCCGTGGATCGCCGCAACGACCGGCTTCGGCGAATTCTCGATCTCGGCCAGAACTTCGTTGAGGCCGGGCGGCTTCGGCGGCTTGCCGAACTCGGTGATGTCGGCACCCGCGATGAAGGTGCGGCCGGCGCAGGTCAGCACGATGCCCTTGATGGCGGGATCGGCGACCGCAGCCTTGATGCATTCGAGGATGCCACCGCGGACTGCGGCACTCAGCGCGTTGACCGGCGGGCTGTTGACCGTGACGATACCGACTTCGTCATGACGCTCAAGCTTGACCACTTCGCTCACGGTGTCCCTCCTTGGTGGGGTTATATACTTTTGTCGATTTCGCGGTGCGGAATTTAATTCCGCATCTTGACGGCAGGGTTATTTTGAAGCACGGACGTTGTCAACGACTCCGCGCAAGAAGCAGATCAGGGATGAAGCGTACAGGAAAGAAGACTGCGACCGATCGGAATTTCGTCGTCGCGCTTTCCCGCGGACTGGATGTATTGCGCGCGTTCCAACCCAATGACGGCCTCCTCGGCAATCAGGAGATTGCGGCCCGCACCAATCTGCCCAAGCCGACGGTGTCGCGGCTGACCTACACGTTGACCAAGCTCGGCTATCTGACGCCGGTTCCCCGGTTCGAGAAATACCAGCTCGCACCCGCAGCGATGTCGCTCGGTTACGCGGCATTGGCCAATCTGGGCGTTCGGCATTTGTCCGAGCCGTTCCGCGACGAAGTGATGCGCGCGACCGGCGGCGCCGTCGCCGTCGGCGGCCGCGACCGTCACAGCATGATCTATTTCGGGCAGAGCCGCGGCAGCGAGACGCTCGGCGTTCAACTTGACGTCGGCTCGCGCGTGCCGATTGCAACCAGTGCGATGGGCCGCGCCTATTTCTGGGCGCTCGACGACGAGGGGCGCGCCGAAGTGTCACGCATTCTGCGCGAACATTACGGCAGCCGCTGGCCGAAGATGCGCGACGGATTGGAACGTTCCGGCGAGACCGTCGCGAAATACGGCTTTGCGATTTCGGTCGGCGACTGGCACGACGATATCGGCGCGGCCGGCGTCGCGCTCAAGCTCAACGATGGAACCGGACCTTACGCATTCAATTGCGGCGCGCCGGCATTCCGCTTCACGGAAGAGCGTTTGATCAACGACATTGGACCGCGTCTCTTAGCGATGGTAAGGAACATCGAAGCGGCGCTCGGGGGTCTGATGCCGCATTCCAAAAAAGACATCAGCAAAAAGCTGAAATCAGGAGGAAAAGTTGCGCGTGTGGCCGAGGGGTTCAGATAGCCTTTGTCATCACCGGGAGCGGTTCGCATCGCCCCATCGCTCACTGAACGACGTGAGCGAGACGAGATGACGCAGGCACAGCTCGCGCGGGGGACATCGCCCCTGCTCGCGGTTCGCGACGTCAGCGTCGTGTTCGGCGGCATCGTCGCGCTCAACGGTGTGTCCTTCGACATGCACAAGGGCCAGATCCTCGGATTGATCGGCCCCAACGGTGCCGGCAAGACCACGCTCTTCAACTGCCTTTCGCGCCTGTATCAGCCGTCGTCCGGCGACATCCTGATGGAAGGCGTCAGCATCCTGTCGCGGCCGCCACACCGGATCGCCGAGATCGGCATCGGCCGCACCTTCCAGAACGTGGCGCTGTTCCCGAACCTGTCGGTGATGGACAACGTCCGCGTCGGCGCGCATTCGAAGACCTCCAGCGACATCATCAGCGACTCCCTGAAACTTGCTTGGGTCCGGCGCAGCGAGACCGACGTCAACAAGAAGGTGCACGAGATCCTCGCCTATCTCGACCTCGAGGACGTCGCCCACACCATCGTCTCCGGCCTGCCCTTCGGCACGCAGAAGCGGGTCGAGCTGGCGCGCGCGCTGGCGGCCGATCCGAAGATCCTGCTGCTCGATGAGCCCGCCGGCGGCCTCAATCACGAGGAAGTCTATGTGCTGGGCGACCTCATCCGCCGCATCCGCGATGAGCGCCACATGACCGTGCTGCTGGTCGAGCACCATATGGGCCTCGTGATGTCGATTGCCGACCACGTCGTCGCGCTGAATTTCGGCAAGAAGCTCGCGGAAGGCACTCCCGCCCAGGTGCAGGCCGATCCCGACGTCATCAAGGCCTATCTCGGGAGCAAGGACCAATGACGACACTGCTCAACGTCAAGGACCTGCGCGCCTATTACGGCCAGGTCCAGGCACTCCATGGGCTTTCCTTCTCGCTCAACGAGGGATCGCTGACGACGCTGCTCGGAGCCAACGGTGCCGGCAAGACCACCACGCTGCGCGCGATCTGCAACATGGTGCGCTCGACCGGCGCGATCGAGTTCGACGGCAAGCCGCTGAACAACCGCTCGACCGAGAACATCGTGCGGTTCGGCATCGCCCATGTACCGCAGGGCCGCGGCACCTTCACCACCATGACGGTCGAGGAGAACCTCCAGCTCGGGGCGATCACCCGCAAGGACAGCGCCGGCATCGTCTCCGACATCGAGCGCATGTACGCGCATTTCCCGGTCTTGAAGCAGCGCCACACCCAGCAGGCCGGCACGCTCTCCGGCGGCGAGCAGCAGATGCTCGCGGTCGCCCGCGCGCTGATGCTGCGGCCGCGGCTGATGCTGCTGGACGAGCCCTCCTTCGGCCTCGCGCCGCTGGTGGTGCGCGATCTGTTCGGCATCCTCGGCAAGATCAACCGCGAGGACAAGGTGTCGATCCTGGTGGTCGAGCAGAACGCCCAGCTCGCGCTCGAGCTCGCCGACCATGCCTATGTGATCGAGACCGGCCGCATCGTGATGTCGGGCAAAGCCAAGGACATCGCGAACAACGAAGAAATCCGCAAATCCTATCTGGGTTATTGAGGAGCGGATGATGGCAACACTGTATCGGCGCACTCAGTCCACCTCTCCCTTCGGGAGAGGTCGGCGCGTAGCGCCGGGTGAGGGGTTACGGTCTCAAGTCGGGGCTGTGGCCCCTCACCCGATTTGCTGCGCAAATCGACCTCTCCCCGCTGGGGAGAGGTGGATCTTCGATCTCGCCACAGTTCAACCCGAAGCCGTCATACTCTAGGAGCCGGCACGATGGAGCTTTTCACCAACCAGGTCCTGGCCGGCATCGCCACGGGCGCGATCTATGCCTGCATGGCGCTCGCCGTGGTCATGATCTACCAGGCCATCGACCATCTGAACTTCGCACAGGGCGAGATGGCGATGTTCTCGACCTTCATCTCCTGGCAGCTGATGCAGTGGGGCGTGTCCTATTGGGCCGCCTTCCTGATCACGCTGGCATTTTCCTTCGTCGCCGGCATCGCGATCGAGCGCATCCTGTTCAAGCCGCTCGCCAAGGCTCCGATTTTGACCAACGTCGCCGGCTTCATCGCCCTGTTTGCGATCATCAACTCCTCGGCCGGCCTGATCTGGGATTTCACCATCAAGCAGTATCCGACCCCGTTCGGCTCCGCGCCGTTCCTGGGCAGCCAGCTGATCTCCACCCACCAGGCGGGCATGATCGGCGTCACGGTGCTGCTGCTGCTCGGGCTCTATTTCTTCTTCCAGTACACCCGCATCGGTCTGGCGATGCGGGCCGCTGCGTCGGTGCCTGAATCGGCCCGCCTGGTCGGCATCAACACGAGCTGGATGATCGCGCTCGGCTGGGGCATGGCGACCGCGATCGGCGCGATCGCCGGCATGCTGATCGCTCCCGTCGTCTTCCTCGAGCCCAACATGATGGGCGGCGTCCTGATCTACGGCTTCGCCGCGGCGGTGCTCGGCGGACTGTCGAGCCCGTTCGGCGCCGTGGTCGGCGGCTTCCTGGTCGGCATCTTCGAGAATCTCGCCGGCACCTACATCCCCGGCGTCGGCAACGAGCTGAAACTCCCGATCGCGCTCGCGCTGATCATCTCCGTCCTGGTCGTCAAACCCGCTGGCCTGTTCGGCCGGCACATCGTCAAGCGAGTTTGATCATGAGCGCTGCAGAAGAAGTCGTCGCCGAAGGCCACGAAGCGGTCGAGGCGGTTCCGAAGCGGGCCATGACGCTGGGCACCGGCACCTCGCTGGTGGTGCTGGCGGCGCTGTTGATCGTGCCGGTGTTCGTCAAGAACTTCATCATCTTCCAGATGACGATGCTCCTGATCTACGGGCTCGCGGTGCTGGCGCTGAACATCCTGACCGGCGGCTCCGGCCAGTTCTCGCTCGGCCAGAGCGCGTTCTACGCCGTCGGCGCCTATACGTCGGCGGTGCTGATGGAGTACTTCAACTTCAACTACGCGCTGACCATTCCGATTTCCGCCGCGGTCTGCTTCGCATTCGGCTACCTGTTCGGCAAGCCGGCGCTGCGGCTGTCGGGCGTCTATCTCGCGCTCGCGACCTTCGCGCTCGCCACCGCGATGCCGCAGCTGCTGAAGCTGAACTTCCTCGAGCACTGGACCGGCGGCGTGCAGGGCCTCGTCGTCACCAAGCCGGACGCGCCGTTCGGCCTGCCGATGTCGCAGGACATGTGGCTGTACTATTTCACGCTCGCCGTGACGGTCGCGATCTACATCTTCTCGGTGAACCTGCTGCGCTCCCGCTCCGGCCGCGCCTTCATGGCGATCCGCGACAACGAGATCGCGGCCTCCTCGATGGGGGTCAACGTCTCGCTCTACAAGACGCTGGCTTTCGGGGTGTCCGCCGGCATCACCGGCGTTGCCGGCTCGCTTGGCGCCATTGCCGTGCAGTTCGTGGCTCCCGACAGCTACACCATCACGCTTGCGATCTCGCTGTTCCTCGGCATGGTCGTCGGCGGCGTCGGCTGGCTGCCCGGCTCGTTCGTCGGTGCGGCCTTCATCATCTTCGTGCCGAACATGGCGGAAAGCATCTCCAAGGGCCTCTCCGGCGCGGTGTTCGGCGTACTGTTGTTCCTCGTCATCTACCTCGTGCCGCACGGCGCAAGGCAGGTCGCGATCCTGGGCCAGCAATTCGTCGGCAAGCTCAGGAAGAACTGAAAACTCTCACGGACTGTTGTTGAACGAAGGAGACCCAATTGCTTTTCGGAAGAACACTGCGAGCCGCCGCGCTGGTCACGGCAACGGCGGCCATTACCCTCACCTCCGGCGCTGCACTCGCCCAAAAGAAATACGACACCGGCGCGTCCGATACCGAGATCAAGATCGGCAACATCATGCCGTACAGCGGTCCGGCGTCGGCCTATGGCATCATCGGCAAGACCGAGGAAGCCTATTTCAAGATGATCAACGACAAGGGCGGCATCAACGGCCGCAAGATCAATTTCGTAACCTATGACGACGGCTATTCGCCGCCGAAAGCCGTCGAGCAGGTCCGCAAGCTGGTCGAGAGCGACGAGGTGCTGGCCGTCTTCAACCCGCTCGGCACGCCCTCGAACACGGCGATCCAGAAGTACCTCAACGCCAAGAAGATCCCGCAGCTATTCGTCGCCACCGGCGCGACCAAGTGGAACGATCCGAAGAACTTCCCCTGGACCATGGGCTGGCAGCCCTCCTACCAGAGCGAAGCGCACATCTACGCGAAATGGCTGATGAAGGAGAAGCCCGACGCCAAGATCGCGATCCTCTATCAGAACGACGATTTCGGCAAAGACTACCTCAAGGGCACCAAGGACGGGCTCGGCGCCAAGGCCTCGTCCATGATCATCATGGAAGAGAGCTATGAGGTCTCCGAGCCGTCGATCGACGGCCACATCGTCAAGATCAAGGCGGCCAATCCCGACGTGCTCTTGATCTACACAACGCCGAAGTTTGCAGCCCAGACCATCAAGAAGACCGCCGAGCTCAGCTGGAAGCCGCTCCAGATCCTCACCAACGTGTCGATTTCGGTCGGCAGCGTGATGAAGCCGGCCGGCTTCGAGAACGCGCAGGGCGTGCTATCGGCGGCCTACGCCAAGGATTCGACGGATCCGCAGTGGGCCAATGATCCCGGCATGAAGAGGTGGAACGAGTTCGTCGACAAGTACATGCCGGGCGCCGACAAATCCGACACCTCCATGGTCTATGGCTACGGCGCCGCGTCGACCCTGGCCAAGGTGCTGGAAATGTGCGGTGACGATCTCACCCGCGCCAACCTCATGAAGCAGGCGGCGAGCCTGAAGGACTTTGCGCCGGATACCCTGCTGCCCGGCATCAAGATCAACACCGGCGCCAGCGACTTCGCTCCGATCGCGCAGCTCCAGATGATGCGCTTCAAGGGCGAGAAGTGGGAACTGTTCGGCGAGATCATCAGCGGCGACGTCGCCTCCGAATGACACGCTGACGCAACAATTCTGCGCGAAGAGCCCCCGCGGGCAACCGCGGGGGCTTTTTGTTGACGTCTGGCCGCAATCTTGTTCAATGCGGCGCCGATCCAGCTCGGGGTAGGAGAACAATGACTGTCGTTCGTTTTCAGGTTGCGACCCTCTGCGTCGCATTCGCGTTGTGCACTGCAATGAGCAGCGAAGTGCTGGCGCAGCAGAAATACGACAGCGGCGCTTCCGATACCGAGATCAAGATCGGTAACATCATGCCCTATAGCGGTCCGGCCTCCGCTTATGCCGCGATCGGCAAGGCCGAGGAGGCCTATTTCAACAAGGTCAATGCCGAGGGCGGCATCAACGGCCGCAAGATCAAATTCATCTCCTATGACGACGCCTATTCGCCGCCGAAAACGGTGGAGCAGGCGCGCAAGCTGGTCGAGAGCGACGGTGTGCTGTTGATCTTCGGCTCGCTCGGCACCTCCACCAACAGCGCCATCCGCAAATACATGAACGAGAAGAAGGTGCCGCAATTGTTCGTGGCGAGCGGCGCGTCGAAATGGAACGATCCCAAGCAATATCCCTGGACCATGGGCTGGCAGCCGAGCTACGTGAGCGAGGCGCGCATCTACGCCAAGTACGTCATGAAGGAGAAGCCGGACGGAAAGATCGGCGTGCTCTACCAGAACGACGATTTCGGCAAGGACTATCTGAAGGGGCTGAAGGAGGGTCTTGGGGCCAAGGCTTCGATGATCGTGCTGGGAGAAGCCTATGACACCTCGGAGCCGGCGATCGACGAGCACGTCGTCAAATTGAAAGCCTCCGGCGCCGACGTCTTCATCAGCGTCACCACCCCGAAATTCACAGCGCAGGCGATCAAGAAGGCGGCAGAGATCAACTGGCATCCGGTCCAGATCATCTCCAACGTCTCGGCCTCGGTCGGCGGCGTGATCGAACCGGCGGGCTTCGAGATCTCGCAAGGCATCCTGTCGGCGAGCTACATCAAGGACGGCTCCGATCCGCAGTGGGATGCCGATGACGGCATGAAGAAGTTCTACAGCTTCCTCGCCCAATACGACCCCAAGGCCAACAAGCTCGATGCCGGCGTCGTGTTCGGCTATGCCGCCGCGCAGACCATGGTGAAGGTGCTGCAGATGTGCGGCGACGATCTCACCCGCGAGAATGTCATGAAGCAGGCTGCCAGCCTGAAGGACTTCGCACCCGACACGCTGCTGCCCGGCATCAAGGTTAATACCGCGCCGGACAATTTCGCCCCGATCGAACAGCTCCAGATGATGCGGTTCAAGGGCCGGAAGTGGGAGCTGTTCGGCGATATCATCTCGAGCGACATCGGCCACTGAGCGCCGCGGCGGCGCAATTCAAGATAGCCTCTTCTGCGCAGAGCAACTCCAGCGGTGGATCGGCCGGCACGAAATCTCCCGCGCCGGAATATTCAGCGTCGTCTTCGCGAAGATCGCCGGTCCTGCGACGCTCATGCGGGGCGTTCTTCTTGCTGCCGGCCGTGGATAGGTATTGAATAGGCGACGGAGCGACAACGATCGCCCCCAACAAGAACAATCGACACATTCAAACCTGCCCAGGGAGATCAAGATGCCTGCAATGCATGTGCGATTGGGGGCCTTCTCGGCTGCCCTCGTGCTGGCTGCCGCGCTTTCCACGACAGCGTCCGCGCAGAAGAGATACGACACCGGTGCATCCGACACCGAAATCAAGATCGGCAACATCATGCCCTACAGCGGACCGGCCTCCGCCTACGGCGTGATCGGCAAGACCGAGGAGGCTTATTTCCGCAAGATCAACGCAGAAGGCGGCATCAACGGCCGCAAGATCAATTTCGTCTCCTATGACGACGCCTATTCGCCGCCGAAGACGGTGGAGCAGGCGCGCAAGCTGGTCGAGAGCGACGAGGTGCTGCTGATCTTCCAATCGCTCGGCACGCCGCCGAACTCGGCGATCCAGAAATATATGAACTCGAAGAAGGTGCCGCAGCTCTTCGTCGCCACCGGCGCCACCAAGTGGGATGATCCCAAGAATTTCCCGTGGACCATGGGCTGGCAGCCGAACTACCAGACCGAAGCCCGCATCTACGCAAAGTACATTCTGAAGGAGAAGCCGAACGCCAAGATAGCCATCCTCTATCAGAATGACGACTACGGCAAAGATTATGTCAAAGGCCTGAAGGACGGCCTCGGCGCCAAGGCAGAATCGATGATCGTGGTCGAGGAAAGCTACGAGGTGGCGCAGCCGACCATCGACTCCAGCATCGTCAAGCTGAAGTCGACGGATGCCGACGTATTCTTCAACGTCACCACGCCGAAATTTGCGGCTCAGTCGATCAAGAAGATGCACGAGATCGGCTGGAAGCCAATGCACTTCCTCAACAACGTCTCGGTCTCCATCGGGAGCGTCATGAAGCCGGCCGGCTTCGAGGCCTCGCAAGGCATCATCTCCTCGAACTACTACAAGGATCCGACCGATCCGCAATGGAAGGACGATCCGGCGATGAAGGCCTGGAATGCGTTCCTCGACAAGTACTATCCCGAAGCCAACCGAACGGATTCGGCGGTGATGTACGGCTACATCGTGGCCCAGGGCCTCGAGCACGTCCTGAAGGCATGTGGCGACGATGTGACGCGCGCCAATGTCATGAAGCAGGCAGCCAGCATCAAGGACTTCGAACCCGCCGGCCTACTGCCGGGCATCAAGGCCAATACCAGCCCCACCGACTTTGCTCCGCTGTCCCAGGTGCAGCTCATGCGCTTCAAGGGCGAAAGCTGGGAGCTGTTCGGTGACGTCCTCAGCGGCGACGTCAGCGGCTGAAAGGCCGGCATGGCCGACCGTGACTACTAAAGAAGCAGCCCCTGCGACCTCCTCGCAGGGGCTTTTCCTTGATGCCGCAACGCAAATCGTATTCAATCGCCGCCGCGTCGCCAAGAAGCCCAAAAAGAAAATGACGCACACTCATCAAGAAAAACAGGGAGATTGGAATGCCTGCTGTCACCGGCAAACTTGCGGCCGCGTCACTGGCGCTTGCACTCATTGCGGCCTCGGCCTCCACTGCATCGGCGCAGAAGAAATACGATACCGGCGCGACCGATACCGAGATCAAGATCGGCAACATCATGCCCTACAGCGGACCGGCCTCCGCCTACGGCGTGATCGGCAAGACGGAAGAAGCCTATTTCCGCAAGATCAATGCGGAAGGCGGCATCAACGGCCGCAAGATCAACTTCATTTCCTATGACGACGGCTACTCGCCACCGAAGACAGTGGAGCAGGCGCGCAAGCTGGTCGAGAGCGACGAGGTGCTCCTGATTTTCAACTCTCTCGGCACGCCGCCGAACACGGCGATCCAGAAATACATGAACAGCAAGAAGGTGCCGCAGCTCTTTGTCGCCACCGGTGCCACCAAATGGAACGATCCGAAGGATTTTCCGTGGACTACGGGCTGGCAACCCAACTACCAGAGCGAGTCGATCATCTACGCCAAATACATTCTGAAGAATAACCCCAATGCCAAGATCGCGGTGCTTTACCAGAACGACGATTACGGCAAGGACTATTTGAAAGGTTTCAAGGATGGTCTCGGCGCCAAGGCCGCGTCGATGATCGTCATGGAAGAAAGTTACGAAGTGTCGGAGCCGACGATCGATTCCCACATCGTCAAGCTGAAGGCCACCGGTGCGGACGTGTTCTTCAACATCACGACACCGAAATTCGCGGCACAGGCGATCAAGAAGAACGCAGAGATCGGCTGGAAGCCGCTGCACTTCCTCAACAACGTCTCGGCCCAGATCGGAAGCGTGATAAAGCCCGCCGGCTTCGAGAACGCGCAAGGCATCATCTCGTCGATCTACCTCAAGGACCCTACCGATCCGCAATGGAAAGACGATCCCGCAATCAAGGCCTGGAACGAGTTCCTCGACAAATATTATCCTGACGCCAATCGAGCCGACTTCAATGTGATGTACGCCTACATCGTATCGCAAGGCCTCGTGCAGGTATTGAAGGCTTGCGGCGACAATCTCACCCGCGAGAACATCATGAAGCAGGCGGCCGGTATCAAGGATTTCGAACCGGTCGGCCTGTTGCCCGGCGTCAAGGTCAATACCAGCCCGACCGACTTTGCGCCGCTGTCGCAACTTCAGCTCATGCGCCTCAAGGGTGAGAGCTGGGAACGGTTCGGCGACATCATCAACGCCGACGTCAGCGGTTAGGCTTCTGCCAGCTTGACATCCAGAGCCCCCTGCGAGATCGCCGCAGGGGGCTTTCGGTTCTCGTGCGGATTATCATCACGCGATTGCACAATCGAATGATGGCAAAGGCCGCTTACGCTTTCCCGCCTGATGCGCTAGGCAGGTCGGCGGCGAGCGGCATCGCGCGCTCGCCGGTCACTCCAGTCCGCCGAAGGCCTCGCCAATGACCGACCGACGTCCACTTCTCCGCGCGCTCTACGACGCCGCCGTTGCCGCCGCCCATCCCAATGTGGTGCTGGCCCCTCACTTGCGGCCTGCCCCCGAGGGACGCGTGATCTGTCTTGCCGCCGGCAAGGGTGCCGGCGCGATGGCCGCGGCGGCGGAACGGCACTATCTCGACACGCTGAAACTCGCGCCGGAGCGGCTGGTCGGCATCGCCACCACGCGCCACGGCTACGGCGTGCCGACGCGCCGCATCCGCGTGGTCGAGGCCGGCCACCCCGTGCCTGACGAGGCGGGCCTGAAGGGCGCCGCCGACACGCTCGAGCTCGCCGGCGAGGCCGGGCCCGACGATCTGCTGCTGGTGCTGCTCACCGGTGGCGGCTCGGCGAACTGGATCGCGCCCGTGGACGGCGTCAGCTTCGCGCAGAAGCAGGCGGTCAACAAGGCGCTGCTGCGCTCGGGTGCGCCGATCGGCGAGATGAACACGGTCAGGAAACATCTGTCGCGCATCAAAGGTGGCCGGCTGGCGCGCGCCGGCAGGAATGCCGCAGAGATCGTCACGCTGGCGATCTCCGACGTGCCGCATGACGATCCTTCCGCGATCGCCTCCGGCCCCACCGTGCCCGATGCGACGACGCTGGCGGACGCGCGCGCGATCGTGGCCAAGTACAAGCTCGACATCGACGATGCCGTGCGCCGCGCCCTCGACGATCCCAATAACGAAAGCTGCAAGCCGGGTGACGCGGCGTTTGCGCGCGCGCATTTCGAGCTGATCGCGCGTCCCAAGCAATCGCTGGACGCCGCGGTGAAGCTCGCGCGCGAGTCCGGTTACGAGACCATCGATCTCGGCGCCGATCTCGAGGGCGAGGCTCGCGAGGTCGCCGCCGATCATGCCAGGCTGGCGCTGCAAGCACGCGCCCAAGGCAAGCGCGTCGCGATCCTCTCCGGCGGCGAGCTCACGGTCACCGTGCGCGGCAATGGGCGCGGCGGACCGAACCAGGAATACGCGCTGGCGCTGGCTTCGCTGTTGAGGGACACGCCGGACATTTCGGCACTCGCCGGCGACACCGACGGCGCCGACGGCGGCGCCGGCCACCCGACCGACCCCGCCGGCGCGCTGATCGACGCGGCGACCTTCGCGAAGATGAAGGCGCAGGGGCTGCAGCCGCAGGCCTATCTCGACAACAACGACGCGACGACGTTCTTCGAGGCGACCGGCGACCTGCTGCAGCCCGGCCCGACGCTGACGAATGTGAACGACATCCGGGTGATTTTGGTGGATTGAGGCGCCTGCCCCAATGACGGTGTCATTCCCCGCGCAGGCGGGGAATCCAGTACGCCGCAGCTTCTCCGTATCCCACGACTGCCGCGGAGTGCTGGATCGCCCGCCTACGCGGGCGATGACACCGAGAGTGAGGCGGACGCGCGCGCCGCAAACTCGTCGGCGCAGCTCACCCCTTGGCGCTGACGTGCTCCAGCAGCGCGAGCAGGCCCTTCAACAAGTCCGTCGGCGACGGCGGGCAGCCCGTGATGTGCAAATCCACCGGAACGGTCTCGGACACGCCGCCAACGCAGGCGTAGCTGCCTCTGAAAATGCCGCCATCGATCGCGCAGCCGCCGACGGCGACGACCCATTTCGGATCGGGCGTCGCGTTGTAGGTCCGCTCCAGCGCCTGTCGCATGTTCTTCGTCACCGGACCCGTGACCAGCAGCACGTCGGCGTGCCGCGGCGAGGCGACGAAGCGCAGGCCGAAACGTTCGATGTCGTAGAAGGCGTTGGACAGCGCGTGGATCTCCAGCTCGCAGCCGTTGCAGGACCCGGCATCGACCTCGCGAATGGCAAGAGAACGTCCAAGCCTGGCCTGGGCGGCGCGATCGACCTTCGTTGCAAGCTCCGCCAGCGCAGACTCGTCCGGCGCCGGCGCGGGCTCCGTCAGCGAACCATGGGTGAGGCTTTCGAACAGGGTCTTGCGCATGGCTTAGAGGTCCGCGCCCGAATAGGAACAGTTGAACGACTTATTGCAGAGCGGAAAGTCGGCAATGATGTTGCCCTCGATCGCAGTTTCCAACAGCGGCCACTGGAACCACGACGCGTCGCGCAGGTGGCAGCGTTCGACGCGCAAATCACCATCGAGCCGCAGCCACGCCATAACGTCGCCGCGGAAGGCTTCCGTCAGCGCCAGGCCTTCGCATGCACCGCGCCCCGCCGGCGGCGCGCTCCTGATCTCGCCCGGCTCCATCAGGTCGAGGATCTGCGCGATCAGCTCGACGCTCTGCTCGACCTCGCGGATGCGGATCCAGACCCGTGCGTTGACATCGCCGGCTTCCAGCACCGGCACCTCGAACGACAATAGATCGTAGGGCGCGTAAGCGAGCGTGCGTCGTGCATCGAAATTGCGGCCCGAGGCGCGGCCGACATAGCCGCCGGCGCCGAACTGCCGCGCATAGTCCGCCTTCACGATGCCCGTGGTGACGGTGCGGTCCTGCAAGGATGCGGTGTTGTCGTAAAGCTCGATCAAGAGCGGGAATACCTTCTTGATTTCAGCAAGCAGCGTTCGCAGCGCCGGGATACCGTCCGGCGCGATGTCGCGCGCCAGGCCGCCGGGCACGACGACGTCCATCATCAGGCGGTGGCCGAACGCAGCATCCGCAGCGCGCAGGGTCCGCTCGCGCAAAATGCCGGTCTGGGCGTGCATCAGCGCGAACGACGCATCGTTGCAGATCGCGCCGATGTCGCCGAAATGATTGGCGAGCCGCTCCAATTCCGCCATCAGCGCCCGCAAGTACGTCGCGCGCCGCGGCACCTCGATGTCGAGCGCGGCTTCCGCCGCGCGGGCAAAGGCGAAAGCGTAGGCCACCGCGCTGTCGCCGGAGGTGCGGTTGGCGAGCTTTGCCGCGGCCTCGAGGCTCGCGCCCTGCATCAGCGACTCGATGCCCTTGTGGGTGTAGCCGAGCCGCTGCTCCAGCCGCACCACATGCTCGCCATTGGCGGTGAAGCGGAAATGGCCGGGCTCGATGATCCCGGCATGGACGGGGCCGACCGCCACCTGGTGCAACGCCTCGCCCTCGGACGGCAGGAACTGGTATGGCCGCACGTCGCGCGATGCGTTGCGGCCCGAGAGCGGATGGGATTTGCCCCAGACGTCGTGATCGAGCCATGGCCGCAGATCGTCGGCGACAGCAGGAACAAGCCCGAACAGATCATGGATGGTCCGCTCGAGCCGAAGCGCCGGCGGATGACGGCTGGCGACGCTTGGAAATGCGCCGGCCGTACATTCGTAGGTCACGACGGCGATCTCGGCCGAGCCTGCATCGAGCATCGCCATATGCACCGCGGTCGGCTCGCCCCACAAGCCGAGCAGCGTGAGGCCTCCCTCGACCAGTCGATCTATCGCCGCCTGCCAGCCCGCCTCCGTCACGACCACGCGCGGCCAGGGTCGGTGCGACGGCACCGCATTGACATGGGGGATGCTGTCGAGGATGCCCATGGCCTACCCCAGGAGCTTCGCGACGTTCTGGAAGCCGGTGACCAGCACCGGCGGCAGATAGATGCCGGCCATCAGAACCAATCCGAGATGCGTGAACATCGGCACGTAGGAGGCTTCCGCGGGCGCGGTCTTGCCCTTGGGCTCGCCGAACATCACAGGGCCGATCCGCAGGAAAAGCCCGCCGAGCGCGATGATGATGCCGAGCACCAGGATCACCGTCAGCCAGGGCGCGCGGGCGAAAGTCGAGCTCACGACCAGAAACTCGCTCATGAAGATGCCGAGCGGCGGCAGCCCGACGATGGCGATGACGCCGAGCATCAGGCCCCAGCCGAGCGCGGGGTTGGTCACCGTGAGCCCGCCGATATCGGCGATCTTCTGTGTGCCCTTGACCTGCGCGATGTGGCCGACCGCGAAGAAGATCGCCGACTTGGTCAGCGAATGCATGGTCATATGCAACAGCCCTGCGAAATTCGCGAGCGGCCCGCCCATGCCGAAGGCGAAGACGATGATGCCCATATGCTCGATCGAGGAATAGGCGAACATCCGCTTGATGTCGCGGCGCCGGTACAGCATCAGCGCGGCGAAGATCACCGAGATCAGGCCCATGGTCACCATCAACGGACCCGGCGCGATCGCCGCGGAGTTGACCGCGAGCATCATCTTGAAGCGCAGGAGCGCATAGAGCGCGACATTGAGCAACAGGCCGGACAGCACCGCCGAGATCGGCGTCGGACCCTCGGCATGCGCATCCGGCAGCCAAGCATGCAGCGGTGCGAGGCCGACCTTGGTGCCGTAGCCGAGCAGGAGGAAGGCGAAGGCGACGTTGAGCAACGCCGGGTCGAACTGCGCGGCGTGCTTCACCAGCACCGTCCATACCATGCCGTCCAGCCCCTCGCCCACCACGGGGCGCGCCGCCATATAGACCAGGATGGTGCCGAACAGCGCAAGCGCGATGCCGACGCTACCGAGGATGAAATATTTCCAGGCTGCCTCCAGCGCCTCATGGGTGCGGTAGATGCCGACCATCAGCACGGTCGTCAGCGTCGCCATCTCGACCGCGACCCACATCAGGCCGATATTGTTGGCGACGAGCGCGAGGTTCATCGCGAACATCAGCGTCTGATACATCGCGTGATAGAAGCGCAGGAACGCCGGCGCCAGGCGCCCGGTCTCGATCTCGTGCTGGATGTAGCTCGCGCTGAACACCGATGTGGTGAAGCTGACGAAGGTGGTCAACACGATGAAGACCTTGTTGAGGTCGTCCATCAGCAGATACTGCCCCGACACCGGTTCGACCACGAACAGCGAGAGTGAGGTGAGGAAGGTCGCGAGCGCCGCCACGACGTTCAGCTTCGCCGTCAGTCGGTAGCCGGGCAAAATCGCTAGCAGCGCCGCCGAGAGAGCCGGAATCAAGAGGATGGTGCTGAGGGCGTCGATGCTCATCGCCGCTCTCCGCGAAAGCGATCAAGCTCCTGCACGTCCACGCTGTCAAAGCGCTCGCGGATGCGGAACAGGAAGATGCCGATCACGATGAAGGCGATCAGCACCGAGAAGGCGACACTGATCTCGACTACCAGCGGCATGCCCTTGGCGCCGGTTGCCGCCAGCACCAGCCCATTCTCCAGCGACATGAATCCGACGACCTGGCTCACGGCGTTGCGTCGCGTAACCATGATCAGGAGCCCCAGCAGCACCACCGACAGCGAGAAGGCGAGGTCCTCGCGCGCGAGCGCATCGGCGCTCGGCGTCACCCGCAGCATCACCACCATCGACAGTGCGACGAGGCCGATGCCAGCCATCATGGTCAACCCGATGCCGATCGCATTCTCGATCTCGCGGTGGATACCGAGCCGCTTGATGATCCGGTGCAGCGCCACCGGGATGATAATGGCCTTGAAGACCAGCGCGATCAGCGCCGTGACATAGAGATGCGGCGCTTGCTGCACATAGGCCTGCCACGCTACCGATAGCGCCAGCACGGTCGCATGTAACGCGTAGACGTTGAGCAGCGCATAGAGCCGGTCCTGGTAGAGCATCATGAAGCTTGCCAGCACGAGCGAGCCAGCGAGCAGATGGGCGATGTCGAATTGCAGGCTGCTCATGTCACATGCTCCCCGACACGAAGCGCAACAGGGTGGCAAGCAATGCCAGCATCAGCGCCGCGCCCAGGAACTCCGGAATCCGGAACACGCGCATCTTGGCGATCGACGTCTCGAACACGGCGAGCAAAAAGCCAAGTACCGCCAGCTTGCCGAAATAGAGCAGCGCGCCAAGGACGAGCCTCGCAACGCCCGCATCGGCAGCCGCGGTGCCCCATGGCAGAAACACGCAGGCGATCAGCGAGACATAGAGCAGGAGCTTGAGCTGCGACGACAGATCGATCAGCGCGAGATGCCGCCCCGAATATTCCAGCACCATGGCCTCGTGCACCATGGTGAGCTCGAGATGGGTGGCGGGATTATCGACGGGGATGCGGGCGTTCTCCGCCAGCGCCACGATGGTCAGTGCCACGAACGCCATGCCCAGGGACACACGCAGACCGACCGCGTCCGAGCCCATGAACTCGGCCACGTTGGGGAGCTGCGTCGAGCCGGCGATCATCGCAACCGAGAACACTGTGATCAGCATCGCGGGCTCGGCCAGGGAGGCGATCATGACCTCGCGGCTGGAGCCGATGCCGCCGAAGGCGGTGCCGACGTCCATGCCGGCGAGCGCCTGGAAGAAACGGGCGCTGCCGAGCAGCGCAATGATCGCGATGAGATCGGCGGTCCAGGAGAACAGCAGGCCATTGCCGAAAGTCGGCACCAGCGAGGCGGCGACCCAGGTGCCCGCGAAGATCAGATAGGGAATGACGCGGAACAGCCAGGATGCGTTGTCCGCGAGCACGACGTCCTTGCGCATCAGGCGAATGAGGTCGCGATAGGGTTGGAGCAGCGGCGGCCCTCGCCGGCGCAGCAGCCGCGCCTTCACCTTCCGCACGAAACCCGTCAGCAGCGGCGCGAGCCCCAGCACCAGCGACATCTGGGCGCCCTGCGAGAGGATGTCGCCCAGCGCGTTCATAGTGCCACCACCAACAGCAGCAGGATCAGCGCCACGAAGACCAGGGTCAGGTAGCGGCGGATAGTGAGGAACTGGAGGATATTGATGCGGTCGGTCGCAAAGCCGATGACCTTCGCAATCGGCGCATACAGCACATCCCAGATCAGATCGTGCAGTTCGACGTGGAGCCGCGCAGGAACCGGCGAGGACGGCGGCGGCATCTCGCCGATCTCGCGTGCGGCAAAGATGACGCTGCCGAACACGCGGCGGATCGGCTGCGAGAAGCTGGAGGCTGAGTACTGGATCAGAGGGTTCGGATCGGGATAGCCGCAATCCCAGGCCGGCGCGCGGCGTAAGCGGTCGGAGGCGAAACGGTGAATGGCTGACGCCGCCGCCGTGCCGCAGAATGCCGCGAACAGGAACACCAGAAGGCCGTTATAGGAGCTGCGGCCTTCCGCGATCGGCACGATCGTGAGCCACTGCAATCCGACCTGATGCGGCATGATGTTGCCGACCATGGCCTTGCTCACCGGCGCCAGCGCATCGATGAACAGCCCGGGCAGGATGCCGGCAACGAGGCAGAAGGCGGCAAGCACGAGCATCGCGGTCAGCGAGAAGCGGTCGGTCTCATGTGCTGACGCCGCGACATCCGAACGCGGCCGGCCCAGGAAGCTGATGCCATAGAGCTTGACGAAGCAGGCGGCGGCAAAGGCGGCGGCGAGCGCCAGCAAACCGCCGACCGCCGGAATAACCAGCTTGAGGCCCCAGGAGGGCAGCTGCGGTGAGAGCAGGATCGCCTGGAAGGTCAGCCATTCCGAAACGAAGCCGTTGAATGGCGGCAATGCCGAGATCGCGACGCAGCCGACCAGCACCGCGAATGCCGTCTTCGGCATGCGATGGATCAGCCCGCCGAGCTTCTCCATGTCGCGCTCGCCGGTTGCTCCCAGCACCGCGCCGGCGCCGAAGAACAACAGGCTCTTGAACAGCGCATGATTGAATACATGCAGCATCGCCGCGGTGAAAGCGAGCGCCGCCACCCAGTCGAGTCCTTCCGCCTTGAAAGCAAGCGCCAGCCCGAGGCCGGTGAAGATGATGCCGATATTCTCGATCGTTGAATAAGCGAGCACGCGCTTGATATCGCGCTGCATCAGCGCGTAGAGCACGCCCAGCGTCGCCGACGGACCGCCGACCAGAAGCACCACCATGCTCCACCACCACACCGGTTCGGGCAGAAGATCAAAGACGATGCGCACGAAGCCGTAGACGGCGACCTTGGTCATGACGCCGCTCATGAGGCCGGAGACGTGGCTGGGTGCGGCGGGATGGGCGAGCGGCAGCCAAGCGTGCAGCGGCACCAGGCCAGCCTTGGAGCCGGCGCCCAGCAGCATGAGGATCATCACCACGCTGCTCAGCGCAGCGGAAGGATGCGAGGCTCGGATCGCATCGAAATCGTAGCCGGCGCCGCTCGCGAGCAGGCCGAAAGCGAGCAGCAGCGCCAGCGTGCCGAAACTTGCCATCAAGAGATAGACATAGCCGGCGCGGACATTCTCGGCCTCCCGGTGATGCGAGACCACCATCGCCCAAGAGGTCAGCGACATGAATTCCCAGGCGACCAGGAAGCTGAAGGCATCGTTTGCCAGCACGACGACGTTCATCCCCGCGAGATAGGCAGGATAGAACGGCAGCACGCGGCCGGGGGAGACCTCGTGCCGGCCGTAGCCGAGCGCGAACAGGCTCGCAGCGGCGCCGCCGAGATTGACGACCACGAGGAAGAAGGCGGACAGCGCATCGAGCCGGAAATGCGCACCGAGCCAGGGCAGGCCGATCGGCAGTGTCGCGCTCGGCGTCAGATGAGGGAAAAAGAGCAGATCTGACAGCGCCGTGACACAAAGCGTCGATGTGGCGATCAGGCATCCGCCGTAGAGGATGATCGAGCCGCGCGGGCGCGTCGCCAGCACGACTCCCGCAGGCGCCAGCGCCAGCAGAGCCGCCACCGACCATAGCGCCGCGGCGATCATAGCCGCTCCCGGATCATGTCTTGCGCGCGCGTCATCGCTGTTGGCCGCCTGCGCTCGGGGGTGGAGACTTCAGCCGCACACCGCGCCCCCCGGCACTCGACACGGCCCCCTCGGCAATCAGCTCGATGCCGGCAATCGACAGCGCCTCGACCAGCTTCACCAGGGAATCGACATTGCCGCGGATCACCCCTTCGGAGGCCTCCATGCGCTGGATCGTCGGCAGCGACAGCGAACAGCGCTGCGCGAGTTCGCGCTGGTCGATCCTGAGCAAGGCACGGGCGGCCCGAAGCTGCGCGGCGGTGATCACGGGGCACAATGTCCGTGGCAGTTACAGCGCTTGATTTGCCAAGCTTAGGACGCGCAAAATGACGTTTCAAGCATCATCTTCCAGATGCAGCGCATCATTCCGTTTAGCCCCCGCACTCCCCCATCCATAGCCGGGCTCGTCCCGCCTCACCGCGCTCGCACGCACCCAGGAATGACCGTCCGCCTCAAAACTCGTTGGCGATCTTCGCGAGCATCCCGATCAGGGCCTCGCGGTTGGCCTGGCCGAGCAGATCGTTCAGCCGCGCCTCGTGCTTGGTGGCGACGAGTTTTTTTGCGCGCGCCAGCACGGCCTTGCCCTTGTCGGTCAAGACCAGGATGTGCGAGCGGCGGTCGTTGGTGGAGCGGATCCGCGCGCAGAGGTCGCGACTCTCCAGATTGTCGAGCATGGCCACGAAGTTCGGCCTGAGGATGCCGAGTGTGGAGGCGATCTCGGTCTGGTTACGGCCGGGGTTCTTCTCGACCAGCAGCAGCACCGAGAACTGCGCCGGCGTCAGCTGGAGCGAGGCCATGCAGCGCAGAAAGTTCTCGAACACCTTGAGCTGGGCCCGCTTCAGGACATAGCCGAGCTGCTCGGAAAGCTCGCCGAGCTGGAGCGCCTCAGCCTGCGGCTCGGACGCGTCCTTGCGGCCCTTGGCCGCGTCGGCCGGCTTTTCGGAGGACTTTTCAGCGGTTTTGGAAACGGTCATCGCCTCGTGCTCGTAATCCCGCTAAATTCGGGACGGGTCGCTCGCCACCCTTGATGTTATATTTGATAATTGTTATGGACCATATCAAATATCGTCAGCGTTTTTCAATGGCTGTGAGCGGACCGTCCACCGCAATCGAGAGGACCGGTCCGGATTAGGGGGAGCGTCCGGTCTTGAATACCACCATCATGCTGTTCCTGGTGCAGGACGGCATCACCAATGGCGCAATCTATGCGCTGCTCGGCCTGGCACTGGTGCTGGTGTTCGCCGTCACCCGCGTCATCCTCATTCCCCAGGGCGAATTCGTCACCTACGGCGCGTTGACCTACGCCTCGCTGGCCGCGGGCCAGATGCCCGGCACGGCCAAGCTCGCGCTGGCGCTGGGCATCGGCGCCTTCGCGTTCGACCTGTTCGTGGCGCGCAAGGCGCTGCACGGGCGGCTGGTCGTCCGCAGCTGCATCACCAACATCGTGCTGCCGGCAATCGTGCTGGCACTGACCATCTATTTCGCCGCGCAGAAGCCGCCGGTGGCGGTCTGCATCGCGCTGTCGCTGGTGATCGTGGCCATGATCGGCCTCTATCTCTACCGCATCGCCTTCCAGCCGCTGGCGCACACCTCCGTGCTGGTGCTGCTGATCGCATCCGTCGGCGTGCACCTCGCGCTGCAGGGTCTCGGCCTGTTGTTCTTCGGCGCCGAAGGCCAGCGCGGACCTGCCGTGCTGTCCGGCGCCTTCACCGCCGGCGCGCTGCGCTTCACCGGCCAGAGCATCACCGTCTACGCCATCACCATCGCCTTCATCGTGGGACTCTGGCTGTTCTTCGGCCTGACGCTCTACGGCAAGGCGCTGCGCGCGACCGCCGTGAACCGGCTGGGCGCGCGGCTGGCCGGCATCCGCACCACGCTGTCGGGGCAGATCGCCTTCCTGCTGGCCTCGGTGATCGGCGCGCTCTCGGGCATCATGATCGTGCCGATCACGACGCTCTACTATGACTCGGGCTTCCTGATCGGGCTGAAGGGTTTCGTCGCCGCGATCATCGGCGGCCTCGTCAGCTACCCCTTAACCGCCGTCGCGGCGCTGGTGGTCGGCATCGTCGAGGCGTTCTCGTCCTTCTATGCCTCCAACTACAAGGAGGTGATCGTTTTCATGCTGCTGATCCCGGTGCTGCTGCTGCGCTCGCTCGCCGCGCCCGCCGTCGAAGAAGAGAAGGACTGAGGCCAAGATGCAGAGCCGGCTTCCCGTCCTCGTCTTCGCACTTGTCATGGCGGCGATCCCGCATCTTCCCGGCATGCCGCCGTTCTGGATCGTGCTGCTCGACAATATCGGCCTCGCGGCGCTGGTCGCGATGGGCCTCGTGCTGCTGACCGGCGTCGGCGGCCTCACCTCGTTCGGACAAGCCGCCTTCGTCGGATTCGGCGCCTACACCACCGCGGTGCTGTCGACGGCCTACGGCTTGTCGCCGTGGCTGACACTGCCGCTGTCGCTATTGGTCAGCGGATCGCTGGCGGTGCTGCTCGGGCTGATCACGGTCCGCCTCTCCGGCCATTATCTGCCGCTCGGCACGCTCGCCTGGGGGCTCGGCCTGTTCTATCTCTTCAGCAAGCTGGAATTCTTGGGGAGAAACGACGGCATCTCGGCGATCCCGCCACTGTCGATCGGCGCGTTCAAGATGCTCTCGCCCGGCTCGATCTATTATGCGATCTGGGTCGCCGTGATCGTCTCGGCCCTGCTGACGATGAACCTGTTGGACTCCCGCACCGGCCGCGCCATTCGCGCGCTGCGCCGCGGCCATGTCGCCGCCGAGGCATTCGGCGTGCACACGCCGCGCGCAAAGCTCTTGGTGTTCATCCATGCCGCGGTGCTCGCCGGCCTTTCGGGCTGGCTCTACGCCCATCTCCAGCGCGCGGTGAACCCGACGCCGTTCGGCGCCCAGGCCGGTATCGAATATCTCTTCATCGCAGTCGTCGGCGGCGCCGGCTATGTCTGGGGCGGTGTCTTGGGCGCGGCGATCGTGGTGGTGCTGAAGGAGGTGCTGCAAAGCTATCTGCCGCTGATCCTGCCCGGCTCCGGCCAGGTCGAGACCATCGTGTTCGGCATCATGCTGGTGGCGCTGCTGCAGCTCGCGCCCGGTGGCCTGTGGCCGTGGCTGATATCCTTTCTGCCCGAGCGCAGCGGTGGCAGGAAGCCTGACACCTCGTTGAAGCTGGAACATCGCGCCCGCGCGGCCGGCGAATCCGGCGTCCTGCTTCAGGTCGAGAAAGCGCGAAAACAGTTCGGCGGCGTGGTCGCGGTCAACAACGTCTCCTTCGACGTCCAGGCCCGCGAGATCGTCGCGCTGATCGGTCCGAACGGCGCCGGCAAGAGCACGACGTTCAATCTGATCACCGGCGTGCTGTCGGCGACCTCGGGCTCGATCTCGGTGCTCGGCAAGAAAGTCGACAACGCGCCGCCGCAGGAGATCGTCAAGCTCGGCATCAGCAGGACCTTTCAGCACGTCAAGCTGGTCCCTGACATGACGGTGCTGGAGAATGTCGCGATCGGCGCGCATCTGCGCGGCCATTCCGGGCCGATCACCTCGATGCTGCGGCTCGATCGCGCCGACGAAGCAAAACTGCTTGCGGAAGCCGCGCGGCAGATCGAGCGCGTCGGCCTCACCGAGCAGATGCACCAGCTTGCCGGCAGCCTTTCGCTCGGCCAGCAGCGCATCGTCGAGATTGCCCGTGCGCTCTGCGTCGATCCGATGCTGCTGCTGCTCGACGAGCCGGCCGCGGGCCTGCGCCACATGGAAAAGCAGCGGCTCGCCGCGCTGCTCCGCGAGCTGCGCGACGGCGGAATGAGCGTGCTGCTGGTGGAGCACGACATGGGCTTCGTCATGAACCTCGCCGACCGCATCGTGGTGCTCGATTTCGGCACCAAGATCGCGGAGGGCACGCCTGCCACGATCAAGACCAATCCCGAAGTGATCAAGGCCTATCTCGGAGTGGCGGCATGAGCGCGCTGTTGTCCGTCACCGATGCGCATGTCGCCTATGGCAAGGTCGAGGCCGTACGCTCGGTCTCGCTCGAGGTCGGCACCAATGAGATCGTCACCATCGTCGGCGCCAACGGCGCCGGCAAGACCACGCTGCTCTCGGCCATCATGGGCATCCTGCCGCTGAAGGGCCGCGTTGCCTTCGCCGGGCAGGATCTCGCCCGGCTCGACATCGAGGACCGCGTCGCGATGGGCCTCGGCCTCGTCCCCGAGCACCGCGAATTGTTCGTGACCATGAATGTCGAGGACAATCTCGAGCTGGGCGCCTTCCGCATCGAAAGGAGCCGGGCGAAATCCTCGATCGAGCGGGTCTATGCGCTGTTTCCGCGGCTGAAGGAGCGCCGCAAGCAGCTCGCCGGCACGCTCTCCGGCGGCGAGCAGCAGATGCTGGCGATGGGCCGGGCGCTGATGGGCGAGCCGAAGCTCCTGATGCTGGACGAGCCGAGCCTCGGCCTTGCCCCGATCATCGTCGCCGACATCTTCCGCATCGTCACCGAGCTCCGCGCCGCCGGCGTCTCCGTGCTGCTGGTCGAGCAGAACGCACAGGCCGCGCTGAAGATCGCGGACCATGCCTATGTGATGGAGCTCGGCGAGTTCGTGCTCAGCGGCAAGGCCAGCGACATCGCCGCGAACGAACGCGTGGCGGCGAGCTATCTCGGCTTCCAGCATGAAGGCGCGAGTGCGATTTAGTCTCCGAGACGTCGCTGCAAACTCAGCTGTCATCGTCCGCCTAGTGCGCAATTGCGCACAGGGGCGGACGATCCAGTATTCCAGAAACGGCCGTGCTTGAACCGAGGGGCCGCGGCGTACTGGATGCCCCGCCTTCGCGGGGCATGACACCGGAGCGTGGCAACTGCAGAGGCCGACTTCAACCCGTCGCCTTCTCCCCCTTCAACGCCGCAACCTCCGCCTCCAGCTCCGCGATCCTCGCATCCCTCGCCGCCAGCGCCGCCGCCACATCCGGCGCGTCGAATTTCTGCGGGATGTGCTGCGGGCAGTTGGTGTCCCAGGCTGCGATCTTGAACAGGATCACCTGCTCGGGCCGGGCGCGGTAACCCTTTGGCATCAGCGATGTGGTCAGCGCCTCGTCGTCCTCGACCACGCGCGCCTCGCCCCAGATCTTCACCCGGCGGCGATGGGCGTAATCCATCACGAAGATGTAGGCCTTGGGATTCTCCGAGAGATTGCCCTGGGTGATGAACTGCTGGTTGCCGGCATAGTCGGCGAAGGCCAGCGTCTGCTTGTCCAGCACCTTGAGAAAGCCCTTGGGACCACCGCGATGCTGGATATAGGGCTGGCCGTCGGCTGACGCGGTGGCGAAATAGAAGCTGTTGGCATCGGCCAGGAAGGCCGCGAGGTTGTCGTCGACCTCGGTGCGCCAGCCGCGCTGCTCGCTACGCGCGTAGGCCTCACGCGACCCCTTGCGGGCCTGGATCGCCTTCACCGCCGGCGAGAAGGCGACGTCGCTGGCATAGGTGTGGACTGTCGTCATCGGAACATCTCCTGAGATTCCGGCGCATCTCTGCGTCTTTCGAGGACAAAGGTGGACCTTCCGGCGGCTAAAACAATCTGGCCGCTTGACACTTCATCATTGCGATATATGCAATAATGCCCATGGACCGCCTCGAAGCCATGCACGTCTTCGTCACCGTCGCCGATCTGCGCGGCTTTGCGCCGGCGGCGCGCAAGCTGCGGCTGTCGCCCTCGGCGGTGACGCGGATGATCGCGGCACTGGAGGAGCATCTCGGCGCGCGGCTGCTGCAGCGGACCACCCGGCAGGTGACGCTGACCGACGTCGGCACGCGCTATCTGGAGCGCGCGCGGCGCATCCTCGCCGATGTCGAGGAGGCCGACGGCTCGGCGCGGGAGGAGCGCACCCGGCCGAGCGGACGGCTGGTGGTGTCGGCACCGGTCGGCTTCGGCCGACTGCATGTCGGGCCGGTCATGACCGCCTATCTCAAGCGCTACCCTGAGGTCGCCGCCGAGCTCAGGCTGTCGGACCACCTCGTCAACCTCGTGGAAGACGCCGTCGACGCCGCGGTGCGGATCGGTCATCTCGCCGATTCTTCGCTGGTGGCGCGCCAGGTCGGCGACATGCGGCGGATCGTTGTGGCCGCGCCCGGCTATCTGAAGCGCCATGGCGAGCCGAAGACGCCGGAGGCGCTCGCCGCGCATCAGACCATCCAGTTCGGGCCATCGGCCAGCTGGCACTTCGTGCAGGACGGCCGCGACATCGAGGTGACGCCGTCCCCGCGCTTCACCAGCAACAGCGCCGACGCCGCCCTGCAATATGCCGAAGCCGGCGGCGGCGTGACGCGGGTGCTGGCCTATCAGGCCGCCGAGGGGCTGAAGCGCGGGCGCCTGAAAATAGTCTTGGCAAAATACGAGCAGCCGGCGCTGCCGATCCACGTCGTCTACCCGACCTCACGGCTGCTCTCGGCCAAGGTGCGCGCGTTCATCGATCTCGTGGTGGAGACGGCGGCGTGGAGGTTCGGGTAGGTGCATGTCCCGGACGCGCCGCGAAGCGGCGCAGCGCCGGGACCCAGAGCGCCACAGAGTAAGCTGCTGATGGATGGGCCCCGGCTCTGCAGCGCACCGCCGAAGAGGGCGCTGCGCTGCGTCCGGGGCACGAGAGACCTATTTCTTCGGCACCACGCGAAACGTGCCGCTGGCGCGCGCGATCACGGCGTCGTCCGCTTTCACCAGGCATTGCGCGAAGCAGATCGTACTGCCGGTCTTGATCGCCTCGCCCTCGACCGCAAGCCACTGACCGACCTCGGCGGCGCCGACGTAATCGACCGACAACGAGATCGTGACGAAGGACGTCGTCCAGCCCGTCGCCTGGGCGCAACTGTAGCCCATGGCGGCATCGGCCAGCGCCGCGATCAATCCGCCATGGATCAGGCCGCGCGCATTGGTATGCGGCGTCGCCAGCCGCAATCCCACCGTGACGCCTTTGTCGGTTTTCTTCGAATAGAGCGGCTCCCAGGGATCGGTGAGCGGCGCTTTGCGGAAATGCGGCTCGAAGCCGGCGGGGATGTCGGTGGGGGTCATGGCGGTCTCGCTTCATTGGCTTGGCTGCATTGGAGGCGAATGAAGCGACGAATGCATCACCTACAAAGCTTTAAACGGAATTTGTGCAGGTGTTTGAAACGAGCTCCGCCGTCGCCTCAACGGCCCGGCCTCGATGATTGCGACTTTTGTCCGCAATACTTGCTCCTTGCGATGCTGTAGGCTTTCGTCGCGGCCTGCTTGTGGCAAAGGCCCGCAGACGATAATTATATCATATAACGTTTGCGCAAAAGGGGAGCGGTCGTCGCCCGAGCAGCGACAAATCCATGCAACATGGCTGACGTAGATGGCGCGACAAGGCGCGCGTCAGTTCCGGCTTGAACGCGCCGGCCAATTAGATAACATGTTAATTAACGAGACCGGGCCATCGAAGCCCGCCGTCGAAAAAGGGAGAGACGCGTGATGAGGAAAGCCTGTCTGGCCTTGCTGCTGGCAGCAAGCGTGAGCCCAGCGCTCGCGCAGGACAAGACCTTCGATCTGAAGATCTCGCACTGGGTGCCGGCCTCGCATCCCCTGCAGAAATCGCTGGAGGACTGGGCCGCCGCGGTCGAGAAGGCTTCCGGCGGCACCATCAAGGGCAAGGTGTTTCCGGCCCAGCAGCTCGGCAAGGCCTTCGACCATTACGACATGGCGCGCGACGGCATCGCCGACGTCACCTACGTCAATCCCGGCTACCAGCCCGGCCGCTTCCCGATCATCGGCGCCGGGGAATTGCCGTTCCTGATCTCGGACGCCAAGGGCGGCTCGATGGGGTTGGACGCCTGGTATCGCAAATATGCCGAGAAGGAGATGAAGGACGTCAAATACTGCCTCGCCTTCGTCCATTCGCCCTCCTCGTTCCATTCCCGCACCAAGAAGATCGTCAGCCCTGAGGACGTGAAGGGCATGAAGATCCGTCCCGCCCACGCCACCATGGCGAATTTCGTCACCTCGCTCGGCGGCACCAATGTGCAGTCCTCGGCGCCGGAAGTGCGCGACATCATCGAGCGCGGCGTCGCCGACGGCGTCACCTTCCCCTGGGGCTCGCTCGTGCTGTTCGGCATCGACAAGGTGACCAAATACGACATGGAGGCGCCGCTCTACACCACGACCTTCGTGTTCGTGATCAACAAGGACAAGTACAACGCGATGTCCGACAAGCAGAAGGCCGCGATCGACAAGAACTGCACGGTCGAGATGGCGGGCGCGGTCGGCGAGCACTGGGGCAAGTTCGAGGACGCCGGCATCGACAAGGTGAAGGCGGAATCCGGCCACGAGGTCTACAAGCTGACGACTGAACAGACCGCCGCCTGGAAGAAGGCCGCCGAGCCGCTGGTCAAGACCTGGGGCGACGGCGCCAAGAAGGCCGGTGCCAATCCGGATGCGGCGTTGGCCGATCTGAAGGCCTCGCTGAAGAAATACAACGCGCTGGCGGAGTGACGCCCAGCAGTCGCCGCGCATTCGCCGCACCTCTCCCGCTTGCGGGAGAGGTCGGCGCGAAGCGCCGGGTGAGGGCTCTCTCCTCTTTGGGGGTTCTCGATTGTGGAAGCCCCCTCTCCCCAACCCTCCCCCGCAAGCGGGGGAGGGAGCGCAGCTCCGTCGCGGGCACACCTCGGACTCGTCGGAAGGACCCTTCGCCATGAAGCGCGCCTGGATGGATCGCGTGATCGACTCGATCGAATGGATCGCGGCCGGCTTCGTCGGCCTTGTCGCACTCGACATCTTTCTGTCGGTGCTCTTACGCAACACGCTGAACTATTCGATCCCCGACAGCTTCGACATCGGCCGCATGCTGCTCGGCATCCTCATTTTCTGGGGCATCGCCGCGACCTCCTATCGTGGCACCCACATCACGGTCGACCTCGTCTGGGGCAATGTCGGACCGCGCTACCAGCGCTGGATCGACGTGTTCGCGACCCTTGTGCTGCTGTTCGTCGTGACCGTGCAGACCTGGACGCTGTTCGACAAGGTGCGCGGCACCTACAACGACAACGTCCAGACCTTCGACATGCACATGCCGACTTGGCCGTTTTTCGCGATCGCCTGGATCGGCGACGTCTCCGCCGTGCTGCTGATCGCGATCCGCACCTATCGGCTGATTTTCCATCCCGAAGAGATGCACGACCCCAAGATCAAGGCGACGGAGTAACCATGAGCACCGATGCCGTCGCCGTTATCGGCTTCGTTTCCCTTTTCGTCCTGATGCTGCTGCGCGTGCCCGTCGGCATGGCCATGGGCCTCGTCGGCGTCTCCGGCTTCTCCTATCTGGTCGGTGCGACGCCGGCGCTCAAGCTGGTCGGCCAGACCTCGATGCGCACGGTCACCGACTATACCTTCGGCGTCATCCCGATGTTCCTGCTGATGGGCTCCTTCGTCAGCAATTCCGGCATGAGTCGCGAGCTGTTCCGCGCCGCCAACGGTTTCGTCGGACATTTGCGCGGCGGGCTCGGCATTGCCACCGTCGGTGCCTGCGGCGGCTTTGCCGCGATCTGCGGCTCATCGGTCGCGACGGCCGCGACGTTCTCCGCCGTCGCCTATCCCGAGATGCGGCGCTTCGGCTACCCGCAGTCCTTTGCCACCGGCGTGATCGCGGCCGGCGGCACGCTGGGCGCGATGCTGCCGCCATCCACCGTTCTTGCGGTGTACGGCATCATCACCGAGCAGGACATCGGCAAGCTGTTCATCGCCGGCATCATCCCGGGCTTGCTCGCGATGACCATGTACATGATCACGATCTTCCTGATCGGTTATTTCCGCCCTGACTTCCTGCCCAAGGGCAAGGTGCTGCCGTGGCGCGAGCGCTTTTCCGGGTTGAAGGAGATCTGGGCGCCGGTGCTGCTGTTCGTCTTCGTGATCGGCGGCCTCTACGGCCTGCCGTTCCTGCCGCGCTTCACGCCGACGGAAGCCGGCGGCGTCGGCGCCACCGGCGCCTTCATCATCGGCGTGCTGACCGGCCGGCTCGACCGCGAGAAGGTACTGGCCTCGCTGCTGCAGGCCACGCGCACCGCGGCCGCGGTGTTCACCGTGCTGATCGGCGCGCTGATCTTCGGCTATTTCCTCACGGTGACGCAGACGCCGCAGAAGGTCACGGAATTTTTGACTGGCCTCGGCCTCGGTCCCTACGGCGTGCTGGCGCTGATCATGGTGATGTATCTCGTGCTCGGCTGCCTGATGGATGCCATGGCGATGATCATCCTGACCGTGCCGATCATCTTCCCCGTGATCATGCATCTCGGCTTCGACCCGATCTGGTTCGGCGTCATCATCGTGATGACGGTCGAGCTCGGCCTGATCCATCCGCCGGTCGGCATGAACGTCTTCGTCATCAAAAGCGTGGTGAAGGACGTGTCGTTCTCCACGATCTTCAAGGGCGTGATCCCGTTCGTGGCGACGGATTTGGTGCGGCTGGTGATTTTGATCGCCTTCCCGCTGCTCGCGACGTGGCTGCCGACGCGGATGATGGCGAATTGATGAGACGTATATAGGTGCGCGCCGACGGCGAGTTATCTTCCCCTCTCCCCTTGTGGGAGAGGGTGGCTCGCCGCGATAGCGGCGAGACGGGTGAGGGGTCTCTCTCCGCATACTCGCTCGTGGAGAGAGACCCCTCATCCGGCGCTTCGCGCCACCTTCTCCCACAAGGGGAGAAGGAAGAGCAGCGACGCGCGTCGATACACAGGAGTGACCGATGACCACACCCACGCTCGAAACCAGATACGTCTTCACGATCACCGTGCGCATCGGCGACGTCGTCACCGCCGGCGAGACCGGTATCGGCGTTCGCCGCATCATTCCGGTCATCGGCGGTGAGGTGAAGGGCGCGATCACCGGCAAGGTGCTGCCGTTCGGCGCCGACTTCCAGACCATCCGCCCCAACGAGCTGATCGACTTAGAGGCAAAGTACGCCTTCGAGACCGACGACGGCGCCGTCGTCTATATCGAGAACAAGGGTATGCGCTTCGGTCCGGTCGAGCTCTTGCAGAAGCTCAAGCGCGGCGAGCCGGTCGATCCGAAGCTGATCTATTTCCGCACCGTGCCGAGATTCGAGACCGGGCACGAAAGGTATCGCTGGCTGATGGAGCACATCTTCGTGGCCTCAGCCGCGCGCCACGCCAACCGCGTGATCGTGGATGTGCATCGGGTGATGTGAGCGGGACAATACAACGAATGTAGCCCGGGTGAGCGCGGCGACATCCGGGAGAACGACGACCAATCCCGGATATCGCCTTGCTCATCCGGGCGACTTGCTGGTCACTTATTACGCGGTGGAAGCCGAATCCACCTTTGACGCGGCTCCGGGCTGGTCCAGGATACGGCTTGCGCAAGATTGCGCAGACCACGGAGTGCCACCATGTCCGCAATGGCTTCCACCGACTCGAGTCCACGACACAGCTTCGATCCGGCCGAAATGGGCGCCATCGCCCATCTCTACCGAGGCGAGGTCTATCGCTCGACGATCTGGCGAACGCGGCTCGACAACACAACCAATTGGGCGATCGTCACGATGGGCATTGCGCTCTCGACGACCTTTTCGAGCCCGCAAGCATCTCCGCTACCGCTCGTGCTCGTCGGGTTGCTGCTTGCCGCGTTTCTCGCGATGGAGGCGCGGCGCTATCGCTATTTCAACGTCTGGCGCGCCCGTGCCCGCTGGCTGGAGAAGAATTTCTACGCGCCGATGTTCACGGGCGAAGCGCACGACGACGGCTGGCAGACCATTCTGGCGCGCGACTATACCGCGCCTCGCCATCACATTTCGTTCGTCCGCGCCGCGGGGCGGCGGCTGCGTCGCAACTACGTTTGGATCCTCGCCATCCAGGCTGTCGCCTATTATGGCAAGATTGCAATCCATCCGACGCCCGCGGCGAGTATGTCGGAATTTATCGATCGCGCGGCGGTCGGACCGCTTCCCGGCTGGATCGTTCTGATCATGGGGTTTGCCTACGATTTCGGCTGGCTGGCGTTCGCGCTCGGCACGCTGTGGCTCGACCAGCGCGAGCACGGGGCCAAGAGCGACGGAGTGGCGATGGGTTAGCGACAGCGGGCGGGGTCGGCGCGAGCGCAGGTCTCGTCCCACAGCTGGCGGCGGAACCCAGGCCCATATTGACTCCGTCAGAATTCGTTATACAACATAACTATTCTGACAAGGACGCAAATGACACAGGGAAACGCCGAGACCGCTAACGCGGGAGCCTCCGGGCTTTTGAGGATCGAGCGGGCGGACCGGGTTCTGACCGTGGGCCTGAACCGGCCGGCCAAGCGCAATGCGCTCAATGACGGCATCATCCTCGAAATCGGTGAGTGCTTTGCCTCCCTGCCCGAGGACATCGGCGCGGTCGTCATCCACGGCATCGGCGACCATTTCTCCAGTGGTCTCGACCTCTCCGAGCTGACCGAGCACGATGCCACCGGCGGGCTCCTGCATTCCCAGATGTGGCACCGGGTGTTCGACCGGATTCAGTACAGCCGGGTGCCCGTCATCGCAGCGCTCAGGGGCGCCGTGATCGGCGGGGGCCTCGAGCTCGCCTGCGCCGCGCATATCCGCGTCGCCGAACCCTCGACCTATTTCGCGCTGCCGGAGGGGCAGCGCGGTATCTTCGTCGGCGGCGGCGGCTCGGTGCGCCTGCCGCGGCTGATCGGCGTCGCCAGGATGATGGACATGATGCTGACGGGGCGCGTCTACAGCGCGACCGAGGGCGCCTCCTACGGCTTCGCGCAATATGTGACGGAAGCCGGCAACGGGCTCGGCAAGGCGCTGGAGCTTGCGACCAAGGTGGCCTCCAACGCCCCGCTGACGAATTTCGCCGTGCTCCAGGCGCTGCCGATGATCGCGGAGGCCAATCCGCAGACTGGCCTCTTGATGGAATCACTGATGGCCACCGTGGCACAGAGCGACAAAGAGGCAAAACGCAGGATCCGCGAATTCCTCGAGCACAAGACCGCAAAGGTAAAGCCGAAGTCATGAGCGCGCAGCCGTCCTCTTCCAGCACGGAGCGCGGCGTGAGCACTTTCCCGCTGCGGCCCATTTCGTTCGGCGATCCCGTCGTCAACATCGAGCGCCGCGACGACGGCACGATCTATCTCAGGCCCAAGCAGCCGCTCGGCGACTATCCGGTCCGCATCACCGACCGCCTGCATCATTGGGCGAACACGACGCCCGACCGTGTCTTCATGGCCGAGCGCGAACGCGGCCGCGGCTGGCGCAAGATCACCTATGCCGAGCTGCTCACCGCGAGCCGGCACATTGCCTCCGCATTGATCCAGCGCGGCCTGTCGGCGGAGCGGCCGGTCGTGATCCTCTCCGGCAACTCGATCGACCACGCCCTGCTCGCCTTCGGCGCCTTCTATGCCGGCATTCCGTTCTGCCCGGTGTCGCCGGCCTATTCGCTGGTGTCGAAGGATTACGGCAAGCTGTCTTACCTGATGAAGCTGCTGACGCCGGGCCTCGTCTTCGCCGAGGACGCCGGCAAGTTCGCCGACGCGCTCGCGGCCAATGTCTCGCTCGGCACCGAGATCGCGGCGTCCTATGGCGGCGTGCCGGGCCGCGACGTCACTCTGCTCGCCGACCTCATGGCGACGCCGCTCCGCGGCGATCTCGACGATGTCCACGGCAGGATCGGCCCCGACACGATCGCGAAATTCCTGCTGACGTCGGGCTCGACCGGCAATCCCAAGGCTGTCATCAACACCCAGCGCATGATCTGCGCCAATCAGGTGATGCTGCGCGAGACGCTCGCTTTCCTCAAGGACGAGCCGCCCGTCATCATCGACTGGCTGCCCTGGAACCACACCTTTGGCGGCAACCACAATATCGGACTGACGCTCTACAATGGCGGCTCGATGTATCTGGACGCCGGCAAGCCGGTGCCGGGCGGCATCGAGGAGACCGTGCGCAATCTCCAGGAGATTTCGCCGACCGTCTATTTCAACGTGCCCAAAGGCTATGAATCGCTGCTGCCCTATTTGCGCGACGACCAGGGCCTGCGCGCAAAGTTCTTCGACCGGCTGCATGCGATGTTCTTCTCGGGCGCGGCGCTGTCACCGTTCGTCTGGAACAGTCTCGACGAGCTCGCGGTGAAGGAGAAGGGCTATCGCGTGCCGATGCTGACCGGCCTTGGGGCCACCGAGACCGCACCGTTCTTCATGTCGGTCAATCCGCGCACCAGCCGCTCCGGCCATGTCGGCCTTCCCGTGTCAGGCAATGACGCCAAGCTCGTGCCGAACAACGGCAAGCTGGAGGTGCGCGCCAAGGGGCCGAACGTCATGCCCGGCTACTGGCGCCAACCCGACATCACCGCAAAATCCTTCGACGAGGAAGGATTCTACAAGATGGGCGACGCGCTCAAGCCCGCCGATCCCGATGACTTCAACGCCGGCTTCGATTTCGACGGCCGCGTCAGCGAGGATTTCAAGCTGGCGAGCGGCACCTGGGTCAGCGTCGGCCCCTTGCGCGCGCGCTTCGTTGCGGCCTGCGCACCCTTGGTGCGCGACGTCGTCATCGCCGGCATCAACCGCGACGAGATCTCCGCGCTGGTCGTGCGCGATCCCGCCGGCTGCCGCCTAATCAACCCGACGCTGCCGCCCGACGATCTCGTGGTCGCGACACGCGATCGGCTGGTGCGCGAGGCATTCCGCGAGCGCCTGACCGGTTTCCTGTCTTCGGCCACCGGCTCATCGACGCGGATCGCGCGCGCGATCCTGATGGACACGCCGCTCTCGATCGACAAGGGCGAAGTCACCGACAAGGGCTCGATCAACCAGCGCGCGGTGCTGGAGCATCGCGGAGAGCTGATCGAGGAGCTCTACGCTGCCAATCCGTCGGACCGTGTGATATCGGTCGGCTAAGAAATCATCGCCAAAGGAGAACGCCATGTTGTTGAAGGATCAGGCAGCCATCGTCACCGGCGGCGCATCAGGGCTGGGCGCAGCGACTGCGCGAAAACTGGCGGCGCAGGGCGCCAAGGTCGCGGTGTGCGACCTCAATGCCAAGCTGGCGGAAACCATCGCCGCCGAGATCAAGGGCGTTGCCATCACCTGCGACGTCTCCGATGCCGCTTCCGCTGAAGCCGCAATCGCGCAGGCCACCAAGGCCCATGGCCCGGCGCGCGTGCTGGTCAACTGCGCCGGCATCGGCGTTGCCAAGCGCGTCGTCGGCCGTGACGGCCCGATGGCGCTTGCCGATTTCGACAAGGTGATCAAGGTCAACCTGATCGGCACCTTCAACATGCTGCGCCTCGCTGCGACCGAGATGTCCAAGCTGGAGCCGCAGGCGACCGGCGAGCGCGGCGTCATCATCAACACGGCGTCCGTTGCCGCCTATGACGGCCAGATCGGGCAGTCGGCCTATTCGGCCTCCAAGGGCGGCATCGTCGGCATGACGCTGCCGATCGCGCGCGAGCTGGCGCAGTTCGGCATTCGCGTGCTGACGATCGCGCCCGGCCTGTTCCTCACCCCGCTGCTCGCCAACCTGCCGCAGGAAGCCCAGGACTCGCTCGCCGCCGCGATCCCCTTCCCGCGCCGGCTCGGCAATGCCGACGAGTTCGCCGCGCTGGCGCTGCACATGGTGGAAAACGCCTATTTGAACGGCGAAGTGGTGCGCCTCGACGGCTCGCTGCGCATGGCGCCGAAGTAAGTTGATGATCGGTATCGCAGCAGCGGTCTCGACCTTACCTCTCCCTTTGGGAGAGGTCGGCGCGGAGCGCCGGGTGAGGGGCTCTGCCGCATCGAGAGACCGTATTCCCTCACCCGAATTGCTCTTGACGATGCTCCGCATCGCAAGGCGCAATTCGACCTCTCCCTCCGGGAGAGGTGTGGCACAGCGCGAATGGATGCATCACCCATGTTCGTGAACCGGCGCGAGGTCCAGATCCAATGGGGTGATTGCGACCCTGCCAACATCGTCTATTACCCGCGCTATTTCGCGATGTTCGACGATTCGACCTCGACCCTGTTCGAGGTCGCCGGCTTCTCCAAGCAGGACCTGGTCCGCAAATACGGCCTGGTCGGCATTCCCATGGTCGACACGCGGGCCAAGTTCTACATCCCCTCGACCTATGGCGACTGGATCACCATCGAAACCAGAATCGAGAGCATCAAGCGCTCGAGCTTCGAGGTGAAGCACAACGTCTACAAGGGCGAGGCGCTGGCGATCGAGGGTTTCGAGACCCGCGTGCTGGTCGGCCGCGATCCTGACAACCCCGACAAGCTGAAATCGGCGCCATTCCCGGCGGAAATGGTCGCCAAATTCACGGGGAGTTAGGCCTGGAGCTAAATCGCCGCATCACCAAAAGAGGGGGCTGAATTACCCCCCGATTTCTGCTTTCAAGGAAACACGTCAAGGGAGGAATAGATGAAACGCTTTTATTTGACCGCTGCCATCACCGCGGCCGCACTGGCCCTGCCGGCATTGCCCGCGCTGGCACAGACCAGCGAAGTCACCATCGGCATCACCACCACCACGACCGGCCCGGGTGCCGCGCTCGGCATTCCCGAGCGCAACTCGCTGGAATTCGTGCCGAAGGAGATCGGCGGCGTGCCGCTGAAGGTGATCGTGCTCGACGACGGCGGCGATCCCACCACGGCGACCACCAATGCGCGCCGCTTCGTGACCGAATCCAAGGCCGACACCATCATGGGCTCGGCGCTGACGCCGCCGACCATCGCGGTCTCCAACGTCGCCAACGAAGCCGGCATTCCGCATTTTGGTCTGGCGCCCTTCCCGATCACGCCCGAGCGCATGAAGTGGTCGGTGGCGATGCCGCAGCCGATCCCGATCGTCGGCAAGGTGCTGTACGACCATATGAAGTCGAAGGGCATCAAGACCCTCGGCTATATCGGCTATTCCGACTCCTATGGCGATCTCTGGTTCAACGACCTCAAGGCCCAGGCTGTGCCGATGGGCATGACCATCGTCGACGAGGAGCGCTTCGCCCGCCCCGACACCTCGGTGACCGGACAGGTGCTGAAGCTCGTCGCCGCCAATCCCGACGCCATCCTGGTCGGCGCCTCCGGCACCGCGGCCGCGCTGCCGCAGACCGAGCTGCGCGAGCGCGGCTATCAGGGCCTGATCTATCAGACCCATGGCGCGGCCAGCATGGACTTCATCCGCATCGCCGGCAAAGCGGCGGAAGGCGTGCTGATGGCCTCGGGCCCCGTGATGGACCCCGAGGACCAGCCGGACACCGCGCTCACCAAGAAGCCGGGCCTCGCCCTCAACTCGGCCTATGAAGCCAAGTACGGTCCAAACAGCCGCAGCCAGTTTGCAGGTCACTCCTACGATGCGTTCGAGATCCTCAAGCGCATCATTCCGGCCGCGCTGAAGACCGCAAAACCCGGCACGCCGGAATTCCGCGAGGCGATCCGCCAGGCGCTGCTGACGGAGAAGGAGCTGGCGGCGAGCCAGGGCGTCTACAACTTCACAGAAAAGGACCGCTACGGCCTCGACGAGCGCTCGCGCATCCTGCTCACGGTGAAGAACGGGAAGTACTCGCTGGTGAAGTAGGCATAGCGAAGATTTGAGACGACGAGAGCCGGCCCATTGGGCCGGCTCTTTTGTTGAGCAATGAGGCGCGAACTGGGGCCGCAGTCTTGCTGCGCCCCCTCTCCCGCTTGCGGGAGAGGGTTGGGGAGAGGGTGCCTCCGCATTGGGATTGTCCCGACTTCGCCGAGGAAATCCGCCAGAGGAGAGAACCCTCACCCGCCGCGCTCTGCGAGCGCGCCGACCTCTCCCGCAAGCGGGAGAGGTGCATCGAGCCCGTGGCTACGCCGTTGCTAAGCCGCCTGCCGCAGCGGGGTCCAGGCGAACTCCGGATAGTAATTGTCCATCATGCGGTCGACATAAGCGGTGAGGTTCGGAAATCCCTCGGCCCGCTGCCGCAGTCCTGACTCGAAGAACGGCGTCAAAATGCCGGCGAGTGCGCCGAAGGCTGTCGCATCGACGCCGCAGGGCTTGTTGCCCATCAGGTACGCCTTGTCGCCGAGCTGCACCGACAGCGCGAACAGCGAGCGCACGGCGAGATCGACGTCGTCATCAGGCGCATGGCGGCCGAGGCCGGAGAGCAGATAGTTCTCGGCGACGCGGAACTGCGCGTCCTCGCGCAGTTTTTCGCGGTTGTGCTCCGGCGCACCGTCGAAGAAATGCGCAGGACCCTTGGCGAAGTTCACCGGATCCACCCAGCGGGCGCCGACCAGCGCCCAATAGACGTGATGCTCGATCATGCGCTCGAACGCCCAGGCCTGCGCACGTTCGGCCAGCGACAGGCCGGCATCGAAATCGAAGCCGTAGCGGCGCTCGATATGGGCGCGGATGAAGGTGGAATCGGCCACCGCCTCGCCGCCGTCGTCGATGAACGGCAGCTGCCCCTTGGGCGAAGCGGGCGGCATCGCCCGCTCCTTCCGGTAAGGCAGCCCCGCCATCTTGAGCTGCACCTCCGTCTTGGTGACGAAGGGGCTGATTTCCGGCAGGCCGAAGCCGGCGCCAAAGCCGTAAAGCGTGATCATGCGAGCTCTCCTGAACCTGTCGAATTGAAGGAACCTAGCGGCCGGCTGCTGCCACCATGGTGGCAGCAGCCGTGATATCTTCTGCGAAGCGGGCCCCTCGCCAGGCGCGGCCCATCACATGGCGGACCAGCGCATCCGCGGCATGGACCAGCGAACGCGTCACGGCGGTCGCGAGCGCAAGGCGGAGGTCGACGACCATGAAATCAAGCGAGACGAGGCGGCTGAATGCCCAAGCCTGCCACGCCTGCACCTGGAAAGGCTGGCTCCGCCACAACGGGCCGGCAGGGCCGAAATGGGTTGGAATGATCATGGACAAATCCTCTTCAGTCGATGTGTTGTCCCGGTATAGAACTCCCCTGCTGCCAACATCCTGTCAGCAGCCGCGCGCCGCCTTTTGAAAAAGACCACCGAGAAAAAGCAGCGATAAGAGACCTGTCATGAGACGCGCCGACCGGCTGTTTCAAATCATCCAGGTGCTGAGGCGCACGCGTAAGCCGCTGACGGCGGACGCGATCGCGGCCGAGCTCGAGACCTCGAAGCGCACCATCTATCGCGACATCGCAACCCTGATCGGCCAGCGCGTGCCGATCCGCGGCGAGGCCGGCATGGGTTACATCCTGGAAAAGGGTTTTGACCTCCCGCCGCTGATGCTGACACCCGACGAGATCGAGGCGGCGGTGCTGGGCGCCCAATGGGTCGCGGGCCACGCCGACTCCGCGCTGGCGCGCGCAGCCGAGGACTTGATGGCCAAGATCGCCGACACCGTGCCTGAGCGCCTGCGGCCCTTCGTGCTGGAGCCGGCGAGCCGGGCGCGGCCGAGCTGGAACAGGGAGCCGGACCGCCTGGACATGGCGCGCACCCGTACCCAGATTCACGAAGGCAAGAAGATCATGCTGCGCTATCGCGACGAGCAAGGCCGCCCCAGCGAGCGCATGATCTGGCCGATCTCGGTCGGCTATCTCGAAGCGGTGCGGCTGCTGGCGGCCTGGTGCGAGCTGCGCGGCGACTTCCGCAGCTTCCGCACCGACCGCGTGGTCGAGGCGACCTATCTCGACGAGAAATATCCGGAGCGGCGCGACGTGCTGCGCGCAAGATGGCGGCAGAGCCTGGTCTGGGGTCCGCCAAAGGATACGTGAGGACGATGGAAGCGATCGACCTGTCGAGCTGTTGTCAAGGGTGCGGCGCCTGCTGCGGCTATTCGGCGAACTGGCCGCGCTTCTCGATCGAGAGCGACGAGGAGCTTGCCGCGATTCCCGAAACGCTGGTCAATGCGCGCCAGTCCGGCATGCGCTGCGAGGGTGATCGCTGCTCGGCCTTGCAGGGAGAGATCGGAAAGATGACGGCCTGCGGCATCTATGACGTGCGGCCGGAAGTGTGCCGCACCTGCATGCCGGGCGATGCCGAATGCGCGATGGCGCGGCGAAAGTTTGGACTGCCCGTAATCGCTAGCGCATGATCCGGACCCGGAGGGCCGCGTTAGCGCAAAGTGTGCAGCGCTTTTCGGCGCGACAAACGCAAAGCGTTTGCGCGGAGATCACGCACCAACAAGCAGTCGCTTAGGCGGGAACCGCTTCGCTGATCTCGTCGTCGAGCTCGTCATCGAGCGGTGCGAGCACCGAGAGCGGCTTGGTCGACAGCGTGATCGGCTTGCGGCCACCCGACAGCGACGGCGACGATTTGGTCGAGCGCTCACGCGACAACGCGTAGAGCGTCGAGCCGACGCGGCCGCCGTTCTCGATCAGGTCGCGCTCGCTGCAGCTTGCTGCGATCGCGACCGCCAGCGAGTGCAGATGGCTGCGGCGATAGCAGAACAGCGCCAGCCTGGCGCGCGCGTCAGGGGAAACACTCTCAACCAGCCTCGGCAGCCCACTCTCGCTGGCGCGATACATCTCGCCAAGGAGCTCGTCGCGGACCGGGCAGAAATCGCTTTCAAAGGAATCGCGGCTTGAAAACATTGCAGTTCTCCCTCGTGTGCGGAAGATGCAGCGCAATTCTCTAACGAAAGGTTAACCACGCTGCCCGGTAGTCACCGGGGGGTGGTTGCGCGTGACCCGCGAATCAGTGGGGCGCTGAAACCGGGTTGGCGGCTACCTTGCGGCCATCCTTCGAGACGCCCGCCTTTGGCGGGCCCTCAGGATGAGGTCGTGGTTCGCGGCGAATTGCCAAACCCTCATGGTGAGGAGCGCCGCCTTACGGCGCGTCTCGAACCATGCAGGCCGAGCCGTCAGCCGAGCGCGGCCACCTCAGTTCGCCGCCATGAAGATGGAGAGGCCGAAGCCGGTCAGATGATGCAGCGCCTGGTCGACGCCGATCAGGGTCCAGAACCAGGGATGCGCGAGGTCGACGCCGAAATTGGCCGAGACGAATCCCTTGGCGCGGTCGATCGTGATGTGGATCACAAAATCAATGAAGGCCACGAACCAGAATTTTGGCGCCACGATCAGGATCAGGGGCAGCGCAACGGCAAGGTGGACCAGGCAGTGCACCAGAAGCGGCAGGGCCCAGCCATGTTTCTGGTCCTTGCCGTGCGCCATCCAGGCGGTCTGAAGAACGAAATCGGCGATGATGTGCTTGAAGGTGAGCAGCAACATCCAGCCAATGAGCGCTTCAACCGGAATCGCCGATGACATGGGTGGAAACGACAAGCTGACGCCCTCATTGACGTGACGAGAAGAATTGGAGCGTTCAGCGCAACTTCTTCTAGGACCGGTCAAATGGCCGGGACGCGTGATTTATGACATCTCCGGCGGCGGAATGCAGCCGGTGGAACCGGAAAATCGCCAACTGTGGCTAACTGGTGATAGGATGACCAATCGCCGCTGCCGCATCGAGTAAGGTTACCTTCGGCTCGAAATTTGCATTCCGCTACCGTCACGCTATCATCGGCGGTAGAGAATATCGTTCTTTTTTCAGGCGCTTACGAATTACAGGGCGTCCGCAGCGATCGCACCAGCGAACCGCCCGTCTCCGAAGAATAAGGCCAGAGTGCTGCCATGAGTACTGACGGCCCCACCGCATCGCCGACCGCGCCGCCGCCCCGGCGTCCCAAGGTGATCAAGACCAACCAGCAGCAGGTTTTCCTCTACGTCGTGCTGACCCTGCTGCTGTCGCTTGCCACCGTCTGGGCCGGCCGCACGCTGGTGCACAATTCGGAAACGCTCACCTTTGCCGTCGGTAGCCCCAACAGCGACGAGGCGCTGTTCGCGGCCAAGCTCGCCGCTCTTCTGAAGAACAACGCTTCCCGCTTCCGGATCAAGGTCGTCAACAACGCCGACAATGCCAAGGCGATCGCGCAGTTCGACCGCAAGCAGGCCGACCTCGCCGTGCTGCGCACGGACGCCAAGGTGCCGCTGCGGGCGCGCACGCTCGCGATCCTCGAGCACGATCTCGTGCTCCTGCTTGGTCCCGGCAACAAGAAGATCAAGTCGCTCGCCGAGCTGAAGAAGAAGAAGGTCGCGGTCGTCGCCGAGAACGAATCCTCGCTCGCTTTCGTCCGCAGCATCCTCGACGTTCCCGATGGCCCCGAGGCTACGAAGATCCAGATGGCGCCGCAGGGCGCAACGCTCGACAAGCTGTTCGCGCCGACTGCCGGCTTCAGTGCGGTGATCGCCATCGTTCACACCTCCAGAGCAGTACGGGACAAATCCTATGAGCAAGTCGCCAGGCGCGGCGGCTTCACGCTGAACGCGATCGACGAGGCCAAGGCGCTCGCGCGCAAATTCCCGGGCATCTCCGACGAGACGCTGACAGCGGGCACGTTGTCGACGTCGCCGCAAATTCCCGACGACGATCTCGACACGATCGGGCTCGAATGGCTCCTGGTCGCACAATCCAGGATGTCCCCGAGCACGGCAGGCGAGCTCGCGCGCACCATCTACGAGAACAAGTCCGCGCTCGGGCTCGACAACGGCTTCGCCACCAGGATAGAGCCGGCCTCTGTCGAGAAGGACGCCTTCGTGATCGCGCATCGGGGCGCCGCCGACTACATCAACGACGACACCAAGTCGTTCATGGATAAGTACAGCGACTTGATGTATCTGGGCGCCGCCGCGCTCAGCGTCATCGGCTCGATCTTCGCAGCGATCTACGCCAAGATCACCCGCATCGCACCCGAGAAGGCCAGCGAGCTCTCGACCGCCATCCTCGACATCGGCGAGCGGATCGAGCACGCCCACTCGCTGGATCAGCTCGAATGTCTCCAGGACGAGCTCGAGGCCATCTTGCGCGGCGCCGTTATCGGCCTCAGAGACGGCACCATCAGTACCGACGGGCTCGACACCTTCAAGCTCGGCTACGAATTCGTCCGCGACGAGATCGGCATGCGCCGCGACTATCTGAAACGTCATGCCAGCGAAGCTGAAAAGACGGTGCGCGATGCCGGCCCGGCCCAGCTGGACGAGAGCAATGTCGTGGTGGTGAAGACCGCCCAGAGTGCCTGATCCGCCGGTTGCGACGCCCCTCGGCCCAGGTCTGGCGGACTTTTTATCCCGGTAAATCAACGGTCGGAACTGAGGAACCGTCGCGATCCGCAACCGTTGGTTTCCAGCTACAACCGGAGAACGCGGCATGCGTGCACTCCTCATCATCCTCCTTCTGGTCATGCTGGCGGCGGCCGGCTACTTCGCCTATTCCGCAATGGCGGTCGAAGGTGAGCCGATCCCGACGGAAGGCTATGTGGCGCTGGCGCTTGGCGCGGGGTTTTCCGTCATCGTCGGCGTCGGGCTGATGGTGCTGCTGTTCTTCAGCAGCCGCCGCGGCTACGACGAGCCGCCACATTTCAGGTAGGCAATCCGACAGCGACGGCACACGGACAGGCCGGCCCGGCGCAGCGGCGCCGGCAAAACGGCCTGCACGTCGTTGACGGCCTCCGCCCGGACAGGCACTTTGGCGCCGACGTCCCAACCGGGGCCTCGAGACTTGCCCCGAGACCGAATAGCCTTCCCGCATGTCCAAGCCGCTGATTTCCGCTCTGGCCCAGTTCGCGGCCGCCACGGCCGGCCGCAACATGACCAAGGCGGCCTATGTCGCGGTGATCGTCGGCGTGCTCAGCATGGTGTTGCTGACGGACAACCGAGCCAGAGAGGCGCGGGGCTGGGTCGATGCCCTGCTCTGGACCTGCCTCGCCTATTTCGTGTTCGAATGGCTGGTGCGGCTGCGCCACATGGCGCGATCTGGACGCCTTGCGCTCTACATGTCCTCCTCCGCCGGCATCGTCGACGCGATCGGGGCGCTGGCCGTGCCGGCCGCGCTTCTCCTCGGCGTCGAGCCGAAGACGGCCTGGCTGCTCAGCGTGCTCTGGGTGCTGAAGGTGGTGCCGGGCATTCCCGGCCTGCGGCAGCTGCGCCGCGTGCTGGTGCTGGAATCGGGGCCGCTGGTCAGCGTGCTCGTGATCTTCCTGATGGTGGTCTTCCTCGCCTCCGTCGCCGAATATTTCCTGGAGCGGGACGTGCAGCCGCAGACATTCGGCAGCGTCCCGCACGCACTGTGGTGGGCCGTCGTAACTCTCACCACGACGGGCTATGGCGACGTCGTGCCGGTCACCCCGCTGGGACGCGTGGTGGCGGCCCTGGTGATGATCTCTGGTCTCGGCGTGTTCGGCCTCTGGACCGGTATCCTGGCGACCGGCTTTGCCGCGGAGACGCGGCGCGACAATTTCCTCAAGACCTGGGAATCCGTCAGCAAGGTGCCGTTCTTCGCGACCCTGGGACCCGCAGCCATCGCCGATGTCACTCACATGCTGCGCACCATCGAGCTGCCGGCGCGCACCACGATCATCCGCAAAGGCGCGCAAGGCGACTGCATGTATTTCATCGCCGCCGGCGAGGTCGAAGTCGATCTGCCCGGCAAGAAGGTGCAGCTCGGTGAAGGCGCCTTCTTCGGCGAGATGGCGCTGCTCGGCAACAACAAGCGCGGGGCCAACGTCTCGACCACGAAAGTGTCACGGCTTCTGGTGCTCGACCTCGTCGATTTCCGCGTGCTGATGGCGCGGCATCCCGATCTCGCCGAGACCATCGACGCCGAGGCGAAGCGGCGCGCGCTCGAAAACAAGTAATGGAGACAAGAATGTCGGACACAGCCGACGCAGCCAGCGGCCCCCTGCTCGAAATCACCGGCGCCCGCGCCACCATCCGCCTCAACCGGCCGAAGCATCTCAACCGGCTCCAGGCGGAGGATCTCGACGAGCTGACAAGACTGTTCGACCGGGTCGAGGCCGATCGCGATATTCGCGTGCTGGTGCTGACCGGCACCGGACGCGCCTTCTCCGCCGGCTACGATCTCAATTCGGTGGCGGAGCGCGCGGTCAGCGCGAGCGAGCAGCAGAGCGCGGGCTCGGCCTTCGAGGCGGTCGTCAACCGGCTCGAGGATCTCGGCGTGCCGACGATCTGCCGGCTCAACGGCGGCGTCTATGGCGGCTCGACCGACCTCGCGCTCGCCTGCGATTTCCGGGTTGGCGTCGATACCGCGGAAATGTTCATGCCGGCGGCACGACTTGGGCTGCATTACTACCCGAGCGGCATCAAACGCTACGTGACGCGTCTCGGCGTGGACAATGCGAAGAAGCTGTTCCTGACCGCGCAAAAGATCAGCGCCCCGGAGATGCTGCGCATCGGCTATCTCACCGCGATGGTGCCGGAGGAATTCCTGGACGAGGAAGTCGACACGCTCGCTGCGATCCTCGCCGGCAACGCCCCGCAGGCGATGCGCGGCATGAAGCGCGCGATCAACGAGTTCGCCCGCGGCGAGCTCGATGAACCCGCCGCCGACCAGCGCCACCGGGACAGCATGCGCGGCGACGAAATCAAGGAAGGCATCAAGGCGTTCGCGGAGAAGCGCGCGCCGAGATTTTGAGGGCGAGGCGGTCAGAGAGAAGGCGAGCTCCTCACTCCGCTGTCGTCCCGGACAAGCGCGCCCAAAGCGCGCGCCGATCCGGGACCCACCACAGGGCGTGGTTATGGTGCGAACAGATCACCACGAATTTTCGCAAAACACCTTCCTGTGGTTATGGGTCCCGGGTCTGCGCTTACGCTTGCCCGGGACGACAGCGGAGATTGAGGCGCCCGCTCAGGCCCCAGCAACCTTCGCATGCTGCGCCGCCATCTCCTCATCCGCCGTGTTGATGCGCTGGAACGCTGGTCGCGAGGTCATGCGCTCGGCATAGCGGACAAAGACATCCTTCTTCGGTACGATGCCGAACATCATGGTCCAGCTGAACGCGACGCCCCACAACACATCGGCGGCCGTCATGCGCTCGCCGAGCAGATACGGCCCCTTCGACAATTGCGTCTCCAGCGCGCCGAGCATGGTGTCGTAATCGGCATAAGGCGATTGCGTGATCGGCGCCGGCTCGCGCTGCATGAACTTGTCGATCAGCGCAGGTTCGAAGGACGAGCCGTAATAGGCGATCCAGCGCAGATAAGGGCCGCGCAGCGGATCGTTCAGGGCGGGCGTCAGCCCCGCCTGCGGAAACAAATCGGCGAGATAGATGGTGATGGCGACCTGCTCGGTCACCAGCGCTTCGCCGTGGCGAACCGCCGGCACCTTGCCGAGCGGATTGAGGGCGAGATAGGCGGGGTTGCGCTGCTCGCCGGCCTTCATGTTGAGGACGTGGAGATCGTAAGGAGCCCCCAGCTCCTCCAGCAGCACCCGCGTGCCGGTGGCGCGCGTCTGCGGCGAATAGTACAGCGTGATGCGGTTCGGATCGGTCATGGCAGTCTCCATCTGGCCTCCTGGCGATGGCGCAGCTTGTAGCGGACCATACCTGACATCTTCTGTCAGGTATGGTTTAAGGAATCATGCGCGCGAGCCGGATGCTGTCGATCCTCACCACCCTCCAGGCCAGGGGACGGGTCACCGCGCCCGAGCTCGCGGAGGCCTGTGAAGTCTCGGTGCGCACGATCTACCGCGACATCGATGCACTCGCAGCATCCGGCGTCCCTGTTTATGCGGACCGCGGCGCGGATGGCGGCTATCGCCTGCTCGACGGCTATCGCGTGCGGCTGAACGGGCTGTCACAGAGCGAGGCGGGCGCGCTGTTCCTGGCGGGATTGCCGGGCCCGGCCGCGGCGCTCGGGCTCGATGCCGCGATGATCGCCGCACAGAACAAGCTGATGGCGGCGCTGCCCGCGAATCTGCGCGAGGACGCCGGGCGGATGCAGGAGCGTTTTCACCTGGACGCACCGGGCTGGTTCGGCGAGGCGGAAGACCCAAAGCACCTGCGCAGCATCGCCGGTGCCGTGCTGCGCGGGACATTGATCAAGATCCGCTACCAGAGCTGGCGCGCGGAGAAGCAGCGCCGCGTCGCACCACTCGGCCTCGTGCTGAAGGGCGGCAGCTGGTATCTCGCAGGTCAGGTCGACGGCAGCGTGCGCACCTATCGCGTCGCGCGCGTGCTCGACTGCACGGCGCTCGACGACCGCTTCGATCGCCCCGCCGGCTTCGATCTCGCCGCCTACTGGCAAGCCGCGACGCTGCGCCTCGAAGCCGAGATGCATCCCAATGTCGCGGTCGTGCGTCTGTCGCCGTTCGGCGTCAAGCTGCTGGATGCGCTGAGTCAGCCCTACGTCAAGGCGCGCACCGAGATCGAAGATGTCGCCGATGCGGACGGCTGGCGTATCGCACGGGTGCCGACTGGCAAGACGTCATGGCACGCCGCGGCCGAATTGCTGCGGCTCGGCCCCGAGGCCGAGGTGCTGGAACCCGCCGATCTCCGCGACAAGATGGCCGAGCTGACGCAGGCGATGGCCGTGCGCTATCGCGCGGTGCGAAAAGCCTGACCGCGACGCACCTCCCCGCGGCCGACGAAACAATCCTGAAACACGATTCCCAGCCCACGCCGTGAACGCATTCGCGGCTCGTGCCGACGGAGATGCAGGGACACAACAACGGCCTCGCGCCAAACTGGAGAATGAAGATGTTTCGTAAGCTTGCTCTTGGTCTGATCGCCGCCGGCTCGCTCGGCGCTGCCGCTCTCGCGCCCACCGCCGCTTCGGCTCACGGCTTCCATCACTGGGGTCACGGTTGGGGTCCGGGCTGGGGCTATGGTGGCATCTACGTCAACACCGGCGTCAGCAACTGCTACCAGGAGCGCGTCGTCCAGACCCGCCACGGCCTGCGCGTCCGCGTCGTGAACGTCTGCGGCTACGGGATCTACTGATATCTCGCCCTCACGACAAAGCTCCGGTCGCATCGCGGCCGGAGTTTTGCGTTGAAGAACCAGCCTGCCGCTGCCGGCGAAACCAGGCCCAGGTCTCGCGCGTCGTCCTGATATAGCCGCGCCCGCGATGGACGATCTCGCCGTCGACGATCGCGTTCAGCTTCGGCAGCGCGTGAAAGGGAATCGAGGGATAAGCGTGATGCTCGACGTGGTAGGGCATGTTCCACGCGAACCATTTGACGACGGCACCGGTATAGGTGGTGCGGGTGTTCTGAAAGGCGCTGCGGGTACGGTCGCAACCGGTGTGCTCGGCCAAGAGATAGGGCCGCAGGAAGAATTGCCCGATGACCAGCGGAACGACCCAGACCATGAGCAGCAGCGCGGAGGAGAACCACAGTGAGAGCGCGAGCAGCATAACATAGAGGGCGGCATAGACGCGCGCTTCGGTCACGATAATGGCGCGCTTGTTCTCGGGGATCCAGGGCACCGTGACCTTGCCGGTGACGGCATGGCCGAGCATCAGCCGGAGGCGGCCCGCAACCTGGAGCAAGCCGCTATAGGCGATCACGATCTGGGTGTCGGATTTCGGCTTCACACCGACGATCAGCTCTGGGTCCTTCTCCGGATCCTGGGTGTAGCGATGATGGTCCCAGTGGAACAAGCAGTAATATTCGTAAGGCTGCCCGATGATGAAGGCCGAGAGATAGCCGACCGCGAGGTTGAGGCCGCGGCTCTTGAACGCGGTCTTGTGCGCGGTCTCGTGCACCGCCATGAACAGGAAGGCGACGAAATAGCCCTGTACCACGATCAGCGGCAGCGCCCAAAGGACGCCATAGCTCGAGCTGACTTTCCAGATCAAGGACCCGACTAGAATGACCACGCCGTAATGGCAAAGGCTGCGCGCCGCGCCCTGGAAATTGGAGCGGGCCGACAGTTCGCGCAGCATCGCCGGGCTCAGCGGCTTCAGGCGATGGCCGGACTCAGAAACGGTTGCGTCAGTCATGATCGGGTGCCTGTCTTACTTGCGGAGGAGCCCGGCGATCTCGGCCTTGATGAAGGCCTGGTCGCGGGGATTGTTGACGGGATTGCCGGCGCGATGGCCGTGCAGCGACGGGATCGGATGCAGCACGGCTGACTTTGCATTGACCAGCTTGCCGAGTTCGTCCTCGTTGTCGCGGACGTCGAAATAGCGATCGGTCGCGCCCGGCATCAGCAGCATACGCGCCTTGATCGCGGCGAGCGCGCGATCGGGATCGCCGCCGAAGGCCGAGCACCGGCTGATGTCGCCGCGCTGCCAGATGCCGATCTGCGCCAGAAGATCGTTGGCATCGCGCCGCGCGAAAGTCGCATCCCAGGCGCGCGCGAGATAGTCCTCGAGCGAGGTGAAGCCGGCCTCGCGCCAGAGCTCGTCGCGATAGAAGCCGTGCGACATCGCCCAGCCGGCATAGACGCGTCCCATGGCGCGATAGCCGGCGACGGGCCTTTCGACGAAACGGCCGTCCCGGAAAGCGGGATCGGCCGTGAGCGCGGCCTTCACGCTTTCGAGGAAGACGTGATTATAGGGCGCGCAACGGGCGCTGCCGCAGACGACCGCGGCGCGCGCGACCATGTCGGGATGCAGCGCCGCCCAGTGATAGGCCTGCATGCCGCCCATCGACCAGCCATAAACCAGCGCGAGCCTTGTGATGCCGAAGCGCTCGGCGAGAAGGCGATGCTGAACGGCGATCGCGTCGTGATAGCTGAGTTCGGGGAACGGCGCGGCGGAGTTCGACGGCGAGGACGACAGGCCGTTACCGAACAGATTCGGGATGACGATGAAATAGCGCGAGGGATCGAGCACGCCGTCAGGCCCGATCAGCCACTCGGTGTCGAAGTGCTGCGCGCTGAACGAGGTCGGATAGAGGATGACGTTGTCTCTGGCCGGGCTCAGCGTGCCGTAGGTCTTGTAGGCGAGCTTCAGCTTCGGAAAGACGACGCCGGATTGGAGCACGACGTCGCCGGCCTCGAAGATCTCATAGTCGCGCTCAGCCATTGTGCGTCCCACTCCCGCTCGCGGCCCCCACGACGCGACGCGGAAACGGCGATGCATCGATCATGCCAGCCGCAGACACGCCATTGCGTCACACGCAATAACTGTACTTATAGTACATTTATTGCGGGCCGGCAAGATAAATCCGATCGAGCGCCGGGTCTCAGGCGATGGCCGCGATATATCGCGCCACCGATGCCGCGAAAGCGGCCTTGGCGCCGCTCGCGATGTTGCGGCCCCACCAGGCGCCATAGATCCGATCGAAGGTGAGCGGCTCGACGGCATCAGCGATCCGCCGCACTGCGGCGGCGTTGAGCGGCATGTAGTTCGGATAGGAATACATGAAGCTGACGAAGCGCCGATCCATCGTCACCTGGGCGATGTCCCCGGTGAGCAGCGCGCCCCTGCCGTCCGCACCACGCGCATGATGCAGCACGGTGGCGCCGGCGAAGTGGCCGCCGGTGCGCAGCAGCAGCACGTCGTCGGAGATGCGATGCTGATCGCCGGTCCAGTGCACGATCGCCGGATGCGGCCGTGTGACGAAGGCACGATCGTCGGCGTGCAGATAGACCGGCACGCCACCGAACGTGTCGCTCCAGTCGGCGACTGCGCCATAGTAATGCGGGTGCGAGATCGCGATGGCCTTGAGCCCGCCGAGTGCTGTGACATATTGGATGGCCTCGTCGGTCGCGAGCGGAATGCAATCCCACATCACGCAGCCGTCGTCTTGAGGCACCAGCAGTGCGCGCTGGCCGATGGCAAAGCTCGGCTCCATCCCGATCCCGGTGAGGCCAAGATCGTCGCGTCCCACCAGTCGATGCCTCCGCGCGAGTTCCTCACGCGTGAGGAAGGTCTGCCCTTTCCAGTTCACGAATTGTCGCTCGTCCTCGCAAATCGGGCAGGAGTCGGGCGGTGCTCCGCGTGAGGGAAATTGAGCGCCGCAGGTTTCGCAGGTCCAGAGAGGCATGACTCGTGCTCCATGGGAAGATCGCAGGATGACATTGCGGACAAGCTCCCGGCAAGATCGGTGACCGGCAGCGGAGCCTGGAACCAACGCGCGGAGCACCCGTTACGTTCAGGCCCACGCCAGACCGATTGGCCAAAGGGATCACGACACACGAAGAGCGTATCCGAGTATCGATGGCATCGCGGTCCCCCTCCTCGTCCCGTATCCGGCCTTTGTTCGCGCTCAACTTCTTCATGGCCGACATGCAGTCGGGCATTGGGCCGTTCGTCGGGGTATTTCTTCAGGAGCGCGGCTGGGCCAGCGGGCTGATCGGCACCGCCATGACCATCGGCAACGTCGCGGGCATGCTGATCACCACACCGATCGGCGGCTTCATCGACGCCAGCCGCAACAAGCGGCTCTGGGTCGTCATTCCCGGCATCTGCGTCGTTCTCGCGTCCGCGGTCATCCTGATCTCGCAGGACTTCTGGGCGGTGACGTTCTCGCAAGTCGCGCAATCGCTGGCGAGCGCCGCGATCGTACCGGCGGTCACGGGCATCACGCTCGGCATCGCCAAGCAGAAGGGCTTCAATGCGCTCAATGGCCGCAACCAGGCCTTCAACCACGCCGGCAACATGGTCGGCGCCGCATTGTCGGGCTATCTCGGCTACGAGTTCGGCTATGTCGCCGTGTTCGCGCTGGCGGCCGTGTTCGGCGCCATCGCCATCGCCTGCGTCCTGATGATTCCGGCCAAGGCGATCGATGACCGTGCTTCGCGCGGCAGCAAGGAGGACGACTCCAAGGCTCCGCCGGATGCGATGACGATGCTGCTCAAGCACAAGCCGCTGCTCGTGCTTGCACTCGCGCTCGCCCTGTTCCATCTCGGCAACGCCGCCATCGTGCCGCTCTATGGGCTTGCGGCGGTCGCCGAGGTACAGGCCAATGGTCCGAGCTTCGTCGCGACCACCGTGGTGATCGCACAAGGTGTGATGATCGTGACCTCTCTGATCGCGATGAAGGCCGCGAGCAAGCGCAACTACTGGCCGGTGATCCTGGTGTCTTTCATGTTCCTACCCGTCCGCGGCGTGCTCGCCTTCTTCGTCACGGGATGGTGGGGCGTCGTGCCGATGCAGGTGCTCGACGGCATCGGCACCGGGCTGCAAACTGTCGCCGTCCCCGGCATGGTCGCGCGCTCGCTCGACGGCACAGGCCGCATCAATCTCGGCCAGGGCGCCGTGATCACGGTGCAGGGCGTCGGCGCGAGCCTCAGTCCCGCACTCGGCGGCTGGATCGCGCAATGGATCGGCTACGGACCGACCTTCCTGCTGCTCGGCGGTTTTGGCCTCGCGTCCATCGCGCTGTGGCTCGCCTTCCGGGCGGCGGTGAAGAAGTATTGAGGCTCACCGGCGCGGAATGCCGAGCTGCGGCACCTGGTCGCTGGCGACGCGCGCAGTTGCGTGTGGCTTTTCGCGCAATCCCACGCTTTCCTCGTTGCCGCAGCTCGGCGCACCGACCAAGATACCACTGCATGACCCAGCCTCAGCTCTCATTCAGCGGCGATCCGACGGGGCCGTCCTATGAGGGCTGGCGCGAGCAGTTCTGCCGGCAGGTGATGGGGACCGATTTCGTTCCGATCGGAGACGGCCCAGTGCACCGGACCATCAGGCCCGCCATCCTTCCGCGCGTAAGGCTGTCCGCCTCCCACGGTACGCCGATGAGCTTCGTGTCCATGGGCGCCAACGACGAATTGGTGGTTGTCATGTCACCGAATTCGGCCCTGAGCGGGACCATGGGCAGGCGCGCGCTGAACATCGCCGCCGGCGACCTCACGATCGGAGATCCGTCGATCAGAGGTGCCCGAGTCACACAGATGGCCTACGGCAATTTCCAGACCGCACTGTTGCCCCGCAAGGCACTGCTGCGCGCCTGCCCGAATGCCGAGGACCTGATTGCGCGACCGATTGACGGCGTCAAGCCGATCACATCGATGTTCCTGCAATATTATGACCTCGCGCATTCGCACGCGGACAAGCTCGCGCCGGCGGAGCTCGACGCGGTCTCGCAGCACCTGTTCGACCTCGCCGTCCTGATGCTCGGCGCACGCGGCGATGCCGCCGAAGAGGCTCGATTGCGCGGCCTCGCGGCAGCGCGTTTCGACGCCCTCAAGTCCGACATCCTGGCGCAGCTGGACAGCCCCGCATTGTCGTTGTCCGACCTTGCAGCCTCGCACCGGATCAGCCCACGCAGCATCCAATTGCTGTTCGAGCGGGCCGGCATCACCTATAGCGGCTTCGTGCTGGAGCAACGATTACTGCGCGCCGAGCGACTGCTGCGAAATCCTGCCATGCGCAGCCGCAAGATCATCGAGATCGCGCATCTCGCGGGATTCCACGATGTATCCTACTTCCATCGCGTATTTCGCCGCCGCTTCGGACAGACACCCGATGACATGAGGAAGCTCGCCGGCGGCGCCGGCTAGCAAACTCAGCGACGGCGGCACCCGCCCCTACGTTCCAAAATTCTTCTGGATCGCCTTGTCGAGCGTCTCGCCGCCAACGAAGCGCTGACGCAGCTCGCGCTTGAGCAGCTTGCCGCTCGGATTCTTCGGCAAGGCATCCACGAAGATCACGCGCTTGGGCACCTTGAAATGGGCCATATGGCCGGCGCAATGCTTGATGACGGTGTCTTCGTCGAGCTTTTCCCCGGACTTGACCACGACAATGGCAGTCACCGCCTCGATCCAGCGCGGATCGGGCAGGCCGACCACGGCGACCTCGGAGACCCCTGGAATGCGATAGACCATCTCCTCGACCTCCCGGCTCGCGACGTTCTCGCCGCCGGTCTTGATCATGTCCTTGACGCGATCGACCACGGTGATGTGGCCTTCCTCGTCGACGGTGGCGAGATCGCCGGAGTGAAACCAGCCGCCGGAGAACGCCGCCGCGGTCTTGACGGGATCGTTGTAATAGCCGGAGAGCAGATGCGGCGAGCGGTGCACGATCTCGCCGACTTCGCCGACCTTGACGTCCTCCATCGCCGTGTTGACCACGCGCGTCTCGACATTGAGCACGGGCTTGCCGGCGGAGCCTGCCTTGCGCAGCTGGTCCTCGGGACGCAGCACGGTGGCGAGCGGTGCGATCTCGGTCTGGCCGTAGAAATTCCAGAACCTGACGTTGGGCAGGCGACGCTGGAGCTCGAGCAGCACCTCCACCGGCATGATCGAGGCGCCGTAATAGCCCTTCTGCAAGGTCGACAGATCGGTCTTGTCGAAGTTCGGCGAGCGCAGCATCGCGATCCAGATCGTCGGCGGCGCGAAGAACGAGGTGATCTTGTGCGCCTGGATCAGCGCCAAAATATTGTCGGCGGTCGGCTTGCCCGTGATCACGCCGGAGGCGCCGAGATAAACCTGCGGTCCCAGGAACACGTCGAGCTGGGCGCAGTGATACAGCGGCAGTGCGTGCAGGAACTTGTCCTCCACGCTCATGCCGCCGTCGATGATGCAGCTGACATACTGCCACATCACGGCTTCATGGGTCAGCATCGCGCCCTTGGGCAGGGATTCCGTGCCGCTGGTGTAGACGATCTGGGCGAGATCGCGGCTGTCGACGGACGCCTCCAGGAACGAGCCGTCGAGATGAAGAAGATCATCGAAGGTGGTGAGGCCGGCCGGGGCCGTGGCGGGATCCTCGCCCGGCAGCCAGATCATCTTCTCGACCGCGCAGTCCTTCGCGCTCGCCGCGCGTGCAGGCTCGACGAAATCAGGTCCAGTCGCGAGCAGCTTTGCGCCGGAACTCTTCAGGATGAAATTGATCTCGTCCGGATTGAGCATGAAATTGATCGGCACCAGCACAGCACCGATCCGCGCCACGGCGAAGCGTAGCGCGGCGAAGGCGTGCGAATTGCGCGAGAGCACCGCGAGGCGGTCGCCCTTTCTGACGCCGAGACCGAGCAGGCCGCGGCCGAGCCGGTTGCAGATTGCGTCCATCTCGGCAAAGCTCCAGCTCACATCGCCGCAGCTCACCGCGAGCTTGTTCGGCTCGCGGCCCGCCGAGCGGCGCAGGAGATCGCCGATGGAATGCTCGCGCGCTTTCGAGATGGTGGCTGCGGTGTCGCCGGTCATGTGTTCCTCCGTCTGGTGTCTTTGTTTGTAGGATTTTGTTTCTAGAATCTTGCGCTATCTGCGCCGGGCCGCTTGCGCGTGCTCCATGTACATGTGCTCGACCGAGCGATCGAGCGAAGCGATCTTCTCGAAGCCGCGTCGCCAGTCCTGCAAGTGCCGGCGCGTCCACAGCACGCCGGCCTCGCGGTCGCGGCGGCGGATCGCGTCGATGAGATGGCGGTGCGCCGCGACGAGACGCGGGCCGCCTTCGGCGACACCGGTCACGATCACCTCGGTGGTCGGATAGAACAATTGCGCGGCCGGCTCGCGTGCGAGCTGGAGCACGCGGTTCTGCGAGGCCTTCGCAACCAGCACATGGAATTCGGCGTCGCATTCGGCGAGCATCGCGGGATCGCCCACAACGGCCTCGCTGCGCGCGAGATTGTCGTCGAGCTCGGCGATGTTGTCTTCCGTCGCTCGCTCCACCGCGCCTTCGATGCTGGCGACCTCCAGCGTCATCGAGGCCTCGTAGAGCTCGCGGAAGGTGACCTCGTGCAGGACCAGCGCGCGGCTGAGACGGCTTGCGAGCTTGCTGTAGCGCGGCAGGCAGGCGTGCAGGCGACGCGAGGAATCGCGCCGGATCAGCCCGCCCTCCTCCAGCACGCGGATGCCTTCGCGAATGGTCGAGCGGTTGACGCCGAACTGGCGGACCAAATCATGTTCGGTGCCGATGGGATCGCCCGGCTTGATGCGACCATTGACGATCTCGCGCTCGATGGCGTCGGCGACCTTCTGATAGGCGGGCGCGACATCGATCGGGCGAAACAGCGGCGCGACGGGCAAACCAGACCTCATTGGCGATTGTCGGACAAACCATATGCCTACCCGCGGAATGCGTCAAACTGCGTCATTCCAGCGGTACGTGCAACAAATTGACTCTGCCGAAACCCGGCTCTAGCTTTGTCGGACAAAGGGACAGAATAGTCCCGCATAAGAGGAAACGTATCCATGAGACCTATCGCGGCACTCGTGTCTGCCGCCGGCTTGCTGTCGGCTGCCCTGATCACCCCCACCTCGGCCCAGCAGGCACCTCTCAAGATCGGGGTGCTCTCCGACTTCTCTTCCGTCTATTCCGACATTGGCGGCAGCGGGAATGTCGAGGCCACCAAAATGGCGATCGAGGATTTCGGCGGTCAGATGTTCGGCAAGCCGATCGACATGGTCAGCGCCGACGTGCTCAACAAGCCCGACGTCGCCTCCACCATCGCCCGCAAATGGTGGGAGACCGAAGGGGTCGACATGATCATCGACCTGCCGACCTCGGCGACCGCGCTGGCGGTGATGGAGCTGTCGAAGCAGTACGAGAAGATCATGATCGTGACGGATGCGGCGAGCTCCGACATCACCGGAAAGTCCTGCTCGCCCTACACCGCACACTGGACCTACGACACCTACGCCAACGCGCACACCGTCGGCAGCGCCATCGTCAAGAACGGCGGCGACACCTGGTTCTTCCTGACCGCCGACTATCTGTTCGGCCATTCGGTCGAGCGCGACACCGGCGACGTCGTGAAGGCCTCCGGCGGCAAGGTGCTGGGCAGCGTCAAGCATCCCCTCAACACGGCGGATTTCTCCTCGTTCCTGCTTCAGGCCCAGGCTTCCAAGGCCAAGATCATCGGTCTCGCCAATGGCGGCGGCGACACCATCAACGCGATCAAGCAGGCCGGCGAGTTCGGCATCGTCGCCGGCGGCCAGAACCTGGCTGCGATCGTGATGTTCATCTCCGACGTGCACAGCTTGGGCCTAAAGCTGGCACAAGGCCTGATCATCACCGAGGCCTATTACTGGGACCTCAACGATAAGACCCGCGCCTTCGGCAAACGCTTCATCGAGCGCGTCAAGCGTATGCCGACGATGAACCAGGCCGCCACCTACAGCGCGACGCTGCACTATCTCAAGGCGGTGCAGGCCGCCGGCACGAAGGACACCAAGACGGTGATGGCCAAGATGCGCGAGCTGCCGGTGCGCGACGCCTTCACCGACAACGGCGTCCTGCGCGAGGATGGCCGCATGGTGCACAGCATGTACCTGTTCCAGGTGAAGAAGCCGGAGGAATCGAAGGGGCCGTGGGATTACTACAAGCTGCTCGCCGAGGTCCCTGCCGACCAGGCGTTCCGGCCGCTGAAGGACGGCGGCTGTCCGCTGGTGAAGTGAGACGGCCCGGATCGGGCCGACAGTCATCCGATCAGCAAGTCTTGCTCGTCCGCTCGATCAATCAGGGCGGACGAGCGGTGATGAGACGCGCAGGCCCAAAATAGAGGCATGATGCCTCGCGGCGCCGTCTGATCTGCATCAAGTTGCGATGCAAAATTCGCGGCAATGTTGAGTGTCTCAACAGTGGGCGCCGCCGCACGGCGTTATGAACAGATGAACTTTACACCGGGTCGCGTCGTCGCCGCGCTCGCCATCCTGCTCGCGGGCGGCGGATATTACTATTGGCAGCACCGCGATACCAACGCGCTGCCACCGGGTTTCGCCCGCGGCAACGGCCGCATCGAGGCAGTCGAGATCGACATCGCCACCAAGACGCCGGGACGGATCCGCGAGATCCTGGTCAACGAAGGCGATTTCGTCAGCGCGGGCCAGGTTCTGGCACGCATGGACACCGAGCAGCTGCAGGCCCAGCGCCGCCAGGCCGACGCGCAGCTCCAGCGCGCAACGATCAATGTCGAGACCGCGAAGAGCCTGGTGAACCAGCGCGAGGCCGAACGCAAGGCAGCCGAAGCCGTGGTCGACCAGCGCATCGCCCAGCTCGACACCACGAGCCGCAAGCTCGATCGGTCCGAGCAACTGATCAGGACGAGTGCGGTGTCGCAGCAGGTCCTGGACGACGATCGCTCCGCCAACGCCACGGCGAAGGCGGCGCTCGCCGCCTCCCAGGCCCAGGTCGCGGCATCGGAAGCCGCGATCAGCTCCGCCCGCGCCCTGGTGATCGATGCTGGCGCGGCGGTCGACGCGGCTAAGGCCGCAATCGAAAGCATCAATGCCGACCTCAACGACAGCGTGCTGAAGGCGCCGCGCGACGGCCGCGTGCAGTATCGCGTATCGCAGCCCGGCGAGGTGCTCGCCGCCGGTGGCCGCGTCCTCAACATGGTCGATCTCGGCGACGTCTACATGACGTTCTTCCTGCCGACGGCCGATGCCGGCCGCGTCGCGATCGGCGCCGAGGTCCGTCTGGTGCTCGACGCCATCCCGCAGTACGTGATCCCCGCCAAGGCCACCTTCGTCGCCGACGTCGCGCAATTCACGCCCAAGACTGTCGAGACCGAGGAAGAACGCCAGAAGCTGATGTTCCGCATCAAGGCGCATATCGCGCCCGACCTGCTGCGCCAGCACATCGAGCAGGTGAAGACAGGCCTGCCCGGCATGGCCTATGTGCAGCTCGATCCGGCCTCGCAATGGCCCGACAACCTCAAGATCAAGCTGACGAGATGAGCACGAAAGCCGCAGCCGAAGCACCGGCTGCCGCCGGCAGCGTGGTGCATCTGGAAGGCGTAGGCCTGAGCTACGGCAAGACCCGGGCGCTCGAGGCCATCACGCTCGACCTGCCGTCCGGCTGCATGGTCGGGATGATCGGCCCGGACGGCGTCGGCAAATCGAGCCTGCTCGCCCTGATCGCGGGCGCGCGCGCGATCCAGCAGGGGCGCATCCACGTGCTCGGCGGCGACATGGCGAGTTCGCGCCATCGCCGCAACGTGTGTCCCGACATCGCCTACATGCCGCAGGGCCTCGGCAAGAATCTGTATCCGACATTGTCGGTGTTCGAGAACATCGATTTCTTCGGTCGCCTGTTCGGACACGACAAGGCGGAGCGGAGCAGGCGGATCGCCGACCTGCTGCGCGACACCGGGCTCACGCCCTTCGCCGACCGGCCGGCGGCGAAACTCTCCGGCGGCATGAAGCAGAAGGTCGGCCTGTGCTGCGCGCTGATCCACGATCCCGAGCTCTTGATCCTGGACGAGCCGACCACCGGCGTCGATCCGCTGTCGCGGCGCCAGTTCTGGGAATTGATCGCCTCGATCCGCGCCAGCCGGCCCGGCATGAGCGTCATCGTCTCGACCGCCTACATGGAAGAAGCGGCGCAGTTTGATGTCCTGATCGCGATGAATGCCGGCCGCGTGCTGGCGACCGGAACGCCCGCCGAACTCAAGCAGCAGACCGGCGCCGACACGCTCGATGACGCCTTCATCCGCCTCTTGCCCGACGCGGAACGCGGCAACCACACCAATGTCGTCATCCCGCCGCGCAGCGAAGACCATGACGAGATCGCGATCGAAGCCGACCACCTGACCCGGCGGTTCAACGGCTTCGTTGCCGTCGACGACGTCAGCTTCCGCATCAGGAAGGGCGAGATCTTCGGCTTTCTCGGCTCGAACGGTTGCGGCAAGACCACGACCATGAAGATGCTGACCGGCCTCTTGCCAGTGAGCGAGGGCACCGCCCGGCTGTTCGGCAAGCCCATCGATGCCGGCGACATGTCGGTGCGGCGGCGCATCGGTTACATGTCGCAGGGCTTCTCCCTCTATTCGGAGCTCACGGTCGCGCAAAATCTCGATCTGCATGCGCGCCTGTTCGAGCTGCCGGCGGATACCATCGCCGCGCGCATCGACGAGATGATCGCCCGGTTCGATCTTGCTGATGTCGTCGACGCCCTGCCCGATGCCTTGCCGCTCGGGCTGCGGCAGCGGCTGTCGCTGGCGGTCGCCATGATCCATGCGCCCGACATCCTCATCCTCGACGAGCCGACCTCCGGCGTCGATCCGGTCGCCCGCGACCGCTTCTGGCAGATCCTGGCCGAGCTCTCCCGCAAGGACAACGTCACCATCTTCGTCTCGACCCATTTCATGAACGAGGCCGAGCGCTGCGACCGGGTCTCGCTGATGCATGCCGGCAAGGTGCTGACGTCGGACACGCCCGCCTCGATCGTGGCCGCGCGCGGCACCGCCACGCTGGAGCAGGCCTTTATCGCCTGCCTGGAAGAGGCGATCGCGGACACGGCGGAGCCGGCCGGCCAGCCGGCGGTTGCCGCGCCGCCGCCCGCATCCGCAAACTCAACGCCGGCCCGTCGGCGCGGCGCCGCGTTCAATCCGACGCGCATGCTCGCCTATTCCCGACGCGAGACGCTCGAGCTGCGGCGCGATCCGATCCGCGCCACGCTCGCGATCCTCGGCAGCGTGCTGCTGCTGTTCGTGCTCGGCTACGGCATCAGCATGGACGTCGAGAACCTGACCTTCGCTGTGCTCGACCGCGACGACAGCGCCATCAGCCGCGATTACAGCCTTCAGATCGCGGGCTCGCGCTATTTCACCGAGAGACCCCCGATCACCGACTATGCCGATCTCGACCGCCGCATGCGCGCCGGCGAGATCGGCCTCGCCATCGAGCTGCCGCCCGGCTTCGGCCGCGACGTCAGCCGCGGCCGCCATGTCGAGATCGGCGCCTGGGTCGACGGCGCCACCCCGACGCGGGCGGAGACGCTGCGCTCCTACGCCCAGGCTATCCACGCGACCTGGCTCGTGCCGAAAGGCCGCGAGCTCTATGGCGAGGCGGCGATCGCCGGCGCCTACCAGCTCCAGCTGCGCTACCGCTACAATCCTGATGTCATCAGCGTGGTCGCCATGGCGCCCGGCATCATCCCGCTGCTGCTGATCATGATTCCGGCAGTGCTCGCCGCGCTGGCGGTGGTGCGCGAGAAGGAGCTCGGATCGATCGTCAATTTCTACGTCACGCCGGTGACGCGGCTGGAGTTCCTGCTCGGCACGCAACTGCCCTATGTCGTGCTGGCATTCGGAAACTTCCTCCTCCTCGTCGGCTTTGCCCTCGCCGTCTTCCGCGTGCCTTTCACCGGCAGCTTTCCGACCTACGCGCTGGCCGCGCTGCTCTACGTCACCGCCACGACCGGCATGGGGCTGGTGATCTCGGCCTTCATGAACAGCCAGATCGCGGCGCTGTTCGGCACCGTCCTGATCACGCTGATCCCGGCCATCCAGTATTCCGGGCTGATCGATCCGGTGTCGTCGCTGCAGGGACTTGGGGCCCTGATCGGGCGGATCTATCCCACCACCTATTTCGTCACGATCTCGCGCGGCACGTTCTCCAAGGCTCTGGCGCTCGACACCCTGCACAACGATCTCCTCGTGCTCGCCATCATGGTCCCCATCCTGGTGATCGCCGGCGCGATGCTGCTGAAGAAACAGGCCCGCTGACCATGCGCTTCGACAACGTGTTTCAGCTCGGCATCAAGGAATTGCGCGGCCTGGTGCGTGATCCCATGCTGCTCGTGCTCATCGTCTATTCGTTCACGCTGGCGGTTTATGCGGGCGCCAAAGCGCTGCCGGAAACCCTGAACCGCGCCGCGATCGCCATCGTCGACGAAGACCATTCGCCGGTCTCGACCCGGATCGGGATGGCGTTCACCGCGCCCTATTTCTCGACGCCGCGCCTGATCTCGCAATACGAGATGGACCGCAGGATGGATGCCGGCCTCGACACCTTCGCGCTCGACATCCCGCCGGATTTCCAGCGCGACCTGCTGGCGCGCAAATCGCCCACGATCCAGCTCAACATCGATGCGACGCGCATCTCGCAGGCGTTCAACGGCGGCGGCTATGTCGAGCAGATCGTCAGCGCTGAGATCGCGGAGTTCCTGGCGCGCACGCGCAATGCGCAGACGGCGCCGATCGAGCTGGCGCTGCGGGCAAGGTTCAACCCGGAGCTGAAGAAGTCGTGGTTCGGCGCCATCGACGAGATCATCACCTCGATCACCATGCTCTCGATCATCCTGACCGGCGCGGCGCTGATCCGCGAGCGCGAGCACGGCACGATCGAGCACCTCCTGGTGATGCCGGTCACGCCCTTGGAGATCATGGTGAGCAAGGTCTGGTCGATGGGAGCCGTGGTGCTGATCGCCTCGGCGCTGTCGATCGCCTTCGTCGTCAAGGGATGGCTGGCGGTGACGATCGACGGCTCGCTGGCGCTGTTCCTGGTCGGCGCGGCGCTGCAGCTGTTCGCCACCACCAGCATGGGCATCTTTCTCGCCACCGTCGCCGGCTCGATGCCGCAGTTCGGGCTGCTCTTGATCATGATCCTGCTGCCGCTGCAAACCCTGTCGGGCAGCATGACGCCGCGGGAAAGCATGCCGCAATTCGTCCAGGACATCATGCTGGCGGCACCCAACACGCATTTCGTGATGCTCGCGCAGGCGATCCTGTTCCGTGGCGCGGGCCTGGAGGCAGTGTGGCCGCAGCTTGCCGCGCTCGCCGTGATCGGCAGCGTCTTCTTCGTGATCGCGCTGCGGCGGTTTCGCGCGTTCCTGGCGTGACGCGCGAGGGCTCCGCTTCAAAAAGGGCGAAAACAACCCCATGCACAGTAGCGATCCCGTTGTTTTAGCTACGGGATTTATTCGACGCGTCGGGCAAGATCGTGCCCGCGCCGGCGCTCTCGCCAGCCTGAGCGGGAGCAGGCTCAGCTGAGCCGATCGTCCCGGGCGAGCATGTCGTTCAGCATCGCCTCGGCCTTCTGCTTCAGCGGCAGCGCGCCGCTTTCGGAGGCGATTGCGATGGCAGCGCGCAGAGCGACAAGGATGGCGGCCTTGGTCGCCGCATCCGATGGCGGGGTCACGACGGCCTCGCCGAACAGGGCCTCGGCCTCGAGGCCTGAGAACCCCTGCTGGCGGGCGGTGTTGCGCGCCTCGCGCAGCATATTCTGCGCGGCCCTGACATCGCCGAGGCGGTGGGTGGCGAGCGCCAGGTAGATCGAGCTGCGCAGCACCGCCGAGGTATAGCCGACCGCCCTCGCCTCCTCGCGCGCCTCGGTCAGCATGCCGCGCGCCCGGTCGAACAGCCCCTGCTCGAGATAGGCGATGCCGAGATGGCAGGCCAGCACCGGCACGAACAGCCGGATGCCGTGCTTCTGCGCCAGGACAAAACTGTCTTCGAGAATGGCGGCGGCCGCCGCCGGATCGCCCCGGCCGAGCTCCAGCCAGCCGCCGCTATAGGCGGCGGCGACGCGGTCGTAGGGACGGCCGGTCTCCTCGGCGATCGCCGCGGCCTGTTGTTGGAGCTGCTCGGCGGCGTCGAGCTCACCCATGACGGTGTGGGTGATGCAGTTCATCATGCAGCAGAGCAACAGCGCGTATTTCGGCGTGGAGCCGAAGGGAGCACTGGCCTCCGGCCCCGACAGTTGCGCGCAGGCCCGCGCGAAAAACCGATCGGCGTCCCGATAGCGTCCGGCAAGAAAATACACCTGGCCGAGGCCGTATTGCGCAGCATTGAGCCAACCCGGATTGCCCCACTCCTGCGCAAGGCGCACCACTTCCTCACCGACGGTGACCGCCTCGACCGGTGTCCCGTAGAAATTCTGTGCAGCCGCCATGACCGTCATGGCAGCGACCTTCCGCCCGATGTCGTTGATCGCATCGGCACGCCGCCCAGCCTCCTTGCCGAGGTTCAGCCATTCGGCAATCTGGCCGGACGCGATGAACGCCGCACGCGCCTCGATGCGAACATCCACGGCGCTCGCTTCCCTCGCTGGACTGGCCGGTGTCATGTCCAGCGATCTCATCGCGGTCTCGAAATAGTCAGCCGCGTCGGTGAATGCCGACCGCGCCAGACATCTTCTCGCCGAAGCCCTGGCGTAGCTGAACGACTTGTCCCAATCCTTGGCCCGCGTGGCGTGATAGCAGAGCTTGTCGGGATCGTCGGCACCGCCTTCACTGCCCTCCAGCGCGGAAAGAACGCGCGCATGGATGTCTTCGCGCACCTTTTCGACCATCGAATCGTAGGTGACCTGCCGGACCATCTCATGCCGGAATTCCAACGAATTCTCCAGCTCGCTATCGATCCTGACAAGCAACTCGGCGCGATCAAGCGCTACGAGGCACCCCTGCAGGACATCCTCAGATAGGGCTGCGATCTTCCGCAGCAAGGCTTCGTTCGATCTCGGTCCCAAAGTGGCGGCGATCTGCAGAACAGATCGTTCTTGCTTTGACACCCGATCGAGACGCGCGGCAATGACGCCCTGGATGCTGGTGGGGATGCCAAGTTCGTCAATCGGACGCACGAGCGCAAGATCGCCCCATTGGCCGCGCAGCGTGCCGCTATCCCTCAGTCCACGGCAAACCTCTTCGATGAACAGAGGAACGTTGGCGGTATGAGAAATGATCCGGCTCTTCAAATCAGCGTTCGTCTCGGATGAGCCAAGCATGTCGGCCAGCATGGCCAGCCCCGAATCGTCGTCGAGGGGCCGCATTGCGACGATCTCTGCTTGGCAGCGCGCAATCCAAACCGGCATACCATTGGGTCGCGAGGTAAAGAGCACGAGAAGACCGGCCACCTGTAGCGACGCGATGGCGGCTACGACGACGTCGCTGGCCCGATCGATCCAGTGCAGATCCTCGAGCAGAACCACCATCCGCTGGCGATCGGCCAGGCTTCTGACGATCGCACAGCTTGCATCGGAGATCGCTCGTCCCCGTGCATGAGGCTCCAGCTCGTCCCAGTGCGGATTCGATATCGGCAGATCGAGCACCGCGTCGAGCGCGGCTTGCTGGATCACGGACAGGTCTCGCCGAGGATCCCGCGGGCTGCCCGGGTCCTTCGCTGCCGCATCCAATGCCGACAGCAGAATCCGTTTCAGCGTGCTGAAGGGCGCACCCTGGAGGTTCGGGCTGGACTCGGCATCGATCAACCGCCAGCCGTCGGCCTTCAGATCCTGGACAAACTCGTGCGCGAGCCGCGATTTGCCGATACCTGCATCGCCAAGCAGCAGAACGGTCTGCCGGGTCGCCCCGGCGTTGCCGGCGGTACGCTCCAGCAGAGCCCGCTCGGTCGTGCGATCGACGAACCGAGAGACGCTGCGCGCCCGTCGCACCCGCCAGCTCGACAGGTCGCTCGCGCCTACGATCCGGTAGACTGGCACGGGCTGGCTGAAGCCGCGCAGCGACTTGCCGCCCAGCGATTCGAATCGGACATGTCCCTCGGCGAGCTTCTGACAGGCTTCCGAGGCGTAGATCTGGTTCGCCTCGGCCGCCGCTTCCAGCCGCGCGGCCAGATGCTGGGCGGCACCACCGATCTCGTAGACCTTGGAGAACTCGCTGGCGACCATGTATGCCACGACATGCCCGGAGTGGAGGCCGACTCTCACTTGAAGTCCGGGGTCACCCAGGCTTGCGACGCGCCGCACGAGTTCAATCGCTGCGTGACAGGCCATGGGCGCATGATTGTCGTCCGCAATGGGGGCACCGAACACCGCAGCAAGCCCATCGCCCAGCTCCTTGCTGACGATGCCCCCGAACTGCCGAACCGCCCCTCTCATGGCCGCCAACGCCGGCTCCAGGCGCGAGACCGCCTCTTCTGGATCAAGCTCCGCAACGAGCCCGGTGGAATCGATGACATCGGCCCGAAGAATTGTGACAAACCGGCGTTCGCTGTCGGGGTCAGGGCGGCGCACGCCCGCACCGCAACTGGGGCAGCGGCTGTCGCCTGGGTCGATCGTCGACTGACACACCGTGCAAAGCATTCCGTGCTCTCAAGACCTTGCAGCGGCGTGGTCGGTCGGCCTCTGCGAACGATGGCGATAAGATCGCTTAAGGAAACCTGCTTAGCAACGGTGCATGCAATTCATCTTGGGCATAGCGTCCCCCAACCGGTGGGCGATCTGGACGATTCACAGTTCCAGGTGGTAGCTTGTAAGAAGCTGCGCGAAAAAGAGGCTGCGAAAAACGAACCGCCAGGCTCGTGTTCAAGCCGTTGCCAAGCTGCATATTTCCCGGGGAAGCCAAGCACTCATTGAGGGGCAAAACAAATGGGCATGTTAGTCTATACAGGTAAGCCGTTTAAAGACCTGATGAACAGCAATTACTATCCGCTGGCCAACATGAAGAAGAGCGTGGCCAAGCTCAAGGCCTCGGACGACATCGATCTGGCGACTTTGGAATACGGCCAGTACCACCTGATCTTGAACCCGCCGTCGAGATGGCCGCAAGGCAGCGCCAAGTACTGGCACAAGGAGAAGGGCCGGGCCCGCGTCGACCTCAGCACCCAGCCGAACACGGTGCCCCTGTCCAGGGACGAGCCGGGAGTCATTCCTCTAACACGGTGCGACCTGCTCGATGCCTGCGTCCGGAAGTGCTTCAACTCCGAACCGCCGATCCCGATGAAAACCAACATCATCACCCACGCCGCGAGCGACGCCTATGCCCATCGGCACGAGATCCGGTTGGAGTGGGAATACAAGAAGGGCTCGGACAAGCCGACGCTGCTCTATCTGACGATGGTCTGTCCGTACCGAGCCTGATTGGAAAGATTCTACTCTGTAGACGAAAATCATCGTCGCCCGCGCGCTCCAGACGCGCGGGCGTTTTGTTCGTCAGCGCCGTGACGTGGTCTCACCCGTCTCACATACGGTCACGGGCCTGTCGCACGAAGATGATCCGCTACCGCCAGCTATGCGCGCGAGTCGCCGGACAGCGTCGCGCATTTGACAGGAGCGGTCGATGCCCATTGGATTGCTGGAGGTCGAAGGCACCATCGATGTCAAACAGTTCTGGCCGGCGGGCCGGTCGGACGCCGACACGACCAAGGTGGTGGTGACCATCGCGCCCGACGCGATCCGCTTCCGCAAGAGCGACACCGCACCGTTCCAGCCGACCCATGTGTTCGAGGGCGCCAAGGTCAAGGGCCGCACGTCGACGGCGCCAATCAAGAACGGCAAGCTCACCGTTCGCCTCCAGGGCATCGACGCACCGGAGCTGCACTATATGCCGTCGCCGCTCTCGACCGCCGAGAAGAAGGGGCTGACCGATGCCAGGAAGCAGGCCTATCACGAGGTCACCCATTCCTACCGGCAATTCCTCGGCGCAACTGCGAGCAAGGCGCTGCATGATTTCCTCAGCAGCAGCGGCGAAGCCACATTGGCCTGCCGGGTGTTCACCCATGTCGATACGCCGAACGAGGTGTTCGACACCTATGGGCGGCTGGTCGGCGACATCGAGGTGACCGTCGGCGGACACAAGGTCGACATCAACCACTGGCTGGTCGCGCAGGGCGTTGCCTATCCGACCTTCTACTCCTCGATGAACGAGGACGAGATCAGGGCTTTCCTCGCGCTGGCCAAGACCGCGCGCACCAGGAAGCTGCCGGTCTGGAAGCATCTCGCCAAAACGATCGGCCCCTTCGACTTCGACCTGCGCGAGCCCAAGGCCGGCGACATCGCCGTGCTCGCGACCGACAAGGGCCCGGTGATCCCGCCAAAACTCTACCGCCGCTACACCAACTGGTCGGCGCGCAAGAAGGCCAAGGTGACGAGCCAGAACTTCCAGAAGTTCTTGCACGAAGGCTCCGGCGGCAAGCCCGACACCTGCTACGAAACCGGCGACTTTCTCGCCAACGGCGTGCACGCGGCGACGCCAAGGAACTTTGCGGAGTTCGTCGAGGGTGGCAAGACGATCAAGTTTCAGCCGGAGGGGCTGGTGTTCGGCGAGGCGCCATCGGCGCTGGTGGATGCGGATGGGAAGGCGATTAAGGGGTTTTGACCCCGAGCAATGCTTCGACGCAAAACTGGCCGCGCGAGGCGGACGATTTACTCTTTCAAGGCAACGGGGCTTACCTTCGGAAAAACATCGAAAGCAGCGTTCTCAAAAGCAGCGCACCGCCGATTTTGGCCCCCTCCTTGCCTCCCGCAAGTGCACCACGCGCAGCACGTTCAGCGACCGACCTGTCCGCATACCTTGCCGCAACCTGTTTTCCGGCCTGGTTGCCCTTTACGATCGATTGAGCAGTCGCTCTGACGATTTCCTTCCCGTTCATTCTTTCACCCCAAAGTCACTGCGTGAAACTTATAATTGCAATAGCGCATACATACATTCCATTCTTGTAGCACGCAAGAGAGCAGCGCAACGACCATCCTTAAAGGATCGCGATTTGAGCCAATGTGAGCTTAGGCTTAGCAATCTCGATGGCGCAGTCGTCTTCGTCGGCAGCATGTTGTCCGCCGACCAAGATACGGGACTGCCAAATGGCCTCCGCATCGGAGACGCTGTTCTTGAGAAAATCCTGGAGAAACTTGATGCATTGCCCGCGAAATTTCACATAACGGATGAGCGGATCAAGACCATTCGAACCTTTGCACGCGACACACCATTCGAACAGCTTTTCAATTCTTATCCCTTCGATGCCGACGCGCGGGAGATTTTCGCCGACACCTTCCGCCGTGGAAAACCAAACAAATTCCATGCGGCGCTTGCCGATGCCGTCGACAAGAAGAAAATTGCAGCAATCGTCACGACCAACTACGACACCTGCCTGGAGCAGTCCTTAAGGGCGTTCGATCTCGTCATCGAGCAAGAACACATCACGAAGGCGCCAACCAGCACCAATGCCGTTTGTCTTTTTAAGCTTCACGGCTGCGCAAGCCTCCCATCCTCAATCATTTACCGATTGAAGGACGAGGGCGCACTGCCCACCTGGAAACGCGAATATCTTGCGGCCCTTGTCCGAGGACGCGACGTCGCTCTCCTTGGCTATTCCGGTCGCGATTTTGATATTTGTCCGATCTTGCTGAATTCCGAATACAAGAGCCTCACATGGCTCTTTCCGGGCACGGACCTCGGGCAACAGTTGAAATCGCAGAGCCAGAATGCGCAGCATGTCTTCGGCAATCTCGATCGTTTCCCGCGCGTTCGCGCCGCACTCGGTGGCTTCGATGCATTCTTTGACATGCGTGATGCGTTTCACCCCACCAAGGACAGCGGCGAAATCGTTTCGCGGCTATTTGAGAAGGAACGCCAGCACCCCGAGGAATTTGCGCATTGGCGCGCTAGTCTCCTGAATGCAATTTCATGTCGCATCGGCACAGATGCCATCCTCGGCACGCTAGATGTTCGTACGCAATCCGAGCCGCGCTTCATCCGTTTGCGATCGGACTCGCTGGAACGTTCGGGGTGCTATCGAGATTCTATCTCCGAAGTCGTTCGGTGGCGCAACGCCCTCGATCGTACAAAGCAGCCCGACGATTGGCTGGAAACGTTCGTCGTCGAGGCTGGCCGGTGCTACACGGCTGGATATCTTGGTGGCGCCGCCCGGGCTTTCGCAGCGTTTCGACGCGAAATAACTTCATTAGAGCGCGACAGCATTGTCTTCGACGAATCGCTCGCAATTTCCCACGAGACGTACTTGTATCTCCTCATGCGAAAACGGATACCAGCCGCCTTTCCACCGCTCGGGAAATTCCTGTATCCGGTCCTGACGCACACTCTCGACATACCAAGACTCCAAAAGGCCGCCGATTTCCTTTATTCACGTGGCCGTTGGCAAGAATTGCATCTCATACACCAGGCAGCGAGCGATTTTGGAGTAAGGCTTGATATCGGCGCGGGGAGCGACCGCCATGTGCTTCTCTCGGCCATGGATGGCTTCTCCCAGCTAAATAACCTCGTCGGTCAGGCGGCAGCCTATCGGAAGTCGCCGGTATGGGACCCCGACCACTGCGCGAGGCTTCTCGATGGTCTTTGGGCGTATGGCCACAATCCGGAGTACTGGAAGTGCTTCGTCGCATTCCGTCGATCTCTTCCGGTCGACGTGGTCGACAAGGCCCGCGACCGCTGTGCCCATGCCTTCGCCCAATGCCAATATAGTGCGCTCCTCACCCTGGTGAGCCGGATCAGGCTCCGCGTCGGTACACGCAAATCGCGGTGACGGTGCAGTCCAGTGCACACAATTGACTGGCGACGAGATCACCGCTCGCCAAGCTAGCTTAATCGGCAGTTTTCAGTCGCTCACCTGCATGGGCGCGACAGTAATGTCCCGAGGGTTCAAGGCAACTCAACGACTATCCAACAACAAAAATGGCCCGCGTGAAGCGGGCCATTCTGCGTCGGATCCGGTCAATCCGAATTTGGTTGCGGGGATAGGATTTGAACCTATGACCTTCAGGTTATGAGCCTGACGAGCTACCGGGCTGCTCCACCCCGCGTTAAACACTTGCGCGCCTTCGCCAAAAGGCCGGGGACGGTTGGTTGAGGCCGGCGCTGTTCGCGTGGCTTTTCTCTTCCGTCCCAAAGGCTTCCTTGGAAGGCAACCCCGGGCAAAGCCCGTCGGGTGCGGGGCGTATGTATCAAGGCGGGGTGCCTTTGGAAAGGGCTGCGGGAACGTTTTTTTCGACTTTATGACAGGGGGATGGACGAATTTGCGCTCCGTTCCGCGCGCTCTTGCCAGAAGTTCCACAAAGGGCCAGCTTGCGGCAACAAGATTAAGGCTGAAACGCCGGTTCGAGGGAGGAACGCCATGGACAAATCCCTGACGAGCGCCCCGCTGCGGGCCCTCGAAGAGGCCTTCCACGCCATGCGCGCCCGATCGCGGGACGAGCCGGCGCCTGATCTTGCCCAGCGGCTCGACCGGCTGGCGCGGCTGCGCAGCGTTGTCGCCGACAACGAAGAGCGCTTCCGGCAGGCGATCTCGGCCGACTTCGGCCACCGCTGCGCGGTCGAGACCACCATCGCCGAGACCATGCTGGTGCTCTCCGAGATCCGGCATGCCACAAGGCACCTCAAGACCTGGATGACGCCGCAGCGCGTCGCCACCGCGCTGCAATTCCTGCCCGCGCGCAACCGGCTGATGCCGCAGCCGCTCGGCGTCGTCGGCATCATCGCGCCCTGGAATTACCCGCTCCAGCTCACGCTCGCGCCCGCGATCGGCGCCATCGCGGCGGGCAACCGCGTCATCATCAAGCCGAGCGAGCTGGTCCCGCACTTCGCGGCGCTGCTGAAGGAGACGGTCGCGCAGCGATTCGACGCCGCGGAGGTGCTGGTCACCGGCGTCGAGGACGAGATCGCCACGGGCTTTGCGAGCCTGCCGTTCGATCACCTCGTGTTCACCGGCTCGACGCGGGTCGGCCGGCTGGTCGCCGAGGCCGCAGGGCGCAATCTGACGCCTGTCACGCTCGAGCTCGGCGGCAAGTCGCCCGCGATCATCGACGCCTCGGCCGATCTCGACGAGGCGGCCGAGCGCATCGCCTACGGCAAGCTGCTCAATGCCGGGCAGACCTGCATCGCGCCGGATTACGTGCTGGTGCCGGAGAATTCAGTGCAGGCCTTCGCCGAGAAGGTGCGCGCGCAGATGTGGCGCATGTTCGGCACCGATCCCTCGAACAAGGACTACACCTCCATCATCTCCGAGCGGCATTATGCCCGGCTCGAAGGCCTGGTCGCGGATGCGGCGCAGCGTGGCGCCAACATCCTGCAACCGGCGAAGGCGGACGATCCGAACTGGAAGGCGCACCGCAAATTCCCGCCGACGCTGATCGTGGGTGCGACCGAGGCGATGGCGGTGATGCAGGAGGAGATCTTTGGCCCGGTGCTGCCGGTGCTCGGCACGCGCGATGCGGCGGAGGCGATCACCTTCGTCAACGCCCGCGACCGGCCGCTGGCGCTGTACTGGTTCGGCAAGGATGGCAGCGCGCGCGACGAGGTGCTGGCGCGCACCGTCTCCGGCGGGGTCACCATCAACGACTGCCTGTTTCACTTCACGCAAATCAATCAGCCGATGGGCGGTGTCGGCGCATCCGGCACCGGCGCCTATCACGGCGAATGGGGATTCAAGACGTTCAGCAAGCTGAAGCCGGTGTTCTATCGCTCCAAGTTCAACCGCCTCGCCGATCTCTATCCGCCCTATGGCGGCAAGATCGCGCGGCTGGAGAAGTTGATGCGGTTCATGTCGTAGGGGCTCGTCGTTCCGGGGCGCGAAGCGAACTATGGTGCGCAATTGCGCACCATAGTTCGATGCTCCGCATCGCCCCGGAATGACGAAAAGGGGGAAACCAAGTGACCGACACATTCGATTTCGTCGTCGTGGGCGCGGGCTCGGGCGGCTGCACTGTCGCGGGGCGGCTGTCGGAGGATGCGGCGACGTCGGTCGCGCTGCTCGACGCCGGCGGGCCTTGCGACAACTGGGTCGTGACCACGCCGGGCGCGCTGGTGCTGATGGTCGCCGGCAACGTCAACAACTGGGCCTTCAACACCGTGCCGCAGAAGGGGCTGAACGGCCGCATCGGCTATCAACCGCGCGGCAAGGGCCTCGGCGGCTCCTCCGCGATCAACGCCATGGTCTATATCCGCGGCCACCGCGCCGATTACGACCACTGGGCTTCGCTCGGCAACAGCGGCTGGGCCTATACGGACGTGCTGCCCTATTTCAAGCGCGCGGAGAACAACGCCGATTTCGACGGCGAGTATCACGGCAAGGGCGGGCCGCTGTTCGTCAACAAATTGCGCTCCGGCAATCCGGTGCAGCAGATCTTCCTGCAAGCGGCGCAGGAGGGGCAATTCCGCATCCGCGAGGATTTCAACACCGACGATCATGAAGGGCTCGGTCTCTACCAGGTGACGCAGAAGAACGGCGAGCGCTGGAGCGCGGCGCGGGCGTATGTCCATCCGCACATGGGCAAGCGCGCGAACTTGCAGGTCGTGATGCAGGCGCATGCCACGCGCATTTTGTTCGAAGGCAGGCGCGCGGTTGGTGTCGAATACCGGCAGGGCAAGGAGTTGAAACAGCTGCGCGCGCGGCGTGAGGTGATCCTGGCCGCCGGTGCGTTTCAGTCGCCGCAGCTTTTGATGCTGTCGGGCATCGGCGATGCCATCGCGCTGAAGCAGCATGGCATCGAAAGCCGGCATCATCTGCCGGGCGTCGGCCAGAACCTGCAGGACCATCCCGACTTCATCTTCGGCTACATGTCCGACAGTCCTTATTTCGCCGGCATCTCGCTCAAGGGCATGCCGCGGCTGATCCGCGCCATCCTGCAATACAGGCGCGAGCGCCGTGGTCCCCTCACCTCCAATTTCGCCGAATGCGGCGGCTTCCTGAAGACGCGGCCCGATCTCGACATTCCCGACATTCAATTGCATTTCGGCATGGCCATGGTCGACGACCACGGCCGCAAGCGCCATGGCGGCACCGGCTTCTCCTGCCATGTCTGCCTGCTCCGCCCGAAAAGCCGCGGCAGCGTTTCACTCGCGAGCAATGATGCGATGCAGGCGCCGCTGATCGATCCGAATTTCTTGGGCGAGGATGAGGATCTCGATGCGATGGTGGCGGGCTTCAAGACCACGCGCCGCCTGATGGAGACGCCGGCGCTGCGCGCGCTGCAGACCAGGGACATGTTCACCGCCAACGTGCGCAGCGACGACGACATCCGCAGCATTCTGCGCGAGCGCGTCGACACCGTCTATCATCCCGTCGGCACCTGCAAGATGGGCGCGGATGCGCTTGCCGTGGTCGATCCGGCGTTGAAGGTGCACGGACTCGAGGCGCTCCGCGTCGTCGACGCCTCGATCATGCCGACGCTGATCGGCGGCAACACCAATGCGCCGACGATCATGATCGGGGAGAAGGCGGCGGATATGATAGGTGCGGAGATGCGAGCGAGTTAGGCGATGCTGCCGCGTCATTCTCCGCTATGAGAGAGAGAGCCACAGCCTCATTCCCCGCTGGGACGACAGTTGAGTAAAACGCGCTTATCCGGGACGACAGCGGTCGTTAGTTCAGCGTCGACCAGAACGCGTGGTTCATTTCGGTGTCGATATAGCCGGGCGCGAGTCTTGGAGCCGCCAATTTGGAGCCACCAATTTGGAGTCACCAATACAGTCGATTTTAGCGATCTGAAACCGGAATGATCGGTTCGGCGTTCATTCGTCTCGTCAAGCCAGGGTTGTGCTCATGAGCAGCTTTACGCCGCGGTCGGCCTCGGTTTCAGGACCGGGCTGGCCAGATGGGCTTCAGATCGCGGCCGCCCGAGGTCGCCTCCGCGATCGACCGCCTCAAGCAGGAACGGCGCATCTGATCTGGCGCATTTGCATCGCAGCGCCAGCGCGCATGCATTTTGGTGCGAGCCCGTCCCTTATCAGCGGCACTGATGTTGGCTAAAGTGGTCGCCGTTCAAAACCTGCCTGCTATTTTCGGGAGTGAAACAGTGGATCTTGGGATCAAAGGTCGCCGCGCCATCGTCTGCGCATCCAGCAAGGGCCTCGGGCGCGCCTGCGCCATCTCGCTGGCGGAGGCCGGCGTTCATGTCACTCTGACCGCGCGCGGCGCCGAGGCCCTGAAGAAGACGGCCGATGAGATCCGTAAGGCCTATCCCGATGTGACGGTCACCGAGATCGTCGGCGACATCACAACGCCTGCCGGCCGCGAGGCGGTGCTGAAGGCCTGCCCCGATCCCGACATCCTGATCAACAATGCCGGCGGCCCGCCCCCCGGCGATTTCCGCAACTGGACCCGCGACGACTGGATCAAGGCGATCGACGCCAACATGCTCACCCCGATCGAGCTGATCAAGGCGACGGTGGACGGCATGATGGCGCGCAAGTTCGGCCGCATCGTCAACATCACCTCGGCCGCGGTGAAGGCGCCGATCGACATCCTCGGCCTCTCCAACGGCGCGCGCGCCGGCCTCACCGGCTTCATCGCCGGCCTCTCGCGCAAGACGGTGATCAACAACGTCACCATCAACGGCCTGCTGCCGGGCCCGTTCGAGACCGATCGTCTCACCGGCACCGCAAAGGCCGAAGCCGACAAGCGCGGCGTCAGCCCAGAGCAGATCCTGGCCGAGCGCGCCAAGCTCAACCCGGCCGGCCGCTTCGGCCAGCCCGACGAGTTCGGCTACGCCTGCGCCTTCCTGTGCGGTGCCAAGGCCGGCTTCATCACCGGACAGAACATTCTGCTGGATGGTGGTGCGTTCCCGGGCACGCTGTAGATCGGGATCAGCTGCCACACGCACAACTGTCATCGCCCGACTTGATCGGGCGCCCAGGATGCCCCGGTCAAGCCGGGGCATGACGGCGGAGAGCGTGGAGCAGAGGTGAGAACATCTCACCGCTGCTTCGTCGCTTCGTCCTCGTCCCGTTCGCTGGGATCGGAGGAATCGGCGGTGAGGCGCTCGCCGGTCCAGTCGACGCCGAATTCGGCGAGCCCATTGGCGAGCAGGTCGCCCAGCATCGGCTCGCCAAGCAGATAGTGCACCGTTTCGCGCCGCGGGCTGCGATACTCACCTCGCGCCTCCACGGCGCGGGCCCGCAAATCGTCCCAATCCTCGATCGTGCCGTCACCGCGACCGAGCCAGGTCAACGCGACGAGATCGAGCTGCTCGTCCTCGTTCAAGGCGATCATGAAGCTTCCGAGCTCTTGGACGACAGGGTCGGAGCCATCGTCGTCGAGGACATCGACCGCATCGTCATCGCTCGGGTTGGAGCCGGAATCCGGATCGGAGCCCGCCTCCTTGACGTCGAATTCGCGCGCCTTCTCGATGATGAAGGCGACCTTATCAGCGGAAATCGTAAGCTCCGGCATTGGCTCTCTCTTCGGGTTTGTCTTTTCGGTCTTGTCCTGGGTTCCCGCGATAACGCCGCATCGCGTCAGATGATCCATTGCGCTTGACGGCGGAAGAACGCATGTTTTGGCGCCAAAAAGACATGGGAAGGTGCCGGATGCATTGGAAGGTGGGCAGGGTCAAAATCACAAAGGTGGTGGAATTGGAGACGGTCGGCTCGACCCGTTTCATCCTGCCGCTCGCGACCAACGAGGAAATCCGCAAGCTGCCCTGGCTCATCCCGCATTACGCCACTGAAGAAGGCCGGCTGAAAATGTCGATCCATTCGCTGGTGGTGGAGACGCAAGGCAAGCGCATCGTGGTCGATACCGGCCTTGGCAACGACAAGCAGGGCCGCAGCGTCCCGACCTGGAACAACCGCAGCACGCCATTTCTGGAGACCATGACGGCGGCCGGCTTTCCGCCCGACAGCATCGACACCGTGCTGTGCACGCATCTCCATGTCGATCATGTCGGCTGGAACACGAAGCTGGTCGATGGCAAATGGATGCCGACCTTTCCGAAGGCGCGCTACGCTTTCGGCAGGACCGAATACGAGCACTGGCGCGACCATTCGACGGAGCCGGACAAGGCGGCGGTGTTCAATGATTCGGTGCAGCCGATCGTCGATGCCGGCAGGGCCGATTTGATTCCCAGCGACCACCGGCTCTGCGAGGAAATCAGCATGATCCCGACCCCGGGCCACAGCCCCGGCCATATGAGCATCCTCATCCAGTCTGACGGCGAACAGGGCCTGCTCACCGGCGACGTCGCCCATCATCCCTGCCAGATGGCGCATCTCGACTGGTCCTCGACCGCCGATTCCGACCAGGCGCAATCGGCCGCGACGCGGGCAGCGCTGTTCGGCCGGTTTGCCGACACGCCGACGCTGGTGATCGGCGGGCACTTTTCGGCGGGACATATCAGGCGGGACGGGAACGCGTTCAGGTTTGTAGCGCTGGGGTGATCTCTGTTTTGAGCGGTTGAATTTCCTGCCGCCCTGTTCCATGAAGCTATTAACCGATCGGTCCAATCTCCAGGGAGAGACGAGAATGAAGCTTGTTCGTTACGGCGAGAAGGGTGCGGAAAAGCCCGGCCTGATCGACAGATCCGGCCAGTTGCGCGACCTGTCGGCGCATCTGAAGGACCTCACCGGCGAGGCCTATTCGCCTGAGTCCCTGAAGAAGCTGGCGGCGCTCGATCCTGCCTCGCTGCCCGCCGTCTCCGGCAAGCCGCGGTTCGGTGCGCCCGTCACCGGCATCTCGAAATTCGTGGCGATCGGCCTCAACTACAGCGACCATGCCAAGGAGACGGGCAACCCGATTCCGGCCGAGCCGATCTTCTTCCTCAAGGCGAACACGGCGCTCTGCGGCCCGAATGATCCGGTCGAGAAGCCGCGCGGCTCGACCAAGCTCGACTGGGAGGTCGAGATTGCCGCGATCATCGGCACTCGTGCGAAATACGTCTCGGAAGCCGACGCGCTCAACCACGTCGCCGGCTACTGCGTCTGCAACGACGTCTCCGAGCGCAATTTCCAGATCGAGCGCCTGGGCCAGTGGACCAAGGGCAAGTCGCACGACACGTTCGGCCCACTCGGGCCGTGGCTCGCCACCAAGGACGAGATCAAGGACGTGCAGAATCTGTCGATGTGGCTCGACGTCAATGGCCAGCGCCGCCAGACCGGCTCGACCGCGACCATGATCTTCACCATGGCCAAGTGCATCTCCTACGTCTCGCAATTCATGACGCTGCTGCCCGGCGACGTCGTCACCACGGGCACCCCGCCCGGCGTCGGCATGGGCATGAAGCCGCCGACCTTCCTCAATGTCGGCGATGTCGTCACGCTCGGCATCGAAGGTCTCGGCGAGCAGCGCCAGGAGATCGTCGCGGCGTAAGCTGCGCCCTCCGCCCTCATCCTGAGGAGCGCGCAACGCGCGCATCTCGAAGGATGCGCCACAAGCACAGTTACCCGGCGTTCGCGCCGGGTAACGAGAGACCATCCCTCGTTGTCCATCCTTCGAGACGCGCCAAGCGGCGCGCTCCTCAGGATGAGGACTGTGTGTCTGGATAGAGGTTATTTCGATGAAGCTCACCTTCTCCCCCGCCTCGCCCTTCGCCCGCAAGGTGCGCATCGCCGCGATCGAGCTCGGGCTGATCGACAAGATCGAGCTCGTGCCCGCAACCGTCGCGCCGGGCACGGCCAACGAGGACTATTCGAAGATCACGCCGCTGAAGAAGCTGCCGGTGCTGATCACCAATGACGGCGACGTGATTTTGGACTCCTACGTCATCGTCGAATATCTCAACGAGATGGCCGGCGGCGGCCTGATCCCGGACTATGGTCCGCGGCGCTGGAAGGCCAAGACCAACCACTCGCTGATCAACGGCATGCTCGATTCCATGCTGCTGTGCCGCTACGAGAAGATGGTGCGGCCGCAGGGGCTGCAATGGCAGGCCTGGTCGGACGACCACTGGAACCGGGCCTGGACCGGCATGGCGCGCTTCGAGAACATGCCGGAGGTGCTGAACGGCCCGTTCGACATCTCGCAGATCGGGCTCGTTTGCGTGCTCGGCTATGCCGACTTCCGCTTCGCCGATTGCGGCTGGCGCAAGGCCTATCCGAAGCTCGATGCCTTCCACCAGAAGATGCTGGAGCGGCCCTCGGTGAAGATCTCGGTGCCGCCGGCGGCGTAACCCGCAAGGAGCGTCCATGAGCCTGAAACTCTCGGTCGGCGATCTCACCATCCATCGCGTCATCGAGCAGGAAACCTCGTTCGTGCCGGCGCTGGAGATGCTGCCGGGACTGACGGCGGAAGTGCTGGCCGAGAACCGGGCGTGGATGCGGCAGGCCAACGCACTCGACGATGACGACGTGCTGCTGCTGTGCTTCCAGTCCTACGTGGTGAAGACGCCGCACCATACCATCCTGGTCGACAGCTGCATCGGCAACGACAAGCCGCGCCCCAATCGGCCGAAATGGAACATGAAGACCGACGACACTTATTTGCGCGGTCTCAGCGCCGCGGGGTTCTCGGTCGATGACATCGATTTCGTGATGTGCACGCATCTGCATGTCGACCACGTCGGCTGGAACACCCGGCTGGAGAACGGCCGCTGGGTCCCGACCTTCCCGAAGGCGCGTTACATCTTCGCCAAGCAGGAATTCGACCATTGGACCGCACAGAATGCGAAGGCGGAGATCCCGCCTTTCGCCGATAGCGTGCTGCCGGTGGTCGAGGCGGGGCGCCATGAGCTCGTCGGCAACGACCATGCAATCGGCGATCACGTCCGCATCCTGCCGACACCGGGCCACACGCCGGGTCATATCGCCATCACGATGGGCCGCGGCAAGGACGATGCGGTATTCTCCGGCGACCTCATGCATTCGCCGTTGCAGACGCTCTATCCGGAGCTGTCGATCAAATTCGACATCGACCCGGCCAAGGCAGCCGCGACGCGCCGCAGCTTCCTGGACCGCTATTGCGACACCGACACACTGTGCTGCACCGCGCATTTTCCCTCGCCGTCGGTGGGGAAGATCCGGCGCAAGGGCAACGGATTCGTGTGTGAGATGGTTTAGTCTAGTGCGGCTCGCGCCGCGAACTCCCATCCTCCCCTGGAGGGGGAGGATCGGTTCGCATGCAGCGCAGCGGAATGCGAACCGAGGTGGGGTGACGGTCTCTCCTCGTTGAAACTGCCAGTGTTGAGAGATCACCCCACCCCGCTCGCGCTTCGCGCGATCGACCCTCCCCCTCCAGGGGAGGGTAAGAGACGCCCACGGAGGAAATGATGACCGCGCTCCCCGACATCCCGCTGCCCGCCGGAATCCGTTCGCGCTATGTCGACGGCATCAACGGTCTGCGCATGCATGTGCTGGAGGCCGGCTTCGAGACCAGGGGCCGGCCCTGCATCCTCTTGCTGCACGGTTTTCCGGAGCTGGCGTTCTCCTGGCGCAAGGTGATGCCGGCGCTCGCCGCGGCCGGCTATCACGTGATCGCGCCGGACCAGCGCGGCTATGGACGCACGACGGGATGGCGTGCGGAGTATGACGGTGATCTCGGGCCCTTCTCGCTGTTCAATCTCGTGCGTGATGCGCTCGGCCTGGTGTCGGCGTTCGGCTACAGGCAGGCCGATGTGGTCGGGCACGATTTCGGTAGCCCGGTTGCGGCCTGGTGCGCCTTGATCCGGCCTGACGTGTTTCGTTCGGTGACGATGATGAGCGCGCCGTTCGGCGGACCGCCGCCGCTGCCGTTTGGCACCGTCGATGGGCCGGCAAAGCCGCCGGCCGAAGATCCTGTTCATCGCGAGCTCGCCGCGCTACCGCGGCCGCGAAAACACTATCAATGGTACTACGCGACGCGCGAGGCGAACGCCGACATGCACCGTGCGCCACAGGGCCTGCATGATTTCCTGCGCGCCTATTATCATCACAAGAGCGCGGACTGGACCGGGAACAAGCCGTATCCGCTCGAATCGTGGTCGGCGGGCGAGCTGGCGAAGCTGCCGACCTATTACGTGATGGACCTGAACGAGACCATGGCCGAGACGGTTGCGAAGGAAATGCCGTCGCCGGCCGTAGTCGCCGCCAATCAGTGGCTGCCGGAGCGCGAGCTCGCTTACTACAGTGCCGAATATGGCCGCACCGGATTCCAGGGCGGGCTGCAATGGTATCGTTGCGGCACCTCGGGCGCTTTCAACAACGAGCTGCAATTGTTTGCCGGCCGCAGCATCGACGTGCCCTCCTGCTTCATCTCGGGCAAGCAGGATTGGGGCACTTATCAGCGTCCGGGCGTGTTCGAGACGATGCAGGCGCGCGCATGCACGAAGATGCTCGGCTGCCATCTCGTCGACGGCGCCGGCCATTGGGTGCAGCAGGAACAGCCGGCTGAGGTGAGCCGGTTGCTACTGGATTTCCTCGCAGAGGCTGGCACGGCCTGATTTGACCCGGAAACGGCCGCGCTCTATATAGTTTAGAATAGTTCTAAACTAATGACAGGGCCGTCGTGAAGAATTTTGCCGATCTGACCGAGCGCGAGGTGCTGGCGGTCGCGATCTCCTCCGAGGAGGAGGACAGCCGCATCTACATGACCTTCGCCGAGGACCTGAAGGAGCGCTATCCCGACTCGGCCAAGCTGTTCGAGCAGATGGCCGAGGAGGAGCGCGGCCATCGTCACATGCTGCTGGAGACGTACGAGCAGCGCTTCGGCCAGCATCTGCCGCCGATCCGCCGCGAGGACGTCAAAGGCTTCCTGCGCCGCCGGCCGATCTGGCTGACCAAGAACCTGCCGCTCGACACCATCCGAAGAGAAGTCGAGACCATGGAGCTCGAGGCCGAGCGCTTCTATGCGAAGGCCGCCGAGCAGGCCGAGGACGTCAGCGTGCGCCGGCTGCTCGGCGACCTCGCCGAAGCCGAGAAGAGCCACGAGCATACCGCCGCCAGATTGACCGACGAGATCCTCAAGCCTGACGTGCGCGCGGAGGAAGACCGCACGCGGCGGCGGATGTTCGTGCTGCAATATGTGCAGCCGGGCCTCGCCGGCCTGATGGACGGCTCGGTCTCGACGTTGGCGCCGCTGTTCGCGGCGGCCTTCGCCACGCACCAGAACTGGCAAACCTTTCTCGTCGGCCTCGCCGCCTCGATCGGCGCCGGCATCAGCATGGGGTTTGCGGAAGCCCTATCCGACGACGGCTCGCTCACGGGACGCGGCTCGCCCTGGCTGCGCGGCATCACCTGCGGCGCAATGACGACGCTCGGCGGGCTCGGCCACACCGCGCCGTATCTCGTGCCCGACACATGGGCGAACGCGTTCTGGATCGCGACGGGAATCGCCTGCGTCGTCGTGTTCTTCGAATTGTGGGCGATTGCCTTCATCCGCGCGCGATACATGGACACGCCGTTCCTCCAGGCCGTGTTCCAGATCGTGCTCGGCGGCGCCATCGTGCTGGCGGTGGGAATCGTGATTGGGGCGGCGTAGGCCGCGTCACATTCCGCTGTCATCGCCCGCGAAGGCGGGCGATCCAGTACGCCGCGGCCCATCGGCTCTATCACTGCTGTCACGGAGTACTGGATCGCCCGGTCAAGCCGGGCGATGCACCGGCTTTGTTGTTGGATCTCCCCGATGACCAGCAGCCAGGCATGGCAATCGCGATCAAACAGCGGTTGCAGCATTCGGCCAAACTGCGCATCATCCTCCGACAACCAGAGCGGGAGACGCGCCGTGGCCAAATCGGAATGGAGTTTCAAGAGTGCGGTCGAGCTGGCGGCCGCATTGAACGCGAAGAAGGTCTCCGCGGTCGAGCTCGCGCAGGACGCGATCGCCCGTATCGAGCGTCACGACGGCAAGATCAACGCGATCTGCGTCCGGGATTTCGATCGCGCGCTCGGCGCCGCGCGCGAGGCGGATGCTGCATTGGCGCGCGGTGAGCGCAAGCCGCTGCTCGGCCTGCCCACGACGATCAAGGAATCCTTCAACATCGCCGGCCTGCCGACGACCTGGGGGTTCGTGCCGCAGAAGGATTTCAAGCCTGTGGAGGACGCGCTGGCGGTGGCCCGCATCAAGCAGGCCGGCGGCGTGATCCTCGGCAAGACCAACGTGCCGGTCGGCCTCGGCGACTGGCAGAGCTACAACGACATCTACGGCACTACCAACAACCCCTATGATCTCGGCCGCACACCGGGTGGATCCTCCGGAGGATCGTCGGCAGCCCTCGCCGCGGGCTATTGCGCGCTCGCCACCGGCTCCGACATCGGAGGCTCCCTGCGGGTGCCGGCCTTTCATTGCGGCATCTTCGCCCACAAGCCGACCATCAATCTCTGCGCGGCGCGTGGCGAGACCCCGCCGCCGTTTCCAGCCATTCCTCGCGAGGGCGACCTCGCCGTCATCGGCCCGATGGCACGCACCGCTGCGGATCTCTCCTTGCTGCTCGACGTCATGGCCGGACCGGATCCGCTCGATGCCGGCGTCGCCTACAAGCTCGATTTGCCTGCTGCGCGGCATCAGTCGCTGCGGGATTTTCGCGTCCTGGTGATCGACAGCCATCCGCTGCTGCCGACCGACCGGGACGTCCGCGGCGCGATCGACAAGCTCGCGACCGATCTGCCGAAGGCCGGCGTGACGATCGCGCGCGAGAGCGGCCAGCTCCCGGACTTTGCGGCGACGTCGCGGCTTTACATGCGCATGCTGCTGGGCTTCCTCGGCGCGTTCTTCCTGCCGGACGAGCTTGCGGATGCGCAAGCCAGAGCGAGCCAGCTTTCGCCTGAGGATCGCAGCCTCGGTGCGGAGCGATTGCGCGGCATCACTGAGAGCCACCGCGCCTGGGTGCTCGACGCCGGCGCCCGCGCCGGCCTGCGTGCGCAATGGCGCGCGCTGTTCAAGAGCTTCGACGCGGTGATTTGCCCGATCATGCCGACGCCGGCCTTTCCGCATGACCATTCGCCGGAGCAGCGCCTGCGAACGATCAGCATCGACGGCAAGGACTATCCTTATTCCGACCAGCTCGCCTGGCCGGGCATTGCGACGTTGCCGGGCCTGCCGGCAACGGCCGTTCCTCTCGGCCTGTCGAAGGACGGCCTGCCGGTCGGCGTGCAGATCGTTGGGCCCTTCCTCGAGGACCGCACACCGCTCAAGCTGGCCGAGCTGATCGAGCGGGAGTTCGGCGGATTCGTGCCGCCGCCATTATTCAGTGATTAGCCTTCTCGTCATTGCGAGCGGAGCGAAGCAATCCAGGTTGCATCCGCGGAGACATTTCTGGATTGCTTCGCTCCGCTCGCAATGACGGAGCAAAACAATTTCGTGATTCCGGGTTCGCGCTTCGCGCGCCCCGGAATGACAGGGAGGAGGAAACACAATGAGCAACGACCTCGAACAACTCACCGCGCTCAACCGCGACTATGTCGCTTCCGTGCAGAACTGCGACGTCAAGCGCTTCGGCGAGATCCTGGCCCCGGAATTCTACTGCTCCAATCCCGACAAGACGCTGGTCGACCGCGCCGCTTTCCTGGAGCAGACGGCGCGGCCGATCGCGATCCGCAATCTGCACGCGCACGACGTCATCATCCGCATCATGGGCGACTTCGCCATCATCCATGCCGCGACCAGCTACACCACGGGTGATGGCCAGCAGGCGACGGGGCGGTACACCGATTGCTGGGCGAAGATCGATGGGACATGGCTGACCGTGTCGGCGCACGTGTCGCGGTGAGGCGAGTCATGGCGGCAGCGAGATCATGACGCGGTGAGGCGTGCACGTTGCTACCCACCCTCCGCTGTCATGCCCCGGCTTGACCGGGGCATCCAGGGCTCCGCGGCCGTCATTGGTTCACGCAATCTCCGCCGCGGAGTACTGGATCGCCCGGACAAGCCGGGCGATGACACCTTTTCTGTAGCGACGCCGGCTGGCGCCAGAGCTCATATCAACTATCAAACGCGATCACGCTGCGCAGCGTCTTGCCGGCCTTCATGTTGGCAAAGCCCTCGTTGATCTCGTTCAGCTTCAGCTTGGCCGAGATCCAGTCTTCCAGATGCAGCCGGCCGCGCAGGTAGAAATCGACCAGGCGCGGCATGTCGACGCGGAAATGGTTCGAGCCCATCGATGAGCCCTGGATCTTGCGCTCGCGCAGGAAGTCGAAGCCGTGAAGCTCGATCTTCTGCCCGAACGGGATCATGCCGACGATGGTGGCGGTGCCGCCGGAAGCGAGCATGGCGAACGCCTGCTCCGCGGTCTCCTTGCGGCCGAGCACCTCGAAGGAATGATGCACGCCGCCATTGGTGAGGTCGCGCACCTGCTTCACGACGTCGCCGTCGGCGGGATTGATGATGTCGGTCGCGCCCAGCTTGGTCGCGAGCTGGAGTTTCGCAGGATTGGTGTCGATGGCGATGATGCGGCCGGCGCCGGCGATCTGCGCGCCGTTGATCGCGGCCATGCCGACACCGCCGCAGCCGATCACGGCGACGGTCTCACCGGCCGTCACTTTCGCCGTGTTCACCACCGCGCCGTAGCCGGTGATGACGCCGCAGCCGATCAGCGCGGCGAGATCGAGCGGCATCTCCTTGCGAATCTTCACGATGGCGTTCTCATGCACCAGCATCTGCTCGGCGAAGGAGGAGAGATTGAGGAACTGGTGCAGCTTTTCCGGCTTCGACCACTGCATCCGATTGGAGACGCCCGGCATCATCTTCACCGTGGTGTCGGTGCAGAGCACGGTCCGGCCCGTGGTGCAGTTGTCGCAGGTGCCGCAAAACACGGACAGGCAAGTGACGACATGGTCGCCCGGCTTGACGTAGGTGACATCGGAGCCGACCTGCTCGACCACGCCGGCGGATTCGTGACCGAGCACCGCGGGCAGCGGATGCGGATAGAGCCCTTCCATGAAGTGCAGATCGGAGTGGCAGAGGCCGGCGACCGCGGTGCGGATCAACACCTCGCGCGGGCCCGGCTTCGGCAGGCTGATGTCCTCGATGACGAGCGGCTGGTTGACTTCATGGAGGACGGCGGCCTTCATCGGTGTTTCCTCGTTGTTATGATTATCGTTGAGTATGGGGGACTTCACCTCTCCCATGGGGAGAGGTGAAGAGAGAGCCTACGCTGCCAGAACCAGTTCGCCAACCTCGCTCATGCCGGCGGCGCGATCACCGAGCAGCAGCGCGGCGATCTTCGCCTGCGCGGCATTTTCCGTCAGCCGGAACGGATCGCTCGGCGTCACGCGATGGTCGATCACGAGGCGCGACAGCAGCAGCCGGCGTGCATCGCCGCGCATGGCATGGATGCGGTGCGCCTCCCATGCCAGCGCCACGGCACTGGCGACATGATAGAGCAGGCTCGTCGCGCGGCGCGCATCCGCCTCGTTCTCCGACTTGGCCGCGACCTCACGTGCGAAGCCGACGGCGCGATCGGTGAGGCCGCGCAGATGGTCGCGCCAGGCCTGCGGCACAGAGGCGCTGTCGTCGAGCCGCGCGTGCAGATCGGCGGCGAGCGCGGACTCCGCGCCGTGACGGCCTACTGCGCGCCGCAGTGCATCGATGGCGACGATGTTGCCGGTGCCTTCCCAGACCGAGCCGAGATGGGCATCGCGCAGCAGGCGGGCGGTGGCGAATTCCTCGATGTAGCCGATGCCGCCGCGCATCTCGAGCGCATCACCGCAAACCTTGCGCGCATCGCGCGTGGCGCGGAATTTCAGCGTCGGGGTGAGGATGCGCAGCAGCGCCGCGGCATCCTGGCTGCCGGCTTCCGCGCGATCGAGCGCGTCCGCAGTGAGAAAGCTCATCGACAGCGCCTGCTCGACCGGCAGCATGATCTTCAGCATCTGCCGCCGTCCCAGCGGCAGGTCGATGATGCGGCTGCCGAACACGACGCGGTTCGTCGCCACGGTCATCGCGTCATGATAGGCGCGGCGCATCAGCGCGGTCGACTTGACGCCGTTGGAGAGCCGCGACGAGTTCACCATCTCGGCCATCTGCACAAAGCCGCGGTCGAGCTTGCCGACCGCGTACGCGACCGCGCCTTCGAGCTTGATCTCGCCCGAGGCCATCGAGCGCGTGCCGAGCTTGTCCTTGAGACGCACGATCCGGTAGTGGTTCTGTGCGCCGCCATCGAGGAAGCGCGGCATCAGGAACAGGCCGACGCCGCGCGTGCCGGGGCCGGCGCCTTCGGGGCGCGCCAGCAGCATCACGACTTTCGCGTCGGCATTCGAGCAGAACCACTTCTCGCCGTACAGACGCCAATGGTCGCCCTCCCGCACCGCGCGCGTGGTCAGCGTGCCGACGTCGGAGCCGCCCTCTTTCTCGGTCATGAACTGGCCGCCTTGCGTCAGCTTGCTCATGTCGGTCGAGGTCAGGCCGTCCAGATATTTCGCCTTCAGGTCCTCGCTGCCGAAATTCGCCAGCAGCTTGGCGCAGCCATCGGTGACGTTGATCGGGCAGCCCATGCCGAATTCGGTCTGGTTGAACAGGAAGGTGAAGGCGTGCTTGGCGACCACAGGATATTTGTCCGGCCAACCCATGATGCCCTTGCGGATCGAGAGGGCGTGGATGCCGAACTGACCGAATGCAGCGTTCTCCAATTCGCGATAGGCCGGGTGATATTCGATCCATTGCACGTCGCGGCCGAACTTGTCGCGCTGGTGCAGAATAGGCGTGTGCCGGTCGGCAAGCCGCGCGCATTCGTCGAGATGGCCGCCAGCGAGCTCGCCGAGGCGATCGAGGTGCGGCTCGATGTGGCGGAACAGTGGCTCGGGCAGATGGATGCGCAAAAGGTCCGCCAGCGCCGGATCGGCGCGGTAGAAATTCATGCCAGTGGTGTCGGGCGCCAGCAGGCCGGATGGTGCGGCCGCGACATCTTGTGGCTGCGCTGTGACCGGCTTGTGCATGATCGTCCTCTTCGTTTCCGTCCGACGGCAATTCTTTGCGCTTGCCGCTTCGAATGATGTCGATCATGCTCCAGTCGCGGACAGCGATAAAGCCGCAAATTGTCAGGGCGGCATGATCGCCGCGAGGGAGCAATTCGCCCTGCGGAATTGTGACCGCGCCGGCTGGTTGTCCGCGCGGACCATGCATAGATCAACGGCTCCCTGTCTGCGAGATCACGCCATGGAACATCCGAAATACAAGATCGCCCTCATCGTTGGTGCCGGCGAAGGCCTGAGCGCATCGCTGGCGCGCCTGCTTGCAGCACAGAGCATCCGCGTCGCGCTCGCCGCGCGCAAGATCGAAAAGCTTGGCGCGCTCTGCAGCGAGACCGGTGCGAAGGCCTATGCCTGCAACGCCACCGAGCCTGACGAGGTGGAGCGGCTGTTCGGCCTCGTCGAGCGCGAGATCGGCACCCCCGACCTCGTCATCTACAATGCCTCCGGCCGCACGCGCGGGCCGTTCGTCGATCTGGTCCCGACCGATGTCGCGCAGGCGATCGCGGTCAGCGCCTATGGCGGCTTCCTGGTGGCGCAGCAGGCAGCCAAGCGCATGCTGCCGAACCAGCATGGCGCCATCCTGTTCACCGGCGCTTCGGCCAGCGTCAAGGGTTATGCGCAGTCTGCCCCATTCGCGATGGGCAAGTTCGCGCTCCGCGGCCTTGCGCAGAGCCTGGCGCGCGAATTGTCGCCGCAGGGCATCCATGTCGCGCATTTCGTGATCGACGGTGGCATCAAGAGCACCGCGCGGACGGAAGCCGCGGACAAGCCGGACTCGATGCTCGATCCCGATGCGATCGCGCAGAGCTATTGGAACGTGCTTCAGCAGCCGCGCAGCGCCTGGAGCTGGGAGCTGGAGCTGCGGCCCTGGGTGGAGAAGTTTTGAGTTGGTGAGTCATTCCGGGACGATGCGAAGCATCGAACTATGGTGCGCACTTGCGCACCTGAGAATCTTGAGATTCCGGGTCTGGTCCTTCGAACCATCCCGGAATGACGACAAAAATGGGGAGGCGACATGACCACGGAAACCACCATCGACACCGGCACCAATGAGCTGCTCTGCGTCATCCGCGACCGCGTCGCCATCATCACGCTGAACCGGCCGGAGGCGCGCAATTCCCTCTCTGATGCGCTGACGCCGGCGTTGCGCACGATGATCCGGAGTTGCGGCGAGAACCCCGATGTCGGCGCGCTGCTGATCACCGGCGCGGGCGAAGCGTTTTGCGCCGGCGGCAACGTCAAGGGCATGGGCGCGCATCGCGACAAGGCAAAGCTCGACATGTCCTTTGACGACAAGGTCGCCGATCTCCAGGAACGGCAGCGGCTGCTCACCGGCGCGCTGGTCTCGGTGCGCAAGCCGACTATCGCCGCCCTGCCCGGCCCCGCGGTCGGCGCCGGGCTCGCCATCGCCATGGCCTGCGACATCCGCATCGCCGCGCAATCCGCCTTCGTCGCTACCGGCTATGCCCGCATCGCCCTCAGCGGCGATTACGGCATCGCCTGGCTGCTCACCCGCCTCGTCGGCACCGCGCGGGCGCGCGAATTGATGTTCACCGGCGATCGCGTCGACGCGGCGCGCTGCGAGGCCATCGGCCTCGTCAACCGCGTCGTGCCCGGCGACAAATTGCAAACTGAGGCGTTCGCGCTGGCCAAACCGCCCGCCGAAGGCCCGCGCCTCGCGCTCCGCTACATGAAGGACAATCTCGACGAAGCCCTGCTGTTCGACTTCGAAACCGCCCGCGACCACGAAGCCGAGCGCTTGATCCGCCTCCCCACGACCGCCGATCACAAGGAAGCGGTGCAGGCCTTCATCGAGAAGCGGAAAGCGGTGTTCACGGGGAAGTAGTCGTCCTAGATCGAATTTTTCCGTCATTCCGGGGCGATGCGACGGGACCGCGCAAGGCGCGGTCCGAAGCATCGAACCCGGAATCCATTTGGCGACAAGACGCGCGGTGAAATGGATTCCGGGTTCGCGCTACGCGCGCCCCGGAATGACGCTGGAAGGAGACCGGAGGCAAAAAATACCCGGCTCTGGCTTAGCCAGGCCGGGCTTGCAGTGGTGTCAGGCCGAGGCTGAGGGGCTGTCGGCCTGACGGGAAAGGGCGGCGAGGCGCCAGCTCGCGCAGGGAATGTTTTTCGGCGCGACCGTGATCTCCTTGTCGAAGCGCACCAGCTTCCAGTCGTCTGGATGGTTGACGAAGGCGAAGCCGGACTTGCGCGCGAGCGAGACCATGGTCTCGTTGGAGCGCAGCGTGTCGCCGAAGATGTGCTCGGCGCCGAGCGCGGCCGCGCGGCATTCCAGATTTTTGAGCAGCGCAGTGGCGATGCCGTGGCCGTGCCAGCGGTCATCGACCGAGAGACCGAACTCGAGCGTCGCGGTCTCGGCATGGAAGGCATAGCGCGCTTCGGCCACGATGGTCTCGAAGCCGTCGACCATCATCGTCGCCACGATCGTGAAGCGCTCGCGTTCGCCGACCTGAAGGAAATCGTGCAGCAGCCCCTTCGGCAACTCACTGATCGCCCCGAAGAAGCGGTTGTAGCGAGAGCGGGTCGAGAGCGAGCGGAAATAGTGCTGGAGCTCGTCGGTGTCGCGCGGCTCGACGAAGCGGACATTGAGCGCTTCGCCTTGCCGGGTGCGCAGCGTGTCCGAATATTGCCTGAGGTCTTCGAGGCGGAGGGTGCTCATGACACATGCCCAAGCGAAGAGGGACCGCCGGCGCCCCTGTCATCAGGCGGCGCCGGCCTGGCGGCCAATCAGGCCCGCCAGAAGGGTTTGTCGGCCTCATAGGCGATGTCGCTCCAGGACAGTCCAACGTCCTGGAGATCTCGCGCGGTCCAGTTGGTCAGCTCGCGCCTGGTGCGGTAGCGCTCGTGCCAGACATGAAGCGTCTCGCCGATCTGCTGGATCAGGCCTGGCACATGATGATTTGTCATCGAATTGTCAGTCAAAGTAGACATCTTCAGCTCCTGGAGCTAAGTTGGCCGCTAATATCTGCTTCCTGCTGCGCTGCGACAAACGACAATTTGTACCTTTTCGCATGAAATAACGTCATGTATCCTGCTGCCAAATGACTGCCAGATTGCCGTCCCTGAACGGATTGCGGGCGTTCGAGGCCGCCGCGCGCCATCTCAGCTTCACGCTGGCAGCCAGCGAGCTGAACGTGACCCAGACCGCGATCAGCCATCAGATCCGCAGGCTGGAGGAGGAGCTCGGCATCCGCCTGTTCATCCGGCAGAACCGCGCGCTGGCGCTGACGCCGGAGGCGCGCGACTACCTCCCGGGCGTCCGCGCCGCCTTCAACGACCTCCGCCTTGCGACCGACCGCCTGCTGCGGAAAGAGGACGACAAGGTGCTGACGGTGTCGACGCTGGCCTCGCTCGCAGCCAAATGGCTGCTGCCGCGCCTGACCGATTTCCAGGAGCAGCATCCCGGCATCGACGTCCGCATCACCACCTCGGCCAGCCTCGTCGACTTCCAACGCGACAATGTCGATGCCGCGATCCGCTATGGCCGCGGCCAATGGCCGGGCGTGCGCGCCGACTGGCTGATGGCGGACGAGCTGTTTCCGGTGTGCAGCCCTTCGCTCATTCGCGGCGACAAGCCGCTGCGTCGGCCCGAGGATCTGCGCAATCATCCGCTGCTGCACACCTCCAACGCCAATAGCGACGATTGGCGACTGTGGCTGACCGCGGCGGGCCTGCCGGCCGACATCGCAAGGCAACCCGGCATCACCTTCGACATGATCTTCATGACCATCCAGGCCGCGATCGACGGCATCGGCGTCGCGATGGGGCGGACCTCCTACGTCCAGGACGACATCGCCAAGGGCCGGCTGGTGGTCCCCTTCAAGATCGCGCTGCCGGCCGATGCCGGGTTCTACCTGGTCGCACCAGCGGGCCGCCGCGAGGCGCCGAAACTTGCCGCATTCCGGCAATGGGTGCTCGCGGCGGCGCAGAATAAAGCCTGAAGATCATGCCGACATAGGTGGCGGGGCATTGATGGTTACTTCATTCACGCCGCCTCTTACCCTCCCCTGGAGGGGGAGGGTCGGTTCACATTGAGCGCAGCGATATTGTGAGACGGGGTGGGGTGAAGGTCCCTCCGCATCAAGCACTGCCCGTGGGGAGAGATCACCCCACCCCGCTCGCGCTTCGCGCGATCGACCCTCCCCCTCCAGGGGAGGGTAAAGAGGCGAGAGCTACAATTCCACCACCACGTAATCGCTCTCGACCTTCACTGGAATGGTCTCCGCGACATACGGCCCCTTCACCACGCTGGCGCCCGGCTCGACATGGGCTGGATACGCCTTCACGCGGAAGCGGCGGGGGTCGCAATAGGATTGGCCGGTGCGGATGTCGAACTCCCAGCCGTGCCAGGGGCAGCGAATGATCTCACCTAACTTGGTGTATTCGATCTCGCCGGGATTGCTCGACTGTGCGAGACCGATCAACGGCCCCTCGCATAGCGCCGCGCCCTGATGCGGGCAGCGGTTCATCAGGCCGAAATATTCGCCCTTGATGTTGAAGACCGCGATCGGCCGTCCGTCGATCTCCAGGAATTTTCGCGTGCCGGGCGGAAGCTCGTGGACCGCGGCAATCACATGCCGCGCCATCAATTTATTCCGTACAGCTTCTTAGCGTTGCCGAGATAGAACGCCTCGCGATTGGCCTCGCTGACGCCCGCCGGCAGCACGCGCGACGGCTCGTCATAGTCCCAATGCGGATAGTCGGTCGCGAACAGGAGCCGGTCCCAGCCGATCCATTTGATGACGTCGAACAGATCCTCGCGCCGCTCCGGATCCTCCATCGGCTGCGTGGTCCACCACACCTGCTCGCGGATATACTCAGAGGGCGGCCGTTTGACATGCGGGACCTCGCTGCGCAGCCGCTGCCAGGCCTTGTCGAGCCGCCAGCACAGCGACGACGCCCAGCCGAAGCCGGCCTCGATCATCACCATCTTCAGTTTCGGGAAGCGCTCGAACACGCCTTCGAGCACGAGGCTCGCCAGCGCCGATTGCTGGCACTGCGAGTGCCCGACCATCTCCTCGATGTAATAGGATGGCCAGCCCGAGGGCGTGATCGGGTTGCCGCCGAAGCCGAAGGCGTGCACGCCGACGGGAAGATCCGCCTCTTCGGCGGCCTGGTAGATCGGCCAATAGCGACGCTGGCCGAGCGGCTCGACGTTGCGGCTGAGCAGCAGCACCTGCACGAAGTTCTTGTCGCCGGCGCGCTCGCGGATCTCGGCGGCGGCCGACAGCCCGTCCTCATTGCCAACGACGATGGACGCCTTCAGCCGCTTGTCCTTGCTGGTCCATTTGTCGATCTGCCAGTCGTTGATCGCCGAGCATAACGCGGCCGAGAGCTCGTGATTGCGGATGCCCTGCCCGGTGTTGAGCGGATTGAGCACGCCTAACTGCACGTTGTTGGGATCGAGCAGCTGCTTCTGCATGAAAGCGAGCGAGGAGCCTTGCGGGCCGCCTTCCGGCGGATAGGCATCGCGGCGCGAGGCATTGGGCTGGGCCTTCGGATAGGGCGGTCCTTCCATCATGCCCTGATAGGCATGGACGCCGTAGACTTCGAGGTGATGCTGCCAGCGCTTGGCGAGGTAGGGATAGAGCTCGGTGCGGGTGGCGCGTGCCGGATGGATGTCGCAGTCCGCGATTGCGGTTTTGACGGTCAGTGGGGAAGCGGCTTCTTGGTTCTCGCGGAACTGGATATTCATCGCCTTGCCTCCTTTGGCAGCGGGCTCACGTCAGGCGGGGATAGGTTGCATGGGGATTGTCGATCATGATCTTGCGCACGAGATCGGGGGACAGACCTTCGGGCAGCGCGTCCTGGGCGTCGAACTGCCAGTGCGGATAGTCCGTGGAGAATAAGACCAATTCGTCCGACTGCATATGCTCAAACAGGCGAATTAATGTCTCGGGTTCCGGCGGCGCATCAAATGGCTGTAACGAGAAGCGGATGTTGCTGCGCACAATCTCTAGCGGCGCGCGATCGACCCACGGTGTCTCCATCCGCACCCCGCGCCAGAACTTGTGCAGGCGCCAGAGATAGGACGCGATCCAGGAGACGCCGGACTCCAGCATCACCATCTTCAGCCGCGGATATCTGGCGAACACGCCCTCGACGATCAGGCTGGTGAGCTGGGCCTGGAACGCCTGGGCCTGACCGACATAATCCTCGATGTGATAGGACCCCCAGCCCACGGCGGTCGGCGGATTGTGATAGGCGGAACCGGCGTGGATGCCGACCGGGAGTTCCAGACGTTCCGCGGCCTCATAGATCGGCCACAGCGCGCGTTTGCCGAGCGGCGTATCGCCCATCACCAGCATGAGCACTTGCACGAAGCGCTTGTCCTGTGCGCAGCGCTCGATCTCGGCGACGGCCTTCTCGATGCTTTGCGTAGGAATCACGATGGAGCCACGCAGCCGCGCGTCGCGATCGAGCCACTCCTTCGCCAGCCAATCGTTCAGCGCGCGGCAGAAGGCGGCCTGCATGTCCTCGGAAAACACCATCTGTACGCCGTAGAGCGGATTACAGATGGCATGCTTGAGCTGGAAGGGATCAAGCACATGGCGCTGCATGGCTTCCAGACTTTCGCCGGGTTTGCCGGTCTCGGGCCGCCAGTCCGGCCGCGCCGTGATCGGCGAATTTTGCGGATAGGATTGCGAGACGAGGTCGACCATGCCGCGCGTCGTCACCTGATCGCGCCAATAGTCGTTCAGGAACGGCAGCAGGCTGGTCAGATGCGGCACGGCCGGATGCACGTCGCAATCGATGCCGCAGGCGATCAGGGACGCCATCACGTCTCCCTTCTCACGTTTCCTCGCATGTCAGTTCTTGTACCTGCCATTCAAGCAGGCCTGCCCGCCGCCCGCAACTCGGCCAAGCCTGCTGTCATATGCTAGGAAGGCTGAGCTCGGTTGCGAAGGAATGAGGGGTACAGAATGAAAGAGCTCGTCGGCATCGCGGAACAGGTTGCAGCACAACTGATCGCGCGCAAACAGACCATTGCGGTTGCGGAATCATCAGCCGGCGGCCTGATCGCGGCCAGCCTGCTCGCGGTGCCCGGCGCATCCGCCTATTTCCTCGGCGGCGCCGTGGTCTACACCCGCGATGCCAGGCGCGTGCTGATGGATATTTCGGACGAAGGAATGAAGGGCTTTCGGTCGTCCTCGGAGCCTTATGCAAAGCTGCTGGCCGAGCAGATGCGCAGCCGCTTCAATTGCGACTGGGGCCTGTCCGAGACCGGCGCCGCCGGCCCCGCCGGCAACCGCTACGGCGATGCCGCCGGCCATAGCTGTATGGCGATTGCGGGGCCTGCGTCAGAGGTGATGACGCTGGAGACTGATAGCAATGACCGGCTCGCCAACATGCAGATGTTCGCGGCGACGGCGCTAAGGTTGCTGCTGAGGAAGCTGGAGGGGTGAGCGGCGGCACGGATGAAGTGAGCCGGGATAGCCCCGCTACCAACACTGCTGTCATCGCCCGGCTTGACCGGGCGATCCAGTACTCCGAGGCGGCTATGATTGAATCGACGGGCCGCGGCGTACTGGATGCCCCGGTCAAGCCGGGGCATGACAGCGGAGAGTGGGGAGCGATGACGGCGGAATATGGAGCGACAGCTACCGTCCCAAATGCCGCATGAAAATCCGCACCACATAGCCCGGAAATCGCGGCGCCTCGTCGTAGAGATCTGACGCGATCCGCTCGATGGTCTCGCGCAGCGACAGGAATTGCGCTTGACGCGCACTGCTTTCGGTGCCCTGCATGCCCGCGAGCTCGTCCATCGCGGCGTCGCTGATCTGGCACTGCACCACATCGCCGTCGTTCAGCATGGTGAAGCGAAAGGCCAGCCGTTCAAGGTCATGGCCGATGATCTTGTCGCGCGTCAGCGGCATCCAATTGTCCCGTTCGTACCCCCCGAACGGGACAATGCTGAAAATCTGACGCCTTGTCACTATCCGAACCAAAGGACATGGCTATCATCCGAAGCCCATCAGCAGCGCGGCTCAATGACCCGGCTGCTCTTCAGCTTCAGTAGACGAGCGCCGTGCCGGTCGGCTTATCGAGCGCCGCGGCCAGCGATCGATACTCCTCGCAATCGGTTCCGCAGATCGATGCAATTCGGCCAAGGTGATAGAGCGCTTGCTCGCGATTGCCGCGCTCGAGCTGCCACAGTCCATAATATTGCCACGTCAGCACGTGGTTCGGATCTGCCTTCAATGCGCGCTCGTACCAGGCCTGGGCCTGCTCGTAGTCGCCGAGCTTGCGATAGGAATACCCGATCAGGTTGGCGACGTTCGGATGATCGTCATGGCCAAGTGACGTCAATTGCGCGATCGCGGCCGCATAGTCGTTGCGCTGGTAGATCGTGTCATAGGCCATACGATAGCCGGCCGCGAATGCGGGATCGTCGATGCTGGACTGGTTGTTCGGCTTCTTACCCTTGTGGGTGGACTTGGTGTCCGGGCGCTTCGGATAGGTTGGCTGCGGCTTCTGATCCGAATAGGCCCCGGCATACGGATCCGTGGAGCTGAGGCCGCCTCCACCGCCTCCACCACCGCCGCCTCCGGCGGCAAAGGCCGGCAAGCTCAGCAAGGCTGCCGCAAACGTACCCAGCGCGACGAGTCTGATCATCGCTGTGATCATGTCTGTCTCCTACTGCTTCGAGCGGCCCCGGACGAGGTGATAACCCCTGCGCTTGCAACAATATTCCGGGACGTTGCGCTCACGGAGACGTCAGCGTTCGTACGACAGCTCTGTTGTCCTTTACTGGAACGCCACTTCGGCAAAGCTGCGAAGCTTGCGCGAATGCAACCGCTCCGATTCCTGCTGCTTGAGCCGCTCCAGCGCCTTCAGGCCGATCTCGAGATGCTGACCGACGCGGCGGCGGTAGAATTCGCTGGCCATGCCGGCGAGCTTGATCTCACCGTGCAGCGGCTTGTCGGAGACGCAGAGCAGCGTGCCGTAGGGAACGCGGAAGCGGTAGCCGTTGGCGGCGATGGCAGCCGATTCCATATCGAGCGCGACCGCGCGCGATTGCGACAGGCGGCGGATCACTTCAGGCCCGGAAATCTCCCAGTTGCGGTTGTCGACGCTCGCCACCGTGCCGGTGCGCATCAGGCGCTTGAGCTCGAAACCTTCAAGCCCCGTGACGTCCTCGACCGCCTCCTCGAGCGCGACCTGCATCTCGGCCAGCGCCGGGATCGGCACCCACAGCGGCAACTCGCGATCGAGCACATGGTCCTCGCGGACATAGCCGTGCGCGAGCACATAGTCGCCGAGCCGCTGCGTGTTGCGCAGGCCCGCGCAATGGCCGAGCATCAGCCAGGCATGCGGGCGCAGCACGGCGACGTGGTCGGTGACGTTGCGCGCATTGGACGGACCGGTGCCGATGTTGATCAGAGTGATGCCGCGATAGCCGGGTGCGACCAGGTGGAAGGCCGGCATCTGCGGTGCGCGCAGGGGCGCCATGCCGCTGATTGCTCCACCACTGCTTGTGATGACGTTGCCCGGCGCGACAAAGGCTTCGAGGCCGGCCTCGCCGGACTGAAGCCGCTGCTGGCAGAGTTGCGCGAAGGCGTCGACATAGAACTGGTAGTTGGTGAAGATCACGAAGTTCTGGAAATATTCGGGGTCGGTGCCGGTGTAGTGATAGAGCCGGCGCAACGAGTAATCGACGCGGGCGGCGCGGAACAGGGACAGCGGTTCGGGCGCCCCCGGCTGGAGCTCGAAGGTGCCGTCTGCAATCGAATCGTCCATCGTCGCGAGATCAGGCACGTCGAACGCGTCGCGCAGCGACCGCGTGACGGCGGAGCTCTCGCTGGTCGTGATGGCGGCTTCGATGTTGATGTCGCGGCGATAGGCGAAGTGGATCGGAATCGGCTCGGCGGACTCGCCGATCTCGACGGGAACGCCATGGTTCTGGATCAGGAGCCCGATCTGCTCGGTGAGATAGCTGCGGAACAGATCCGGCCGCGTGACGCTGGTCTCGTGCACGCCGGGGCCGGCGACGAAGCCATAAGCGAGACGCGAATCCAGTCGCGCATGCGTCGCGGTGGTGAGACGGACGAAGGGATAGTGGGCCCGGACCCGCGTCGTGATCGCTTCGCCATTGACGTAAGCCTCGAACCGGTCGCGCAGGAATTTCGTGTTGCGCTCGTAGATCTCTTCGAGGCGGGCGACGGCCGCGGACGCATCGGAGAAGGATTTGGTGGCGATGGACGGAGGGGACTGCATGGTTCGACCGCCGGGTTACTGTTTGCAGTCGCAGTATAGCAAACTGACAGCCAAGTCGTCATTGCGAGCGCAGCGAAGCAATCCAGAAATCTGTCCGCGGAGGCAGTCTGGATTGCTTCGCTACGCTCGCAATGACGAGGAAAGACGACGCGCTGTCGCGCGTCACTTCTCCCGGAAGGCGCGCATCAGCTGGTCGTGCAGCGGCTTCATCAGATAGGACAGCATGGTGCGGTCGCCGGTCTGGACGAAGGCTTCCACGGGCATGCCGGGAATCAGCTTGACGTCGCCGAGCCGGGCGACCTCTTCGGCCGGCATCGAGACGCGGATGGTGTAGTAGCCCTGGCCGGTGCGCTGGTCGGTGGTGACGTCGGGCGAGACGCGGCTGACGACGCCGTTGAGCTCGGGCGTGGTGCGCTGGTTGAACGCGGAGAGGCGCAGCAGCGTCTTCTGGCCGATCTGGAGCTTGTCGATGTCGACCGGATTGACCTTGGCCTCGACCTGGAGATCGTCGGCCTGCGGCACGATCAGCATCAGGGTATCGCCGGCGGTGACGACGCCGCCGACCGTGTGCACCGTCGATTGCAGCACCATGCCGTCCTGCGGCGCGCGGATGTCGACGCGGCGGAGCTGGTCTTCGGCGGCGACCTTGCGCTCGATCAGCTCACCGATCTTGTCGTTGGTCTCGCGCAGGTCCTTGGAGACTTCACTCACGACGTCCTTGTCGACCTGGATGATCTGCAGCTCGGTCTCGGTGATCTTGCCCTTGGCCTGGGCGCGCGAGGCGATGTACTGCGCGCGCTCGCCGTTGAGACGGGCCGAGTCGCGTTCGAGCTGGGTCAGGCGCGAGAGCTGCACCAGACGCTTGTCGTAGAGCTCGCGCACGCCGGTGAGCTCGTTCTGCACCAGCGCGATCTCCTGATCCTTGGCCTTCTCCTGGGCGCTGAGCCCCGCGATCTCCTCGTTGAGCTGCGTGATGCGCTCGCGCAGCTGGGCTTTCTGTCCGGTGCGGCCGTTGACGCGGACGTCGAACAGCTTGGTCTCGGCGGAGAGCAGCAGCTTGACGTCGGGATCGCTGGCGCGATCGAGGAGGCTTTGCGGGAATTCGATCTTGTCGACACCGCGCTGCTCGGCCTGCAGTCGTGCCGCGCGCGCCTGCGCAGCGTCGAGATTCTTGGTGACGATCGCAAGATTCGCCTTGGTCACGGTGTCGTCGAGGCGCACCACGATGTCGCCGGCCTTGACCAGGTCGCCGTCGCGGGCGCGCACCTCGCCGACCACGCCGCCGGTCGGATGCTGCACCTTCTTGACGTTGGATTCGACCACGATCTGGCCCGGCGCGATCAGCGCGCCCGAGATCAAGACGGTCGACGCCCAGCCGCCGAGGCCGACGACCAGGACCAGCACGATGCCAAGTCCGAGCAGCAGGTGAAACTTGATCGAGTCCCGAACGGTCTTCTTCGCGGCAGGCTTCGGGCCGCCGATGGCCATCGTGCTCATGACTTTGTGCTCATGATTTGGCCACTCCGCCTTCACTGACGATCTTGATCGGTGCCGGCGGCGTCACGCGCGGCTGCAGCACCTGGGCGAGCACCTGCTCTTTCGGTCCGAACGTCTGCATGCGGCCGTCGCGCAGCACCAGGATCTGGTCGACCGCCTCGACGCCGATCGGCCGGTGCGCCACCACGACGACGATGGCGCCGCGCTCGCGCGCTGAGCGGATGGCGCGGGTCAGCGCCTCATCGCCCTCGGTGTCGAGATTTGAGTTGGGCTCGTCGAGCACGATCAGGAAGGGGTTGCCGTAGAGCGCGCGTGCCAGCGCCACGCGCTGCGCCTGGCCTGCCGACAGTGCAGCGCCCTGCTCGCCGACTTGCGTGTTGTAGCCCTCGCGCATCTTGATGATCATCTCGTGCACGCCGGCTTCCTTCGCAGCCGCGATGATGCCTTCAGAGGTCGCCGCGGGATCGAACCGGCTGATGTTCTGCGCGATGGTGCCGCCGAACAATTCGACGTCCTGCGGCAGGTAGCCGATGTGGCGGCCGAGCATGTCGGAGGACCATTGATCGAGCGCCGCGCCGTCGAGCCGCACCTTGCCGCGCACCGGCTGCCAGACCCCGACCAGCGCGCGGATCAATGACGACTTGCCGGAGCCGCTCGGGCCGATCACGCCGAGGCCGTTGCCGGCGGCGAGCGTGAAGGTGATGTCCTGCACCACGAGACGCTGATCGCCGGGCGGCACCATGGCGACGCCTTCGACCGAGAGCCGGCTGGTGGGCGCCTGCAACTGGGTCGGCATCGTCTGCGCCGGCATCTGCTCCAATAGACGCGTGAGGCGGTGCCAGCTCTGGCGCGCGGCGACGAAGGATTTCCAGTGCGCAATGGCGAGATCGACCGGCGCGAGCGCGCGGGCGGACAGGATCGAGCCGGCGATGATGATGCCGGCGGTCGCCTCCTGGTGGATGACGAGATAGGCGCCGACCGCGAGCACGGCCGATTGCAGCATCATGCGCAGCACTTTCGCGACCGCGCCGAGACCGCCAGCGACGTCGCTCGCCCGCTGATTGCCGGCCAGGTATTTTTCGTTGGCCTCGCTCCAGCGCTGGTTCATCCGGCCGGCCATGCCCATGGACACCATGACCTCGGCGTTGCGGCGGCTGGCCTGGGCGAGATCGTTGCGCTGGGCGGCAAGACCCATCGCCTCTTTCGCCGGCTGGCGGGACATGAACTCGGTGACCAGCGTCAAGCCGACCAGGATGATGGCGCCGACCAGCGCGGTGACGCCGATCAGGACGTGAAAGGCGAAGCAGATGGCGAGATAGAGCGGCAGCCAGGGCAGATCGAAGAACGCGCTCGGGCCCATGCCGCCGAGGAAGGAGCGGACATTGTCGAGATCGCGCAGCGGCTGCAGTCCCTCGTTGCGGCTGCCGACCAGGAGCGGCAGGCGCACGACGGTGTCGAACACGCGCTTGTTGAGGGCCTCGTCGAGCGCGGTACCGATCCGCCCCAGGATGCGGTTGCGGATCATGTCGAGCACGCCCTGCGCCATGTAGAGGAAGCTGGCGAGGATGATGAGGCCGACCAGGGTCGGAATGCTGCGGCTCGGCAGCACCCGGTCATAGACCTCCAGCATGAAGATCGACCCGGTCAGATAGAGCAGGTTGATCATGCAGCTCATCAAGCCGACGCCGATGAATGCCGTGCGACAAGCGCGCAAGGCGTCACCGAGCTCTGAACGGCGGACGCCAGGGATGGCTGCCATCAGTCTGATCTCTTTCAGGTGGGGGCCACAGCCCCTGATTTCACGGGCAATTCAGGGTACTCGCCCCCGATTAACATCCTGTTCACTCTGCGTCCAACGCAGCCGAGTTCATCCAGAACGCTGACGGGCCACATCTACCCCTGACGGCCGCACACGCAAGTCCGGTATTTCACAGTCTTTGCGGCTTTTTGGTGCAGAGGCTGCCGCCCTCCCCAGCGAAGGAGAGGCGGCAAGTTCCGATCGATCGAACCGAGCGGCCGGCTAGAGCCGGCCGCCGCCGCGCACCAGCCGCACCACCAGCAGCAGGATGACCGCGCCGATCGCTGAATAAACGATCTCGGATACCAGGCCGGTGCCGAGCCGAATGCCGAGCTTCGGAAACAGGAAGCTCGCCACCAGCGCGCCGGCGATGCCGACCACGATGTCGCCGATGATGCCGAACCCGGTCCCGCGCACCACCTTGCCGGCAAGCCAGCCGGCGACCAGGCCAACGAACAGGATGACGAGCAGGCCTTCGTTGGAAATGTACATAAGTGAGGTCCCTCTCCGTGAACGCAGCCATGGAACGGGAACCGGGATGAATGGGGTGTGAATGGTATGACGAGGCTCGCGTTGCCGCAGCCTGGGTCAACTCGTCCGAAACTATGACACCGCGGTGACGGGCTCCGCCAGCACGCACCGCGCCGCCCGCCCCGGGCCGACCTCCACATTCGCAGGCAGTTGCTCCAGGCAACGCGGCTCGGCGAGCTTGCAGCGGGGGGCGAAGGAGCAGTTGTGGGGCCTTTCGGCCAGCGAGGGCGGGGTACCAGGGATCGTTTCCAACCGCGCCCCGCGCTTGGCGCCGTGGATGGTGGAGGCGAGCAGGCCCTTGGCGTAGGGATGCACCGGCGAACGGACGATGTCGCGAAGCGTGCCCTGCTCCACGATCTGGCCGGCATACATCACCGCGACGCGGTCGCAAATCTCGATGGCGACCCCGATGTCGTGGGTGACGAAGATGACGGACATGCCGAACTCGCGCTGCAGCTCGCGCAGCAGCAACAGGATCTGGATCTGCACGGTGGCATCGAGCGCCGTGGTCGGCTCGTCCGCCAGCAGGATTTTTGGCCGGCAGGCGAGCGCCAGCGCGATCATCGCGCGCTGGCGCATGCCGCCGGACATCTCGTGCGGATAGGCATCGAGGCGGCGTTTCGCCGAGGGAATGCGCACGACCTCGAGCATTTCGAGCGCCCTCGCCCGCCCTTCGGCAAAGCTCTTGCCTTCATGGCGCACCACGCTCTCGGCGATCTGCGCGCCGATGGTATAGACCGGATCGAGCGCGAGCGCGGGCTCCTGGAAGATCATCGACACGGTCTGGCCGCGAAACGACGACAGCTGCTCGTCGTTCATGGCGAGCACGTCCTGTCCCATCACGTTGACCGTGCCCGAGATCTGCGTGCGCTTCTTCGGCAACAGCCGCATCAGCGCACGCAAGGTCACGCTCTTGCCCGAACCGGATTCGCCGAGCAGGCCCAGCACCTCGCTGTTGCCGAGCGACAGGCTGAGGTCGTTCACGGCATAGACCGTGCGCTCGCCGGTGAAGCGGATGTTGAGGCCTGATATCTCGACGAGTTTGGTCATGACGGCAGCTTGGGCAATCGATCGTGATAGTCGGTGGCGCGCTGGAAGGCCGAGCCGATGGTGAGCAGGGTGGCTTCGTCGAAGGAGCGGCCGATCAGCTGCATGCCGACCGGCAGGCCGCTTTTGGTGAAGCCCGAGGGCACGGTGAGCGAGGGCAGGCCCAAAAAATTCACCGGGCGGGTGAACAGCGTGAGCCGCTGCAACAGCGCCGGCGCGTTCGGGCCGCCGCCGACGTCGCTCTCCTCGATCGTCGGTGCCGGCACCGGCGAGGCCGGTGCGATCACGGCATCGACTCCCGCTGTCGCGGCACTGTGGGCGGCAAGCGCGGGGCCGCGCCAGCGCATTGCCTCCAGATAGGTGATGGCGGGAATGGTGAGACCGTTCTGGAGCCGCATCAAGACCTGCGCGCCATAATCCTGCGGACGCTCGATCATCCAGCGCTTGTGGAAGGCGGCAGCTTCCGCGGCGAGCACGAGCTGGCTGGCCGAGGACAATTGCCGCTGGTCCGGCAGCTCGACCTTGACGATGTCGGCACCTTCGCGCTTGAGCACCGCGATGGTCTCGTCCAGCACGCGCGCGACCTCGCTGTCGAGATCGTCGACATAGAAGGACGCGGGCACGCCGATCTTGAGGCCCTTCAGCGAGCCTTTCGTCGCCGCGACGTAGTCCGACAACGGCTCGTGGCTGCAGGTCGAATCGGCGGGATCGGGGCCGGCCATCAGCGCCAGCAGCAGCCCGCAATCCTCGGCGGTGCGGGCGAGCGGGCCGACGGTGTCGAGCGATTGCGACAGCGGCATTGCGCCGGCGCGGCTGACGCGGCCCACGGTGGTCTTGAGGCCGGTGACGCCGCAGAAATGCGCGGGCATGCGGATCGAGCCGCCGGTGTCCGAGCCGAGCGCGGCATAGGTCAGCCGCGCGGCGACCGCGGAGCCGGAGCCGGATGAGGAGCCGCCGGTGATGTGGGCGACGTTCCAGGGATTGCGCACCGGGCCATAGTGGGCGTTGTGACCGGTTGGGCCATAGGCGAACTCGGCCAGATGCAGCGTGCCGAGGCGGACCTGGCCGGCGTCCTTCAGCCGTTGCAAGGCCGTCGACGTGACGGTCGGCACGAAATCGCGGCGGATCAGCGAGCCGCAGGTCGTGACGTGGCCGGCGTCGTAATACATGTCCTTGTGCGCGAGCGGCACGCCATGCAGCGGCCCGCGAATATTGCCCTTGGCGAGCTCGGAATCGGCGGCCTCGGCCGCCTTCAGCGCGGCCTCCGCTTCGAGCGACATGAACGCGTTGAGGTGCGGCTGCCATTGCCCGATGCGGTGCAGCAGCGCACGCGTCACCTCTTGCGAGGACAGCTGCTTCATCGCGATCGCACGCGCGACCTCGGTGAGCGTCATCAAGGCGGGCTCACGGCTCATTTCGACACCTTCTGGGTCTGCGCGAGCACATAGCCGGCGGGCTCGAGATCGAATGGCAGCGTGCCGGCGATGGCGGCGAAGCCTTCGAAGGCAGGTCCGATGGCATTGGAGATGCGGGTTGCGATCTCGTCGTCCACGGGCACGCCGGCAATTTGCGCGATCGGCTTGATCTCTTTCGGCGTCGGTCTGGTCATGCGGTTTTCTCCCTGGGCGCGCGGCTGTGGCCTGAACCCGGTATCGCCATGTAGCACGCGGCCTCGTGGCCCATTCTATCGAGCGCGGTGAGCTTTGGTGTCGCATTTGCGCAGAGCGGCTCCGCAAACGGACAACGGGTGTGGAAGCGACAGCCCGAGGGCGGATCGATCGGATTGGGCGGGTCGCCTGATATTGGCGGCGTCTCGGTGCGCTTGTCGGGGTCCGATGACGGCATCGCCGCGAGAAGGGCGCGCGTGTAGGGGTGCGCCGGCGCGTCCCAGACCTGGTCGACCGGACCGAGCTCGACGACCTCGCCGAGATACATCACCAGCACGCGGTCCGAGATGTAGCGGACGACGTTGAGGTCGTGGCTGATGAAGAGATAGGTCAGGCCGAACTCCCGCTTGAGGTCGGCGAGCAGATTGAGCACCTGGGCCTCGACGGATTTGTCGAGCGCGGAGACGGCCTCATCCAGGATCACCAGCCGCGGCGAGAGAGCAAGCGCACGGGCGATGTTGACGCGCTGGCGCTGGCCGCCCGAAATCTCGTGCGGATAGCGGTTGGCGAAGGTTTCCGGACGCAAGCCGACCTTGCCGAGCAGCTCGCGCGCCAGATTGCGTGCCGCGCCGTCTGCCATGCCGTGGACCTTGGGGCCGAAGGCGATGGATTCCTCGATCGTCAGGCGCGGATTGAGCGAGGCGTAGGAGTCCTGGAACACCATCTGCATGCCGCGGCGCAGCTCACGCAGGCTCAGCGACTGGCCGACAGTCATGCCGTCATAGATGATATCGCCGTCATCGCGCGGCATCAGGTGCATCAACAGCCGCGCAGTGGTCGACTTGCCGCAGCCGGACTCCCCGACGATGCCGACCGTCTCGCCCTTGGCGACGGAGAAGGAGACATTGTCGACCGCACGCACGGTACGCTTGGCGGCGAACAGCCCGCCGCGCACCGGAAAGTGCTTGGTCAGGCCGTTGACCTGCAACAGCGGCTGCGCGACGCCGCCGCGGTCCTCGACTTGCTCCAGCATGGCGATCGTTTCAGTCGTCGTCATGGCCGCGCTCCTTCTCTCCCCGTCGGGGAGAGGTCGGCGCGAAGCGCCGGGTGAGGGGGCGCGGCAAACTCGGTGGAGCGTAACCCCTCACCCGGATTGCACCTTGCGATGCAACATAGCCGAAGCTTCGCTTCGGCGTTCTTAGGAACGGCCGCCAAAGGCGGCCTACGCCTCTCCCTTCGGGAGAGGTGTAGCACCACCAACGCCGCAGATAATTGCGTCTCTCTCATCATCGCCTAGTTCCTGATGTCCATGGCGCTGCGCAGGCCGTCCGAGAGAAGATTGAAGCAGATCGAGACCGCGAAGATCATCGCGCCCGGCAAGGCTGCGACCCAGGGATTGACGTAGATCGCGGTGCGCAAGGTGTTCAGCATCAGGCCCCATTCCGGCTCCGGCGGCTTGGTGCCGAGGCCGAGGAAGGAGAGGCCGGCGGCCAGGATCATCGAGACCGAGATCAGGCTAGTGGCATAGACGAAGATCGCGCCGAGCACGTTGCCCAGGATGTGCACGCGCATGATGGTGAAAGGCCCGGCGCCGGAGGCGCGCGCCGCTTCGACAAAGTCCATGTTGCGAACGCCGGTGGTGACGCTCTCGGCGACGCGGGTGATCTGCGGCACGAACACGACGGTCAACGACACGATGGAATTGAGGATGCCCGCTCCGAGCGCACCGGAGATCGCAATCGCCAGCAGCACGGAAGGAAAGGCGTAGAACACGTCGACCGTGCGCATGATCGCAGTGTTGAGCTTGCCGCCGACATAGCCGGCAATGATGCCGAGCGACGTGCCAAAGCAGAAGGCGAGGATCACGGGCAAGATGCCGATGACCAGCGACAGCCGCCCGCCATAGACCAGCCGCGCCAGCATATCGCGGCCGAGCTCGTCGGTGCCGAGCGGGTAGCCCGTCGTCCCGATATGGCGCAGGCGGCGAATCATCGAACCTTTGTACGGGTCTTCAAGTCCGAGCCACGGCGCGAGGATCGCGGAAAGGAAGATCAGCAGCAGCACCAGCGCGCAGGCCGTGCTGACCTTGTCGCGCATGATGCGGCGGCCGACCGTCGCCCAATAACCGCGCGCCTTGGTGGCGGGCGCGGCCTGCAGCGCGGCGTCGGCGGTGGCAGACAACGGAAGCTCGCTCATCCGGCTAGCCCCGCTTGATGCGCGGGTCGATCGCGGCTTGGGCGATGTCGACCAGCAGATTGAGGAAGACGAAGAACAGCGCCAGGATCAGGATCGTGCCCTGCAGCAGTGGCAGGTCGCGCTGGAAGATCGCCGAATTGAGCAGGAAGCCCGAGCCCGGCCAGGAGAACACGGTCTCGATCAGGATCGAGCCGCCGAGCATGTAGCCGAGTTGAAGACCCATCACCGCGAGCGCGGTGGGCGCGGCGTTCTTGATGACGTGGCGGAACACGCCGGTTTCACGCAAGCCCTTTGCCCGCAAAGCTTCGACAAAGTCCTGGCTGAGGATATCACCGGTGAGGGCACGCACCGTACGGGTGACGATGCCCATGGGGATCACCGAGGTCGTGATCGCCGGCAGCACCAGATATTTCAGGTGCGCCCAGTCCCAGGCCCAGGAGTTGGAGCCGCTGGGCCCGGCGCCGACCGCGGGCAGCCAGTTCAGCTGGACCGAGAAGATGATGACGAGCAGCATGCCGAGCCAGTAGTGCGGCACCGAGACGCCGGCGATGGCAAAGGAGGTGGCAACCTTGTCGATCCAGGTCTCGCGGAAATAGCCGGCGATCAGGCCGAGCAGGATGCCCATGGTGAAGCCGATGATCGCCGCGGCGATCGCCAGCGTGACGGTGTTGCCGACCGCGCGCATGACCTCGGCGAGCACGGGGCGTCCGGTAGCGATGGAATTGCCGAGATCGCCATGCAAGGCGCGCAGCAGCCAAAGCCCGAACTGCACCGGCAAAGGACGATCAAAGCCATAGGCGGCGCGCAGCTGCGCCGCGAGCTCCTGCGAGGCATCGGCCGGCAGCACCGCGACCAGCGGATCGCCCGGCGTGATGTGCACGAGCAGGAAGCACACGAGCGCCACGCTGATGACGATCGGGACGACGTAGACGATACGTCTGGCAATATAGGCGAGCACGTTTGGTTCTTTTCTTCCCTTCTCCCCTTGTGGGAGAAGGTGGCGCGAAGCGCCGGATGAGGGGGTTCCAACCCCGGATACAGTCGTTACGAACGCGAAAGCGATAACCGCGGAGAGAGACCCCTCACCCGGCTTCGCTGTCGCGAAGCCACCCTCTCCCACAAGGGGAGAGGGTGCACTGTGCGTGCGGCGCGAACTACTTCATCGACACCGGCGAGAAGTCGATGAACCAGCTCTTCGGTTGCACGACGCCTGTCACCTTCGGGCTCATGGCGCGCGGGCCGACGTCGTGGGCGACGTAAAGGAAGGCCGCGTCGTCGACGGAGGCCGCGTGCAATTCGGCCAGTGCGGCGTCACGTGCGGCGGGATCGAAGGTCTGCCGCGCCTTCTTCACCAGCTCGTCAAACTTGGGGTTGTTGATGAAGCCCCAATTGTTCGAGACCGGCGGCGCCATGCCCGATTGCAGGAAGCGCACCAGCGCGAAGAACGGGTCCATCGCCGCATAGGTCACGTTGGTCGCGTGCGAGCCGTTGGCGCTGGGATCCTTGGCGCCGCGGCGCCAGTTGGTGAACAGCGTATTCCATTCGATGACGTCGAGCTGCACATCGAAATAGCATTCCGCAAGCGCCTGCTGGAGATACTCGTTCATCGGCAAGGGCTGCATCTGGCCCGACCCCGAAGCGGAAGTCTGGGTCTTGACCGTCAGCTTCTTGTTGGGGCCGAAGCCGGCCTCCTGCATCAGCTTTTGTGCGGCCGCCTTGTCGTACTTGATCTCAAAAGTCGGCTTGCCGCGCCAGGGATGGCCGGGCTCGAAGGTGCCGGTCGCGGGCACCATCAGGCCGGCGAGCAGGCCGTCCTTGAGGCCCTCGCGATCGACGCAGAGGTTCGCAGCCTTGCGCACACGGATGTCGTTCCACGGCGAGCCTTCGACGCGCGAGAACTGCCACGGCCAGACATGCGGTTGCTCGTTGGCGTAGAGCTTGAAGCCGCGCTGCTTCAGCTCGGGCAGCGCGTCCGGCGCCGGCGCCTCGACCCAATCGACCTGCCCCGAGAGCAGCGCCGCGGTGCGCGCGTTCGCTTCCGGCATTGGCAAGAGCACCATCTTGTCGATCTTCGGCACACGTCCCTTGTCCCAATAGGCCGCATTCTTGACCAGCTCGAGCCGTTCGCGCGGCGTGAAGCTCGCCATCTTCCACGGGCCGGTGCCCGAAGCGTCTTTGGCGAAGGCGGTCCAGGCGGTTTGCGACTTCGCCTTGGCATCAGTGCCTTCGGCCTTGTCATAGAAGGCCTGCCACTTCGCCGGGCTCGCCATGAAGAGATTGGTGAGGTTGATCGGCAGGAAGCTGTCTGGCTCCTTGGTGGTGAGCTCGACCGTCATGTCGTCGATCTTCTTCGCAGACGCCAGCGTCGGCATGCGCGAGGCGGTGACGCCGACCTGGCTGGCGTCGAATTGCGGCGCATCCTGCTTCAGCACCTTCTCGACGTTCCACACCACGGCATCGGCGTTGAACGGCGAGCCGTCGTGGAAGGTCACGCCGGGGCGCAGCTTGAACACCCATTTGGTCTTGTCGGCATCGTCGACCTTCCACTCGGTGGCAAGACCCGGAATCACCACGCTCGCCTTGTCGGCAGAGGACAGGTCCCAGCCGGTCAGCGCGTCATACATGGTGAGGCCGGTGAAGCGATTGCCTTCAAAACCCTGATCGGGCTGGCCCAGCGTGCGCGGAATATCGGCAGCGGTCATGCCGATCCGCAGCACAGTTTCCGCAGCTGCCACACGCGGCCATGCGGCCGCACTGCCAAGCGCCAAAAGCGCGATCAGCGCCGCCCGTGTCTTCTTGTTCTTGATAAGCATCGCCTCGATCCTTCTTCGGCTTTCGATGATTAATTTTGATGCAATCGTATGCAATGGCTATGCCAAGGAGAAACTTATTCTGCAAATTGCCTCCGCGACGACAAGTCCTTGTGATGACGCACGGGCAAAACCGGCGCGTTGCCTATTCTGGCATCAAGATTGCAAGTTTGGCCCCAACTCTTCCCTGGGAGCTTGGGCCATGCGTATTCGTCTGTCGACCTGTCTCGCCGTGCTTGCGCTGGCGTTGTCCGCAATCTCGGCGCGCGCCGAAACGGTGGTGCGCTATGGCATCTCGATGGCCGATATTCCGCTGACCACCGGCCAGCCCGATCGCGGCGCCGGCGCCTATCAGTTCACGGCCTACACGATCTACGATCCCCTGGTCGCCTGGGAGATGGACGTTGCCGATCGACCCGGCAAGCTGGTGCCGGGCCTCGCCACCGAATGGAAGGTCGACGATGCCGACAAAACCAAATGGCGCTTTACCCTTCGCAAGGGCGTGAAGTTTCACGACGGCAGCGAGTTCAACGCCGATGCGGTGATCTGGAATCTGGACAAGGTGCTCAACGACAAGGCGCCGCAATTCGACAAGCGGCAGAGCGCGCAGGTGAAGACCCGCCTGCCCTCCGTCGCGAGCTACGCCAAGATCGACGACTTCACGGTGGAGATCACCACCAAGACGGTCGATTCCTTCTTTCCCTATCAGATGCTGTGGTTCCTGGTGTCGAGCCCGGCGCAATATGACAAGCTCGGCAAGGATTGGGACAAGTTCGCCAGCCAGCCCTCCGGCACTGGTCCATTCAAGCTGACGAAACTGGTGCCGCGCGAGCTCGCCGAGCTCACCAAGAATCCGGACTACTGGAACACGAAGCGGATTCCCAAGGCCGATAAGATCGTGCTGGTGCCGATGCCGGAAGCGCTGACGCGCACCAATGCGCTGCTCGCAGGGCAAGTCGACCTGATCGAGACACCGGCGCCGGATGCCGTGCCGCAGCTGAAGGCGGCCGGCATGAAGCTCGTCGACAACGTCACGCCGCATGTCTGGAACTATCACCTCAGCGTGTTGCCGGGCTCGCCCTGGACCGACATCCGCCTGCGCAAGGCGCTCAACCTCGCAATCGATCGCGAGGCGGTGGTCGGGCTGATGAACGGTCTGGCCAAGCCGGCCAAGGGTCAGGTCGACCCGTCGAGCCCGTGGTTCGGCAAGCCGAGCTTCGAACTGAAATATGACCTGGCTGCAGCGAAGAAGCTGGTCGAGGAGGCCGGCTACTCCAAGGCAAAGCCGCTCAAGACCACCTTCATCATCGCGCAAGGCGGCACCGGCCAAATGCTGTCGCTGCCGATGAACGAATTCCTGCAGCAGAGCTTCAAGGAGATCGGCATCGACATCGACTTCAAGGTGGTCGAGCTCGAGACGCTCTATACGCATTGGCGCAAGGGCGCGGCCGACGAGATGAACGCCGGCATCACCGCCAACAACATCGCCTATGTCACCTCCGACCCGCTCTACGCCATCGTCCGCTTCTTCCATTCCGGCCAGATCGCGCCTGTCGGCGTCAATTGGGGCGGCTACAAGAACCCGAAGGTCGATGCGCTGATCGACGAGGCCAAGCAGACTTTCGACAGCGCCAAGCAGGACGAATTGCTGGCGCAGGCGCATGCGCTGATCGTGGACGATGCCACGCTGGTGTGGGTCGTCCACGACACCAACCCGCACGCGCTGTCGCCGAAGATCAAGCAGTTCGTGCAGGCGCAGCACTGGTTCCAGGATCTGACGACGATCGGGGTGGAGTGAGGGCAATCTGCCGCGTCAAACACCGCTGTCGTCCCAGGCAAGCGTCGGCGCAGACCCGGGACCCATAGCCACAGGGAGTGATTTGGCGAAGACTCGCGGTTGCCGTCTCGCGCCGCACTCCTCCCTGGGGTTATGGATCCCGGATCGGCGCGCGCTTCAGGCGCGCTTGTCCGGGACGACGGCGAGTGTGTGACGGCTACTTCGTCAGCAGCGCATACGCGCCGGTCCAACCCTCCGGCGGCGGATTGAGCTGGAAATCCTTGATTCGCACCTCATAGAGCCTGAACAGCTTCTCCAGCGTGTCGGCGTCCTCGCTTTTGCGGCCGCGCTCGATCGCGTCGAGTGCGCCCTGCCAGTTGCGGCCGCGATAGCAGCCGAGCATCTCGATGGTGATGTTGCGCAGGCGCTGGAACGCGGCCGAATGCATCACGTCGTCGCGGCCCGCGATGGCGTAGATGACTTCCGGCTCGGTCTTGCCCTTGACCATGATGAAGTCGAGCTCGAGGATCGCGAACTTCTCCTTGGCTGCGAGTGCGGTCCTGGAGCCGATGATGATGGGAAAGCCGTACTCCTTCGACTGCCCTTCCAGGCGCGAGGCGAGGTTCACGCTGTCGCCGAGCACCGAATAGTTCTTCTTCAGGTCGGACCCCATGTTGCCGACCACGCCGATGCCGGTGTTGAGACCGATGCCGACATTGAGCGGGATGTAGACGTGGCCGCCGTCGGCCGCTTCCTGCTCGCGCTCCTTGTTGACGGCGTCGATCTGCTCAAGCATCTGGATCGCGGCTTCGCAGGCGTTGATCTCGTGCTCGGCATCGTCGAGCGGCGCGTTCCAGAACGCCATGATGGCGTCCCCCATGTACTTGTCGATATAGCCCTTGCGCTCGATAATCACGTCGGTCAGCGGCGTCAGGAAGCGGTTCATCAGCGCGATCAGCCCTTGCGGATCCTGCTTGTAGCTCTCCGAGATCGTGGTGAAGCCGCGTACGTCGGAGAACATGATCGTCATCTCGCGCTCCTCGCCGCCGAGCACGAGCTTTTCCGGCGACTGCGCCAACTGCTCGACCAGCACCGGCGACATGTATTGCGCGAACATGCCGCGGATCTGCACGCGCTGACGCTGCTCGCGCACGAAGCTGGCGAAGATCAGCGTCAGATAGACCGCCGTGGTCGAGAGCAGCGGATAGGTGAAATCGATGAGGTAGCGGTACTGCGCGTAGAAGAACCAGGACGTGCCGACCAGGATCGCGGCGAACATCGCACCGGCGAGCACGAGGCGCACGGGACCGAGATTCGGCGTGAAGATGATGACGAGCAGGCCGATCACGAGCGCGGCGAGCAGCTCGACGCCGAGCGCGTAGTTCGGCTGGGAAATCACCGCTCCGCTCAGCACACTCTCCAGCACCTGGGCATGGATCTCGACCCCGGGCATGGTCGAGGACACCGGCGTCGTCTTGATGTCGTTGAGCCCGACCGCGGAGGTGCCGACCAGCACCAGCTTGCCGGCGAGCTTGGCGGGCGGCACGGTGTTGTCGAGCACGTCGGCCGCCGAGACGTAGATCGAAGGATCCTGGCGCGCATAATGTACCCAGAGCTGACCGTTCTTGTCGGTCGGAATCTCCACGCCCTTGAGGCGAACGGCGCGCACGCCGGTCTTGTCGGTCCGGATCAGCAGCGTCGGCGTGCCCGTGGCGACGCGCAAAATCTCGAGGCTGAGCGAGGGCATGATGTTGCCCTGGGCGCGCATCACCATCGGCACGCGGCGGATCAGGCCGTCGCGCTCGGTCTTGATGGTGAACAGGCCGCGGCCGGCCGCGACCTTCTCGATGACGGGCACGTTGCGGAGCAGGCCCGGGAATTCGAACAGGAAGCGTTCGGCATTCTCCTCGCCAACCGTCGCGACGCCGGTGAAAGGCAGCGACTTGTCGATCTCGGACGAGATCGCCCGCTGCCCGGTCTCGCCCAGCACCACGCGCGAGCGCTTGATCGCCTCGGCAAGGGTCTGGTCGTTGGTCGGCAGCTCGCGCAGCTTGGCACGCGTGGCATCGTCGAGATAACGCATCTGGCCTGCGACCAGATCCGGATTGAGCCGGTCGGGCTCCGAAAACACCACGTCGAAGCCGATCGCCACCGCGCCGTTGTTGGTGAGGTTCTGGATCATATCGGCGATCCGCGTCCGCGGCCACGGCCACTGGCCAAGCTTGGCGAGGCTCTTGTCGTCGATATCGACGATGGTCACCGGCCGTGCCGTCTTGTGCCGCGGATCGATCAGCTGGAACATGTCGAAGGTGCGCAGCCGCAATTCCTGGATCGGCGGCGGATCCCAGAGGCGCGCGCCGGCAAACAGAACCAGCAGCGCAAGGCACATCAGCCGCGCAAAGCCGAGCTTCCGCGCAAACCACCGCCGCAGGATCTTCAGACGTTTCATGCCAGCTGGACTTCCTGCCCTGCACCACGCCGGGCGCACCGATCATGGAGCGTCGGCGCGCGATTGGCTATTCCCTGACGGTGGTGGATTATGAATTTTTTGCCGCGGTCGGGCTACGTGCCGATTGGCCGAAGGAGCCGGACGTCGTCACGTGACATGCGTGCCGAAGATGAAATCGCTGGTTTGAAGATTTGCGGCAATCACGTTCTTGAGCAGAAGCGACTCGTGTTCCTGTATCGGCCCGGATTGCAGCGTGATCTCCTGATTCCAGGTGATCAGGGTGTCGCCATTCTGTTGCTGGGTGATGGCGAGGTTGCCCATTGAGCTCACGTCCGAGAACTGCCGCAGGTCGATCTTGTCGAGGCCCACCGTGAAATCGGTGATGGTGTGGGAGAAATCGGTGATCGGCTGTCCGTTGTCGTCATACAACAAGCCCGGCGCGAACACGAACTGATCCTTGGCACCGCCGCCGGTCAGCGTGTCGTTCGTATCGGTCGCGAAGATGACGTCCTTGCCACTGGTGCCTTCCAGGGTGACGCCCTGGAAGGTGTCGCCGGCCTCGTTGAAGATGAAGTGGACACTGTCGTAGTGGCCGGCCGAGTCGGTAACCGTCAGCGTGATCTGGTCGGTCGCCGGCGGCTGCGGGTAATCATCGGTGCTCGCGCCTGTCGGATCGTAGATGACGCCAGTGCCGCCGCTCGCGAGGCCCGCGTTGATTGCGTCAAGCGAACCCGTCATCGGAGCGAAATAGACGGTGCTGACGTCCGGATGTGCAGTCGACAGCGTGACGGTGAACGTATCCGCGGCTGCGCCTGCATCGGTGTCGACGACGACAAGATCGGTGATGATGTCGTTGCTGTTCTCGATGATGTGCTCGACCTGGAAGCTTTCGGTATTGATGACCGGGCCGTCGGCGGGAGCAGTCACTTCCGTGCCGATGGTGGTGAGATCCTGCGAGACCGGAGTTTTGCCGCCGGTGCCGGTGACCGAAAGATCGATCGTCGCGATCGACAGATCGGTCGTGATGGCGCCGGTATAGGTGTCGTCGAGTGCGTGGACCCCCAGGGCGCCCGGCGTCCCGGAAAAGCCATTGGCGGGCACGAACCGGATCAGCGTATCGGGGCTCAGCACCAGCGCGGTCGTGTCGCTGACCGGCCCGATATCGGCCCATTGATCCGTGCCGGCGAGCGCGTACTGCCAGACGCCCTGCCCGGCGGTGGCGGCGTCGGACGTCACCGCGACGGCCTTGAACGTCGCGCCGGTATCGGCGTCGTGGAACTTGTCCGTGAACAGGCTGCTGATCGCAGCTCCGCTCGGATCACTGTCATTGCTGGCGACGGAAGCCAGCGTCGCGTCATCGAGCGTCGGCGCGTCGTTGCTGCCTGCGATGTTGATGGTGACGACCCCACCCGTGCCAGCGCCATCAGCATCCGACGGCACGATCGTGTATTGCAGTGACAGCGTCTGGCCGGCGGCGAGGAAGTCAAAGGCCTGTCCCTGCGAGTTGAAGGCCCAGGTGAACTGCGTATGGGTGGCGGTGCCGTTCAGGATGTCGCCGGACGGGACGGTGAGATAGTTCAACAGGGCCTCATGCGACAGCCCGCCGACATTGCCGGTTTGCGCCACGCCGCCGAGAGACACCTGCAGCTGGCTGACCGACACCGTGACGTGATCGATCGCGTCGACGTCGGAGACCGCCAGCACGCCGTGCGCAAGCTGGCCGGCATTGGTCTCCATCAGATCGGCAACGGCGCCGCCGGGCCCGGAGGTGCCGCTGGCCCAGTCCGCATCGCCCTCGATCGCGAGGCTCTTGGCGGGATTGACCGCATTGGAGGCGGAGTTCCCGCTGCCGTCGCTCAGCTGATAATAGGCGGCAAGGTTGGCTTCGCTGCCGGTGAGGCCGGTGAAATCGATCGACTGGATCTGCGCCTGCGTGAGCGCGGTGGTCCAGACGCTGACATCGGCGATCGCGCCATGGAAGCCTTCCTCCCCGAAACTCGCCGCGCCCGGGTCGCTCGCGGCGCCAATCATCATGTAGGACGCCGACGGATTCGACGGACTGCCGTCGATCGGGTTGACCGTCCATGAGTGCGAATATTCGAGGTGCCCGTCGAGATAGAGCTTGAAGGTGTCGTTCTCGCGCGTCAGCGCAATGTTGTGCCACTGCGACGCCGTGAGTGCCACGCCGGTATCGGCGATCTGGCGGCCGCCCGCGAGAATTTGCAGCTCCATCGTGCCATCAGTGTTGACGGTGCCGAGGAGACCGAAGCCGGTGGTCGAGGTGTTGCCGTTGTAGAACAGGATCTGGCCGTGGCCGGCCTCTGCCGCGCCGTTCCAGTTGACCCAGCCGTCCAGCGTCACGTCATCGGTGGCCACCGTCGGCACCTCGCCGACGGCGATCGTCTGGCCGTCGAAATTCATGTAGTCCGACGTCACATAGGAAACCGCCGGCGCATCGTTGGTGCCGGTGATCGTGACGGTGACGTCCTGGCTGACCTTGCCGCCATGGTGGTCGTCGAACGTGACGGTGTAGACCTGGGTGATGGTCTGCCCTTCCGCCAGCGACTGCAGCACGGGATCGTCATTGTCCAAGGTGAAATGCCAGCCCAGTGTCGCGCGGTTGCTGGTGTCGCTGCCGGATTCGGTCACCGGGTCGATCGTGAAGGTGCCGATATGCGAACCGGTCCCGAAGCCCGGCAGATCCGTGCTGACGGACGACGACTTGAACGACCACTCCGCCGTGTGGGTGTCGATCAGGTCGAGGTCCTGGATCGCCAGCGTGCCGCCGGTCGTCAGCGACGCGCCCTCGTCCTCGGTGACCGCGCCCGTCGCCGCGTCGGCGTCGCTCGTGATCGTCGGCGCGTCGTTGGCGCCGTTGATCGTGACGGTGACCTCCTGCGAGACCTGCGCGCCGTGATCGTCGGTGAAGGTGACGGTGTAGACCTGGGTGATGGTCTGGCCCTCGGCCAGCGATTGCAGCACCGCATTGCCGTTGTCGAGGCTGAAGTGCCAGCCCAGCGTCGCACCATTGTCGGTGTCGGTGTTGAATTCGTGCACCGACGGATCGATCGTGAAAGTGCCGAGCGGCGTGCCGTCGTCGAAACCCGGCAGATGCGCGCTCGATGTCGACGACTTGAACACGGCCTGCGCCGTGTGGGTGTCGATCAGGTCGAGATCCTGGATCGCCAGCGTGCCGTCGATCGACAGCGTGGCGCAGGCATCCTCGGTCACCGCTCCAGCGGCATCGGCCGCATCACTCGTGATCGTCGGCGCGTCATTGGCGCCGTTGATCGTGACGGTGACGTCCTGCGAGACCTGCGCGCCGTGATCGTCGGTGAAGGTGACGGTGTAGACCTGGGTGATGATCTGGCCCTCGGCCAGCGATTGCAGCACCGCATTGCCATTGTCGAGGCTGAAGTGCCAGCCCAGTGTCGCACCATTGTCGGTGTCGGTGTTGAATTCGTGCACCGACGGATCAATCGTGAAAGTGCCGAGCGGGGTGTCGTCGTCGAAGCCCGGCAGATGCGCACTCGAGGTCGCCGACTTGAACACGGCCTGCGCAGTGTGGGTGTCGATCAGGTCGAGATCCTGGATCGCCAGCGTGCCGTCGATCGACAGCGTGGCGCAGATATCCTCAGTGACGCTCCCCGCGGCCGCGTCTGCGTCGCTGGTGATCATGGGCGCGTCGTTGGTGCCGATGATGATGACCGTGACGTCCTGGGAAACCTGCGCACCGTTATTGTCGGTGAAAGTGACGGTATAGACCTGCGTGATGCTCTGGCCCTCAGCCAGCGACTGCAGCACCGGATTGCTGTTGTCGAGCGTGAAGTGCCAGCCCAGCGTCGCACCGTTGCTGGTGTCGCTGTTGGATTCGGTCACCGACGGATCGATCGTGAAGGTCCCGAGCGGCGTGTTGCCGTCGAAGCCCGGCAGATGTGCGCTCGACGCCGCCGACTTGAACACGGCTTGCGCGGTGTGAGTATCGATCAGGTCGAGGTCCTGGATCGCCAGCGTGCCGCCGGTCGCCAGCGTCGCGCCGGCATCCTCGGTGACGCTCCCCCTGGCCGCGTCTGCGTCGCTCGTGATGGTCGGGGCATCGTTGGTCCCGGTGATGGTGACCGTGACGTCCTTGGTGACCGTCCCACCGTGATGGTCGTCGATCGTCACGGTATAGACCTGCGTGATGGTCTGGCCCTTGGCCAGCGACTGCAGCACCGGGTCGTTATTGTTGAGCGTGAAGGTCCAGACTACCGACCCTCGCGAGCTGACGCCGGGACTCTCGCTCACCGGTTCAAGCGCGAACGTGCCGATATGCGAGGTGCCGTCGCCGAAGCCAGGCAGATGTGCGCTCGAAGTCGTCGACTTCAGGACGAAGCTCGCGCTGTGCGTGTCCGTGAGATCAGGGTCGTTGAAGGCAATGGTGCCGTTCGCTGCGAGCGTGGCCGCCGCATCCTCGGTCACCGCACCGGCCGGGGTGGTGTCGTCTTCGACGACCGTCGGCACGTCGTTGGTGCCCTCGACATTGACGTCCGCACCGTTGATGGACACCGTGATCGGCGTGCTGACCACGCCGCCGTGTCCGTCGTCGACCTGCACCACATAGTTGAGGGTCAGCGTCTCGCCTTCGGCGAGGAAATCGAACAGATGGTCGGGGACGCTGTAGGTCCAGGTGGCCGAGCCGTTGTTGCCGTTGCCGGCGCCCTGCACCACCGTCAGCGGCACCTCGACGGCGGCGATCGCCGCGCGTTGCTCCGGCGTCAGCGTCGCGGTGATATCGTTGCCTTCCGCATCGAGATATTTGAACGGCTGGGTGGACGACAGCGCCGCGCTCACGATCGGCCGGTCCGTCAGATCGACGTCGGTGAAGGTGACCGTGCCCGTGATGGTGTCCAGAGCTTCGTTGCCGGTCCCGACCTTCTCGATGACGGTTCCGCCTGAGGTCGCCACAGTGGGCTTGTCGTTCGTTCCCGTGATGGTGATGGTGATCGGGATGAACTTGCTCTCCGGGCTCACCGTGAAATTGGTGTCGACGCGGACCATGTAGGTCAGCGTCAGCGTCTCGCCGGCTGCCAGGAAGTCGAAGACTTTGTCCGGGATCGTGTAGGTCCAGACCGCAGAGCCGTTGTTGTTGTTGGCGGAGTCGGCAACGACGCTGATCTGGATCTGCGTCGCCGCGATATCCTGCTTCTGGAGATCGGTGAGCGAGCCGGTGACGTCCTGCTGGCCGGCGTTCTTGTAGACATAGTTCGGTGCCTCGGCGAGGCTCACGCTCACCGACGGCCGGTCGCCGAGGTTTTGATCGACGAATCTGATCAGGCCGGAAACCGTGTCAGCGTGCGTGTCGCCGGTGGTGTCCGCGCGTTCGGTCAGCGCGAACGCCGTTTTCACATTGCCGCCGAGGTCGAAGCTTTGCGCAACCGGCTGGTTGGGAATGCGGACGGCGGCCGGCGTGGACGTGCCGGGGTTGTCCTGTCCCTGCGGATTGAGGTTGACGAACGTCGCGATGACGACGGGGCCGGATCCCGACTTGAACACCAGGTCCTGGCTGAACGGCGTGATCGTGTCGGTGAAGTTCGTGGTCAGCTTGGTGTTGGTGTTGTTGTCGGTGAACTTCAGCGTGAACACGTCCGTGATCAGCTTCTGAATTTCCGGCGACATCAGCGCATTGGAGATCGAGACGTTGCCGCCGCTGATCTGGATCATCTGGCCGGCCTGGTTGACCGTGGCGATCGGCAGCAGCGTGATCTTGTCGAACAGGATGTAGGAGCCCGTCGTGCCATTCGGCTCGACCAGCACCTGGAAGCTCGCCTGCGGCTGCGGATCGCCGCCGCCGGCGGGAACGACGAAGTTGATCTGGGTCAGCACCGCGGTGCCGCGGATGCCCATGGTCGCGACCGGCGTGTCGACCTTCATGTCGCCGTGCTTGGCGGTCTCGCCGGCGACGAAGGTGATGGTGCCCGCAACCAGGCTGAGCAGCGAGGAGTTGCTCGACCCGTTGGGGTCGTAGACCATCTCGTTCAGCACCATCCGCGCATTGGAGGACAGGCCGAACACGGTGCCGTCGATGAAGGTGATACCGAGCGTCGAATCGGCGCCGGTCGAGACCACGTCGCCCTTCTCGACATTGTCGCCGTTGTTCAGGATGACCGAGACGCCGTTGCGGATCGCGGTCGCGCTGCCCACGAGCTTGGTGACGTGACCGATGACCTGAGCGGCAGCGGCGCCGGGCGCGGCCTGGGCAACCTGGACGTGGCCGGTGAGGGCGTTGACGATGTCGCCGGTGAGGTGGGCGCCGTCGGGCGAGGCGATCGCGGCGCGCTTGTCGCCCCTGAAATAATCGTGAACCACGAACTCATGCCCTTCGTGGGACAGCACGAGATCGAGGCCGGCGCGCTTGAACTCGCCGTTGAAGATCAGGTTGGGGTCGGGAACAACGAACGCGCCATCAGGCACATGACCGTGCGCCTTTGCGATGAAGGGCTTGGCCGCAAAGGAATCGGTATGGACGTAGGCGGGCGCGCTGGAACCCTCGCCGTTCAAGGAGGTCGCGGCGTCAAATTTGCCAGCGTAATTCAACGGGGCACCGTAAAAAGGGTTAAAATTTAAGTAAGTATCGACTGCCTAAGCTTGCTTAGCATTACCAAGTCCTTAGCGAAACCATCTATTGCTTGTGTGATTTCGCGTCACTTGGCCATAGGAGCCGCCGAGGGGCGGCGCCTTCCCAGACAAGCCGAAGTAATGTTTCAAGCATTCTGAAGTCGAAACAGGCTTAGATGCACGCATTTCCCATCACCCAAGTCATCTATCGTACAGTTGGTCGAACAGATACTTGCGTCATCTTTCCTTCGTGGTGCCCTGCAGCATCCTGCGGCAAATACGGAGCTAAATCTGTGACCTAACTAACAGAACCCGTAAAATAGCGGGCTGTTAGCCATAGGAGGCAGAATCGGCACCCTCGCAACTTCTGCCTGCAACTGGCTCCATTTCGCGGCAGCGAGGCCCCTCCTAGCCACCGAATCGTAAAATTTTACGCAATTCGGGCAGGTCTGTTTCAGCCTGTCCCCCGGTTTTGGGGGCCCTGCCGGGCGCGTTAAGCAGAACAAAACGGCCCTTCTCGCACTATCTCCGCGAAAGCAACAAAGCCCGGCACGTCGAGATCGAGGGGGATCTCGCGAAGCACGGGAAGGGGATGTCAGATGGAGACCGCTGTTCGCTCGCGCGCCTGGCGCGCAATCCTTGTCTTGTGCGGCTTGATCCTGCTCGGATCTGCCGCCGAGCTTCGCGCCGGCACGCTGCTGTCGCCGGGCGCCGGCGTGCTCGTGCGCAAATCCGCCGAACCGTTCGGCGTGTTCGCCTTCGCCATCTCGTCCGGCAGCCTGCGGCAGAAATGGTCCGCGCTGAAGGACAAGCTCGACGACGACATGGTGCAGCTCGCGCTGTGCGACGGCGACCGGGATAATTGCGCTTCGCCCGCGGCCCTGAAGCTGCTCGCCATCGTCGACCAGGCCCGCGCCCGCGACGGCCGCGCGCGCCTCGGCGAGACCAACCGCGCCATCAACCTCGCCATCCACGCCGCCAATGATGGCACCGACGACGTCTGGAGCTCGCCGCTTGCGACCTTCGCCCGCGGCGCCGGCGATTGCGAGGACTATGCCATCGCCAAGCTGGCCGCGCTGCGGCTGGCCGGCGTTGCCGCTGAAGACCTCCGCATCGTCGTGGTGCGCGACGCCAGGGCCGGCGAGGAGCACGCGATTGCCGCAGCAAAGCTCGACGGCCAGTGGCTGATGCTCGACAACCGCCGCATGGCGATGGTCAGGGATGACGCGACCCGGAGCTATCAGCCGCTGTTCGTGCTCTACCAGTCGGCGGTGATGAAGTATGTCGACGAACCGGTGCAGGTCTCGATGGCGGTCGCCGAGGCGCGTTGATTGCTTGTAGCCCGGATCCCCACCACAAACCCATTTCGCCGCGCGATCCCAGACGCTAGCATGGCGCCTTCCATGCGGGGGCGATTGGAATGCGATTCATCGTGCTGTCTGTGCTTGCGCTGCTGGCATTGCCGGCGGCGCCCGCGTCGGCGCAGTCCGACCGCTCGATCGCCGACAGGCTGCCGCTGTTTGCCAAGAACAACTGCCAGCAGATTCGCGACCCCGGCAACCAATTATTCTGCGGTGATGCCGAGCTTGCCGCCGCCGCCGAGAAGCTGAGCACGGCGATCGAGGCGCGGCTCGCCCGCCTGCCCGATCGCCTGCCTGGAATCGAGGAGAATGCGATCTGGATCCGCCAGCGCAATCTCAGCTGCGGCATCGTCGGCCAGACCGCGATCCGCGCCGACGAATTCGACCGGATCAAGGGATGCCTGCTCAAGGTCACCGAGGAGCGCGCCGCCATCGTGCGCGATCCTGATTTCGACTGCCTCGCGGCCAACACCGCAGCGGGCGCGCTGATCTGCGCGGACCCGTCGCTGGCGCTTGCCGAAACCGAGCTCAACGGCCAGGTGCTCGGCCTGATCGGTAAATTAGACCCGACCGCGGCACGCTTTGCCTTCGCCGAATACGGAAGATGGACGCGAGAGCGCGACCGCAAATGCAATCTGGTCGGCAAGGAGAACGTGCCGCTGCAAGAGCTGGAATCCGCGGAGGACTGCCTCGCCGACCATTTGAAGCGCAAGACTGATGAAATCCGCGCGGCGAAGGGCGATCCCCGAAAAGTGTTCGGCCGGCAGGTCGCGGCCCGCTCGCCCGACACCGACGCCGTCGATTTCTGCGCCGCGCGAATCCATGCGGCCAATTCCTGCGGCAACTTCCTGCGCATCAACCGCGTCTATGCGCTCGACAGCCAGGTGACCGAGCAGGAGGCGCAGGTCACGGGCGAGATCGAGATGGCCGTGCTGATGCCCTTCACCATGTGCAGCAAGGTCGCCTCCACCTGCACCGGCACCTGCTGGGACGCGAGGACGGGTCGTCCGCAGCCGGGAGCCGGCAACAAGGAGCGCTCCGCAGAAGCCTTCAACGTCACGCGCCGCCTGAGGATTCAGCGAACTTTCGCCTTCGTGAAAGCCGCCGACGGCTGGCGATGCCGGGAGGACGAGCTGGCCCCGGTGAATTCGGGCAACGCGAGCGGGGGATCGTGAGCTCTTACCCTCCCCTGGAAGGGGAGGGTCGGCTCACATTGAGCGCAGCGAGATGTGAGACGGGGTGGGGTGGCGGTCCCTCCACATCGAGTGCTGCCCGTGTTGAGAGATCACCCCACCCCGCTCGCGCTGCGCGCGATCGACCCTCCCCCTCCAGGGGAGGGTGAATGCGCCATCTCATCAAAACATCAGATTGTCCTTCACCAGCACCCAGCGGCCGCCCTTGACCTGCTGGACCTGGGTGATGGTGTTGGCGAGATGGTCGGTCTTGGAGAACTTGGTCGGGGGCGAGTTGAAGATGTCGAGGAATTTCTCGCCCGATTCGAGCGCATCCAGCATCTTCTGACCGGTGAGATCCTTGCCGGCCCTGTTCGCGTAGAACGCAAACGTCATCATCGCATTGTAGCCGATGATGGCCTGCGTGTTGGCGTCGGCGCTGAACATCTTCTTATAGTTGACGAGCCAATCCTTCACCTTGCCCTTGGCGGTGTCCTCATAGGGAATCTCGAAGCCGCTGGCGGCATAGAGGCCCTCGACCGCGTCCTTGCCCAGCGCAGGAACCTCCATCACGTTGGTGGGGGTCGCGCCGAGGAAGGTGACATCCCAGCCGAGCTTCTTGGCTTCGCTCATCGCTCCTATGGTCTCGCGGAGCACGGTGCCGAGCAGGACGAGGTCGCAGCCATCGGATTTCATCTTGGCGATCTGCGCGCTGAAATCGGAGGCGCCGCGCTTGTAGCTCGTGATCGAAGCCGGCTGCGCCTTCATCGCGGTAAGCTGCTGATTGAAGCCGTCGAGCACGTTCTTACCGTACTCGTCATCCTGATGCATGATGCAGGGCTTCTTGAAGCCCTTCCACTCCATCATGTATTTCAGCGCAGCCCGCGTGCTCTCGACGTAGGGCAGCAGATTGTTGAACTTCAGTCGCTCCTGCGGCTTGGCCGGATCGAACTTGAAGGTGAACTCCGCCGCCGTCAGCGGGAAGAGCTGCAGCACGCCGGCGTCGAAGAGGATGTCCTGCGCGGCGAGCACTGTCGGTGATCCCATCGGTCCCACCATCGCGAAGATCTTGTCGCGCTCGATCAGCTTTTGCGACGCCAGCACGGCCTTCTTCGGATCATAGCCGCTGTCCTCGACGACCAGTCGAATCTTGCGGCCGTTGATTCCGCCGGACGCGTTGATCTCCTCGGTCGCCATCTTCATGCCGTTCGCGACCGGCACGCCCCACCCCTTGATCGGACCCGACAGGTCCTGGTGCGTGCCGATGACGATCTCGGTTGCCGAGATGCCCTCGTTGGTGACCTTGGTTTGCGCTGCGGCCGGCAGACAGGTGAGCGCCACGGCACCCACAGCAAGGCCGAATGCGCTGAACGATTTCGACATTGACGTCTCCTCTCCTAAAGGCCCGTGTTGCACGAAGGGCGAGGGCCACAGCTCCTTCGCTTTCTCAAATCGACAAACTTTCTTTTCTGCGCATGCCCCTCATCGGAAAACCGGTTCCCACTTTTCCGGGGGCATGCGCATCACGCCACCGCACGCTCGCGATACATCGCTTCGATCTCGACCGCGTAACGCTTGTTTACGAAGCCGCGCTTCAGCTTCATGGTCGGCGTCAGCTCCTCGTCCTCGGGGGTGAGCTGGCGCTCGATCAGATAGAATCTCTTGATGGTCTCGACGCGGGCGAAATTGGCGTTGACCTGTTCGATCTCGCGCCCGATCAGGTCCTGGATCTCCCTCGCCCGGCACAGGCTGGCATAATTGGTAAAGGGGATGTCGTGATCCTGGGCGAACTTCTCGACGTTCTCCTGGTCGATCATCACGAGGCAGGTGAGATAGGGTCGCTTGTCGCCGATCACGACCGCGTCCGAGATATAGGGCGAGAACTTGAGCTGGTTCTCGATCTCGGACGGCGTGATGTTCTTGCCGCCGGAAGTAATGATGATGTCCTTCATCCGGTCGGTGATGCGGACGAAGCCCTCATTGTCGATGGTGCCGACGTCGCCGGTGTGCAGCCAGCCGCGGGCATCGATCGTCTCCGCGGTCTTCTCCGGCTGGTTCAGGTAGCCCATGAACAGGAAGTCGCCCTTGATCAGGATCTCGCCGTCGGGCGACAGCGCGACCTCGCCCCAGGGCACCGCGGTGCCGACCGACCCGAGCTTGATCCTGTCCGCCGGCATCATGGTGGCGACCCCGCAATTCTCGGTCTGGCCGTAGACCTCGTGCATGTCGATGCCGAGCGCCAGATACCAGCGGATCAGCTCCGGTGCGATCGGAGCCGCACCGGTGAACGCGATGCGGCAGCGGTCGAGCCCGATCATGCGGCGAATGTTTCTGAACGCGACCAGGTAAGCGATGCGGTCGGCGAGGCGCAGCGACAGCGGCGGCGCCCTGCCCTCCAGCCGGCAATCGACCATGCGATAGCCGATGCCGATGGCGCGGCGATACACCCATTGCTGGAGCGGCGTCGCATCCTTCAGCGCGATGGTGATGGCGGAATAGAACTTTTCCCAGATGCGCGGCACCGCCAGAAAGGCGGTCGGCTGCACTTCACGTAAGTTGTCCGGCACGGTCTCCGGGCTCTCGGCAAAATTCATCACCGAGCCGAGCGCGACCGAGATGTAGTAGCCGCCGATGCGCTCTGCGACGTGGCAGAGCGGCAGGAAGACCAGCCGGTCTTCGTCCTCTCGCGCCGGGATGAAGTCGCTGGCGTGCCGCATCTGATGGGTGACGCTGCGGTTGGCGTGCATCGCGCCCTTGGGCGGACCGGTCGTGCCGGACGTATAGACAAGGATCGCGAGATCGCCGGCGCTGCGGCTGTCGATCATCTCCTGCCACAGCGCTTCGCGGCCGACCATGTGGTTGCGGCCGAGCGCGCAAAGCTCGTCGAGCGACATCACCATGTCGTCGGAGAAGCCGCTGAGACCCTCCATGTCGAACACGATGATCTTCTGCAGGGAGGGGCAGCGCGCGCGGCAGGTGAGGATCTTGTCGAGCTGCTCCTCGTCCTCGGCGAAGATCACCTTCGTGCGGGAGTCGTTGACGAGATACTCGACCTGGGACGGGGAATCGGTCGGATAGATTCCGGAGGAGACGCCGCCGGCGCACAATATGCCCATGTCGGCGTGGACCCATTCGGGCACCGCATTGGCGATGATGGAGGCGACGTCGCCGGGCATGAAGCCGACGGCGCGAAGCGCGTAGGCGATCTCCTTCGAGATCTCCAGCCATTGGCGCCAGCTCGTCGGCTGCCAGATGCCGAATTTCTTCTCGCGGATCGCCGGCCTGTCGCCCCGCGTCTCGGCGGCGCGCAAGAAGCTCTTCGCGATCGTATCAGCGACCGTCAGCACCGCCGGTCGGGCCATGCACCTCTCCTCCCTGTCGCCTGCCTCCGTTGCCTGCCTTGCCGGCGGTCTACGTTACGGATGGCAAGCTCATCTTACCGCCAGCTCTTCCTCACCGCCACGTCTTCTTCTTTTTCCAGCGCCGCTCGCCGCGCGCGCCCGCTTCCTTGGCGCCAAGGTAGAATTCCTGGATATCCTGGGAATGCATCAAGCGGTCGCAGCTGTCGTTCATCACGATCCGGCCGATCTCCAGCACATAGCCGTAATGGGCCGTCTCCAGCGCCACCTTGGCGTTCTGCTCGACCAAGAGGATCGACATGCCCTGCTCCTCGTTGACCCGGCGGATGATGGTGAAGATCTCCTTCACCAACAGCGGCGACAGGCCGAGCGAGGGCTCATCGAGCAGCAGCAGCGTCGGCCGGTTCATCAGCGCGCGCCCGATCGCGAGCATCTGCTGCTCGCCGCCGGAGAGCTGGCCAGCCGGCTGGTTGATGCGCTCCTTCAGGCGCGGGAAATAGCCGTAGACGCGCTCCAGATCCTCGGCGACGCCGTCGCGGTCCTTGCGCGGATAGGCGCCCATCATCAGGTTCTCACGCACGGACAGGAACGGGAACACCTCGCGCCCCTCCGGCACATGGCTGAGGCCAAGCCGCACGATCCGGTCAGCCTCCATGCGCTGGATCGGCTTGCCCAGAAACTCGATCGTCCCCTTCTGCGGATCGAGAATGCCCGAGATGGTCTTCAGCACCGTGGTCTTGCCGGCCCCGTTCGCCCCGAGCAGCGTGACGATGCGGCCGCGCGGCACTTCCAGCGAGATGCCCCGGATCGCCATGATCGGCCCGTAATAGCTCTCGATGTTGGAGAGCTTGAGGATGATATCCGGGGTCGCCGCGGCGTCCATTCCTCAGGCTCCCAGATATGCTGCGACGACGTCGGGGTGCTGCTGCACCTCGGCGGGCGAACCCATGGCGAGCACCCTTCCGTAGTTCAGCGCAATCACGCGATCGGAGACGCGGTTGACCAGCGACATGTCGTGCTCGACCATCAATACGGTGACGCCGAGCTCGCTCCGCATGTCGCGGATCCAGAACGACATGTCGTCGGTCTCCTCGACATTGAGGCCGGAGGACGGCTCGTCGAGCAGGATCAGCTTCGGCTCCGAGCACAGGGCGCGCGCCAGCTCGATCACCTTGCGGACGCCGTAGGGCAGGCCCGAGATCAGCTTGTCGCGGTAGGGCTCGAGGTCGAGGAATTCGATGACCTGCTCGACCCTGCGGCGATGCACCTTCTCGTTGGCCCGCACGCTCGGCAGGAACAGCAGCTCCTGCCAAAGCTGCGTCGTCGAATGCCGGTGGCGGCCGACCAGCAAATTGGAAAGCACGGTCGCATTCTCGAACAGCTCGATGTTCTGGAAGGTGCGGGCGATGCCGAGCTTGGCGATGTCGTAGGGCGGCTCTTCGGTGATGTCCTGGTCCTCGAAGAAGATCCGGCCCGAGGTCGGCCGGTAGATCCGCGAGATCAGATTGAAGATCGAGCTCTTGCCGGCGCCGTTGGGCCCGATGATCGAGAGGATCTCGCCCTTCTCGACCGCGAACGAGACTGCATCGACGGCCTTGAGGCCGCCGAAGTGCAGCGACAGGTTCTCGGCGCGAAAATAGCTCATCGGTTGCGCTCCGACTTCACGTAGATCTTCTGCCGCTTGAAGGTGGCACGCTTGTAGAGCGGGAACAGCTGGAAGAAGAGTTTTATCTTGAGCCAGCGGCCGTAGAGCCCGAGCGGCTCGAACAGGACGAACAGCACGATGATGATGCCGTAGATCGCGCCCTTCAAACCATTGAGCGAGGCGAAGGCCGCGACGTTCGATTGGATGTTTCCCGCGGTGGCCGGGCTGGCGCCGAACGTCGCGGCGATCCCGGCGATGATGCCGGGCATGTCGTCCTTGAGATAGGTCAGGAACGGATCGATCATCACGATGAAGATCGCGCCCAGAACCGCGCCGTGCAGGCTGAAGGTGCCGCCGATCAGGATCACGATGATGAACTCGATCGAGAGCTGGAGCGTGAACATCTCCGGCGAGATGAAGGAGAGCTTGTGCGCGAACAGGACGCCGGCAAAGCCGGTGATCGCGGCCGAGATCGCGAACGACTTCACCTTGTAGAGCGCAACGTTGACGCCCATGCTGCGCGCCGCCGTCTCGGAGTCGCGGATCGCGACGAAGGCGCGGCCTGTCGGCGAACGCAGCAGATTGAGCGTGCCGACGATGGTCAGCACCAGCACGGCAAGGCAGAGGTAATAGAAGGTCGGGCTGTCGCGCGGCACAGCGACGCCGAGCAGCGACAGCGTCTTGACCCGCATGCCCTCGTTGCCGTTGGTGACGCTCTCCCAGCGCGCCAGGATCTCCTCGACGATCAGGGCAAAGGAGATGGTGGCGATCACGAGGTAGATGCCGGTCAGGCGCAGCGCGGGAAAGCCGACCATCGCGCCGATGATGCCGGTCAACAGCCCGGCGGCGAGGAAGTAGACCGGGAACGGCACGTTATATTTCTGCAAGTAAGCCGCGGTGTAGGCCCCGATGGCGAGGAACGCGGCGTGCCCGAGCGAGGCCTGGCCGGTAAACCCGGTCAAGATCAGGAGCGCCACGCCGACGATCGCATAGATGCAGACGAAAACGAGCTGGCTCATCAAATAGCTGGAGAGCACATAGGGCGCGATCAGCAGCAGCGCGAGCAGGATGCCGTAGGAGACGACGTAGCCCGAATGCGGGAACAGCTTGATGTCGTCCTCGTAGTCGGTCTTGAACAGGAAGCGCATGGTGTTCAGACCTTCTTGCGGACGTGAAGGCCGAACAGGCCTTCGGGCTTCAAGAGCAGCACGGTCAGCAGCACGACATAGGGCGCGACGTCCTTCCAGCCCTCGGGCAGGTAAAAGCCGGCCATGCTCTCGATCACGCCGATCAGGACGCCGCCGACCACGGCGCCCGGGATCGAGCCGAAGCCGCCGAGCACGGCGGCGGGAAACGCCTTCAGGCCGAGCACGAGGCCGACATTGGAGTGGATGAAGGTGATCGGCGCCAGCAGCACGCCGGCGCAGGTCGCGACCGCCGCGCTGATCGCCCAGACGACCGACACCACGCGTTTGACAGGAATGCCCATATAGTAGGCCGCCAGCATGTTCTCGGAGCTGGCGCGCATCGCAGTGCCGAGCATGGTCTTGTTGAAGAACAGCCAGAGCAGCGTGCACAGGATCATCGTCGCCGCGATCACCGAGAGCTTGTCGTAGGCGAGCACCAGCGAGCCCATGCGCAGCACGCCCTGGCTGAACGGCGTCTCGATCTTCAGGTCGTCGGTGCCCCAGATCATGCCGGCGATCGAACGCAGGAAATAGCCCAGCCCGATCGTCGCCATGATGATCGAGAACTGCGGGTAACCGAGGATCGGCCGCACCACCACGCGCTCCGCCAGCATGCCGAACAGCGCCATCGCGGCCACCGCACCGGCAAAGCCGATCCAGTAATTCAGGCCCATCATGCCGATGAAGGTGAAAGCGAAGAAGCCGCCCAGCATCATCAAATCGCCCTGGGCGAAGTTGACGACCTCGGTGGCCTTGTAGACGAGCACGAAGCCGAGCGCGATCAGGCCGTAAACGCAGCCGAGCGCAACACCGCTGACCAGCTGCTGAACGAAATCCAGCATCGCCGCGCATCCTCCCGATGCAACCGGCGGTTCTTTTGGCCGCCTTGCCGCATCTTGTGTCCAGTCGCTACGCAGTCGTTTCGCTGCGTTAGCGCCATTTGTCCGGAATCAATTCAGCCTGAACGCCCGCGCGCTGTCAACAAACGGTGACTTGTCGGGGTGCCTTGCCTTTAGTCCAATCCGGATGACGGAATTTGCGGCAGTGCGATTCACGGTGCCGAAACATCTTGGGGGCATGGTCTCGGGTGATGCAGAACCGGATGGTGTGGCCGTCATGAAGCCGGACAACTCGGCCCTGGAAGTCCGAGGGTTAACGAAGCGTTTTGACCGTCCGGCGGTCGACAGCCTCGATCTCACCATTCACGCCGGCGAATTCTACGCGCTGGTCGGCCCCAACGGCGCCGGCAAGACCACGACTTTGCGCATGGTTGCGGGCCTGCTCAGGCCCGATGCGGGCGCCGTCTCGATCTTCGGCATCGATGCGCTGGCGGACCCCGTCGCCGCCAAGCAGGTGATGGCCTGGGTCTCCGACGAGCCCATGATCTACGACAAGCTGACGCCGCTCGAATATCTCGAATTCGTCGCCGGGCTCTGGGGCATCGCCCCGTCGGCCTCGGAACCGGTCGCGCAAGAGCTGCTCGGCTCGCTCGGGCTCGAGGCGCACCGACACGAGCGCTGCGAGGGCTTTTCCAAGGGCATGCGCCAGAAGGTCGCTCTCGCAGGGGCGCTGGTGCACGACCCCCGCCTCATCATCCTCGATGAGCCGCTGACGGGGCTCGATGCCGTCTCCGCCCGCCACGTGAAGGGCCTGCTCAGCGCGCGCGTCCGCGCCGGCTGCACCGTCATCATGACCACGCATATTCTCGAGGTCGCCGAGCGCATGGCCGACCGCATCGGCGTGATCGCCTCTGGCCGCCTGGTCGCGGAGGGCACGCTTACCGAGCTGCGCCAGCAGAATGGCCATGCCGACACCAGCCTGGAAGATCTCTTCATTGCGCTGGTGACGCTTCAGGCCGCGGCATGAGCTCGGCAACCGCGCTCTCCTGGTTTGCCCGCCACGAGCTGCGGCTCGCCTGGCGCGAATGGTTCGCCATGATGACGGGCGGCCGGCGCAAGCGTACACGCGCTGCGGTGATCGGCCTCTTCTGCTTCGCCGCGCTGCTGCACCTGCCGGCCTGGGCGGTGATCGGCCGTTTCGCCGACCTGCAGCTGCCGCTCGACAAATCCCCGCTGATCATGATTTCGGCGACGATCTTTCTCGCCTGGACCTTGATGCTGTCGCAGGCGATCGAATCGGTGACGCGGGTATTCTACGCTCGCGCCGATCTCGACCTGATCATGTCCTCGCCGGCGAGGCTGGCCAATTTGTTCTCGGTCCGCATTGCCGCGATCGCGCTGACCGTCACCGTGCTCGCGCTGCTGTTCTCGACGCCCTTCATCGACGTTCTGGTGATCGGCGGTGGCGCGCGCTGGCTCGCCGCCTTCGGCGTCGTCATTGCGATGGGCCTGTCGGCCGCGGCGATCGCCATCGCCGTCACCATTCTCCTATTCCGGCTGATCGGCCCGGCGCGAACCCGCCTGATCGCCCAGATCCTCGCCGCGATCATCGGCGCGGGCTTCGTGATCGCGCTTCAGGTCGCCGCGATCATGTCCTACGGCACGCTGTCGCGCTTCACCATCCTGACCTCGGGAAGCCTTGCCGCCTACGCGCCTGATGTCGACAGCATCTGGTGGTGGCCGGCGCGGGCGACCATGGGCGACACCGAGGCACTGCTGCTGCTTCTTGCGCTCGCTCTGGTGCTGCTCGGCAGCGTCATGGCGATCTTCTCGCACCGCTTCGCCGACACCGCGATCGATGCGGCGGCGTACGGCACATCCGGCCGCGTCCGCGCCACGGAGCGCCCGTTCCGCGGCGGATCGCGCCAGCAGGCGCTGCGGCGCAAAGAATTCATGCTGCTGTGGCGCGATCCCTGGCTGATCTCGCAGACATTGATGCAGCTGCTCTATCTGGTGCCGCCGGCGCTTCTGCTCTGGCGCAACTTTGCCGACAACTCGGCGGCGCTGACGCTGATCACGCCTGTCATCGTGATGGCGGCCGGACAGCTTGCCGGCGGGCTCGCCTGGCTGACGATCTCGGGGGAGGATGCTCCCGATCTCGTCGCCACCGCGCCGCTGACACCGTCGAGCGTCATCCGTGCCAAGATCGAGGTGGTGCTGATCGCGATCGCCGCCATCTTCTGCCCGCTGGTCGGAGCGCTCGCCTTCGCCTCGCCGTTCCAGGCCGCGGTGAGTGCCGGAGCGATCGTCGTCAGCGCGGCCTCGGCGACTGCGATCCAGCTCTGGTTCCGGGTGCAGGCAAGGCGCAGCCAATTCCGCCGCCGCCAGACGTCTTCGCGGCTTGCAACCTTTGCCGAAGCCTTCTCCTCGATCGGCTGGGCCGCCAGCGCCGCGTTGTTGCTCACTTTGCCGATCGCCGGCCTGATCAGCGGCCTGATCACCGCTGGCCTCGTCGCCGTCACCTGGAAGTTCAGCCCAAGGCGCGACTAGAATGCGGGAATAACGGGCATCAGTCGCCCGCAAGGCCGCCGCGTCAGGTGTCGAAGGCCGGTTGTGCGCTGCGTACTGCGGCGGCCTTGCGCCGATCCGCCAGGCGCCTGACCCAGTTGCGCCCGGGCTCTTCCACGAAGCGATAGGTTGCAACCGACAGCAGCACGGTCAACAGCAGCATCGCAATCTGCAGGAGATCGCCGAGCCAGAGCGATCCATTCATGGAGACCACTTTCGTCGGTTCATGACCCGGGCTCAGCGCATAGGAGACAAACAGCTCCATATGCGCGAGACGTTCGACGACCATGAGGATCGCCCGCACAACGGCTCTGACGAACGGGTGCAGCATGTAGATCGAATAAGTCAGCGTGCCGATCATGAGCATGAACGGCACCGTCAGCCAGCGGCTGACCCCACCAGCCTCACGCGCGAACACGAGAACGACAAGCGTGAAGACCAGCGGCGAGGCCACCTGCAGGATGACGTTGCTACCGGCGACCGAAACATAGAACACGACGAGCATGAGGCTCGCCGCCTCGAGCCATGTTTCGCCTGATGGCGCCTGGCGTGCGCGCAACACCGGGAAGCGCTCTCGCAAGTCGAAGCAGACAACGCCAAGCGCAAAGCCATAGAGGCAACGCACGAGGCATAGTCGTAGGTCGCATTCATCCCATCGGGGCTGATGGTGGCGAGCACGGCCGGTCCGGCCATGATCGGGAGCAGCCAGGGCCAGATCGCCGACCCGATCCGGCTTACGACGACGGCGAAGATCACATAGGCGGAGAACTCGGTACTGATGCTCCAACTCGCGAAAATTCAGCCAGTTCTGCGGATTGACGCCGAGCCCCTGCAGCATAAGGACGTTTGTGACGATTGCCTGAAGAAGGTTCGGACCGATGCCGTCCTTCGCAGCGTCAATGGGAATGAACAGGAGCAACGTCACGAGATGCAGCGGATAGATCCGCCCAAGCCGCAGGGCGAGGAAGCGGCCCGTGCCGAAGCCCTCAGCGAGACGCGAACGATAATTCGAAGCAATGACAAAGCCGCTCAGCACGAAGAAGAAATCGACGAACAGATAGGCATGCCTGGTGAGCGGCAGGAAGGACAGATGGCTGATCACGTCGAAGTGAAACAGCGCGACCATGCAGGCGCAAATGCCGCGCCAACTGTCGAGCGCACGATATCGGGAGATGTTCTCAGCCGAGGCCATCGAAAAACGGGTAGGCGAGGCCACCCGCTGAAACAGGCCAAGGTTGACTCTATCCTTAATGCAGCGAGCGGTCGCGGCATCGGCATGACGCCGGAACAATTCGAAGCTACATTGACCGGATCGTCGACTGAATGGCGGACGGACCAGTGATGTCTCGACTATTGCTGACGGCTTTGGCGTTCCTCGGCTGGCTGGCACCTGCCCTCGCCCAGCAGCCACAGCGCAGCGAATGCCTGGCGATGGCCGATGCGGCGCCGCGGGCCGTGCCGGTCGTCTTCAGGCAGGCGGCGGCTGCCGCGGAGGTCGAGATCACCTATGCCGGCCATTCCACCTATTTCATCGACACGCCCGCCGGCTTGCGCATCGCGACCGACTATAGCGGTGCATACCAGGTGGGGCGACTGCCCGATGTCGTCACCATGAACCGGGCGCATAGCACGCACTATTCCTTATATCCCGACAAACGAATTCCCCATGTGCTGCATGGCTGGGGCGAGGACGGCAAGCCGGCGATCGTGTCGGAGCGCATCAGCGACACTTTCATCCGCAACGTCACGACCGACATCCGCCGTTATTTCGGCGACGATGTCGGCACCGACATGATCCGCGACGGCAATTCCATCTTCATCTTCGAGGCGGCCGGCCTCTGCATCGGCCATCTCGGCCACCTTCACCACAAGCTGGACGACAGCCATTTTGCCCAGATCGGGCGGCTGGACATCGTGATGGTGCCGATCGACGGCACCTATACCATGTCACTGGACGGCATCTCCGAGATCACCAAACGGCTGCGCGCCTCGGTGGTGCTGCCGATGCACCGCTTCGCCACCCCGCTCGACGACTTCATGCGCCGGATCGGCCAGCAGTTCGAGATCGACCGGCGCATCGAGCGCTCGTTCCGGATGTCGCGGGATACGCTGCCGACCAAGCCGACGGTGATCATCCTCGACGGGGTCTAGAGCGCAATTTTTTCCAAGCCGGCGATCGGCCGGTCATGCTGATTTCCCTGCAACAGGAGAGCGACATGACCGACTTTGCGCGACTATTGCACGCGGACGGACCCAACCCCGAGCACGCCGCCGCGCTCCAGCTTTACGGCCGCTTCGTCGGCGACTGGGACGCCGAGATCACCGCTCATGGACCGGACGGAACGAAACACACCGCGCCAGGCGAAATCCATTTCGGCTGGGTGCTGGAAGGGCGCGCCGTGCAGGACGTCTGGATCATTCCCCGGCCGGCGGGCAGCGCGGCCTTTCCGATCGCCGGCAATTGGTATGGCACGACACTCCGCGTCTACGATCCGGCCATGGATGCGTGGCGGATTTCCTGGTTCGATCCGGGCCGCCGCGTGTTCCGGCAGCAGATCGGCCGTCCGCGTGGCGACGACATCGTGCAGGAAGGCACGACCGAATCCGGCGAGCTGACGCGCTGGAGCTTTACCGGGATCACGGACGACTCCTTCCATTGGCTTGGCGAAGCCAAGTCGGTAGCAGCGCAAGATTGGCAGCTGATGGTGGAGGTCAGGGCGCGACGGCGCAGGCCATGAACATCGTCAGGCCATAATATGGAAACGAAAAGAGGGGCCAGGATGTCGATCCCGCCCCCTCTTCGTCGTGGCCGCTGGGAAGCGTCCTTGAAACCCTATTGTCCGCTTTAGCCGGCACCCATCAGCGAGGCCGGACGGCGCTCGCCGGTCAAGGCGAACATCTTCTTCAGCTTGTTGACGACGCGGATCAGGAATCCAATCATCACCGGATTGGTCTTGCGGCAGAAGGCGATCTTCTTGACGTGGCCTTCGACATGCCATTTGGCATGCGCGCCGTCGCGGAAGAAGATGACGTCGCCGGGGCCATAGCGCTTCGGCGGCATGCCTTCGCTTTCGAGCACGATCGATCCTTCCATGATCATGATCGTCTCGTCGATGTCGTAGTACCAGTTGAAGCGCCCTTCGGTGCAGTGCCAGATGATGGTCTGGGCGGTGCCGTCGGCGCTGGTCGACAAGACGCGGGAGCGCGATACCGGATTGCCCTCGATGATCCAGGATGGCTCGATCGGCCGCAGCTCGAGATCCACATTACAACTACCGATTTCAATCAATGCGCGCGACATCTGCTTCCCCAGAAGATATAATATGAATGGCCGGGTCTCGGCCCGGATTGCTTCGAAAGAAGTTGGGACGCTAGTAGCCGGTTTTTAATTCTTTCTTACGCAGAGCTCGACAATCAGCCCCTAGTTGCAGGTGCGAAACGGTTAACGTCACGATTTTCCTGCGAATCCGTACACATGAACCGATCTTTCCCGGGGTGCGACAAAGTGCGCGAAGTATTGGAAGGAGCCGCACCGATGCCCCTCACGCCCGAGGTTCTGACAGCCAACAGCGGGGTCGTCGCCCGGCTCCGCAGTCTCGATGTCTTCTTCGCGCCGGACGAGGAGCCCTGGTTCACCATCGACGGCATCGAAAGCCCACGGCACATCGGCAGTGACGGCTCCGGCAGCGCGTTCGTGCTGCTGCCATCGCAGAATGTGCTCTACGTCTCGTCGGAAGGCCGCGCGGGCATCATCGCGGAGAGCTTCGAGGCCTTCATCCAGCTCGTCGTCACCCGTCCCTACTGGCTCGACATCCTCAAATTCTCGGCGGGCGGCGACCTTGCCGAAATGCGGCGCGCGGCGGATGCGCTGGAGGCGACGCTCGACGACGAGGATGAGGTCAATGCAGCTCGCGAAGACATCCGCGGCGCGCTCGAGCTGCCGGAGACGGATGATCCCATCGGCGCGCTCTACGAGGCGGTGGCTGCTTCCGACGCCATCGTGCGGGCTACCGATGGCAGCCCGTTCACGACGCTGTTCAACCGCTTCAGCATCGACAACAACCCGATGCTGCGCAACGCGGCCGCGTGAGGGTAGCGAGACTGTCGCGATGACGTTCACCTCTCCCCGGCGGGGAGAGGTCGGATTGCGCAGCAATCCGGGTGAGGGGCCGCGACGATCAGCGAGAGCGTAACCCCTCACCCGGATCGCATCTGCGATGCGATCCGACCTCTCCCTACGGGAGAGGTGAAGCGCTACTTCGCCCATTCGCCCTTGCGGAACACGGGCACCTTGCTGCCGTCGGCCAAAATACCGTCGATGTCGGTCTCGGCCGAGCCGATCATCCAGTCGATATGGATCAGGCTCTGGTTACCGCCTTGCGCCGCGATCTGCTGCGGCGTGAGCTGGGCGCCGTTGACGAAGCATTTCGAATAGCACTGGCCGAGCGCGATGTGAGACGCTGCGTTCTCGTCGAACAGCGTGTTGTAGAACAACAGGCCGCTCTGCGAGATCGGCGAGGAATGCGGCACCAGCGCCACCTCGCCGAGGCGCCGGGCGCCCTCATCGGTGTCGAGCACCTTGTTCAGCACCTCGGCGCCGCGCGAGGCCTTGGCGTCGACGATCTTGCCGTCCTCGAAGCGCACCGCGATGTTGTCGATCAGCGTGCCCTGATAGGACAGCGGCTTCGAGCTCACCACATGGCCGTAGACGCGGCGGCAATGCGGGGTGGTGAAGACCTCTTCGGTCGGAATATTGGCGTTGCAGCTGATGCCGTTCTTGGACAGCGAGGCTCCGCCTTCCCATTCGTGGCCGTCGGCAAGGCCGATGGTGAGGTCGGTGCCCGGACCCGAGTATTGCAGCGCGCGAAAGCGCTGGCCGTTGAGCCAGTTGGTGCGCTCGCGCAACACCGCATTGTGGCTCGCCCAATTGCCCATCGCGTCCTCGCGATCGACGCGGGACGCGGCGAAAATCGCATCCGCGAGCTTGCCGACCGCGACGTCCTCGGGATCATCAGGGAACACCAGCTTCGCCCAGGACGGGCTCGGATAGGCGATGATGTTCCAGTTGGTGTCGAAATTGACGATCTTCTCCAGCGCGGGCTGATAGGCCATCGAATTCGCCTTGCTGGCGCGGGCCACCTTGGACGGGTCCTCGCCCGACAGCAACATCGGGTTGTCGCCGACGATGGCGAGCCGTGCGGTGTTGTCCGAAAACGCCTTGGCCATGCCCTCGTAGAGCCAGCCGGCGGCACGATCGAAACTGTTGTCGTGGCCGTGGCGGTAGCGTGCCAGCGTCATCTCCTCGTCCGACAGGATCGGCGTCACGAGGCCCGCGCCGGCTTTATAGGCATGCACGGCGATCCGCCGCACCAGCGGCAGCGCGATCGCGGGCGCGGTCAAAAGCAGGTCCTGTCCCGGCCGCAAGCCCAGGCCCACCTTCACCGCCACCTCGGCCAGCCGGTCGAGCTTCGCGGGATCGATGGGAGTGGAAGTATTGCGTTGATCAGTCATGCCGGGCCCTCTGCCGAAAGTCTCTCGCTCAATCTAAGTCTAGCATCGCAAGACACAAGTGTGCGAGCGTCTTGCGACGCGCGAAAGATACGCAGTTTCACGCATTTTGGTTTTCAACGCGTTGCCGATTTCAGCACCCGGTCGACCATGGCCGGTGCAAGGCCGAGGTAATTTTTCGGTGAGGTGAGCGCCTCGATTGTGGCGCGATCGATGCGGCTCGATATCCGTGAATCCAAGGACAGCGCATCAGCAAGGCTCATTCCCTTCTCGTTGGCCTGACGGCAGGCGTCATAGACGACGTCATGCGCCTCCTGCCGGCCGATCTGCGGCGCGAGCCCCATCATGACCGCTTCGGCCACAATCAGGCCGCGGCTGATGGCGAGATTGTCGTTCATCTTCGCCTCGTCCACGATGAGGCCTGCGAGCGCGAACTTCGCCTGGCGTAGCGCGCCGGCGGTCAGCACGAAGCTTTCGGGGATCGCCATCCATTCGGCGTGCCAGGGACCGGTGGCGCGCTCGAAATCCTGCACCATGGCGTCGAGCATCAGGCCGGCGTGCTGGCGTACCGCCTTGGACGCCGCAAGCATCAGTTCCGATGAAATCGGGTTGCGCTTCTGCGGCATGGTCGAGGAGGCGCCGCGTCCCTTGACGAAGGGCTCGTAGACCTCGGCGAATTCCGTCGAGGCCATGATCATGATGTCGAGCGCGATCTTGCCGAGCGAGCCGGTGACGAGGGCGAGAAAATTCACGCCTTCCGCAAAGCCGTCGCGCGCGACGTGCCAGGTCGAGGCGGGGACGCCGAGCTTCAGTTCAGTGCAGAGCGCCTCCTGCACCTCGAACCCCTTGTCGCCAAGCGAGGCCAGCGTGCCGGCAGCGCCGGCAAACTGGCCGACCAGCACGCGCGGCTTCAGCTGCGCCAACCGCTCGGCGTGGCGATCGAACATCGCGAGCCAGATCGCGGTCTTGTAGCCGAAGGTCACCGGCAGCGCCTGCTGGAGATGGGTTCGGCCCGCCATCGCCGTGTCACGATGGCGCTTCGACAGATCAGCCAGGATCTTGCGCAGCTCGACGATGTCGCGCTCGACGATCTCGAGCGCGGCGCGCAGTTGCAGCACCACGGCGGTGTCCATGACGTCCTGCGTGGTGGCACCCCAATGCACGTAGCGGCCGGCCTCGCCGCATTGCTTCACCATCTGATGCACCAAAGGGAGGATCGGATAGCCGACGACATCGGTCTCCTGCCTGAGCAGATCGAAATCGAGCGCGGCAACGTCGGTCCGCGCGGCGATCGCCGCAGCGGCGTCCTGCGGGATCACGCCGCATGCCGCCTCCGCCTTGGCCAGCGCCACCTCGACCTCGGCATAGCGGGCGACCGTCGCGACATCGGAGAACACCTCGCGCATCTCGGGCGTGCCGAAGGCATCGCGAAACAGCATGGAGTCGAGCACGGTGGTGGCGGCGGAAAAAGCAGGCATGGGCGTTTCTTCGTGGCTAGCGTTTTGTGTGGCGCTAGCTTACGCAGCCGGCCCAATTCGGCAAAGGGCATTCACCGTTCGCCACATCTATCGCGCGGCGACATTATGACGGCACGTCCCCCTGTTGCTCCGTCATTCTGAGGCGCGAGGCGAGCGATGCGGAGCAGCGCACGAGGAGCCTCGAAGGATGACGGTGCCGGGCGAAGCAGATCTCGGCGGTCCCCGGCCGCAACATTCCAGTCGCGGTTGTATTCCCCTCCGAAAACGGCATGGCTGCCATCACGCGATCGCGATGAACCAAGCGTCCCCTTCGGCAGACACACGATTTTCGACCCAAATTTCATTTTGTCATTTTGCTTGCCCCGATTTCGTAATGAGGCCTGAGTTTCCGACGTGCAGTTTTTGTTCCAGGACCACCTTCTCGATACCGACCGGCGCGAGCTGAGCCGCGAGCAGGTTCCCATTGCCGTGGAGCCGCAGGTTTTCGATCTCGTCGTCCACCTCATGCAGAACCGCAACCGGGTGGTCAGCAAGGACGAGCTGATCGACAAGATCTGGCGCGGGCGCAGTGTCTCCGAGTCCACCCTGACCAGCCGGATCAACGCAGCGCGCAAGGCGATCGGCGACAATGGCGCGAACCAGGCACTGATCCGCACCATTGCCCGTAAGGGTTTTCGCTTCGTCGGCGACGTCCAGACACAGCACGGCGCGGTTCCACCGGAGCCGGTCCGCATCGTCCAGCCTCAGGCAGTCTTCGCGCTGCCCGAGCGGCCCGCGATCGCCGTGCTGCCCTTCACCAATATGAGCGGCGAGGCCGAGCAGGATTATTTCTCCGACGGCATCAGCGAGGACATCATCACCGCGCTGTCGAAGCTGCGCTGGTTCTTCGTCGTCGCGCGCAACTCCTCCTTCGTCTACAAGGGCCGCGCCGTCCACATCCACGAGGTCGCGCGGGAGCTCGGGGTGCGCTACGTGGTCGAAGGCAGCGTGCGGCGAAGCGGCGGGCGGGTGCGCATCTCGGCCCAGCTCAACGACGTTTCGACCGGCAGCCATCTCTGGGCCGAACGCTACGACCGGGAGCTCGCCGACATCTTCGCCGTGCAGGACGAGATCACCGAAGCGATCGTCGCCGCCGTCGAGCCGCAGCTCTATGCCGCCGAAAGCTTCCGGGCCCAGCAGAAGCCGCCGGGCAGCCTGGATGCATGGGACCTCGTGATGCGCGCGCTGTCGCATTATTGGCGCATCACCCGCGAGGACAATGCCGCCGCGCAAAAGCTGCTGGAAGAAGCCGTCGCGGTCGATCCCGCCTATGGCAAGGCGCTGGGCCTGCTCGCGGCCAGCCATATGTTCGGCGCGCATATGGGCTGGGCCGACATGGCCGCGACCGTGCCGGTCGCCGAACGTGCGGCGCTCGCGGCCGTGGAGGCCGATCGCGAGGATGCCTGGGCTCATCACGGCCTTGCTTACACCTATCTGTTCCGCCGCCGCTTCGACGACGCGCTGGCCGAATTCGAACTGGCCTTGAGGCTCAATCCGAATTTCGCGATGGCGCATGCCTTCCACGGCGTGACGCTGTGCTATGCCGGACGATGGCAGGATGGCGATGCCGCCGCCCGCCGGGCACTGCGGCTGAGCCCGCGCGACCCGCTCGCGGCGATCTATTGCGGAGTTGCGGCCTACGCCCGGTTCGTCGGCCGCGACTACGAAGGCGCCGTGCAGATGGCACGGGAATCGATGCGCCAGCGCGGAGATTTCGTCGGCGCGCACCGCGTGCTGACGGCCGCCGCCGGCATGCTCGGCGATCCGGCACTCGCGGCGTCCGCCCTGGACGGCCTGCGCCGCGCCCAGCCAGAGGTCTCGCTTGCCTGGATCACGCGCGAGCTGCCGATGCTGCGGGAAGAGGATCGTGCGCATTATCTCGAAGGCCTGCGTCGCGCAGGCATGAGGTAAAGCGCGACGCTGACAGCGCCCCTTCCCCCTTGTCACGCAGGGCTATCGCATATGACTCGTGGCGGCAGCCTGCGCGCACGCCTCGTCCTTCGAGACGGCGCTGACGCGCCTCCTCGGGATGAGGCTAATCGGCTTCAGTACCCGTTGAAACTGCTGCCGCACACTCCGCCCTCATCCTGAGGAGCCCGCCTAAAGCGGGCGTCTCGAAGGATGGCAGCAGAGAAAAGCTCTCAAATGCGATAGCCCTGCCTTGTCACGGGAGAGGAATTGCAGTGCGCCAATCCGCAGAGCACGAATCTTGCAAGCGCTCCGCGACGTGAATGTTCGCGGAGCGCTCTTCAATGTACGACACCATCATCGTGGGCGCCGGCTCGGCCGGCTGTGTGTTGGCCAACCGGTTGTCGGTCGATCCAAATCGCAAGATTCTGGTGCTGGAGGCCGGTCGCGCAGCCCCGCCCGCCTCGGACATTCCGTCCGACTGGCCGACGATGTTCAATACGGCGGCCGACTGGGGCTACTACACCGAGCCGCAAGCAGGCTGCCGGGGACGGCGCATCTTCTGGCCGCGCGGCAAGATGGTCGGCGGCTCCGGCGCGATGAATGCGATGATTTATATCCGCGGCCTGCCGTCGGATTACGACGGATGGGCGCGGGCGGGCTGCGCGGGCTGGGCCTGGAGCGACGTGCTGCCGAAATTCATCGCCTTCGAAAACAATACGCGCTTCGCCGACGATCCCTTCCACGGCACCAGCGGGCCGCTGCACGTCGCCGACGTGCCCTTCGTCGATCCCAACGAATTGAAGTGGCTTGAGGCAGCCCAGGCCGCGGGGCTTCCGCACAACCCCGATTTCAACGGTGCCACCCAGGAAGGCGCCGGCTTCTTCCAGTTCGTCATCAGGAACGGCGAGCGCTTCGGCACCGGCAAGGCCTATCTGCGCCCGGCGCTGGCGCGTCCCAATCTCGTCCTGAAGACCGGCGTACGCGTCACTCGCATCATCATCGAGCGCGGCCGCGCGATCGGCGTCGCATATCTCGACAATGGGCAACTGAAGAGCGCCTTCGCCACCAGCGAGATCGTGCTCGCCTCCGGCGCCATCGGCTCGGCACAACAACTGCTGCTGTCAGGCGTCGGCCCGGCCGACGAACTGAAGGCGGTCGGCGTCGACGTCCTGCATGACCTGCCCGGCGTCGGCAAGGATCTGCAGGACCACATCAACATTCCCATCACCTTCTACACGAAGGAGAGGATCGGCGTCGGCGCCTGGACCGACGAAAGTCTCGCGGCGAGCCTTGCAGAGTGGCAGGCGCATCGCAGCGGTCCGCGCACCTCGCCCTGGGTCGCCGCCGGCGCCCATGTGCGCAGCCGCCCCGATGTCGAGCCCGATCTCCAGCTCTATGGCGCGATCAGCCCCCACCGCGACTATGTCCGCTTCCTGTCGTCGAGGCCGGGCATCACCCTGCATGCGACCTTGCAGCGGCCGAACAGCCGCGGCCGGATCACGCTGCGCTCGGCCGACCCGATCGAAGATCCCGCGATCGACCCCGGCTATTTCGCGTCGGACCCGAGCGGCAGCGACATCGCGACCATGGTCGAAGGCGTACGCATCAACCGTCGCATCGCCGCGCAATCACCGCTCAAGGAGATGATCGTAAGCGAGGTCACGCCGAGCGCGGAAGCGATCAGCGATGCCGAGATCGCCGACTATATCCGCGGCCATTGCACGACGCTCTATCATGCCGCATCGACTTGCCGGATGGGCACGGACGACCTGGCCGTCGTCGATCCCAAGCGATTGCAGGTGCGCGGCATCGACGGTCTGCGCGTCGCCGACGCCTCGGTGATCCCGATCATGATCTCAGGCAATATCCAGGCGCCGACGATCTTGATTGCCGAATGCGCAGCTGCGGCGATCCTCGGTTAGGCTAATCGTCGTCAGGCCCGAACAGCCTGATCTGGGGGAAGCCGCCGCGCGGCCGGGCCGCGTAATCGCGCGCATCGGAATCTTCGCGGATGTTGCGCGCGACATCGTCCCAATCGGTGCGGTCGCGCATGCCGCGCGGCTCGCGCGACTCGTAATAATGGCGGCGCTCGTACCAGCGCTCGCGACGCTCGGCTCGGCGCCGTTCGGACGCGGCGCGCTTCACGTCGGAATCCCGCGCCTTGGCATAGGCGTTGTCGGGAGAGGAAGGCTCAGTCGAAGCCTGCTGCTCGACGGGTTTCGCAGCGCGCGGAGGCGATGCCGGTGCCGGCTTGGGTGGCTCGACTGCAGCGGCTTGCGAAGGCTGCGGCGCCGGCGGCTCAACATTCGCCTGCGTGGTTTGCGTATCAGGCTTTGCGGCTTCGGGCTTTGCCTCGGCCTGCGCGGGCGCAGCGATCATCGCGCCAAAGGCCTGCGAGCCGGAGAGATAGCTCACGCGCTCAGGCGGCGCGTTCGCCTCCGTGCGCTGCGCCACCTTGCCGGTGTCCGGGCCCTGCTTGGGCGCGATCGGATTCATGATGTTGCCGGCAACGATACCGCCGCCGAGACCAATGGCGATGGCTACGATGATGGTTCCGGCACCGACAAAATAGGCTGTCGAGGCGCGCATTCATCCACTCCCTCTTTTGGAGCGGGCAACGCGTGGGGATTGCCAGATGTTCCTGCTGGCTGCGGCTCCTCAAAGAGGAACCGCGCGCATCAGATCTGCTGCGCGACCTTCTCGAGCCCGATGAGGCGGGCGAGCTTGCGCACTTCTTCCTTCTGGTCGTCACGGAGCTGGAACAACAGCGGCATCGCGGCCGACTTCAACTGCTGCACCTCGTCGCAATTCGGATCGATCTGCGCACTGGGCGGCGCGTTCGGATTCGACAGCTTGTTCGCCTGGATCTTGCGGGCGACGTTGCGGAGCGCGGTCTCGACCGAGGGCCAGTAATATTCCTGCGACGACGAAAGTTTCAGGCGATCCCTGATGCCCGCGATCTGCACGTCGGACAGCAGCGAATAGGACTTCTGCGGCTGCGGCTTGGCGACGACCTTCGGCTTGGCCGGAATTTCGACGGCTGGGACCTCGGTCGTGGCGGGCGCCTCGTGCGCGCTTGCTTTCGGCATGGGGAAATCGGAGGGCGTGGCGGCGGCGAAGGCCTGGCGCAGCGGCTCGGTCAGGACGGGCGCCTGCGCAAGCTTGTCGGCGGCGACCTGGACCGGCTCGATCGCGGCCGAGGCCAGCGCGAGCGTCGGAACCAGAGGGTCGGGCTTGGCGGCGCGGGTGGTTGCGAGCGGCTCGGGCGGGGGCGTCTGGGCAATCATCGCGGCGCTGACGCTGGGCACGCTGTCGCGGCCGAGAATGGCAGTGGTGGCGGCGCCGAGGACGAGGAAACAGGTCAGCGCGACGATGGTGATGGCTTTGGACAAACGTCCCTCCGCGTCCGACTTCAAGTCCACGTGATCACTGCCCGGAAACTGGGCGAGAATTAAGGCTTAACCGTGCCATTGCAGCGGCAATCGCGCGGACTGTGGCGACATCGCCGGGAAAGCCCAAGGAAATCAGGCAGCTGCCGCAAGATCATAGGCGTCCTGGATGTCGGCCACGATCTCCGAGGCCTCCCAGACCGCGCGCGGCTCGACCGACTGCAGCGTCACCGTCCAATTGCCGCCGCGGCGGGTCCGGGGGACGCTGACGATGTCGAAACGGACGTTGCGGCACAGCGGGTGGCGGGCCAGGGCATGGGCGACGCGAACGCGGATCTCGTCCAGCGTCGCAGCTGTCTTGCCGTCGAGATAATTGAAGTCCATCGCCTGTCCCTCTCGGTCCTGATTGGCGGCCGTGAAGGGGATTCTTGGCGGGCGATGGTTAATCTGCCGTTAAATGAGGGATAGGGAGCATTGCGGGATTAACCGTGACGGATGCGATTGCGCCCACCTGCCTCGCGGTATTCCGCGATCGTCCGCGCGACCAGATCATCGACCGCGAGCACGTCGGTCACCCCCGATGCCGAGTGGCCGGCGCTCCAGATGTCGCGCCAGCGCTTTGGCCGGTTCTCGCGCGCGGCGACGTCGATATCCTCTGCGATGTCGATCGCGCCGCGCGCCGGCAGGTCGTCGGGATCGAGACCCGCAGCGATGATCGACGGCCTCAGCATGCTGGTCTGCAAGCCCGTGAAGGCGGTGGTGAGCAGGATGTCGTCGGCGCTGCTCTCGACCAGCATCCGCTTGTAACGGTCATCCGCCATGCTCTCGCGCGTGGCGATGAACTTCGTGCCCATATAGGCGAGATCGCAGCCGAGCACTTCGGCAGCATGCAGCGCCCGGCCATCGCTGATGCCACCCGCCAGCACGATGATGCCGTCATAGAATGCGCGCACCGCGCGGACGAAGGCAAACGGATTGAGCCAGCCGGTCTGTCCGCCCGCGCCCGCCGTGAGCAGCACCAGCCCGTCTGCCCCCGCTTCCACGGCACGCTCGGCGTGGCGGATCGAGGCGACGTCCGCAAACACCAGTGCGCCGGCGTCGTGCAGCGGCTTCAACACTGGCGCCGGCGAGCCGACGGAGGTGATGACGAGCTCCGGCTTGTGCCGCAGCAGCACGGCGAGATCCTGCTCCAGCCGCGCATTGGAACGGTGCACGATCAGGTTGGGGCACAGCGGCGCTGCCCTGCGGCCGGCCTGTTGTTCGTGCTGCAGCAGCCGCGCTTCGATCTCACTGAGCCACGTATCGAGCTGTTCCGCACCACGGCAATTCGCGGTGGGAAAGCTGCCGATCACACCGCTCCGACAGGCCGCGACCATGAGCTCGACGCCCGATACCAGAAACATCGGCGCCGCGATCAGCGGCAGAGCGAGACGATCGCGGAAGCGTTGCAGTCGATCCGATGGCATGCATGCCTCCCTCTCGCGGGCTTTGTCGTTTCCTCCCGCAGTCTCTGTGCTAGCGTCGTCAGCAACATTGGCACGCCAGAAGCCGGTGACAAAGCAACGAGGAAACACATGTCTGATCCGCTCCACGCAACATCCCCGGCTTGTGCGCAGACGCTACGGGCGTTGTCGCGCTATCCCGACCGCACCGCTTTCGCCTGGCCTGAGGGATCGCTGAGCTATCGGGGCACCATCGACCTGATCGGACGGATCCAGGGCGTGTTCATGCGGCTTGGATTACAGCCCGGCGCGCGCGTCGCCTTCCTCACCGCGAACCGCGCCGATACCTGGTGCGCCGGCGTCGCCGCGCAACTGGCGCGGCTCTGCATCACCTGGCTGCATCCACTGGGATCGCTGGAAGACCAGCTGTTTCAGCTCGAGGATTCCGAGGCCGAGATGCTGGTGGTCGATGCCGCCGCCTTTCGCGACCGCGGCGGCGAGCTCGCTGCGAGGGCGTCCCGGCTGAAGGCGGTTTTCACCGCGGGCCCCGCCGGCTACGGCGTCGATCTGCTGGCCGCGATCGCACATGCGGGACATGCAAGCCCGCTGTGCCTCGCCGGCCCCGACGATCTCGCCACACTGAACTACACCGGCGGCACCACCGGCAAATCCAAGGGCGCGCTGCGCTACCATCGCGAGAACAGCGGGGCCGCCGGCGCGATCCTCGCCGACTTCGAGATTCCCGAGGCTGCGCGTTATCTCACGGTCGCACCGATCAGTCATGTCGCGGGCACAAAGGTGCTGCCGACCCTGATGCGCGGCGGCACCGTGCACATGCTGAAGGGTTTCGATCCCGAGGCGGTGCTGACGACGATCGCACGCGAGCGCATCAACTTCACGCTGTTCGTGCCGACCATGATCTACGTGCTGCTCGATCAGCCCGCGCTCGGCAAGACCGACCTCTCGTCGCTCGAGCTCGTGCTCTATGGCGCCTCCGCGATGTCGCCGAGCCGGCTGCTCGAGGGTATCGAACGCATCGGGCCGGTGTTCTCGCAGCTCTACGGCCAGACCGAATGCTATCCCGTCTCGGTGCTGCGTAAGGCCGATCACGATCCCAGAAACCCGGAGCTGTTTTTGTCCTGCGGCTTCCCGATCGCGGCGTGCGAGGTCAGGATCCTCGACGACGACGACCAGGACGTGAAGACGGGCGAGGCCGGCGAAATCTGCGTGCGCGCGCCGCATGCGATGGCGGAATACTGGAAGCAGCCGGACATCACCGCCGAGACGCTGAAGAGCGGCTGGGTCCACACCGGCGACATCGCGCGCAAGGACGAGCGCGGCTACATGTTCATCCTCGACCGCAAGAAGGACATGATCGTCTCCGGCGGCTTCAACATCTTCCCGCGCGAGGTCGAGGACGTGCTGTCGCAGCATGCCGGCGTCGCGATGGTCGCCGTCGTCGGCATCCCCGACGAGAAATGGGGCGAAGCCGTTACCGCCATCGTCGTCCCGCGTGACGGCGCAAGGCCCGATCCAGACGAGCTGATCAATCTCGTGAAGACGCGAAAAGGCCCGGCGCATGCGCCGAAACAGATCCAGTTCGTCAAGCAGCTGCCGATGACCGGCGTCGGCAAGGTCGACAAGAAGGTGCTGCGGGCGGGCTTCTGGAGCGGGCGGGACCGGATGGTGGGGTAAAACCCCCGGGATTTTACGGTGTCGTTGTGGCCCCGGCACCACAGCGCGCGGCGGAGTGCGCGCCGGCGATCCCCACCCGATTGCCGGCGAATCAGGGAATCACCTAGACCGCTGACGGGGCTGGGAAGCGGAGTAAGACATGAGAGTCGCTTCCCTGGAAAGTGCAGTCGCCGCGGTTACGTTGATCACGGCTATCATCGTGGTGCTGTGGGAGATCAAGATCTTCTACGGAATGTGAACTGGCAGGATGCCAAGCATCCCTTCCGCGGCGGCGGAAGCCTGCCGTTCAAGCGCGCAATGCGCGACATAGTTCTCACACAGCAGGTGTCATCGCCCGGCTTGACAGGGCGATCCAATGCTCCGAGACGGCGGTGATTGAGCCGATGGGCTGCGGCGTACTGATGCCCCGCCTCCGCGGGTCAAGACACCGGGAATGAGGCGGCCCTCACCGCTTCTCGATCACCAGGCTCTGCACTGCGCGGCCGAAATAGCCCTGCCTGTCCGCCAGCCGTGACATCGCAAGGCCCGCGCCATCGGGGCCGATCCAGGAATCGCCGTCGAGCAGGATCCAGTCGCCGACCGGCTGGCGCGCAAAGCTCACGGTGAGGTCGGCGTTGATGTAGGTCCAGGCGCGGAAGTCGAGCGTCGAGGCGGTGCCGTTGGAGAAGTCGGCGGCGACCACGGCGCGCATCGCCTGCGAGACGGCCTCGCCTTCGATCAGCGGACGGTCGACGCGAAACCAGATCGCGCCGGCACCGGCCTGGCCGAAGCGGCCGCGCGCGGCACGCATCGAGACCGATCGCACGAACGGGCTGGTGGCGGCATGACCGTCCTCGGCAAGCGAGTCCTCCGGAGACGGCAGAGTGACCGGCAGCTCCTCGACGTCGTCGGGCAGGCTCAGCGCCTGGCGCCTGATCTTGAGCACGGTGGCGCCGACCACCTGCACGCCATCGGCGAGCAGCTTGATCTCGCAGAGCTGGATCTTGCGGCCCTCGCGCAGGACCTCGGTCGCAATCGTGAGCGGCGCGACCGGAACCGGGCGCATCAGATCGATCGTGACCCGCGCGATGTCCATCGCAACTGGCGTCGGAATGCGTTCGGCCGCCCACGTCACCAGCGAAGCCGGTGCCGAGCCGTGCTGCATGCGCCGGTCCCAGGGACCGGCCGCATCCGGACTGGTGACGACGCTGTTGCCGTCGACGCGGTAGATGGGGGACATATTTGTTCGATATCTCGGCTGGCGTTCCCCGGACGCAGCGCAGCGCGTAAGCGATGCGCTGCTGAGCCGGGGTCCATTCGTTGCCACGGGTCCCGGCCCTGCGCAGCAGCGTTACACGCTGCAGCGCGTCCGGGACACGAGAGTGATCACAACGGCGGATCGACCGCTTCGTCGTATTCCTTCTTGAAGCGCGCGATCAGCTCGGCGGCGGGCACGATGCCTTCGATGCTGCCGATGCCCTGGCCCGAGCCCCAGATCTCCTTCCACGCCTTCGGCTTGGCGCGCTCGCCGGAGGCGTCGGTGCCGAAATTCATCTTGGAGGGATCGGACGTCGGCAGATTCTCCGGATCCATGCCGGCGGCGAGGATGGAGGGCTTCAGATAGTTGCCGTGCACGCCGGTGAAGAGATTGGAATAGACGATGTCGTCCGCCGACGATCCCGCGATCATTTCCTTGTACTTCTCGACGGCATTGGCCTCCTTGGTCGCGATGAAGGCCGAACCGATATAGGCGAAGTCGGCACCGAGGATGCGCGCTGCGCGGATCGCCTTGCCGTTGCCAATCGCGCCCGACAGCGCGATCGGGCCGTCGAACCACTTTCGCGTTTCGGCGACGAAAGCCAGCGGCGAGATGGTGCCGGCATGGCCGCCGGCGCCGGCCGCGACCAGGATCAGGCCGTCGGCGCCCTTCTCGATCGCCTTGTGCGCGAATTTCTGGTTGATCACGTCGTGGAAGACGATGCCGCCCCAGCCGTGCACGGCCTGGTTCAGCTCCTCGCGCGCCCCTAACGAGGAGATGATCATCGGCACCTTGTACTTGGCGCAGAGCTGCATGTCGTGGTCGAGCCGGTTGTTCGACTTGTGCACGATCTGGTTGACCGCAAACGGCGCCGACGGCTTGTCGGGATGGGCGCGGTCATAGGCCGCCAGCTCTTCGGTGATCCGCGCCAGCCATTCGTCGAGCAGCTCCGGCGGACGCGCGTTCAGCGCCGGAAACGAGCCGACCACACCCGCCTTGCACTGCGCGATCACGAGATCGGGCACCGAGATGATGAAGAGCGGCGAGCCGATCACGGGGATCGACAGGCGTCCCTTGAACAAGGCAGGCATGGACATTGCGGAACGATCCTCTTCTGGCGGTCAAATTGAAGCTGGGAGCCATACCAACAAGGCAATCTTTCCACTGTCAAGTATTGCGTTTTGGCGCCGTGGCGGATGCGGTTACCGCAATTCCAAGCAGCGGAATTCGTCCTTCCGTCATTCCGGGGCGCGCGAAGCGCGAGCCCGGAATCCATCGGGCGTCAGTACGCGCGGCGAAATGGATTCCGGGTTCGACGCTGCGCGTCGCCCCGGAATGACGCGAGGAGAGACCAGCGCCTACCCGATCAAATCCGGATTGATCAGCCGCTCGAACGAGAACATCTCGTCCCACTTCTCCTGCGTCAGCAGTTTCCGCTCGACCACGACGATCTGGTGCAGCGACTTGCCGCTCTTGTAGCCCTCGCGCGCGATCTCGGCGCATTGCTTGTAGCCGAGCAGCGGCTTCAGCACCGTGACGATGCCGAGCGAGTTCAGCACCATGTTGCGGGTGTGCTCCTCGTTGGCGGTGATGCCGACGACGCAATTCTCGCGCAGGCTGTTGACCGCACGCTCCATGGTGCGGATCGAGAAGAACAGCGCGAACGAGATCACCGGCTCCATCACGTTGAGCTGGAGCTGGCCCGCTGAGGCCGCCAGCGTCACCGTGGTGTCGAGGCCGATGACCAGGAAGCTGGTCTGGTTGACCACTTCGGGAATGACCGGATTGACCTTGCCGGGCATGATCGAGGAGCCCGGCTGAAGCTGGGGCAGGTTGATCTCGTTGAGGCCGGCGCGCGGGCCGGAGGCGAGCAGACGGATATCGTTGCAGATTTTCGTCAGCTTGCTCGCCGTGCGCTTCAGGACGCCGGACAATTGCACATAGGCGCCGGTGTCCGAGGTCGCCTCGACGAGGTCGCTGGCGAGAATGAACTCGACGCCGGTCAGCGCACTGAGGTGCCGGACCGCGAGCTTGGGATAGCCGACCGCGGCCGTGACGGAAGTGCCGATCGCGGTGGCACCGAGATTGATCTCGCGCAGCAGCGCACGGGCCTCGGAGATGCGCTCGACCTCCTCGCCGATCGTGGTTCCCCATCCCCGGAACTCGGCCCCCAGCGACATCGGCACCGCGTCCTGCAGATGCGTGCGGCCCATCTTCAGCACGCGGTCGAACTCGCGGCCCTTGGCGAAGAAGGCCTCCTGGAGCTGGCGCAGCGCCGTCATGTAGCTCTCGAGCCGCAGGATCAGCGCCAGCCGAAAGGCGGTCGGATAGGTGTCGTTGGTCGACTGCCCGTAATTGACATGATCGTTGGGACTGACGTGCTGGTAGTCGCCCTTGGCAAAGCCGAGCGCTTCCAGCGCGAGGTTGGCGATCACCTCGTTGGCGTTCATGTTGGTGGAGGTGCCGGCGCCGCCCTGGATGAAGTCGGTGACGAACTGATCCATCATGTCGCCGGCGATGACGCGGTCGCAGCCGATGATGATGGCATCCGCGACCTTGGCGTCGATCACGCCGAGATCGCGATTGGCCATGGCAGCAGCCTTCTTGACGTAGCCAAGCGCCTTCACGAAGTAAGGCTCCTGGCTCATCGGAATGCCGGTGATGTGGAAGTTCTCCTTACCCCGGATGGTCTGGACGCCGTAGTAGATGTCGTCGGCGATCTCACGCTGTCCGAGGAAGTCCTGCTCCGTCCGGCTCATGGGCGCTCCTTGTTGCTCGCGCGCTAGGCCATCACGTCAATTCTGGCACAACGCGCTGGTCACGAAAGTATCGGTGCGGCAGTCGTCCGGTTTGCGTTGCCTGCCCGGGATGAGAACCTTGGCCGAGCATTTCTCGGCGGAGTCGGCGTTGAGGCTCTTGCCTTCCTTGTAACCCTTGCCCTGGCAGAGCTGGTCGGCGGCCTGCTTGCAGTCGGGCGCGCCGTTCGACGAGACCGGGCAGACCACGCGCCCCGACACCATGGTCGAGGGCTTGGCCAGCCGCGACAGGTCGTTCATGGTCTCGCCGGGGCTCTTGATCGGCGGCAGGATCGAGGGCAGCTTGTCGAACAGCTTGCTCATTTCGTTGATCAGTCCGGGATTTTCCTCGCCCGCCGGCGGCGCCGACGGAGCGGGTGTCGACGGCGGCGCGGTCTGCGCCCTCTGCTCCTGGAGACCGAGCGACGGCGGGGCGGATTGCGTCCATACGGGCCCGCCGCCACCGAGCACAAGCAGCAGCGCTGCCGATATCAGCGTCCCGAGACGCACGGCCGGATTGCCGGATCGAACCATCATGACGGCAACCGTAGCCGAAGCCGGCGCGGCGGCAAAGCCGCTGGTGCTAGATCAGTTTGATGGCGACCACGAAGCCGAGCACCAGCACCGCGGCGCCGATCGCGACCCACAGGCCGAGATGCTTCTCGATCCGAACCCGGACCCAGTCGCCATAGCGGTTGAGCAGGATCGCCACGACGAAGAAGCGTCCGCCGCGTGCGACGATCGAGCACAGGATAAACAGGACGATGTTGTAGCCGGCAAAGCCCGAGGTGATCGTGACGAGCTTGTAGGGGATCGGCGTCAGCCCCTTGAGCAGGATGATGATCGCACCCCATTCCGCATAGGAGGCGCGGAAGGCGTCGACCTTGTCGCCGAGGCCGTAGACCTGGATCAGCCATTGGCCGACCGAGTCGAACAGCAGCGCGCCGATGGCGTAGCCGACGATGCCGCCGACCACCGAGGTGATGGTACAGACGGTTGCATAGACCCAGGCGCGCTGCGGGCGCGCCAGCGACATCGGGATCAGCATCACATCCGGCGGGACCGGAAAGAAGGAGCTTTCTGCGAAAGCCACGGCTCCCATGATCCAGAGCGCGTAGGGCTTGTGGGCGGCGTCGATGCACCAGTCGTAGATACGTTTCAGCATGGCGCCGCGATGAAGCACCATGGGACGGATTTGTCCATGCCGAGATTGAGGCGAATTATGACGTTTCTAGTGGCGCTTGCGCGCGGCGCGGCCTTCGAGCGCGACAATTGGCCGCCGTGAGGCCATGCGCGGTGACGCGACTTTGGGCAGCTTCATCGGCGACTTCGGCAGCTTCTCGGCAATCCCGAGCAACTCCTCCCGCCGCGTCATTTCCCGCCAGACGTCCTCGGGGCGTACTCCGGCCGAAGCCCACAGCACGGTGAGATTGTAGAGCAGGTCGGCGCTCTCACGGATCACGGCCTCGCTATCGCCATTGACCGCATCGATGACGACCTCGATGGCCTCTTCGGCCAGCTTCTTTGCCATTTTGGAGGGCCCACGCTGAAACAGCCGGGCCGTGCGCGATGTTGCCGGATCAAGATCCCTGGCCGCGAGCACAGCCAGATATAGCCGCTCAAGCGAATCACTCATGGTACTCAAAACTACTCTAAACAAATGGCGGGCGTGTTAACGCGCGACAATAAAAGCAGAAAACAGGCCGGCGCGGCAAGCGCGACGGCCTGTCATGGTCAACCTTCGGGGGCCGGAGCTAGTAGCAGTTCTGGTAGTAGCCCTGGCCGCAATACTCGGACGGAGCCGTGCCGCCATAGCGCTGATACTGGAAGTTCGGGCCTGGACCATAATAGGGCCCATAGGCAGGGGCGCTGTAATAGACGGGACCGCCGTAATAGCCATAGCCCGGACCGTAGTCATAGGCGTAGGCGTCACGGGTTGCGGCGATGGCAAGACCGGTGCCGATGGCGGCGAAGGCCGCAGCAGCGGCCGCGCCACCGCCGCCATGCCAGTGGCGGCCGCCCGCGTATGAAGCGGTCGGGGCGATTGTGGTCACCGCCAGCACCGCGGCGGTGGCAAGAACGGCCTTTCGGCCCGCAAACTTGGAGAATCGCTCGAACATGTCTTGGGCCCTCCTTTGGGACCTGAAATGGACGCCTGCGGACAGGCTCATGCCTCTCAAACCCGCAGAACCTAAGTTGGGTTCCCCAACCCCAACACAAGCTGAACGGGGTTGCGTGATCGTGACGCAACCGCCGCTCATCCGCCGTTCATGTTGGCGCGCGCACGCTCGTCGCGGGCCGGCGCTGCAAGCGTCACGAAACCATAACAATGCGGGACCGGCGCAATCGATGTCGGGATTCAAGACGATCACCCTTCACTGCCTGCTGGCCCTTGCAATCTCGTTCACCGCATTGACTGCGCGCGAGGCCCCGGGGGCCGAGAGCGGCGTCCCCTCGACAGCGATCCACTTCACCTTCGACCGTCCCATCGATGCGAGCGTGGCACCGTTCTTCCTTGCGGCGAAAGACGGCAGGTTCAGCGCCGAGCGTCTCAACGTGTCCTTCAACAATGCGAGCGGATCGCCGGAGGCGCTCGCACGCGTCGCCAAAGGTGACAGCGAGCTTGCGCTCGTCGACATCAACGAGCTGATCCGCCTTCGTGACAAGGATGACGCGGCGCCGGTCAAGGCGGTGTTCGTGCTGTTCAACCGCGCGCCCTACGCGATGGTCGCGCGCAGGAGCCGCGGCATCCACCTCCTGCCCGATCTCGACGGCAAGACCGTCGGCGTTGCCGACAGCGATCTGTCGATGCGGCTGTGGCCGGCGCTGGCGCAGCAGAACGGCATCAAGGCATCGCGCGTCAAATTCCGCAAGATCGGCGCGGCGGTGCGCGAGCCGATCCTGTCCGCGGGACAGGTCGATGCCGTCGCCGGCTTCAGCTATCTCTCGGCGGTGAATCTACGCGACCGCGGTGTGCCCGCAGCCGATCTCGTCGTGCTGCGCTCTGCAGACTACGGCTGTGAAGCCTATGGCTTTGCCGTGGTGGTCAATCCGGCCTTCGCCACAGCAAAGCCGGACGCCGTGAAGGGCTTCGTCCGCGCTTTGATCGCCGGCATCAACGCCACCGTCAGGGAGCCGGGGCGTGCGGCGGAGGAGGCCGCGAGCCGCATCGACGACGGCGACCGCAACCTCGAGCTGGAGCGCCTGCGCACCGTCCTCGCCGACAACGTCCTGACCGACGAGGTGAAGCGCAACGGCCTCGGCGGCGTCGAGCCGGCGCGCCTGGAGCGCTCGATCGACCAGATCGCGCAGGATTTCAAATTCCGCAAACGGCCGGCGGCGAGCGACATCTTCGACGGCCAGTTCCTGCCGGCCGTGGCGGAGCGGCTGATCAACTGAGCAAAACCGGTAGCTTCCGCTGTATCTGGCAGGCAATCCCGGCTTACAATACCGCCCCCATTAGCTGCCCGAGTCGCCAGTCCGCATGTCCATGCTCCGTCTCTACTCCCGCGTTCTCGAGCTGCTCGGCAAGGAGGCGCGGCTGGGCTGGCTGCTCGCGGTCGCCAATCTCCTGCTTGCGGGCTCGCAATTCGCCGAGCCTGTGCTGTTCGGCCGGATCGTCGACGTGCTCTCGGGCAAGACGGTGGCCGGGTCGAACTCGGCCTGGCCGTTCCTGGCCGCCTGGGTCGCGTTCGGGCTCTTCACCATCGCGTGCAGCGCGCTCGTGGCCTTGCAGGCCGACCGGCTCTCGCACCGCCAGCGCCAGGCGGTGCTGACTGATTATTTCGAGCACATCCTGCAACTGCCATTGACCTTCCACTCCGGGACCCATTCGGGCCGGCTGATGAAGGTGATGCTCAACGGCACCGATGCGCTGTGGCGGCTGTGGCTCGGCTTCTTCCGCGAGCACTTTGCCGCGATCCTCTCGGTCGTGGTGCTGCTGCCGCTGTCGCTCTACCTGAACTGGCGGCTGGCGATCCTGCTGTTCGTGCTCTGCATCGTCTTCACTGCGCTCACGACCTTCGTGGTGCGCAAGACGTTCGGCATGCAGATGGAGGTCGAGGAGCATTACAGCGAACTCTCCGCGCGCGCTTCGGACGCGCTCGGCAACGTCGCGCTGGTGCAGAGCTTTGTCCGCGTCGAATCCGAGGTGAAAGGGCTGCGCTCCGTCGCCGACGAGCTGCTGGCCGCACAGATGCCGGTGCTGTCCTGGTGGGCGCTCGTCACCGTCATCACGCGCGCCTCCACCACCATCACGGTGCTCGCGATCTTCACCGTCGGCATCGCGCTGCACGACCAGGGGCTCACCTCGGTCGGCGAGATCGTGATGTTCGTGAGCTTCGCGACGATGCTGATCCAGAAGCTCGAGCAGGTCGTCAGCTTCATCAACAACGTGTTCATGGAAGCCCCGCGCCTGCGCGAGTTTTTCAATGTGCTCGACGCCGTGCCCGCGGTCCACGACCGGCCCGACGCAATCGATGCCGGCAGGCTGTCGGGCCTCGTCGAGTTCAACGACGTCACCTTCTCCTATGACGGCAAGCGGCCGGCGATCGAGGACCTCACCTTCACCGCGCTGCCCGGCCAGACCATTGCGCTGGTCGGCCCGACCGGCGCCGGCAAGTCGACCGCGATCGCGCTCTTGCATCGCGCCTTCGATCCACAATCCGGCATCATCAAGATCGACGGCATGGACGTGCGCGGCGTCACGCTGACCTCGCTGCGGCGGAATATCGGCGTGGTGTTCCAGGAAGCGCTGCTGTTCAACCGCTCGATCGCGGAGAATTTGCACGTCGGCAAGCCGGACGCGACCGAGGCCGAGATGCGCAAGGCGGCGGAGCGCGCGCAGGCGCTCGAATTCATCGAGCGCAGCGGCGGCTTCGAGACCAATGCCGGCGAACGCGGCCGCATGCTATCCGGTGGCGAGCGTCAGCGCCTGTCCATCGCCCGTGCGCTGCTGAAGGATCCGCCGATCCTGATCCTGGACGAAGCGACCAGCGCGCTCGACGCCGTCACCGAGGCCAAGGTGAATGCCGCTCTCGACGAAGTGATGAAGGGTCGCACCACTTTCGTGATCGCCCATCGCCTCTCCACCATCCGCAATGCCACGCGGATCCTGGTGTTCGAGAACGGCCGGGTGATCGAAAGCGGAACTTTCGATGAACTCGTGGCCAAAGGCGGCCATTTTGCCGAGCTCGCCAGGGCCCAGTTCATGGTTCAGGAGAATGCACGGGCCAGCGTGACGGTCGCCGAGGCTGCCGCGACAGCTGCCAAATCCCCCTAGCAAGTCCCGAGAGGACCGTCGAAATTCGGCCTACTTCGTTGCGGAATACCCGCCCGGAGCCTCTATTCTCGACGCGCGAGCCGGTATAGGTTTGCGACGCCGCAAGCGGCGGCGCCGGATTTCAGAACCCGAAACTCAGATCACGAGAACCGACCGTATCAGGCGGATCTCCAAGGACCGGAATCGGATAGTGCACGCCCTTCGCCCGCTGCTTCGCAAGCCCCTGTTCAACCTGTTCGCTGCAGCGCTCGCATGTGCCGCATTGCTGGCGCCGCGCGCGGCGAGCGCCGAAGCGCTGCTGCTGATCGAGGCCGACAGCGGCAAGGTGCTGCAGGCCGATAACGCGACCATCCCCTGGTACCCGGCCTCCGTCACCAAGATCATGACCGCCTATGTCACGCTGAAGGCGGTCAAGGATGGCAGGCTGACGCTCGACACGCTGCTCACGGTATCGCCGACCGCGGCCTCGCAATCGCCCTCGAAGATGGGATTCCGCCCGGGAACGCAGGTCACCGTCGACAACGCGCTGAAGATGATGATGGTCAAGTCGGCGAACGACATGGCCGTGGTGCTCGCCGAAGGCGTCGGCGGCTCGATCGACGGCTTCTCAACGATAATGAACGACACCGCGAAGAAGCTCGGCATGACGCAGACGAGCTACGTCAATCCGAACGGCCTGCCCGCCGACGGCCAGATCACGTCGGCGCGCGATCTCGGCATTTTGGCGCGCTCGTTCCTGCACGACCTGCCGGAATACGAATACTTCGTGCACATCCCGGCGATCCGCTTCGGCAAGCGCGTCACCGGCAATTTCAACAAGCTGATCGGCCGCTATCCCGGCGCCGACGGGTTCAAGACCGGCTTCATCTGCGCCTCCGGCTACAACCTCGTCGCCTCGGCCACGCGCAACGGCCGCCGGCTGATCGCGGTGGTGCTGGGTGCCAATTCCGGCACCGCACGCGCGGTGAAGGCGGCGCAGTTGCTCGAACGTGGCTTCGCTCAGGACAATCTCACCTGGCTGCGCCCCTCGCTCGGCACCGTCGACAATCTCGTGCCGGTCGACGCCACTCCGCCGAATCTGCGCGACGAGATGTGCGGCGGCCATCGCAAGCGGCCGGCCACCGACGACGACGATGCGCTGATTGCGGCCAATGGCGGCGCGACCGGATCGGCCTCCGCCACCGGCGGCGAGGCTCAGGTCACCTTCTTCACGGCGGGCCTGCAACCGCCTCTGATGAAGGCATCCGAACTGATGGCCTCGCCCGCCGCGGCGGTCGAGCCCGTGCTGGTCTATACCGGCCCGACCCGCACCGGCACCGCGCTGATCGCGGCGGTCGCGGCCGACGCCGACCAGCAGGCCGCGTCCAAGCCACGTGGCAAGAAGTCGCGCGTCGCCAAGAAGCCCGATGCGGCTGACAAGCCGACGGACAAGCCCAAGGACGCCAAGACGGCGGCAGCGAAGCCTGACGCTTCCAAGCCTGCCGCCTCCAAGCCGGACGCCAAGAGCGACACAAAGACCGCAGCCAAGCCGGCCGGAGCCAAGCATGCTGCGGCCAAGCCCGAGGCGGCCAAACCTGCCGAGAAGCCTGCGGCAAGCGGCGATCAGGCGGCAAAGCCTGCCAAGCCCAAAGCCGCGACCAAGCCCGCCGCCGCCAAGCCGGCGAACAACAGTTAACGCCCTCGGAATAAACCGCAGCCTGCGCTTCGCACCTGCGGCAGCGTGGTTTGCGACGATTCCAGTAGCGGCGCCCCGACCTTTGCCCTAAGCCACGATGGCTTGCCACCCGTTCCGGCAAGCTGGATACTGGCGGCAATGAGGCAAGCCCGAGAACAACGGGCCCTGGTCAATGAGGGGAGTCTTCCATGGAGCGCATCTGGCTCAAGCAATATCCGCCCGGCGTGCCCGCCGATATCGAGCCGACGCAATACGCATCGCTGGTCGACCTCTTGGAGGAGAGCTTCACCAAGTTCGCCGACCGCAAGGCGTTCATCTGCATGGACAAGTCGATCAGCTATCGCGACCTCGACCAGATGTCGGTCGCCCTCGCCGCCTATTTGCAGGGCCGCGGGCTGCAGCGCGGCGCCCGCGTCGCGATCATGATGCCGAACGTGCTGCAATATCCGGTCGCGACTGCCGCCGTGCTGCGCGCCGGATACGCGGTCGTGAACGTCAACCCGCTTTACACCCCGCGCGAGCTGGAGCACCAGCTCAAGGATTCCGGCGCCGAAGCCATCATCGTGCTGGAGAACTTCGCCCACACCGTCGAGCAGGTGATCACCAGGACGCAGGTGAAGCATGTCATCGTCGCCAGCATGGGCGACCTGCTCGGCTTCAAGGGCGTGATCGTCAATCTCGTCGTCCGCCGCGTGAAGAAGATGGTACCGGCCTGGTCGCTGCCGGGCGCAGTGGCCTTCAACGACGCGCTGTCGTCCGGCCGCGGCATGACGTTCAACAAGCCAAAACTGTCGCCGGGCGACGTCGCCTTCCTGCAATATACCGGCGGCACCACCGGCGTCTCCAAAGGCGCCACGCTGCTCCACCGCAACATCGTCGCCAACGTCCTGCAGAACGACGCCTGGCTCCAGCCGGCGCTCGCCGCGCCGCCGCATGTCGACCAGCTCATGATCGTCTGCGCGCTGCCGCTCTATCACATCTTCGCGCTGACCGCCTGCTACCTGCTCGCGGTGCGCGCCGGCGGCTGCAATCTCCTGATCCCCAATCCGCGCGACATCCCCGGCTTCGTCAAGGAGCTGGCGAAATACCAGGTCAACAGCTTCCCGGCCGTAAACACGCTCTACAACGGGTTGATGCACCATCCCGATTTCAAGAAGCTCGACTTCTCCAAGCTCAAGATCTCCAACGGCGGCGGCATGGCGGTGCAGCGCCCCGTGGCCGATCAGTGGAAGGCGATCACCGGCTGCTTCATTGCCGAAGGTTACGGCCTGTCGGAGACCTCTCCGACGCTGACCTGCAATCCGGCGACGGCAACGGAGTTCACGGGTACGATCGGCATCCCCGTGCCTTCGACCTGGATCTCGATCCGCGACGACGACGGCAACGAAGTCCCGCTCGGCCAGCCCGGCGAGATCTGCGCCAAGGGCCCGCAGGTCATGTCCGGATATTGGAACAGGCCGGAAGAGACCGCCAAGGTGATGACCGCGGACGGCTATTTCCGCACCGGCGATATCGGCGTGATGGACGAGAAGGGCTACACCAAGATCGTCGACCGCAAGAAGGACATGATCCTGGTCTCCGGCTTCAACGTCTATCCCAACGAGATCGAGGAAGTGATCGCAAGCCATCCGGGCGTGCTGGAATGCGCCGTGATCGGCATTCCCGATTCCAAGTCGGGCGAAGCGGTGAAGGCGTTCGTGGTGAAGAAGGACCCCAACCTCACGGCCGAAGACGTCATCAAGTTCTGTCACGAACAGCTCACCGGCTACAAGGTGCCCAAGCACATCGAATTCCGCACCGATCTGCCCAAGACCAATGTCGGCAAGATCCTGCGCCGGCAGCTCCGCGACGAGAAGAAGGCGGAGGCGGCGTAACGCTCGCCTCCCGTTCATGACCGACGCTCGCGACATCACCCCATCAGGCGTTCTCGTCTTCTGGCGAGAGGCCGGCAGCGAACGCTGGTACAAGCGCAGCGATGCTTTCGATGCGGAGATAAGACGTCGCTTCCTCTCGCTATGGCAGAGGGCGGCCGCCGGCGAGCTGGCGTCATGGGAGGCGAGCGACGACGGCGCGCTCGCGCTCGTCATCGTGCTCGACCAGTTTCCCCGCAACATGTTCCGCGGCACGCGGCAAGCCTTTGCCAGCGACGCGCTGGCGCGCGACGTCGCCCGCCGCACGATCGATCGGGGCGTTGATCGCAGGATCGACCCCATCCTGCTCGAATTCCTCTATTTGCCCTTCATGCATTCCGAGCACCTGCCCGACCAGTTGCACTGCATCGCGCTGTTTCAGAACACCGACAATACCGAGAACCAGAAGTACGCCCGGGAGCATGCTGACATCATCCGGCGGTTCGGCCGCTTTCCCCACCGCAACCGCCTCCTCGGTCGCGACACGACGGAGGAAGAGCAGGCGTTCCTCGACAATGGCGGCTTTTCCGGCTGATGACATCATGGTGAACGGCCGCCGCCCTCGCCGCTTCCGCTGCTCGCAATATTGTGCAGGTCCGCCGCCCGGTCTAAAAAGCGGGACCGATTTTCAGGGAGACTGACGATGGCGATCCAGACTGGCGACAAGCTGCCCGAGGCGAAATTCCGCGTGATGACGGCGGACGGCCCGCAGGTGAAGACCACCGACGATATCTTCAAGGGCAAGAAGGTGGCGCTGTTCGCGGTGCCCGGCGCCTACACCGGCACCTGCCACAAGATGCATCTGCCGAGCATCTTCCTCAACGCCTACGCCATGAAGGACAAGGGCGTCGACAGCATCGCCATCGTCTCCGTCAACGATGCCTTCGTGATGAACGCCTGGAAGCGCGACACCGACCAGCGCGACGAGGCGATCTTCCTCGCCGACGGCAATGCCGATTTCACCAAGGCGATCGGCATGGAGCTGGACGCCTCCGCCAACGGCCTCGGCGTCCGCTCCAAGCGCTATTCGATGCTGGTCGAGGACGGCGTGGTGAAGAAGCTGAACCTCGAGGCCATGCCCGGCAAGGTCGAGGTCTCCGGCGGCGATACGCTGCTCGGGCAGCTGTAAGCTGCGAGGCTACACCACTCGCAGCCACAAGTGGCACTGTCATGCCCCGCGAAGGCGGGGCATCCAGTATTCCAGAGACGGTAGTTGTTGAACCGAGAAGCCGCGGCGTACTGGATCGCCCGCCTGCGCGGGCGATGACAGCGGAGAGTGTGGCCCTGCCCGCGCCCCGTGCGCCCTACTCCCGCACCCGCTGCTGCAACCGCGCCTTCACGATCCCATCCCGCGCGAGCTGATCGGCCCGCTCGTTCTCGGGATGACCGGCGTGGCCCTTGACCCAGTGCCAGCGGACCTCATGCTGCTTCAGCGCGGCGTCCAGGCGCTGCCATAGCTCGACATTCTTCACCGGCTTCTTGTCGGCGGTGCGCCAGCCGTTGCGCTTCCAGCCGAAGATCCAGCCCGTGATGCCCTGCCGGACATACTGGCTGTCGGTGTAGAGATCGACCGTGCACGGCTTCTTCAGCGCCTCCAGCGCGGAGATCGCCGCCATCAACTCCATCTGGTTGTTGGTGGTGTGCGGCTGGCCGCCGTTCAGCTCTTTTTCCTTGTCGCCGAACTTCAGGATCGCGCCCCAGCCGCCGGGCCCGGGGTTTCCCGAACAGGCGCCGTCGGTATAGATCGTGACATTGGGGAGCTCGCTCACGCGACCAGTCCTGACGGCATCAGCCCGTAGTCACGCACACTCGTCACGCTCTGATGGAAGCGCAGCTTGCGGACATATTCCAGCGGATCCTTCGGCTTGACCAGCGCGCCCGGCGGCACATTGAGCCAGTCCACCAGCCGCGTCAGCAGGAAGCGGATCGCCGCGCCGCGCGCCAGCAGCGGCAACGCGGCCTCTTCCGCCTCTGTGAGCTTGCGCACGCGGCCATAGGCGTTGAGGAAGGCGCGCGCCTTGGTGACGTTGAAGGAATGATCCGGCTCGAAGCACCAGGCGTTGAGGCAGATCGCGACGTCATAGGCCAGCATGTCGTTACAGGCGAAGGTGAAGTCGATGATCCCCGACAGCTTGTCGCCGAGAAAGAAGACGTTGTCGTTGAAGAGGTCGGCGTGGATCACGCCCTCGGGCAGGTTGGTCGGCCAGATCCCGCTCGAGAGATAATCGAGCTCGGTGGCGAGAAACGCACGCAGACCGGGCTGCACCTCGTCGGCCCGGTTCGCCGCCGCGTCGAACAGCGGCCGCCAGCCCGCGACCGACAGCGCGTTGGCGCGCTTAATCGCGAAATTGGCGCCGGCCAGATGCATCCGGGCCAGCCCCTCGCCGACGCCGGCGCAATGGGCCGCGTTCGGCTTGCGCGGCCAGACGCCTTCGAGAAAGGTGATGATCGCGGCGGGACGGCCCGACAGCTCGCGCAGCGCCTCGCCGTCGCGTCCCTTCACCGGTAGCGGACAATTGACGCCGTGCTCGGCGAGATGCGTCATCAGCGCGAGGAAGAACGGCAGATCGTTCTTCGCCACACGCTTCTCATAGAGCGTGAGGATGAACGACCCCTGGCTGGTGTGCAGCAGGAAGTTGGAGTTTTCGACGCCCTCGGCGATGCCCTTGTAGGAGAGCAATTCGCCGAGATCGTATTGCTTCAGGAAATCCGCAAGCTCGTCGGCGGCGACGTCGGTGTAGACCGCCATAAAGGTCTACTCGGCGGCAGCTTCGGGGCGCACCTGACGCGGCAGCGGGAAGAACTCGTTCTCCTCCGCGGCCGAGACCGTCTCCACGTGCAGCGTGTAGCGCTCGGCAAAGGCGTCCATGATCTCCTCGACGATCACTTCCGGCGCGGAGGCGCCTGCGGTGATGCCGAGGCTCTTGATGTTGCCGAACTTGCTCCAGTCGATGTCGGTGGCGCGCTGCGCCAGCACCGCGATCTTGCAGCCCTCGCGCTCGGCAACCTCGCGCAGGCGCTGCGAGTTCGACGAATTGGGGGCACCGACAACGATCAGCGCGTCCACCACCGGTGCCACCTTCTTCACTGCAAGCTGGCGGTTGGTGGTGGCGTAGCAGATGTCTTCCTTGTGCGGGCCGTTGATGTTCGGGAAGCGCTCCTTGAGCAGCGCGACGATCTCCGCGGTGTCGTCGATCGACAGCGTGGTCTGGGTCACGAAGGCGAGGTTATTGGGGTCCTTCGGCGTGATGGTCTTGGCGTCCTCGGCGGTCTCGATCAGGGTCACGGCGCCGGGCGGAAGCTGGCCCAGCGTGCCGACCACCTCGGGATGATGGGAGTGGCCGATCAGGAAGATCTCGCGGCCGCGCTTGAAGTGGATCGCAGCCTCGCGGTGCACCTTGGTCACCAGAGGGCAGGTCGCATCCAGCGAGAACAGATTGCGGGACTGGGCGTCGGCCGGAACCGATTTCGGCACGCCATGGGCCGAGAACACCACCGGGGCGGTGGTACTCTCCGGGATTTCAGCCAGTTCCTCGACGAAGATGGCGCCCTTCTTCTTCAACCCATCGACGACGTACTTATTGTGCACAATCTCATGGCGAACATAGACGGGGGCGCCGTATTTATCCAGCGCCCGTTCCACGGTGTCGATCGCCCGAACCACGCCGGCACAGAAGCCGCGGGGAGAACAAAGCACGATCTTGAGGTCTGGTTTGGCTGACATTGAGCGATCTCGGGACCGAATCACCCGTTTCGCCTTCTGGCGGGGGCGGTCGATGGATGGGAATTGGGCTTAAGACTGTCGGCTTGAACCTTACAGCGGTTCAAAGGGAATTGGGCCCCCTTTCGGGCGGTGTCAAGGCACTATCTATAGCAGAACCATTGCATGGCCAGCCCCTCCGGGCTTATATAGCGCGAATTCCCTGTCATCGCTGATGACCACCGGTTTCGCCTCCAGAGGGGTGGGCGAAGCACAAAGGAGATTTGCCATGAGCAACGCACCTCTGATGCCCAAGGCGACCGCCGTCTGGCTGCTCGACAACACCGCGCTGACCTTCGACCAGGTCGCCGATTTCACCAAGATGCATCCCCTCGAGGTGCGCGCCATCGCCGACGGCGACGCGGCCCAGGGCATCAAGGGCATGGATCCCCTCTCCAACGGCCAGCTGACCCGCGAGGAGATCGAGAAGGGCGAGAAGAACCCGGACTACCGGCTCCGCCTCCAGGAGAGCAAGGTGGTGCTGCCGCCCCAGCCCAAGCGCAAGGGACCGCGTTACACCCCGGTGTCGCGCCGCCACGAGCGTCCGAGCGCCATCCTCTGGCTGCTGCGCAACCATCCTGAGCTCAAGGACGCCCAGATCATGCGCCTGGTCGGCACCACCAAGAGCACGATCGCGAGCGTGCGCGATCGTACCCACTGGAACACGTCGTCCCTGACCCCGATCGACCCCGTCACCCTCGGCCTCTGCTCGCAGATCGAGCTCGATTTCGAGGTGCAGCGCGCCGCCAAGGAAAAGCCGATCGACGCAACCTATGGCGGCGCGACCCTGCTGCCGGCCTCCGAGACCACCCGCAAGGACGAGTACGAGCCCGCGGAGAAGTCCAGCGACGATCTCAACGTCGACGCCGTGTTCGCCAAGCTGAAGACGCTCGGCGGCAAGAAGCACGAAGACGAGGAGGAGTAGGGCTCCACTCTTCGTTCGATCGAACGCAAGAAACGCGGCAGGGAAACCTGCCGCGTTTTTGTTTGTGACAGGGGTTTGAGCGACAGAGCGCGCCGCGCCCACGGTGTCGTCCCGGCGTTCCGCCGGGACGACACCGGAATCTGTTGCCGCGCGGGTGCCCTTTACCAGCAACAGCCTCAGAACTTGTAGGTCACACCCGCGCCGACCAGCCACGGATCGATATGCGCGGTGCCGGTGACCGGCAGGCCGGAGACGGTCGCGCTGTAGTCCGGACGCAGCCAGAGCTTCTTGACGTCGACGTTGAGACCCCAGTGCCGGTCGATCATGTAGTCGAAGCCGAACTGGACGGCGCCGCCCCAGGCATTGCTGACGTGCAGGTTCGTGGTGGTGGCGACGATCGCGGGCGGTCCGACGATGGCGGCCGGCACGTTGGCGGCGGAGTTGTTGAAGAACACGGTGTAGTTCACGCCGGCGCCGATATAGGGCTTGAACGCGCCGAAATTGTCGAAGTGATATTGCAGCGTCAGCGTCGGCGGCAGCAGCGTGGTCTTGCCGATCGGCAGGCTTGCGAGCGAGCCGGTGCCGCTGATCGAGTGCCTGGTCACGCCGAGGATCAATTCGGCCGCGATGTTCCTGGTGAAGAAATAGCTGATGTCGAGCTCGGGGACGACCTGATCGCTGATCGAGAGGCCGGAATTCGGTGACGACAGCGAAGGCACGCCCGCCACATTGACGGTGCTCCCGCCTGCATCCGGCAACACGCCGAGCACGCGCAGGCGCACCATCCATGGATTGAACGCCTCCACCGGCGGCGGCGCCTTCTTGTAGACCGGCAGATCGGCAGCCTGCGCTGAGGCAAGAGTGCCCACGAGCATTGCGCCAATCGTGGCGAGCCGCGCCAGATTTCTTGTCGTTCTCTGCATTTCAATCCCCTTCAGCCATCTCTCGCGCGTCGTTGCGCGACATCAGCGTCAGAGCAGAAAGGGGATGGTGAAGGATTTGATGCCGATCAAATCGGGACAAACGCGACACGATTTGGCCGTGGCGTTGCAGATGTGTCACGACCTATGCAGGTGCTAGGCAGTGGCGCGGCAAGATAATTCCCGCACCCCATGCTCACGGCCGCTCGGGATGGTTCAGCATGTACTCGCCGAGATCGCGCTGGCGGCGGTCGGCACGGGAGCCGTCAACGTGCGGTCCACGCGAACGGCGAATCAGCCCAGCTCGATCGTGTTGTTGACCTCGTGGACGAGTCCGACGCTGTCGATCGTCAGCACCATCTTCGCGTTGAGCTTCTCATGGCCCTTGATCCGGCCCGCCGCGATCGCATCGCGCACGGCCTTCTCGATCTCACGCTGCGAGGTGACGCCGACTTGCTTCAGGAATTTGCGCAGGCTGGTGTTGAACTGGTCCTCGTTCATAACGGCCTCCGTTGAGCGGGGCGGCCTACGGCCGCTCGGGATGGTTCAGCATGTACTCGCCGAGGTCGCGCTGGCGGCGGTCGGCGCGGGCGGTCGCGGCATTGCGCTGGACGTCGCGGTCCTTGCGGCAGGCCACGTATTCCGGCGAGCCTTGCGCATAGCCCCGGCTCTGGCAGACCGCGTCATCGTCGTCGCCGCCCACGGCCACCGGCGTCTGGTAGCGCGCCGAGCAGGCGGAGAGCGCGATGGCGAGAGCGAAGGCGGTCAGCAGGCGCGGCGCGGCGGCGAGTGGCATCGAGGGTCCCCTATTGGCCGGCCTTGTTTAGCGCGGAATGCGGAGATTGTAAGTCCCCGGACGCTGTTCCCCCACGCGCGGTCATTCCCCGCGAAGGCGGGGAATCCAGTGCTCCGCGGCAGTCATTGGGTCACACTACGGCCTCGGAGTACTGGATCACCCGCCCCAGTGCGCAATTGCGCACAAGGCGGGTGATGACAGCTGAGGTCGGAGAGACGGCCCGCGATCGCCTCACACCCGTCCCTTCAGCGCCTCCCCGATCTCGTCGAGCGCCTTGGGATCCTCGATCGTCGCCGGCATGGTCCAGGATTCGCCATCGGCGATCTTCTTGATGGTGCCGCGCAGGATCTTGCCCGAGCGCGTCTTGGGCAGGCGGCCGACGGTGATGGCGAGCTTGAAGGCGGCGACCGGACCGAGCTTGTCGCGGACCAGTGCGACGATCTCCTTCTCGATCTCGGCAGGCGGGCGCTTCACGCCCGCTTTCAGCACCAGGAAGCCGCAGGGCACCTCGCCCTTGATCGCGTCCTTGACGCCGAGCACGGCGCATTCGGCGACATCGGGATGCGAGGCCAAAATCTCCTCCATGCCGCCGGTGGAGAGCCGATGGCCGGCGACGTTGATGATGTCGTCGGTGCGGCCCATGACGAAGACATAGCCGTCCTCGTCCTTATAGCCGGCATCAGACGTTTTGTAATAACCGGGGAATTCGCTGAGGTATGACTCCTTGAAGCGCTCGTCCTGATTCCACAGCGTCGGCAAGCAGCCCGGCGGCATCGGCAGCTTGATGACGATTGAGCCCATGGTGTTGGGGCCGACCGGCTTTGCCGCTTCATCGACGACATCGACCTGGTAGCCCGGCATCGGCACCGTCGGCGAGCCGTGCTTCACCGGCAGCATGCCGAGGCCAACCGGATTGCCGGCAATGCACCAGCCGGTCTCGGTCTGCCACCAATGGTCGATCACCGGCACCTTCAGCTGCTGCTCCGCCCATTCCACCGTCGGCGGATCGGCGCGCTCGCCGGCGAGGAACAGCGTGCGGAACTTGGAGAGATCGTACTGCCGGATGAACTTTCCTTCCGGATCCTCTTTCCGGATCGCGCGGAACGCGGTCGGCGCGGTGAAGAAGGCCACCGCCTTGTGCTCGGAGATCACGCGCCAGAACGCCCCGGCATCGGGCGTGCCGACCGGCTTGCCCTCGTACATGATCGTGGTCGCGCCGTGCAGCAGCGGGCCGTAGACGATGTAGCTGTGGCCGACCACCCAGCCGATGTCGGAGCCGCACCACCAGACCTCGCCCGGCTTGACGCCATAAAGGTTGAACATCGACCATTTCACCGCAACGAGATGGCCGCCATTGTCGCGCACGACGCCCTTCGGCACGCCGGTCGTGCCGGAGGTATAGAGGATGTAGAGCGGATCGGTCGCGGCGACAGGCACGCAAGCCGCGCTCTTGCCGTCGTTCAGCGCCTTGCGGCGCAGGCTCGCCCAGTCGTAGTCGCGGCTTGGCGTCATCTCACAGGTGAGCTGCGGGCGCTGCAGCACGATGCAGGCCTTCGGCTTGCTGCCGGCAAGCCTGATCGCCTCGTCGAGCAGCGGCTTGTACTGCACGATGCGGCCGGGCTCGATGCCGCAGCTCGCGGAGAGGATGAGCTTGGGCTGCGCATCGTCGATGCGGGTGGCAAGCTCTTTCGCGGCAAAGCCGCCGAACACCACCGAGTGAACCGCACCGAGCCGCGCGCAGGCGAGCATCGCGACCACCGCCTCCGGCACCATCGGCATATAGAGAATGACACGGTCGCCCTTGGCGACACCGAAGTCCTGCATGATTGCGGCGAGCGCCTGGACCTCGTTCAGCAGTTCGGCATAGGTGAGCTTGGTGACCGAATTGGTCAGCGGCGAATCATGGATCAGCGCGACCTGGTCGGCGCGGCCGCGTTCGACATGGCGATCGAGCGCGTTATAGCAGGTGTTGACGACGCCGCCAGCAAACCAGTGGCCGTAGGTTCCCTGCGAGGGATCGAAGATCTTCGTCGGAGGCTCGATCCAGTCGATCTCCTTGGCCGCCTCGGCCCAGAAACCTTCGGGATCGGCCAGCGAGCGCGCATGGACCTCATGATAACGACTTTTGCCGTCGACGTTTCCTTGGACGTTCATTCCCGCGCTCCCGTGCCTTTATTCGCCTGGCCTTGACCCTTGTGGCAGGACAGGCGCCCCGCCATGACCAGGATCAATTGCCGGCCTTGTTGTGGGGCTTATTTTCGCGGGAACGGGCCGCGGTTCAAGTCGAAAAGGATGGGCCTTTCGGGGGAGGCGCAGCTGGTGCCTGCCGCATCGGCAGTGCACTCCCTCGCCCCGTTCTTACGGGGAGAGGGTTGGGGTGAGGGGACTCTCCCCGGGGGCGGTGAGAGTTGGACTCGCGGAGAGTCCCCCTCACCCGGAATTTGCTGTCGCAAATTCCGGCCTCTCCCCGCAGGCGGGGAGAGGCGAAGAGCAGCTAGCTCTCCATCGCATTCAGTTTCTGCAACCGCTCCTGCATGACCTTCTTCAGATCGTAGCCGGGCCGGCGGAAGCTCGCATCGCGCGTGACGAGGAAATCGCGCTGCGTCTTACGCAGGTCGCCCGCGAAACGTCCTTTCGCAGCCCGCAGCACGCGCTCATAGGCCTCGGCGATCTGGCGATCCAGCACGCCCAGCTGCGGATCGGCGCAGATCACCTTCTCGACCTCGCGCTTGGCCGTGGCGCAATCGAAGGACGGACCGCTATCGTCGGCCGAGCGCGCATGCATCGGGCCCGTGGGCGCCGCGCCGAACCTGGCGATCTCGGCGATCATGCTGCGGCGGCCGTTCGCTGCATTCTCGTTGCCGGGGTCCAGCTTGAGCGCCGTCTCATAATCGGCCAGCGCCTTCTTGCGCTCCCCCATCTTCTTGTAGAGCACCGCGCGGTTGTTGTAGGCCTTTGCGAAATTAGGATCGAGCTTCAACGCCGCCTCGTAGTCGCTCAGCGCTGCCCCGAGCTCGCCCTTGAACTGATAGGAATCGCCGCGGTTGGTCAGGAAGTTGGCGCGCTGCTCCCGCCGGATCGCCTGGTCGTAATCGGCAATCGCCTTGTCGTACTCGCCCATCGCAGCATAGGTCAGGCCGCGGTTGTCGTAATACTCCGGCACCTTCGGATCGAGCCTGATCGCCTCACCGTCATCGGCGACCGCCTTGTCGAGCTGGCCGAGCTTCTTATAGGCCGCACCGCGATTGGTGTAGGTGCGCGCGCGGTTTGGATCGAGCCGCAGCGCCTCGTCGAAATTCCTGATCGCCTTCTCGTTGTCGCCGCCGAGATAATAGGCCACCCCGCGGTCGGACCAGGCTTGCGCATCGTCCGGCTTCAGCTTGATCGCCTGGTCGTAATCAGCGAGCGCACGGTCGAGCCGGCGCTGATTGGTGTAGACGACGCCGCGCAACTCGTAGGATTCCGCATCCTGCGGATCGAGCTCGATCGCCTTGGTCAGATCCGCCGCGGCCCGATTGAGGTTGCCGCCGGCCTCGCGCAGGAGGTCGCCGCGCACGCGCCAGGCCTTTGCATTCTTGCCGTCGAGCGCAATGGCGCGGTCCAGATCCCGCAGCGCCTGTGACTGGCCTCCGAGGGTTCGCGCATTGGCTTCGGCGCGGACGACGAGGGCCGCGCTACGATCGGAGGTCGGATTTGCGGTCTGGTCGATGATGGCGCTGCACGCCGGGATCAACTCGTCCGGGACAGACTTGCTGCCCAGCACACACTCGGTGCTTGCCGAGGCTGGGGCCGCGAGAACAAGACTCATTGCCGCGCCAAGGAAGAAGGCGCGAAGCGAGATTTTAGCAGGCGAAAGCGCGTGCGCGGAGGCTAGAGTGCCGCACATGACATAGGGCTCCGTGACGTCGGGTTCTCACCGTTGTCGCGGCTGGCAAGGGATGGGTTCAATGAGGGGCTGTCGGGCGAGCACCGGCGCTTCTCTCCCTCGCCCCGCTTGCGGGGAGAGGCGAACAGCTCAATACCCATCCACCCCGTTCAGCCGCTGCAAGCGCTCCTGCATCGCCTTCTTCAGGTCGTAGCCCGGCCGGCCGAAATCGGCGTTGCGGCGCGCGATGAACTCGTCCTGCTCGCGCTGGAGCGCCTTCGCTTCAGCCGCATTGCGCGCCTCCCGGATCGCACGGGCATTGGAGGCAAAGACCTCGCGATCGAGATCGGCTAGCTCGCGGTTGCCGCAGATCGCTCTTTCCACCGCACGACGCGCTCGGGCGCAATTGAAGCTGGGCTTGCCGGCGACCGCCATCTGCGCGCCTATCCGCTCGATCTCGCGCGCCATCGCCTTGTGATTGGCCTTGGCCTTCGCGTGGTTCGGATCGATTCTGAGCGCCGCGCCGAAATCCTGCACTGCCTTGGGCTTGTCGCCCTTCTTCAGCCAGAGCTCGCCGCGCGCATTGAAGATGTCCGCAAGGCCGGGGTCGAGCAGCAAAGCACGGCTGTCGTCGGCGATGGCACGGTCGACCTGGTCGTGCCGCGCATAGAGCGCGCCGCGCGCGATCAGCGCCTTGATCAGGTCCCCCTTCGCCGTCTTCTCATTGTCGATCACGGCGGCGCAGGCCGTGGCAGCCTTGTCCATATCATCGGCCGCGGTCGCCGCGAGGCACGGCGCGACATCGACCTGCGTCACGGCAACCGGCTCGTCGCCGGTCGCCGCATCGGCCGGAGCCAGCGAGAGTGCATAGAGCAGCCCGGCGCCGAACAGGTGAATGAGAAAACGCATGCTTGTTACAGTCGGAGGTCTTGTCTTGAGGGCTTGCCTTAGGTCTTGCCTTGGGGCCGTACTATCCATCATACGGCCAGATTGGTGCTAGCTTGTAGTACCGATCAAATCGGCTTCGGGGATCAACGTGTCGACATTCGAATGGATCATCGCGCTGCTTCTCGGCGCCGTTGGCTTATCGGCGCTGGCGCGGCGGATCAAGGTCCCCTACCCGACCTTTCTCGCCATCGGCGGCGCGCTGATCGCGTTCGTGCCGTCGAGCCCGTCCTGGACGCTGGAGCCGGACCTGGCGCTGGCCCTTTTTGTCGCACCGGTCCTGCTCGACGCCGCCTTCGACACCTCGCTGCGCGATCTGCGCAACAACTGGGTTCCGGTCTCGACCCTGGTCGTCGCCGCGGTCGGCCTGACCACGGCCGGTGTCGCCTTCGTCGCGCACCGGCTGATGCCTGATATGCCCTGGGCCGCAGCGGTCGCGCTTGGCGCCATCGTGGCACCGCCGGATGCGGCTGCCGCGGTCGCGATCCTGAGCCAGGTGAAACTGCCCTACCGCATGGTGAAAGTCCTGGAGGGCGAGAGCCTGCTCAACGACGCCAGCGCGCTTCTGATCTATCGCATCGCCGTCGGCGCGGTCGCCACCGAGCATCTGGCGTGGAGCCAGGTCGCACCGACCATGGCGCTGGCGCTGGTCGGCAGCGTCATCGCCGGGCTCGCCGCAGGCCGCATCATCCCGCTGTTCATGGAGCGGGTGACGGAGGCGCCGAGCGCCATCATCGTGCAATTCGCCACCACCTTCATGATTTGGATCGCCGCCGAGCATCTCGGCCTCTCCGGTATCCTCACCATCGTCGTCTACGCCATCACCCTCGCGCGCACGGCAGGGGAGCGCATGCCGGCGCGGCTGCGGGTGCCGTCCTATGCGGTCTGGGAGACGACGGTGTTCGTGCTCAACGTGCTCGCCTTCATGCTGATCGGCATGCAGATGCGGCCGATCTGGACGCGGCTGGACGCGGACGTGCGCTGGGAATATTGCGTGGCCGCTGCCTGGATACTGCTCACAGTGGTTCTGGTCCGGTTGTTCTGGGTGACGTTCTACCGCACGACGCTGCGCGTGCTGGTCGCCCACGGGATCTATCATCCGAAGGATCCGAAGCAGGTCGCCTCGGCCAAGGGCGGACTCATCATCTCCTGGTGCGGCATGCGCGGCCTCGTCACGCTCGCCACCGCCTTTGCCCTGCCGGAGAATTTTCCCTATCGCGACTTCATCGTCTTCATCGCCTTTGCGGTGGTGCTGGGATCGCTGGTGATTCAGGGCCTGACGCTGCGGCCGCTGATCCTCGCCTTCGACCTCAAGGACGATGATCCCGTCGGCATCGAAGTCGCCCGCGGGCGCGCGGTCGCCTATCGCGCCGCGCTCGATGCGATCGAGAGCGATCCGTCGGAGGAGGCGGAGATCCTGCGGCTCGAATATCGTGCCATCCTGATGCAGACCGAGACCGATCCGAACGGCGGCATTGCCAACCGCGAACTGCCCGCCGATCCCCTGCGCCGCCGCGCCATCGAAGCGGCGCGCAAATCGATCTTCGATCTCCGCGCCACCGAGGTGATCGGCGACGACGCGTTCCATCGGCTCGAGGAAGAGCTCGATCGCGCAGAATTGAGCGCGGGGGGATGAATCCAACAATCTCGCCGTCGTCCCGGACAAGCGCGCCCAAAGGCGCGCGCCGATCCGGGACCCATAGCCACGACATTGTGTTTGGCGAAGACTCGGAGTTGCCAGCGAGTGCAATAACCACGGCCTTTGATTATGGGTCCCGGATCTGCGCTGCGCTTGTCCGAGACGACAGCGGACGTTGAACCAAACCCCGCCTCCCGAGACTCACTCCTGATGACGACCCTGATCGACGACCGTCGTGTACGCGCGCGTGATGCGTCGCCTGCACGATATTTTTATTTCCACATGGCCCTCGCCTGCGCGGCCACCGCCTTTCTCGGCTTCGCACCAACCTATTGGGTGCCGCTCGCCCAGCGGACCTTCTCCGCAAGTCCCGTGATTCACTTTCACGGACTCTTGTTTTTCACCTGGTCGCTTTATTTCGTGGTCCAGACCTGGCTCGCGGCCTCGGGCCGCGTGGTCAATCACCGTTCGCTCGGCATCGCCGGCGTTTCGCTCGCGACGGCGATGACGATTTTCGGCTTCCTCGCCTCCGTGCACGTGATGCAGCATTCCGCCGCGCTCGGGCAGAAGGACGCCGGTATTGCTTTCTCGATCGTGCCAATGAGCGGGATTGCGTTCTTCGCAATCGTGTTCGTGCTGGCGATCGTGAACACGCGCAGGCCCGAGATCCACAAGCGCCTGATGCTGCTGGCGGCGGTCTCGATCCTCGATGCCGCGATTGCGCGTTGGTTCCTGACCTTCCTCGCACCTCCCGGACCGCCCGGCCCGCCGCCGGTGCCCGTGACGATTGCGCCGGCTGTGGTCGCGTCCCTTCTGCTCGTCGTCGCCATGGTACGCGACTGGCGCACCGAAGGTCGCGTGCATCCGGTCTACATCTACGGCACGCTCGCGCTTTTGGCGGTGAAGGTGCTGAACTGGCCAGTCAGCGAGACGGCAGCGTGGCATTCGTTCGCCGGCGGGATATTGGCGCTGGCGCAGTAAGCCACCCAACACTCCGCTGTCGTCCCGGACAAGCGCAGCTATGGACAACGCGCAGCGTTGACTGGAGCGGAGCGCAGATCCGGGACCCCCGCGCGAGCGCTTGCGCTCGTCACGATAACCACAGGCAGATGTGGTTACGATGATTCGGAGTTACTGTTTGGCAAAACAACTCCACCCTGTGGCTATGGGTCCCGGATCGGCGCGCGCTTGAGGCGCGCTTGTCCGGGACGACAGTGGAGTATGAGGCGCCTATGCCCCCGCTTTGCAGGTGATCCCGCCGTCCACGACCAGCTCGATCCCCGTCACATATTTCGACTCGTCCGAGGCCAGGAACAGCGCGGCGTTGGCGACGTCGAAGGCATCGCCCATATGGCCCATCGGCACTTGCGCGTCGCGGGCGCGCCACATCGCTTCCACATCGCCCTTGGCGTAGCTGGCGGCGAGACCGGCGGAATGCTCCACCATCGGCGTCTTCATCAGGCCGGGCAGGATCGCGTTGACGCGAACATTGTGGCGCGCGAACTCGATCGCGGTGGTGCGCGTCATCATGTTCATCGCCGCCTTCGAGGTGCCGTAGGTGACATAGGAGATGCCCATGTGACGGATCGAGGCGATCGAGGAGATGTTGATGATCGAACCGCCGCCCTGCTTCACCATGACGGGGATGACGTGCTTCATGGCGAAATAGGCGCTCTTGAGGTTGACGCTGAAAACGCGGTCCCAGCTCTCCTCGCTCACCTCGACCACACTACCCATCTCGGCGATGCCGACATTGTTGTCGAGCACGTCGATGCGGCCATAGGCCTTCAGGCACGCCGCCACCATCGCCTCGATCTCGGCAGGCCGTGAGACGTCGGCCGTGAACGCCGTCGCCTTGCCGCCTTCGTCGGCGATGATCTTCGCGGTCTCCTCGGCCGCCGCACCATTGCGATCGACGCAAAACACCTGCGCGCCCTCGCGCGCAAAGGTCACCGCGGTCGCCTTGCCATTGCCCCAGCCCGGTCCGATCGAGCCGGCCCCCACCACCATCGCAACCTTGCCCTTGAGCCGATCCATCGCGTATCTCCCTTGTTGTTCTTGTAGCCCGGATGAGCGCAGCGACATTCGGGACAGCCGTTCCCGGATATCGCTGCGCTCATCCGGGCTACGGATCCTTGCAGACGCTCATCGTCGTGACGTTAGCACCGATCGGATGCCCGACAATCTCCGACAACGTCCGGCACTTTCCATCATGGCATAGCCTCCACTCCCCGGCCGCACCAGAATTGCCAAGCACGACCTCTTGCATCGGCCTCCGCTTCGGCTGCCACTGAAACCAGTCGTCGATCAGCCGCGCCTCCGGCGGCGGCTCCATGCCGGGGCCGGTGCCCTTGACGCGGGCCTGCACCAGCGCGAGCCCGGCGGGCGTCACCCGCCAGTCCTCCTGCCAGTCGACCTTCGCGATCGAATGCGTCCAGACAAGCGTGAACGCGGACAGCGCCAGCGCCTTCACGCCGACCGCCGTTGCGAAGCAGAGGCTCACGCCGCCTCGACCACTGCCGGCGGACGCTGCCGCCATTGCCACAGCACGAGCGCCGCAGCGAGCACAAAACCCGCGGTGTCGCTGAACGGGAATTCGCCGAGCAGACAGAACGCGGCGCCGAGCGCGACCAGGCGCTCGATCAGCGCTAGTCGCGTGAACAGGAAGCCGATTGCGACCATGCCGAACAGGGCGATCGCGACCAGCGCCTTGAAGCTTGCCAGCGCGACTGCGCCATAGAAACCGAGCTTGGCCGCCATGGGATCGCCGGCCTGCAGCATCAATGCCGGCGAATAGACGAAGATGAAGGGAATGACGTAGCCGGCGAGCGCGATGCGCATCGCCTCCCAGCCGATCTTATCCGGGTTCTCCTTGGCGATCGGCGCGGCTGCGAGCGCGGCGAGCGCCACCGGCGGCGACAGGTCGGCCATGATGCCGTAGTAGAACGCGAACATGTGGCTCGCGATCAGCGGCACACCAAGTTTCGCGAGCGCTGGCGCGGCAAGCGCGGCGGTGATGATGTAGGTCGGGATGGTCGGAATGCCGGTACCGAGCAGGATCGACAGCAGCATGGTCATGACCAGCGCCAGGAACAGGCTCTTCTCGCCGAGACCGATCACCCAACCCCCGAAGATGGTGCCGACGCCCGTCTGCGACATCATGCCGATGATGACGCCGACGATGGCGCAGGCCATGCCGACGGTGATGGCGGATTTCGCGCTCTCGGCGAGCGCGTCGCGGCAGGCGCGCAATGCTTTCAGTCCACCGCGGACGAAGGCGGTGATCAAAATCAGCCCGACCACGACGGACGCGACCGGCACGATCTGGAGGCCATCGCGCGACAGCGCGGCGACGACCAGCGCGAGCCCGATCCAGAAGATATAACGGATGATTGTCGCCGAGACGCCCGCCGTGATGCTGGTCCCCAGGATCAGCGCCACGGTCAGCGCGAGACCCATGCTGCCGGCATAGAGCGGCGTGAAGCCTTCGAACAGCATGTAGACGAGGGCTGCGAGCGGCAGCACGAGATACCAGCCCTTCACCAGCGCCTTCCAGGCGCTCGGGGTTTCCGAACGCTTCATGCCGGTGAGACCGTGCTTGCCGGCTTCCAGATGCACCATCCAGAACGCCGAGGCGAAATAGAGGATGGCGGGGATCGCGGCCGCCTTCACGATCTCGGAATATTGCACGCCGAGCGTCTCGGCCATGATGAAGGCCACCGCGCCCATCACCGGCGGCATGATTTGGCCGCCCATCGAGGCCGTGGCCTCGACACCGGCCGCGAAGGCGCGGCGGTAGCCGAACTTGATCATCAAGGGAATCGTGAACTGGCCGACGGTGACGACATTGGCGACGCCCGAGCCGGAGATCGTGCCCATCATGCCCGAGGCGAACACCGCGACCTTGGCAGGTCCGCCGCGGGTGCGGCCGAACAGGCCGAGCGAAACGTCGGTGAACAGCTGGATCATGCCGGCACGCTCCAGGAACGAGCCGAACAGGATGAACAGGAAGATGTAGGTCGCCGAGACGTAGATCGGCACGCCGTAGAAGCCCTCGGTGCCGAACGACAGGTGCGTGACGATCTGGTCGAAATCGTAACCGCGATGGTTGAGCGGCGACGGCAGGTACTGCCCGAAGAACCAGTAGACGAGGCACGCGCCGCACATCAGCGGCAGCGCCGCGCCCATCAGCCGCCGCGTGCCCTCGAAGATCAGCACCGCGAGCAGCGTGCCGACGGCGAGGTCGAGCCTGGTCGGATCGCCGTCGCGCGCGATCAGGTCCGCGTAGAAGATCCACTGATAGAGCCCGCAGAAAAAGCCGGCAGCGCCGATCAGCCAGCCCAGCGCGCGGCCGAAATTGCTCTTGGCAGTGAAGTTGGCGATCAGGCCGAAGGTGAGCAGGACCAGGAAGCCGACGTGGACGCCGCGCACCACCTGACTCGGCAGATAGTTGAAGGCAGCGACATAGAGCTGGAAGGTGGCAAAGGCGATGCCGACCCAATAGGCGAGCGCGCCCCACCAGCCCGGGCCGAACCCTTCCGGAAAGCCATGCTCGAAATTGTCGAACTCGACCTTGACGGGCGCAGCTTCAGTGCCCTCTACCTTTTCCAGCATCTCATTCGTCCTCAGCCTGTCCATGCCAGATAGCATTGGCACGGGGCCCCAAAAACGTCATGCCCGGGATTATCCCGGGCATCCACGATCATTCTCTCCGTCATTCCGGGGCGAGGCGCAGCATCGAACCCGGAATCTCGAGATTCCGGGTTCGGCTCTGGCGAGCCGCCCCGGAATGACGACCGAGCGACTTACTTGATCAGCCCTTTTTCCTTGTAATAGCGGATCGCGCCGGGGTGCAGCGGAACCGGGCTGCCATTGGCGGCCGTCTCGAGCTTGATCTCCTTGCCGGCCGCGTGCGCGTTGGCGAGCTCGGGCAGCGACTCGTAGACCAGTTTTGTCATTTGATAGGCGAGATCGTCCGACACCGCCGAGCTCGTGACGAGATAATTGATCACGGCCGCAGTCGGCACGTCCTTGTCCTGGCCGGTATAGGTGTTGGCCGGAATGATCGCGGAGACGAAGGGCGGGCCTATCTTGTCGACCGTCTCCTTGGGCACCGACACCACCGTGATCGGGCTCGAGGTCGACAGGTCTTTCAGCGAGGCGACGCCCAGCCCGGCCGATTGCAGCGTGGCGTTGAGCTGCCGGTTCTTCATGAGATCGACGGATTCGGCGAACGGCAGATATTCGACCTTGCCGAGATCCTTGTAGCTCATGCCGGCTGCGCTGAGGATCGCGCGGGAATTCAGCTCGGTGCCCGACTTCGGCGCGCCGACCGACAGGCTCTTGCCCTTGAGATCGGCCAGCGTCTTGATGCCGCTGTCCGCGGTCGCGACGATCTGGATATAGTTCGGATAGATCGCGCCGATGGTCCGGAGCTTGTCGAGCTTGGTCTTGAAGCCCGCCTCCTCCTCGCCGTCCCAGGCCGCTTTCAGCGAGTCGCCCAGCGTGAACGCCAGCTCACCGCGGCCCTGCTGCAGCAGGATCAAATTCTCGACCGACGCCTTGGTGGCCTGCACCTGCGTCTTCACGTTCGGAATCTTGTCGCCGTAGATCTTTCCGATCGCGACCCCGAGCGGATAGTAGACGCCCGAGGTGCCGCCGGTCAGCACGTTGATGAAGGATTGCGCCTGCGCGCAAGGTGCCGACGCCGCCAGAGCAAGAGCCGCGGCCACGCCGAAAATCGTTCGTTTCATGGTTGTTGTACTCCCCAAACCGGCGGCGAAATTGGCCGGATGAGGGGTGCGGGTCAACCCATCCAAAAGGCAAAACAGGACTGCGGCAAATGGCCGATCCGGCTCGATCTTTTCGGGAACCGGACAGGTGCGGCGACGTGGCGCAGTGGGCGATGAGCGGCCTCATATGAGGATCGAGCGCTCGTGTCGCAGGCTCGGTGCAGCCTCTCCCGCATGCGGGAGAGGTCGGCGCGGCCGGGCGATGCGCAGCATCGTCCCGTGCGCCGGGTGAGGGCTCTTTCCTCTAGGGGATTGTCCCAATGCGGAGACACCCTCTCCCCACCCTCCCCCGCAGGCGGGGGAGGGAGCGCACCTCCTACGAGGCGGCGATTGAACACACCATGCCCAGCCCCCTCACTGGAACGTCATGTCCAGGCATTTGGAGATATCGGAGCCGAGGCCGGAGGAGATGATGATGCAGCCGCGCACCTTCTGCGCGGTGACGTCGGCGGCCCAGACCGAATAGCCGCCGGGGCCGAAGAACGAGTTGGTGTTCGGCGGCTCGGTCTCGGTCGCGTCGAAATCATACTTGCCGTCGGTCTCGAAGATGCGCGGCTTCTTGGTGCAGCCGCCGTCGGTCTGGACGTTGATGACTTCCTTGTTGTCGCGGGTCAGCGCCAGCGAGACCTGGCAGCGGAAATATTCCGAGGTCCTGGTGTTGAAGAGGTAGGTATAGGACTTGCAGGTCGCCGTGTTCAGCTTGCCCGGGGCAAGGCCGCGGCTGCACGAAATTCGTTGGTTGTGGCTGAGCTGGTAATCATCGGCCCGGGCTGCCGGCGCCAGCGCCGTCAGCGACACTACAGCGGCCCAGCAAAACTTGATCACATGGCGCATCCGAATCATCCCCACCGATAATTTTGTCGAGTTGCGTTCTAGACGGAAAGCGGAACATAGTCGCGAGGGGACGAAGGGAAAATCACAAGCTGCTGGGCAAGACGTGATGCGCTGCGGCGCTTTCGCAAATTGACCCGGACACATCGTTCGTGATTTGTTCAAGCCTGGAATGTCCCGACCGTGGGAGGATGGGATGACGGCATTTTCAATCAAGACATTTGCAATCGCAGCCGCGCTCGGCGCGTTCGCGGCGCCCGCATTGGCGCAAACCGCAGCGACGCCCTGGGAGCTCAGGCCCGACACGGGCTACGCCTACGACAAGGACGGCAAGACCTATTCCTACAAGATGGGCACCAGCAACGCCGGCGAGCTGCTGAAGGGCGCCAAGAAGGTGCCCAAGGGCACGCTGTTCTTCATCGGCCACAACGGCCAGCTCTACATGCGCACCGGCCCGTATCTGGAGGGCGACGGCAAGTTCAAGTTCGGGCCGGATCAGTAGAGACGGCCGAAGCAGCGCCACATACACGGTGTCATCACCCGCGAAGGCGGGTGATCCAGTATTCCAGAGAGCGCGGTTGAACACGGAGACGCCGCGGCGCCCTGGATGCCCCGGTCAAGCCGGGGCATGACAGCGGAAGACGTGGCAAGAGCGAAAGCTCTCAAAACGCCCCCGCCAGCTCCCTTGCGCCGGCTTTGCTGCTGTTCGAGTCCATGCGGTCATCCGTCACTGCGAGCAACTTCGCCACCGTGTTGTGGCGGATCGCGACGGGGTTGCGCTCATAGCCGCCGCGCTGGAAGAAGTTCGAGGTCGGCACCTGCTCGCGCATCGCCTGTGGCATCGTCACCATGTCGAGGCCGGTGCCGTCGCCGGTGAGGTTCATCATCTCGAGCTCGGCCGCAGTGAGCGGGCGGCTGTATCCCTTGGCGCGGGCGAACAGCACCGAGGTCAGCAGCTTATGGGTCTGCAGCATCGGCCCGATGTCGATGTCCAGCACCATCGCATGCATGGCCCAGCCCTGCGGCGTGTTGCCGATCTTCTCGTGCTCCGACCAGGTGTCGGGCACCGACTTCGCGTGGGCCACCATCTTCTTCAGCACGGCGAGCTTGTGCTCGAGCGCCTGGCGCGCAGGCCCCGAGGTTCGCGCCACCTTCTCCGAGAGCGCACGAATGAATTCATGCCCCTGCTCGGCGAGCAGCTCGACGCTGTTGGTGGTCAGCAGCTGGTTATAGCCCATCGCGGTCGAGATCGCGCGCTTGCCGCCATGCTCGATGCCGGCCTGCACGTCGTAACTGCCGGTGCCACCGGTTTCGAACGAATAGACCCGCACCGCCTGCTCGCGTGTCAGCCCTAAGGCCAGTGCATAGCGCGCATAGGCGCGCTTGAACTCGAGCTCGCCGGACGGGCGTTGCGGCGTGAACTGGTAGAGCTCCTGCGCCGCACGCAGCAAATCGGCGACAACCGGAATGGGCTTTCGGGGCGGGCGCTCCGGCGTCTCTTCCGGCTCTGGGTTCACCGGCCGCTTCGGCCCGGTATAGAGCGGCGGATGCTCCAGCACGTAATCGTCGAGCGTGATCTGCTGTCCGCTGCGCCGCTTGGCGTTGCGGGTCTTCCGCTTCTCGGAGATCAGGCTCCAATAAGCGCCGGCCTCGGCATCGAAGGCGGCACGCGCGGCCTGATATTCCGCGAGCTTGCGGCGATATTCGAGCACGGCCGGAGACGCACCCCCACCTTGCGCGAAAAACTGCGACAGCAGCTGGGCGTTGGCGTTGCGAGCGGCCGGCGGCAGCGTGTCGGCCTCGCCGCCGCGCGCGGCCGGCGCGAGCAGCACGAGCGCGAATGGAACCAGCGTCAGGACGCGTCGAATCGGTATGTGATGCATGCTGCCCTCTTAGCAGGCATCCGGTAACCGTCACGTTAACGCGCCGTTTACCATCGTCACTTCCAGGCAAAGACCGGCTGTTCCAGGTCGGTGACGCGGGTGTGCCGCCCCGCCAGCACCTCGCGGAACTGATAGATCAGCGCTGCCGTCGGGGCGTGGATCAGGCTCATCTGGTGATGGAAGCGGATCACGCGGCGGCTGCTTTCGGGGATCGCGGTGAAATCGAAGGCATCGTCGCGCTCGATCGTGGCGAGCGCGATGCGATGGACGGACGCGACCTCGTCCGGGTTCGGTCTGATCGCGGCGCTATCGGCGGCCCAGACCACGACCGGCGTGATCAGATAGCCGGAACGTGTCGGGTAATCGTCCAGCGTGCCGAGCACATCCGCATCGTTGAGGCGAAGGCCGAGCTCCTCGTCGAGCTCGCGCAGCGCCGCGTCGACCGGCGTCTCGCCGGGATCGCAGCGGCCGCCAGGCAGCGCCCATTGACCGCGATGGGCGCGCAGATGCGATGCCCGCAGCGTGAGCAGCAGCGCAGTGTCGTCGCCCTCACTCGCGGTCAGCGCAACCGCCACCGCAGCGCGCTTCAGCGTCGCCGGCGCATCATCGTCCCCCAGCCGCCTGAAGGCTGCGCAGGCCTCCGCGATATTCCGCCGTGTGGCATCGTCGAACGGTCTCATGATGCTTGACTACACCACGTCCGGCCCCGATGAAATGAGCCCGCACAGGAACGGACGACGAGATGACCAACAAGGCCGCCGCAAGGCTCAAATCAGAGGGCTGGAGCATCCTTGAGACCACGGGCTTCCTGCACCTGATCGGCCCGTTGTGGGAGCGCAAGGTCGACGGCCAATACGAATTCGCACTCGCCACCGAAGACAAGCACCACAACCGCCGCGGCATGGTCCAGGGCGGCGTGATGATGACGTTCGCCGACCGCACCTGCGGCATGACCGCCCGCTACGTCTCCGGCAAGGAGTTCATGGCGACGGTGCAGCTCGACACCCACTTCGTGGAAGCCGGCCAGATCGGTGACATCCTGATCTCCCGCCCGCGCGTGGTGCGCTCGACTCGCAGCCTGATCTTCATGAGCACCGAGGTGACGGTGGACAACCGCTGCATCGTGATGGCGAACGGCGTGTTCAAGATTTTGAAAGGTCCGGCGTAGTCACAGGCTAGGCAGCCCCGCTGCCAACACGCCACCGCTGTCATTCCCCGCGAAGGCGGGGAATCCAGTACGCCGCGGCTTGTCGGCTCCATCACTGCGACCTCTGGAATACTGGATCGTCCGCCTTCGCGGACGATGACACCGAATATGAGGCACAGGCGCGCCCCACACCGTCGTTGCGAGCGCAGCGAAGCAATCCAGAATCTTGCCGCGAATGCAGTTCTGGATTGCTTCGCTGCGCTCGCAATGACGAGATGGGATGGCTATGCTGCCATCCAACGATATCTCGAGGACCCGCTCATGCAATACCGTCAGCTCGGCCGCAGCGGCCTGAAAGTGTCGCCGATCTGTCTCGGCACCATGATGTTCGGCGGGCCGACCGATGAAGCCGCGTCAAAGCGGATCATCGACAAGGCGCGCGATGCTGGGATCAATTTCATTGACACGGCGGACGCCTATTCGAAGGGCGCGTCCGAGGAGGTCGTCGGCCGCGCCATCGCCAGCAATCGCAACGACTGGGTGCTCGCGACGAAGCTGGCCAACCCCATGGGCGAGGATCCCAATCGCGGCGGGCTGTCGCGACGCTGGGTATTGCAGGCCGCCGACGAAAGCCTGAGGCGGCTCGGCACCGATCGCATCGACATCTACTACCTGCACAAGGAAGACCATGCGACGCCGCTGGAGGAGACGGTGCGCGCGATGGGCGACCTCATCCGCGCCGGCAAGGTGCGCTATTTCGGCGTCTCGAACTACCGCGCCTGGCGCGTCGCCGAGATCTGCAACATCTGCGATCGGCTCGGCATCGACCGGCCCGCGGTGAGCCAGCCTTACTATAACGCGATGAACCGCATGCCCGAGGTCGAGCACTTTCCGGCCTGTTCCTATTACGGCCTTGGCATCGTGCCCTATAGTCCCTTGGCGCGCGGCGTGCTCACCGGCAAGTACAGGCCCGATGCAGCCCCCGACAAAGAGACGCGCGCGGGCCGCAACGACACCCGCATGATGCAAACGGAATGGCGGCCGGAATCGCTCCAGCTCGCGCAGGAGATCAAGACCCATGCGGAGAAGAAAGGCATCACCGCCGGCCAGTTCGCGGTCGCCTGGGTGTTGAACTCCGCCTTCGTCTCGTCGGTGATCGCCGGTCCCCGCACCGAGGAGCAATGGGACGGCTACGTCAGCGCGCTCGATTATCGTTTCACCGCGGAGGACGAGGCGCTGATCGACCGGCTGGTGACGCCGGGTCACCCCTCGACGCCCGGCTATAACGATCCGGCCTATCCGATCGAAGGCCGCCGCGCGCGGACGGCTTGAGAACGGGAGACAACGATGGCGCTTGAAGACCGCTACGGCCTGCCGCTCTCCACCACCTCGCATGAGGCAGCAGGCGCCTATCGCGACGGCGCCGACCTGATGCTCGCGGGGTGGACCGGCACGGCGGAGACGCTGGAGCGCGCGATTGCGGCTGACCCGGATTTCGCGCTGGCCCATATCGCTCGCGGCCGCGTGCATGCCTTCTACCAGCAGGGCGATCTCGCCCGAGGCAAGGCGGCGCTGGCGCGCGAACTGGTGGCCAAGCGCGGCACCGAGCGCGAGCGCTCGCATGTCGAGACGCTGGCGCTCGCGATCGAGGGCCGGCTGCCGGAGGCGATCGCTTCGACGCTGAAGCACATCGACGCATGGCCCCGCGACGCATTGGTGCTGTCGCTGCCGCTCGGCGCGTTCGGCCTGTTCGCCTTCTCCGGCATGGCAGACCACGATCGCGCCCGGCACGAGCTCTGCGAGCGCGTCGCGCAGCATTACGGCGAGGACTGGTGGTTCCTCGCGATGTCCGGCTGGGCGATGACCGAGAATGGCGACGTCGCGCGCGGTCGCGCCGTCACCGAGCGCGGCTTCAATCTGCGCCGGGCGAATGCCCATGCCGCGCACGCGGTGCTGCATGCGATGTTCGAGGATGGATCGATCGACGCGGCCGACCGTCTCGTCGACGAATGGATCCCGACTTACGACCGCGCCGGAATCCTGCACGGCCATATCCGCTGGCATCAGGCGCTCGGCGCGCTTGAATATGGCAATGCCACACGGGCGCTTGCGATCTATGCCGACGTGCTTCAGCCCGCCGCGACGCAGGCGCCGCCGCTCAACGTCATCACCGACAGCGCCTCGCTGCTCTGGCGCCTGTCGGCTTACGGCCATGCCGTGCCGAAGGCGCTGTGGCTGCAAGCTGACACCGCCGCGCAGAAACTGTTTCCGAAATCGAGCCTGTCCTTTGCCGACGTCCACATGGCTCTGTTCGCGGCCGCGACGCAGAATCGCGAAGCGCTCGCCGCGCGCCTTGCGGTGATCGAGCAGCGGCTCGCTGACGGCAAGCTGCCGGCCGGCCCCGTGGTGCCGACGATCTTCCGGGCGTTCGCGGACGAGGATTACGGGACTTGCGTGCAGATGCTCGCGCCGGTGCTCGGCGAGGTCGTGCGCATCGGCGGCAGCCACGCCCAGCGCGAGCTGATCGAGGACACCTTTATCGTCGCACTGATGCGTAGCGGTGAGCTGCCCCGCGCCCGTGCCCTGCTGGACGCCCGCCTCCATCGCCGGCCCTCACTTCGAGATGCACGCTGGCAGGCGGCGATGGGCTAGCTCCGCCACGAAAAAAACACCGCCCTGATGGCATGTGCCTGATGGGACGGGTTGTGCGATTTGTACGAATCGTCGTCGGGGATGAGCGCGGTGGTATTCCAGGCGGGAATTGCAAAGCGAACAGGATCGCAACCAATTTACGGTTCGATGGTTATGGTGCGGAGCCTCTCCGCCGCAACGGCCCCCTGGCACATGAGCCCGACGATGCGCCTCTGCCGACCGGTCCTCGCCGCGTTGCTCGTGGCTTTGGCAAGTCCTTGTTTTGCCGAGACTTCCAAACCCCTCCCGGTGAACAATCCGCTGGCGCAGCAGAACGCCTTCATCGATCTCCTGGCGCTGATGTCAGGCCACTGCAAGACGTTCAGGGTCCAAGGCCGCACCTTCCCGTGCAAGACGGTGGCCTATGCCCATGGCGACAAGGGCCGGGTCAATTTCGCGGTCGCGGTCGACGACCCCTCCGATGACAGCCACGTCGTGTCGTTCTCCGGCGAGAACGGCAAACGCGCCGACGACAATTCCTACGAGCTGCCGATCGATCGCATGCTGCTCAACTCCAAGGACCGGCCAAAGGTCGATGGCCTGCCGGTGCCCGCCGAGCAGACCTCCACGGGTCTCTGCCGCCAGACTGGCAATTTCGCCGCCCGGAAGGTCAACGACGTCACCTGCTCGGCGACCGACAACGAGGGGCGGACCTACGAGCTCTTGTTCGTCTCCGACGGCACGCCGGTCAGCGTGCGCCGCATCCGCCAGTCGGTCCCGTCGATCCAGGACCCGTTCAAGTAGCTCCATCCATCACGCGAACGCCTTTTCCAGCGTCGCGAAGATCACGGCGAGCGACTTGTCGTGCCGCGTCACCGGCGGCACAGGGCGATCGATCTTCATGAGCTGATAGACCGCCATCTGCGCCGCGCGCACCGAATATTCGACGGTGAACACGACGTCATCGGGAATTTCGACGAACTGGCTGACGAAGGCGAGATTGACGGAATTCTTGGGCACCGGCAGCGGCCGGTCGGCCAGATTGCGCGGCATGAACATGCTGGTGATGTAAGGCATGCGGCAGGGAATGCAGATCGCATCCTCGAACACGGCGGAATCGAAGTTCAGGTGACCGCAGAGCTCCTTCAGGATCTCGGCGCCGCCGCAATCGGACATCGGCTTTGCCACGAAATTGCCGATGCGATCGGGATGCAGCGCATACCCCCAGAACACCTGCACGTTCCTCGGTTGTCCCGTGAAATGCGGCTGGTGATAGAGCACGACCGACATCAGCCAGTTGGAATCCTTGAACGTGACGAGCCCGCCGGTGCCGGCCCTGTTGCCGGAGAACGCCTCCATTTGGTCGAAGAACCGCGGATCGCGGCAGGTGACGGTGAAGGACAGCCAATAGGATTCGGGGATCGAATCGTTGAACACCGACGGATTGCCGAATTCGGGACGTTCTTTCGCGATCGTCTCCCATAGCGCCCAGCCCTGACTGTCGGCCTTGGTCAGGCGCGGCGGCGGCTCGGTCATCGTGCCCAGGCTCGATGCGTCCGTCATCGAGCCATTCTGGAAGAAGACGAGATCGTCGTCTTCGAGCCGGACGTTGGCGGTGCGGCTGTCGCGGTCCAGCGTGAGCTGGCGCACCCGCACGCGCGCGCCGTCGGCCTCGAACGCCATGTCGATGACGCGCGTGCCGCGCACGAACTGCACGCCCTGGCGCTTGAGCCAGTCGGCGAGCGGCCGCACGATCGCGTCATACTGATTGTAGACGGTGCGCTTGACGCCGCCGAGCGTCTCGATGCGCGGAAACTCGTTCATGAAGCGATGCAGATAGCGCTTCAGCTCGACCGCGCTGTGCCAGGGCTGGAAGGCGAAGGTGGTCTGCCACATGTACCAGAAATTGGACTCGAAGAATCCGGGCGACAGCCAGTCGGTGATGCGGCTATTGCCGAGCGTCTCCTCCGCAGCCTCGGTGAGCCGCAGCAGCTCGAGCCGGTCGCGCGCGGAGAAGCCCATATGCGAAACATCGACCTTGAAGCAATTGCGGTCGACCAGACGTGCCCGGGAGTGCGCCGGATTCTCCACGTTGAACGCGACCGTCTCCTCGCGCACGCTGAGGCCGGGATGTTCGAGCGAGGGAATGCGCGAGAGCAGATCCCAGGTGCACTCGTAATGGTCGGTGGTGAGCATGCGCCCGCCGCGGAGCGAGTAGGCGCCGTTCGCGAGCTGCGCGCCGTCGAGGCTACCGCCGATCAGCGGCTGCGCCTCGTAGATCACGATGTCGCGCCCCGGCAGCTGCGCATCGCGAACGAGAAACGCTGCGCCTGCGAGCGATCCAATGCCACCGCCGATGAAATACGCCTTCATGACCTGCCCCGATCTCTCATTCCAATGTCGCAGCGACATTGCATCGGGCGGCGGCGGCCAAAGTTGCGCTGGATCAAGGGCGACGCGAGGCGAAATCACGTCGACGTTATCACCACGGGCTTCTTGGCGTAGATCTGCTCGATCTCGGCGGCGAAGCGGCGCTCCAGCGCGGGGCGCTTGTTCTTCAGTGTCGGCGTGAGCAAGCCGCTGGCAATGGTCCACGGATCCAACGTCCACCATACCGCGCGCGGTGTCGCGTAGGACGGATAGGCCTTCACGGCTGCCGCTATTCTGGCCAGCAGCGCGGTCCGTTCCGCCGCGGCGCCTTGGTTGCCGCTCGCCGCGAGCCTTTCTTTCTCCTGCTCCCAGGCTCTTGTATTCAGCACGACCAGCGCGGTGAGGAACGGCCGTTGTTCGCCGATCACCAGCGCCTGCTCGAACAAGGGGTCGGCGAGGATCGCGGTCTCCAGATCCACCGGCGCGATCTTCTCGCCGGTTGAAGTGACCAGGATGTCCTTGATGCGGCCGGTGATGGTGATGCGCCCGTTCGCGATGCGGGCCTGATCGCCGGTGTGCAGCCAGCCGTCGACCTGCTTGACCCTGCGCGTCTCCTCCGGATTATGCCAGTAGCCGAGCATCACGCCGGGTCCGCGAACAAGCAGCTCATCGCGCTCGCCGAGCCTGACCTCTGTTCCGTCCAGGACGCGCCCGACCGAGGACGGATCGTTGTCGTCGGGCGTATTGACGGAAACGACTGGCGAGGTCTCGGTCATGCCGTAGCCCTGGAGGATGTCGAGCCCGAGCGCGAGAAACAGGCGGATGACCGGCTCGGCGATCGGCGCGCCGCCGGAGACCGCAACACGCAGGCGTCCGCCGAACCGGGCCAGCACCTTGTCGGCGACGAAGCGCTTCAGGAGCGGCCAGGCAAGCCGGTCGAACAGCGACAGCGAACCACGCCCTTGCCGCGCATCGAAGCGCCGCCCCCCGACGGCAAGCGCAAGATCGAGCAGCGCGCGTTCTGCGCCACCGGCGGCCGCACGATGCTGCATGATCAGAGCGTAGATCCGCTCATAGATGCGCGGCACCGAGACCAGCACCGTCGGCCGAACCATCTTCAGGTCTTCCGCCAGCTGCGGCACCGAGCGCGCATAGGCGACGCAGGCCCCCACCGCGATCGGATAATAATAGCCGCCGGTACGCTCGAAGGTGTGCGAGAGCGGCAGGAAGGACAGGAACACGTCGTTCGGCACGGCCGCGATGCGCTGCGCGACGGCCTTCACGTTGGCGACGATGTTGCCATGCGACAGCATCACGCCCTTGGGCCGGCCGGTCGTGCCCGAGGTATAGACGATGGCGGCAAGATCGCCCGGCTCGACCGCGACGTCAGTCAGCGGCGCGCTTACGCCGGAGGATTCTGCGAGCCAGCGGTCGAGCGCGACGATACGGGCATCGGCGGCAGTGAGCCCCGCCGCATCCGCGCAGACGATGCGTTTGAGATGGTCGAGCGGCTGGCCGGTGGCGGTGATCGCCTGCCAGCGCGCCAGCGTATCCACGAACAGCAGCAGCGCGCCGGAATCGGCGAGGATGTAGGCGATGCTATCGGGGTTATCGACGGCATGCATCGGCACCGGCACGAGCCCGCGCGCCAGCGCCGCCTGGTCCATCGCGACGTGCGCAATGCCGTTCGGCATCAGGATGGCGACGCGCTCGCCGGGTGAAAAACCCTCCGCAGCCAACGCCCGCCGCCAGTGCTCGAATTCCGCGTCGATCTCCTGCCAGGACCGGCTGATCCAGCGCCCTGCCGCCGCATCGAAATGGCGATAGGCCTCTGCCGTCGGCGTCGCACGGACGCGCCAGCGCAAGAGCTCCGGCAATGTCGCGACGTCAGCGAGCGACGGCGGTTGACTGATCGGCCCCGGCATGGCGTTCTTTCTTAACCTCATCGATCCCCAACCATTTGGGGCCTCGACACTAGGCCGGCCAGACCGCGCCGCCTTGATCCTCAGCAAGGCGGCCATGCTTCGGAGCCACCCATGACGCGCGACCGCCTGTACCTGCTGCGTCCCGGGTTCGAGGATCCGGCTTTTCCGGGCCGCCGGTTCTATTGCTGGCATTGTGCGCTGATCGAGGGCGTGCTGGCCTCGTTTCCACAGCTCGCCGACAAGCTCGACGTCGAGCGGATCCCCTGGCCACGGCCGCGGCAAGCCGTGATCACGCTGGTCGGCGAGGAGAACCAGTCGCTGCCGCTGCTCGTGCTCGCGACTGGGGCGACTTCGCCGCACCAGACCGGCAGCCACCAGGGCCGCGCCTTCGTCGCCGACAAGGACGCCATCCTCGCCGCGCTCTCCGAGCGCCACGGCTTTCCCGATCCGCATCCGTGAGAGTGTTTGCGAAAATCTGCGTGCCCACTCTCGTGTCCCGGACGCGCTGCAGCGCTCTTTGCGCTGCTGCGCAGAGCCGGGACCCATGCAGCGGTCAGACCAGGAACATGCGCCCCGGCTCAGCAGCGCATCGTCGAAGAGACGCTGCACTGCGTCCGGGGCACGAGTCCGGAGGCGACGCGCGGTCATGCGACAATAGAACACGCGGCGTTCGAACATCCACAGACGTTAACGCGCGTTAATCGGAACTCACGTCTGCGTCGTTTCGACGCCCGCACTGGCGGGAACGCGCCGGATGCTCATGTGTTGTCACACGACATTCAACTGGAGTGATGACATGAAATATCTCATTGTCGCGATGGCCGTCGGCGCTGCGGCGCTTACTGGCGGATCGGCGGCGAGCGCGGCCGGCAGCGTAAGCGCCAAGCAGACCGTGCAGGAAAGCCAGTCCACCGACATTAGCGCGCACCGCAGGTACCATCGCTGGCATGGTTACCACCATCATTGGGGGCGTCATCACAGCTATTACCGGCCCTATTACAGAAGCTACGGCTACTACCCGCGGCACCACGGCTATTACGGCGGCGGACCGTACGGCTATTACGGCGGAGGTCCCGGCGTGACGTTCAGCTTTGGCGGCGGTCGCTGGTAAGACACAAGACAAGAGGCCCGCCGCGATGCGGGCCTCTTTTGCTATCCCTGCAAAATCGCCCCCGCTGTCTCCAGGCCACTCGCGAGCGCCGCCTCGACCGTGCCCATGTCGCGGCCGCGATAGAGCGCTTCGCCGGAAAACAGCACCCGCCCATCGGCACGTACGAGGATCGCTTGTGCCTCCCGCGTCCGCGGCGTCGCCCACGAATAGGCGCCGCGCGCAAAGCGATCATGCGCCCAGTTGGTCGCCGCCGTCGCCACCAGCTCGCGCGCGATGTCATCGCGCGGCAGGCCGAAGACGACGGCGAGCGAATCGACCCCGACATCGATCAGTCCCTGCGGATCGAGGCTGTCCAGCTCTGTCGTACGCGGGCCACCGAACCAGCCCGTGAGCACGGCATGCTGGCTCGGATATTGCGTCCACCACACCGGGATCGCCTGGTCGGACAAGAGGAACGTCATGTCCGCGAGCTTGTCGTTGCGCTCGCGCCACCATGGTCGCGCAAAGCGCAGCAGGATCTTGATGACGTTGCCAAAGCCGATATCGTCGGCAGCAGCGAGCTTCGCGCGCGCGCCCGCCGGCAGCGCGATCTCGCGCAGCAGCGGCAGCGGCACGGTGAGGATCACGCGATCGCAGGCGTGCACATCGCCGCCGGCACAGCGAACGGCCACCGCGCCGCCCTCCTCCGCAATGGCCGACACGACGCTGCCGAGGCGGATGGTGACGCCGTGCCTGCGGCAGTCGGCGGCCAGCACGTCGATCATCGCGCCGTATCCGCCATCGATGCGCGCCTGCGGAGCATGTCCGCCATCCATCCATTCCGCGCGCAGCGCCAGCGTGGACGCGCGCTCAGGATCGGCCGCGTCATAACCCTCGACCATGCGTTCGATCGAATGGCGCATCGGCGCGTAGTCGTCCCCGGCGAAATACCGGCGCAGGAAGTCGGCGACCGTGAGGTCGTCCTTCAAGTCCCGCAGCACGGCTTGAAGCTCCGCCTCATGCGGATCGAGGCGCTCCTCGCGGGAGAGCTTGGTCCCGTCAAAGCTCCACTGCTCGCCTTCAAGCTCCTGGAGGGACAGCCCGGCCTCGCGCAGCAGTGCGCGCGTGACCGGCGCCTCGCCATGGACGAACTCAGCGCCGCCGTCGGCGGGATAGCCGAAATCCGAGGCCGGCAGCGGATGAATGCGGCCGCCACAGCGCTGGCGCGCCTCCAGAATCGTCACCTTCCGGCCGGCACGCGCCAGCTCGCGCGCCGCCATCAGGCCGGCCGCGCCGGCGCCGACGATGACGATGTGCTCGGATGTATCGGACATGGCCGCGCCCTACCGGCTCGCGGCTTGCGGATCGTTCTTGATCAGATATCGCAGCAGCAGGACGCCGCCGCCGAGCTCGCGGGTGCTCTCCAGCATCATCGCGGTGATCGGCGCGCGCCGGTCGCTGTCCGCCTCCGTCGAATCGAACACGAACGGGGCGCCCTTTGCGCCGTCGATCGCGGGGCTGAGGATCAGATTGAATTCGTCGATGAGGCCGGCGCGCAGGAACGCGCCGTTGGCGACGCCACCGCCCTCGACCAGCAGACGCTTCACGCCGAGCTCGCGGGCGAGAATGTCCAGCGTCAGCCCCAGATCGATCTCGGATTTGCCGGCAAAGATGTAGGACACGCCCTCGCCGCGGAGCCCGGCGAGATGCGAATCCGGGACGTTTTCGGTCAGCACGACGACGATCGGATCGCCGCCGATGTCCGCACGACCCCAGCCGATCTTGCCCTGCGCATCGAGCACGACGCCATAGGTCTTCGCATCGCGCCGCGCGAACCAGTTTTCGCGCGGAAATTTCGCGTCCGTCGCGGGATAGGGCTTGCCCTTGGCGAACTCCGACCCGGTGACGCGGCCGATCACCCAGGCATCGCCGCCGAGCTCGTCATGGATCGTCTCGAACCAGTCCGTGCCCGCGCCTTTCGGGCGCCAGCGGCTGGGATGCGTGCGGCCGTCGAGACTCGAATGCATCAGACAGATGACATAGGGCTTCATGCAATCCTCCGGGCAACGCTCAGGCCGCTGATCCATCGCCACCTGCATTCTCCTTGGCGCGATCGTTGACGATCACCGCCAGCGGGTTGAGCTTTGGCGGCGCGACGAGCTGGAGTGTGTTGGTGTCGCGATGATTGAACGGCGCGCCGCGCACGAGCAACTCGGTCTGGATCAGATAGGTCCAGCTGCCGTCGTCGTTGAAGGTGATGTCGCAGCGGTAGGAGTCAGTGCGGAAGGCCTGTTCCAGAAAATCGGTCGAGCAGATCCCGTAGGCGGTGTCGCCGCGCTTCGCGGTAACGGAGATCGTCCTGTCATCCGGCCCGGCCTTGCCCGAGGCCAGCAGCACCTGCCCGCGCGGGATCGCCAGCGTCTGCATGATCAACCCGGTCGCCGGCTCCCACAGCCAGTAGCCGACCTGGTCGTGGAAGGTGATGTCTTCCTCGGGCGTGTTGATGTGGATGTGATAACGCAGCCCGTACAGCAGCTGCGGCCCGTTGGCCTGCGGATCGATCGGGTCCATGCGGATGCGCTCGATGAACGTTCGCCGCTCCGGCCCTTCCGCCTTCGGATTGATGTCGATGCCCTTGTCCGCCTGCCAGGTGCCGGCGAGACGGCGGAGGGGGCCGAGATTGGCAAGTCCGTCGGGCGAGACGTCCTCGGGCTCGGTGAAGATATCGGCGGGAATGGGGAGCATGAAGGCCTCGCGGGATTGCAGAGACCAGCAATAGCACGGACAGGCGCGGTCTGAATTCAACTGTTACCGGCACAAGCGCCGGAGGCATTCGAGCCATGCGATGATGCGCGTTGCATCCCGAGCCCGCTTCCGGTGCTGCGGCCGGCAGGTTAACCCAGTCGTTGCGCTGCCGACGCGCCCGCGAACCGCCGTCAAGCCGCTTCGGACACCGATTTCGCGCGTAGCTCGAGCACGCCGATGGTCGCGACCAAATTGTCGCGCCGGGCGCGAAGGTTGAGCGCGAGCAGCGGATAGGTCGGCTGAGTCGGGTCGAACACCCCGGCGCGAGCCTCTTCCTCGAGAATGTCGGTGTTGATCAGCCGAACGCGCCACCATAAGTCGGCGATCAACGCGTCGAGCCGGAGTTCATCAGCAGCACCAGAACGGGACACTTCCTGCATCACTTGCCTCAACCTGAAACGGCCTCTCCTCCGAAGCCAGGGGTTGGGTCATGACTGAGCAAGGGCAGTGCCAGGACGGGCAGGCGCGGGTTGGGTCCGGCAGTTGGCCGCTCGGCAGGATGGGAGTCGAATGTGAAGGTAGACCTGGTCCAGATCGACCTGATCGGTTGCATATCAATTTATTCGCAACTCTCTATCATGAGCATTGAAAAACTCTTCATCATTTCGTGATGGCAGCGTGAGAATTCCGAATCCTTCGATAACTGTGATCCATCACACGGAAGTATGCGCCGATGAGTCCTATCGTCCAACCATCGAACGCAATCACGCGGCTCGAACTGACCAGAAAGGATCACGCCCATGTTTCGCTCCATCCTCATCGTCTCCGCCGCCGTCCTCTCGCTCACTGCTTCGAGCGCGTTTGCAGGCAACTCCTCTTCGATCGTGCAGAACGGCAACGGCAACGCCGCCGAGACCTTCCAGAGGGGCCGCAACAACGACAGCCAGGTCATTCAGTTCGGTAACGGCAACGGCGCCGGCATCCATCAGGTCGGTCGCAACAACAACGCCGGCATCGGCCAGAACGGCGACGGCAACTACGGTGGGGTTTGGCAGCGCAGCCGCCGCTGATCCGCTGATCTCATCGCGCGGAAAGGAACAGTGACGGCCCGTCCTCACATTCCTTTCCGCGTCGCGAACCCTCGAAGGGAGAAACCCGATGAAAAAGCTTCTGTTCGTCACCAGCGCTGCGCTGGTGCTGATCTCCGCTCCTGCTTTCGCCGGCGGTGTCACGGCATGCGTGCACGCCAGAACGCAGATCGGTAACGGCGCCAGCGATAACGTCAGCCAGAACTGCCAATACAACATGAATGGCCAGGTGCAGGCCGGCAACGGAATGTCAGCCGGCGCGCGGCAATCCGGAACCAGCAACACGTCGAGCCAGCTTCAGCTCGGCAACGGCAACTCGACCCGCCTCAGCCAACGTGGCCGTGACAACAGCGCCGGCGCCATGCAGGTTGGAAACGGCAATCGCGTCAACGTTCGTCAATGGTAGGACGTCGGCTCGCAAGGTCGGAGCCGGACGCGGTTGGGCGAGCCCCCTCGTCCAACGCGCGTTTCATGACAGGAGAAACAGATGAAGCTGATCCAATGGCCGGCTTTCGTGGTCGCTGGAAGCCTGATGGCCGCTCTCGCGAGCGCGTCGTTGCGAGCCGAGACGACCTCGGTGAATAACGGCAGCAATTCGGCGAACATCACCCAGAGCGGAGATCCGGCGAAGACGGACAAGCGGGTGGATACCCGCCCCGGCTACACGCATATCGAGCAGCGCAACGGCGGCAACTCGGCGACGATCATCCAGCGCTCGAAGCCCGGCTCGCCTGATGGCACCGACACCGAAGGTGGCAACACCCCGAATGGACCGACGGCGCCGGATGGAACCGAGAGCGATGACGAGCGTGGACCCGCGCTCACCGATTCAGATGTCTACCGGCAGGTCCGCAAGGGTGCTTCGCCGCAATCACAGCAGACTTTGGATAATCTGATGAAATCGCTGGGTTTGCAGAAGAAGATGTAGTCTGCAGCGGCGCCGGCCAGAGCCATCGCAATTGGAACCGCGCAAGCCTGATCGCTGGCGCGGGTTCCCGCGTCAATCATCGCCGATAAAACTGTGTCGAAAGATATCAGCGGCTGTCACCTCGCGGCAACAGGCAGCCGGGTCCCACTGCGCTAATGTGCCCATCGTCGGCGGATTCAAGCGCGTTCCTTTCAGGCGGGGCAAGGTGGGGCGATGAAGAGCAAATCAGCTGGCAAGGCATTGTCTGGGCAATGGTTGTGTGGCTACGCGCTCGGGCTGGCCGCCACTGTGCTGCTCGCTGAATCGGCGAGCGCCCAGACTGGTTTCATCGATACCACCGGCTACGGCTTTGTGTCCTTGGACGGGCCGATCGTCGTGAACCAGGCGTTCGGACCCGGGCAGAACATTGCGGGCATCGTTCAGTTGGCGCCGAATCCGTTGGCGACGGTCACCCAGACCGGTTTTTACAACCGTACCGCGATCATCCAGGTTGATGCAACAAATACCGCGGCGATCACCCAGACCGGCGATTTCAGCCATGCCTATGTCATCCAGGTCGGCCCGACCAATGCCTCGGCGGTCGCGCAGACCGGCAACAATTCATCGGCGATCGTGATCCAGCTCGCGGCCTCCCCGATCGCGGCACTCGGAACCGGCTATCTCCAGCGCGTGGCATCAAATCTTCTATTCGCGCCGGAGACCGCGGCGGCGCTGCCGAGCATGGCCCAGCTCAGCGGCCAGGATTTTTCCCGCGACCTGTTTTCGCAACTCGACACCGGCCGCGGACAGGCCTGCATCGATCAGGCGCCCGCGGCGCCAGCGCCGCTGGTCACCAAGGCTCCCGTCGTCAAGGCACCGCCGATCGCAAATCCTTGTCGGATCGCGCTGTTCGTTCAGGGCAATTACCATCACGGCGACCGCGCCGACGCATTCGGCTCGACCAAGTACAGCTATGATTCGGGCGGCGTGCTGGCCGGAGCAAAGTTCTACGTCACGCCGAACGTCACCATCGGTCCAACCTTCGGCTACACCCGCACGGCCGCCGATTTCAGACAGGGACTTGGCTCGACCGACCTCGACTCCTACCATCTCGGTGGTTTTTTCGCCTACGACACCAGCGCGCTGTTCGTGCACGCGGTTGCAGCTTATGGCTGGAATCGATTTGACGTTTCGCGCACCGGATTTGGCGCGCCGATCACCCCGAAGACCGATGGAAACACAAGCGTCGCCGCGATCAAAGCCGGGTACCTGTTTGACGTGGGCCTCGGGCGTCTGGGCCCGATCGGCGGCTTCACCTATTCGCACACCCGTGTGGACGGCTATTCGGAGACGGGCGATCCGTTCCTGACCCAGACGGTGGCAGGCCAGTCGCTACAATCAGCCGTAGTCAGCGGCGGAATTCGCTTCCAACCTCGTATCGCCGTCTTCGGTGCACGGGCCGACAGCTTCGTCGACGTCACCGTGGAGAAGGACCTGCGCGATGCGACGCGGGTGTTGCAGACGACATTCACTCTGGCACCGGCCGTGCCGATCTTCACGCCGGTGCGGCCGTTCAACGACACCTATGTCCGGATCGCCGGCGGCATTGGCTACGACGTCAGTCCGAATGCGCGGCTCACCGTTTCGGCCGAGGGACTGGTCGCCAATCGCGGCGCGAACAGCGTCGGAGTGAACGCCGGATTGCGCTTCGGCTTCTGACGGCGCGCGAGCTCGGCGCATGGTCCGAGCCGATCAGCCTGCTCGACCGGCGATATCAGTCCTTCGCGCGGCGCCGTCCTTCGGCAATTCAGGGAGGTTCACCTGCTACTCTTGGGCGCAAGGGCTGCAGTGGCGGGCCATGATGACAAACGCCGGAGGCATTCAGCTCACGCCGCCCGCCGTTTCCGGCGCGCCGCGGGGCCTTGCCAGGAGAGGCCGGCGAGCGGCACGGGCTTGCTGAAGTGAAATCCCTGGCCGAGCGGGATGCCGAGCGATTGGAGCCGTCTGACCTGTTCGGAGGACTCGACCCCCTCGGCGACGATCGACAGCTTCAACGTCTTCGCGAGCTGCACGATGGACTTCAGCACGGCAACGGTCTCGCTGCGATCGACCCGGTCGATGAATGATTTGTCGATCTTGACCTTGTCGAACGGAAACGCGGTCAGATAGGACAATGACGAGTAACCGACACCGAAATCATCGAGGGCAATGGAGACGCCGAGCGCCTTGAGGCGCTGGAGCGTCTTGAGGTTCTCCTCGGTGTCGGCGAGAAATACGCTCTCGGTGATCTCGAGCTCGAGCCGGGTTTGCGGAAGGCCGCTCTGCGCCAACGCAAACGTCACGGTGTCGACGAGATTGGTGCCGGCAAATTGCAGGGCGGAGAGGTTGACAGCGACCTTGACATCGGCCGGCATGCTCGTCGCATCGCGACAGGCCCTGGCGAGCACCTGATTGCCGAGCTCGACGATCAGGCCCCCCGCCTCCGCAACCGCAATGAACTCTGCCGGAGGAATGTAGCCCTTGGTGCCGTGATGCCAGCGCGCCAGGGCCTCGACCGATTTGACCCGACCGGTGCCGAGCTCGATCACCGGCTGATAAAACACCTCGATCTCCTCGCGCCAGATCGCTTCGCGCAGCTCGATCTCGAGCACGTTGCGCTGATCCGCTTCGGCCTTGAGCTCCGCTGAATAGACATGGAAGCAGCTTCGGCCGGCATTCTTCGACCTGTAGAGCGCAAGATCGGCGTTGCGAAGGATCTCGTCGACCCGCGTGCCGTGCTCGGGCACGAGTGCAAGGCCAATGCTACAGCCGATCACGACGGGATGGCCATCGATATGATAGGGCTCGGCAATGGCCTGGACCAGCCGCGCCGCCAGGCTCGCAGCGCCGTCGCGCATCGCGGCCCGGCCCGGCGCCACGATCACGGCAAACTCGTCGCCGCCGATTCGCGCCGCCGTATCGGCGTCACGAATCTGCGACTTGATCCGGTCGGCAACCTGCTTCAGCAACGCGTCGCCGCATTGATGGCCGAGCGCATCATTGACGGACTTGAACTTGTCGAGATCGAGCAGGAGCACCGCGAACGCGGGCTCCAGCCGGCGGGAGCGGGCCAGCGCCGCGTCGATGCGCTCCTTGAACAGGTTGCGATTGGCAAGACCGGTCAGGCTGTCATAATGCGCCAGCCGCTCGATGCGGTCCGCCGACGCCTTGCGCTCGGTGATGTCCTCATGCGTAGCAACCCAGCCGCCCCCTTCGCGCCGGCCGTAGGAGATGTAGACGACCCGTCCATCCGGAAACTGCACGGTGTTCGAGATCTGCTCCGACTGGGCGAGCCGGTTCTTCAAATCGACGAGGTACGCCTCAACGTCGAGCACGGCGGTCTGCTTCGCGAACACCTCCCGGAAGTCCATGCCGATCCGGATGTCTTCCGGTATGAGTCCGTAGAGTTCGAGCCATTGCCGGTTGAACGCGATCAGGCGGTCACGGCCGTCGAACATGCTCAAGCCCTGGGGAAGGTTTCTGAGCGCGTCCTCGAACTTGCTGGCAAAATCGTGCAGCTCACGGTGGGCGCGATCCAGCGCCTGCTGCCGCCGCCAATGGAACGTCGTTGCGGCCAGGATGATGAACGTAAGCAGCAGCGCGCCGCCGAAATAGACCTTCTGCCTGAAGGCGGCGCGGGAATAGATCTCCTGCTCCGAAATGCCGACGGTAAAGATGAGCGGAAACGCGCGCGACCTGCGCGCGGTGATCAGCCGGTCGCTGCGGTTCGGTCGGTTCTCGTTCCAATATTGCGCGTAGAAGCCGTCACCCAGCTCGCCCTCGACGCGGTTCGGTGCGCGTTGTCCCAGCACGGAGCCCTGGTCCATGCCCCGGGCGGCGAGCACGACGTGGTTCGCATTTCTGAGCACTAGCGTTCCTCCGGCGCCCAGCTTCGCCGTTTCGTAGAACCTGCCGATGACATCCACGCTGATCGAGCCGACGACCACGCCGGCCGGATTCCGCGCGAGGTCGAACACCTTTCTCGCGAGCTGGATGGTCCATTGATGCGACACCCGCCCCAGCACCGGCTTGGCCACGTAGAGGCGATCATCGGCTTGCGCCATGACGTTGATGAAGTGCTCGCGATCGCCGAGATAGAGCGGCGGGCCGGAATAGCCCGCCGTGGTATCGAGCATGTAGCCGTCCAATCCGATCAGTGCGAACTGAACCACGTCGCCGGTCGCGATGCGGGCCTTGTCCGACCATGACTTCAGGCTGAAGGTGAGCGGGTCCTGGGCGTAGAGCGCTCGCACCACCAGCAATGACTGATCGACGCGCTCGAAGATCCGTTCGGTGTTTTCCTCGAACAATTCGGCGACGCTGTCGCCGTGCGACCGCGCCTGCTCGATCGCATCCGCCCGCTCCGATGACGTGATCGCGAAGTAGCCGATCCAGACCAGGGGCAGGAAGAACAATGCGACCTGCAGCGGTGCATTGCGCAGAATCGTCAGCGCCACCCTGCGGATTGATCTCGCGAGCATCATCATGCCCTCTCCCGCGTCGGCCGCAGGGGCAGAACAGTGCTCATCGCCGAAAACAGCACGCCTCTTCTCCGCCTCGATTGCACAGGCACGGCCACAGCCGGAAACGGGATGCGGGCCTGTCCATGGCCCGAAGCTAGTCAGGCCAGCCTTAAGTTTCGGTTGGAACAAAGCTCAATTTTTCGGCTTGCGACGTCCGTATGATCACGGTGGTCAGCCGGTTTTGAGCAACCGGGCGGTATTGGCATATTGGGAAGGCGGCATTCAGCAGCCCCCCCGCAGTTCCGGGCGTCACACTGCGCGCGCGAGAACGATCGCGCCGGACAGAATGAGGATCGCGCCTGCCGCATAGCTCAATCTTCGGCCGAAGGGCAGCAGCTTCTCCGCGGCGACATAGAGCGCGATACCGATGACCCAGACCAGGTTCATCACGCCGCCGACGAACAACAATATCATCAGAAACCAACAGCAGCCCACGCAGTAGCTACCGTGGCGAAATCCCATGCGGATTGCCCCGCGCGTGCCGGGCCGCCAATGCCTGCTGAGAAACAACAGCGGGCTCTCGCAGTAGCGCAAGCAGGCCTGCTTGAGCGGCGTGAACTGATAAAGCCCCGCGGCAATCAGAGCGCCGCCGCCCAGAATCGCGCTGGTGCTGGCCATCGCCATCGACAGCAACCCGAAGCGTTCGAACGCCCCTTGCACCAGGACCGCAGCGAGACTGAACCCGGCCCACGTCACGAGATAGCCGGCGAGAAAGATCCAGGTATCGATCGCGGCGCGGGAGGCAGTCTCCTGCTTGCGCTTGACGGTCGCATACAAGAGAACGGTGCGCGCCGCGCTCGGCGCCATCATCGCGATCATCATCATCCACCACATCACGAACAGCAGCACTGCATAAAGCGGCGTCCATGGCATCGGCGCCATGTCCGGCATGTCGGCCATCATCTCGGTATCCATGCCGGCGCCCGCAGCGAGATAGGCCCAGGCGAGCGCCACCACTGCGGCGGTCCCGATCGCGACGATCAGCCGGTCGCGGTGGAGCAGGTGTTCCAACATCAGCCGCCCCTGCATCGATTTGTCCAGGATGGCGATGAGGAGCTGACACCGGGATGTTGTCTCGGTGTCAGCGCCGCATCACGCCGCAACGCCCTCGGGCGTCTGCACGACATTGGCGAGCGAGCTGTGCGTGCCCTGGGTCTCGAATGAGATCGCACCGGTCGAGCGGATATTGGCGGACGCGACCTCGGCAGCCCTGTGCTCGAAGCCCTCGGGCATGACCACCTGAACGCGATGGGGAGCGCCGGTCACGGGATTCTTGATCGGCTCCACCTCGGTCTCCAGCACATCGCCGGCAATGAGCTTTGCGACACGGCCATTCTTGTCGAAGGAAAATTCGAACGGCGCGAAAACCGGATCGTGAATGGTCGTCACGATCAGGCTGAAGATATGGAACAGCGTGCCCTCGGCCGAATGCTTGCCCGACAGAATGTTGAACAGTGCCTGTCGCTGCTCCGGCGTGGCGCGCTGGTCGACGATGGGCTGCATCTTGCCGTTGCCTTGATGCAGCGCGCCGGGGAAATCCACCACGACCGCAAAACAAAGGCCGTCGAGCTTGACACCTTCAAAATGCCCCCTCGCGATCCGCATGCCGACCATGCCTTTGCAATAGCCGTGGGTCGGTAGAGCGTTGAAATCGCAGGGGCAGCCAAACGCGCAATTGCAATTTTTCATCCATTCGCCTTCGAGACGCCAGTCCGATGCAGCCATGGCACATCTCCCAATGTGAGTGGGGACACGACAGCCATTGACGAATTTGTTCAGCGTTCTTATCGAGGCAATGCGAAATGGCGCGAGCGGGATCGAGTTCGATCAGAAGGCCGGCCTCGCAGAATAAGTATGGTGGCGAGCTGCCGTTTACCGTCCGAGGATCATATCAGCGGCAGCCGGGCACGTATAGCGAATGAGGGTAGTGGCTCAGGCACATCTCGGGGATGTCCGACGAATCGGAACCGGGCTCCAGATGCTGTCTTGCGCGCTTTCTTCGCGCGAACCGGTGTCCGCTTCGCTGGAAAAACGCCCTGATTGCGGCCTTCGAGGGCAAGGTCTATGCTGAAGCCCGGCAATCACGCGGCCGCCCATCGTGCGGCGGGGCAGCCTCACGCTGGATGGCTCGCACACCCATCCGAAAGGCGACGCCATGACCATTGCCCCCACATTGCACCGGTATCTGGCTGCCGAGAACATCGAGTATGCCGAGATCCCACACACTCTCACCATGTCATCCGCCCGCACGGCGCAGGCCTGTCACGTCTCGGGCGATCACCTCGCCAAGGCCATCGTGCTGCGGCATGACGGCGGCTATATGCTCGCGGTCGTGCCGGCTTCGCACCATCTCAACCTGCCGGACCTGAAGGAGAGGCTTGGCGAGGATCTCGCCATGGCCAACGAAAGCGAGATCAACCGGCTGTTCGCGGACTGCGCGCCCGGAGCCGTTCCGGCGGTTGGCCGATGCTACGGCCTCGATCTCATCGTCGACGACAGCATCCAGGCCCAGCCTGAGGTCTACATCGAAGCCGGCGATCACGAGACGTTGCTTCAGCTCACCCATGCGCAGTTCGCGCGCCTGACGGCCAATGCACCGCATGGACGCTTCAGCAGGCACGACTGACGGCGTGACAGCAGGATGATTCCAGGCACGCCCGTCGCGGCGACGCGTGCGGTTGCGTCCAGTTCGTAGTATAGTCACGTCGCGGGGGGGCTGTGTTCGCAAGGGAGGTCCTCCATGAAAGTCAAGGACGTGATGCACAAGGGCGTCGATTGGGTCAGCCCCGACACCCCGATTACCGAGATCGCGAAGTTGATGCGAGGGCACGACATCGGCTGCATTCCGATCGGCGAAGATGACCATTTGATCGGGATGGTGACTGATCGCGACATCGTCTGCAAAGGCCTTGCGCGCAAGGACTTCAACGCCGCGGGCATGACAGCGCGGGACGTGATGACTGAAGGCATCCATTGCTGCCGGGAAGACGACGATCTGGCGAAAGCCGTGCACCACATGGAGACGCTGAAGATCCGCAGGCTGCCTGTGATCAACAAGAGCAAGCGGATGGTCGGCATGATCAGCCTGGGTGATGTCGGGCAATCCGCCACCGCTGATCTGTTGACGCAATGCGTCAAGGGCGTGTCGGCCCACCATTGAGGCAACGTCGGCTCGATCCGGTCGGATCGCTCGCAGCCCCCGCGGCCGCGGAGTTCGAGCGTGCATCGCGTGCAGTGTGACCGCAGTTCGGCTTCGCCGCGCTCGGCGGCGAGCGGGTTCATGGCAACAGGGATCGAACAAGGAGAGGGAAATGGCGTGCCATTCAGAATAAAGCTGCGAACTCGTATATCATTGATATAATTATATATTTAAGGCGCCAGCGTCTAAACCGCGTTGCATTGTCAACCACGACGTCACGACACCTTGCACGGACGGGGTGGACCATACATTCCGTTCAGACCATGGCGTCGGCCAGCAACCGCTTCAGCCGCGTGTTCTCGTCCTCCAGCGTCTTCAGCCGTTAGGCCTCCGGCACGTCCATCCCGCCGAGCTTCGCTTTTCATTTGTAGATGCTGACGTCGGTAGATGCTTGCGTCGCTGAGGCCATACCTGCGGCAGATCGGCGGCCGAAACGTCGGCCTCATGCTCTTCCAAAATTCCGATGATCTGCTCTTCCGAAGGGTGGCTACGCTTCCGTGGTCTGGTCCTGCTGCGGCGCATCGTCACTGTAGTCCGCGTCGTAGCGTCGCATCTCCTCGAACATTCTTGCCAAACCCCCGCGCAGGACTTTGACTTGTTCCAACTAAAAAAGGAGCTGATCCGCAAGGGATCGCTATGGGAGGAGGCAGCCATGACCAAATCAAATAAGCGCAGCACCTCGAGCCGCCGCGGCTTTCTCAAGGTCGCTGCTGCGGGGGCCGCCGCGACGGTGGCCACGCCGAGCGTCGTCAGCGCCCAGGGGCCGATCAGCATGCGCTGGCAAAGCACCTGGCCGTCAAAGGACATTTTCCACGAATACGCCCTCGACTACGCCAAGAAGGTCAACGACATGACCGGCGGCGACCTCAAAATCGAAGTGCTGCCGGCAGGCGCTGTCGTGCCCGCCTTCGGCCTGCTCGATGCCGTGTCCAAGGGCGTGCTCGACGGCGGTCATGGCGTGCTGGTCTATCACTATGGCAAGCAGACCGCGCTGGCGCTCTGGGGCTCGGGACCGGGCTTTGCGATGGACGCCAATATGCTGCTGGCCTGGCACCGCTATGGCGGCGGCAAGGAGCTCTTGGAAAAGCTCTACGCGTCGATCAACGCCAACGTGGTTTCCTTCCCCTACGGGCCGATGCCGACCCAGCCGTTCGGCTGGTTCAAGAAGCCGATCGCCAAGCCCGAGGACGTCAAGGGTCTGAAATTCCGCACCGTCGGCATCTCCATCGACGTGTATTCGGGAATGGGCGCAGCCGTGAACGCGTTGCCGGGCGGCGAAATCGTAGCTGCCATGGACCGCGGCCTGCTCGATGCGGCCGAATTCAACAACGCCACTTCCGACCGCGTGCTCGGTTTCCCCGACGTATCCAAGGTCTGCATGCTGCAGAGCTATCACCAGAACGCCGAGCAATTCGAGATCATGTTCAACAAGGACAAGTACAACGCACTGCCTGACAAGATGAAGGCGATCATCGCCAACGCGGTGGACGCGGCGTCGGCCGACATGTCCTGGAAGGCGATCGACCGCTACTCCAAGGACTACATCGAGCTGCAGACCAAGGACAACGTCAAGTTCTACAAGACGCCGGACAGCATCCTGAAGCAGCAGCTCGAGATCTACGACGACGTGGTCAAGAAGAAGGCGGCGGAGAACCCGCTGTTCAAGGAGATCGTGCAGTCGCAGATCGAGTTTGCCAAGCGCGCGACGCAGTGGGAGCAGGATACGGTGGTGAGCCGCCGCATGGCCTACGATCACTATTTCGGGCCGACCGCCGCGGCGAAGAAGCTCTGACGCCTAAATAAAGCCGGCAAGGCGCCGTCCGGACCGACACCCGGGCGGTGCCTTGTGCTATGTTGGAATCGCTTCTCATGCCGAACCTTGTCACATGAGCGTACAGCGTTTACTGCACACGATCGACGGTATCTCGACCTGGGTCGGCAAGGCGACCGCCTGGCTGATGATCGTCCTGATGAGCGTCGTCTGCATCGAAGTGTTCAAGCGTTATGCCGTGAACATGCCGACGGCCTGGATCTTCGACGCCGAGAACATGCTGTATGGATCGCTGTTCATGCTGGCCGGTGCCTACACGCTGGCGCAGAACGCCCATGTCCGCGGCGACTTCCTGTATTCCTCGATGCGCCCGCGTACGCAGGCCGCGCTCGACCTCGTTCTCTACTTCGTGTTCTTCATCCCGGGCATCGCCGCGCTGATCTATGCCGGCTACTTCTACGCCGCGGACTCCTGGGCCATCAACGAGCATTCCAACGTCACGGCCGAGGGCCCGCCCGTCTACCACTTCAAGACCGTCATCCCGATCGCGGGTGCGCTGATCATGCTGCAGGGGATCGCCGAGATCATCCGCTGCGTCGTGTGCCTGAAGACCGGCGAATGGCCGAGCCGACTTGCCGACGTCGCCGAGACCGACGTCATCGAGGAGCAGCTCGCGCACTCTGAATACGTGGACGAGGAATCGCGCAAGCTCGCCATCGAGGGCGCGCAGCGCATCGATGAAATGGCGCGGCAGCGCGGCATGGGCGGGGACCTGAACACATGAGCGATCCGGCACTCGGCCTGTTGATGCTGACGCTCATCGTCGTCGTCATCATGATGGGCTTCGCCACGGCGTTCACTCTGATGGGCCTTGGCATGTTCTTCGGCTTCATCGCCTTCTACGACCCGTCGCAGAACTGGACGCACAACAAGGTGTTCGAGCTGATGGTCCAGCGCAGCTACGGCGCAATGACCAACGACGTATTGATCTCCATCCCGTTGTTCGTGCTGATGGGCTATGTGATGGAGCGCGGCGCCCTCGTCGACAAGATGTTCTATTCGATCCAGCTTGCCTTCCGCCGCGTGCCCGCTTCGCTCGCGGTCGCGACCCTGATCGTCTGCACCTTCTGGGGCATCGCCTCAGGGCTCGTCGGCGCGGTCGTGGTGCTGATGGGCGTGATCGCCTTCAACCCGATGCTGCGCGCCGGCTACGACGTCAAGCTCGCCTCCGGAGTCATTACTGCGGGCGGCACGCTCGGCATCCTGATCCCGCCCTCGGTGATGATCATCGTCTACGCCGCGGTCGCGGGCCAGTCCGTGGTCAAGCTCTATGCGGCCGCGATGCTTCCGAGCTTCTTCCTGGCGTTCCTCTATCTCGTCTATGTCTTGGGCTGGGCGATGATCAACCCGAAGATCGCCCCGCCGCTGCCGGAGGAACAGACCCGCGTCAACGTGCCGGAATGGATCACGAAGTTCTCGACCCTCTACTCGCCGAACCTGTTCGTCGGGCTGTCCAAGGCGCTGTTGTCGCCGGCAAAAGCGAAGGTGCTCGCGATCGACGGCAAGCCGATGGGCTATGGCGCGGTCGTGCAGAACTTCCTCATTGCGCTGGTGCCGTTCCTGATGACCGCGGCCACGCTCGGCACGGTCTGGTGGTACGTCGTGATCCACCAGCAGGCCGGCGCCGCGAGCGCAGCCGTCGAAGGCCTGCAGCAGCTCGGCAGCCCGGTCGAGCCGAAGGAGCTGTCGCCCGCCGAAAAGGGACCGGACACCCAGTTCTACATCTGGTTCGCGATATCAGCCGTCGTGATGGCAGCGTGGACGGTGCGCTCTTACTTGCGCATGGACGGCGAACGCTTCGAAGTGTTGAAGCTCCTGACGTCGTCGGTGATGCCGCTCGGCATCCTCACCGTCGTGGTGCTGGGGGTGATCCTGTTCGGCATCACGACCGCGACCGAGTCCGCCGGCGTCGGCGCCGCCGGCGCCTTCATCCTCGCTTTCCACGCCCGCACGCTCGACTGGAAGCGCACCAAGGAAGCGGTGTTCCTGACCGCAAAGACGACCGCGATGGTGTGCTGGCTGTTCGTCGGCTCGGCACTGTTCTCGGCGGTGTTCGCCATTCTCGGCGGTCAGGCGCTGCTGGAAAGCTGGGTGCTGTCGCTCAACATGACGCCCGTGCAGTTCATGATCCTGTCGCAGGCGATCATCTTCGTGCTGGGCTGGCCGCTCGAATGGACCGAGATCATCATCATCTTCGTGCCGATCTTCCTGCCGATGCTGAAGCACTTCAACATCGATCCGATCCTATGGGGCACGCTGGTGTTCGTGAACTTGCAGGCCGCGTTCCTGTCGCCGCCGGTCGCGATGTCGGCGTTCTATCTCAAGGGCGTCGCCCCGAAGCACGTTACGCTGAACCAGATCTTCGCCGGCATGATGCCCTACATGCTGATCGTGATCCTGTGCATGGTGATCATGTATCTCTGGCCGGGCATGACGCTGTGGTTGCCGAACTATCTGTACGCGAGTTGAGATATAGCGGGGGAGCACCGGAGCGCTTGGCATATGGCGCTGCTCTCACCACGCGTAGCGCACGACCCCTTTACCGGCATAGGAGCGGGTGACCTGCGAAAATTCGCCCTCAAAGGTGGCGGCAGCCGACCAGCCGTTGCGCCACTTCCATTCGGCGGAGGCGGTCGTCAGCACGGCATCATGCGCTTGCGCCGCGCCGTTCACCACAAAGGCTGCGCCGGGCAGCGTCTGGAAGGTGGCGGCGATATTGCGGTCGGAATTGAAGTCGTGGGCCCATGCAAGTCGGCCGCGCAAGGTGAAAATGCCGTCCAGCATCACGAACGATTTGTCGGAACGCAACCCGAGCTCGCTGCGCGTGGCGGTGACGCTCTTGGCTGCATAGCCAAGCGCGAACGTATTGGTTCCGGTGACGGCGCTCTCGGCATAGGCCGGAAGATCGAACGTCGTGAACTGGCCCGCGGCATAGGGCGTAAGGCCCATCCACGGCGTGACAAAACGATAGCCGCCCTCGACGCGCCCAGAATACGCGTTGGCGTTGAACTGTGCGCGCAGATGATCGAGGCCAGCAGCCGTGACGAAGCGGTCGGTGGTGATGTCCTGCCAGCCGTAGGCGACGGCGGCAGCGATGTATGCCGGGCCGGCCGTGTGTCGCACGAAAGCGCCGGCCTGGAACAGGTCGGAACGACCGCTGCCGCCATTTGCGACGGAAAAGCTGGTGCCGCCGCCGGCGAGCGCAAAACCGGCAATGGTTGAGGGCGAGAAGCGGTAGTCGGCGCCGATCGCGCCAGCGGCGATACGGCTCGTCGTGTTGTTCGAACCGAGCGTAGTGTTGCCGTCGGTCGACTGCGAGCCGCCGAAGCCAGCCGCCCACACGCTCCAGCGCGGCTCATACGGCAGTGCGGACGGCGCCTTGTGATAGACCGCAGCGTAGGCGTCGCGCTCGCTTCGCGGGCGCGCCGGGCCATTGGATGCATAAGCGAGGGTGGGTTGACCGGCGGGCGACGACGCGCCGCCTCCTGTTGCGACCGTTTCGCCGCGACCGCCGATGAACGGGTCAGTCATCAGCCCCACGAACAGGTTCATGACTTCGAAGGTCGTCTGCTGCGTTCCGGTTGCGGTTTCGCCTGAGATCTGCGTCAAGCCGGCTGGTGTCAGCGATCCGAATGCCGCCGGAATGTTGCCGTTCGCGTTGAAGAAATCGCTCAGTGCATTCGCGGCGTTCTGCTGGTTGATATTGAGGCCGCCGCCGAAATTCAGCGCGAGATTCAAATAGACGTTGTTCGCATCATAGCTCAAGGCGGCATTGAAGTTCGATCCATTGGTGTTGACGACCGGGTTGAATGTGCCGCTGAAGCCGCCGGTGGCGTTGAGGATGGTGTATTGCTTGGAGACGAGGCTGCCATTGAAGGCTGCGTTGACGGTCGCGCCGCCGAGCGTGGCGATGCCCGTGACATTGACCCGGTCGACACTGGATGACGACACTTCAACGATGTAGCTCGCCACTGCCGTCAAGACCAGGCTGCCCTGCACGGTGAGCAGACCGATCGAATGGCCGGGCGAAAGCGTACCGCCGTTGATCGTCGTGTTGCCGACGATGCCGTTGCCACCGAGCGTGGCGCCCGCGCTCACCGTGAGGTTGCTCGCCGAAGCAAGGTCACCGTCGACGCTGAGCGTGCCGCCATTGACGTTCACCGGACCTGCAAAGGTGCTGGTCCCGGTCAACGTCCAGCTCGAGCTGCCGATCTTGTTGAATGTGCCGAAGCCCTGATACTGCGCGGCTGCACCGATCTGCGACACGTTGAAGCTTGCCGTGCCACTGCCGCCGAGTTGGAACGTATCGTTACCCGTCCCGAGCACGTCGCCTGATATGCTCGAGCCAGGTGCCAGCGTCAGTGTGTTGCCGGCGCCGGCAAACTGGATCGCCGTGCCGCCGCTGATGCTGCCGGCATTGAAGATCGAAGAGCCGCCGGCGGCCGCGGCCAGGATTCCGATTATCCCACCTGTGATGCTGGCGCCGGTCATGTTGGTCACCGTCGCGCTGGTTCCGGCGTAGATGCCGTAGGTCGAGGTACCGGTGATCGTGCCGGCATTGGTGACATCGGCTGTGCTGATGGCGACAACGCCGCGCGTGCCGCCCGAGATGGTGGCGCCGGCGGTGTTGGTCACCGTCGCGTTGGCTAGGGCGAAGGCGCCATCGCTGGCACCGGCGGTGCCGGAGATGGCCCCGGAATTGGTGAGGTTGAGAGAACCGCCAGCCGCGCGAATGCCGGACAGGCCGCCCGTGATGTTGCCGGCGTTGATGACGTCGACGGCATTGGCATAGACTCCGTACTGCCCGCCCGTGATGCTGGCAGCCGTGTTATTGGTCACAGTCGCCTTGATTTGAGCGAAGATGCCAGAATCCGCCGTGCCTGTAATACTGCCAGCATTGGTTACATTGGCTGTGCCGGCAGAGTGAACTCCGGATTGACCGCCAGTGATGGTGGCCGTGGCGCTATTGCTCATCACCGTCGCACTGGTTCCAGCGTAGATGCCGTAGGTCGCGATGCCGGTGATCGTGCCGGCATTGGTGACATCGGCTGCGCTGATGGCGACAACGCCGCGCGTCCCGCCCGAGATGGTGGCGCCGGCGGCGTTGGTCACCGTCGCGTTGGCTAGGGCGAAGGCGCCATCGCTGGCACCGGCGGTGCCGGAGATGGCCCCGGAATTGGTGAGGTTGAGAGAACCGCCGGCCGCGCGAATGCCGGACAGGCCGCCCGTGATGTTGCCGGCGTTGGTGACGTCGGCGGCATTGGCATAAACTCCGTACTGTCCGCCCGTGATGCTGGCAGCCGTGTTATTGGTCACAGTCGCCTTGATTTGAGCGAAGATGCCAGAATCCGCCGTGCCTGTAATAGTGCCGGCATTGGTTACATTGGCTGTGCCGGCAGAGTGAACTCCGGATTGACCGCCAGTAATGGTGGCCGCGGCACTATTGTTCATCACCGTCGCGCTGGTTCCAGCGTAGATGCCGTAGGTCGCGATGCCGGTGATCGTCCCGGCATTGGTGACATCGGCTGTGCCAATGGCGACAACGCCGCGCGTGCCGCCCGAGATGGTGGCGCCGGCGTTGTTGACCACCGTCGCGTCGGAAAGGGCAAAGGCGCCATCGCTGGCGCCGGCGATGCCGGAGATGGTGCCGGAATTGGTGAGGTTGAGAGACCCGGCATTCGCGCGGATGCCGGTAAGGCTGCCCCCGATGGAGGCGTTGGTGTTGTTGTTGACCGTTCCGTTTGCGACGAATATTCCGTAGTCTGTACCTGAGATCAAGTTGGCGATGCCGGCGGTAACGCTGACGGTAACGCCAATCTCGCCCCCGGTGCCGTAGCCGCTGGTGCCTGCGTTGGTGCCAGGCGCGCCGCCGCCTTGATTGAAGGTGGCGCCCGTGCAGGTCGCCGTCACAGCGTTGGCCGCCTGGGGTGTACAGTCAGCCCGCGCGGCTCGATCCAGCAATAGTGCCATGGCGAAGGCAAGGGCCAGAGATAGCCCGATTTTCGCGAGCGAAATGCGCGGGCCGTTCAGACCTGAACCGTCGCGCAAGCCAACTGAAAATGTGTTCATGCCCAGCATTCCTCGGCAGACGGCTGTGCCGCCCGCGCTCCAGCGCAAAATCGTCGGACGCAATTTCGCATAACGGCCGCGCCACTTCTGTCGCCGGCGGGCCACAGCACTTTCTGGAGGCTTGACGTTATACGTTACAGACTTTGCAATCTGCGCACTCTGCACGACAAAATGCGTCAGCGTGCCGCAGGCTCCTCGAATTCAATACGCAGTTGATCTTATACGAGCAGGTCCTTTGCATTTTGCGCAAAGGGAGCCGGCTTGAAATTTGCAATCTCCGGGTGAACACTAGGTCCGAAATTCATTGGAATGCATCGCCCATGTCCGCAGCTGAGGATTTCTCGCCCAGGCGCTTCACCACCGACCAATTGCCTGAAAATGAGAGACTGGCGCGATGGCGCGAGGAGTTCGGAAGGACGCTGGTACGTGTAGACATAGAGCCTCTGCCCAGCGACATTCCGTTCAGGGCGGAGGCCGTGCTTCAAAATCTCCCGGGCGTGCGCCTCGCGCTCTGCGGCGGCTCCGAGGCGCGTCTCCATCGCACACGCGCGCTGGCTGCCGATGGCGGGGACTGGATCGGCTTGTTTGTAAATCTGGGAGAAGCTGCATCCGTATCCCAACGTGGCAGAGAGTTGGTGCTGAGGGAGGGCGATGCCGTGATTGTCCGCCCGGACGAGCCGGCCCTGTTTTCCGCGACGAAGCATCTTCATTTGTTGTTTCCGCGCGCCGCTCTGGCCGTACGGACGAACGATATCGCCGGCGCGGTCATGAGACCGATTTCGCACGGCGCTTCGCCACTGCGGCTGCTTCTCGGTTATCTGCATCTCATCCAAGGGGAGCCCGGTCTCGATGAGACGGCGCTGCGGCAGGCAGCGGTCAACCACATCCACGATCTCGCCGCACTGGTGATCGGCCCGACCCGCGATGCGCGACAACAGGCAAGGGGCGGCGCCGCCGCGGCGCGATTGTCCGCTGCAATCGAATTGATCGGGAGATCTTTCACCGACCCCGAGCTCTCGCTGGCGCATGTTGCCGAGCGCCAGGGTATCTCGCCGCGCTATCTTCAGGAGTTGCTGGAGAAGTCGGGAGCATCATTCACCGCACGCGTGAATGAGTTGAGATTGAAGCGGGCCTTCGCGCTCTTAACGAAATTCCCGGACCGCCCAGTGTCCGAGATTGCCGCCCAGGTCGGCTATTCCAATGTCTCGCATTTCAACCGCCTGTTCCGGCAACGCTTCGGGGATAGGCCGAGCGGTGTACGAGGCCGCTTCTGAGAGAAACATGCCCGCCCCATGGCATGCGTCGTGAGGGCGCTGACGTTAGGCACAGCTATTACCGTCTAGCGGCACCGGTCGTACGAAATCGTGGTTTGGCGTAGAGCGCTCCTCGTCACGAGCACAAATCGGTCAGCCCAGCGCTCACGCAACGCCGTTGCATAAAATCATAGTACTGAGCACAAAAGCGGAGATTTGGTGCGCCATTCAGAACAAAATTGCGAACTCGTATAGTATTGAAATTATGATATAAATTATGGGGAATAAGGGGCGATCGCTAGTGGGATGGACAGGCTGCTTCCCCCGCGCTGGCGATGCCAATGCGGACGGCCGCATCGCCCCCAACTTCTTGAGATATTGGGCCTGATACGCTGGAAGCTCGGAGAGCTTCATCGTGCGCGATGAGGTATAACCCCGGGGGAAGGCCGCCCTCTCTTGCGTTGCCGGAGAGCACCGGCGGTCACCGCCGATGCGTCGCTATCTCCGTAACAGACCGGCATGTCCGACGACCTGCCGATCTGCTTCAGCGCTGCCCCCCGCTCCTTCCGGTACGGGCCGACGCCGCGGGGCTGATCAGTTTTTTACGAAGGTTTCGCCAAGCTCGCGTCCGGCCAGGTCACATAGAACTCCTGCCCCCGGATCGACCCGAAGGCCTGACTAATGCCTTGCGCCTGGATCTCGAAGTAGAGCTTCTTGTTGTTGATGCCGCTCCAGCCTACGCCGCCGAAATAGTTTCCGCCGCTATAGAGATCGTACTGAAACGACTCGTAGCCGATTTCGGGCACGTCGCTTGCCCGCTGGATCTTCAACGTTCCGTTGGCGAGCGCTTCATTGAAGCCCGGCAGATCCTTCCAGCTCTCCATCGCGTGCTGCAGGACCATGCGCTCGAAGTCCGCCCGGCTCACTTCGACGGGATCAATGCGCACCGCCGCATCCGCGCCGAACCTCTTCACGTATTCAGCCTGATCCGCCGGAAGCTCGGAGAGCTTCATCATGGGCGATTCGACATAGCCGTCGCGAGCGATAACCCTGCCAGCAGACTTCCCTGCATTCGCCGCGGCCGTCTTTGCGTTAACGAGCGCGTCCTTTCCGTTGATGAGCGCGTCGATCTTCAGCAGCGCGTCGGACACGCCCGGCGCCAGGCGAGACGACACGGCGTTAACATGAGGGATGACGCCGATGGGACTTGCGTCGGGTTCGGTAGCCGTCTGAACGTTGGCGGCTTTCAGGACGGTGAGCGCTGTCGCGCCGACGGAATTGATGGCAACCATTTAGGCCTCCTGGTCTGTGTTACCTGGACGTCCGCCAATCATTGCCGGGTCACAAGCAGGGGGCTGGCCTCATGCCAGTCGTCGCGACAGCAACCGCACGTCAATCAGTTTCAACCGGCCGAAGCGGATGCATCGATAAGGACGCCATGTCGCCATAGACAGGGTTCCCGGCCGCGCTCATCGCACTTACGGCTGATCAACCTCAAGGCGCGAAGCCGAATCAGTGCTCGCAGGCTAACGGTTCCGGTCAAGCCCGCGCAATCTGCGAAATTGCAAGTCAGCCCCCAATGGTGAATCGACTATTAAATGGCGGGGCTGAACCCCGAGATAGCTCTGTCTAGCGCGTCCAAATGACGCGCCCCGAAGATCCCATACAAGCTGCGAACCATCGCGCGGGGAAAATTCGTGAATGAAATGGATTGAAATCAATCGGAGCTCGTCCTCAGCGCAGCGATCCGCAGATCCGACGCTGCAGCAACGGCCTCGCACCAGCTCCCGACACTACCACAACCCAACCGGGAACACTCGCCGCCCGGCCAACTCACGACTAGCCAAGGCTGGGGAACGCAAATGTTTCCGCCGATCGAAGGAACCCTCGCAAACATCACGAGCACGACGACTCTCGATGAACTGAATCTCGTGCTGACTCGGATTTCGAAAGACTATGGCCTCACGCTTGTAGCATACCAAGCTGCGCGCCGACCCGAGACCAACACGCTCACCCCGCTCATGCTGCTCTCATCCGACGATGACCTGGCGAAGCAATATCTCAAGCATGACGGCCTTCAGGCAGGCTCCGTCTTTCAAAACGGCCGAAGCGGCTTCCTGCCGGTCGACTGGGGCGAGGCCGCCCCGGAGACACAGGATGCACGCACGTTCTTTCGCAAGACCGGCTCTCGCGGCATGACGATCCCGATCCGGGGACCGGTCAGCGAGCATGCACGTCTGTCGATCGCCTCGAACGTCACCACCGACACCTGGGCCAGCCGGCGGATGACCTATGTGCGGGATTTTCTGATCATCGCCCATTTCATTCACGATCAGGCCGTGCGGCTAGCAGGCTTGCGACCACAGGAGCTCGGACGATCGCTCTCGGCACGCGAGCGCGAGACACTTCAGCTCGCCGCGCGCGGCTTCAGCCCGAAGCAGATCGCCGCCGACCTGCATCTGTCGCCGACGGCCGTCCGCCTCTATCTGCAGGGCGCACGCACAAAGCTGGAATGCGCGACTCTTATGCAGTCGATCGCCAGGGCCGTCAGCCTCGACATCATCGAGGCCTGACGCGCGACGCACGCTCGCTCTCTCTTCGAGAGCCACGCGTGCCCGCGCGCGACATAGAAATTGTCGAAATGTCCAAGGCGAGCGTGTCAAATTTTATTATCTCAGATTGTGATACACCCGCATGATCCTTTTAGCTCTCCGCCGGATGCTGCGGCTCGCGGCTTTCCAGTTTTGTCAGCGGAGAAGACACTGTGAAAAACATACTGCGCTCCATCCTACCCGCTCTTGTTGCCGTCGCGACCTTCGCAACGACGGTTCATGCCAATGACACCATCACCATCAACTGGACCAACAGCACCGGCTTCGGCATGGGGCGTGACTTTACAGCGGCATACAACGCCTGCAACGGCGGCACTTGCACTATCCCGCATGACATCAACAGCGGCACGACCGGAGTGCTCACGCACACGGCCGCGAGCACCCAGTACATTCGCACCATGAGCACGCGGTTCTACTATATGGACGGTCTCACGAGAAAGTCGTGCCAGCTCGTGGTTAGCGCCTACGGACCGAACAGCACATTTCCGGGGCCAGGATGTGAGGGCAAGAGCATCACCTTTTCTAAGGGTAACGGGACTGGCACTAGTCCAGTCTGCCAATGGGCCCTTGTCACTGAGGACTCTAAGACGTGCACCTACGTCTTTAACGTCACCACTATGAACTAGAGATGCTGCCCCTGTGGGTGTCTCGTAGGCACGAGACGCCCATGCCGGACAATCCCAACAAACTAGCAATGTTGCAGCGGCGCGGCTCACCCGTGGTGCTGCAACATCGCGATCATTTGGCCGGCCTGCTCAATCGTTCGGACGATCGAAGGCGTTCATTGGTCCAAGGTCTTCACCGCGGTTCGCAGCCCTATCGTCACCGAGGTCGCGCGGAATGCTGAGCATTGCCCGCGTCAGCAAGAGCTACGCTGGAGTTGCGGGCGGCGCGCCCGTGCTGAGGAACGTCACGCTGTTGATCAACGCCGGAGACATGTGCGCGCTGACAGGCGCGTCGGGCTCGGGCAAGACGACGCTGATGAACCTGATGGGGCTGCTCGACCGGCCCGACAGCGGCGAGATTCATCTGAACGGAATATCCGTTGCAAGCCTGCGCGAGGACGACGCGGCCCGGCTGCGCAACCGGCACATCGGCTTTGTTTTCCAGTCGTTCCATCTGCTGCCGCGCCTGTCCGCACTCGACAATGTGGCGTTGCCGCTGCTGTATCGCGGCGTCGCGGGCGCGCGGCGCCGGCAGGCTGCCGCCACCGCTCTCGATCGTGTCGGCCTTGCGGATCGTCTGGCGCACCGCCCCGATGAACTCTCCGGAGGGCAGCGCCAGCGGGTGGCCATAGCCCGGGCCCTCGTCGGCGAGCCTGCGTTGCTCCTCGCCGACGAGCCCACCGGCAACCTCGACAGCCAATCCGCCGACGACATCCTCGGCCTGTTCCTGTCCCTGAACCGCGAGTCCGGGGTCACCATGGTGATCGTGACTCACGATCCCTCGCTCGCGGCGCGTTGCCCCCGGCGCGTCATCATGCGCGACGGCGGCGTCGTCGACGACAACAGAGGCGAGCTCCGCTGCGTCGGAGCGACGGCATGAGCGGCGATCGCATGGTTCTGCGCGAACTCGCTTTCGATGCCGCTTCGAACTTGCAGGCCCTCAGGGGGCGCACCGTCCTTGCGCTGGTCGGCATCGCGATCGGGACAGCCGCCGTGATCGCGATGCTTCACATCGGCTACAATGCCCGCAAGGAGACGATGCAGCAATTCGACGTGCTCGGCATCGACCTCGTGAACGTCACCCCGAGATCGGACGGAATGAAAAATGCCGTGATCCCCCTCGACGCCGCTCGTGATGTCGCCGCTGTCGGGGTCGGCGTCATCGCCGCGGCTCCCTTCATCCTCACGGGCACGTCCGTCAGGATCGGCCGCTCCTCGCTTCAGGCCAACCTCGTCGCCGCGACGGACGGTATCTATTCGCTCGCCAAGGCCGAGATCGCGACTGGACGACGGACGTGCGATCTCGACGGGTTTGCGCCGTTCGCGGTGCTCGGGGCCGTTCTCACCAAAGACATCGCGGCGAGCACCGGCAGGCCCGTCAGGATCGGCGACCAGATTTCACTCGACGGCCAGGTCATGACCGTCATCGGCATCCTCGCCAGCGTCTACTCCAATATGGTCCTCGGCCTCGATCTCGACCGATCCGTCGTCATTCCCTATGCGGCCGCACGCCGCCTGATCCCGTCCCCTCAAATCACCAATGTCGCGGCACGGATCGACATCGCGAACGATGATACGATCGTCTCGGAGAAGATCTCCGAATATTTCGGCGCGCGCATGCGCGGCGGCGGCGTGAGCGTGCAGACCGCGCGACAGCTGATCGCGACCCTCGATCAGCAGATGCGCATCTACGGCCTCCTGCTGCTGGCGATCGGGACGGTCTCGCTGGTGGTGGGCGGCGTCGGCGTGATGAACGTGATGCTGATGAGCGTGATGGAGCGGCGGCGGGAGATCGGCATCAGGCTGGCGATCGGTGCACGTCGCCACGATATCCGCGTGATGTTCCTGATCGAAGCCCTGCTGCTCTCGGCGGCCGGCTCGGCGATCGGCACGGTGCTGGGGACGCTGACCGGCTGGCTCTTCGCCCGATCATCCGGCTGGACCTTCGCTATGGCACCTGTCGCATTGCCGCTGGGGGCCGGCATGGCGCTCGTCGTCGGCCTGTTCTTCGGAAGCTATCCCGCGGCGCGCGCCGCCCGGCTCGATCCGATTGTCGCCTTGAGGTCGGACTAGATGGGCGCGCGGCGGAAGCACCGGCTTGGAATTGCGTTCGCGCTGCTGATCGGAGCCGCCGTCCCGCTTGTCGGCGCAGCGGCGCAGGAGCCAGGCTCAAAACCCGCCGTCAAAGCGAAGCGCGCGGCACGTCCATCGGCAGCCCTGGCGCAGCCGGCCGCCACAGCCGACACGGAGGTAGCCAGGCCAGCCGGCATTTCACTCACCGTTGCCGATGCGATCGCGATTGCGCTGCGCGACAACAGGACGATCCGCAGCGCCTATATCGACAGGATCGCGCAGAAGTTCGATCTGAGGGTGGTCGAGGACCGCTTCACGCCGCATTTCTCGATCAACGGAGGCGCGACCCGTCAGCAGGTTGCCGGCATCAACACGACGAGTGCCGAGATCACGCCGGCCGCCATTGCCCTGCTACCGACAGGAGCAACGTTCGGCCTGGCCTGGGCGAACCACATGACCGATACAGCCGGCATCGTCACACGCAGCTCCACGGCGGAGCTGACATTGTCGCAGCCTCTGCTGCGCGGAGGCGGCGTCGACGTCAACATGGCGCCGGTGCGGGCCGCCCGCCTGACGGAGAAGATCAACCGACTGCGGCTGAAGGCGACGGTCTCAGAGACCGTCGGCCAGGTCATCTTCGCCTATCGTGCACTTCTGCAGGCCCAGGAGGAGCTGAAGCTGGCGCAGGCATCGGTCGGGCGCGCGCAGGAGCTCCTCGACATCAACCGCACCCTCATCACCGCCGGACGCATGGCCGAAGTCGATATCGTGCAGACCGAGGCCGACCTCGAGAACCAACGCATTCGCGTGCTCGAGGCGACGAAGACGCTGGATTCGGCGCGGCTGCAATTGCTGAACCTTCTGTCCATCGACCTCGGTGCCGAGATCGTGGCCAGGGAGAGCACCGATCCGGCGAGGATCGCGACGAACCTGTCGCGGCTGATGCAGATCGCGCTGGCCCAGCGCCCGGATTATCTCGGGCAGGTTCTCGTCGTCGAGCAAAACAAGTTGGGCATTGTCGTCGCCCAGAATGAACGGTTGTGGGACCTGTCGGTCTTCGCAAGCGGCCGGTTCGGGCGCGAGACGACCACAGGCGGCGGCGCTTTCGTTTCCGAACGGATCTCCGACGTGACGGTCGGCGCGGCGTTCAGCGTTCCGCTCAACGATCTGCGCCGCGAGCAACCTTTCGTGCAGGCGACCTCGACATTGCAGACGTCGGAGTTGCAGCTTGCCAGCATCCGCCAGGGCGTGGAGCTCCAGGTGCGCGGTTCGTTTACGGATGTGGACATCCGCTGGCGGCAGCTCGAAGTGGCACGTCGCGCCGGCCATCTGGCTGCCCGAGCCGTGGAGATCGAGAAGGAGAAATTGAAGGCCGGCCGCTCGGCCAATTTCCAGGTGCGAGGGCTTGAGAACGACCTGCGGTCGGCTGAGAGCCAGCAACTCAGCGCTTTGATCGGCTACCTCAACGCCCTCACGATGCTGGATATTCAATTGGGGACGACACTGGAGACATGGCGCATCGCGTTGAAAGACTGACTGTGAACGCCGAGACGCCGGACGCCGCGGAGACGAAGCGCCCGGTGCGCGCATGCATGACCGGATTTGTCCCACGACAAATCAAACGCGTGACGATCGCGGCTGCTCTGCTTGCCGTTGTCGCGTTGAGCTTGACGACCTGGTTTTGGCAGAACGGCGTCTCGCGGCCACAGACTCCAGCCGGACTGACGACCGCCCGTACTTTCACGGTTGCATCGAGCGCCGTCGTTTCACGCCTGACCCTGACCGGTACCTTGAGAGCCGGAAAGACGGTCCCGATTGTGGCGCCGTTCGACGGCCCCATACTCGAGCGCAAGGTGCAGCTGGGCGATCGTGTCGCTGCGGGTGACACGGTTCTCATCATGGACCCCGGGGAAGTGCAAAGCCGTTTTCGCGACGCTCAAGGATCCCTGCTCAAGGCCAGCATGGGGCTTGACGTCCTGGTCCATTGGGACACCAGCCCGGATGTCACGCGCGCCAAGCGCGCGATCGAGGCCGCAGACGCCACGCTTGCAGTCCTCGAACGCCAGGTAACCGAGACCAAGGCCCTGTTCGATCGCGGGATCGTCTCGCGCAACGAATTCGATGGGCTGATGCAACAGCGGGACGCACAACGGGTTGCAGCCGCCAGCAGCCGCCTGGACCTGCAAACCACGCTCGCACGTGGCAACGCCGAATACCGCCAGCTGGCGGATCTGGAAATGAAGAACGCACAGGCCAGACTGGCGGACCTGAAACAGCAACTCGATGGCAGCACAGTGTTCGCCCCCTCGTCAGGCATCCTGGTCCGCCCGCCGGCGACGGCACCCAGCACTCAGGGGTCTCTCTCGACCGAGCCCGGAAGCCGGGTCAGCCGCGGGCAGGCCTTGTTTTCCGTTGCCGATCTTTCGACCTTGATCGTGGTCGGCAGGATCGACGAGGTCGATGTCAATCGCGTGCACGTCGGCCAGGCTGCGATGATCACCAGCGACGCTTTCGCCGGCGAGATCGCAGGGCACATCGTGGGTGTGAGCGCCGAAGCGAATGCCAATCAGGGTGGAAATCCGGCTCCCTCGTTCGAAGTCCGCGCGGCCATATCGGTCGAAGCGGCGCGGCGCGATATGGTGCGGCTGGGCATGTCGGCCCGGATGACGATCGAGCTGATGGCGAATGCAAAGGCGCTGATCGTTCCCATCGAAGCCGTAGGCGGTACCCGCGTGAAGCCAAGGGTCAGAATCCGGGAGCCAGGATCGGGCCGAGAGTTCGACCGGTCCGTCGTCTTAGGAGCAACCACCGAAACTGGCGTCGAGGTGCTGGGCGGTCTGGAGACGGGAGAGGTTGTCGTTCTGACCTCTTCCGATATCGGACGTGTCTCCGAGCCGGATCCTCCGCGGTGAACTGCGCACAGGCACGTGCTTGTCGATCTCGCGCGTCATCGGCTCGAACGACGATAGCAGGGCCACGCTTGGCCGGGCGAGAAACCCCGGTTCGCAAATTGGCTGAGGAGATGGTGCCCAGGGGCGGAATCGAACCACCGACACTGCGATTTTCAGTCGCATGCTCTACCAACTGAGCTACCTGGGCGTGCTCCAAGAGAGGGGCCAAAGCCCATCGAGCGGGCGGTTTATAGTGGGCTAGAAGCGGCCTGTCCACCCACGCTTCGCCTTTGGCTTCGCGGGGTACGGCCCGGCTGTGCACAAGCTCGGACCTTCCTGCCGGGGCTTACGCGCGGCGCATCGGTCGCACGTTTAATGAATTGATTTTACTTAATTATTTGACATCATCGACATCGTCATCGCGGCCGGGGATGACGTAGGAGCCTTTCAGCCACCGGTTCAAATCGACGTCGCGGCAGCGCGAGGAGCAGAACGGGCGGGTGGCCTGCGCCTGCGGCTTGCCGCAGATCGGGCAGGTCTTCAGCGGGCTGGCGGGCTTTTTGACTTCGTCGTCCATGAATTCGGCAGCTTACACGGGGTGAAGGAGTTCAAGCGCTGCTCGGCAAAGGGGTTCCCCAGATACCAACGAACGCGTTTCCGCTTGTGTCCGGAGCGGGCGCCGCCGGCTTGGCTGCCGCACTCACACCGCGACGGCGTTGAGCCAGCCGAAGCGGATCGGAAAACCTTCGCCGCCGAGCAGCGTCGTGGTTTCGTAGAGCGGCAGGCCGACGACGTTGGTGTAGGACCCCACCATCTTGACCACGAAGGAACCGGCGATGCCCTGCACGGCGTAGCCGCCGGCTTTGCCGCGCCATTCGCCGGAGCCGATATAGGCCTGGATGTCGTCCTCCGACAGACGCTTGAAGCGCACGCGGGTCTCGACCAGGCGCTGGCGGAAGGCTTCGCGCGGCGTGACGAGGCAGATCGCGGTGTAGACGCGGTGGTTGCGGCCCGACAGCAGCCGCAGGCACTGCGCGGCTTCATCGACCAGATTGGCCTTGGGCAGGATGCGGCGACCGACCGCCACCACCGTGTCCGCCGCGAGGATGAAGGCGCCACGCAGCTCGTCGTCGAGCTGCACCGATTTCAGCGCGGCGTCAGCCTTGGCCCTTGCGAGCCGGTTGGCACAGGCGCGCGGCAGCTCGCCCCGCTTCGGCGTCTCGTCGACGTCGGCCGGCCGGAGCGCGTCCGGCTCGATGCCGGCCTGGTTGAGGAGCGACAGCCGACGCGGCGAACCGGAGGCAAGTACGAATTTGGGGCGGCCAAGCATCAGGTGATTTGGGGGATGAAGCGGGGTGAATTGCGCGCGGAACCTATCGGAAGGGGGCCGGTTTCACAACCCGGGAACCGGAGGTTTGGTGATTCGAGGCTTCAGACACGGCTTTGCCCTCGGTCTGTGACGCGGGTGTTACGGAAGGTCTCGTGTCCCGGACGCGGCGCGGCATCCGGATCACGGGATCACCCGGACGCCGCGCCCGCCTTGGCGAAGCGCCGCCGGATGCGCATCAAGAGCTGATCGCAGACCTCGCGATAGGCGGCGAGCTTCTGGTCGCGACTGCCTTCGATGGTGGTGGGATCCTGCGTCGGCCAGTATTCGACCTCGGCCGCGAGTGTCCGCGTCAGCTCCAGCGCCTTGTGATGCGCCTCGGGCGAGAGCGTGATGATGAGGTCGAAATTCAGCCCCTCCCAATCCTCCAGCTCCTCGAAGGTCTGCGGCTTGTGAGCCGAAATGTCCTGGCCGAGCTCGGCCATCACGACCACTGCGAATGGATCGAGCTCGCCCTTCCTGGTGCCGGCCGACTTCACGTAGAGGCCCTGCGGAAACATGTGCTGCAACAGGCTCTCGGCCATCGGTGAGCGCACGCTGTTCATCGCACAGGCGAACAGCACCGATTGCGGATCACGTGCGCGTGGCGGACCCGCCATCGCGCTCACCCCTTCCAATGAAGGACGGTAATGAGCGTGAACAGCCGGCGCGAGGTCTCGAAATCGACCCGCACCTTGCCCTTCAGCCGCTCCTGCAGCGTGCGCGATCCCTCGTCATGGATGCCGCGGCGACCCATGTCGATGGCCTCGATCTTGTCCGGGGTCGCGGTGCGGATCGCCTGGTAGTAGCTGTCGCAGATCATGAAATAGTCCTTCACGATCCGCCGGAACGGCGTCAGCGACAACAGATGCGCGACGACAGGCGTGCCGTCTTCGCGGCGGATGTCGAACATCAGGCGGTTGCCGGTGATGCCGATATGCAGCGTGAACGGGCCCTGCCCGTCGGCACCATCAGGCGCGAACAAATTCTGCTCGATCAGATCGTAGATCGCGATCGCGCGCTCGTGCTCGATATCAGGCCCGGAACGGCCGATCGAGTCCTCGTCGAGCGTGACGCCGACGATGCGATTGGTCGAGTCGTCCTGTCCGGGCGGCTTTGTCATGACAGATTGAGGCGCAGTCCAATCGAGCGCGAATGGGCATCCAGCCCCTCCGCCTTGCCGAGCGTCATCGCGGCAGGTCCCAGCGCGCGGAGCTGATCCGGGCCGCATTTCAGGATCGAGGTGCGCTTCATGAAGTCGTGCACCGACAGGCCCGAGGAGAATCGCGCCGAGCGCGCCGTCGGCAGCACGTGATTGGAGCCGCCGACATAGTCGCCGATCGCTTCAGGCGTATGCGGCCCGAGGAACACCGCGCCGGCATTGCGGATCTTTGCCGCGAGCGCGTCCGGATCAACGGTCATGATCTCGAGATGCTCGGCCGCGATCGCGTCGGCGAGCGGAATGGCCTCAGTGAGATTCTTCACCATGATGATGGCGCCGAAATCCGCCCACGAGCTACCTGCGATCGCCGCACGCGGCAGCGTCTTCAGCTGCGCCTCGACTGCCTTTTCGACGTCGGCGGCGAGGCGCGCCGAATCCGTGATCAGGATCGACTGCGCGCTCGCATCGTGCTCGGCCTGCGCCAACAGGTCAGCGGCGATCCAGTCGGCGTTGCCGGTGTCATCGGCGATGACGAGCACCTCCGAGGGGCCGGCGATCATGTCGATACCGACCTTGCCGAACACCAGCCGCTTGGCGGCGGCGACATAGGCGTTGCCGGGGCCGACGATCTTGGCGACCGGCGCGATGGTCGCGGTGCCGTGCGCGAGCGCGGCCACCGCCTGCGCACCGCCGACACGGTAGATCTCGGCGACGCCACCGAGATGCGCGGCCGCCAGCACCAGCGGATTGAGCTTGCCGTCCGGCGATGGCACCACCATCACGAGACGCGCAACGCCGGCGACTTTCGCCGGCACGGCATTCATCAGCACCGAGGATGGATAGGCCGCTGTGCCGCCGGGGACGTAGAGGCCCGCGGATTCGATCGCGGTGTAGCGCCAGCCGAGCTCGACGCCGAGCGGGTCGGTGAAGCGCTCGTCCTTCGGCAGCTGGCGGCGGTGATAGGTCTCGATGCGGTCGCGCGCCAGCTTGAGCGCGTCCAGCGTCGCAGGCTCGCAGGCCTTCACGGCGGCCTCGATCTCGGCGGCGGAGACGCGCAAGGAGGATGCATCCAGCCTCAGCCGGTCGAACTTTGCCGTGGCCTCGAGCAGGGCGGCATCGCCACGCTTGGCCACGTCGTCAACGATCGCGCGCGCGGCGGCCTCGACATCGGCCGAGGCCTCGCGCTTGGCGGCGAGGAAGGCGGCGAATCGCTGGTCAAAATCGGCGCTGCTGCGGTCGAGGCGAACGGGCATGTTTCGCTTGGCTTCTGGCTGGGTCTTGAGGGGCGGATCGGCGCACCAGGTCCCCTGCTCAATGGCGCGGCGGCCACCCGCCGTCAACCCTTGCGAGATGTCGTCCCGGCGGACGCCGGGACCCATAACCCCAGGGCCTTGTTGTTAAAACGAGATGGGGCCCCGATTGTGCTCAATAATTGCCCCGGTGGCTATGGATCCCGACATTCGGGACGACACCGGTTTGCTGGGCGCTGGTATACCGCCTCATTCCTCGATGCCCGGTCCCGTCCCCGGCGCGTCGGCCCCGAGGTCGGTCAGCTCGCATTCCAGGCACTCGACGTCCAGGCGGATGGCGCCGCCCTGGGCGAACAAGAGCAGGGCGCTCCCGCCGGGCTCCTCGTGGCGCCCGTCCTGGGGGTGAAACTCAATGCCGACGAGATCCAGCACCTTGTCCGGCACGGCGAGGTCGATGTTGCGCGACTTGCAGGCGAGCACACGGTCGAAGCGGAGCGCGGCGACCAGCCGGCGTGGCTCGGTCTCGCCCTCCAGCGTCTGCTCCCAGTCCAGCCGGCTCATGCCGACCACAAGCCGCTTCTCGCTCTGCCGCCAGATGATGTCGGACGTCTGGACGCGGGCGTCCTGGACATGGGTCGAGATCACGGCGAGATCGTCGGCGTCGAGCGCGATCAGTTTGAGCTGGGGCGACATCGCCGACGCTTCTCCTTCGCAGTGGACGGGGCTCAACGCGCGCGGGCCGCGAAATTTCCACACAAACTAACGAGCCGGCAGGTCAGAGGCCATTGACATCCTCCATCTCCAGCACCTTGCGCGGATACCCGTCCCGGGTGACGCGGATCGCGATGCCCCCAACGGCCCTCGCGGCTCATGCGGCAGCCGCGATCTCGTCGAAGGATACACCGGTCAGCGTTGCCGAGGCATCCCACAGCATGGCCGCCGCAGCGAGATCCTTCGCCCGCGCCATGATCTTCGCCGGCCCTGGTGATCCCTTCAATTCGTAAAACCCGTTTGGACCGTAATAGCCGCCGGCCTCGGCGCTAGGCGAGGTCGCCGCAAACAGCGTGGGCAACGCGCCTTCGGCTGCGGACTGGCTGATCAACGGCTGCAACAGCCGGCCGACCCGCCACTGCAACGTGTCGGCGCCGGGGCCGTTCGCAATGAGGTCGGTCCGCGCGTAGCCGGGATGGGCGGCAAGGCTCATCAGGCCCCAGCCGGCGGCGAGGCTGCGGCGTTGCAGCTCCAGCGCAAACATCAGCATCGCCAGCTTGGATTGGCAGTAGGCGCGCCACGGACGATAGGAATGCTTGCTTTGCAGATCGTCGAAATTGATCGCGCCGGAGCGGTGCGCAAGGCTCGAGAGATTGACGATGCGGGGCGCCCTGGCGCGGCGAAGCTGCGGCAACAGCCGCGCTGTCAGGGCGTAGTGACCGAGATAATTGGTGCCGAGCTGCATCTCGAAACCATCCTCCGTCTGCTGCCGCTTCGGCAGCGCCATCACGCCGGCATTGTTGACGAGGAGATCGAGGTGTTCGTTGTCGGCGGCGAAGCGCCGGGCAAAATCGGCGACGGAGGCAAGGCTTGCGAGGTCGAGATGCTCATAGGCGATCAGTGCATTGGGAAACCGCTCGCAAATGCCTTCGATCGCCCGCAAGCCCTTTGCGTCGTTGCGTCCGGTGAGTATGACAATGGCACCGACGCCCGCCAGCACCATCGCCGTCTCGTAACCGAGCCCGCCCGTCGCCCCGGTCACGACGACGGTCTTGCCGCTGAGTGAGGGGATCTCTGCCGTGGTCCAGTCGGTCATGCCATGTCTCCGCGGCCTTCAGGGGGTGGAAAAGGCCTGCGACCGGTCTAAATGTGCACTCAGTGCAAGTTTGCAAGAGGTGAAATGATTTGAAGGCTTCGAAGGTCGCCGGGAAAGGCGTCAAGTCATTGTCCGCGGGAGGAAAATCTCCGGCTGCCACCGGCCTGCGCCAGCGCAAGCGGCAGGAGACCCGCGAGCGGTTGGCCCGTGCGGCGATGACCCTGTTCCTGGAGCGCGGCTTCGAGGCCACGACCATCGAGGACATCGCGGCGGCGGCGAACGTGTCGCGACGCAGCTTCTTCCATTATTTCGCGTCGAAGGAGGACGTGGTCACGGCCTGGCAGGAGGGCGCAGCAAGCGCGCTCGTCGCCGAGATTGTCGCCCGGCCCGCGGACGAATCCATGCTGACGGCGGCGGAGAATGCGATCGCAGCGGCGATCAAACGGCTCGATCCGGCGGAAGCCGCAGCGATGTCGCGGCTCAAGCGCGACAATCCCGCGCTGCAGGCGCGCGACCAGCTCAAATACGAAAAGCTCGAGCGCGCGCTGGCCGAGGGGCTTGCACGGCGCGCGAGAAACAAGTCCGACCAGTTGAAGGCGCGGCTCGTCGCCATGATCGCCACCGGCGCGATGCGCGTCGGCGGCGAGAGCTGGATCGGTGAAGGTACGCGCGAAAAGCCGGAGGCGTTCGTGAAGCGCACTTTCGATGCGATCAGGGCGATATTGAAGTGAAGTCTTTTCCTTCTCCCCTTGTGGGAGAAGGTGGCGCGAAGCGCCGGATGAGGGGTTTGTCTCCACGATCTCACGCGCCGAGACAGACCCCTCACCCGTCTCGCCGCTGCGCGGCGAGCCACCCTCTCCCACAAGGGGAGAGGGTAAGGGTCGCATCGCTCACTCCCTAAAAAACGCCAGCAGGTCGGCGTTGATCGTCTCGGCGTGCGTGGTCGGCATGCCGTGGGGGAATCCCTTGTAGGTCTTCAGGATGCCCTTCTTCAGCAGCTTGGCCGACAGCGGGGCGGAATCGGCGTAGGGCACGATCTGGTCGTCGTCGCCATGCATCACCAGCACGGGGACATTGATCTTCTTGAGGTCCTCGGTGAAATCGGTCTGCGAGAACGCGATGACGCCGTCGTAATGCGCTTTGGCGCCGCCCATCATGCCCTGGCGCCACCAGTTCTGGATCACGGCTTCCGACGGTTTTGCACCGGGGCGGTTGTAGCCGTAGAACGGGCCGGCGGCGAAGTCGCGATAGAACTGTGCGCGGCCGGCCGCGAGTTGGGCCTGCAGACCGTCGAACACACTCTTCGGCAGGCCGCCGGGATTGGCTGCGGTCTGCACCATCAGCGGCGGCACGGCCGAGAGGATCGCGGCTTTCGCCACCCGGCTCTCGCCATGGCGCGCGATGTAGTGCACGACCTCGCCGCCGCCGGTGGAATGGCCGACATGGATGGCGCTCTTGAGGTCGAGATGCGCGGTGAGCGCGGCGAGATCGTCGGCATAATGGTCCATGTCGTGACCGTCGGCGACCTGCGCCGAGCGGCCATGGCCGCGGCGATCATGGGCGATGACGCGGTAGCCGCGCGTGACGAAGAACATCATCTGCCCGTCCCAGTCGTCGGACGACAGCGGCCAGCCATGGCTGAACACGATCGGCTGACCCGAGCCCCAATCCTTGTAGAAGATTTCGACGCCGTCTTTGGTGGTGATGGTGGGCATTGCGGGGCTCCTGTTATGAGAGAGTCATTCCGGGGCACGCGAAGCGTGAACCCGGAATCTCGAGATTCCGGGTTCGATGCTTCGCATCGCCCCGGAATGACGAGGGATCAGCTATCAGGCAAACGCCATCGGCTTGTAGCGGCGCCAGGCACCGATGGTGAGCACGACGAAGAACACCAGCACGATGCCCTGCACCACCGCGAACACCGGCCCCGATGGCGGCGCCGGCGGCACGGCGGGCGCCAGCGCGGCGAGCGCCGGCACCTTCAGGAACGACTGGATCACCAGCACGAAGACGTTGAAATAGAGCGAGATCATCGCGGTCACGATATAGACCGGACGCCAGAGCCCGGAGAGCCTCATGCCGTAGAGCGCGAAGCAGGCGATCGCGAGCAGCACCAGCGAGATGATGCCGATGATGTGGGAGGGCAAGAGCTCCTTGAAGGGAAACAGGAAGCCGGTGGCGCTGATGAGGATCGTGAACAGCAGGAAGATCGCGGTGAGGCCCGGCATCGACTTCGAGCCGAGCAGGCCGAACATCACGACGAAGCCGGCGACGATCGCGATCAGGCTGATGATGACATGGATCAGTGTAAGGGCAGGCAGACTCAACCCAAGGACCATGACATCTCCCCTACTCTCCGCATTGAGACAACGAGAGTAGTATTACGGTCCTCATGGGATTGCCACCTGCGTCGTCGTCGCATGCAGAGGTGCAGCCACGCGTCATCGTGCGATTCGACAAACGCATGGCTGAATTTCTTGCAGCGCTGTCACAAGCGACAGCAGGCTTTCGACGAAAGTTGGAGCGATCCTTCACACGTCCTTGGTGTCGAAGATCAAGATGTCGGCACCGCCGCTGGCGAATTTCGGCACGTCCGCGCCGGTCGCCTTGCCTTCCGGACTGGCGAATGCCGCCTGGATGTCGGCCACGCTGTCGAAGGTGAGAATGGCGACGAGATGGATTCCGGAAGGACCTGCGGGAGATGCGACCGGCCCCTTGCTGACGGCGTATTTCTTCAGGCCGGGAAGCTTCTTGGCGAGCGGGATGTGCGTCTCGGCATAGTACTTGTCGAAAGCGGCAGCATCCTTGGGTGTTTTGTACAGCACGACGATTTCAGCCATTGAGTCCTCCCTTGGGAATCTTTGTTTTTCCACGCGCGATTGGCCTCGCGACGAGGCGATAGTCTGTGGGACGCGGCTAGATGGCAAGCCGGATTCGGCTTGCCATTCCCTTGCCTTCTCCTTGACTAGAGCCTCGTTCCGTTTCCGATGGAATCGGAACGAGGCTTTAGATTCTTGTTTTGACGCGTTTTCTTGACGCGAACCGGAATCCACTTCACTCGAAAACGCTTTAAAGCGCCGGTTTTGCGGCGTCGCCGAGATAGCCGTGCAGGGAGGCGACCACCTGCGCGCCTTCGCCGATTGCGCCGCCGACGCGCTTGACCGAGCCGGAGCGAACGTCGCCGACGGCATAGACGCCGGGCACGGAGGTTTCGAGCGGCGCCACGAGCTTGCCCTGGTTCTGCTCGGACTGCGCGCCTGTCACGACGAAGCCGCCGCGATCGAGCGTCACGCCGCAGCCGTCGAGCCAGGAGGTGGCGGGATCGGCGCCGACGAACAGGAAGAGATTGCGGATGTCGGCAAAATCCTCGTCGTCCGACAGCCGGCTCTTCCAGCGGATGCGCCGCAGCAGCGCGGTCTCGTCGCCCTCGAGCGCGGTGATCTCGGTGTTGAACATCAATTCGATGTTCGGCGTCGCTTCGATGCGCTCGATGAGATAGCGCGACATGCTGGCCCCGAGGCCACCGCCGCGGATGATCATCAGCACGCGCTTCGCATGGCCCGACAGGAACACCGCCGCCTGCCCTGCCGAATTGCCGGCGCCGACCAGCGCCACCTCCTCGCCGGCGCACAGCCGCGCCTCCACGGGCGATGCCCAGTACCAGACGCCGCGGCCCTCGAACTTGTCGAGATTGGCGATATCAGGCCGGCGATAGCGCGCGCCGCTGGCGACCACCACCGCACGCGAGCGCAAGGTGTCGCCGCAATCCAGCGCCAGAGCGAAGGTGCCGTTGGCGCGCGAGCAATCCAGCGAGCTCACCGACATCGGAATCATGATGTCGGCGCCGAACTTCTGCGCCTGGGTGAAGGCGCGGCCCGCCAGCGCCTGGCCGGAGATGCCGGTCGGGAAACCCAGGTAATTCTCGATGCGCGCGCTGGCGCCGGCCTGACCGCCGAAGGCGCGGGTGTCGACGACCGCAACCGAGAGACCTTCGGAGGCCGCGTAGACCGCGGTCGCGAGCCCCGCCGGCCCGCAGCCGACGATGGCGACATCGTAGATGCGGTTGTCCTTGGCACCGCCGATCATGCCGATGGCGCGGCCGAGCTCGGTCTCGCTGGGATTGCGCAGCACCGTGCCGCCGGCCGTGACGACGAGCGGCCAATCCTCCGGCTTCGGCGAATAGCGCGCGATCAATTCGGCGGCATCGTGCTCGCTCTCGGGATCAAGCAGATGATGCGGCTGGCCATTGCGGGTGAGAAAGCCCTGCAGGCGCACCACGCCGGCGGAGTTCGACGGCCCGATCAGCACGGGCCCCCCGATGCCGCCCTGGATCAGATTGACCCGGCGCAGGATCAGCGCGCGCATGATGCGCTCGCCAAGCTCGGCTTCGGCCACCAGCAGCGCGCGCAGGCGGTCCGGCGGGACGAGCAGCACCTCGACATCGCCCTCGGCGCGGCCGTCGACCAGCGCCGGCCGGCCCGAGAGCTGGCCGAGCTCGGCCAGGAATTGCCCCGGCCCCTGATCGATCACCGGGGTGACGTGACCGAGCCCGTCGCGCTGGGTGATCGCGACGTGGCCCGCCAGCACCACGAACATGCCGGGCCCGGGCTTGCCGGTCTCGAACAGCAGCTCGCCGTCCTTATAGCGCCTGAGTTCGCCAAAATGGCGCAGACGCTCGATCTCGACTTGTGTCAGCGTCGGAAAGGTCTGCTCGGGACGTGTGAACTGCGCCATCAGCGCCTCCCTGTCGGCTCGTTGCACCTCGTCCTGCGCCATCGTCATTCCCACTCATTCCAAAAATCTAGCTGCCGGTCTTCAATCGCCGGACTTGCCGGCGGTCCCCTCATTTAGGGAAGCATCGTCATTCTGCGAGGGCTCGGTGATCGCGGCGCGCTCGCGCGCCTGCAGCTTCCGCCGCTTCAGGTTTTCGCGCAGCGCCGATTTCAGCCGGTCGTCCCGGGACGCCCGATCCTGTTTCGAATTCTTTTCGTTCCGGTCAGTCATCAATGGTCCATCGCAGCGATCGGCCATAACATGCCCAACGAACATGGCAGCTCAAGAGGCGAGCTCGATCCGATCGTGCGAAACGCGAAATGGATCGAATCCGGGCCCCGGGCCAACTGGCCAGTTGGGCGGGGATATCGGCCCCCGAATCGGCGGGAAGTCGGTGATCTCGAGCGAAAACGGGCATTTTGGCCCCGATATCGGCCCGATTTTCTCGTTTTGACGGGGCTTGCAAGCTTGCACAGGAGGGGGGCTTGTGGCAGATATCGGCCCGCTTGGTAGGCCCCAGTGGCGGCCGATTCTGATCCCAGCACATGCTGCCGTAGCTCAGTGGTAGAGCACTCCATTGGTAATGGAGAGGTCGACAGTTCAATCCTGTCTGGCAGCACCAGCTTTCCCCATTCAAGCGAGCCCTCCGCCTGGCAGCGAGCCCGCAACCCCCACGGATGCGATCGTGATCACACGTTCCCTGCCCTATGAAGGACTGCTCCACGAGATCGTCGAGCATAATGGCGTGCTCTATCTCGGCGGCATCGTTCCCGAGGATGCGGGCCTCGACATGGCAGGCCAGGCCGACGATGTGCTTCGCCAGTTGAAGACCCTGCTTGATGGCGCCGGCTCCGATCTCTCCTGCGTTCTGCAGGTGACGATCTTTTTGGCTGATCTCGCCGACAAGGCAGCGCTCAACCAGGTGTGGAAGCGCTATTTCACCGCGGACCATCTGCCGGCGCGTGCCGCCATCGGCGTTGCGAATCTCGGCCCGGGCGTCAGACTGGAGCTGACGGCGACCGCCGCCCGTCGCTGAGACAGGCGAGACCTGCGAAGCGGGAAAGCCCGGTCATTCCCGTGTCGACACATGACGCAGCGTTCTCGCGGCTTGAAGCGCCCGAGTTTTGCTCTTCTCTTTCGCCCTCTTGAAGTGAAGAGGGCGCAGGGAAGGCCGGGTGCCGGCTGGCACCCACGGTCCGCTGTGCGAAAGCACACGCAGAAAACTGCACAGCGGCATACAGGTGAAGCCCAACACACGGCCTTCCCTGCGCAGTGGTTTGACGGCTTATGCCTGCTCTCCCCGGAGCCGAGTTCCTTCTGGCCTCCGTCACCTCGCGAATTGACGATACCTCCAGGCCCGGTTGAGCCCAAAAGCATCTCCGCAAGGCTTGACCGTAGCAACGACGGTCAGGACCACACGGTTTTGCCGTACGCGTCGGCCCGGCTTCGCTTTAGGAGCTTCGCCGGACACAGCGCCGTCCGTCCGCACGCCAGTCAAGACCTCACGAGGTTCATCTCGCCCTGGTCCCGCCTCGCATGCCCGACGCTGCCGCGTCCACCGCACCCCACCCCCCGTTCGTGACGACGTACGATCGCCCCTCTCCTTGGGCCGGGATGGCGAAAGAATGCCGCAATTCCGAATTTCGGTAAAGTGGAATATTTTTGTAGGAGGGGGTTGACGGGTTTGGGCGGGAGGCGGGGTGTTTTGCCCGACGGGTCGGAAGCGTTGCGATCGGCATCAGCTTTCGGTTGCGCCTCTTCGAATAGGTGCAGTCACACAGTCCGTTGACCCCTCATTTCATGGTGATAGTCTTGTAATTCGCGGCCTGTCCGGGAGGACACCATGGGATGGTTTGACCGGCTGTTTGGAAGAATGTCGGCGCCTACGAGCTCCCTCTTTGCGAGATTTAGGCGGAAATCAAGGGCACCGACCGACCCTGACCTTCTGAAAATCGCCAAAGATCGAAAAGGGCATGTTTCCCGAAGAGCCGTGAGAGACGAGTATAATCGGTTGGTCTTGGAGAAGTACGCGCACGATAAGTCGTGATCGCTGAGACCCATCGAGGCTTTGCTCAGCGACGAAAGATGATGGTTTCGCCACGGCTCTATCTCCTACGCACCATCAATTGTCGTCATCCACCTGCCGTGCCGCTAAGCGATCGTCTGCCCGGCGCAGCCGGCGGCATAGCTCGCGATTGATGTTCTGCAGGACGATCACATAGGCGTGGATGTCGGCCTTGTAGCACGCGTAGAGCTTCTGGGCCGTCAGCTCGTACAACACAGTCGGGGCCTCCGCGACCACCGTGGCGGAGCGGTTCTGCATTTCGATCAGCGTCATCTCGCCGAAGAAATCACCAGGCTCCAAACGGGATATTGGGATGACGCGCCCCGAATTCATCCGTTTGCTCACCACGAGCCGACCGGATTTGACGATGAACATCGAGCGTCCCGGTTCGCCCTCCGCCACGACGGTTGCGCCGGCATCGAAGCGGCACTCGACCAGCATTGAGATCAAGAGGTCGAGGCTCGGATCTGGGAGACCGCCGAAGAACGGTGTCGCCAGCAAGAACGCTTTCAGATCGGGGGCCGTGACGGTCATTGCGCGAGGTTACGCCCCGCCGCTGACTGCGGCAAGAAACCCATCGCGCTTTCTGCGCGGAGGCATGATGGGTTCGCAAGTGCCCTACCCATCCTGCGCGCTGCCACTACATGTGTTTCCTGCAAGCGCGCATCATTGCGCGCCCCCTCCACACCGGCGGCCCTCATATGATCCCCTTCTCCGTCCTCGACCTCGCGCCCATTCGCCAAGGCGGCGACGCGGCGCAGGCGTTCGCCAACTCACTCGATCTCGCCCAGCACGCCGAGAAGTGGGGCTACAAACGCTTCTGGCTGGCCGAGCATCACAACATGGCGGGGATCGCGAGCGCGGCGACGTCGGTGGTGATCGGCCATGTCGCGGGCGGGACCAAGACGATCCGCGTCGGCTCCGGCGGGATCATGCTGCCGAACCATTCGCCGCTGGTCATCGCCGAGCAGTTCGGCACGCTGGAATCGCTCTATCCCGGGCGGATCGATCTCGGGCTCGGCCGCGCGCCGGGCACCGACCAGCTCACCGCGCGGGCGCTGCGGCGCGACCTCGCCACCACGTCCGAGAATTTTCCTCATGACGTGCTGGAGTTGCAGGCGCTGCTCGGCGATGTGCAGCCGAACCAGGCGATCCGCGCCGTGCCCGGCATGGGGACGAAGGTGCCGCTGTGGATCCTGGGATCGAGCACTTTTGGCGCGCAGCTTGCGGCCATGCTCGGCCTGCCCTTCGCGTTCGCCTCGCATTTCGCGCCGCAGATGATGATGCCGGCGCTGCGCGAATATCGCGCGCGCTTCGAGCCCTCAGCGCAGCTCGACAAGCCCTACGCGATGGTCGGCGTCAACGTGTTCGCGGCCGACAGCGACGCGGAGGCACAGCGGATGTTCTCATCGCTGCAGCAGCAGTTCATCAATCTGCGCCGTGGCACGCCGGGGCCGCTGCCGCCGCCGACTGGCGACATGGACGCGCTGTGGTCGCCGGCCGAGACGGCCGGCGTTGCGCAAGCGCTGTCGTGCTCCGCGGTCGGCTCGCCCACGGTGGTGGAAGAAAAGTTGAAGGCGCTGATCGCCGAGACCGGCGCGGACGAATTGATGACCACGGGGCAGATCTACGACCACACCGCGCGGCTACGCTCGTTCGAGATCGCGGCCGAGGTGCGCGACAGGTTGGCGACGCAGCCGGCGGTGTGAGAAGCGTTTCTCTTACGGCCATCCTTCGAGACGCCCGCTTTGGGCGGGCTCCTCAGAGGGTGAGAATGATTCTTTTGCCCGGAGGTTTTGCAGCCGATGGGTTGGAGTCGGCGCCCCTGAGGCTTTTCGGGTGAGTCGGCGCCGAATGAGCGCGATCTGACTAGATCTCCCGATTCCGGCCGGTGCTGCGGCTTGTCGGCGCCGCTTGGCGTGGGCTCCTCGTCATGCGGCGACCTGTGCCTTGGCGTGCAAGGCGAGGAAGCGCATCATGTTGTGAGCGACGGCGAACCACA
>NZ_PGVG01000089.1 GCF_002795245.1 Bradyrhizobium forestalis | reverse complement strand
GAGCGAGCGTCGGCAAGGTGGTTTCGTCGGCAAAGACCCGTTCGGCCTTCTTGACCTCGCTGAAGATGTAGTCGGCCATGATCTCGAGCTCGAAGCCGAGCTTGCCCATCCATTGCGCCATCAGCTGCCGGTCGAGTTCGACACGATCGCGGGCGTAGATGGCCTCCTGCCGGTAGAGCGGCAGGCCATCGGCATATTTGGCGACGGCGATCTGGGCCAGAAGGGCTTCGGTCGGAATGCCTCCTTCGATGATATGAGCTGGGGCCGGCGCCTGGATCACGCCGTCCGCGTTCTTGAAGGCATACTTGGGGCGGCGCGTGACGATGACACGGAACTTCGCCGGCACCACATCCCGACGCTCTGACACGTCCTCGCCGATCAGCACCTTCTGCTTACCGGCATGCACGGCCAGCTCTTCCGGCTCAATGACGGTTTCGATCCGTTCCAGATGGGGCGCAAAGCCCTTGCGCCGGCGCGGTGCACGCTTGCCATCCGTTTGCGCATGCCCCTTGCTGACCTGAGCCTTGATCGCAGCGATGCCGATCTCGATCTCCTCGAAGGCAAAGGCTTGCTGTTCGTCATCGGTGCTCGCAGGGCCGAGCTTCTCCGATCGTCGGCCGAACCGGGCGCGGTCGAAGGCCTTCAGGATCTGTGTCAGCCGCGCGATGCGCGCATCGGCATCGGCGTTGCGGGCCTTGAGATCGGCGACTTCGCTCGCCAAGGCATCGGCGCGAGCCACTTTCTCGGCCATGGCAAGAACCATGGCCTTCAGCGTCTCTACGTCATTCGGGAGGCTGAGATCGGGCGGCGACATTGACCCGACCAGAGCACATTTTGCTCCGGTTCTCTCGTCCTTTCAGGCCGTTGATTCACTTCGCCGCAGTGCTTTTACCCAACAATCTCCGGCGGCTTAACCGCCATAGTCCGGACCCGCTTCCAATCCATCCCGTCCACGAGCGCCATCAACTGCGCCGGATTCAGCTGCACCCGATGATGTCCGATCCGCGGCCAGCAGAACCTCGCCTTCTCAAGACGTTTTAAATAGAGGCACACGCCGGAGCCATCCCACCATACGATCTTGATTCTGTCGGCCCTTTTGGCCCGGAACACATAAAGCGCACCGTCGAACGGATCTGAGCCCGCATCGCGCACCAGCGCAACAAGGCCGTCGATCCCCTTGCGGAAGTCGACTGGATGGCTGGCCAGGTACACCTTCACACCAGAGGGGATCATGCCGAACGGACCGCCCGGATCACCCGCTGCAAATGCGCCTCGTCGACATCCACGCCGGCGCGCACTACCACCTCGCCAATGGCAATCTCGATCACTGACATGCACGCCATCGCGGCTTCGCGACTCGAAGACTGCGAGGGGCAAGTTCGTTCGGCCCGAGCATCGCGACGCCACGCGAAGAGCTGCGACGGGTGAATGCCGATCCGATGGGCGATCCCCGATACACTCGCGCCGGGCTCCAGCGCCTCTGCCACCACTTGTGCCTTGAACTCATCCGACCAGCGTCGGCGAAGTTGTCGCGGAGCCCCCTCAAGACGCTCGGCGACCGCTTCGATCATATGGAAGGTTCTAGTTTCAGAACTAGGCGCAGACATAGAAGCTCACATCGGCTCACAGACTCAGCAGCCGATAGCCGATCGCTCCCCACTCCGCCAGACGGGATCTCTTTGCCGCTTACGATGGAGTTGGTCCATGATCGTCAGCCAAAACGTGCCGCGCAGCAAATAGGTCAGACGATCGGGACCGAATACCCCATCTCTTCCGTAAAGCGGCTGCGCTTCATGCTCTGGTCCTCATATGGGCCAGAGCGAACTTCAATCTGGATTAAGTCGAGGGGGCAAGGTCACTTGCTCTCACGCTTCAGCGTATCGCCAACGGCTGGCCCAACAGCGAAATCGACGCGCTTATGCCATGGAACCACGCCACCTGACGGCCTCAGCTTGCCGCTTACCTTGCAGAGCTCCTTGCGCCACCTGAACAGCTGGCTCACATGAAGCCCGGCCATGCGAGCCACCTCGGAAACATTGGCTCCGGGCTCAAGCGATGCTGCAACGAGCCGTTCCTTCTCATCCTGCGACCAACGGCGCCGCCGCTCGACCGATGTGATCACCTCCGCCCTCGAAATCGTCATAGCGCTTCTCCTAGGATTACCCCTAGGACCTGCAGCGATTGCGTTCGTCAAACAAGGCGGCTTTTGGCGGAGGGATACGATATTCCGGAAGGCCGAACTTTCGCTCTGGCATGGGCAGCGACTACGACGCCGAGATGTGGTTCGATGACGAGTGCGGGCAGAACTGGCGAAGGTGACGCTTGGGAGACAAAGAGAGGCGGCGCCCCGACTGGGCTAGCCGCGCTCTGTGCCTGGCGTTGGCCGTCGTGCGATACACGGGTTTTTCTTTTCGAAGGCCTTCAGCGGACGGATACTCATCGACCACAAAAGAGCCCACCGTGGTACTCGCATCGATTTCCGATTTTTCTCCTTTCGGAGGTCGTCGCAAGCTTTGGTTAGCTACTGCAAGGCTTGCCTGCTCTCCAAAAGACAGTTTTCAGAGGACGGTGGCAGGGCAGCCTCTTGAGAGTGCGTTCGTCGTAGCGGGAGTCTCCCTGTCTCCCTCGTCGTCGCTGCTGAAGTAACTATCGGTCAGAGCTGGTAAAGTGAGCCCGCCCGCGTCAGACAGCCCAAACAGTCGTTTGGACTATTTCAATGCAACTGAGCATAGAAGGAGAATACGACCCGTCGAAACGAGCAGTTACTGCATCTTACCAACAAAAATGCAGTCCCAATACATACTATCTTTCCAAGCTTGATCCCTCTGATCACGCTCCCAGGCCCATTGGCTCCGATTGCCGGATGGATTGGTCGGAGAGGGGCAAAGCGCCAATATTTGATTTGCAACACCGGGAGTCGCGCCTTGCGCGAGATATTGAAAAAACGGATTTTGGTTCTGCTTAGTGGCCAACGTCTGACCGGCAGCGTCAAGGCTTGGATTCTTAATTCCTAAAGTGCGGGCCAATAACAGCTCTACAGCGGCCAGGTGCAATGGAAAACCTGGCGAGTTCGCTACAGCGGAGGCGAGGACCTGCGCGGGGACCGAAAGAATGGCACTCTTTGCGAAGGGAGCAACGATAGGTCCAAGCTCGTCGAGAACCTTGTCGCACAGGTTGGCCTGAGCTGACCCGAGATAGTTTCCTGTAGCCTGCAGATATGTGCAATCATCAGGCCGAAATGTGCAGCGCTTGTCGGGAATGTCGTCACTACAGTATCGCAACCAACCTTTCTGTATACAACGACCGTTGAATGGGATGATACACGGACGGTTATCCTCCATCCATTGAACCCAACGATCAAATGCGTTCACGTCTCTAGTCACGGTCGCATACAACATTACGCCTAACGCCTGATCAGGCGAGAAGGACACGTCATAGTTGGGATATGTCCAACCGATACGGCGTGGCGATCGCCACCAACGCCCATCGCTTCCCTGTGCCAGGCGTACCCCGTTGCATCCTCTGCTATCGCCCGCTGCGCAAAGCAGGCCATTAAACAAAGTCATGTCCCCATCATCGCACTTATATGGATCTGTTGGCGAGTACTTCGAGGGAAAAGGGTTTCCCGTTGCTGTACACAAGAAAGCCTGCGGAGGGTCCCAAAAAGCGAGAGCATCCGAGAGTGGGGTGGCCGAAGCACTAACCCCCGAAATGGCTAGGAACACAACAACCGCGAATCCAACAAATAACCGACCCATGGGCTAAGCCCTTCAGCAGGAAGTATGTGGCGTGGGAACACATGCGCGTTCGAGATCGATCTCTATCTGCCCCGGTGATCCGATCACTTGTGTCTTTGAAAAATCAACCGATAGGTTCACTGGGGCAGGTCCCGAGCCTTTCGACACAAAACCAATTTTTACACCGCCATAATCTCGACAGGGCGAAAGCGCTTCGAAACGAGCGTTATTCATGTTGATGCACTGTGGCAATCCGATGCTGATTGACGGTTCGATGGATGCTGGGTGCGGTATGGCTTGATTAAATGCCTGCTTCAGTTCCGAACCGAACGACATCGCGTGTCTCGTTCCGGTATCCACTTCCAGTGTGGCATCTAGATTTGCCAGCTCCAGATTGATCGATCCGTTGGGCTTAACGATCGGCGGCGCAATGGATATTGATGGGTCGTGGGCCAGTCGCGCTGGCAACGATTTTCCCGTTGCGCTGTCAACCGCTTTCAAATCGTCTATAATGATAGACGCCTTGATCGAGGGGGCGCCTCCGTTTCCACTTATATCCACCGTGACGCCAGCTATCACGAAGCTGATACCGATCTTAGAAGACGAGCCCGATGGCTGATATGTCGCCGTGACAATCATCGGAAACAGTCCGCCAATTAGACCGTAGCGCTCGTCCGAGGGAGAGCTAATCTTTTGCGGCGCTATGAGGCTATCGCGGATCGTGATGCTTGCAATAGCGTAAGGGTAATTAGAAAAGAAGGAGGTTAGGCCTTTGCCTTCGCTAAGCGCCTTCGAGAGGCTGTTCGTTTTGATGAAGGTTCTGGCGTGGCTGACAGTTCCCTTCGCGACGACGTAAGGTCCCTGGTGAAACACAACGTCGGCTGGGTTTGCTACAGTTGTGGCGAGGTAGTCCGGAAACGCTAAATCCGCGGAAAGCGGCCAGACCTTCTGACGATCAGATGGTGCTGGCAATGGGACCCATTTCGAACTGTCCCATTGTGCGAATGACAGCTGAATTGAAATGTTCGATGTCGCTGGGATGCTGGGAAGGTTCACCACGTATTGGGGCGGGATTGCGATCGGATACGGGATTCTGACTGGGACAGGTAAAGCGACCCGGAAGAAATTGTTGACGTCAAGAGCGCAAACCAAAAGGTGGAAGAGCTCTGACCCTGGTGGACCGACCAGCGGAATGTCGCCTGATAGGCATCCCGCAGAAACATCTATTGTGTGAAACGTGCACTGAGCGGCACGCAATTCAGCCACAACAGATAAGGCTACGGTTGTGTTTACGGTGCCTGATACCAAATTGTAATGCGACTCACGACGGTCACCGAAATGCGAAAGAACACCTGTGAGCTGCGGCGTAGTGCAAACCGTGCCATTGTTGTGATAGTATCCGTCGTATGAGGAGCCGCCCAGATGATCGATGAGGTTGAATAAACCTCCAGCCATTGCCACAACGATGTCATCACGCGCGTATTGGTATTGGGCTTGTGCTTGAGTGAGACAAGTGCACCAAGCTACGACAGTCAAAGCCACTACGACTCTGAGTGAGCTCATTGGGGACCCTTCCGTGAGCGGAGGCTCCAAAAAGCCCCTTACTATTCGGGAGCCGCTGCCCGTCTATGAAAAACCACGAACGTCAATTTGAAACAATAGTGAGCCCAGTGCCTGCACTTATGTTCCATAAAACGGTATCACCAATGTAAAGCGCACCGCCTCCCGCTTTAGCAGCGGGGTCTGGGTTCGGTGGATTGCCATCGTGAACATCGACAACTGTAAAACCCGCTGGCGGAGGCGGGGCGGGCGGAGGGCTGATCGGGACCCTACAGGCCTGAGGACCCAATCCCCCACTGATCGGGGAGTTGTAGTTTCCCGGGTGGAGAAAGAGGGGGCTGAAGGCGT
>NZ_PGVG01000088.1 GCF_002795245.1 Bradyrhizobium forestalis | reverse complement strand
CGTAGTTACCCGTGGCAAGGCGCTCCGCCATCGGCTGAACGCTCTTGCGATCGCCAGGACCGATCAGTCCCGCAACATACAGAGGACACATCCGCTGCCGAGTCTTATGACCCAGCCGGTCCAAGAATGGCATCAGCCAGCGTTCAAGTTCGTCTTCCCATCCCGCCATGGTCAGCCCTCCAAGAGCCGACCACCCATGAATCATTGAATCCGTGATCGCGAGTTGGAAAGCTGGCCCGAGAAACGCCACTGATTGGGTTCTCGCGGCATGGCAACGGCCAGCGGCCTGTCGGTGTCGACGGTGCAACGTATCTGGCGGGCCTTCGGGCTCCAGCCGCACCGGCTGGAGACATTCAAGCGCTCGACTAATCCTTCGTGGCCAAGCTGCGCGACACACGCCATCGTTCTGTGTGTAGAGGAAAGCCCAATCCAGGCCCTGGAGCGCAGTCAGCCGATGCTGCCGATGCGTCCCGGCAACGGGCTCAAAGGAGCCACAAATAAAAAAAAGGCACGGCACCACATCGCTGTTCGCCCGCCTCGACATTGCGACCGGACGGGTTATCGACAAGTGGTACGGACGGCACCGCGCCGCCGAGTTCCGCAAGTTCTTGGACGAGATCGAGGCCGCTGTGCCGCGCCAACTCGACGTCCATTTCGTCATGGATAACTAGCCACCCACAAGACCCCGCTGATCCGGAAATGGTTGGCTAAGCGGCCGCGCTGGCATGTGCACCTGACCCCGACCAGTTCGTCATGGCTCAGTCAGGTGGAGCGCTTCTTATCGGATAAGAAGATAAGGCGCGCGTCTATCGCAGTGTAGCCGCCCTCAGGGCGGACATCGCCTCATTCATCGAACGACATAACGCTGATCCTAAGCCATTCCGGTGGACCAAGTAAGCCGATGGTTGCTTCCATCGAACGCTTCTACCATTACAATGCCCCGTTACAACACGAGGCGATGTTGCGAACTTCTGGTTCGGGACACCAGTTCAGGAATCGATCGATCATGCATCATACTGTTTCACAGGCGAACTCGACTCGTCGCTGGTCGTAGCGCCCGGCGGACTGCATCGCTAAAAGGTTACCTTGATCGTCTCCGTTTTCTCCAACGCTGTAATTTATCCTATTTTCGGATAATTTTGTTCCCACCGAATTCGTGTGAGAATTCGGTAAAGAACGCGGCATTTTAGTGCGTCGAAGGCGGCCTTGCAGTGTCCTTGAATGTGCGAGGAAAAAGAATGCTTTTGGTGTGCGCTGGGGAACCCAGGACGAACATTAGTTTCGCCCGCCGGAGACAACCGGCATAAAAGGCGGCCGTCTGCAGCATCAGCCGAACGTGAGCAGCGGAGCGAAACGCGGGTCGATCGGACGGAATGGAGCTATGTGGGAAAGGGGTGACGACGGGTCAGAGAGGCGTCGTATCGAGCTTGGCTGGTGATGAGAACATGTTCGCTACGATGCGGCACCGAACGGTTCGGACCAAAGGGTCACTCTTGCCGCGGCCCCGAGCTCATGGTGTTCAAGCTCATCGATGCTGTGTCCAGGCCTGCCGTAGATTAAAGAATAGATCAGTCTGCCAATGTCATCGCCGGTGCCAGGTTTGCTGACGGGGTCGAGGTCATTCCGACCCAGCAAAACGAGGCCACCGGATCGGTTCTGTCAGCAGAGTCAGGCCTCGATCGAAGTGTCGCGGTTTCAATTCGCCCTGCATCCTCAACTCTATCGGATTTGGTAGCTGTCCGAGCGAAGTAGCCAATGCTGTAGTGCCCTTTGCCAGTGACAGTAAGTTTCCCGCAAGATTGTGAAGAACATTGAATTGATCGGAATGGGTACCTGCGGTGTTCTTTCGCTATGGAGGAGGCCGAAGAGCGAGAAAGGTGTCTGCCGGAGGAAAGCTGGCGCAGCAACCAAGGACATATCGATAACCTTGTACTCAAGACGGGCAACCTCGTCGATCACACACCCAAGTGTAATGCTCGATCCAGGATGGATACCAGTACGTCAAGTGCACATCACACGCAAACAAACAACGCTGCGCCCTCTATACAACCAATCATGGTCGGCGCGCCGGCATGGCTGGAAGAATGGACTCCTCAATGGAAGCCTTATCGTATCTGCGCGTCATCGAGATCGGTAGCTCGGCTGCGGCCAGCTATTGTGCGCGGTTGTTTGCCGATTTCGGCGCCGCCGTGCAGAAGCTTGAACCGCCGACCGGAGATCCGATTCGGCGCACTGCGCCACTCACGCCCCGCGGTCAGAGTGCGTGGTTCGCATTCCTGAACTTCAATAAATCAAGTACTATCATTGATCCATCGGGGCCGAACTCGATTCCGCAGCTCGAGTCGATGATTGAGAAGTGCGACATTCTGATCGATGGTCGCGACGTTGATCCGGCTGATTGCCCATCGATCGATATTGGCGCTATCCGCCAGCGGCGACCAGGGTTGATCCATGTTGAGGCGAGTTGGTTCGGCGCCGAGGGACCTTATGCGGGATTTGCCGCGACCGATTCTACCGTGCGAGCATTGGCCGGCCTAGTCAAGTTGGCCGGGCCTGCCGAAGGCCCGCCGTTGCACGCTCCAGATTTCCAGGCGGGTATTGGTGCGGGGCTGTGGGAGTTTATCGCCGCGGCCAGCTCGGCGGCGAGGCAAACGCATGGCGACTGCGGGGCATCGTGGTCGGTCAGCATCTTTGAATCGAATATCGCTTTGACTGAATATCTGATGTTCGAGGCGTTTGCGCGCGGCGATGTCATGCGCCGGCTTGGAATGAATCGCTTTTGGCCTAATTTTCCGACCGGCATATACCCGACAAAATGCGGCTGGATCGGCGTCACGACCGCCAAGCCGGAGCAATGGCGGGCATTCTGCGACATGCTCGGTTTGCCCGAATTGCGTGATGATCCGGCGCTGGCCTTCAACGAAGGTCGCCTGCAGAATGCGGACCTAGTCGAACGACAGTTCATGCCGAAGCTGAAAACACGGACTGCACTCGAATGGTTTGCGGAAGGGTTGACACGCAAGATCCCGATCGTACCGGTGCCGGAAATATCCGATCTCCTCGAAGACCCGGAGCGATTGGCTCGCGGCGCAATCGTGCCTGTCCGGATGGGTGAAGAAGGAGGACTGACCGTCGGCTCAGTGCTGCGACTGACATCGACCCCGCCACGGCAGGGCGGAAAAGTGCCGGCCGCGGGCGAGCAGCAGGTGTTCGCAGGCGGCCGAACAGATGCGTCTGACAAATCTGATGCGGCTCTGCGCCTACGTGCTGATCGGGGACCTTTGCACGGCATTCGAGTCGTCGACTTCACAATGGGTTGGGCCGGCCCTCTTTGTACGCGCACACTGGCCGACCTGGGAGCAGATGTGATCAAGATCGAGGCCATCCAATATCCGGATTGGTGGCGCGGAGTTGACCGGCGTCCTGACTACGTGACTGATAAAATGTACGAAAAGGCGCTCTGCTTCTGCATGGTCAACCGAAACAAGCGAGGAATTACACTCGACTTGAAGCGCCCGCAGGGGCTCGCTCTTGCAAAACGTTTGTTGGCAGGAGCCGACATTGCAGTTGACAATTTTTCAGTCGAGGTCCTCTCAAGACTCGGGCTTGGTTACAACGTGCTGAGGACTCTCAACCCTCGACTGGTCATGATGTCGATGTCGGCATTTGGGACGAACAGCGCCCATCGCGAGTGCCGAGCCTACGGCTCAACTCTCGAGCAGGGTTCAGGGCTTCCCGGTGTGATCCGCACGGCCGATGGACTACCCGTTATGACTCACATCGCTCTTGGCGACCCCGTCGGAGGGTTGAACGGTTGCGCAGCGGTGCTGGCTGCACTGATTCATGCTCGCAGGACTGGGCAGGGCCAGTTCATTGATCTAGCCCAAGTCGAATGTCTGATGCCGTTCGCAGCACCATGGATCACTGTTCAGTCGATCAGCGGCTTGCGGTGCGCCGAGGCCGCGCCGCTCCTCCACTGTGAAGCTGCACCACCGCCCAAATATGTCAATCGACATCCACAATTCGTGCCGCATGGCTGTTTTCGGTGTGCGGGCGAAGACAAATGGATCATAGTAGCAGTTAGCGACGATGACATGTGGGAGAGGCTTGCCACGCTCGTTGGTCGGACAGACTGGGCGATGGACCCATCGCTGAGAACTGCCGCGGCTCGTCGAGCCATTGAGGATGAAATTGAAAGAGCCATCGAAGCTTGGACCGTCAATCGCGATGAGGATGACGCCATGGCCGAATTGCAAGCCGCAAGAGTTGCATCCGGTGTAGCCCGCTTGCCGATTGACTTGCTAAAAGATCCGCATCTCCGCTCGCGTGGCTTTCTGCAGGAACTCGAACGCCCCTTCATCGGCGTCCATCCACAGCCGTCGATGCCCATTCGTGATAAGGCAAAGCCTTATCGGGTCCGCACGGCGGCGCCAACCCTCGGACAACACAATAGAGAAATCCTGTCAGAGCTTCTTGGACTCTCTGACGACGAGATCACGCAATTGGCGAAAGATCGGATTATTGGCACGACCATGTTGTCCGAGGCAGAGTTCGCAACCGAATAGAAGGTGTACCAAAACTAACCGGTCGTACCATGTCCAGTGACAGGGGCATTTTGGTCCGCTTTGCTTCAGGATGACGCAAGCTTGAGCGACTTCAGATCTCTACCCGCTGAGAGCAGAGACATCTACGGACTTGTCACGGAGTCACTTGGAGCGGGTTACCAACGTGTCGCTCCAGGATAATGGGCAAGTATGCACGGGAAGCGTCCTTATATCGCGCGAGCGACCAGCCTCCCACTTCTATCCGGCCGCGGCTAAACATGAAGCGAGCGCGCGTATTGTGGTCATCGCTAAATGATGATCAAGCCCAGTGCTCTGACCTTCCGAATAGAGAACGCGCCATGAGCATGATTCTGGAGCCGAGACTACTATCAGTTTTGCCAGCTTCGTTGCTCCTGGATCTCAGGTAATGGAGTTGTCGGGATGGGGGCGGAGAACCTTGGTCTCCTGACCAAGGACGATTCACTAGTTTGGCTGATCACTTGCCTTGGCAGAGGTGCTATATGGCTAGAGCGATGAACGCATCCCGTAAGATGCAAGCGTTGGATGAGCTGGAGTCAAATGTCCGCTCTTACTCTCGCTCATTTCCCGCCGTCTTTAGCCGAGCGCGTGGCTCAATTATGTTGACGGAGGATGGTCGAAAGGTCGTGGACTTCCTCTCCGGGGCTGGAACGCTGAACTACGGCCATAACAATCACAGGATTAAAGGTGCCATCGCTGATTATCTGGCATCGGACGCCGTCGTCCATGGCCTTGACATGGCAACTCCCGCAAAGATCGACTTCATGGAGCTTTTCAATGCCGTCATACTTGCCAGGCGAAATTTGAAGTACTGCTTCCAGTTTACGGGGCCAACCGGCGCTAATGCGATCGAGGCCGCGATCAAGCTCGCCCGCAAAGTCACAGGACGCCAGAATATCATCGCATTTACCAATGGGTATCATGGCATGAGCCTCGGGGCCATGGCCGCGAGCGGCAATCGCGCTTACCGGACGGCCAGCGGCGTTGCGCTATCCGGTGCAACTTTCATGCCGTACGACGGCTATCTTGGTCCTGACGTCGATACAGCGGACTACCTGCAAAAAGTGCTGGCCGACGAGAGCAGCGGCATCGATTGCCCAGCTGCCATCCTCGTCGAAACGGTCCAAGGCGAAGGAGGTATCAACGTCGCCGGCAGAGAATGGTTACAGGCAGTTCAAGCCGTAGCGAAGAGTGCCGGCGCTCTGTTCATAGTTGACGACGTCCAGATGGGTTGTGGTCGGACGGGCAATTTCTTTAGCTTCGAGTTCGCTGATCTGTCGCCAGATCTCGTTGTCTTGTCGAAGTCACTAAGCGGCTACGGCTTGCCACTGTCGATGGTGCTGATCAAAAAGGAGTTCGACGCATGGCAGCCGGGAGAACACACTGGTACGTTTCGCGGGAATAACCTTGCGCTAGTAGCGGCGATGGCAGCGATAGATCTCTATTGGCGGGACGAGACCTTCGGGCAAGAGGTGCTGCGGTTAGGAGAGTTTATGCGGCACCGGCTCGAGACTATCGCAGTCAAGTACGGAAATAGCTTTGCGGTCCGGGGCCGCGGCATGGCGTTCGGATTTGATTGCCAAATGCCCGAGATTGCAGCCGCGACAGCACGCGGGGCCTTCGAGAGAGGACTGATGGTCGAACGATGCGGACCGGTCGATCAGGTCGTGAAATTCTTGCCTGCACTTACGATCGATTGTGAAACGCTCGATCACGGCCTTGAAATATTCGAGCAGGCGTTGAATCAGGCGCTGAAACGGACCAGGTCTTCGTGACCAGACGCATAAAGAGCGCATGTCAAGCGGTGAAGGAATGCCATGGTCTACGAGACGATCAAGTATGAGATTGACGAGAAAATCCTCACGATTACGCTGAATCGACCGGATAAGCTGAACGCCTGTACCGCTCTCATGGAGCGAGAGATCGTCGATGCGTTCGATTGCGCCGATAAGGATAATGACGTCCTCGCAGTCATTGTTACCGGCGCCGGGCGTGCCTTTTGCGCTGGCGCCGACCTCTCCTTGGGCGGCGATACATTTGATCGGGACGTGCGGCGCGGGCCGGTGAAGCGGCTGCCCGATGGGAAGGTGGACTACAGCGATCCCATGGTCAGCGACGCTGGGGGCAAGATTGCAATCCGGATATTTAGGTCACTCAAGCCTGTAATCGCTGCTGTTAATGGACCAGCCGTCGGCATGGGTGCGACGATGCAACTTCCGATGGATATTCGGATCGCCACTGATGCCGCGCGCTTTGGCTTCGTGTTCTCGCAGCGTGGGCTCGTTCCGGAGGGCGCCTCAAGCTGGTTCTTACCCCGCGTGGTCGGCATTTCCCAGGCGCTCGAATGGTCCTTGAGCGGTCGGATATTTTCTGCAGAGGAGGCTCTCGCCGGTCGGCTGATTAACAGGATCGTGCGGCAGGACGAACTGTTGCCAGCAGCGCGTGCGTTAGCCGTTCAGATCGCGGAGAAGACGGCACCTGTGTCGGTTACACTAATCCGGCAGATGATGTGGCGCATGCTAGGCGCCGACGATCCCATGGAAGCCCACAAACTTGAAAGCCGCGGCATGTATGCGCGCGGTCGTTCCGCTGATGCCAAGGAGGGAGTGGTGGCTTTCCTGGAAAAGCGGCCTGCCGTATTCAAAGACAGGGTCCCGGCCGATCTGCCGGACTATTTTCCGTGGTGGACGGAGCGGGAGTATAAGTAAGCTTTGCTAGCAAGCGCAAACCGTATGCTGCTTACCGATTGTGCCTTTAGAAAGGGGGCAGTTGGAGCCCTACCTTTCCAATCCGCCTAGGCACTCGGAGCGCCGCCGCTGTGGTTGTAAGCCAGAACCGGCGGGCGCCTCTCGAGCGGCCAGGTTCCGGTGTGACAAGAAGCTACAGGCCAGGCTTTTTGTAAAGAGACGGGTGCGATCGCTTATTGCAATAGGCTGGGTCGCGTGTGGATCGGCTGTCGGTTATTCTGCCCGGCTGAGCACGCCGCTGCTCTGTCGCGGAGTATGAATCGTGTCGTATTGCGTTTGCATGATTGTGAGGCATACCTCGCGCTAGGTTTGCCCGATCGCCTGAAAAAAGAAAATCGCATGCTTGTCGTGCGCATACGACGAAGGCCGCCTGATTGACGCATGCGCGCGGGCGTGGGAGCTGTATGACAGCGTTGGGTGAAGGTCAGGCGGCTTGCTGATCGTCGGGCTTGCCGGCTTGGGGCAGAGGCTTCCA
>NZ_PGVG01000087.1 GCF_002795245.1 Bradyrhizobium forestalis | reverse complement strand
GGCGCGTCCGCCAAGGTGGTTCCCTCCCGGATAAGCTTTCCGGTCTCGTCCACCGCACATACCGCAACGGAATTCAGCGAAACATCGAGGCCGACGTAGATCATGACTTTTCTCCTTCGGATGGAGTTGGTCCATGATCGTCAGCCAAAACGTGCCGCGCAGCAAATAGGTCAGACGATCGGGACCGAATACCCCATCTCTTCCGTAAAGCGGCTGCGCTTCATGCTCTGGTCCTCATATGGGCCAGAGCGAACTTCAATCTGGATTAAGTCGAGGGGGCAAGGTCACCAGCTTCTTGCCGGCGATCGGCATCAGCATCTCCTTTTGGCCGGTCGTGGTCTTGCGCGACTTTTTGGTTGATTTCTTCGGCGCCGTCGCAGGCACTGTCTCTGCCTCCCTCCCGACACTACGGCGGAGCGCTTCCATCAGATCGACCACGTTCTCGCCCCGCGGCCGTTCCTTCGGAGTGATCGGCTTGCCCGCCCGCTTCTGGTTGATGAGATCGATCAACGCAGTTTCGTACTGATCCTCGAACTTGTCAGGCTCGAACCGCCCGGACTTCTGGTTCACGATGTGCTTGGCCAGGTCCAGCATGTCCTTCGTAACTTTGACGTCCTGGATCTCGTCGAAATACTCCTCCTCGCTGCGCACTTCGTAGGGGTAGCGCAGCAAGGTACCGACCAGACCTTTGTCCATCGCCTCGAGCGCGATGATATGGTCGCGATTGGTGAGCACGACCCGGCCGATCGCAACCTTGTTCATTTCACGGATGGTCTCGCGGATGACCGCAAAAGCGTCGTGGCCGACCTTCCCATCGGGACGCAGATAGTAGGGCCGGATCAAGTAACGTGGATCGATCTCGGACTTCTCGACGAACTCGTCGATCTCGATGGTACGCGTGGACTCTAGCGCGATCTCGTCGAGTTCTTCCTTCGTCACCTCGATAAACTGGTCTTTTTCGAGCATGTAGCCTTTGACGATATCCTCGTTCTGCACCTCGTCGCCGGTATCAGCGTCGACCTTGAGATACTTGATGCGATGGCCGGTCTGCCGGTTGAGTTGATTGAACGAGATCTTCTCGGATTCGGAGGTGGCCTGGTACAGCGCGACCGGGCAGGTGACCAGGGATAGACGCAGGAAGCCTTTCCAGTTGGCGCGGGGGGCCATGTACGCAGAACTCCGTTTCGGGATGCCTCGGACTGAAGACGGTCGGGAGTGGCCGGTTCCGACACGCCATCCTGTTTTGCGACTTACAATTTGGACCCGGCCGATCGCGGCGGGAAAAATCATCGCGCGTCCCTTGGTTGGAACTCGATGTCTGTTCTCTATATGTTCCAGCGCTCACAAGTCGTGCCTCGATGAGATGCGAGGGCGAAGTTCTGAATGCGCTGGGACTTCACTTTACGCACGATCGCGTCATGCGAAGGCGGCGCGCAAGCGCTACCGGCATCGACCAAGAGCAGAGCAGAGTAGCCGTCCACGTCCACACACCCCGGAGCCAATTGGGGCGGCCTTGGCGCCCGGGATCCTGCCGATCAGCATGGCGCTCCTGGACGGTTCCTCGTAGCGCTTCTCGCCCTTGAGACCTTTAGGCGCGAAATTGATCCAAATCACAGAGGAGCGCTAAACCATAGCATAGATTGGCGTCGAACCCGGCTCGGGCTAGACTAGCTCGGGTGCACGGGCCTTGAGAATTCGTACTTATGTCAGTATATCTGACCTAACATTCACGGCTTTTGAACGTTTGGTCCCCACAATGTGACTTACGGAAGTGTAACTAGGAAGCCACTGCGAAGCCATATTAACCCCATAGGTTGTGAGCCTATGGACATCCCGGCCGGTTCCGTCAAAACTAATTCGGCGGAAAAGGTATGGCGCCAAATAGAGGCGCAAGGGGAGCTACCTTGATGAACGCGCAAGCCCTTCTTTCATATTTCTCGTTTTCTGGCTGGCGTACTGAGCCAACGAAGAAGGCTAAGGACTTTCCGCCGGAAGCCTATTCATATGACGATGATATTGACCCGAAAATTGTTGCTGCCATCCAAAAGAAGGCAGACGAAAAGCTTGATCAACAGGAATGGACTGTGATCGAGCGTCTCGGAGATGGCGTTAAGCGCTAAGCCTGGATGGTGCTCCCGCCCTCCACGCGTCGGTGACGTCATCACGTGTCTCTATCCAAATGATCCAAAGGGCCGCTTACGCCCTGCTCTTGTCTTAGAATCCAGAGTCGGTTCTGGGGGAGGTCGTGCCGTGCGCGTTGCATACGGCACCTCAAAACTGAACAAAGCAAAACGTGGCGAAATAGACCTAATTATCGAGTCCCAAGAAGATATCGATGAATGTGGTTTGGCTGTTGCGACGCGCTTCGATCTGGAGACAACCGCAGTCATTCCGTGGGAGCCACCGGATTGCGATTGCTGGCATGGTCAGTATTCTCCGAAGCTTGGGTCTCTCTCGATCGACCGCCAAGTTGATTGCGCGCATAAACTCACGGCTATTCAAAATAAGTCTAAAAAATAACTGGCGCGACAAAGTTTCAAACTGAGACACGACCGCGCCATGAGCGATCGACCCGCCAGTTGGTGGATGCCTACCCCGAAAACAATGGAAAAGCTGGCCGCTTCGATCGGCAGAGACGCGGTGGGAAGCCGAGCTTCCGCCCTCGCGGGCGTCTTCTTCCTGCTTCCTCCGGCTCGATTCACAGGCCATCCCCGGACTAACCTGGTCGAAACTTCCGCTTGCCGCGGCCGCCTCGAAAGGTACCTATTACGGCTGCTTGGACGGTCCGGGCGGTTTGATAAAGCCGTCTGTCAGCAGTGCGTTCTCCAAAGACTTGGTGGCATGATCGAGCAGTTTCTCATCGCGATCCGCGTGCTCAACAGCGACGGCTGCCGTCTGCCAGTGAAGAGCCTGCGTTCCGTGCTGTTCGATAAACACTGCCGCCGCTCGCAAGCTATCGATTGTCATGTTGGCTAGGCCAACGGCAACGACGAGCGGCTTCGTTAGAAAGCGATCATTCTGGACCTGGTACGCCATCAGTTTCTTCCACCCTCTTCAACTGCGCTGCACGTATTTCTGTGCTCATCTTCCGTTGATCGGGTGTCATGTTAGCAGCTCTGCTGACCGCCTCGGCTACCGAGCAACTTAGTTATCGGCTTCAACGCGACGTATGCGGACGAGCAGCACACGATTGATGGCGATCGTGCGGCTGCCGAGGACAGTTTGGGCGGACTGAGTCGCGCCGAACGAAACGAGTCCGTGCTGGCGACGTCGACTTATCCCCGCAAGACTACATTTGCCAAAAACATCTCACATTTCGGACTTTACCCCTAGATGTGGTATGTGGAACCCGCGAGTCGGGGTGGGCGATTCGGCATGCCTGAAATGCGTTCTGTGAACATACGGAGTCCGCAATGGCTACAGAGCCGAAACACTTTACTAAACTCAGCGATGCAGAACTCCGCAATCGACAGCTAGAGATTGACGATCCGCATCACCAGGCGAACCTTGTGAACCACATCCCCGAAGGCGTTTCACCGGTTCGCATTTTGAACGTGTACCGCTTCAGCAAGTATCCCGCGGAAAAAGCGTACTGCTCAAAATGTGAGGCTCGCCGTCATCGTGATGGCTTTACTGTTGAGCTTGATGACGGCTCCGTTGCCATTCTCGGCAGCAAGTGCGGTGCCGATCTATGGGGCCAGTCATGGCACGATATTGCGGCTGATTTCGGTATCGAGCTAGAGCGCGCGGGGATTATCATTGGCTTCAGTCGAATCCTGCCTGAACTTAAGGCGGTTATCACTGCTTTGGAAAAGTGGCGACCAACGATCCGAACCGTTGCAAAGAACCAGCGTCAATTCCAAGGTGTAATGCCGGAGACATTCCGGCGCCTGCGAAACGCCGCTGTTCGCGTCGATCGCGCCCTGATGGTTCATCAGCAGGTGCGCGACCTTATTAAGGAAGCTGAGTACGAACGCCGTTACGGCAACGCGCCGAGCACTCCGTTCTACGTGATGCACGAACGCAAGGTTCATGAGCTTCAAGGCTATGCGTTCTTTGAGCACTCCAACATCGAAGTACTATACGATCTGGCCTTGCAGGATTTGGCGGCCGCGGTCGAAGTCGGTTCAAACACGCAACTTCATAGCCAACATAAGCTGCGAATGCACCGCGCGAAGCTCGGCGATGCTATGGAGCGACTCGAACGAGTGGCATCAGCGGTTCGGGCCGTGCAACTGTTTTACGCTTCTGACAATCTTGTCCGCGTCGCGCATTGGATCGAGCGCGACATGCCCGGCGAGGAATTCGAAGTGGGCGATCATGCGCTGACCAACTTGCATAGCGGACGGACCGTGAGAATGCCTCAAGACTATCGGATGGTTGATATTGAACCGGCGCGTCGCCTCAAGAAACTGAGCCACGGTCGCTAGATGCCCGTAACACGGACACTGAATCCACTTCCGTTCAATGATCTTGAGCCGCGCCGGTTCGAAGACCTAGTTCGCCAGCTTGTGTATGACTTCAGACCGTGGCTTCGCTTGGAGGCGACAGGCCGCGCGGGCTCAGATGATGGCTTTGATGTTCGCGGAATTGAGCCGGGAGATGCTACTACAGAAGAACCGGATGACACCAACGATGACGACGATGAGTCATCCGCGATCGATAATCCGATCAGCGAACGAACGTGGCTGATCCAGTGCAAGCGCGAAAAGACGATCGGTCCAACCAAGCTTCGCAAATATCTTGATGAGATAGGCGCCGAAGAGCGAAAGGCGCTTTACGGCATCATCTTCGTGGCGTCGGCCGATTCTTCGAAGACCTCGCGCGACGTCATGGCAACCTGGGTCCGCGAAAACGGTCTCTCAGAATTCCAGATTTGGAGTGTGAGCGACATCGAGACCATGCTGATACAACCGAAGAACGATCACATACTTTTCGCCTTCTTCGGAATCTCGCTTCAAGTTCGCAAACGTTCTGTTGCCTCGGCGCTCCGCTCGCGGATCACCATGAAGCGAAAAATCTCACGAATTCTGAGCAAGAGGATGTACGCGCCCTTCCTGCTGCGTGATCCAGACGCGAGCGACTTTCCATACATCAATAAAGGAGAGGAGCTGCGATGGATGGTCCGGGTCACGGGATGGACTTCCGCGGCGTTGGATTCGAATTCAAGGAATACAGCGCCTACGTTGATAGTGATGGGCATTGGGATGTGGCAAACATGTTCAATCGTGCGATTCCGGAACATGACCATCCTTGGCTTGAGTTCGAAAAGCGTTGGCTGTCGGAAGTAGATCAGACCGAGTTGCGCAAGTTCTTGGCGGAAATTCCAAACGAAAATTCCGCGCGGCTGACTGTGACCGCCTTTATCCCTTTCGAAGACGTTGTTGCCGTGGACGAAATTGGCGACGAATGTTGGGGTTACTGCGCGGAAATGCCGGTTCTCTTTGTGCCAATTACGGATGGAACGTTGTCTGTCCACTCAAGCACGGAAGTTCGCTTGCTGGGCGGGGCCGGGACTGAACTTAGCGAACCGGACCCTGCGAAACGAATCAGATACTTTCCCGACAAATTTCGAAGCGACGAACTCAATTAGCGGCCCCGCTCGCGGCAGACTTAGGCTAGCGGCCCTCCTAATGGACCAAAACTTTACATGCGCATAATTCCTTTCAGCCTTCTTTCGTCATCCGATTTGATCATCGATGCCGTGAATGAGGGCGGTAGGCTGGGAAATGCGGCTGATGATCCGATCTCTAAGATACTCCAGGGTGTCGGAAACCGGGGTGGACTTCGTGCTGCGCGCGGGCCAGACAAGAAGTACGTTGTCCTCTAACTGACCCGCTCGTTGCAATTCTGCGCGCGAATCGTCTTTGCCGGACTGCACCTCGCAAAATTCAGCGATCAGTATCCCAGCGCTTGTCACGAAATCGGAGATCTTGCGTCGTTGCGCGCGGCCAGCCCAAGTCCTGACCTGCCTTGGCGTTCAGTTGAAACACGGAAATACCGTGTTCGATACCGTCGCGGCATTGGGCGCCAGCGGCACGCCGGCGCCCACAGGAACGAACGCTTACGTCTCGCTTCATCCAGCAGCCCCAAAACATTCGTGTGGGCGCGCGAGATGCGGCCGAATGCCATCTGAATGATTGGATGGATGGCGACCGTGTTCACCGGGTTGTTGAGGAGGTCATAGGCTTGGGACAGTACGGCCGGACTTTGACGATCCTGACCTGTGCGTCTCTCGGTGAAGAGACCCATGGGGAAGACGAGCAGGAAGATGAAGAGTTGCTCGATCGCTGGACCCCAAAGTTCAGGCGGTAGTCCGACGGCCGAAGCCCGATAGAGCAAACTTGCATCAGGCGGACGACACCGTGCGAGTTAAACTACGAACCAGCGTTCTTTTACAGCGCCTCATGGGCAGCTTGATACGGGATCACCTCGTGCGCGTCAGTTCCCTATCGGATAGCCGCCTTTGGCGCTTCGCCTCCAACGTCGCGGATAGGCTAGCCTATCAAGCACGTTGATGTTTCCGAAATAGCGTAACAGCGCAGCTACCCAGCGCGTACCAGCCACAACCATCGAGTTACTCCTAAAGAGGAGCTATCAGACCGCTTGTCTAGCAAAAAATACTCGCGTAGCATGTATCCCGCATTACGTGCATCGCATCATTTCTCTCGCATCTGCTGGCGGCACTACTGCGGAGAGGCTTTGTAGCCGCGCCCGAGCGATAGCATTTTGGGGAGCTACAAGCATGGCGCTTACCCAAGGACACTCAATCTACGCTGGTCTGTCCGATACTGGCATGCAGAAATTTCTGCATAGCCTCTTCGTTGCCCGTCCCCACTACTTCAATTTTGCAACCCCTGCGATGGGTGGCGGCGGGCCCGATATAGGACCGCTTCAGCCGATTGCGGTTCCAGGATCAAATGCCGGGATAGAATACTCATTATCCTTCACCGAGCCGAGGATACGCTTCTTTCCAAGCGCATTTAATCCCGCCCCTCCCGCACCTTTGCCTATTGCGGCAAACCATTTTGGGATCAGTACAGACGTCAAGATGTGTATTCTTGCTGACACTGGCGGTGTACCGACAAAATTCTGCGGGACAATCAGCTTTTGGGCGGTGGGACGTCCTGTTCAGATCGGTGCAGGAACGTCGGCCGTGGTTTCGCTTTCCGCCCAGCAGGCCTTGGTCTCCGGGACTGGTAATCTAGATCGTTTGTGCGAACAGATCGTCACTAAAATCCTTAACGCCCTGCTCAGGCAGTTGCAGATTCCCGTGAAGCTGCTCCCGCAAGGGGCGTTCCAGATCACTCTAGAGCGCGGACCTGAGATCAATTCTCCATCGGGCAATCCCCCGGGGCAAATGCAAATTTGGGGAGGTCTGTCATGACATTTGTTTCCGCAAATCAGATTCCGAGCGCTCTCAGGCCGATTCTGCCGATACCTATAGCCGCTGCTTCAGACCTTACCTTTGCCGTCAGCCAAGATGCACTTACGCAACTCATTCGGCAGTCGATCGACAAGACAATTAATCAACGAAGCTCGGGAAGTTGGGGACCGTTCGTTGCGGGCTACGCGGTAACCCTAAAGCTATCAGGAGGGGATATACACCTGATCGACCTAGGTCAGCAGGTTTTGCTGCAGAACGTCGCGGTTTCCGGTGCTGTCGATCTCACCTTGGGATTGAACCTCGGTAACGTTCTTCCGCGCATCTGCATCCCACCCGTGCGGGTCTGCATCCCGAATCCATTTGGCCCTGATTGGTGCACACCTCAAGCGTGCGTTACGTGGCCCTCGGTATCGACCACAATCCCCATACCCATCCCCCCAGTCAAACTGTCGGCAAACTTTAACGTGACCGCAAAACAAAAGGGCGCGGAGTGGGATGTCATTCTTGGAATCTATCCGTTTTCGCTTCAGATCGACTTCACGCCAACAATTGACATCACAATCGATGCGGTCGAGAGGGTAGTTCACGACGTTTTGGGCGGCGTTCCTCTTATAGGTGATTTGATTGAGGGCCTTGTTGACTCCGTCCTCAATGCTCTCCGATCAGTAATCCGAGCAATCCTTGCAGGATTGCACAGCTTCATTCAGCAGATCATCAATTTGATTGACGTCTTCTCGCCTACCATTCCGTACAAAGTAACAAGCTTCCCCGCAAAACAGATCTTCCTTCCAGCTAGCGGCCCGGGTGATCGCGAAGTCAGTTTGAGCATCAGCGCCATAAACCAGCCGACGATCATCAACCCCGAGATAGTCATCACGGCAAACTTCGCCTAGCAGGAGCTAGTCCATGTTTAATTCCCAATCGCTAACGCACTTCGATGCGTACTATCATCATTTCGCATCGGCAGGCACCTACCATTGGGGCGTTTTTGTCAAACAGAATCACGTGATTACCGTAGCGCCAGCTCCGCTGGGACACCAACCTCAGCAACGCGATGTTTGGCTCACCTACAACACCACTGGCTTCGTCGTGAGTCCCGCTGACGACAACTTCCAGATCTATGCGACCGATTCTGTAATGTGGCATAACGAGACGCCAGGCCCGGAAATTCCAGGCTTCTCAATCGTCGGTGACAACGGGCTCGCCGGTGGCGCTTTTAATGGTTTTAACAGCCGCAAATTGGGCGTTAATGACGCCTTCAGTCACCTCTTTCTGCAACCGGGAAACTACAACTACGCGATCAGTGGGGGAATGGGTCCTCAGGCCGGTAGGGTCCCGATCAGCCATCGGCGCGCCCGGG
>NZ_PGVG01000086.1 GCF_002795245.1 Bradyrhizobium forestalis | reverse complement strand
GCTCGAGCGCCCCGCGGCAATCGCAGCCCAGAACGGCCTACAACTCTCTCGCAGAATTCCTTGGGACCGCGTCATCGCAACCTCCTTTGTCAAGGTGTTGCAACGACCGATTGAATTCGCCCTGGATCGCCCGATCAAGTCGGGCGATGACAGCGGTGCTTGTGACGAGCAGGGCCCGATCGGCACCGCGACGGTCGCAGCGCAAGCCGATGACGAACGTGCCACCGCCGTAGTTTTTGTCATTCCGGGCTCGCGCCAGGTGGCGCGCCCCGGAATGACGGAGGAGAGAGCCTACTTCAGATGCCGCCGCATCTCCGGCCGCGCCTTCAGCTCGGCGCCCTGCTTGGCGACGATCTTCGCGATCCGTTCCGGCGCGAACTTCAGGTCGACGAAGGCCGGCGCGGTGTTGGCGACCTCATGGTAGCTCGCGATCCTGCCGCCCTTCAGCGTCATGATCGCCACGCCCTCGAACATCGCCCGCGCGCCGTTTGCTTCCGGCAGGGTCGAGCGATAGCTGAAGGTGTAGCGCGCATAGAGCGTGGTACCGTCGGTGACGGGATCGTGCATGTCCCAGCGGAAATCGGTCGCCGTGCGGTAGAACCAGTCGTCGATCATCGCGGCGATCTTCTCGCGGCCGGCGAAGACACCGTAGAACACGTCGTGATAGATACCGTCCTCGGTGAACAGCTCGGCAAAGGCACGGCCGTTGCGCTGCTCGACCGCATCGCAGAAGGCGCGCAGCATCGCGGTGGTGATCATTGGCGTGTCTCCTTCTTCGTCATGCCCCGCGCAGGCGGGGCATCCAGTACGCCGCGGCCCATCGGCTCAATCACGACCGCTGGTGGAATACTGGATCGTCCGCCTTCGCGGACGATGACACCGAGTGCTAAGCAACACTTCACCCGATCTCCGCGACCGCGGCAAGAATGCGCGCGATGTCCTGCGGGCGTGACAAGCGGTGATCGCCGTCCTGGATCATGGTCAGCACGACGTCGTCGGCCGGCAGGCGGTGCGTCAGCGCAAACGCGTGCTGCCACGGCACGTCGGGATCCTGCGCGCCCTGCAGGATGCGGACGGGGCAGCCGAGATCGATGGCACTGCCGAGCATGAGATGATTGCGTCCCTCCTCGATCAGCTTCCGCGTGATCGGATAGGGCGAGCCGTCGCCATATTCCGATGGCCGCAGCCAGAAGCCTTTGATCTCGATCTCCTTCTTCACCGCGGGTGAAAAATTCTTCCACATCAGTTCCTCGGTGAAGTCGGGCGCCGGCGCGATCAGCACGAGGCCTGCCAGCGCCCCCTTGCTGCTGCGCTTCTTGATCTCGCGCGCGAGCAGCAGCGCCATCCAGCCGCCCATGGAGGAGCCGATCAGGATTTGCGGGCCGTCGCAGAACCGCTCGAACACGGCGACGCTGTCCTCGAGCCAGCTTCCGATGGTTCCGTCGGCGAAATCGCCACTGGATTCGCCGTGGCCGGAATAATCGAACCGAACCACCGCGCGGCCGTGATCCCCGGCCCAGGCGTCCAGTGCCACGGCCTTGCCGCCCTGCATGTCCGACTTGAAGCCACCGAGCCAGACGAGGCCGGGACCCTTGCCGGCGCGGTGGCGCACCGCGATCCGGCGCGCGGACGGGCCTTCGCCCAATTCGATGAAGTCGAGCACGGCATCAGAAATTGCATCGGTCATGGAACGTTTACTCTGGCTGTGCGGTTTGAGCTGTCCGGGCTTATTCCGAAAGCACGCCTGATATCGGCATTGTCCCTTTGGGACGCTTGCGGAACAGAAGCAAGGTGTCTATGTCGAGCACCGTGCCGTCGGGCGTGACCAAAATGTCTCGCATTTGAGGGTTTTTCGCGTTTCGCACGAGCGACTTGCTTGCCGGCAAACGCATCTTCCTTCAAAATAGCCGCTTCCTTCACAACTTTGGAGAACCACCCATTCGCCGTCCTAATAAAGCTCCGCCCGCTGCCAGCAAAGACGGGCCGCGCATCAATGATGATATCCGCAATGCGCAGATCCAGCTGATCGACCAGACCGGTGAGAACAAAGGTACGGTCGAGACCGTCGTCGCCATCCGGATGGCTCAGGAAGTCGGCATGGATCTGGTCGAGATTTCGCCGAATACCAGCCCTCCCGTCTGCAAGATCATGGACTACGGGAAGTACAAGTATTCCGCACAGAAGAAAGCTGCGGAAGCCCGTAAGAGGCAGAAGACCGTCGAGATCAAGGAGATCAAGCTCCGCCCGATGATCGACGATCACGATTACGACGTGAAGATGCGCGCGATGCAGCGGTTCTTCGAAGAGGGCGACAAGGTCAAGATCACGCTGCGCTATCGCGGCCGCGAAATGGCGCACCAGGAGATCGGCACCAAGCTTCTCGACAAGATCAAGACCGACGTCGCCGAGCTCGCCAAGGTCGAGCAGGACGCGCGGTTCGAAGGTCGCCAGGTCGTCATGGTGCTGGCGCCGCGCTGACGCGAAGCGCTTGGGAACTGAAAGTTCAACGGCCCGTCCGGATCTCCGGCGGGCCGTTTTGTTTTACGAGGTGCAAGCCGCGGGCGCTGCTGCACCCTCGCCCGCTTGCGGGAGAGGGTGGAGCGAAGCGCCGGGTGAGGGCTCTCTCCTCTGGGGGATTATCCCGTTGCGGAGACACCCTCTCCCCAACCCTCCCCCGCAAGCGGGGGAAGGAACGCACCGCCGTTGTGGCGGCGATTCACCTCAAACTCAGGTCCTTGTCGCCTGCCAGGTGCCGCTGCACTGGTCGCCGGAGATGATGCCTCTCCACGATCCGGCGCCATTCACGCCGGCGAGCCGGCCGCCGCCGCTGGCATGGGAGGCGCCGACCGAAACCTGGACGGCGACGGCACCTGCGCGGTTGACCCGGCCCGAGACCCGGCCACCGCCGGCGGACGAGACGCGGCTGCCTGATACGGTGAAGGGAACGCTGTAGCCCGAGCTGCAACTGCCGCGGGTAGTGGCGAAGGTGACGTTCCAGATGCCGTCATAGCCGCCAGCGCGAGCGTCGGCGGTTGACGGCAGCGCAGCCGTGGCGAGCACGGCGAACAGCGCCAGATGGCGCGGACGGGCGAAACCAGTGAGCGAAGAAAGAAATTGCGGGAAATCGGCCATTTTGGTCCTGCTTCAGGCGACAAGGCTTGGACATGAGGGTGGCAACTTCCAATAGTCGGCGGGCCCGTTTCGGTGGTTCATCGTTGCCAATTGGCTTGTCCTCTGTCATAAGCCCAGCCTTCATCGCCCGGCTGATTTACGGGCTGCCGTGGCGGTGTTTCGTGCGGGTTTCGCGCTTGTTCGCAAAACCTGAGCACAATCAACGCTCTAACGAGCATTTTTGACGGCCAGCCGCCTTCGCGGGCGGACCTCTATGGCCATTAGGAGAGCCAAATGCCCAAGCTGAAGACCAAATCGGGCGCTAAAAAGCGCTTCAAGGTGACTGCCACTGGCAAAGTGATGCACGCCCAGCGCGGCAAGCGTCACGGCATGATCAAGCGGACGAAGAAGCAGATCCGTCAGCTCCGCGGCACCCGCGTGCTGTTCAAGACCGACGGCGACAACGTCAAGAAGTACTTCTTGCCGAACGCCTGATCGCGTCCACGATCACTGCCATCCGTGCCGCGCATCCCGCGGCAATCCGATAACCAAAGTCATCTCTGAAGGATTTCGTCATGTCTCGCGTCAAACGCGGTGTGACCGCCCACGCCAAGCACAAGAAAGTCTACAAGGCCGCCAAGGGTTTCTACGGCCGCCGCAAGAACACCATCCGCGCCGCCAAGCCGGCCGTGGAGAAGGCCCAGCAATACGCCTTCCGCGACCGCAAGCGTAAGAAGCGCACCTTCCGCGCGCTCTGGATCCAGCGCATCAACGCGGCCGTCCGTCCGTTCGGCCTGACCTACAGCCGATTTATCGACGGTATGGCCAAGTCGGGCATCACCGTGGACCGCAAGGTGCTGTCGGACCTCGCGATCAGCGAGCCCGCTGCGTTCCAGGCGATCGCAGAGAAGGCCAAGGCTGCTCTGGCGGCGTAAGCCGCCTTCCATTGTGCTCTGCGCAGCATTCAGCTTGTGATGGCCCGGGCAGAGGCGCCTCTCGCGCTTTCCTGCCCCGACCGTCACCTGTTGCGCAAACACACTTCTCCGACGTGGACGCCCGGCGCAATGCCGGGTGTGACGGGCTAGGATCATCGGCTCAGCATCCTGGCCAAAAGGGATTGCCATGACCGATCTTGCCCAGCTCCAAGCCCAGATCATCGCCGACATCGCCGCCGCCTCCGACGAGGCTGCGCTCGAAGCCGTGCGTGTTGCAGCCCTCGGCAAGAAGGGCTCGATCTCGGCGCTCCTCGCCACGCTCGGCAAGATGTCGCCGGACGAGCGCAAGACGCAGGGCGCCGCGATCAACCAGGCCAAGGACGAAGTCAGCCAGTCGCTTGCGGCGCGACGCGACGTGCTGAAGTCGGCGGCGCTCGATGCGCGGCTCGCCTCCGAGACCATCGACGTCACCCTGCCGCTGCGCGATGCGCCGGCCGAGGCTGGCCGCATCCATCCGCTGAGCCAGGTCTGGGACGAGCTGACCACGATCTTCGCCGACATGGGATTCTCGGTCGCCGAGGGCCCTGATATCGAGACCGATGACTACAACTTCACCAAGCTGAACTTCCCAGAAGGCCATCCCGCGCGCGAGATGCACGACACGTTCTTCTTCCATCCGAAGGAAGACGGCTCGCGCATGCTGCTCAGAACCCACACCTCGCCGGTGCAGGTGCGCACCATGCTGAGCCAGAAGCCGCCGATCCGCGTGATCTGCCCGGGCCGCACCTACCGCATCGATTCGGACGCGACCCACACGCCGCAATTCCACCAGGTCGAAGGCCTCGTCATCGACAAGAGCTCGCATCTCGGCCACCTCAAATGGATCCTGCACGAGTTCTGCAAGGCGTTCTTTGAGGTCGACCACATCAACATGCGCTTCCGCCCCTCGTTCTTCCCGTTCACCGAGCCGTCGCTGGAAGTCGACATCCAGTGCCGACGCGACAAGGGCGAGATCCGCTTCGGCGAGGGCGAGGATTGGCTCGAGATTCTCGGCTGCGGCATGGTGCATCCGAACGTGCTGCGCGCCTGCGGCATCGATCCCGACGAGTACCAGGGCTTTGCCTGGGGCATGGGCATCGACCGCATCGCCATGCTGAAATACGGCATCGCCGACCTACGCCAGCTGTTCGACAGCGACGTCCGCTGGCTGTCCCATTACGGCTTCAAGCCGCTCGAAGTGCCAACGCTTGCCGGAGGGCTGAGCTCGTGAAATTCACCCTCTCCTGGCTGAAGGACCATCTCGAGACCGACGAGCCCTTGGACAAGCTCGCCGACAAGCTCACCATGATCGGGCTCGAGGTCGAGAACATCGAGGACAAGGCGAAGGCGCTGAAGCCCTTCACCATTGCGAAGGTGATCTCGGCCGAGCAGCATCCGAACGCGGATCGGCTGCGCGTCTGCATGGTCGACACCGGTGACGGTGGTGCGCCGGTGCAGGTGGTGTGCGGCGCGCCGAATGCGCGTGCCGGGCTCGTCAGCGTGTTCTCAGCCCCCGGCACCTACATTCCCGGCAAGGACATCACGCTCGGCATCGGCACCATCCGCGGCGTCGAGAGCCGCGGCATGCTGTGCTCGGCGGCCGAGCTGCAGATCTCCAACGACCATGACGGCATCATGGAATTGCCGGCGGACGCGCCGATCGGCGCTGCTTACGCCGAATGGGCCGGCCTCGGCGATCCCGTGCTCGAGATCAATCTGACGCCGAACCGGCAGGACTGCACCGGCGTTCATGGCATCGCGCGCGATCTTGCCGCCGCCGACATGGGCAAGTTCAAGGATCCGACCATCAAGCCGATCAAGGGCGAATTCCCCTGCCCCGTGAAGGTCACGGTCGAGGACGCCACGCTCTGCCCGGGCTTCGCGCTCCGTCTCGTGCGCGGCGTCAAGAACGGGCCGTCGCCGGAATGGCTGCAGAAGCGGCTGACCGCGATCGGGCTGCGCCCGATCAACGCGCTGGTCGACATCACCAACTTCATGACCTTCGACCGCGCGCGGCCGCTGCATGTGTTCGACGCGAAGAAGGTGAAGGGCAATCTCGTCGTGCGGCGTGCCCGCGACGGCGAGAGCCTGCTCGCGCTCGACGGCCGCACCTACAATCTCGATCCCGCCATTTGCGTGATCGCGGACGAGCACGGCGTCGAATCGCTCGCCGGCATCATGGGCGGCGAGGCCTCAGGCTGCGACGAGACCACCACCGACGTGCTAATCGAATCGGCGCTGTGGAACGAGATCAACATCGCCCAGACCGGCCGCAAGCTCGGCATCAATTCGGACGCGCGCTACCGCTTCGAGCGCGGCGTCGATCCGGCCTTCATGGTGCCTGGCCTCGAACTCGCGACCAAGCTGGTGATGGAGATGTGCGGCGGCGCGCCGTCCGAGACCGTCGTGGTGGGCAAATCCTTTGGCGACGACCGCGTGATCGAGTTCCCAATCACCGAGGTCAAGCGTCTGTCCGGCATCGAGGTGCCGCAAGCAGAGATGAAGCGCATCCTGACGCATCTCGGCTTCATGATGGCGGGCCCGGGCCCGGTGGTGAAGGTCGCGGTGCCGTCCTGGCGAACCGACGTGCACGGCAAGGCCGATATCGTCGAGGAGATCGTCCGCATCTTCGGCGTCGACAAGGTGCCGGAGACGCCGTTCGAGCGCGGCGAGGACGCGCGCAAACCGGTGCTGACGCCGCTGCAGCTGCGCACCCGCCGCGCTCGGCGCGCGCTGGCGAGCCGCGGCATGGTCGAAGCCGTCACATGGTCGTTCATCGCCAAGCCCGCAGCCGAACTGTTCGGCGGCGGCCAGCGCGTGCTCGAAGTGGCCAACCCGATCGCGTCAGACTTGTCCGACATGCGCCCGACCCTGCTGGCGGGCCTGATCGCGGCGGCGCAGGCCAATGCCGATCGCGGCTTTGGCGATGTGGCGCTGTTCGAGGTCGGCCAGGTGTTCAGGGGCGACCGTCCGCAGGATCAGTTCATGGCGGCGAGCGGCGTGCGCCGCGGCCTTGCCTCGTCCGAGGGTCTCGGCCGGCATTGGTCCTGCTCGGCCCAGGCCGACGTGTTCGACGCCAAGGCCGACGCGCTGGCGGTGCTGGCTGCGGCCGGTGCGCCGATGCAGGCGCTGCAGATCGTCGCCGGTGGGCCCGGCTGGTTGCATCCGGGCCGCTCCGGCACGATCCAGATCGGGCCGCAGAATGTGCTCGGCACTTTCGGCGAGATGCATCCGCGCGCGCTGGAGGCGCTCGGCGTCGACGGCCCGTTGATGGTGTTCGAGGTGATCCTCGACCGCATTCCCGAGGCGAAGAAGAAGCCGACCCGCGCCAAGCCGCTGATCGAGCTCTCCGCCTTCCAGCCTGTGACGCGCGACTTCGCCTTCATCGTCGACCGCACCGTGAAGGCAAGCGACATCGTCCGCGCCGCGCAAGGCGTCGACAAGAAGCTGATCACCGGCGTCGACGTCTTCGATGTCTACGAGGGCAAGGGCATCGATGACGGCAAGAAGTCGATCGCGATCGCGGTGACGATCCAGCCGCGCGAGAAGACGCTGACCGATCAGGAGATCGAGGCCGTCGGCGCCAAGATCGTGGCCGAAGTCACGAAAAAGACCGGTGGCGTCTTGAGAGCATGATGCCGAAAAGTGTGAGGCGGTTTTCGGACAGCATCATGCTCCAGAATCACAAAGCATGAGCCTTGCAGACCTTCTCCCGACGGATGTCAGCCTCACCATTGCGATGGCGCTCTGCGCCGTCGCTTTCGTTTCGGGCACCGCCCGCGGCTTCTCCGGCTTCGGCTCGGCGCTGATCTTCATGCCGCTGGCGAGCAGCGTCGCGGCGCCCCGCCTCGTTGCCGCGCTGCTGCTCGTGATCGATTTCGTCGCGGCTGCGCCGCTGCTGCCGGAGGCGTGGCGAAAGGCGGATCGCAGGGCCACCGCGGTGATCGTGCTGGGCGCGCTGATCGGCGTGCCCGTCGGCACCTATTTCCTCAGCGTGCTCGAGCCCGTCACCACGCGCTGGATCATCTCCTGCTTCGTCGCTGCGCTGCTGCTTCTGCTGCTGTCGGGCTGGCGCTATCGCGGCAAGGACCACGCCTGGCTGTCGGTCGGTATCGGCGGCCTCTCCGGCTTCTGTAGCGGCCTCGCGCAGACCGGCGGCCCGCCGATCGTCGGCTTCTGGCTTGGCCGCCCGATCGCACCGATCGTCGCGCGCGCCAACATCGTGCTGTTCTTCGGCGCCTCGGATTTCTTCTCGATGGTCAGCTATGCGACGACCGGCCTGATCAGCCGAGATTCGCTGGTGCTCTCGCTGATCGTGGGCCCGGTCTATGCGATCGGCGTCGCCTTCGGCGCCTCCCTGTTCGGCCGCGCCAGCGAGAAGGTGTTTCGCGGGATCTGCTATGCACTGATTGCGATGGCGGTGATTTTCGGGCTGCCGGCGTTGGACGGGGTGTTGCGGTAGCTCTCTCCGCGAGTCGTCCCTGCGAACGCAGGGACCCATACCGCGTGATCTATCGATCAAGCAAAGGTGGCAGTACCGGCTGCAGTCTCTTGACTGCTGGTCTTCGCCAAACCACGCCCTGGAGCTATGGGTCCCGGATTGCATGTTGTTGGCGTCTTCCTGATGGAAGATCTGACGCCGGCGGGACCTCGCGGTCCCGGAAGATCTTGACGATCGTGCAGATCTGGAGGCCCGCCGGCGCTTCTGGGTCCGG
>NZ_PGVG01000085.1 GCF_002795245.1 Bradyrhizobium forestalis | reverse complement strand
CTCTCCACAAGCGAGAACCCCCAGAGGACAGAACCCTCACCCGGCGCTTCGCGCCGACCTCTCCCGCAAGCGGGAGAGGTAAGAAGCCCCCTTTGCCTTGATTCCCATCCCCGCCGTCGATACGGTCCCGCGCGATTCAAAACCCCCCGCGAGAGCCTGATCTGACGATGGACGCCTCATTGCCCGCCCATATGCGCCCGGAACGCTCGTTCCAGGGCTTCATCCTCGCGCTCCAGCGGTTCTGGGCCGAGCAGGGCTGCGTCATCCTGCAGCCCTACGACATGGAAATGGGCGCGGGCACCTTCCATCCGGCCACCACCCTGCGCGCGCTCGGGCCAAAGCCCTGGAACGCGGCCTATGTGCAGCCCTCGCGCCGGCCCAAGGACGGCCGCTACGGCGAGAATCCGAACCGGATGCAGCACTATTACCAGTTCCAGGTGATCATGAAGCCGTCGCCGCCGAACCTTCAGGATCTGTACCTGAAGTCGCTCGCGGCGATCGGCATCGATTCCGCCGTGCACGACATCCGCTTCGTCGAGGACGATTGGGAGAGCCCGACGCTGGGCGCCTGGGGCTTGGGGTGGGAGTGCTGGTGCGACGGCATGGAGGTCTCCCAGTTCACCTATTTCCAGCAGGTCGCCGGCTTCGAATGCGCCCCTGTCGCGGGTGAGCTCACCTACGGGCTCGAGCGCCTCGCGATGTATGTGCAGGGCGTCGACCGCGTCTACGACCTCAATTTCAACGGCCGCGATGGTGAACAGAAGGTCACTTATGGCGACGTCTTTCTGCAAGCGGAGCAGGAATACTCCCGCCATAACTTTGAATACGCCGACACCGCGATGCTGTTCGAGCAATTCAAGATGGCCGAAGCGGCCTGCAAAAAATACCTCGACGCCGGCTGGCGCGAAGGCGGCAACAGCAAGCAGCACCTGATGGCGCTGCCGGCCTATGACCAGTGCATCAAGGCGAGCCATGTCTTCAACCTGCTCGATGCCCGCGGCGTGATCTCCGTGACCGAGCGGCAGAGCTACATTTTGCGCGTGCGCGAGCTGGCCAAGGCTTGTGGCGAGGCCTGGATCCATACTGAAGCGGGCGGAGCGGCCTGATGCCCGATCTTTTGCTTGAACTGTTCTCGGAAGAAATCCCCGCGCGCATGCAGGCCAAGGCGGCCGACGATCTGCGCCGCATGGTCACGGACAAGCTCGTCGCCGAAGGGCTCGTCTACGAGGGCGCGAAAGCCTTCGCGACCCCGCGCCGCCTTGCACTCACGGTGCATGGCATTCCCGCGCGTCAGCCTGATCTCAAGACCGAGCGCCGCGGACCGAAGGTCGGTGCGCCCGATGCGGCCGTGCAGGGCTTTCTGAAAGCGACGGGTCTGAAGTCGCTGGACGAAGCCAAGATCCAGCGCGATCCCAAGGGTGATTTTTACATCGGACTGATCGAGAAGCCCGGCCGCGACGCCATCGACGTGCTCGCGGAAATCCTGCCCGTCATCATCCGTACCTTCCCCTGGCCGAAATCGATGCGCTGGGGCGCGCGTTCCGGCAAGCCCGGCTCGCTGAACTGGGTGCGTCCGCTGCACGCGATCACCGCGACGTTCGGGCTCGAGACCGAAGAGCCCGATGTCGTGAAGTTCGAGGTCAACGGCATCGAGAGCGGCCAGACCACTTACGGCCACCGCTTCCTCGCGCCGGCGGCGATCAACGTGCGCCGCTTCGAGGACTACGAAGCAAAACTGCTTGACGCCAAGGTCGTGCTCGACCCCGAGCGCCGCAAGGACGCCATCCTCACCGACGCCAAGCAGCTCGCCTTCGCGCAAGGCTTCGAACTCGTCGAGGACCAGAACCTGCTCGACGAGGTCGCAGGCCTCGTTGAATGGCCGGTCGTGCTGATGGGCTCGTTCGAACCGGAGTTCCTGACGACGCCCGCGGAAGTGATCCGCGCTACCATCCGCAATAACCAGAAGTGCTTCGTGGTGCGCGACCCCAAGACGGGCAAGCTCGCTAATAAGTTTATCCTGGTCGCCAACATCGAGGCGACCGATGGCGGCAGCACCATCATCGCTGGCAACGAGCGCGTCATCCGCGCGCGTCTGTCGGATGCGAAGTTCTTCTACGAGACCGACCTGAAGACGAAGCTCGAGGACCGGCTGCCGAAGTTCGAGCAGATCGTGTTTCACGAGAAGCTTGGGACACAGGCACAGCGTATCAGACGCATTCAGGATCTCGCCGCTGAGATCGCGCCGCTGGTCGGCGCAGATGTCGAGAAGGCGAAACGCGCTGCGCATCTGGCGAAGGCCGACTTGCTGACCGAAGTCGTCGGCGAATTCCCCGAGGTGCAGGGCCTGATGGGCCGCTACTACGCGCTGGCGCAAGGCGAGGATGCGTCTGTCGCCGCGGCCTGCGAAGAGCATTATAAGCCGCAGGGGCCGGCCGACCGTGTGCCGTCTGATCCCCTGAGTGTTGCCGTGGCTCTGGCAGACAAGATCGACACTTTGGTAGGATTTTGGGAGATTGATGAAAAGCCAACGGGGTCGAAGGACCCGTTCGCGCTCCGAAGAGCCGCTTTGGGCGTAATAAGACTCCTGACTCAGAATTCGATCCGCATGTCCCTGCAAAGGCCGATAGCCCGCGCGGCGTTCCTAATATGGTCTGACTTGGGGAACGCGAAAATTTTGGAGATCATCGGCCGCGTGAGAAGCGTATCTAAGTACGTCAACTATGGCGGTGAGCTGAAGATCGATGGTCGCGCCTTGGCTGATGAGGGCATCAGCCTTTCAGTTGATGATTTGAATGCAAAACTTAGTGGCCTTGGCCGAGAACTCCTCGCCTTCTTCGCCGACCGCCTCAAAGTCCAGCTCCGCGAGCAGGGCGCGCGGCACGATCTCGTCGACGCCGTATTCGCGCTCGGCGGCCAGGACGATCTCCTCATGGTCGTCCGCCGCGTCGAGGCGCTCGGAAAATTCCTCGACTCTGACGACGGCAAGAACCTGCTCGCCGGCACCAAGCGCGCCGGCAACATCCTCTCGATCGAGGAGAAGAAGGACAAGCGTTCATTCGATGGCGCGCCGGATGCTGCGCTCTACAGCCTCGCTGAGGAGAGGGCGCTGGCCAGGGCGATCGGCGAGGTGAAGGCGGAAGCCAGCGCTGCCGTCGCCAAGGAGGACTTCACTGCGGCGATGAGCGCGATGGCAAAGCTGCGTCCGCCGGTCGATGCGTTCTTCGACAAGGTTCGCGTCAACGACGACGATGCCAAGGTGCGTGAGAACCGCCTGAAGCTGCTGAACGAGATCCGCAGCGCCACGCGTGCGGTAGCGGATTTCTCGAAGATCCAGGATTGAGGCGCGGTATCGCGGCTCTCGTGCCCCGGACGCAGCGCAGCGCTTCTTCAGCGGTGCGCTGCAGAGCCGGGACACGAGAGTGACGGGCGCACAAAAAAGCCCCGCCCGGCGGGGGGAGACCGGGCAGGGTTGATGTCCGATTTAACACTGTTCGCGCCAGCCTGATGTGACGCGCCGGACATCGAATGGAACGTCAGCGTTTTCAAGCGAAGTGGATGCCGCTTCGCGCGACGAAAACGCGTCCAAACGAGAATTTAGTCCAGCACCTCGACGATGCGGCGCGAGCGCGGCTCGACCAGCACGGTTTCGCCGTTCACGACGGTATAGCGATAGGTCGTGGCACCGAAGCGTTGCGGCACGTCATAATAGGTGATGCCGCTCTCGGGCAGGGTGGCGCCGACCACCACGCGATCCGGAATGCGGAAGGCGGGGACACGCTGTTCGACGACATAGTCGCGGAAGGCCGGCCGCTGTTCGACGGCAATGGTCGGGCCGCTGTCGACCACGGCGGGTGCACGTCCGACCGTGCTTTGCGCCTGCGCCGCCAGGGGCGAGCCGATCGCGGCCGCGAGCGCTGCAAGAGCAAGAATCCTGTTCCGCATGCAAAACTCCTTCGACATGATTCTGCGGGACGCGCCAGTGGCGCGACTGGTTGCCAATGCGTGCCTAAAGCCAATGTTCCGGGAAAAGGCCTGCCGTATTCGCGGCAATTTCGGGCAGTTTTCGTGGGTGCCGGGAACTTGTGGCGCGTCTTGCGCATCTCTACTCCCGGAACCTGGCCGGCTATGATCCGCGCGCGATTCGCCTCACCTCCACAGAAAGATTGTTCATGCACATCACCGTCGCCCACATTTCGCCGATCCTGTCGTTGATTGCGGGCGTGCTCATCCTGATCATGCCGCGGCTTCTCAACCTGATTGTCGCGATCTTCCTCATCGTCAACGGCGCGATCGGGCTCGGGCTCCTGAAGTGGCTCCGCTTCTAGGCGTTCACTTTTCGGAACTGTTCGACTTGCGCGGGCCCGCCCAAAATGGTGTAAGGCCCGCGATTTCCCATTCCTCTCGCAGGTTGTGTGCAAGCTATGGCCAAAGCCGCCTCGAAGCCTAAAAAAATGCCAGTGAAATCAAAGTCCTCCGCCGCCGCGAAGGCTGCGCCGCCAGCCCGCAAGGCGCTGGCCAAGAGCGCGCCGAAGCCGGTCGCCAAGGCCAGTGGGAAGCCCGCTGCAAAACCAGTGGCAAAGGCCGTGACCAAGGCAGCTGCGCCGAAAGTCGCCGCGAAGCCCGCGCCGAAGAAGGCTGCGCCCGCCAAGGCGGCGCCCGCAGCGGCCAAGGCCGGCAAATGGGTGTTCACGTTCGGCGACGGAAAGGCCGAGGGCCGCTCGGAAATGCGTGACCTGCTTGGCGGCAAGGGCGCCAACCTCGCCGAGATGGCCAATCTCGGCCTGCCGGTGCCTCCGGGCTTCACCATCCCGACCTCGGTCTGCACCTACTTCTACGCGCACGACAAGACCTATCCGAAAGAACTGCAGGCGCAGGTTGAGAAGGCGCTCGACCATGTCGGCAAGTTGACCGGCAAGGTGTTCGGCGACACCAAGAACCCACTGCTCGTCTCCGTGCGTTCAGGCGCGCGCGCCTCGATGCCGGGCATGATGGACACCGTGCTCAATCTCGGCCTCAACGACCAGACCGTGGAAGCGCTGGCCGAGCTGTCGGGCGACCGCCGCTTCGCCTATGACAGCTATCGCCGCTTCATCACCATGTATTCGGACGTGGTGCTCGGCTTCGAGCATCATCACTTCGAGGAAATCCTCGACACCTTCAAGGACGGCCAGGGTTACACGCTCGACACCGATCTGTCCGCCGAGGACTGGGTCGAGCTGGTCGGCAAGTACAAGGACGCGGTCGCGCGTGAGACCGGCAAGGAATTCCCGCAGGATCCGCACGACCAGCTCTGGGGCGCGATCGGCGCGGTGTTTTCATCCTGGATGAACGCGCGCGCGGTGACCTACCGCAAGCTGCACGACATTCCGGAATCCTGGGGCACCGCGGTCAACGTGCAGGCCATGGTGTTCGGGAACATGGGCGAGACGTCGGCGACCGGCGTTGCCTTCACCCGCAATCCCTCGACCGGCGAGAGCAAGCTCTACGGCGAGTTCCTGATCAACGCGCAAGGCGAGGACGTGGTGGCGGGCATCCGCACGCCGCAGGACATCACCGAGGAGGCGCGCAAGGAGTCGGGCTCCGACAAGGCGTCGATGGAATCGGCGATGCCGGAGGCCTTCAAGGAGCTGACGCGGATCTACACGCTGCTCGAGAAGCACTATCGCGACATGCAGGACATGGAATTCACGGTCGAGCAGGGCAAGCTGTGGATGCTCCAGACCCGAGGCGGCAAGCGCACCGCCAAGGCGGCGCTGCGCATCGCGGTCGAGCTCGCCAATGAGGGCCTGATCTCGAAGAAGGAAGCGGTGACGCGGATCGATCCGGCTTCGCTCGACCAGCTCTTGCATCCGACCATCGATCCCAACGCCAAGCGCGACGTGATCGCCACCGGCCTGCCGGCTTCGCCAGGTGCGGCCTCCGGCGAGATCGTGTTCTCCTCTGACGAGGCCGCCAAGCTTCAGGGCGACGGACGCAAGGTGATTCTGGTCCGCATCGAGACCAGCCCCGAAGACATCCACGGCATGCATGCCGCCGAAGGCATCCTGACCACCCGCGGCGGCATGACCTCGCACGCGGCGGTGGTCGCGCGCGGCATGGGCAAGCCCTGCGTCTCCGGCTGCGGCACCATCCGCGTCGATTACGGCCGCGGCACCATGAGCATCGGCTCGCGCACCTTCAAGACCGGCGACGTCATCACCATCGACGGCTCGCTCGGCCAGGTGCTCTCCGGCCGCATGCCGATGATCGAGCCGGAGCTGTCCGGCGAGTTCGGCACGCTGATGAACTGGGCCGATCAGGTCCGCAAGATCGGCGTCCGCGTCAATGGCGACACGCCTGATGACGCGCGCACCGCGATCAAGTTCGGCGCCGAGGGCATCGGCCTCTGCCGCACCGAGCACATGTTCTTCGAAGAGACGCGCATCCGCACGGTGCGCGAGATGATCCTCTCCGAGGACGAGCAGTCGCGCCGTGCCGCGCTCGCCAAGCTGCTGCCGATGCAGCGCGCCGACTTCGTCGAGCTGTTCGAGATCATGAAGGGCCTGCCCGTCACGATCCGGCTGCTTGCCCCGCCGCTGCACGAGTTCCTGCCGCACACCCATGCCGAAGTCGAGGAAGTGGCGCGCGCCATGAACACCGACCCGCGGCGCCTGGCGGACCGCGCCCGGGAACTCTCGGAGTTCAATCCGATGCTCGGCTTCCGCGGTTGCCGTATCGCGATCGCCTATCCGGAGATCGCCGAGATGCAGGCCCGCGCGATCTTCGAGGCGGCGGTCGAGGCGCAGAAGCGCACCGGCAAGGCCGTCGGCCTCGAGGTGATGGTGCCGCTGATCGCGACCAAGGCCGAGCTCGATCTCGTCAAGGCGCGGATCGATGCGACCGCACAGGCGGTGATGCGCGACACCAACACCAAGCTGGCTTATCAGGTCGGCACCATGATCGAGTTGCCGCGCGCCTGTCTGCTCGCGGCCGAGATTGCGCAGTCGGCCGAGTTCTTCTCGTTCGGCACCAACGATCTCACCCAGACCACCTATGGCATCAGCCGCGACGACGCGGCGAGCTTCCTCGGTCCCTACGTGGCGAAGGGCATCCTCTCGGTCGATCCCTTCATCGCGCTCGATCAGGAAGGTGTCGGCGAGCTCGTCAAGATCGGCGTCGCGCGCGGCCGCAAGACGCGCCCGCAGCTCAAGGTCGGCATCTGCGGCGAGCACGGCGGCGATCCCGCCTCCGTCGCCTTCTGCCACCATATCGGTCTCGACTACGTCTCCTGCTCGCCCTACCGCGTGCCGATCGCACGCCTTGCAGCGGCGCAAGCCGCGCTCGGCAAGGAGATCGCGAGCCAGGCGTAAGGCGAACTGAAATAGTGAGTGTGAAGAGGCGGGGCCAAGCCCCGCCTCTTTTCGTTTTGTGCAACGCTGTCTCCACGCCGTCATTGCGAGCGCAGCGAAGCAATCCAGAATCTCACCGCGGAGACACTCTGGATCGCTTCGTGCAGGTGCTCCTCGCAATGACGCGTTTGTGGGATGCGCTCGCCACACACTCGATGTCATCGCCCGGCTTGACCGGGCGATCCAGTACTCCGAGAGGGCAGTGATAGAATCGACAAGCCGCGGCGTACTGGATGCCCCGCCTTCGCGGGGCATGACAGCTGTGGTGTGGATGCACTTTGCGAAAACGCCGACAACGGAACCGCAAGCGTCCCGTAATGATACGCGCCATCAAGAGTTCCTTCACCATTCGCGTTGACCGACTGTTTACCGCTTCACGTCGGCCGGCATTTACCAACACGCGCGATGACCCCGTGAAAATACCTGCAATCGCTTGAGTGTGCCGTATGCGCAACGCGGATTAACGCCCCGGCAACCTAAATTGGATACTCACGATAAAGATCGAATTGCACGGATGTACTGAGTTCGATCGGACGAGCGTAAGCGTAGCGTGAGCGTATCGATGTCAGTGTTGCGTAACCATCCGAAGGGCGCGCGGTTCGCGTCCTTCGGCATCGGTCTCTGCATCTTCGCATTGATGCCGAGAGAGACCGGCTATCAGGACATTGCCTCGCTGCTGGCGCGCCAACCGGGCGTCGCCGAGCGTTGGCAGAAGCAGGTGTTCTCCGCGGCGTCCTCGATCCAGCTCGCCACCTACAGCTTTTCGCGGCCGATCGGCACCTCCGCACCGCAGAGCGCGATGGTTCGGCTCGCGAGCCTCGACGGCCGCGACGTCACCGGCGCGATCAGCCGCAATCCCGCACTTCAGGCGCCGCCGCGCTACCAGGCTGCCGACTTTCCCAAGGTCGATCGCTCCCTGAAGGGTGATCGCCTCGCAATCATCGCGCCGATGCAGGCTCCCGAGACGGTCGCGCCAGCGGCGGCACCGGCACAGCAAGATCCCGCGACGTCGAACAGCTCGGTGTTCGGCGCCAAGACCGCTGCATTGCCTCAGGCGATGTCGCCGGAATCCGCGGCCGCGCTCGACCCCGAGCTCCAGGAAGCGCTGCGCGCGCCGCCGCTGCCGCAATATTCCAAACCGCCGCAGGCGAGCGACGTCGCGCGTTCATTGGCGGTGCAGCCGCTGGAAGCGCTGAAGCAGGCCGCCGCGCCGGCGCGCGATCCCTTCAGCGTCAAGACCTCGAGCCTGTTCTTCGGCAGCTCCTCGCTCGGCGGCAATCTCGAGAGCATCGAGAGCTGGCAGCCCGGCGCCGAGCCGTTGATCGTGATGCCCGACCCCGACATGAAGGTGACGGCCTCGCTGACCCCGCCGACGACGGAGATCGTCAAGGACATCGAGAGCGGCGAGAGCGTTGCGCCGAAGGGCGAAGTCAACGCCGACAACCAGCGCGCCAGATCGCCGGCGGAGCGGCTCGCACTCGACGACAAGTCGCGCGCGAAATCCGAGAAGTGCCTCGCCGAAGCCGTCTATTTCGAATCCCGCGGCGAGGCCGTGCGCGGCCAGATCGCGGTGGCGCAGGTGGTGATGAACCGCGTGTTCTCCGGCAAATATCCCGACACCGTGTGCGGCGTGGTCTATCAGAACAAGTACCGCCATTTCGCCTGCCAGTTCACCTTCGCCTGCGACAACAATCCAGACGTGATCCGCGAGCCCGAAATGTGGGAGCGCGCCAAGAAGATCTCCAAGGCGATGCTCGACGGCCAGGTCTGGCTGCCCGAGGTCGGCAAGTCCACGCACTACCACGCCTATTGGGTCCGCCCGTCCTGGGTCGCCGAGATGAAGAAGATGTACAAGACCGGCGTGCACACCTTCTATCGGCCGCGCAACTGGGGCGACGGCAGCGAGGAGCCAAGCTGGGGCACCCCGGCCCAGACCGCAGCGCTCTCCGCCGAACTCGCGCAGGAAGCCAAGAGCTCGGCCGAGATGGGCGCGAGCGAGCGAAGGTAGCAGGTCGTCATGCCCGGGCTTGTCCCACGGCTGTCCGGTTCGATTGTTATGGACAGGGTGCATGACGTGGATTCTTCTGTGTTTCGAGCGCTTCGCACACGTTCGAGACACGGAAGGAGGTCCCCGCCATGCGGCACCAGAATAGCGTATTT
>NZ_PGVG01000084.1 GCF_002795245.1 Bradyrhizobium forestalis | reverse complement strand
GATGTGTCCTTCACACCCTCCCCCTCCAGGGGAGGGTGTGAAGGACACATCCCCATGACCAAACCCAAAGTTCTCATTTCCGACGCGCTCTCTCCCGCCGCCGTGCAGATCTTCAAAGACCGCGGGGTCGAGGTCGACTTCCAGCCCAATCTCGGCAAGGACAAGGACAAGCTGGCCGAGATCATCGGCAATTACGACGGCCTTGCGATCCGCTCCGCGACCAAGGCGACCGCGAAGATCATCGAGAAGGCGACGAGGCTGAAGGTGATCGGCCGCGCCGGCATCGGCGTCGACAATGTCGAGATTCCCGCCGCCACGGCCAAGGGCATCATCGTGATGAACACGCCGTTCGGCAATTCGATCACGACCGCCGAGCACGCCATCACCCTGATGCTGGCGCTGGCGCGCGAGATCCCGCAGGCGGATGCCTCGACCCAGGCCGGTAAGTGGGAGAAGAACCGCTTCATGGGCGTCGAGATCACCGGCAAGGTGCTCGGTGTCGTCGGTTGCGGCAACATCGGCTCGATCGTCGCCGACCGCGCGCTCGGCCTGCGCATGAAGGTGATTGCGTTCGACCCGTTCCTGTCGCCGGAGCGCGCCAAGGACATCGGCGTCGAGAAGGTCGAGCTCGACGACCTCCTGAAGCGCTCCGATTTCATCACGCTGCATACGCCGCTCACCGAGAAGACCAGGAACATCATCGATGCGGCCGCAATCGCCAAGATGAAGAAGGGCGTGCGTCTGATCAATTGCGCCCGCGGCGGCCTCGTCGACGAGCAGGCGGTGGTCGATGCGCTCAACTCCAAGCACATTGCGGGCGCCGCCTTCGACGTGTTCGTCGAGGAGCCTGCGAACAAGAACGTGCTGTTCGGCCATCCCAACGTGATCTGCACGCCGCATCTCGGCGCTTCCACCACCGAAGCCCAGGAGAACGTCGCGCTCCAGGTCGCCGAGCAGATGTCGGACTACCTGATCTCCGGCGCAATCTCCAACGCCATCAATTTCCCGTCCATCACCGCGGAGGAAGCGCCGAAGCTGCGGCCGTTCATCGCGCTCGCCGAGAAGCTCGGCTCGTTCGCCGGCCAGCTCACCGAGACCGGTATCTCGAAGGTCACGATCACCTATGAGGGCCACGTCGCCGAAATGAAGATCAAGGCGCTGACCTCCGCGGTGCTGTCGGGACTGCTGCGGCCGATGCTGGGCGAGGTCAACGTCGTGTCGGCGCCCGTCGTCGCCAAGGAGCGCGGCATGGTGGTCGACGAGGTGACCCGCGCCGCGCAGAGCGACTATGAGAGCCTGATCACCGTCACGGTCGCGACCGAACGCCAGGAGCGCTCGGTCTCCGGCACCGTCTATCACGACGGCAAGCCGCGCCTCGTCGACATCAAGGGCATCCGCGTCGACGCCGAGTTCGGCAAGTCGATGATCTATGTCACCAACGAGGACAAGCCGGGCTTCATCGGCAAGTTCGCGGGCCTTCTGGGTGACGCCAAGATCAACATTGCGACCTTCCATCTTGGCCGCGTCGAGCAGGGCGGCGACGCCATCGCGCTGGTCGAGGTCGACGGTGTGGTGCCGGCCGACGTGCTCGCCAGGGTGCAGGCCCTGCCCCAGGTCAAGCAGGTCAAGGCGCTGACGTTCTAGGGCACGTCATTCCGGGTTCGCGCTCACGCGCGCCCAGGAATGACGGTCATCATATCACTATATTCCGACCCGCGGAACAACGCCGTCTCCATCATTGGAGGCGGCGTTTTTATTTTCCCCGCGCTTACCAAACTTTGTGTACCAATGGCGCCCAGAACGCTTCGTATCAACGCTCCGTTCAAAATCGTTCGACAAGGGAGAAAACAATGCGTGAAGCCGTCATCGTTTCCTATGCGCGCACGGGCCTCGCCAAATCCGGCCGCGGCGGGTTCAACATCACGGCGCCGATGTCGCTCGCGGCCCACGCCATCAAGCATGCGGTGAGCCGCGCCGGCGTCGACAAGGACTATGTCGAGGACTGCTATCTCGGCAATTGCGCCCATGGCGCGCCGAACATCGGCCGCCAGGCCGCGCTGCTCGCCGGCCTGCCGAAGACCACGGCCGGCGTCTCGGTGAACCGGTTCTGCTCCTCGGGGCTGCAGACCATCGCGATGGCCGCCAACTCGATCCGCTCCGACGGCGCCGATTGCATCGTCGCCGGCGGCGTCGAGAGCATCTCGATTCCCGGCGGCGGCTCGCCGAAGGAATCGATCGATCCTGAATTGCTCAAGGTCGCGCCCGACATCTTCATGGCGATGATCGACACCGCCGACATCGTCGCCGAGCGCTACAAGCTCAGCCGCGAGTACCAGGACGAGTTCTCGCTGGAATCGCAGCGCCGCATGGCTGCCGCGCAGCAGGCGGGCAAGTTCAAGGACGAGATCGTCCCGATGAAGACCAAGATGAAGGTGGTCGACAAGCAGACCAAGGCGGAGTCGATCGTCGATTACGTCGTCGATCGCGACGAATGCAATCGCCCTGACACCACGCTGGAAGGATTGGCAAAACTCGAGCCGGTGAAGGGTCCCGGCAAGTTCGTCACCGCCGGCAATGCCAGCCAGCTCTCCGACGGCGCCGCCGCCGTCGTGCTGATGGAAGCCAAGGATGCCGAGAAGCGCGGCCTCAAGCCGCTCGGCCGCTTCGTCGCCTGGGCCACCGCCGGCTGCGAGCCCGACGAGATGGGCATCGGCCCGGTGTTCGCGATTCCGAAGCTCTTGAAGCGCACCGGCCTCAAGATCGACGACATCGATCTGTGGGAGCTGAACGAGGCCTTCGCCAGCCAGTGCCTGTATTGCCGCGACCAGCTCGGCATCGATCCCGCCAAGTACAACGTCAACGGCGGCTCGATCGCGATCGGCCATCCCTTCGGCATGACCGGCGCCCGTCTCACCGGTCATCTGCTGCAGGAAGGCGCGCGCCGCAAGGCCAAGTGGGGCGTGGTGACGATGTGCATCGGCGGCGGCCAGGGCGGCGCCGGCCTGTTCGAGATCTACAGCTGATCAAGGCGACATGAATGCGAAAGGGCCCGGCGCAAGCCGTGCCCTTTTTTGCAGTCGTCATTCCGGGGCGTCGCGAAGCGACGAGCCCGGAATCCATCGCACCACCGTCGCAGCGGCCCGATGGATTCCGGGCTCGCGCCAAGAGGCGCGCCCCGGAATGACGATTACGCCCGCGCCAGAGCCGGCGCGAACACCACCTCGATCAGCGTGCCGTGGCCTGCGCTCTTGATGTTGAAGCGGGCGCGGTTGGCTTCGACCAGCGCTTTCGTCAGCGACAGGCTCAGCGCCGAGCTGTCTGCGGCATCCCCGGGCGGCGGGGTACGGAACGGCTCCATGGCGGCGGCGACCTCGCGCTCGCTGAGGCCGTGGCCTGTGTCGCGGATGCGAAGAGCAATCTCGCCGTGGTCGGTCAGTGCGGTCGAGACGATGACCTGGCCGCCGGCGGTCGCAAGCCGGATCGAGTTCGAGATCAGGTTCACGGTGATCTGCCGCATCGCGCGCGCGTCGACGCTCACCTGCGGCAGCGCATGGCCGAGCGAGGTGCGGATGATGATGCGCTCGCGATTGGCCTGCGGCTGCATCACCGTGACGCAGGCTTCGACGAGGTCGTTGAGGTTGAGGTTGGCGAAATTGAGATCGAGCTTGCCGGTCTCGATCCGCGACAGCTCCAGGAGGTCGTCGATGATGGCGATGACGCGCTCGCCGGAGGCGCGGATGTCCTTCATGTATTCGCCATAGCGCTCGTTGCCGAGCGCGCCGAAGCGCTCCGAGATCATCACCTCGGCAAAGCCGATGATGGCGTTGAGCGGCGTGCGGATCTCGTGGCTGATCCGCGCCAGCATGTCGGCCTTGGCATTGGCGGCACCGTCGACGAGGCGGCGCGCCTGGCTCAATTCGCTCTCGCCCTTCTTGCTCTGGGAGATGTCGCGGAACACGGCGAAGAAGTTCGGCCCGTCCGGCCGCGTGCGGCCCATGATCATGGCGAGCGGAATGACGCCGCCCTTCTTCTCGCGTCCGAGCACCTCGCGGCCGTGGTCGAGCAGGCTGGAAATGTCCTGGCTCTTCAGGCTTTCGAGATAGTCGGCGACGATCTGCTGGCTCTCGGGCGCGAACAGCGTCATCAGGTTCTGCTCGAGCAGCGCCTCGCCGTCATAGCCGAACAGCGCTTCGGCGCTGCGGTTGCAGGCGTGGATGTTGCCTTCGGCATCGAACATGACGATGCCTTCAGCCGTGGTGTCGAGGATGGCGGCGAGATCCTCCGCCTCGGCTTCGCCGGCCGCGGGCTCGGCTTCGTAGGGGAAGGACTCTGCGACGACGGTCTCGGCGACAACGGTCTCGGCGATCACGGTCTCTGCGATGACAGGCGAGGCCGCGATGGGTGCCGCCTGCGGCAGCGCGCAGATCAGCGCATGCGCGCTCTCGCCGTCCCAGTCGATCGTGTGCAGATGCGCCTCAGTGGTCGCAAGCGGTTCTTCGCCATTGGCGACCGTCGCGCTGATCGTGACAGGCGTGCCGCCTTGCGACGTGCTGCTGGCCGACGACACGCCCGGCTCGACATAGAGCGCATCCAGTCCGCCGGCATGCTCCAGCGCGGTCAGGTTGGAATAGCCCATGCGCGCGAGGAAGGCGGGGTTGGCGTAGAGCAGGCGGTCGAGCCGGTAGATCAGGATGCCTGTCGGCAAGAGATCGAGCAGCGTGCGGTCGCGCGCGCTGGCGCCGCGCGGCGGCGGTGCCGGCTCGGTCAGCCATTCGGCTGCAGCCTGCGGCGGTTCGGGCTCCGCCGGCTCGGCTGAGATCTCCGCCGCCGGCTCGGCCGCGTCAGTCGCGATGGTCTCGCGCTCGCGTTCGAGCCGCTCGGACAATTGCCGTGCGAGCTCGTTGAACGCGCTGTTCTCGACCGGCGCCAGCGTCGGGGAGCGCGTATCGCCGGGCGGGCGGAACGGCACGACATTGGGAGGCGTTTCCACGGGCGTGTCCAGATCGGTTGGGTGTGAAGTCGCGTCGCTTGTGGGCTCTGGCAGGTCAGGCTCGGCTGTTGGCTCGGGTGGCTCGATCGGCGGAGGCGCCGCCGCTGCTTCGGCCGCTGTTTCGGATTTGGCCTCGGGCTCGGCGACCTCAGCGGAGAGGCCCTGCTGCGCCGGCGGCGCGACGAGCAGCTCGAAGCGGCGCAGCGCCTCGAGCCGGTTGAGGCCGTCGAGATCGCGGCAGACGCCAAATCCCCTGAAGCCGGCAAAGTTGCGCATCCGGTCGTAGACCGGCAGGCCCGCAAGCTCGACCGGAAGGTGCTCGCCGCCATCGGCGGGCCAGTTCACGGTGACGCCGGCCCAGGTGTCGTGACTGTCCAGCGCCTTTGCCACGCGCCCGTCCGGATCGAGCGAGAACTCCGCGGCGATCTCGCGCCAGGGGCGGCCGAAGCCGGCGGCCGTGCGCGCGCCGATCAGGCGGATGAAGTCATCGGAGAGAAGCACAAAGCGGTCCTCTGCATCCATCTGCCAGAGGAAGCGCAGCGGATGCTGATGCGGTGCGGGCGGCTCCTGCTGGCCCGAGGCCCCTTGGCCCGACGGCGGCTCGACCATGCCGACAGTGATCGGCGCAGCCTGCGGCGACACAAGGGCTGAGCAGCGGTTTTCAACCGGAGTTTTGGCCGCGGCGTCGGCCGCTTCCGGGACCTGCGCGATCGTCTCGGCTGGTGTTTCGACCGGATCGGTGAAAGCGTCGAACAGCGCGAAGGCGGACGGAGCCGCGCTCGACGGCGCAGGCTGTGCGTTCTCCGGCATTGCAGCCGGAGGCTCGACGGGCGCGGCAGCGCGCGCCGCCGCTGCATTGGCGCCAGGCTCGATCAGCGCGACCAGGCCGACATCGGCACCCGCGCCGACGCGTTGCAGCACCATCTGGCCGATGCCGATCGGCGGCGCGGCGCGGCCGGTTGCCAGCGCATCGCTGCGCGCCCGGTCGAGGCCGGCCTCAAAGAGATCGCGGAAGCCGAGCAGGGCGCGGGCGGCCTCGCTCGCCCCGACGAACAGCCCGTCCGGCGCGAACGCCGCCATCGGCACCTTGGCGCCCGCGACGAGCCGATGCAGCCGCTCGACCAGCGGCATCGTGCGCAGCGTCGGGTCCATCGCGATGACGAGCACAGCATGGCCGCCATCGGCAAAGTCGAGCCGCGCGCAGGCGCAGGTCATCAGCGTGCCGAGCCGGGCGCCGAAGCCGCGCAGCCGTTCGAGCCGCACCGCGCCGTTCGCCGGCAGCTGGCGGGCGAGCCGCGCGATCTGGCGGCGATGGCTGTCGGCGGGGCCGAACACCTTGTCCGAAAGGCCAGCGCTATGCGCCGCGCCGAACAGCTTTGCGCCGACCGGATTGGCCCACAGCACGCGCGCGCCGTCGATCGACCACAGCCAGGCCGGCAGAGGAGAGGTCGCATGCACGGCCAGCCGCGGATCGCCCACCCCTCGCAACTGGAAATCCGAACGCGTCATCAGGCCGGCTGTCGCTCACGCATCAGGTGTGGCGGCTGCCGGGAATGGCAGCCTTAAGAAAGGGTTAGTATCGCCCGGAAGGCGCGGGCAGGTCCACGGCCGCAAGCCCGGAAGAGCGCGCCTAAGCGGCGATAACCTTAATGTGCCCAAACCCGCAAGCCGAGCCGATGTTGCATCCAAGGGATTCGCGGGATGATCACAGCCCGTGCGGCGTAAAAGGTGCCCATCCTCCCCTGGAGGGCAGGGCGATCGCATATGCTTTCGCGGGGACTGTCCGCGGGCTTGCTCCGCCTCTCCCGCTTGCGGGAGAGGCCGACGCGCCCCGGGCGATGCGAAGCATCGTCCCGAGCGCGGCGGGTGAGGGCTCTCGCCGCGCAGGGACAAACTCGGCAAATTCTCAACGACCCCAACGCGGAGACACCCTCTCCCCAACCCTCCCCCGCAAGCGGGGGAGGGAGCCCAGTGCCGATGCCGCCGCATCGTGCACGCCATATGCGATCGCCCTGCCCTGGAGGGGGAGGATCGGTTCGCATATAGCGAAGCGCAGTGCGAACCGAGGTGGGGTGACAGTCTCTCCTCACAGGCGGTGCCCGAGTGGAGAGATCACCCCACCCCGTCTCGCATCGCTGACGCGTTGCGAGCCGACCCTCCCCCTCCAGGGGCCCACAAGGGGAGGGTAAGAACGCGCCGCGCTGCCGAGGGCTTCCGTGCCGCACCCATTTACCTCAACCCCCGGTTCCCCCGGCGGGGAACCTCACGCTCCCCGAGATTAAATTTCGCGGCGCACCGGCCTGGCGCATTGCGATGCACAATGTTGACATGATAGGCAGCCATAGTGTCGCCGCTGGCGAGCCATCTCGTTTGTTTCGCGTTTCCAGTCTTTCGTTCCCGCTCAATGCCAGGGTCCACAATCGGGGCCGGCGGGCGCGCCAGAAGGCTCACTCCATTTTTTACAATTAGCGTGAGGGACAACCATGACAGGTGCGACTGATCCGTTTTCTGCCTCGATCATCCCGTTCGAGGTTCCCGAGCAGATGCGTGCGTTCGCCGAGAAGGGCGTATCGCAGGCCCGCGAGAACTACGCCAAGTTCAAGGACGCGGCCGAGACCCACAACGGCACCGTCGAGGCCGTGTTCACCTCGGCCTCCAAGGGCGCGACCGAGTACACCGCCAAGCTGGTCGAGTTCATGAAGGCCAACTCCAGCGCCCAGCTGGACTTCGCCCAGCAGCTGTTCGGCGCCAAATCGCCGTCGGAAGCGATGGAGCTGTGGACCGGCCACGCCCGCAAGCAGCTCGAGACCTTCCAGTCCCAGGCCAAGGAGCTGGTCGAGCTCTCCCAGCGCGTCGCCAGCGAGACCGCCGAGCCGATCAAGGCGAGTGCCTCGAAGTACTACCACCCCGCCGCCTGAGCGGTGAGGCCGGCTTGAGCTACCGAAACCCGGGCCGAAAGGCCCGGGTTTTTTCACCTCTCCCGCGTGCGGGAGAGGTCGGCGCGTAGCGCCGGGTGAGGGTTCTCTCCCCACGGGGATTTTCCGGTAAGCGCGAGCGCAAACCCTTATCGTCCGCCATCAGGCTCGATTTCATCGCCCCGACTGTGATTTCCGCTGGTTTTTCGTTCGTTTGCGGCCTTGCCAAAAACGCCCGTTGCACCTAGTTTCCGCCCCGTCCAGCCCCCCTTGGCACCGGCCCTCTCAGGGCGTCCCAAGCCGCGGCTCGCCAGGATGCAGTTGTAGCTCAGTTGGTTAGAGCGCCTGTCTGTGGAACAGGAGGTCGGTGGTTCGAGCCCACCCAACTGTACCAAGCAAATCAAATTCTTAGCAGAAATGATCCAACGATCGGGCTAGGGTGAGCAGAAGCGCCGCTCTGTGTTCGCGCCAATGCAGTGCGGTGCGGGCCCTTACTCCGCAACCATGGCGTGACATGTTGAACCGCACACCATTCAGTTTACGTTTTGCGCTAAGGTGACGCGCAATGGCTATCGCCCAGAAGAAAGAAAGAGCGCCGTTCAATCGCGACGTCCTTCAATGGGCGCGGAAGCGCGTGCGGCTGTCTGTGGAGAGCGCGGCGAAAGGAGCCGGGGTAACGCCCGATCACATACAGCGATGGGAAACCGGTGCGGACCTCCCGACCGTGAAGCAAGCCCGTAAGCTGGCAAGTGTCTACGATGTGCCGTTCATGGAGCTTCTTTCTAAGGAGCAGCCGAAAATAAAGGAGCTGGAGCTGGTTCCCGATTTTCGGCTGCATTCAGGCGCTGAGGCTCCAAACGAGCAATACGAACTCCTCCTAATCCAGGCAGAGGCCGAGCAGACACGCCTCAATGCGCTCGATCTCTACGACATTCTGGGAATCAAACCGCCCGTCCTTGACGACTCGTTTTACTGGCCCCTCGGGAAAAACCACGAAGCAGCGGCGACGGCCGTCCGTGAAGCGCTGAGGCTGCCGATGGACGAGCAGTATTCGCGTAAGGGCAACGATAAGGCGAAGTTCATCAGCGCATTCCGGAATTACCTAGAACGCGCGGGCATCATAACTATGAAGAATTCCGGTCTAGCGGCCTTCGGCGCACGAGGCATGTGCCTCTTTGCAAGTTCTCTTCCCGTACTCGTCTTCAGCAAGGAAGCTCCAACCGCACAGGCCTTCACGCTTGCACATGAGCTCGGACACGTCGTCCTCAAGGAGAGCGGAATTAGTGGTCCAATAGGATCAGCACCAAGCAAGACTCGTGAGCGACAGGTAGAGGATTGGTGCGATGGCTTTGCGGGCGCGTTCCTAATGCCGAAAACCGAAATCGTTCGGGTACTCCAGCCAGCGCCGCGACGACCAGAGCGCAGCATAGACGACGGAAAGATCGCAGCCGTGGCCAATGCTTTCTGTGTGAGCCGTCACGCTGCACTGGTTCGTCTCGTTGAGCTTGGTTATGTCGATCAAGATTTTTACTGGCGAGTGAAGAGACCCCAGTTCCTTCAGCAAGAGAAGGAATTCAAAGGCGGCGGTCGTCCCGAATACTATGGTTCAAGATTTCGGTCATCGCGTGGTGACCTTTACACTGGACTTGTCCTTGAAGCGTGGTCGAACGGAATGATCACGAACCACAATGCGGCAGAGTTTATGGGCATCAAAAATCTCGCCCACCTCGATGACATCCGAAATCATTTCAGAACTTGATGAAGAAATATTGCCTCGACACATCGGGGTTGAGCAACCCTCTGGAGTTCATGCCAGAGGACATCCACCCGACCATATGGGCGAAGGTCGCTGGGTTAGGGGTGTTGGTTCGATCGCTTCTCAGGGGCTTCGCAATCCGGGCTCGCTGACCAACAAACAGATCAAGACGATCGCGGCGTCGGCGCTTACTCAGCGGCCTGACCAAAAGTCGTCATCGAAGCCGACGCGGCGGAAGTAAGTCGTTCGATCTTGGTCACAGCGGCGGTCGGGATCGTAAACAGTCCCGACGCTTGATCCCATTCGTCATCGCCGTTGCTTGCTCCCAAGTTCGGCGCGAGAACCTTTGTTTGCTCGTCGTCCTGCACAAGAAACCCAACCGATACGCACTTGTGCGGACGGCGCTTGCCGAGATCGGATAGCCATTGCCAGCCGGGGATAGGCTGGCCGCTATCAACCCATTCAATTCGGACCAAATCAGGAGCCATGGCCGAACCCTCGCTGCCCTATGGTTAACAGGAGTTTAAGATCGTCGCTCCCAAAGGTACTTATGTTCCTCTGCACAACGGTCACAACACCTGTCATCGGACTACCCCACCACCCCCGGCAACGTCACCTCCGCCAGCAGCGTCCCCAGCGCCACCGCGCGTGACACCGGGTTCACCAGCCGCTGATGTGAACCGCAAAGATGTACGCGTTCGCGCCGCGGCCCACGCCAATCCTCGATGCGGATTACGGTGACCGTGCTGGACTGCCCCCCTTAAGTGAGACACGATAATTCCTGTGACAGGCATTTTGAGGATGACCTGTGGCAGTACGAGCAAAGAACCGTCAGTTTCCGACGGCCTACAAATTGAAGGCGATCAGGCGGGT
>NZ_PGVG01000083.1 GCF_002795245.1 Bradyrhizobium forestalis | reverse complement strand
TCGTCAACCGTGGAGGGCTGACGAAAAGCAAGAACGTTGGTAGTCTCGGTCATGGCGTATCGCTCTCCTTGAGAGGTTCTGGCAGGCTGGACACCCGCCTCGATACGCCGCCTCTCTCAACCCGTCACCCAGTTTCGGCCATAGCTCGAGAACCACGCTTATCCAGTGCTACGCGGGACCAGGTCGATTAGGCTGTAGCTTGCGATCCTGCTCTGGTCGTGTCGGGCTTCGCCGCTCACGTGTTCTAATCGTCGCTGTCGCATTCGGCACAAACCTACAAGGCCGCTTCCGCTCAGGTTGTCCGACTTCGGACTACATGCTGCGGCTTTTGCATGGACGGCGTGTCCTTCGGCCTCTTCAGCAGCTGGCACAGCACTTGCTGGGCATGCCGCAGAGAGACGTCTGTATGAAGTGACTCCGCTCGCACCCGGGCGCGTCCTGCTAGGAACTCTCAAACGCGTTCTGCGAACCGAAACGAAAGCAGAGACCCGAGCGCGGCCCGCGCAGCACCATAAAGCGGAAAAGTGTGTGTAGCCGATGGTCAGGGCATTAGTAGTGCGAGGCGGAGTGATCGTTATTTCAGGACTGCGTTGCTGCTGACCAGCGTCGTCTATCGAAAGAGCCACAACACCGGGAGCATCCACGATGAGTAAGACAAAGTTGGACAACAATGTCACCGGTGTTAAGGTCATCAAGCGCGCTGCGCGGATAGGCGCTGAAGTGACCAATATAAAGGTCTCGGGAGATTTGTCGGACGAGACGATCGGGGCGATCAATGATGCCCTGCTTGAGCACAAGGTTGTGTTTTTTCGAGATCAGAGTCATCTGGATGACGCCGAGCACGAGCGGTTTGCTCTTCGTTTTGGTAGGCTTGTGGCTCATCCGACGATGGCGGTTACCAAGGGGACTACGTCAATGATTGAGCTGGATTCGGCCCGCGTTGGTAGTCGAGCCGACTTCTGGCATACCGATGTGACGTTCGTGGACGCCTATCCCAAGATTGCTGTCCTGAGAGGAGTGGTGATCCCGCCATTTGGCGGTGATACGGTTTGGTCGAACACCGCGGCAGCTTATCCCGGGTTGCCAAAGTCGCTTCAACGCCTTGCAGACGAGCTATGGGCAGTTCATACCAATGCTTATGACTACACCGTAATGGGGAATGCGAGCCAGGCAGACAGGCAACATTTCGACGAGATCTACACCAGAACGATTTATGAGACTGAGCATCCGGTCGTCCGCGTCCACCCTGAAAGCGGCGAACGTACACTCGTGCTTGGCGATTTGGTGCGAGGCTTTGTCGGAATTTCCAAGTACGATGGTCAGAAATTGTTTGATCTATTCCAGTCTCACATCACAGCGCCCGAGAATACCGTGCGCTGGAACTGGAGGCAAGGCGACGTGGTGATGTGGGACAATCGCGCGACCCAGCATTATGCGGTCAACGACTATGGCGATCAGAAACGCGTGGTACGTCGTGCTGTGGTCGATGGAGAGGTGCCGGTGAGTGTGGAAGGCCGACGCAGCGTAACTCGCATCAAGGCGGCCAAGTAAGCGCAGGCTTCCTAGGCCGCTTGCAAATCGACAATTGCACTAACTGATGGGAGCCTGCCCATAGGGCAGTAGCATCTGTCGTGAACTGCTCTCAGGTTGCGAGTGTCATTCAGATCCAGAGGGGTGTGATATCGTCGCGATCTCGCATCCTTGCGCGATTTCAGCATCTGCGGTGCTCTCCGCCAAGCGTCGCGTGCAATTGCCGCTGATGCTTGCCGCAACGGCCGAACCGCCGGCATTGAGCGCTCAAAAGGGGGAGCATGCCCCGTGCGAGTACATCCGTTGTTGAATGACTACTTTAGTGTGTCCGGAAGGGGCGCCGCACGAAGCAACAAGACATCGCCGACACGCACTGTAGACAAAAGACTTCTGGACAGAAGAGGGCTCCGCCTGAAGCAATGAGCTCCGCGGCAAGAGGGCTATTTCAGGTGGGCTCAGCCTTGAAGGCAGAAGGTCGTCGCTTCAGGGCACGGTTCGACGCCAGCTGCAACATCGGAAAAAAACGTGGGGCGGGAACGCGCCCGCGCCAAACACGGGGCGTCCTGCGAGTAAAGATGTTCTTGTCAGCACGCATATGCTTAAGCTTACACATTCGTTTGCTGACGCAGGCAATCCTGGTCCACAGGCATTCGAGTGTTATGTGATACCAGAGCCGGGCCTAAGAGAGAACGTCTATGAAAATAACGGCGGTTCGCACGCACATCCTTCAAGCAGATCTCTCGCAGGCGCTGGCGTGTTCACGGGGGTGGTATAATACGCGCACAGCCATGTTGGTCGAAATTGAGGCAGATCAAGGCCTCGTGGGCTGGGGAGAATGTTATGGCCCGGCGCGGATAACGGCCGCAGCCGTCGAGTACGTTGCGCCATGGCTCATCGGAGAGAATCCGGTGCGCTCGGACTATCTTTGGCGTTTGATCTACGCGCGAATGCGTGATCACGGCCAGAAAGGTGTTGTGATTCAGGCTTTAGGCGGCATCGATATCGCGTTGTGGGACATAAAGGGCAAGTATTTTGACGCCCCCGTGCATCAGCTACTGGGTGGTGCCCAACGTAGCCGGATCTCTGCGTATGCCACCGGCCTATATCGGCGCCAAGCTGCGGATCCGATCAACTACCTTGCCCAAGAGGCCGCCGGTTACGTCGCCGAAGGGTTTCCTGCCCTAAAGCTTCGAGTCGGCTTCGGCGTGGACGAAGATGCCGCGGTAACGCGCGCCGTGCGCGAAGCGATTGGACCGGACGTGGCATTGATGGTCGATGCAAATCACGCCTATGACAGCGTCGCTGCCATCCGGCTCGGGCGGATGATTGAGCAGCACGATATCGGCTGGTTCGAGGAACCGGTTCCGCCGGAAGATGTCGCCGGCTATCGTGCGGTAAAGTCCGCGCTTTCGATCCCAATAGCCGGCGGCGAATGTGAGTTTACTCGGTTTGGTTTTCGAGAGTTATTCGTCACCCGTGCGCTCGACATCGCGCAGCCCGACACCTGCGCTGCGGGCGGTCTATCCGAATGCAAGAAAATCGCCGATATGGCGGAAGCATTCGGAGTCCGCTATAACCCGCATGTCTGGGGCACCGGGATCGCTATCGCCGCATCCCTACAGCTGCTTGCAGTTCTGCCGCCGCATACGCCGCCTTCGCTAATGCCGATTGCGCCAATATTGGAATTCGACCGCACCGAGCACCCAATTCGGCAGGCAATTCTCGTCGAGCCGCTTGAGCACGTCCGTGGCGTCGTCCAAGTGCCAGACGGACCGGGCCTCGGCGTTGAAATTGACCGCAAGACACTGAGTAGATTTGTAGCGCGGTAGTGTCGCAGTGAGATGCGATTCGACCCGTACGTATCTAATTCGCTTGCACTGTGCGTACCCTTATGCGGCTGACCCGCTCCTGCCGAGAACGTCCAAGCTGCTTGCGCGGTCAGAAATCAAATCGAATTTTATTGGCGGAGCTTCTTCGGACCCCTCAGCTCGTTTGCTCGCGGGAAGTCTGGCTGCGACATACAACAGGTCTTCACTCCGACAGTCCTATACCGAACAAACAGCGGCTCAATTCTAAACGGCTGAAAGCCCTAATCGTTGAGCAACCTGTACGATCAATGCCAGGCTTCGATTGCTCGATGTGAGCGTCTGCTGGATTGTTTCGATGCGTCTGTGGCCAACTCCGGTATGAGATGCAACCGTCGTAACTTCACGCGGGACTATCGCCTTGGCAATGTCGAGCTGGAGACGTACATGTCGGGACCAAAACAGTGAGCAGTTCGCTGCGAGAGAACAAGACCCATGGGCTTTCTGTCTCCTCAAGCAATGTACACAATCCTGGCGGCACGCCAATTGCTGGGGATTGTCACGGATAGTGTCGTTCGCACGTTAGGTATACCGCAGAGTTCAAATGAACTCTTCGTTATACGAGCGCCTCCAGGCCGCGCTTTTTTGACTGCACGGGGCAACGGCGGAACGGAGCCCGAGAGACAAAGCGCCGTGCATTCGATGACGGCTCGCGCACGTGGACTTGCTGTAGATATGGCTGCGTCGAGCCCGAAATCTTGCTGCAGAGCCGAAGGCACATCAATGTCCAAGATCCTGCTCAACCTGCGTGCTCTTCTCGATCTAGAACCGATCGAGAGAAACCGATTTCGTGGCAATGCCGCGGGCAGCGGCGCCCGAGTATTATTTGGCGGCCAAGTGATCGGCCAGGCAATGGTCGCGGCATGCCGAACAGCGGAGCGCCGGCTGCCACATTCGCTCCACTGCTGTTTTATCCAATCTGGCGACCCGCATTTTCCGATCATTTTTCAAGTCGAGCATTTACGAGACGACAACAGCTATTCCATCCGGCGCGTCACCGCGATGCAGCGTGGCAATGCAATTTTGTCGACCATGATGTCCTTCCATGCCGAGGAGAAGGCCGCTTTCGACCACCAAGACAAAATGCCCGTGGTTCCGCCGCGAGAAAAATGCACAGTCAAGGAAGTATTCGAGCCGCCTACATTTGTCGAAACGGCTGAGTTCATTCGCCGATACTATGCGATCGACCTGATCCCGGTGGAGACTGGCCGGTATCTGGGCCAGAAGGTCGATGACGGCCGCGTTCATATGTGGATTAGAATTGCCGAGAAGCTACCGGACGAGCCGGCGCTGCATATGTGCGCGCTGGCCTATGCCTCCGATTACTCGCTGCTCGATGCGGTAACCGCGCGACACGGCCGCGCGCCTTTCGATAGGCGGATAATGGCCGTGAGCCTCGACCACGCAATGTGGTTTCATCGGCAGTTCCGCGTCGACGATTGGCTGCTTTATGCTCATGATTCACCAAGCGCACAAGCTGGCCGCGGTCTCACGCGAGGCCTTATGTTTAGATCCGATGGTGCGCTGGTTGCGTCCGTCGCCCAGGAGGGCGCGGTGCGCGAGCGATGGTGAGACTCACGTAACATCAATTTATGATCGGCGGCTTCGAACGGATGCATGATCACCATCGCAGGTGCCCTCCGCACGTGGGATGTGGTCTTGCTAACGAGACGAGGAATCGTGATCGCCGGGTCCGAGTGCTTGCGGACAATCTTACGGCAAAAACGTCGCGCGAGCGGCGCGGTTGCCCACATCCGACGTGACGTGACGAGGCGTTCCCAGCTCAGGGCGGAGGCAGCCTTGGAGCGCGGCCACGCGTAATGTGCGCGAAAACGTGGCTGTGCCGCGCCCGAGCTAGCGCATTTTAGGAAAGATTGTCACGATGCCGTTGACGGGTTATCAGCTCTGCCTGTATAGCTGCGGATGATGGCGATGGCGTGTACGTCTGATCGTCAGTCCTGGATAGGCCCGACAGACTACCATAGAACCGGAATTGGCGAGGCCATTTCCAATCGCGTCAGACGACATCGTGACCATGTTGTGCGACTGCGCTACGGTGACGAATGACCTCTGGTTTGAGGCTTATTGACCGGCAGACCAGTTCGATCGCGCTTGGTACGCCAGATAGGCGAGCGGCACATAGCGCATGCGCAAATAAATACCGCATCCGACGAACTCGCGGGTCATCTTTGGCGGTCACCGCAGATCCTCCTTTCCTTCATGATCATGAGCAACTCCACCCGCCTTCGATGAGATGTTTCCCGCTCTGAGACGGCGCTGCAGCCAAGGACGCGAGAGCACTGCTGCCTCCAGTGATACTTAAGAGCGTGGTAGAGTGCCCTTTGGGTAGAGTGCCCTTTGGGAAGAGTGCCATGAGCAGCCAATTCGACAATGCTGCCGTTCTCCATCCTGGCCCACTGGCGTAGCTCGGCTCGGATCCTCGAAGGACGTATGTTCCTACCGACCCCTATCGGAGGTCTGATTCGACGCTGTTGTGTGTTATGCCTTTGTCTCGTTCTTCACAATACCACGAGAGCCGTGGCTATTACGATCTTTTGCCGCGCGGACTCAAAGGATCGAAGCGCAACCTGCATCAGTATCGCTGGCACAATGGTTGCTTGCGCCTATCGGCAACTAGTTCTTCCGGAAAAGATGGATGTATCCAGACGCGCTAGCCGAAGCGCGTGTGTAATCAGCCGCTGACCCATTCGGAGCATATCTCGGTGAGCCAAACGCTGCCTTGGGAGAGGACTCGGCTTCAACTTTCAAGAAGAGGGCTGGCCGCTTCGGAGCTCCCGCTCTTCGGAATTGACCTCGCTCATTATTGAACGGCCTACAGGAGGAGCCTAATGGATCTCGCATTCACCAAGGAGGAGCGTGCGTTCCGAGAAGAGGTTCGGCAGTTCCTGCGCGAAACTGTGCCGGGGGAGATGCGACGCAAGCTGGTTGAAGGGACGCAGCTGTCCAAAGACGAGATGGTGGCTTGGTGGCGCATCCTGAACAAGAAAGGTTGGTGCGTGAACCAATGGCCCAAGGAGTATGGCGGGACAGGCTGGACCTCGGTGCAACAGTACATCTTCAAGGAAGAGCTACAGATGTATCCGGCGCCAGTGCCACTTGCCTTCGGAGTCGCCATGGTCGGGCCAGTCATCTACACTTTCGGAAACGAGGCTCAGAAGAAACAGTACCTGCCGCGGATCGCGAACATGGACGATTGGTGGTGCCAGGGGTTTTCCGAGCCAGAAGCAGGCTCTGACCTAGCTTCGTTAAAGACCAAGGCCGAACGGAACGGCGACAAATATGTCATTAACGGCCAGAAGACGTGGACAACCCTCGCCCAATATGCCGACATGATCTTCTGCCTGTGCCGAACCGATCCGACCGCAAAAAAGCAGAGCGGCATCTCCTTTATCCTGGTCGACATGAAGAGCAAGGGCATCACCGTGCGCCCGATTCAAACGATTGACGGTGGTTATGAGATCAACGAGGTGTTCTTCGACGAGGTTGAGGTGCCCGTTCAAAATCTGGTCGGCGAGGAAAATAAGGGTTGGCATTATGCGAAATTCCTGCTCGGTCAGGAACGCACCGGCATTGCACGCGTCGGCGTGTCCAAAGAGCGCATACGCCGGATTAAGGAGGTAGCGTCGAAATTTGAATCCAGTGGCCGTCCGATCGTCGAAGATCCAGTATTTCGTGAGAAGTTGACTTCTTGCGAAATTGAGCTGAAGGCGCTGGAGCTGACGCAGCTCCGGGTAATCGCGCATGAGAGCAAGCATGGCAACGGCATGCCGAATCCGGCTTCCTCGGTACTGAAGATCAAGGGCTCGGACATCCAGCAGGCGACCACTGAACTTTTGTTGGAAGTAATAGGGCCGCTCGCCGCACCTTACGATGAGAGCGTGGACTCTTCATGTGAAGCAATGGAGTGGATTGCGCAGATCGCGCCAACCTACTTCAACAACCGGAAGGTCTCGATCTACGGCGGCTCCAACGAAATTCAGCGCAATATCATCAGCAGGGCGGTGCTGGGACTGTAGTCACGTCCTTCGTCTTGCGCGGGCTTACGAGATCGCTGGTGAGTAGGGTCTGCACATATCGGCGCGAAAAGCTCCCATCGGCACAGTGCTTTCGCGAATGTCCGCTCGCCGGCCGCCTGCGCATCGGCCCTAGCTGACAGCGGGCGAGGTTCAAAGGGAGTCCTATAACTTTATTGCAACACGGGCCAGATAACATGGATTTCGAGTTATCAGAGGAGCAGCGGCTGCTCGAGGAAAGTGTCGATGGGCTGCTCGCGGATGCCTATAATTGTGAGGAGCGCAAGAACTACAACAAGGAGAACGGCGGACGGAGCAAGCTCATCTGGCAAAAGCTGGCCGAGCACGGCCTGCTTGGCCTGGCTCTGCGGAAGGCGATGGGGCTTCGGCGCCGGCGTCGTGGAGACGATGATCATCATGGATGCGATCAGACGCGCGCTGGGTATTGGGGCCCTATTTGCCGACCGTCGTGATCTGCGGTGGTTTCCTGCGCCATGCCGGTTCCGCCGCTCAGAAGGCCGCGCACCTTCCCTCAATAATCGGTGGATCAAGGACGCTTGCGTTCGCTCAACTCGAGAAGAGCTCCCGCTATGATCTTTATGACATCACTACGTCGGCGAAGAAGAGGGGCACGGGTTGGCTGCTCGACGGTGAAAAACTGTTCGTCATCAACGGCCACAGCGCCGAGACGCTGGTCGTCACAGCGCGTAGCAGGGGCGTGCAGCGTGGCAAAGGCGGCAGCGGCGTCTTCTCGTTCCAGCCGACGCCAAGGAGCTCGCGAAGAAGATCTATCCGACGCAGGACGGCCTGCTGCCGCCAACCCTGCAGCATCGCGCGGCCGACATGTTCGTCGCACTCGAACTAGCGCGCTCGATGTCGATGGTGGCCACCATGGCCATCAATTTCGACGATGCGGCCACCTGGTCGCAATCGGGCGCAGCGGCAAAGGTGCGGATCGCGCGAAGCGGGCAAATTGATCGGCGAAGAAGCAGATTCAGCTCCATGGGCGCATCGGCATGACCATGGAGGCCAGGACAGGTCGTTATTTCAAACGGCTGACCATGATTGAGGCGGCGTTGGCGATACTCGTTATCACCTCCATCGGGTTGGCGAGAACGGTGCGCTCGTGTGAGCTATGCAAAGACATCAATAAGGACGCAACTATCGTGACCGCTAGGCGTCTCGCTGGAGCTGATGCAGCGAATTGCACGCAGAGCAATTTTGAGAAGCCACGTGACGTCCAGGTCTGGCCCACAAACGTGAGCGCTCGACCATATCGGTACGAGGAAAGCCTCCTTGCCGAGGTTAGGCGTTTTGTTGAGAACTGTCCTTATGAATATCGTGGACGTCTCCGATGATACAAGAAGAATCTTTGGAATGAGCACTGCTCTAACCTCTCGGAAAGAAAGAGGGAATTCTCAATGTTTCTTACCAAGACGCGTGAGGGGCGATGGGGCCGAAGCAGCGAAGGTCCTCTGCCGGCCACATCCTCGGACTGTAAGCAACAGATGTGCCACCTTTCGCACCGAAACGCTCTGAGGTTGGGAAACTGAGCTGCACGGCAGCAATAGCACGGGCTTTCGATTCTCCGGGCGAGAACTCTTTTTGATTTTTCACTAGGCGGCTAATTTGGCGAAGGAAACCCATCGCAGCTGTCGGCTGTGAGCCGCTATCGAACACGGTGTGCGATCTCAGGCCGGTGCGGTAGGGTGCCGAGGTACTATGGTTCTGAAGTAGCACATCGTTTGCCGAGAACGGCAGAACAAGATCTGGTAGGCTCGCAAAGAGTAGACGTATGTTATGGGACAAGCGGCTCGTTGACTTTGACGCTTGTCGGCCACCTCGAAGTCGCGCAAGCACGAGCGCCCTGCCTGAGGAAGGGTTATGTCTTCTTAGTTACTTGTGCTGAGAAAGTTAGACGACGGGCGGTAAGGTATAATGATCGACCTGAAAGGTTGCTGGGGAGCGGAGCTGAGCACGGCCTTAACTTTCGGGCGCAGGCTTTCGACGTGTGGGATCTCTCTTGAGTGTGAGGATCGGCCCGGTGGCGCGCGCCATAAACAGACATCGGCGCGTATGTCGGCAACTCACTGCGGTTTGCTGAGGCGTCGCAGCTCGCCGATATTGTCACGTCGATCAAACTAAGGGATTACGAACATCCTAACGGTGCATTCTGGGCTAGTTCTGGATGTTCGCCGTATCGCGGGCTACCGAAGAAGGTTCAAGCATGTGAGCGCTTATGAGGCGAGCGTCGAAAACGGACTGTCGATTTCCGTCGTGCTTAGGAGCCAGTGTGGACTAGGAGGAGAGCTTGACCGCTAGTAACGAAATCTTGGGCTCCGTGAGGCCCGGAAAACCTCTGCCGGGGTCTCCGGTTATTGGTACGTGGCGCCTACGCTCTTACGTTCGCGAACGAATATCAGACGGGCACCGCCACAATCAATTTGGCGAGGCCCCTATTGGCTATATAGGCTATGCGGCGGATGGCAGAATGTACGCAATTTTCACGCGGAACGATAGGATCGTACCTCGCGACGTGGTTCCTACCGATCAGGAAGGCGCTGAACTGCTCAGCACCATGGTCGCCTATGCTGGCACATTCTCGTTGGGCCGGAACATCGTCGTCCATCACATCGACACATCATGGAACCAAGCATGGACCGGCACCGATCAGGTGCGGTATTTTATGCTCGAAGGAGATAAACTGACGGTTACAACCGCTCCCTATAGGAGCTATCTGGACGGCAGCATGGGCCGATCGATACTCGTCTGGAATAGAATCAAATGAAGTCGCGCCCTCGGGTTACTCATAGATGCAACTAGTGGAGGCACAGGAGGCGACAGACGAGTAGGCGAGCAGGTATAAATCAACGAGGTAGGGGCCAAAGAAATCGCTCATCTCTGGCTGAAGCATTGCCATCCAGCAATTCGTGACCACGTGATGCAGCTTCTTCGAACCTAGGTCTGCTGGCGCAATCCAGGGCGGGCCGGCGAGGTGGACAAACCTGATAGGGTCATCGGTCGAGTTGCTGGCGGCCGTATAAAAATCCGTCAGCGTGGATTGCTTCGTGCGGAGAGCAGGAGGAAGCGCTGCAGCGCTCAAGCCAAGAACGTACAGCGGAATAGCTTGCGTGTCTGATGGTTGTTAGACCTTCGTTCTGCGATCGTACAGCTGCCTTTTTGCAGCGCATGCGTATCGCGAGCTAGGAGTTTAGTCCCGGCATTTGCTGGAGCGGGTTGAGTTTGAATCGTTCGGGCTGGGAAGTCCAGCATTTGCAAATGTATTCGTAGGGTGTGAGGCCCTTCAGGGTCTTCAACCGCCGAGCATAGTTTAGGCGTTGATCAAGTCGGCAAGGTGAGCTTCGAGCTGATCGTGTCGATCGTAGTAATAGCGTTGGACGGTCGCTTCCTTGATCGTGCGGTTCATGCGTTCGACCTGGCCATTGGTCCAGGGATGCT
>NZ_PGVG01000082.1 GCF_002795245.1 Bradyrhizobium forestalis | reverse complement strand
TGGTGGGCAAAGCGGGTGCGGATACGTTCACGTTTGCGTCGAACTTCGGCCAGGACGTGATCAAGGACTTCGCTGCCCGCGGACCTGCTCACGACACGATCGAGTTCAGCAAGAGCGTGTTCGACAGTTTTGCGAGCGTGCTCTCCCACGCGGCCCAGTCCGGCCACGACGTCGTCATCGCGACGGGGAGCGACACCCTCACGCTGAAGAACACGCAGCTCGACAAGCTGAACAGCCACGACTTCCACTTCGCGTAAGGGACGGGTCGGCCACACAGACTGGTACTCAACAACTGCCTCGGGGGATCTCTTGGGGGATCCCCCGACAAAGGCAAGACTAAAGGGCAGGCGCCATGACTGACGTTGGACGGCGGGGGATGATCTCCCCGCCTGCGAATCTTTATCGAATCCCAATTATGCATTTGTCAGGACTATGGTCGGCCGGGCGCCGGCTCGCGGACGATGCCGAACGGCCGGCGTCGCGGCTGGTCGGCTTGGTAAGGCGCTTGGTCGAAGCCCTTCGGCAACGGATATTCGTCGGTCGTTTCCCGCCGGCGGAGAACTATGAGGAGCCGCAATCAGAGATGTCGGCATTCCTGCGGTCTTGCCGCAGGATATTCTGGGCTCTCGCAGCCTTCAGCGGGATGAGCAATCTCCTCATGCTCACCGGCTCGTTCTTCATGCTGCAAGTCTATGATCGCGTGCTGCCCGGGCGCAGCATACCGACTTTGGTCGCCTTGATGGTTCTGGCTACGGTCCTATACCTGTTTCAGGGTGGGCTCGACTTCGTCAGGAGCAGGATCAGCGCGCGGGTCGGCCGGTATTTTGATGAAAGGCTCGGCATTCGCATATTCGACGCGCTCGTTCGTCTGCCTTTGAAGACGAGGGCCGATGGCGACGGCTTGCAGCCGGTGCGGGATCTTGATCAGGTCCGCAGCTTCCTGTCGAGCGGCGGGCCGACTGCGCTCTTCGATCTGCCGTGGATGCCGATCTATCTCGGCGTTTGCTTTCTCTTTCACTTTTGGATCGGTGTCACCGCGCTGGCCGGCGCGCTGGTGCTTGTCGGCATTACGATGCTGACGGAAACCCGCACGCGGGGGCCTGCAAAGGCCTCCTCGCGTCTCGCAGTCTCGCGAACGGCACTGGCGCTCGAGGGTCGACGAAATGCCGAGGTTCTGCAGGCCATGGGCATGCGCCAGCAGGCGGCGTTGCGGTGGCAGGATGTCAACGCGAAGTATCTCGCGGCTCATGAGCGGGCCAGCGATGTCGCAAACGGGCTCGGGGGCGCTTCCAAGATTTTCCGAGCGATCCTGCAATCGCTGGTTCTTGCCGTCGGCGCAATCCTCGTCATCAACCAGGAATCGACGGCCGGCATCATCATTGCCGGATCGATCCTCTCCGCGCGGGCCTTGGCGCCCGTCGAAATGGCCATTGCGAACTGGAAAGGATTCGTCGCTGCGCGGCAATCGGGACAACGCCTCGATGCTTTGCTGAAGCTTCTGCCCGGCGAGGAGGAGCGGCTGGAATTGCCTCCTCCTGTTGAAACTCTCACCGTCGAGCATCTCTATATTGGCGCTCCAAACTCGGAGAGGCCCACCGTCAATGAAGTGTCGTTCCAACTGCGGAGCGGGCAGGCGGTCGGAATCATCGGGCCGAGCGGATCCGGAAAATCGACGCTGGTACGAGCGCTGGTGGGGGTATGGCCGTGCATTCGCGGCCGGATACGGCTGGACAACGCCGCACTCGAGCACTGGTCTTCCGACGCCCTCGGCAAGCACATCGGTTACCTGCCTCAGGATGTCGAATTGTTCGACGGCAGCATTGCGATGAACATTGCGCGGTTCGATCCGCAGGCGACGGCCGCCGCTGTTCTGGAGGCCGCGCATGCCGCGGGCGCGCATGATCTCATCCTTTCGCTTCCGGACGGCTATGGGACGAAGATTGGCGAGGGAGGATTGGCGCTGTCGGCGGGGCAGCGGCAGCGCATCGGGCTCGCCCGTGCCTTCTACGGAAAACCGTTCCTGGTCGTGCTCGATGAGCCCTCGTCCAATCTCGACGCCGAGGGCGAGGAGGCGCTGACAGAGGCGATCCTGAACGTGCGCCGCCGCGGCGGGATTGTCGTCGTCGTCGCCCATCGTCCGAAGGCGCTTGAAGCCGTCGATCATGTCTTGTGCCTCGGGGACGGCAAGGTTCAGTCCTTCGGCAAGAGGGAGGAGGTCCTCAAGAAGGTCCTGCGAAATCCCGTACCGCTCAAGGTGGTCGCGGAAGCTCAAGGAGGCAACCGATGAACGGCCAGGTGGCGCCGGCGATGCAATCCATCCAGCGTTACATGATCGTCGGTATGATCATGTTCGGTCTGGTGACCTTTGGCATCGGCGGTTGGGCGACGACGAGCCAATTGTCGGGCGCGGTGATCGCTCAGGGCGTGGTCGTGGTGGATTCCAGCGTCAAGAAGGTTCAGCACGCCACGGGCGGAATCGTGGGCGAATTGCGCGTGCGCCAGGGCGATCGGGTCAATGCAGGCGACGTTTTGATCCGCCTCGACGAGACGCAGACGCTCGCGAATGCGACGATCGTCACGAACAGCATCGATGAGCTGCTGGCGCGGCAGGCTCGTCTCGAAGCCGAGCGCGATGGTGCCGAGCAGGTCGTGTTTCCCAAGGTGCTGCTCGACCGGGCCAAGGAGAGCAACTCCGAGGCGAGCCGTGCGATCACTGCTGAGCGGAAGCTGTTCGACCTTCGCCGCCAGGCAAGGAGCGGCCAAAAAGCGCAGTTGCAGGAGAAGAGCGCGCAGCTGGAGAACGAGATCAAGGGCTATACGGGGCAGACCGAGGCCAAGCAGAAGGAAGTCGAATTCATCCGCCAGGAGCTGGAGGGCGTGCGCAGCCTCTGGCAGAAGAATCTGGTGCCGATCACGCGGCTCAATTCTCTCGAGCGCGACTCCGCCCGCATCGAAGGGGAGCGCAGCCAGCTCGCAGGGATGATTGCTCAGTCGAAGGGCAAGATCTCCGAAATCGGACTCCAGATCATTCAGATCGACCAAGATCTGCGCACGGAGGTCGGCAAGGACCTGATCGAAACGCGCTCGAAGCTCTCCGAGCTGGGCGAGCGCAAGACCGCGGCGGTCGATCAGCTGAACCGAATTGATATCAGGGCGCCACAATCCGGTCGGGTCCACGAGCTCAGCGTCCATACCGTCGGGGGTGTCATCTCACCCGGCGAGCAAATCATGCTGATCGTGCCTGACGCGGACTCGCTTGCCGTCGAGGTCAAGATCGCACCGAAGGATATCGACCAGGTCTATGTGGGACAGACCGCGACAATGCGCTTCGCAGCGTTCAACCAGAAGACCACGCCCGAAATCGACGGCGAGGTCAGCATGGTCTCGGCAGACATCACCCAGGATCAGCGCGCCGGCACGAGTTACTATACGGGCCGCGTCCTGCTGAAGCCGGACGAGCTGGCGAAGCTCGGCTCGGCCAAGCTCGTGCCCGGCATGCCGGTCGAAGTCTTCATCAAGACGGCAGGTCGGACCGCGCTTTCATACTTGCTCAAGCCGCTGCAGGATCAGGCCGGGCGGGCGTTCAAGGAGCGCTGAGTTGGTGCAAGATGGCAGCAGCGCTCGATTGCATGTCTTCGGGACTGGCGCCCTTTCGCTGGGCGTCAGCGTTGTTGCGACCGGCGCCTAGATGCCTGTTTTCCCTGAGTGGGACGATGGGGTGCTCGAACGATCGTCCGCTCAGTACGTCCATTCGCTTGGCATGCAGGCTCATTGCGGCCACGAAGCCGAGTATCGAAGCTTCAGCTCCCAGAATGACGAGTAGCTCGACCGGCATGTGAGACAGGTCCTGCCCGAGAAAGCCCGTTTTGGCGTCGGCAAATAGTTAAATCAACCATAATATTATATGGTGGCAAATAATTGTCCGCCGCTGCGCGGAGCGCGACCCGCGTCGCGCCGCGCTTCAATGTCTTCCTCCGAGAGCAAACGGCGCCGATCGAGGTCGTCCTCGCTCCGTCCCTTCCATTCATTCCCACTCGTCCTTCCGGCGTCACTGCTGCGTCTTTCGCAGCCGGTCGCTTATTTAATATTTATTGCTAGTTAAATATAATGGAATTATATATAATTAATTAAATGACGTTGCGCGGCCGGGCCGTGCGCCGGCTGGACCCGACACGGTTTTGCGTACGGAGGGGGATCGGCAGATGCAGCGAACCTCGGGCCCGGTCATCGCCGCAGCCATAGCGGCCATGATCGGGGGCGTTCAGTGGGCGCGTGCGGCATTGCTGGTCATGCCAAGAGCACCCCAGGCGGACCTTGCGCACATCGAGCTGGGACGCCCCGCTCTTCCGCCCCTCACTTACACGGTGTTTTGCCTGCGCTATCACGCCGAATGTCGCCCGCGACGCTCCTTCCGCGGCGGGCCGATCCGGTTGACTGAGAGGCGATGGGCGGACCTGCTGGAGATCAACCGTACCGTCAATCTGGCGATCGAGCCGGTTCGCAACGAGCTCGGTCTCGCGGGCGAGGCGTGGACCATCAACCCCGCGCGCGGCGATTGCAACGATTATGCGGTGAGCAAGCGCCACGAGCTGCTTCGGCGCGGCTGGCCGGCGCGCGTGCTCCTATTGAGCGAAGTCGTCGTCAGATCCGGTGAGCATCATCTGGTGCTTCTCGTGCGTACCAGGAGCGGTGATCTCGTCCTCGACAATCTCGCGCCGCAGATCAAGCCGTGGTCGCGGACGCCCTATCGTTGGGTGCGTGTGCAGAGTCCGGGCCGTGACGGGCTGTGGGCCACGGTCGGACGAGAAGGGGTGTGAGGCACCAGCGCCAAAGCCCTGAGCCTTCCTTGGCCGGAACGGTTGCGCTTACTCGTGAGCGCATTTGAGCTGCTCGAGCGAAGCGAGCCGATCTTCCAGCGCGACGATCCGGCGGAGAAGGTCGAGGCGCGACAGCCCGAGGGTCGCTCGCGTCGATCCGATGACGGAAGCGGCAGCACACGGCCGCTCGGAGTTGGGAGGAAGGACGCTGAACATGCGCAGGACGCCGTCGCCGGTCAGCACATCCACCCAGCCTTCGGAAGGTGACCGCCCTACGATCCGGCCTGGTACGCGGCCGATATAGCAGGGAGCATCGAGCCGCGGCGACGCGTTGGCGATGATGAGCCGCTGGCCGTCAAGATGGGTGAAGGCACCGGGAAATGGCGGCGTTAAGCCGCGGATCAGCCGATCGATGCTCTCGGTAGGCTGCCGCCAGTCTATCTCTCCATCTTCCGGAACACGGGCGCAGCCATAGGAGGCATAGCCGGTATTTTGAGACGTGCCTTGGTAGCCGGTGATCGCGCGTACAACGACCCCGCCGAGCTCGCGTTCCTGAATCGCGTTGAGGCGCTCGTAGAGCGCGGTGACCGTGTCGTTCGCGCCGATCGGGATCGCCTGCTGAAACAGCAGATTGCCGCCGTCAAGCTCCGGGATCACGAGATGAATGCTGATGCCGGCAGTCGTCTCCCCATTGATGATTGCCCAGTTGACGTTGGCGCGACCGCGATAGTGCGGCAGAAGCGAATAGTGGACATTGACGAAGCGGCACAATGCAAGAATGTGCGGCGGGATGATCCGATCGAACGATGAAATCACGACGGCTGCCGGACGTGCGTCCGCGATCACTCTCTGAAGTTGGGCCAATTCCTGCAGCTCCGCGACCGGGATGCCGCGGTTGTTCGCAAATGACCCCAGCTCGCCCGCCTCGGGCTGGTCCGGTTTTCGGAAGACCTGGACCACGCGGCACCGCGCCGCCAACGAGCGAAGCGCGGTGAAGCCGGTCGGTCCGTCCGCGAGGAGCACGATTTCGGGCTGCAGCCGCTCCGTCATGTCACCCCCTGCCACGGTACGAGCTGGGCGAAACCATCCCGTGTAACGGCACCGCCGCGGCGAACCCATTCGGCCGCGCGCAAGCCGCCAGTCTGCAATCGTACGATCGGCTCGGGACCAATCTCCGACAGCAGAATGCCCATATGGCCCTGTCCGACGGATTGCGTGGGCCAGACCGCAAGACCATTGGCGGCCAGCACCGCTCGATCGATGTCGCCCCAGAACTGCACCACGACGGCGCCGGCGGGGGCGCATGCGGCCAGATGCGCAGCCTCCGCCTGGCCGACGCGCGGCGTGTCCGCAGGCTGCAAGGCGACAACGAAGGCGTCCCATGCGCCGGGATGGACCGCCGCAACGCTGTTGAACGTCTTGACGTTCGCCCCCAGGCTTGCCAGCCCGTTGTGCAGCGGGGCGAGGAAGTCATTGTCGCAGAGCAGGCCGATTCTGTTGCCGAGGACCGCCAGACCACAGTCGTGCAACTGCTTCACGGCGAGCGGGCCGAGGAATGAGAAGACATCGACAGCGGGGTGCCGCTCGTTGACGCCGACCACCGGGATCTTGCGCCGTGCGCACGCTTCGATATCCAGGTCCTCACGACGAAACTCCCAAGCCTCGAACATCAAGGCAATCACGGCGTCGCCGCGCAGCTGGTCGATCAGCTCAGCTGTAAGAGGACGAAGGTGGCCACTGTTGGTTACGATGTCGACGTTGTGAAGCACCTCAGGACTGATCTTCTCCAGGATCTCGATGCGATCCGCGACGCCAAGGGGGGCTGCGAGCTCAAAAATCTCCCGTTTGGCATCGGACGCGGTCCCATGGCGGCCAGATCTGGTGAACGCGTAGACGTGCTTGGCTCCGGCCATTGCAGCGAGGACCGGGGTCACGGCATAAGCGCCGGTCGCGGCTTCGGTCAGCACAGTCATTCCCGACATGTCCAGTCCTGTGTCCGCGACGGCGAGCTTCATCAGCGTTTGCAGTCGAACAGGCGAGAAGCCCGGCCTGCGAAGAGCTCTCGTATCGGCATCGCCAGTTCGCAATTGCGCGACCGTCGCTCCACTCCCGGTCATTGATTGATCCTGCTGTTGCCGCTGGAAGATGCCGGCTTCATGGTGTTCTCGACCGGTGCGCTCTGGATATCCGATCGCGCGCCGCCCGGAGCACGTTGTACAGCGGGTCGGGTATGAGCGCGCGCAAGTGATCCTGCCAGCTCATTCGCTCGATGCATTGATCCTCGCCGGGCCGCGCGGCCCAATACTGCACGCGGCGTTCACCCGACGCGGCGACGCGGCGCGTCGTCGTGTAGTAATAGGATGCGACGGAAAGGCGCATTCGCCCCGGCGGGCAGGTGACCGGATCCGGAAGACCGTGGAGGGTGGCGCCGTGCGTCTCCCAGAGGATCATGGTGTTGAACCGCGGGAAGATACGGCACCCAAGCGCCGACATGTCCGCAGGCCACAATTCGAGGCTGCCGCCGTAAGCTTCGGGCCAATCCCGATTGAGATAGATGAGCAGATTGACCCGGTGGAACAACCCGGTCGTCGGGTGAACCTCGAAATCGCGGTGAAGCTTCGTGAAGCCGCCCGGGGGCGTTCGATGCACCCCCGCAAATTTGTGCGTCGGATCGCAATGAAGATCGCGAACGCCAGTGACTGCCGATATGAATTCTCGGAAGTGCGCACTATCCACCAGGTTCAGCAGATGCTGAGTGGCTGGCCCCAGTCCATCCGATACCTCCTGCTTCACCAGGCGATCGGTGTTCGTGGTAATCAGGCGGGCGGCTTGGAGGGCGGTGCATTCGGCCGCGACCATGTCCAATAGCTTCTCAGGAAACGCATCATTGACGACGATGTGCGGCCAAGGTTTTGCGCTGGCGTAGTCGTTGCGCAGGGAACTGGCTCGGGCAAAGAGGCCGCTCAACGAGTGAAGCTGGAAATCAACATGCAATTCCGCAGACTCCGGTTGCAGTGCTTGGAGCCACGATCTCAAGCCCGCCGGCCTCGCAAATTAAATGATATTATTAATTTGCCGGATGTTAAATGTCAAATTAAATGGGGCGGCGAGTTTTCGGCGTTTTGAAGCTTGGCGCGACAGGAGTGCCGACAAGCTGCATGCCCTACGAGCCGGGGGCAAATCGTGATCGCCAACGACAAAATTAAATATCGCGATTAGCATATTTAACTTGAGGCGCGGTAATTGTGGTCTATTTTGAAGATGGGCTGGATTGGAGTAGGACGAGCCGATGACCCATCTCGACGCAGAAGGCGACGATCGTCGTGAATTCTTGAAGAACTGCGGAAGATTTGCCGCCGTTACCCCTCCGACTGTGACGCTGTTGCTCTCCACCTCCCTGACGTCAGCCGCGATAGCCGGCTCAGGCGGTCACATTGTGCGTGGCAACAATGGCTTCGGCAATGGCGGCGGTGATGGCAGTCCCAACGGCAAAGAGGACCGCGATCGGTAGGTCTGCGGTCCAACGGACAGCGCGGGTATATATAGGCCGCCGCAGCGGAGCCGGGGCTCAGCCGGTCCGGCGGCGCCTTTGTGCGGACGAGCGATCGATCAGGAGATCGTTCAGCTTCTTACCGGCTCGAAGCTGAGCTTTCAGCCATCGGGGCTGCTTACCGCGCCCGGACCAAGTTTCGGACGGATTCTTCGGGTTCTGGTATTTCGGCAGCACTGGAGGGTAGGGGCGTCGAGGACGTTCGTCGTTCTGGGTCGGAGCGGCCGTCCCCTCAATCTTGCGAAGCCGCTCTTCGAGCTTGGTTTTTTCCGCGGTCATCCTGCGACTGAGAACAGTCGTGACCTCATCGTAGAGCCGCCACAGCTCGGCCGTGGTCATGGATGCCCAATCCTCATTCTCCATGGAAGCCGTCCCCAACTACCTCCGAACCGAAACAGGAGGGGGGATTATCAGGTCAAACCGGGGTCCGGCAAGCACGATCCACTCGCGCGGCTGCGCCAGTGTGTAACGTGGTGGTCGAAGTTACCGGCTGGGCCCGTGCCTCCGAACGAGCGGTCGCTTCCCAAGCGCCCTCCGCCCGCGCGCTCGTCGCCTGGGCGCAAGCAATCGCTGCTCGGCCTTCAACACGCGACTACGCAAGTTCTGCAATTCGGTGAATTGAACGATGAGAGCCTGATGAGTTTGACGCAAAACAGCCGAAGAATACATTTTGACCACCTACTCATTGCCAACGATGTCCCTGTGACCGCTCATTGGAGTTGCTGAATTGACGAAGATGCAGCTCCAACTTGGGTGACCGGTTTTCATCGGTGCTACACGGGCCGCGATCGGACGCGGCCATTTTCGTGCTTGATTACCCAGCTTCGTCTGATGAATAGTATTACTTTTCCCCCTTCAGAGGCGAGGCATTCTGAATGGCCTCGCGTTTGCCGAAACTTCGTCGAATGTTAGATTTGAATCGTGAATGTCCCAATATATCGTTCGTAATAACGGCGCCAACGAAGTTAATTGGATGTTGACCATAATAACAAGGCAGCCAACCAGTGCGCCGATGACATTCTATGAGGGAAGGTGTCAATTGAATCTATCAGGCGTTGTTCTTTCGTCTGGGAATTTGCAGCGTGGTGCACCGCATTCTTACGGTGCTGCGCCCATTTGCTGCTCAAGTTACGGTAGCGCAGCCATCACCACGGTGCGACGTTATGGCCGAGCGAAGCAGGTAACCTCGCGCGATTGAAAAGAGATTGTTGGATTAAGCGGCTGCACGGGGGGTTGTTAGCAATAGGCAGGGGAAGCATGCGCCGCATCAGAATTGTCATCGCGGATCGACACCCGATCGTCTTGCAAGGGATCAGGAGCGTTCTTGCGCCGCAGCGCGATTTTACGATCGTTGCGTCCTGCAGCGATGGTGCAAGCTGCATTGAGGCAATCCGCTTTCTTGCGCCGGACGTCGCGCTTGTCGATGCTGCACTGCCCGATGTCCGTCGGCAGCAGATCCTCGCTCCTGCAAAGGCTGCAGGCCCAGGTCCCGCGGTAGTCTTCTTCACCGGTACCGCGGCCGATTGTGAGCTGCAAAGGCTGGCCTTGGACGGCGCCTGCATCGTCCTCTCGAAGGATTCGGGTGCCGAGATGCTGGTCGCAACCCTGCGGAAGGCCGCCCAGGGCCAAGCTGCGGCGTCGCCGACCACCGGGCAGGCCGACGAGGAGCCCCGCGCCGATGAGAAGCCCCTGACGCAACTGACGGACCGGGAGCGGCAGATCATGCGGCTCGTGTCGGAGGGGCTATCGAACAAGGAGATCGGACGTCGGTTGAACCTTGCCGACGGTACCATCAAGGTCCACCTTCATCATATCTTCCAGAAGCTGGATATCAGCAATCGTACGGTTCTCGCGGCATTGGCGATTTCGCGAAACGAGCTGCACGCCGCGCCACGTGAGCCGGATCCCCCTGATCTGTTGCCTCAGGATCCGGCGAGCGTGAAATGACGAGGACGTCTGGTTTCTTCCGGAGCGTGCGCGAGGGCTGGCTATTGCGGCGCCAGATGCTCAGCCATGTCGCGGCAGGCCCCTTCGGCCTCGGCTAACGTTCGAAAGGGCGAGCCGCCAATCTTGATTGCGGCTTGGTTTTTGTGGAGCGGACGCCAACTCGCCAAGTAGCCGGAGCGTCCGTGAAAGCCCGGGCCTCGGGGGCTTCCGAAACTGATCACGAACGAGAAGCCCTCGCTGGTCGCGCTCCAGATCTCCATGTCCCGGACGGACCGATGGAATTGCAGTGGCATCGCAATGATCCATTATAGCCGAGCCTGTGCTCGATCCCGTTTAATGAAAATTAACTATATTAAATGGTGGACGCAACCCGAAATCGCGCATGAGCGGCAGCGGCTGTGCAAGGAAGTGGAGGGGCGAGCACGGAAATTGCCGACGATCTGCCGGCGACGCACGTTCAGCAATGCCAGCCGGGTAAAGAAAATTCTTGGTTGAAAGTCAATTTAATATATAATACTGTAAATAAAATTTTAAATCGAGGAGTGCGCATCGTGACCCGGGACGGCAACGAAGATGACGACCGGCGGGCGTTTTTGAAGACCTGCGGAAGATTTGCGGCCGTCACACCCCCAGTGATGACCCTGCTTCTATCCACTTCCTTGACCTCAAGAGCCATCGCAAGTTCGGGCGGTCTGCATGGAGTGACGCAGAACGACAGAGGGCAGTCGTTCTTCGATAATGACCGGTCGTCCGCGGCAGGGCCGGGGAGCTCCGGCGGCGGGTCATCAGG
>NZ_PGVG01000081.1 GCF_002795245.1 Bradyrhizobium forestalis | reverse complement strand
CCGTCGCTCTTGCACTCTACACCAGGCCTCGGAAGACCCTGGGCTGGAAAACACCGGCAGAAACTCTCGACGAATTGCTGCGGGTGAGCGATACACAAGGTGTTGCGACGACCGGTTGAAGTCGCCCAGTACGCCGCGGCCTCTCGATTCGTCACTGCTGTTTCTGGAATACTGGATGCCCCGCCTTCGCGGGGCATGACAGCGAGGGTCACACCCTTACCGGCCCCAGCGTCTCGAAATGACCGCGCTTCTGCAGCCAGGCCAGCAGCACCAGGCTCGGGATCGCCACCAGCACGCAGATCACGAAGAACAGCGCCCAGCCCGTGGTATCGGCCACGAAGCCGGCGCCGGATGACAGATACGTCCGTCCCACCGCCGCAAGCGCGGTGAGCAGCGCATATTGCGTCGCTGTGTGCAACGGGTTTTGGCACAGCGCCGAAAGGTAGGCGACGAAGATCACGGTGCCGATGGCGCTGGTGAAGTTCTCCGCGCAGATGGCGAGCGCCAGCGCCCATTGATTGGTGCCGACCACGGCGAGCCAGGAGAAGGACAAATTGGCGAGCGCCTGCACCACGCCGCCGATCCAGAGCGACGTCGCCAGGGAATAGCGGCGCGCGACGAAACCACCGGCAAAGCCGCCGATCAGGGTCGCAGCGAGGCCGACGCCCTTCACGATCGCCGCATAGTCGTTGCGGGAGAAGCCGAGATCGATCACGAACGGCGCCGTCATCGTACCCGAGAACGCGTCGGTGAACTTGAATAGCACCACGAAGGCGAGCGCAGCGAGCGCGTCCTTGCGCGACAGGAATTCCGAGAATGCGCCGATCGCCGCGTGCAGCACGCGCGCGAACGCAGTCTCGGCCTTCGTCGCGGCTTCGGCGCGCACCGATTGCTCGGGCTCGGTTGCAATCAGCGCCGTGATCGTCCCGATCAGCACCATCGCCGCCATCACCACATAGCCCCACATCCACGCCGAGGTGCGGGTGATGCCGGTGCTCTCGAAGCCGGAGACGATGAACAGCGCGCCCGCGGTCGAGACCAGCATGCCGATGCGGTAGGCCGCGACGTAAGCGGCCATGCCGGCGGCCTGCTCGCTCTCCGGCAGGCTCTCGACGCGGAAGGCGTCGACGACGATGTCCTGCGTCGACGATGTCGTCGCCACCAGCAGTGCCCCGAGCGCGACGTAGAACGGTGAGCGGGCCGGATCGGTCATCGCCAGCAGCAGGATCGCGACGATCAGCAGCAGTTGCGAGAACACCAGCCAGCCGCGCCGCCGCCCGAAGGCGCGGGTGAACAGCGGCACATGCATCGCATCCACCAGCGGCGCCCACAGGAATTTCAGCGTGTAGGGCGTGCCGACCAGCGCAAACAGCCCGATGGTCTTGAGATCGACCCCGGCCTCCCGCATCCACACCAGAAGCGTCGATCCCGACAGTGCCAGCGGCAGCCCCGAGGAGAAGCCGAGGAACAGCACGATCAGCACGCCCGGTTGCAGGTACACGGCGAGGCTGCCGCGCCAGGAAGTGGCAGGGACGGAAGTCGTGGCGGGCGAGGTCAAGTCGGGTGCGGTCATGGGGAGGTGTTAGCAGATTCTGGGGGAAAAGACTCGCGGTAGCCGGTGAGGCGGGAACGCCTTCGACACCCTCAGTGTCGTCGTCCGCGAAGGCGGACGATCCAGTAATCACCAGCGTCTCGGTTCAACCACGACCGCCGCGGCGTACTGGATGTCCCGCCTTCCCGGGGCATGACGGTGTCATGGTGGGCCGGCAATCTCGTGATAAAGATCATCCCAATTCGGGTTGTGCTGCTCGATCAGCCGAATCTTCCAGGCTCTGTTCCATTTCTTGAGACGCTTCTCCCGCTTGATCGCATTCTCGGGATCGTCGAACTGCTCGAAATAGACCAGCCTTGCTACGTCATATTTCTCCGTGAAGCTCTCGATGAGTTTTGACTTATGCTCGGCGACACGGCGGATGAGATCGTTCGTCACGCCGATGTACAGCGTGCCGCCGATTTTGCTGGCGAGAATGTAGACGTAGTAGTGGCTTGCGCCCATCTGCCGGCCCCCCTCGCTGTCATCGTCCGCGAAGGCGGACGATCCAGTAATCACCCAGCATCTCGGTTCAATCACACCCGTCACGGCGTACTGGATGCCCCGCCTTCGCGGGGCATGACAGCGTGCCTTAACCTCACTCCCCCGCCTGGAGCTTCCGCGGAAACAGTTCCGGCGCAGCCGTCGCCACCAGCTTCGGGCCCTCCGCCGCATCGCTCTTGCTGAAATCGAGCTCCTCGATCCGTCCTGCGCGCTTCTCGATCTTGTCGGCGGAGATCAGCACCTGGCGGACGTCCTCGCTCACATCGGCAAAATGCTTCTGCAGCTTCAGCACGCGGTCGCGCAGGCGTCCCAGGTCGTCGCCGAGCTTGATCACTTCGGTGCGGATCTGGTCGGCGGCATCGCGCATGCGCGCGTCCTTCATGATCTGCTGCATCACCTGGATCGCAAGCATCAGAAGCGACGGCGACACCAGCACGACGCGGGCGCGATAGGCCTTCTGGATCACGTCGTCGAAGCCGTCATGGATCTCGGCATAGACGGACTCCGACGGCACGAACATCAGCGCCATCTCCTGGGTCTCGCCGGTGACGAGGTATTTTTCGGCGATGTCGCTGACATGCTTCATCACGTCGCCGCGCAGCCGCTGCGTGGCGACGCGCCGCTCCTCGTCGGTGCGGGCGTCGTGCAGCGCGGTCATCGCCTCCAGCGGAAATTTGGCGTCGATGCAGAGCGGGCGCTGGTCGGGCAGGAACACGACGCAGTCGGGCCGTTTTCCCGTCGAGAGCGTGAACTGGAACTCGTAGGAGCCCTTGGGAAGACCGTCCTGGACGATCGCCTCCATCCGCGCCTGGCCGAAGGCGCCGCGCGACTGCTTGTTGGCGAGCACGTCGCGCAAGGTGGTCACCTGGGTGGTGAGATCGGTGAGGTTCTTGTGCGCGCTGTCGATGATGCCGAGCCGCTCGTGCAGCGCGCGCAGGCTCTCCATGGTGTTGCGGGTCGAATGTTCCATGGACTGGCCGACGCGATGGGTGACGGAATCCAGCCGCTCGTTGACGGCCCGCGCCATCTCGGCCTGGCGGCCGGCCAGCGCCTGGGTCATGGCATCGACCCGGCCGGAGGCCTCGCTCTGGGCGTGGAGGACCTGGCTGAGGCGTTCCTCGAGCTCGTCGGCCCGGATCGCGTGCGCCATGGCGAGCTCCGCGCCGCGCCGCCCCGAGCGCGCGATCACGACCGCAATCACAACCAGCAGGATGAGGACGAGCGCACCGAAGCCGATCAGCGCGTCGACGGTGCGCACCGGCCAGTCGCCCAGCACAAAAATGATCTCGTTCATGCCTGCCTTCTACCCGATTCGCCCGGTTGCGCGAACGAAGAGGGAACGGAGGCGGTTAATAGTCCCCTAATTTCTATGGTTAACGAAGCCTGAAGTTTTATGGTTAGCGGAGGGTTAACGGGGTTCCTGGCCGCATTGACCGCATCCGGCGCGCGGCTTAAATCGCGGCCATGGCCCTACGAGAAATCATCATCCTGCCCGACAAGCAGCTGCGCCTGGTCTCCAAGCCGATCGAGAAGGTCACGCCGGAGATCCGCAAGCTGGCCGACGACATGTTCGAGACCATGTACGACGCGCCCGGCATCGGCCTCGCCGCGATCCAGGTCGCGCAGCCCTTGCGTCTCATCACCATGGACCTCGCCAAGCGCGACGAGAGCGGCGAGACCAAGCGCGAGCCGCGCGTCTTCATCAATCCGGAGATCCTGGCCTCGTCCGAGGAGCTGTCGGTGTACGAGGAAGGCTGCCTCTCGATCCCCGAATATTACGAGGAGGTCGAGCGGCCCGCGAAAGTGCGCGTGCGCTTCACCGATCTCGACGGCAAGGTGCATGAGGAGGATGCCGAAGGCCTCTACGCCACCTGCATCCAGCACGAGATCGACCATCTCAACGGCGTGCTGTTCGTCGATTATCTGTCGAAGCTCAAGCGCGACCGCGTCATGAAGAAGTTCGAGAAAGCCGCCAAGCGCGCGGCGGAGTAGGGTTTTTCGTCGTTCCGGCTCTTCGAGCCGCCCCGGAATGACTGTTACTGGAATGCGTCCCTCACAGGTCTTCACATGCCCCTCCGCCTCATCTTCATGGGCACGCCCGATTTCTCCGTGCCGACGCTGCTCGAGCTGGTCGCGCATGGCCATGAGATCGCGGCGGTCTACACCCGCGCGCCGAAGCCCGGCGGGCGGCGCGGCCTGCAATTGCAGCCGACGCCGGTCGAGGAAGCCGCGCGCAAACTCGGCATTCCCGTGCTGACGCCGAAGACGTTGAAGACCGAGGAGGCGCTGGACGAATTTCGCAGCTTCGACGCCGATGCCGCCGTCGTCGTCGCCTACGGCATGATCCTGCCGCAGGCGATTCTCGATGCGCCAAAGCTCGGCTGCTACAATCTGCACGCTTCGCTGTTGCCGCGCTGGCGCGGCGCCGCCCCCATCAATCGCGCGATCATGGCAGGCGATGCCGAGAGCGGTGTCATGGTGATGAAGATGGATGTCGGCCTCGACACCGGCGACGTCGCCATGGCCGAACGGATCGCGATCACCGACAACATGACCGCGCTCGACCTGCACGATCGCCTGTCCCGGTTGGGTGCCGATCTGATGGTGCGCGCGATGGCCGCGCTCGAACGCGGCGGGCTCCAGCTCAAGAAGCAGAGAGAGGACGGCGTCACCTATGCCGCCAAGATCGACAAGGCCGAGGCGCGGATCGACTGGACCAAGCCGGCGCGCGCGGTGCTGCGCCACATCCATGGCCTGTCGCCGTTCCCCGGCGCCTGGAGCGAGTTCGAGAATGCGCGCGTAAAAATCCTGCGCTGCGAGCTGGCGAAGGGTTCCGGCACGCCGGGCGAGGTGCTCGACGATCGCCTCACCATCGCCTGCGGCGAGGGCGCCATCCGCATCCTCGAGCTCCAGCGCGAAGGCAAGGCGCGGATGCAGGCCACGGATTTCCTGCGCGGCGCGCCGCTGAAGGCAGGCGCCAAATTCACCTAACGCTGTCATACCCCGCGAAGGCGGGGTATCCAGTACGCCGAGACTTCTGAGATTGAACCGAACCGTCACGGCGTACTGGATCGTCCGCCTACGCGGACGATGACACCGGGAAAGATGCCCCGCTACAAGCTCACCATCGAATATGACGGCGCGCCGTTCTTCGGCTGGCAGGTGCAGGAGACGCTGCCGTCGGTGCAGGGCGCGCTGCAGGCTGCGGTGAAGGCGATGACCGGCGCGGATCTGCGCGTGCACGGCGCCGGCCGCACCGATGCCGGCGTGCATGCGCGCGGTCAGGTCGCGCATGTCGACGTCGACAAGCAGTTTCCGCCGGGGCGTTTTCGCGACGGGCTCAATGCGCATCTGCGCCCGCATCCGATCGCGGTGCTCGAGGCCGAGATCGTGCCTGACACGTTCGAGGCGCGCTTTTCGGCGGTCAAGCGCCACTACCGCTACCGCATCATCAACACCCGCGCCAATCTCGCGCTCGACGTCGGCCACGCCTGGCGCGTGCCGCGCAAGCTCGATGCCGACGCGATGCACGCGGCGGCGCAGCGCCTGCTCGGCAAGCACGATTTTACGACGTTTCGCGACACGGAGTGCCAGGCCAAATCGCCGGAGAAGACGCTCGATCAGCTCGAGGTGATGCGCGACGGCCGCGAGATCACGATCATCACTTCGGCGCGCTCGTTCCTGCACAGCCAGGTGCGCTCGATGGTGGGCTCACTGGTCTGGGTCGGCGAAGGGCGCTGGACCGCCGACGATCTCTCCGCAGCGCTTGCAGCCCGCAATCGCACCGCCTGCGGCATCGTCGCCCCGCCGGAGGGGCTGTATCTGATGAAGGTGGAGTATTGAGAGGGTGAGGGCAGGGATCGCTCGCCCTCACCCCACCCTCGATGTCATGCCCCGCGCAGGCGGGGCATCCAGTACGCCGCGGCCTCTCGGCTCAATCACTGCTGTCTCTGGAATACTGGATCGCCCGCCTTCGCGGGCGATGACAGCGGAGAATGGGAAAGCGCCAGCGCCCTACCCGAAATACCGCGTCAAAATCCCGCGATACACCTGTGTCAGCTTCTCCAGATCCTTAACCGGCACGCGCTCGTCGACCTGGTGCATGGTCTGCCCGACCAGGCCGAACTCGATCACGGGGCAATAGCTCGAGATGAAACGCGCATCCGACGTGCCGCCCGAGGTCGACAGCTCCGGCTTGCGGCCCGTCACCTCCTCGATCGCGGACACCGCGAGATCGGTGAACGGGCCGGGCTTGGTCACGAACACGTTGGAGTTCGAGGGCTCCCAGACGATGCGGGCCTTGATGCGGTTGCCGCAGGCTTTGGCGAGGCGCTGTTCGACCAGCTCGCGCAGGGATGCCTGGGTATGGTTGTCGTTGTAGCGGATGTTGAATTTCGCGCGGGCCTCGCCGGGGATGACGTTGAAGGCCTTGTTGCCGACATCGACCGAGACGAATTCGAGATTGGACGCCTGGAATTGAGCGCTGCCATGGTCGAGCGGCTCGTCGGAGATCGCCACGATCAGCCGCGAAATATCCGGCACCGGATTGGAGGCGCGGTGCGGATAGGCGACATGGCCCTGCACGCCGTCGACGACGAGCGTGCCGGATTGTGAGCCGCGCCGGCCGACCTTGATGGTGTCGCCGAGCGTCTCGACATTGGAGGGCTCGCCCAGCACGCAATGGTCGAATTTTTCGCCGCGCTCGGCGACCCATTTGAGCAGCTTGATGGTGCCGTTGATGGAGACGTCTTCCTCGTCGCCCGTGATCAGGAACGAGATCGAGCCCTTTCCGTCGGCGGCCGGCTTGCCGCCGTTCGCAGCGAGATGCTCCAGCACCGCAGCGACCGAGCAGGCGATGCCGCCCTTCATGTCGACCGCGCCGCGGCCGTGCAGCACGCCGTCCTTCACCTCGCCGGAGAACGCGCCGACGCTCCAGGCGCTCTCGTCGCCGGGCGGCACCACGTCGGTATGGCCGGCAAAGGTGATGTGCGGCCCTTCCGTGCCGATCCGCGCATAGAGATTGTCGACATCGGCGGTGCCTTCCTCGCTGAAGGTCACGCGGTGGCAGGTGAAGCCGGCTGCAGTCAGGGCTTTTTCAAGCACTCCGAGCGCGCCGGCATCGGCCGGCGTCACCGAGGGGCAGCGGATGAGGTCGCGGGCAATGGAAAGAGCATCGGTCATGCGCGTCGGATCAATCCCGCAGCAGCTCGTTGATGCTGGTCTTGGATCGCGTACGCTCGTCGACGCGCTTGACGATCACGGCGCAGGCGGTGCTCGGGCCGATCTGGCCGTTCTTCATGGGCTTGCCGGGCAGCGCGCCGGGCACCACCACCGAATATTCGGGGACTTCGCCCATGTAGACCTCGCCGGTCTCGCGGTCGACGATCTTGGTCGAGGCGCCCAGGAACACGCCCATCGCCAGCACCGCGCCCTTGCGCACGATCACGCCTTCGGCGACCTCCGAGCGCGCGCCGATGAAGCAGTCGTCCTCGATGATGACCGGCTCGGCCTGCAGCGGCTCGAGCACGCCGCCGATACCGGCGCCGCCGGAGATGTGCACGCGCTTGCCGATCTGGGCACAGGAGCCGACGGTGGCCCAGGTGTCCACCATGGTGCTCTCATCGACATAGGCGCCGAGATTGACGAAGGACGGCATCAAGACGACGTTCTTGGCGATGAAGGCCGAGCGGCGCACCACCGCGCCCGGCACCGCGCGGAAGCCGGCATCGCGAAACCGGTTCTCGCCCCAGCCTTCGAACTTCGAGGGCACCTTGTCCCACCAGGTCGCCTTGCCCGGGCCGCCGGGAATGACGCCCATGTCGTTGAGGCGGAAGGACAGCAGCACGGCCTTCTTCAGCCATTGATTGACCTTCCACTTACCGTCAGTGCCGCGCTCGGCGACGCGCGCCTCGCCCTTGTCCAAGGTCTCCAGCGCTTGGTCCACGGCTTCGCGCACCTCGCCCTTGGTCGTGGTCGAGATGCCGTCACGCGCCTCGAAGGCGCTGTTGATGGTGGATTCGAGGGCTGCAAGGGACATCGGGATTTCCTCTGGGGAGCGGGAATTTTGATGGATTGATGGGCTTTTTCGGGATTTGGGCCGGGAGAGTCAAGCTTGGTTCGGTGTCATCACCCGCGAAAGCGGGTGATCCAGTACGCCGCAGCGGTCGTGATGAATCGAGATGGTGGTGATGACTGGATACCCCGCCTTCGCGGGGTATGACGGCTACTCTGGGTGGGACAGCGCAGCCAAAAAACCCGCCAGATCATCCGTGACGTGATCGACATGGGCGGCATCCCGGCCCTCCAGTTCCCAGTCTTCCCGCACCACCTCTTTCGTCCCATCGGGCACCACCAGCACGGTGGTCATGCCGAGCTCATGCGGGACGGTGAGGTTGCGGGCGAGGTCCTCGAACATCGCGGCGCGCGTCGGGTCGACGGCATGATCAGCGAGGAACTTTCGGTAGGTCTGCGGCGCAGGCTTCGGCTCGAACTCGGCGGCGATGATGTCGAACACGCCGTCGAAATGCGAGGCGAAGCCGAGCCGCGCCAGCACGGCGTCGACGTGGTCGACCGAGCCGTTGGTCAGGATCAGTTTTCGCCCCGGCAGTTTTGCGATGGCTGCACCGAGCGCCGGGTTTGGCTCCAGCGGTGAATGATCGATCTTGTGCACATAGGCGAGATAGTCGTCGGCGGAGACGCCGTGCAGGGTCATCATCCCGCGCATCGTGGTGCCGAAGCGCCGATAATAGTCCTTCTGGATAGCCCGCGCTTCCTCCGGGCCGACGTTCAGCCAGTTGCAGACGAACTCCCCGATCCGCGCATCGACCTGCTGCCACAGATTGACGTGATGCGGATAGAGGGTGTTGTCGAGATCGAACACCCAGGTGTCGATGTGCGTGAAGGCGCGGGGAGAGGTCATATCAACATTCTCAGTTCGTCGTCCCGGACAAGCGCGCCCGAAGCGCGCGCCGATCCGGACCCATAACCATAGGGAGGAGTCGTTTGCGGGATCGTAGCCACATCATGCCCGAGAACGGCGGTCTGTGGTTATGGGTCCCTGCTTTCGCAGGGACGACGGCGGAGTTTGTGGAGCCTGCGCTCTCATCAAACCGACACCGTCACGGCACCGCAAACCGCAGCGTCTTGCCGCCGCTACTCATATCCACCGCACCAAACCCCGTCGCCGCAAATCCGCGCGCGCCGCAATCGGTCTGCTCGCCGGTCTCGAACTTGGTCTCGCGCGTGCAGAGCTGCCTGTCGCCGCCCCAGTTCAGCGGCCGGTCCTTCAGCTTGATGACGCGGTTGTCGGCGTCGACCGCTTCCGCGAAGCTGAAGATCTGCTTCGGCTGGCCGGTCACATCGGGGTGCAGGCAGGTCTTGGGATCGATACGATACCAGCCGCGGCTGGTCACGGCCTTGCCGTCGTCGGTCGCGATCGCCGCCATCACCTTGTGCGGCGTGTCGTTGCACCAGGTCAGCCCGGTCGCAGACGGCGTCTGCACGGCATCGACCATGGTCTTGAAGAAGTTTTGCGAGCCCACGATGTCCGACGACAGGCCGCGGCTCTTCAGGAAGGCGGCGAGGGCGGCTTGAGTCTTCGGCCCGTCGACGCCATCGATCGGCGCTGCGTCGTAGCCTGCGATCACCAAGAGCCGCTGGATGCCGGCGAGGCGCGCCTGCTCGTCGTCATATTCGGAATCCTCGGCGAGATAGGCAACGAGGTTGCCGTCCGCGCCTTGCGTCGGCGTCACCTGCGTGAACGGGACTTGCGTCTGGCCGCTGCGGCATTGCCGCGCCGCGGCGATGACGAAATTGTCTTGCGCCACGCAGAGCATGTCGCTGCCGCTTTGCGGGATCGGGGACGCGCCGTAGACGCCGAGGGCGCGGGCGTTGAGCAGGATGCGGTCGGCGGTCAGCGTGCCCTGCACCACCACGCGGCAGGCGGCGGGATCGATCCTGAACCAGCCGCGCGTCGCGGTGGCCGCCTTGTCGTCGATGCCGATCGCGGCCTCGACGACATAGGACATGCGGTTGCAGATCTTGAGGTCGGCAAAGGCCGGCGCGGCGGAGAAGAGGAACGAGACGAGCGCGGCCGGCAGCGTCATCAGGAAGCGGGTGAGGGGGGAGCGGCGGCGCCGCCTTCCACTGAGCTCGTCATGGCCGGGCTTGTCCCGGCCATCCACGTCTTTGCCACCAGAAGAAAGAACGTGGATGCCCGGGACAAGCCCGGGCATGACGGCCTTCGTGCGTGGCGCCTCTCGCATCACTTGTGGATCAGCGTGCCCGTGCCCTGGTTGGTGAAGAGCTCGAGCAGCACCGCGTGCTGCATCTTGCCGTCGATGATGACGACGCCCTGCACGCCCTGTTCCAGCGCGTAGATGCAGGTCTCGACCTTCGGGATCATGCCGCCGGAGATGGTGCCGTCGGCGATCAGCTTGCGCGCGTCCTTGATCGATAGTTCCGGAATGAGCTTCTTGGACTTGTCGAGCACGCCCGGCACGTCGGTGAGCAGCAACAGGCGCTTGGCCTTCAGCGCGCCGGCGACCGCACCGGCAAAGGTATCGGCGTTGATGTTCAGCGTCTGGCCGTCTTGGGAAGTCGCGAGCGGCGCCAGCACCGGGATCAGCTCGTAGCCGATCAGCTGGTTGAGCAGCGTCAGGTCGACCTTCTCGGGGTCGCCGACGAAGCCGAGATCGATCGCCTTCTCGATGTTCGAGCCTGGATCGACGATGGTGCGCGTCGTCTTCGACGCCTTCACCATGTTGCCGTCCTTGCCGGAGAGACCCACGGCCTTGCCGCCGGCTTCGTTGATGTAGCCGACGATCTGCTTGTTGACCGAACCGGCCAGCACCATCTCGACGATCTCGATGGTCGCGGCGTCGGTGATGCGCAGGCCCGCGGCGAATTCCGAGACGATGCCGAGGCGCTTGAGCATGGTCGCGATCTGCGGCCCGCCGCCATGCACCACCACCGGATTGATCGCGGTCTGCTCGAGCAGCACGATGTCGCGGGCAAAATTCTTGGCGGTCTCCTCGTCGCCCATGGCATGGCCGCCATATTTGATGACGATGGTTTCCTCGTCATACTGCTGCATGTGCGGCAGCGCTTCGGACAGGATGCGGGCCTGGTCGAGCGGGGAGATGTCGGTCATGTCGCGGTCTCGCTGGCGGGTCTAACGCGGCCTGCGTTCTATCCGATTGGCGGGGGCAGCGCAAAGTGTGGCTGGCATGCCGCTGCGTAGCCCGCGCATTGGGGGCGTGTCCCGGACGCGGCGCGGCACGAAGTGACGCACCGCTGAGCCGGGACCCATATGTGGACGGCCCCCTGCTGGCAAGAGGCGGAATGATATTCTGATCGAAGCGATTGCGGCCATATGTCCGGTCTTTGATGCGGTCGCACATGACCGCTGCCAAGATGGGGTAC
>NZ_PGVG01000080.1 GCF_002795245.1 Bradyrhizobium forestalis | reverse complement strand
AAACCATCTTGGCCAGCGGCCCAACACGCCGCACCAACAGGCCGGACATATGGATGCAAGCGATCCGATCAAAACCTTCACAAAGCTCTTGTGCCACGGAGGCCGTCCACATATGGGTCCCGGATCTGCGCGCGCTTGAGGCGCGCTTGTCCGGGACGACGGCGGAGTGTTTGGCTAGGGTTGTGGCACGCGATAGGCTTCGACTTGCCTCTTCAATTCTTCTAACGGCTTTAGCGGCGCCTTCGGATCGACCCGGTACTCCCCGCTCGCCAGCCATTTCAGCACCATGGCGTCCACCACCGGCGAATGGTGGATGACGTCGCTGTAATTGTTAAGGTCGTGCGTCACCGCCTTGACCGCGCGGAAATCGTGCAGGCGGACATTAGGAAGCTGCGTCAATCGCTGAGCAATCACCGCCGTGATATCCGTGACGATCTTCAGCGTCTCCGGCGAGGCATCGCGCATGGCGACGAATTGCAGGATCGAGTAGGGCGGGAAGTAGATGTCGAAGGTCACGTCCGGATGGCGCGTGATCAGGCCGACGGCATCCTGCTCGAAATGCCGGACCATGGCCTCATAGCCGTAGCCCTCGCCGAGGAAGCGGCTGCGCACGGGACTGGTGATGTAGGCGAAAGCGGCGAGCGTCTTCTTCGCATTGTAGTCGCGCGCAACGTCGAAATCCCGCGGCAGCGCGTAGATGTCATCTACGTCGGACAGCGCGAACTTGACGGGCAGATAGGGCGCCGCCCGGGTCAGCGGCTGCCGCAGCGGCGGGATCGATCGCAGCAGTGCGAACAGGGACTCCTTCGCCATCGCCGCACTGAACAGGTAGGACGCGATGCCCTTGGCCGTTCCGCGATAAAGATCGACGGAGAGATAGGGATCGGTCTCGATATCCGCGGCCTCGACGAAGATGAAATCGTCCATCTCCCAGATCACCCGTTTTGCGCCACGGTCGATCGCCTGCTCCAGCACAAAGGCCTGCTGGCGCGAATTGGAGCCGGTCATCGCCAGCTTGAGCGAGCGGACCCCGAGCGCGCGGTCGATGTCGTTCTGGCGGAAATGGATCGCGAGCGAGGTGCCCATGAAGGCGGTGTCGAATGACTGGCTGCGGATCAGCCCGGCATTCTGCACGCGCGTGTCGTCGGAGTAGAACGCCGCCATGAGACGCGAGGGGCGGAACAGCTGCAGGGGATCGACGACGAAAGTGAGCGCTGCGGCGCCAAGCACGCACACCGCGCTCGCCAGCAGAAGACGGCCAAGATTGGTGAACATGCCCTGCATCAGAACCGGAAATAGATGAATTCGCTGTGGCTCTGGATGCCCAAAATGCTGAACGCGAGCAGCAGCGATGCGCCGTAAAGGACCAGCGGTCGCATGCGCCCTGCCCGCAAGGCCTCGCCGACCCTGCGATTAGCGTGATCGTAACCCATGATCGCTTGCGTGCTCGGCGCCAGCCACACCAGCGCCGCGTAGATCACGACCTGCACCAATGCTGCAATCTCCTCGCGGCCGAACACAATGTTCGCGGGGCCAGCCATGGCGTGGAGGATCCGTAGCGCCCAGGCGACGCTCTCGGCGCGGAAGAACACCCAGGCGATGACAACCGCTAGGAAGGTCAGCACGGCGCCAAGCATGCGGCCCGGGCGCGCCAGCAGCGAGGGAACGTTCGGCACCAGCGCGCTATACGCGTGATTGACGCAGAGATATGCGCCATGCAGCGCGCCCCAAACGACAAAAGTCCAGGCCGCACCGTGCCAGAGCCCGCCGAGCAGCATCGTGATCATCAGATTGACGTAGCGGAGCGCGCGGCCGCGGCGGTTGCCGCCGAGCGGGATGTAGAGATAGTCGCGCAGGAACTGCGACAGCGTCATGTGCCAGCGCCGCCAGAACTCGACGATGCTGCTCGCCTTGTAGGGCGAATTGAAATTCACGGGCAGGAAGATGCCGAACATCAGCGAGATGCCGATCGCCATGTCGGAATAGCCGGAGAAGTCGAAATAGAGCTGGAATGTGTAGGCGAGCGCGCCGAGCCAGGCCTGGTCGAAGCTCGGCGAACGCGCCTCGAAAGCGAGCGCGACCAGCGGCTGGATGCCGTCGGCAAGGCAGGTCTTCTTGAACAGGCCGATCGCAAAGATGATGATCCCACACAGGATCAGATGCGCGTCCGGATATTTCGAGTCCTCCTGCTCGAATTGCGGGATCATGTCCTTGTGGTGGAGGATGGGCCCAGCGATCAGATGCGGGAAATAGGTCACGAACAGCGCGTAATGCGGCAGCGCATAGGCCGCGACCTGCCCGCGATAGGCATCGACCAGAAACGCGATCTGAGTGAACGTGTAGAAGGAGATGCCGACCGGCAGCAGGAGGTGGACCGCGAGATGCGTGCCGAGCAGCGCGTTGACGTTCTCTGTGACGAAGCCGGCATATTTGAAGATGCCAAGCACGAGGAGATCGCCGACGACGCCGAGAGCAAGCGCTGCGCGGCGCTGCGGCACCTTGAGCTCCGCCACGATGAGGAGATGCCCGACGCCGTAATTGAACGCGATCGAGATCAGCAGAAGGGCGACGAACTGCCAGCTGCCAAGCGCGTAGAAGGTGATCGACGCCAGCGCCAGCCAGATCACCGGCGCCAGATTGCTGCGCCGTCCCAGCCGGAAATAGCCGGCCAGCACGACCGGCAGGAACAGCAGGATGAACGGGTAGGAATTGAACAGCATCTGGCTGGACCGGCGGCGGGGATATGGAGCCTAAAGCATACAAGCTGCTAGGCAACAACCCGGTGAGATGGCGCAGCGGCGCTGGCAATTCATGGAATCGGGACGATATAAGGGAACGCGCCTTCTCCCTCTCCCCGTTCTTACGGGGAGAGGGTCGGGGTGAGGGGCCTCTCTCAGCGGTTGAGATCGTGGAGCGACCTGTACCCCCTCACCCGGAATTTGCTCACGCAAATTCCGACCTGTCCCCGCAAGCGGGGAGAGGTGAAGAGGAAGCGCCGCGCGAATACGAGATGATGAGGACCGAGTGACCCAAGTCAAGACGCCTTCGAAGCCCCCCGTCGCCCCGCGCCGGCCGCATTCCTTCACGCGGCACGGTATCACCGTGACCGACGACTATGCCTGGCTGAAGGATGCGAAATGGCAAGAGGTGCTGCGCGATCCCGGGGTGATCGATCCTGATATCCGCAAATATCTGAACGAGGAGAACGTCTACACCGAGAGCCTGCTCGGACACACCGCGGGCCTGCAGAAGACGCTGGTGCGCGAGATGCGCGGGCGGATCAAGGAGGACGATTCCAGCGTGCCGTCGCCCGATGGACCCTTCGCCTATTTCCGCAGGTTTCGCGAAGGCGGGCAGCACGAGCTGTTCGGCCGCATGCCGCGCGACGGCGGCGAGGGCGATATCGTGCTCGATGGCGATGCGCTCGCAAAAGACCACCAATATTTCAAGTTCGGCGGCAGCCGCCACTCGTATGATCACAAATTGCAGGCCTGGAGCGCGGACACCAAGGGCTCCGAATATTTCTCCATCCGCGTGCGCGACTGGGCGACCGGGACCGATCTCGACGATCTCGTCGAGGAGACCGACGGCGGCGTGGTCTGGGCCGCGGACTGCAAGAGCTTCTTCTATGTGAAGCTCGACGACAATCACCGGCCGATGCAGGTGTGGCGGCACAGGCTCGGCACCAAGCAGGCCGACGACACGCTGGTCTATGAGGAGCAGGATGCCGGCTGGTTCACCCATCTGCACGAGAGCACCAGCGGCCGTTTTTGCGTCATCGCCGGTGGCGATCATGAGACAAGCGAGCAACGGCTGATCGATCTCGCCAACCCCGAGGCGCCGCCGCGCCTGGTCGCAGTGCGCGAAGAGGGCGTGCAATATTCGCTCGCGGACCGTGGCGACGAGCTGTTCATCCTCACCAATGCCGATGACGCCATCGACTTCAAGATCGTCACGGCGCCACTGAGCCAGCCCGAGCGGACAAACTGGCGCGATCTGATTCCCTATCGGCCCGGCATCTACATCATCGACCTCGATCTCTATGCCGGCCATCTGGTGCGGCTGGAGCGCGCCAATGCGCTACCGTCGATCGTGATCCGCGATCTCGCTGGCGGGGAAGAGCACGCCATCGCTTTCGACGAAGCCGCCTATTCGCTGGACACGATGGGCTCCTACGAATTCGAGACGACGAATTTGCGCTTTGCCTATTCGTCGATGACGACGCCGTCGGAAGTCTACGACTACGACATGGCGAAGCGAACGCGCGTGCTGCGCAAGCGGCAGGAGATTCCGTCCGGCCACAATGCCGCCGACTACGTCACCACGCGCATCATGGCGAAATCGCATGACGGCGCCGAGGTGCCGGTCTCGATCCTGCATCGCCGCGGACTCAAGCTCGACGGCACGGCGCCGCTGCTGCTCTACGGCTACGGCTCCTACGGCATGGCGATGCCGGCCTCGTTCAGCGCAAACCGCCTGTCGCTGGTCGATCGCGGCTTCGTTTACGCCATCGCCCATATCCGCGGCGGCGCCGACAAGGGCTGGGGCTGGTATCTCGACGGCAAGCGCGAGAAGAAGACCAATTCGTTCGACGATTTCGCTGCGAGTGCGCGAGCTCTGATCGATGCGAAATACACCAGCGCCAAGCGCATCATTGGCCATGGCGGCTCGGCCGGCGGCATGCTGATGGGCGCGGTCGCCAACCGCGCCGGAGAGTTGTTCGCCGGCATCGTCGCCGAGGTGCCGTTCGTCGACGTGCTCAACACCATGCTCGACGACACCCTGCCGCTGACGCCGCCGGAATGGCCGGAATGGGGCAACCCGATCGAGAGCGAGCAGGATTTTCGGACCATCCTCTCCTACTCGCCTTACGACAATGTCGCGGCAAAGGCGTATCCCGCGATCCTGGCGATGGGCGGCTTGACCGATCCGCGCGTCACCTATTGGGAGCCCGCAAAATGGATCGCACGCCTGCGCGCCACCATGCGTGGCGGCGGCCCGGTCCTGCTGCGCACCAACATGGGCGCCGGCCACGGCGGTGCATCCGGCCGCTTCGACCGTCTCGATGAAGTCGCGATCGTCTATGCCTTCGCGCTGTGGGCGGCGGGGATGGCGGAGGCCGGGGTGTAAGTACACCCACCGCCGTCGTCCCTGCGAACGCAGGGACCCATACCGCGTGATCTATCGGTACAGCGCAGGCAGCAGTACCGACGAAAGCTTCTTAACTAGAAGTCTTCGCCAAACTGCTCCCTGGGGTTGGGTCCCGGATCAGCGCGCGCTTAAGGCGCGCTTGGCCGGGACGACATCGAGTGTGAGGCACGAGATGCGTCACACCGCCCCGTGCGGCCGGTCCGTTTCTTGACGTGGCTCAGCTTCGGCCTTAGCGGCCGTTCTTCTTCCGCCATTCCGCGAAATCGGTGAGCGTCTGCGGGTCGGTGGCGGGATAGAGACCGAAAATGCCGCGGCCCTTGCCGACTTCCTCGGTGACGAAGTCTTCGAACGCCGTCATCTCGAATGTTTCGTTAGCGATCTCCTCGGCGAGATGCGCGGGAATCACGATGACGCCGTCGGCGTCGCCGAGAATGACGTCGCCGGGAAACACCGGGGCATCGCCGCAGCCGATCGGAACGTTGATCTCGATCGCCTGATGCAGCGTCAAATTGGTCGGCGCGCTCGGGCGGTGGTGATAAGCGGGGATGCCGAGCTTGGCGATCTCGGCTGAATCGCGAAAGCCGCCGTCGGTGACGACGCCGGCAACGCCGCGCTTCATCAGCCGCGTCACCAGGATCGCGCCGGCCGAGGCCGCGCGCGCGTCCTTGCGGCTGTCCATCACCAGCACGGCGCCCGGCGGGCAATCCTCGACCGCCTTGCGCTGCGGATGCGAGCGGTCCTTGAAGACGTCGATGGTGTTGAGATCCTCGCGCGCCGGCATGTAGCGCAGCGTGAAGGCCTCGCCGACCATGGTCGGCTGGTCCGGGCCGACCGGATGCACGTCCTGGATCATCTGGATCCGCAGGCCGCGCTTGAACAAAGCGGTGGCGACGGTGGCGGTGGAGACGGATTTGAGTTTGTTGCGGGTGGCTTCGCTGAGTTTGGACATATGCATCCTCTTGTCATTCCGGGGCGCCGCGCAGCGGCGAGCTATGGTGCGCAATTGCGCACCAGAGAATCCATCGGGCCGCACGCACCGCGGTTAAATGGGTTCCGGGTTCGCGCTACGCGCGCCCCGGAACGACGGTCAGTAAATCGACGGCTCGCCGATCGGCGCACCGAAATCGGTCTCGAGGAAATCGAAGTCGCAGCCGTCATGGGCCTGCTTGATGTGTTTTGTGAACATCCAGCCATAGCCGCGCTCGAAGCGGCGCTCGGGCTGCTTCCAGGCGGCGCGGCGTTTGTCCAACTCGGCTTCGGGGACATCGAGTTTGATGGTGCGCGCGGCGACATCGAGCGTGATGCGGTCGCCGTTCTGCACCAGCGCCAGCGGGCCGCCGATGTAGGATTCGGGCGAGACGTGCAGGATGCAGGCGCCGTAGCTGGTGCCGCTCATGCGCGCGTCCGAGATGCGCACCATGTCGCGTACGCCCTGCTTCACGAGTTTTGTCGGGATCGGCAACATGCCCCATTCCGGCATGCCCGGCCCGCCCTGCGGCCCCGCGTTGCGCAAGATGAGAATGTGATCCTCGGTGACATCGAGGTTGGGATCGTCGACCGCTTTCTTCATCGAGGGATAATCGTCGAACACCAGCGCAGGTCCCGTGTGCTTGAGGAAACGCGGCGCGCAGGCGCTCGGCTTGATGACGCAGCCGTCGGGCGCGAGATTGCCCTTGAGCACGGCGAGCGCACCCTCCTCGTAGATGGGATTGTCGATCCCGCGGATCACGTCGGCATTGTAGACCTCGGCGCCCTCGATGTTCTCGCCCAGCGTCTTGCCGGTGACGGTGATGCAGTCGAGATGCAGATGCGGCTTGATTTGCGCCATCAGCGCCGGCAGGCCGCCGGCATAGAAGAAATCTTCCATCAAGTACGTGTCGCCGCTCGGCCGGACGTTGGCGATGACGGGCACCTTGCGGCTCGCCTTCTCGAAATCGTCGAGGCCGATGTCCTGGCCGGCGCGACGGGCCTGCGCGATCAGATGGATGATCGCGTTGGTCGAGCAACCCATCGCCATCGCCACCGCAATCGCATTCTCGAACGCCTTGCGGGTCTGGATCACCTTCGGCGTCAGATCCTCCCACACCATCTCGACGATGCGGCGGCCGCATTCCGAGGCCATGCGGATGTGGTTGGCGTCCGCGGCCGGAATCGAGGAGGCGCCGGGCAGCGTCATGCCGATCGCCTCCGCAATCGCGGTCATGGTCGAGGCCGTGCCCATGGTCATGCAGGTGCCGTAGCTGCGGGCGATGCCGGCTTCGATGTCGAGCCAGTCCTTGTCGGAGATCTTTCCCGCACGCCGCTCGTCCCAGTATTTCCAGCCGTCCGAGCCGGAGCCGAGCGTCTTGCCCCTCCAGTTGCCACGCAGCATGGGACCTGCCGGCAGATAGATCGCCGGGATGTCCATCGAGGTCGCGCCCAGGAGCAGCGCCGGCGTGGTCTTGTCGCAGCCGCCCATCAGCACCACGCCGTCCACGGGATGGCTGCGCAGCAGCTCCTCGGCGTCCATCGCCAGCAGATTGCGATAGAGCATGGTGGTCGGCTTGAGCAGCGATTCCGACAGCGACAGCGCCGGCAGCTCCAGCGGCAGGCCGCCGGCCATCAGGATGCCGCGCTTGACGTCGTCGACGCGCGACTTGAAGTGCATGTGGCAGGGCTGCGCGTCCGACCAGGTGTTGAGGATCGCGATGATCGGCCGGTCCTTCCACTCCTCGGGCGCGTAGCCCATCTGCATGGTGCGGGAGCGGTGGCCGAACGAGCGGAGATCGTCGGGCGCGAGCCAGCGCGCGCTGCGGAGCTGGTCGGGCGTTTTCTTCTTGGTCATGATTGGGTGCCCCATTTCTGCACGGTGTTCCGCTCGATGGCGCGGAAGATCAGGTTCTCGACAAAGAGCCCGATGATGATCACCGTCAAGAGGCCTGCGAAGACCGCAGGTATGTCGAGGAGGTTGCGGTTCTCGAAGATGAACCAGCCGAGCCCGCCTTGCCCTGAGGACACGCCGAACACCAGCTCGGCCGCGATCAGGGTACGCCAAGCGAAGGCCCAGCCGATCTTGAGACCGGTGAGGATCGAGCCGAAGGCCGCGGGGATGAGGATCTTGGCGACATAGGGCAGCCCGCGCAGGCCGTAATTGCGCCCAACCATGCGCAGCGTGTTGGACACACTCTTGAAGCCGGAATGGGTGTTGAGCGCGACCGGCCACAGCACCGAATGGATCAGCACGAAGACGAGGCTGCCATTGCCGAGGCCGAACCAGATCAGCGCGAGCGGCAGCAGCGCGATCGCCGGCAACGGGTTGAACATCGCCGTGACCGTCTCCAGGAAATCGGTGCCGATCCGAGTCGAGATGGCGAGGATCGTGAAGATCGCGGCGAGCACGATGCCGGCCGAATAGCCCATGAACAGCACCTTGAGCGAGGTCCAGGCGCGCATCGGAATGGTGCCGTCCTTGACGCGATCGTAGAGCGTTGCGATCGTGTCGTGCAGCGTCGGGAACAGCAGGGGATTGTCGAGCGTGACGCCGTAGGCTTCCCAGATTGCCGCAAGGAACAGGATGATGACGGCCTTGCGGACAAAGCCGTCGTTCCAGAGCAGCTCGGCCACGCTCAGCTTGCGCTCGACCTCGCCCGCACCAGTGGCGGCAACAGGCGCGTCACGCAGCAATATTCTCGCTTCACCCATGGGCGGCTCCCTCAGTGCGCCACGCCTTCGCCGGCGAACAGGAGATCGTGGATCTCCTTCTCCAGCCGGCCGGCGCTGCCGTCTTCATTGGAGACCTTGTCGACGTCGACCACCTCGGCCTTGACCCGCCCGGGATGCGGCGACAGCAGCAGGATGCGGTTGCCGATGCGGATCGCTTCCGCGATCGAATGGGTCACGAACAGCACGGTGAACTTGGTCTCGCTCCAGAGCTGGAGCAATTCGTCCTGGCAGGTCCGGCGCGTCAACGCGTCGAGCGCGGCGAACGGCTCGTCCATCAGCAAAATGTCCGGCTCCATCGCCATGCCGCGCGCGATCGCGACGCGCTGCTTCATGCCGCCGGACAGCGTGTGCGGATAGGCATCGACCACGCGGGTGAGGCCGACCTTCTCGATATAGGCTCGCGCCTTCGCCTCGGCGTCCTTGCGCGACAGCCTTCGCGCGGTGAGCAGAGGAAACATGACGTTGGCGAGCACACTCTTCCAGGGCAGGAGCTGGTCGAACTCCTGGAAGATCATCATGCGGTCCGCGCCGGGCCCGTGGATCTCGCGACCGTTGATGGCCATGCTGCCATCGCTCGGGCTCATGTAGCCGCCGACAGCCTTGAGCAGGGTCGACTTGCCGCAGCCGGACGGCCCGAGCAGCACGAAGCGGTCGGATCGGTCGACGGTGAAGCTCACTTTTTCGGTCGCGGTAACGACTGCGCTGGAAGTCTTGTAGCGCAGCGTCACGGAGCTGACGTCGAGCAGCGCCATCAGTTGCCTTTCAGGTCGTGCGCGACGGGGAGATAATAGTCCGTCCAGGCCTTGGGCTGGTTCTTCAGCGTGCCGGTCTTGAACAGATGGGCCGCGAATTTCATCGTGCCCTGCGGCTCGAGATTCCACTCCATCATGCCGGGCTCCTTGAGGAGATCGAGCAACTCCTCCGCCGAGGTCTTGTCGCCGGTGATCTCCTTGTAGATCTCGACGGCCTGCCTGGTGTCGCTGCGGATCAGGTCCTGCGCTTCCTTGGTCGCGTCGCGCACGGCCTGGATGATCTTCGGATTGGCGTCGGCGAATTTGGTCGTGGTGAAGAACTGCGCCTGGCTGAGCGGGCCACCCATCACGTCGGGTGACGACAGCACGACATGCGCGCCCGGCACGTTCTTGAGCTCCAGGAAGGTGAAGGGCGGGATCGAGAAGTGGTTGTGCACCTCGTGCTTGGGATTGGCGAGCGCCGCATAGGCGTCGGGATGACCGAGCTGCACGGTGTTGGCGTCGAGCTTCGACCATTGATCGGCACCGAACGCCTCGGCGGCCGCGATCTGCAGCACGATCGCCTGGGTCGAGACCTTCACGGTCGGCACCGCGATCTTGTCGGCCGGGCCGAAATCCCTGATCGACTTGATGTTGGCGTCGCGGCTGATCAGCGTCATCGGCTGCGCCGAGGTCGCGACGATGCCCTTCACCCCGCCGCGGGTGCGATCCCACAGCAAGAGAAGATTGCCCGTGCCGGTGTTGAGGATGTCGACGCCGCCCGCGAGCAGCGCGTCGGTCTGCGCGCCGCCGCCGGAGAAAGTGATCCATTTGGTGGTGACGCCTGATACGCCGAGCGAAGCCGCGTGCTTCTCGATCAGCTTCAGCTTCTCCATGATGTGGCTCGGCATGTAGAAGATGCCCGGCTGGCGCGACAGCGCGATCTCGGATTTCTGCTGTGCCTGCGCCGCGGGCGCGAAGAGTGCGGCGGCGACCACGGCGGCGGCCGCAAGCCGCTTACGAAGATGATTGATCATTGTTGTGTGTTTCCTCCGGGTGCGCGGCGCACTGCGTTGACCCTGCTGATGCACTAATATATTAGTGCATCAAAGGCAAGCCCGCGGGACCCGACATGGAAGCAGCCCATACCGCGCCGCGCGCGACGTCACGACCCGCCCGGCTCGACCGCGCCCGGCAGGCCGCGCCGCAGGTGTTCGAACGGCTGCGCAATGCGATCATCGCCCTGGAGCTGCCGCCGGGTGCGCCGCTGTCGCGCGCCGAGCTCGCCGGCCAGTTCGGCGTCAGCTCGACGCCGGTGCGCGATGCCCTGATGCGGCTCGAGGAAGAGGGCCTGGTCGACGTATTTCCGCAGCACGCGACGGTGGTCAGCCGGATCGACATCAGCCGCGCCCAGCAGGCGCATTTCCTGCGCCAGGCGCTGGAGCTGGAGCTTGTGCGGCTGCTCGCGGAGAAGCACGACGACGCGCTGATCGTCCGCCTCGATCACGCCATCGCGCTGCAGCAGCAATTCGCCAAAGCCGGCGACTTCGAGGCCTTCATGGCCGGCGACAACGACTTCCACGCCCAGCTTTATGCGGCCGCCGGCAAGGAGGAGCTTTGGGCGCTGGTGCGCAGCCGCAGCGGGCATATCGACCGGCTGCGCCGGCTGCATCTGCCCTCACCCGGCAAGGCCCAGAACATCGTCCGCCACCACAGGCTGATCACGCGCGCGATCGAGGCGGGTGACGCCGAGGCCGCGCAACAGCATCTGCGCAAGCATCTGTCGGGCACGCTGAGCGAGCTCGACAAGATCCGAAGCCGTCATCCGGAGTATCTGACGGATTAAACGCAATAGGATGAGGCTCGATCGCCGCAACGATGGAGGTGCACCCTCTTCCGCAAGCGCAGGTCTATCGCATATGACTCTTGGCGGCAGCCTGCGCGCACGCCTCGTCCTTCGAGACGGCGCTTACGCGCCTCCTCAGAGGGTGAGAATGATTCTTTTGCCCGGAGGTTTTGCAGCCGATGGGTTGGAGTCGGCGCCCCTGAGGCTTTTCGGGTGAGTCGGCGCCGAATGAGCGCGATCTGACTAGATCTCCCGATT
>NZ_PGVG01000007.1 GCF_002795245.1 Bradyrhizobium forestalis | reverse complement strand
GAACGGCGGCGTGTAAAGCCATCGGCTGTTGCCGCATGACCATGAGATACCGAACGACCCGGGCGGACGAAGCCGGCCTTCGCCAGCGCATGAGGGCGATCGCCCAGGAGCGCCGTCGCTTCGGCTAGCCACCTTGATGGCAGCGGCACGACGGATCCGCCCAACGGTGATGGCCAGCACCTTATCGGTGCAATGGGGAGAGCGGTGGCCTTCGTGGGTAAGGATTGCGGCGATCTCGTCGTCTGGGACACCGTCGCGGGCAAGCGCCAGCAGGCGCTCCCGCATCTCTGTACCTCGCGTCAATCTGGTGACGGAGTTGACGCTCATCTTCACCTCGAGCTCTGTCACGGCGCCTCCTCGCCAGACGATCCTGGCCAGGGCCAAGTCGTGCTCACCGCGGTCGAGCACGACCTTTTCGATGAGGCATCGCAACAACGCCTTGCGATGCGCAGCCATCTCTTCGAGTTCCTGGCTGGCGACGGACGTTGGGGTATCCCTGATCCCGATGGAGATTTTGGCCCTCAGCCCATCGATGCCCGCAAGACGCGGCTCTCCAATATCGTTCAGGAGACCGGCGCGAAGACGATCCATTATCTCTACAACTTCGGCGACAGCTGGGACCACGTGATCAAGCTTGAAAAGTGGTTCGACAACACGACAACGGAGGGACTTCCGTTCTTGCTCGAGGCCGCCGGCCGTTGTCCTCCGGAAGATGTCGGCGGTGCGTCAGGCTATGCCGAATACCTCGACGCCATCAGCGACCCCACCCATCCGGAGCACGAACATATGCGCCTCTGGGGCCCCGAGCAGTTCGATCCCAACGTCGTCGACCGGAAGGCGCTTGAGGCCGCTGTCAATGCGTTGTCCGACAATGGAAGCCGCGCCGGCGCACCACGCGCTCAAAATAGACATCAGGCGCCAATCAGATGGGCCTCAGAGCTACGCTTACACTGAAACGCACGTGCCGCCATTTACACGTAACGAGTCCGTCCACCCTCCCGTGCTCGTGTGACAACCTGCTCTTCTAAGAGCGGCGCTAATGCGAGACGCTAGATGTATCTTTTGTTCGGACCAAAGACGCTGAAGGTCGATCCCGGCGCCGGCATTGACGTCATCGTCTCCGGGCATTCCCACGTGCCGAAGATCAACACAGTCGGTGGCGTTCTCTATCTGACCCCCGGCAGCGCGTGACCCCGGCGCTTCAAGCTGCCGATCACACTTGCGACGCTCGAACTCACGCCTGATGGCAGCGACCGGAAATCCACGACCTTGGAGGCGAGTGAGTGTCGGCGGAGGGGGCGTCAATCCTTTTTGCCGGCTTTCGCCGAAGGGAAGCTCTACTTGCGCGGACGTTCTCGCTCACGCACGACGTCCTTTGCCCGCTTGTCAGACCTGAGCCCGAGGTAGACAGGCTGGCGCAGTTCGCCCTTACTCGTCCATTCCGCAAATTTGACCTCGGCAACCAACGAGGGCTTGACCCAGGTCGTGGCGGCTTCGTCCTTCACTTTGGCAGGGAACGGTGATTTCGGGGTCGTCAGCTTCACGAGCTTGGCGTGGAGGTCTTCCAGGACCTTGTGGCTGAAGCCGGTGCCAACATGTCCGATATAGCGCCATGTGTCGTCTTCCCGCACGGCGAGGACCAGGGCGCCGAAGTAGGGTCTTGTACGCCTCGGCGCCGTGAAGCCCGCGATCACCACTTCCTGCCGCTTTGCTGCCTTGATCTTCAGCCAATCCGCCGTCCGGCTTCCGGAGGCATACGCGCTGTCGGCACGCTTCGCCATGACGCCTTCCAGACCCTTCCGCTCGGCCTCGGCGAAGAATTTCGTGCCGCTCGCTTTGCGGTGACGGCTGAAGGTGATCAGCCGGTGACGCGGCAAGATCGCTTTCAGCCGTTCCTTGCGCTCGAGAAGAGGCTGTTTGCGCAAGTCAACTGTGTTCTGAAACATGAGATCGAAGGCGCAATACAGGAGCTTCGCTTCATGGCGCAGTGCGTTCTGAAGTAGCTGGAAATGCGAGACGCCGTCCTTTCCGATCGCGACGAGCTCGCCGTCGATCACGGCGTCGCCCTTCACGCCCTCCAGCGCTTTGGCGACCTCGATATAGTTGCGGCTGATGATCTTGCCGTTGCGGCTGTAGAGCGAAACCTTGCCCCGCCGGATTTCCGCGATCATCCGGAAGCCATCGTACTTATCCTCGAAAACCCAGTCGGGGTCGTCGAACGGCCCGTCGGTGAGCGTAGCGAGCATTGGCTGTAAGCGCTTGGGCAGGGTCGACGTCCGGCTCATTCAAGGGCCAATCCTTCAGTGCGTGTTGTGGAATGCAGGGACGGCACCTTATCGCTCGAGGTGGCCAGGGCCGGTTCGATAAAGCCGGGGAGAAGCGCCTTGCCGCCGAAAGCTGCCGGCCTATTACGCGCGAAACGCCACTGGAGAACTCTACGCTACAGCCGATTCAAATTGGCACAGTTCGAATCGTTCCGGAACCTGCGAATCCCTGTCGCGTTGCTTCCATGTCACAACAGGAGGCACCAATGGCGGGAGCGAAGAAGAGCAAGACGGCCCGTGGAAGGAAGCAGGACCGGGCGCGGGTGGCAGGCGGGCAGGACTACGAACTGCAGTACGAAGCAAAGAAGACCGGAAGGTCGGCGCCAGCGGTGAAGAAGGCCGTCAAAAAGGTTGGCAACGCGCGCAAGCGCGTGGAGAAACAGCTGGGCCGCTGAGGCGGAGTAGGGTCGGCGTCGGGGCCTAGCGCCGGTCCTCCTCGTCAGGAGGGCATTCTGGGCAGGTGTCACCAATCGAATCCAGCGCGTCGCGAACCGCGGCCTCCGCTTCTTGACGGGATACGTCTGCTGGCGGATCTCGACGGGCGATGTCGAAGGCCCGCTCTCGTGCATGGGGATCGGCGCGGTCCTGCATCCAACCGTGCTCGTCGCACTCGCGGATGGCGCCGGCTTCGTTCAGCACGTTGATCGCCCAGCCGCGCAGGGTGCGGATCGCCGGCCGTCTCTGCCTGGTCATCAGCATTGAAAGGTTCTCCCACGCTGAGACGAATCGTTTTATCGCCCAGACATTCCCCATCGCTAACACACGACTGGGATTCGGGTCGTGGGATCTCGTGGTTTTTCGAAGGCCGAATTTTCCGCCCGGCCAGATGCTAGGATGGGCAAGAACGAACTGAAGAAACCGTTTTCCGATGCTTCAGACGTCCGAGCTCAGGTGGTTGTTCCTTGCTGCGTTTTGCGCGTGCGGCTGTCGCCGCACCGGGCTCTCGTGAACCGAGCCGCGCAGCGTCTCGGCCTTGCGGCTTCGATCCCTCGCGCTCGAGCAGATCACGCCCTCGCGGGGCAGAAACGAAAAACCGGACCTTTATGCAGCAGCCACCTGCACAAAGGTCCGGCCTTATCTTAGCGTGCCGCGATACCAAACGGCTGCAAAGGACGCTTCATATCCTTTGGGAAGGTCTCGCTTTTCATCCGGGTTGCGACCCGGAGGCGGCAATAGATCAGTGCCGATACGACTACTTCTTTTTCTTTGAAGTTTTCTTCGCCACCTTCTTGGTGGCTGCCTTCGCGGTCTTCTTTGCCTTCTTCGCTTTCTTGGCCATGTCGTCCTCTGTAAGAATTGACTCTCAGTGAACATGCCCACGACGTGCATAGACATGCGCACGAGTGAGACACTATCACAAAAGCAAAATTGATACCAAGCAGACGTGAAGCCGCATTGAGTCGCTCGCCGGAGGCACTCGCCCTCGGGCCCGCCGTCATTGCATGCCGGCGTCGCTATCACTGCCCTTCGGGTCGGGTGCCTTCTTAACCGGTCTTCCGACTGCACTCGGTCCCGGGTCCCGCCGCTACGCGTCGGCGCTATGCTGACCCTCCTGCGGGTGCCTCTTTCGCCGCGTCCGCGAGGGGTCTTCGCTTTCGCTTCGCCCACAGGCCTCTCTTCCACAATTGTGAGACTGCTGTGAGAATGTCGGGCGGTTCTCGTATCATTGCCTGCATCACGTACGCTCAGGTTTTGGCGCGTGCGGCCAGGGCCACACCGGGCTCTCGTGAACCGAGCCGCGCAGCGTCTCGGCCTTGCGGCTTCGATCCCTCGCGCCAGAGCTTTGGTGCTCCTCGCCGGGGGCACTCGGGAAAGGGGCTCGCCTGCGGCGATCGCTATCACTGCCCCGTTCCCGGGTGCCGCTATTGAACCGGTCTCGTCGCTGCACTCGGACCCGCGTGCCCCTTCGGGTCGCTATGCTCACGCTCTCCGGGTGCCATTTTCCGTTGAGGCGATGCGCCCTTGGGCGCACGCCTGATCGGCTGCGGCCTAAGACAGATTGCGCTAGAAGCTGAGAGTAAGAGTGCAGGCTGGGTTTTTCCGTGACGGGTTACAAGCTGCGAGAGAGGCTCGCGGTGCCCGTCGCGGAGACCCGCGATGTCAAACCCTAATGCTTGCGCGCGCACTGGCCACGACCGGGCGAACCTCTATAGCGAAATCACCGACAAGATCATTGCCGAGCTTGAGGCCGGACGCCTCCCCTGGGTTCAGCCCTGGGGGACGGCCGCGGCGAAAGCGCCGCTGGCCATGCCGAAAAACGCGTCGACCAACCGGCAATACAGTGGGGTGAACATCCTCATCCTCTGGGGCGCCGTGATCGAGCGCGGATTTACAGGTCAAAGTTGGCTCACCTTTCGTCAGGCGCTCTCGCTCGGCGGCCACGTTCGCAAGGGAGAGCGCGGTACTACTGTTGTTTACGCAGATCGTTTCGTGCCGGATGACGAAAAGCGCCGCGCCGCCGAGACCGGTGAAGACGCGCAGGCGATTCCATTCCTCAAACGATTTACCGTTTTCAACGTCGATCAGTGCGCAGATCTGCCTGACGAGATTGCCACGGCTGCGCCGCCACCGCCGGCTGGCCTCATCGAACCCACGGTCGACGCCCTGGTCAAGGCCAGCGGAATTCCATTTCGAATTGGTGGAGATCGCGCATTCTACGCAACAGCCGAAGACTATGTTCAGGTCCCGCCGCCGCAGGCCTATTTCGAACCCATCAACTGGCACCGCACCGCGTTGCATGAACTCGGTCATGCCACCGGGCATCCCTCGCGCCTCAATCGCGACCAGAGCGGATCCTACGGTACGAAGAAATATGCCTTTGAAGAACTGGTCGCCGAGTTGAGTTCCGCATTCAGCTGCGCGTCGCTCGGGATCGTCCCGACCGTGCGCCATGCCGACTATATCGGCTCCTGGCTTGAAGTCCTGCGTGAAGACAGTCGGGCCATCGTGCGTGCCGCCTCACAGGCGAGCAAGGCCGCGGACTATTTGCTCGGTTTCGTTCCCGGGTCCATTGAGCCCGCATCGCTGGATTTGGCTGTCGCCGATCACGAGACGGCGTGATGCTTGGCCTGGTGGCTGCGCGAGAGTGAGAGGAGGGGAGGCTGTTCGCGACGGGTGGAAGCCGAGAGAGAGTCTCGCGGCCGCTCGTCGTGGAGAGCCAAAATGACGAAAGCCGTACAAAAGATCACGCTGTCGCCTTCCCGGGACATCCCCTTCAACAAACTCGTGCTCAGCCAGTCGAACGTTCGCCGCGTCAAGGCCGGTGTCTCGATCGAGCAGCTAGCCGAGAGCATCGCGCAGCGTACGCTTCTGCAAAGTCTGAGTGTCCGGGCCGTTGTTGATGCAGATGGCAACGAGACCGGCATGTTCGAGGTGCCAGCGGGCGGCAGGCGCTATCGCGCACTCGAGCTCCTGGTGAAGCAAAAACGCATGTCAAAGACGCAGGCAGTACCGTGCGTTGTGCGTGAAGGGGGTATCGCCGCGGACGATTCGGTGGCGGAGAACGATGAGCGGGTCGGCCTGCATCCGCTCGATCAGTTTCGGGCCTTCCAGACACTCCGCGATCTCGGCATGAGCGAGGAAGACATTGCCGCCCGCCATTTCGTGAACCCTGCAATTGTCAAGCAGCGCCTGCGGCTGGCGTCGGTGTCGCCGAAGCTGCATGAGGTGTATGCCGAAGACGGCATGACTCTCGAGCAGCTCATGGCGTTCTCGGTCACGGCCGATCACGCCCGCCAGGAGCAAGTCTGGGAGAATGTCAGCCGTTCCGGCTATGACGAGCCTTACCAGATCCGGCGCTTGCTCACCGAGAACACCGTACGCGGGTCCGATCGCCGCGCCCAATTTGTGGGCCTTGATGCCTATCAGAACGCGGGTGGTGGCGTTCTGCGGGATCTGTTCGAGCACGACGACGGCGGCTGGCTTCAGGACGTCGTGCTGCTCGACCGCCTCGTGACCGAAAAGCTCAAGGCCGAGGCTGAGACGATTGCGGCCGAAGGTTGGAAGTGGATATCGGTCGCCGTAGAGTTCTCCTACGGTCACACCCAAGGCCTACGAGAAATCGAAGGTAAACCTGTCGATCTCTCGCCTGAGGAGCGGGCCACAATCGATGCCTTGAACGCCGAGCAAGCCAAGCTTGAAACCGATTATCAGGATGCCGACGAATTGCCCGACGAGGTCGATCAGCGTCTCGGCGAAATCGAGTCGGCACTGGCGACATTCGAAGACCGGCCGATGCTTTATGATCAGTCGGAGATCGCCCGAGCCGGCGTCTTCATCAGCATCGATTCCGAAGGGCGCCTCTCCGTGGACCGGGGTTACGTCCGGCCAGAGGACGAGGTGCCGGCAGCCGATCCTAATGCCGAGCAAGGCGCCGATGCCTCGTCGACTGAAGGTCAAGGAGGGGGCTCTTCCGTCCAGCGCTCGGTCATAGCGGTCGCAGGTAGTGCTCCTGATGCTGAAGAAGATGATGAAGACGCGGCCAGGCCTCTGCCGGATCGGCTGATTATCGAGCTGACGGCGCATCGTACGCTGGCATTGCGGGATGCGCTGGCAGATAATCCAGCGATTGCGTTTCAGGCGGTACTGCATAACTTCGTGCTGACGGCCTTTTACCGGTTCGCATCGTCCGGGAGCTGTCTTGAGATCAGCCTTCGCACGCCGAACTTTCCCGCCCAAGCTCCGGGGCTGAGGGAAAGCGTCTCCGCCAAGGCCGTCGAGGCGCGGCATGAGGCCTGGAAGGCGCGGTTGCCGAAGAGCGAGAACGATCTCTGGGGTGCACTGTCAGCTCTTGATGGCGCTGCACAGGCATCATTGTTTGCCCACTGTGCATCATTTGCTGTCAACGCCGTCTATGAACCAGCCAATCGCTACAATCAGGGTCGCGTCTCCGCCCATGGCGTTCGCACGCGTCTCGACCAGGCTGATGTGCTGGCGCGCGCGGTCGGGCTCGACATGGTCCAGGCTGGCTGGCGACCGACCGTCGACAACTATCTCGGCCGGGTCACCAAGCCGCGTATTCTGGAAGCCGTGCGGGAAGCCAAGGGCGAGCCGTCGGCGCAACTGATCGACCATCTGAAGAAGGCCGACATGGCAAAGGAGGCCGAGCGCCTTCTGGATGGCTCGGGCTGGTTGCCGGAGCCGCTGCGTCTCGTCGATCCCGATGCGGCGCCAGTGGGACAGGAGGGCGAAGCGGGCCCGCTGCCCGAATTCCTCGCCGACGAGGAGGATCGGGAGAACGGCGGCGACGAAGATCCGCAACAGCTCGACGCGGCTGAGTGATCATCACAGAGCGGGACGGCTTTGGCCGTCTCCCGCGGTTGTTTGGGGACCGGTGCGCAGCGCTGGTCCCCATTCTTATTGGCGAGGCTTGAGAGGGAGAGTCGGGCCGGGAAGGGTTTGAGCCGTCGGGGTCAAGGGAGAGCGCCTGATGGTTCGCCCCCTTCCTGCTCTCCGAAAGAACCCTGCCATGACCGAATCTCTCGCCGCCAGCGCTGCCGCCGCGCCGCTCTCGATGCGCGCCGCTGCAAGTCTCACCTCCGCCGCCGTCCGGGCCGCGCGACAGCTTCTGACCGAGCTCGAACGCGGCCGGCGCATCGATGCCGGTGTTCTGCGTAGCGCCATAGAGGCCGCCTTCGGCGCCTCCGACGCGGCCGGGGTCTGGAACTGGAAGACCGCCTATGACGTCTGCGAGGCGGCAACAGTTCTGTTCCTTCGCAAGTTCGGCCCGGCCATGCGCGCCAAGGCCGGTTCGAGGGCCGCCATGCTGCCGATGCTTGCGCGAGTGACGGGTCTTCTCCCGACCCACACGCGGCGGTCCGAGAACAGCCAGGCGTTTCAGCAATTCTCGACGCCGATCCCGCTCGGGCTGGCCGCATCTACCGCAGCCGGAATTACGCCTGCCGATCGCGTTCTTGAGCCCTCCGCGGGGACTGGTTTGCTCGCCATCTTTGCCGAGCTCGCCGGCGGCGCCTTGGTGTTGAACGAGTTGGCCGAGGCCCGTGCGGGGCTGCTCGATCATCTGTTCACGGGCGTTAAGATCACGCGGTTCGATGCTGCTCAGATAAACGACCACCTCGAGGCGAGTGTCGCACCGAGCGTTGTTTTGATGAACCCGCCGTTCTCCGCGCTGGCGAATGTCGATCGGCGGATGGCGGATGCGGCCCTCCGCCACATCGCTTCGGCGCTCGCGCGTCTTTGCGATGGTGGACGCCTCGTCGCCATCACTGGCGCAAACTTCGCGCCGGATAACCCGGCATGGAGAGATGGCTTTGTGCAGCTCCAGGAGCGCGGGCAGGTGGTGTTTTCTGCGGCAGTCGACGGCGCCCTCTACGCGAAGCACGGAACACAAATCGACACACGGCTGCTTGTGATCGACAAGCTGCCCGCCGCAGATCCGAAGGTTTTTCCTGCCTCGCCGGGCATGGCGGCCGATGTCGCTACCTTGCTTGGCTGGGTGACCCAGCATGTGCCTCCACGGCTACCCGTCGCCGCGCCATCGGAGACCGCCGCCGGGCGGCCAGCGATGTTGCGATCGACCAGCGCCGTTGCACCGCGCTCATCGCCTTCTTCAATAACCGCTGCGCCAGATGGCGTCGAACTTGCTTACGAGGCGGTCGAATGGTCGCCGCCGGAATGCGCTCGGCTTTCCGATGCACTCTACGAGGAATACAGACTCCAATCGATCCGTATTCCCGGATCGTGCGCACATCCGACCAAGCTCGTGCAGTCGGCGGCAATGGCTTCCGTTGCGCCACCAAAGCCATCCTATCGTCCGCACCTGCCGGTCAATGTTATGGCAGACGGAGTTCTATCGGATGCCCAGCTCGAGAGCATCATCTATGCCGGTGAGGCGCATTCCGAGTTTCTCGGGGGCTCCTGGACAGTCGACGCGACCTTTGATGTTGTGGCCGCCGCGCGCGAGGACGCAGAGAATGCCGTCCGCTTTCGCCGCGGCTGGTTCTTGGGCGATGGCACCGGGGCGGGCAAGGGGCGGCAGGTCGCGGCGATCCTGCTCGACAACTGGCTCAAGGGCCGCCGCCGTGCGATCTGGATCAGCAAGTCCGACAAGCTGATCGAGGACGCGCAGCGCGATTGGTCCGCGCTCGGCATGGAGCGCCTGCTGGTTACGCCTCTTTCTCGCTTTCGCCAGGGCACCCCGATCCGGCTTGCGGAAGGCGTCCTATTTACCACCTACGCCACGCTACGGACCGACGAGCGTGGCGAAAAGCTTTCGCGCGTCAGGCAGATCGTCGAATGGTTGGGCTCCGACTTCGACGGAGTGATCATCTTCGACGAGAGCCATGCCATGCAGAATGCGGTCGGGGGCAAGGGCGAGCGCGGCGACCAGGCCGCCTCTCAGCAGGGTCGCGCAGGCCTTAGGCTTCAGCACGCCTTGCCCAATGCTCGCGTGGTTTATGTATCGGCGACGGGCGCCACCACGGTCCACAATCTCGCTTATACCCAACGCCTCGGCCTTTGGGGCGGCACTGACTTTCCGTTTGCCACGCGTGCGGAGTTCGTCGAAGCGATCGAGGAGGGCGGTGTCGCGGCCATGGAGGTGCTGGCGCGCGACCTCAAGGCGCTCGGACTCTATGCGGCCCGCTCGCTGTCTTACGAGGGCATCGAGTACGACTTGGTGGAGCACCAGCTGACGCCGGAGCAGGTTCGCATTTACGACGCCTATGCCGGTGCGTTCAGCGTGATCCATAACAACCTCGATGCGGCGATGCGAGCCGCCAACATCACAGGCGCAACGGGAACGCTGAACGGGCAGGCCAAATCTGCGGCACGGTCCGCCTTCGAAAGCGCGAAGCAGCGCTTCTTCGGTCACCTCCTGACCTCGATGAAGACGCCGTCGCTCATCCGATCGATCGAGAACGATCTTGAGGCTGGACACGCCGCGGTTATCCAGATCGTGTCGACGGGCGAAGCGCTGATGGAGCGCCGGCTCGCCGAGATCCCCACCGAAGAATGGGGCGACGTCCAGGTCGACATCACTCCGCGCGAGTATGTGCTCGACTATCTCGCCCATTCCTTTCCAGTCCAGCTCTACGAACCCTTCACCGACTCTGAAGGTAACCTCTGCTCCCGGCCTGTCTATCGCGACGGCCAGCCGGTCGAGAGCCGGGAGGCCGTTACGCGACGTGACCGCCTCATCGAGAAGCTTGCATCGCTACCGCCCGTACCCGGGGCACTGGATCAGATCATCCAGCGCTTCGGCACCGAACTGGTCGCAGAGGTGACGGGCCGCTCACGCCGCATTGTTCGCAAGGGCGACCGGCTGGTGGTCGAAAATCGAGCCGGTTCAGCCAACCTCGCCGACACCTCGGCCTTCATGGATGACGTCAAGCGCATCCTCGTGTTCTCCGACGCCGGGGGCACGGGGAGGAGCTACCACGCCGAACTGTCGGCTCGGAATCGCCGCCTGCGGGTCCATCACCTGCTCGAACCCGGCTGGAAGGCCGACGCCGCGATCCAGGGGCTCGGCCGGACCAACCGGACCAACCAGGCGCAGCCGCCCCTGTTTCGTCCGATTGCGACCGACGTGAAGGCCGAAAAGCGCTTTCTCAGCACCATTGCCCGCCGGCTCGACACGCTGGGGGCCATCACGCGCGGCCAACGCCAGACCGGAGGGCAGGGCCTGTTCCGGCCCGAGGACAACCTTGAAAGCCAGTACGGCCGCGACGCGTTGCGTCAGCTCTACACGCTGCTCGCGCGAGGCAAGGTCGACGGCTGCTCGCTCGAACGGTTCGAGGATGCGACCGGTCTGAAGCTCATGGATGCCAATGGACTCAGGGATGACCTGCCGCCGATCACGACCTTTCTGAACAGGTTATTGGCGCTCACCATCGACCTACAGAATGTGCTGTTCACCGCCTTCGAGCAACTTTTGACCGCTCGGATCGAAGGCGCGGTTGCATCCGGCACCTACGACGTGGGGTTGGAAACCCTCCGTGCCGAGAGCTTCGTCGTCACTGATCGGCGGACGATCTACGCCCATCCGGGGACCGGTGCCGAGACCCGGCTGCTCACGATCACGCAGCGCCAGCGCAATCATCCGGTGCGTCTGGATGACGCTCTTGCACGTCTTTCCGATCGTCAGGCCGTCCTGCTCGTCAATAAGCGCTCGGGAAGAGCCGCCGTGCAGGTCCCTGCGACGAGCGTCATGCTCGATGACGGCGAGATCGAGCGGCGCGTCCGTCTGATCCGGCCGATGGAGCAGCACAGGATCCCCCTAAGCGTGATGGCGGAAAGCCATTGGGTCGAGGCGGATCGTGAGCGCTTCGCCGTGGCCTGGCTGGCGGAGCTTGCCGAGGTGCCCGAGTTCACGGAAAGCACGATCCACGTCGTCGCAGGTTTGCTGCTCCCCATCTGGAAGCGGCTACCGAACGAATCGACCCGCGTCTATCGGCTCCAGACAGATGCGGGCGAACGCATCATCGGACGCAAGGTCTCGGCGGTCTGGGTCGCAAATGTCCTTGCGGCGGAGGCGCCTTCGCTGACGCCGGAGGCCGCATTTGCCGCGCTGATAGAGGGACGGACCGTCCTCGAACTCGCGGAGGGACTCCAGCTTCGCCGCGTCCGGGTGATGGGTGCATATCGCATCGAGCTGTCGGGATTCAACGACACGATGCGCGATCGTCTCTGGGCCTATGGCCTCTTCGGCGAAATTATCTCTTGGAAGCTGCGCATGTTCGTGCCCACGGACGCAAGTGGCGTCGAGATCCTGTCGAAGGTGCTCGACACCTATCCGGTGGCGCGCATCAGTGATCGGGAGGCCGCGTGATGCCCGGCGATGCCTCCGAATTGGCACGCCGCCTCGCGCGCGAGGCGGAGGCGGTGTGCCGACACTATCTCTCCAACGGTAAGCGGGCGGGGCGGTACTGGGTGGTCGGCGACGTTCACAACACCCGGGGCCGCTCGTTGTTCGTGCGGCTGCACGAATCGCCAAAGGGGCCCGCCGGCAAGTGGACCGATGCCGCGACCGGAGAACATGGTGATCTCCTCGACATTATCCGCGAAAGTATGGCGTTGCGAGACTTTCGTGAGGTGGCCGAGGAGGCGAAGCGCTTTCTGAAGCTGCCTCGTTCAGAGCTGCAATTCGCTCCGAAACCTATTCGTTCAGTCGCACCGGCCGGATCGCAGGAAGCCGCGCGTCGGCTCTTTTCGATATCCAGCCCGATTGAAGGGACATTAGCCGAGGCGTACTTACAGCGTCGCGGAATTGCTTGCATCAACCATGGTGGCAGCTTGCGCATCCATCCTCGTTGCTACTATCGACCGGACGAGCATTCGTCGACCGAAACCTGGCCGGCGATGATAGCCTCCGTCACCGACCTCCATAGGCGGATTACCGGCGTACACCGCACCTGGCTCGATCCAGACGGCTTTGATCGCGTGCGGCTCGGCAAGGCTCCGATCGAGACGCCACGACGCGCCATGGGCGACCTGCTCGGCAACGCCGTCCGTTTCGGCGTGGTCGATGACGTGCTTGCTGCCGGCGAGGGGATCGAGACCATGCTGTCGCTGCGCTACGTGCTGCCAACGTTGCCGATGGCGGCTGCGCTTTCGGCTAATCATCTCGCAGCCATGTCGCTGCCGTGTGGTCTGCGTCGGCTCTATATCGCCCGCGATGACGATGCTGCCGGAGATGCCGTACAGGCTATTCTCACCCAGCGCGCGGAAGAGGTCGGCATTGAAGCCATCCCGCTGTCGCCTCGGCTGGGCGACTTCAACGAAGATCTGCATATCTTCGGGATCGATGCCCTCCGGGCAGCGTTGCGGCTTCAGCTCGTACCAGAGGACGTCGTCCGCTTCCTGCATTCTCCGGCAGTAGCTGCGGAATAGCCCGTGCACTTCGATCGGGGTCGACAGCCCGGTCACGACGCGTCCAATGCCGGAGGAGCACGCGACCACGGCCTTCTAGAGGGCGATCGGACGGCAAGCGGCTTGGGCCGGCAATGGCTGCGTCAGGCTATTTTCCGCCGCCCGCCGGCGACGAGAATACACATTAGCCATCTAGCGAGCGCGCTTTGCATCGCGAAGCAAAATAGCCGGCCTCCGCCATCCTCCGCTGCCGCTGCGGCCCTCCGCTTCCGCCTACGCCCTCAGGGCTTCGGCGGACAAGCCGCTCCGGGTTCTGGCCCGCTCCGCCTGCCGTCTGAGTGATCGCCACGAAGGCCGCGATGGTCGCGGCCGATCCAGCAAAGGATCGCTCCATGACCGAGCACGACGACATCGAACCGCCGCACGCCGCATCTCCAACCGACCATGCTCTCACCGAATTGCAGCTCTTCGGCTATCGCGCCTTTGACGACGAGCCCGATCCACGGCCGCTTCCCGAGGGGAAGATCATCGCCGGCGCCGTCGCCGATATCTTTGACGCCCTGGTCGTAACGTTGAGCGACACACGGCTTGAACCGGACCTCGACGATCTGCTCTGGTCGACCGTCAACCTGTTCCATCGGGCCGTCGCCCGCGTTGGTCGCCAGCTAGACGATAACGAACAGGCGCAGCGGAAGAGCCAGCGCGAGCAGGACGGCTCCGAAGTTCGATCAGTCGAACTCGAGCGCGTCACGGCGGAAGGCATCACGCTGATTGAGCGTCGCAACTGCCTGGAACTCTTCCGTGACCAGGCCATCGAGCGCTTTGAGACTCACACCGGCTCATTCTGGCGCCCTCGATCGGGATCGCTGGTGAACCATCGTACGCTGACCGCTGCGATGATCGATTCCCGCGACTTCATTGCGGCCAAGCGCCGCACTGAGACCGAGGTCATGTTGCCGCCGGGTCCGAAGATCGCACTCACCGGCGGGCTCGACTTCAACGACCACCACCTCATCTGGGATCGTCTCGACAAAGTTCACGCCAAGCATCCCGACATGGTCCTGCTCCATGGTGGCTCTCCGAAGGGGGCTGAACTGATCGCCTCCAAATGGGCGACCACCCGCAAAGTGCCTCAGATCGCCTTCAAGCCCGATTGGACGAAACATGCCAAGGCGGCACCGTTCAAGCGCAACGATGCCATGCTCGAACTCCTGCCGATCGGTGTCATGCACTTCCCGGGCACGGGCATCCAGGACAACCTCGCCGACAAGGCGAAGCGGCTCGGCATCCCCGTCTGGAGGTTCGGCGGCGCGTGAGCGCCATCTTCCAGCCTCTAAACGGCGAAGCGGAGTTGCATGCGCCGCAACTCCGCCTCGTTTCGGACTCATATCCAGAGTTGCGCCGTGGTGGTGGTGGAAGGCGCGACTGGTAGATCTATGGACATGGAGCCACCACCATGCTCGCCCTTGGGCTCGTTCTCAACACACTCGGCATTGGCTTATTCTGCTGGGCAATCTTTGCGCTCGCTGTGTATGCCCTGCCGTTTTTCGTCGCACTAAGTATCGGGATGACGGCGCTTCACAGCGGCGCTGGTTTGATCGGTGCGCTGCTTATCGCAACAGCCGGCGGTGCGCTGACGCTCGTCCTCGGCCAGGTCGCCGTCGCTGTTACTCGGCCCTTGGCCTTGCGCATCGCGATCGCGACAGCATTCGCTGTTCCCGCCGCGGTCGCCGGCTATCATGTGGTATTCGCCGTGTCGCAGATCGGGGTGCCTTCGCTGACTTGGCGTGAGGTCTTCGCTTGCCTGGGCGCCGTTTGCGTTGGCGTTACGGCGTGGATGCGCTTGATCGCTTTGGCGGAGACCGCCCGTTCGAGCCGGATGGGGGTAGTGGAGAACCCGACCTAACCAGTTCTTACGGCCACATGGCCGGAGGGGGCGACCTTGTCCCCCTTCATCGTCGAAAAGGTGCGCGTAAACCGTCGCGTTGAACCGGGGAAGATCGAGACCTGAGCGCGGGAGCGGCAGTCATCCTCGGAGCTCCTCGATCAAGCCGCCGGCATTTCGGTTTGCCCACGCATCCGCGGCGGAGCGGTGTTAACCTCGATCCGTTCTTGGGAGACGATGCCGCCCTTTGCAGGAGATTGTTTCTCTTTCCCCGCTAAATCGTTCCGACCTCTTGTTCATCAAAACCGAGATAGCCACGCTTCTTCAGAGATTGTGGTTCAGCACGCGGACGCACGTGGCCTCGTTGATGGCTTGATCTGGCCGAAGACCGGCTTCGCCTCGATCGTCTGAGCCGCAACGCCGTTGATGCGACTTTCTTCCCCTGGGCTTCGCCCATTCCTCGCGAGACAAGAAAGTCGCCACAACGACGTCCTCCGCTGCGCTCCAGCCCGAGCGGGTGCGTCGCCGATCGTCCTCGGCCCTAGATCGCCATCGAGGCCGCGGTGGTCGCGGGCTCGAAACACAACAGGAGAAGTGACATGGCTAACATCGGTTCTTTCAAGAAGGTCGGCAACGAATTCCAGGGCGATATCGTGACCCTGAGCCTGAAGGCCAAGGGCGTCCGCATCGTCGCCGAGACCAACCGCTCCAACGACAACGCTCCCAGCCACCGCATCTATGTGGGCCGGGCGGAGATCGGCGCGGCCTGGTCGAAGCGCTCCGAAGAGGGCCGCGACTACCTCTCGCTCAAGCTCGATGACCCCTCGTTCAACGCGCCGATCTACGCGAACCTGCTCGACGACGAAGGCGGTGAAGGCTACACCCTGCTCTGGTCGCGGCCGCGCAAGACCGGCGACTAAGAGCGCCCGAGCAAGCCCCGTCCGGTCCGCCGGGCGGGGCGCTTCGCGGCAGGCCTGAGACGGCTTAGGATTTGCTAAGCCGCGCAGCCTTTTTGAGCAGGTCTCCCGGTTCGACTCCCAATGCTTCAGCAATTTGCCGAGCACGGTGACGCTTGCTGATACATCGACGCGCTCGATGGCTCCGACGTAACGCGCACATAAACCCCGCGCGCTCGCCCAATTTTTCCTGCGTCATCAGAGTTATCTCGCACGCGCCAAATGTGTGAACGAGCAGGGGCGCCTCTTGCGCGGACCCGACGCAAGAAGAACATCGTCGGCTGGCGACTTGCAGGAAGAACTATTTTCTTTTGCTAATCGGTGGTCATTCCGAAGCACCACGTGGCGCCAAACTAGGGTCCTCCTACAACTGCATCATTCATAACCATTGCGCTGCAATCCTTGTTAGCAGTGTGCAATGGGGCGGAAGCAATGCCTGAATTCGACTGGCGCTCGCCGGATTCCTACAAGAGCCTACAAGACGCGGAAGTCGCCGACATCGCCTAGGAATGTCTCCGCCGCAACGCAGACAATCGGCGTGAGTACGAGGCGATGATTGCCAACAGTCCGAACGGCGAAGTGACTCACGAATTCAGGAGGAAATAGGGCATCTGCTTTCGCCCATGACCCGCAGAGGTCGTTCGACGAGCAGATCATCTTTTGCGCGCCGGAGGTTCTAGCGGCGGTCGTTCGGGTGACGGTTGTCTTGACGGCCGATCTCGTATCGGCGCCTCAGCCATTGCTCGACCTTACAGCCGGTCAGGTGCGCCGCGCCGCCGACGGCTGGCATGCCGTGATGCGGATCGGTGCGGTAAATCACCGTGTTTGGTCCAAAGAGCCGCCGGTACTCGGCGTATCATACGCAGCCGAACTGCCGTTTGATGGCGATTTCGGCGCACGTGCCTATGCAGCCCGGCGGCTCTGGCGTGCAATCAATGGGCGCGCGCCAGGTCCGGCATTTCACACACGATCCAAACAGCGGCGCAAACCTCTGAGCGCGGCGATCCGCGCGCTCGATGCGCATAGCATCGGCGGCAGTTGTCGCATCATCGCCGAAGCGCTGCTCGGCAAAAACGTATCCCCGATCGCGCCTGGAAGACGCATGATCTGCGCAATCGAACGATCCGCTTGGTGCAAGGCGGTCTCGCGTTGATGCGCGGTGGTTACCGCAAACACCTCCGGCCCGGGCGCAAGGACGAGTAGCGCAGTTCTCAGGGGTGCCGAAAATCTTACCCTCAAGATTCGGCATCCCCCTCCGAGTTCTTGCTCCTCCATGATGACCGCACACACGCCGGCCTAGCCAAGCGTGGTGCGCTGTCCTCCTGGAGTTCTCAAATGCCCGATCCGATGGCCGGTCTTCCCGAGCGATTCCTGCGTACACCTGAGGCCGCGCGCTATCTTGGCCTGTCAGGCCGCACACTCGAAAAACACCGCACATATGGCACCGGGCCGACGTACCGGAAGATTGGCGGACGCGTCGTCTACGCCGTTGATGATCTGAAAGCCTGGGCCGATCTCGGCGCCAAGACGTCCACCTCCGACCCCGGGAAGGGGACGGTACTGCCGGCCAAGAAGCATCCCGCGCTGCGCCCGTATGCCGGCCAAGAGCGTCGCTGATTGTCGCGTGAGAGCAACGACCATGCGGCGCAAGCACCATTCCGAGCGCGAGCAGCTTGAGCTCTTTCGGGCCTTACCCGGCGATCTTGCACCCCGAGATGCACAGGATCTGATGGCTTATCCGTTCTTTTCCCTGGCAAAGACCAAGCGGATCGTGCCGATCGATTTCCGTGCCGGTGCGATCGCAATTCGTGTCGAAGCCGTGCCGGAACACGGCATGGCAACTATCTGGGATGCAGACGTCCTGATCTGGGCCGCGTCCCAGATCGTCGAAGCCCGTGACGCAGGCTTGAAGACCTCGCGCCTGATGGCTGCAACGCCTTACGAGATTTTGACGTTCGTGGGCCGCGGCACCAGCGCACGTGATTATGACCGCCTGAAGGCTGGTCTTGACAGGCTTCAGTCAACGACCGTGCTGACGTCGATCCGTCAGCCGACAGAACGACGACGGCATCGCTTCTCCTGGATTAACGAATGGAAGGAGACGGCCGATGCAAACGGCCGCCCATTTGGGATCGAGCTGATCCTGCCGGATTGGTTCTACGGTGGCGTCATCGACGACGCACTCGTGCTGACGATCGATCGCGCCTATTTCGAGCTGACGGGCGGACTTGAGCGGTGGCTTTATCGTCTTGTGCGCAAGCACGGAGGTCGGCAGGACAGCGGCTGGAGTTTTGACCTTGTGCACCTCCATGCCAAGTCCGGCATCATCTCACCGCTCAAGCATTTCGCTTACGACGTACGTCAGATCGTCCAGCGCCAGACATTGCCCGGCTATCAGCTCGTGCTCACGCGCGACCCGAACGGTGCCGAGCGGCTGAACTTCGCGCCTTTGACTGTTGATCCCTTAATGGCCCGCTTGCGTCGGCGTGCGCTCATTCCAAATTCGGAGGACAACCTGTGAATCAACTCGTGCTATCGGGGACCGCAGCCCTCGTGCTATCGGGGACGCGATCCTCGTGCTATCGGGGACCGGAATCGAGCCTAAGAGCTTGTTTATCCGCGCATTCCAGCTGCTCTAACTTTACTAACCAGAAATCCTTTGGATTTCTTCTAACGGTACAGGCCGAAAGCCGCGTTGGCGGCGGTCGGCAACGGCAGTCCGATAGGCCAGCCTGCCTTTGCAGGCCATACATACTCTCCACCCAGACCCAAGCTCACAGCTGCCAGATCCAGCATCAGGGAGCCGCGGCATGAGCACTTTCACGGAAGTGGAAGCGTTGTGGCTCGAGAGACGCATCGAAAACCGCGTTCGGTTCGGTCGTATCGTCAAGGAACGGAAGCTTGATCGCCACCGGCGTGTCCTCTCATTTGCGCCCGGAAGCATCTTTGCCTTCGTCCGTTGGAGCTCCAACGACTTTGGCAAGATCATTTCGCGGATCGACATCTTGCGCGCAGTCGCTCCGGGACAGCGCTGCTCGACCGTCCCTTATGTGGCACCCGGCGGAGAGATTTTGCTGCGTCTCTCAGGTTGGCCGAAGGTCGAGCGAGTGCTGCAGATGGTCGACGCCGTTGAGGCGCTCGGTATCGATCCAGCTGATGTCGCGCCTGATCATTGGCATCACGTTCATAACCGTCTGTCCGTCAACGAAAACCCACGCCCGTATACGAAAGCCCGCCATCAGGCCTGGCTTCATCGCCAAAAGGTGATGCGTTGATGAGCCGCCTAATGATCCTGGCCGCGACGATTGGAGTCGCTGCTGCGCTCATCGCAACGATGGTCCTGGAGCCGCTTCCGCTTTACATCTGGAACGCATCCGCGAGCGTGCCGATCGGTCTCTACCGCCTCCAACCCGCGGACCAATTCCAGGTCACTGAATTGGTCGCCGTGCAGCCGCCGGAGCCGCTCGCGACCTTCCTCGACCTTAACGGTTATTTGCCCATTGGCGTCCCCATGCTGAAGCGCGTGCTCGCCCTTCCTGGGCAGACCGTTTGCAGAACCGGCCTCACGATTTCGGTCGACGACGTCGCGGTGGGCGAGGCGAGGGATCGCGACGGACGCGGGCGGCCATTGCCGAAATGGCAGGGCTGCCGCGTCGTCGGCGACGGCGAGCTGTTTCTGATGAACTGGCAGTCCGACGACTCCCTGGATGGCCGATATTTTGGATTCTTGCCTGCGTCGGCGGTGATCGGCCGTGTGCTGCCCGTGTGGACGTGGGAGGAGTGATCGTGCGTGTTCCACGCTCTTATCCCGCCAATTCTCTGTTCGATCGATCGCGGGACCATTCCTCCGTCCCAACCAACGCTAGCAGGGCCGACGCGCGCGGCGGCAGTCCAGGGCGGCCGCATGGTCGGCGCGAAGCGGCTTTGCCCTGGACGGGCGCGAGCACGACGGCGTGCTTGGCTCGGTCGGGCGTGCGTGTTTGGGCTGTCGTGTCGCTGCTGCTTATTTTCGCTGCGTCGGACAGTGCTGCTCCAGCCCAGAGTGGATCAGTGTTAGCTCAAGCGGTTGCTCAGGCAAGCAACCCGTTTGCAGCTTTCGTCGACGAAGCCTCGAAGCGTTTTGCAATTCCGGTGAACTGGATCGGTTCGGTCATTAACATCGAAAGCGCTGGAGACGTGCACGCCAAGTCGCCAAAAGGCGCAATGGGCCTGATGCAGATTATGCCGGCGACTTGGGCGGAACTTCGCGAGCGCTACAATCTCGGGAACGACCCCTACGATCCGCACGACAACATTCTGGCCGGCACGGCTTACTTGCGCGAACTGCTCGATCGATATGGCTCGCCTGGGGTGTTTGCCGCGTACAACGCGGGACCATCTCGCTATGAAGAACATCTCGCAGGCGGCTCTCTGCCAGAGGAGACGCGAGCATACGTCGCAAAGCTTGCAAATCTGCTTGCTATCGAACTGCCGCCGAGATGGACGTCCAGCGGACAGTCATCAGCAACTGCGACGCTATTCGTCACGCGATCCGATCTCATGAAGACGCGCGATCGGCTGCTGGCGCTCATGCCCTCGAGCGGTGTCGCGACCGCAATCTCACAGCCCGATGTTTTGCTCATGGTCCCTCGGCCTATTGGCGTGTTCGTCCCTCGATCGGATTCGGGAGTATCGCAATGACCAGGTGTGCGAGTTCCCAAGCTGATGGCGTATGGGCGATGCCTTCGGCCCGCGCTCTACTCGTCGCTTCGCTCCTCACCGAGCCACCCTTCGGGTGGCTCGGCCCTTCGGGTAACGATCGCTATCGCAAGCGCTCGGAAGCAGTCGGGGCGTCGCGCGCTGGCTGCCGAGTCGCGGGGGCTCTTTCGGCAACCGGCGACCGGGAGACCACGACGGCAGCACGGGCACGGCGAGATAAAAGGGGCTCGCCGGTCGAACCGCAAGCCATTGGCATGGCTTGGGTTCTACCGTGCCGGCCGGTCGGGGCGCGTGCCGCGCCATGCGTTTTGAGCAATGTAATCAAGGACATTTTCGGCACCGTGTGCGCTTTTCCTCGTTGGGAGGTGATGCCGTGAGTGTAGGCGACAGCGAGCTCCGTATTCGGCCTGGGCGCATCCGCAGTACCCGCGCGCCGAAACCGAAGAGCTTCATCAACCAGGTGCTGCGGGTGGCGAAGAAAGCCGGACACACCTCGGGGCAGGCTGCGGCTGGAAGGCGCTCGGCGGCCTATGGGCGCTCGACGTTTGGCCGTGGGCGCCTCGCCTTTAGCCGCGCCAGATTGTTCAGCCCCACGCGGCGCGTTGTGGTGAAGGCACGCGTGGTTCGTCACAAAGGGCGGGCTTTCCGCTCAGCGCCACTGACCGCCCACCTCTCATATCTGAAGCGCGACGGCGTGACCCGGAGTGGTGAACGGGCCGAGATGTTCGATGAGGGCTGCGACCGCGCCGACAGCACTGCTTTCGCGGGACGGTGCAAGGACGACCGGCATCATTTCAGGTTCATTGTCTCGCCGGAGGACGCCGACGATATGACCGACCTCAGGGCTTTCACCCGCGACCTCGCCAGGCAGATGGAGACCGATCTCGGCACGCGGCTCGATTGGGTGGCTGTCGATCATTGGAATACCGACAACCCTCACGTCCATCTTCTCGTACGGGGAGTAGATGAAGAAGGGGCGGATCTCGTAATCTCCCGCGACTACATCAGCCAGGGTCTGCGCTCACGCGCCGAGGAATTGGTCGCCATCGAACTGGGTCCAAAACCGGAGCGCGAGATCCGCAATTCGCTGGAGAGGGAGGTCACGGCGGAGCGTTGGACCCGGCTCGATCGGGAGATCCGGCTGGCGGCTGACGAAACCGGCTATATCGACCTTCGCCCGGAGAACCCGGGCCAGTCCGATCCCGAGATCCGGCGCCTGATGGTCGGCCGCCTTCAACACCTGGAGAAAATGGGCCTTGCCACATCCGCCCTACCAGGGGAATGGACAGTAGGGCTCGAGGCCGAGCGGAGCTTGCGCGATCTCGGCATGCGCGGCGACATCATCAAGACCATGCACCGCGCCTTTACCGAGCTTGGCGAGGCGCGCGGCGTTGCCGACTTCGTCATCGAAGGTGGACAGCCGACGTCCCAAATTATTGGACGGCTGGTCGGCCGTGGATTGCACGACGAACTGACCGGCGAGGCCTACGCCCTGATCGACGGAACAGACGGACGTGCGCACCACGTGCGCTTCCGAGGCGTCGAGGCTTTCGAGCACGCACCGCCGATCGGCGGCATAGTCGAAGTCCGGCGCTTCGGTCAAGCTGGCGAGCCGCGGCCGACCATGGTGCTAGCAACCCGTTCCGATCTCGATCTCGGTGGGCAAGTCACGGCTAAAGGAGCGACCTGGCTCGACCACAGGCTGGTCGAACGCGACCCCGTGCCGCTCGCCATGGGCGGATTCGGCCGCGAGACCCGCGATGCCATGGAAGCCCGCACCGAGCATCTGATCCAGGAGGGCCTGGCGCGGCGGCAGGGCCAACGCATCATCTTGCAGCGCGATCTCCTGAACACGCTGCGCCGGCGAGAGCTGGATGAAGTGGCTGCAAAGGTCTCGGCCGGCAGCGGCCTGCCTCACGTGAACGCCGCCTCTGGGGAGCATGTGGCGGGCACGTATCGCCAGCGGCTGACGCTCACCTCAGGACGTATTGCCATGATCGACAATGGGCTAGGCTTCCAACTCGTGCCCTGGTCGCGCGAACTCGAAAAGAGGCTCGGCCAACACGTCACCGGCGTCGTGAAGGACGGCGGTGGCGTCGAATGGGGTTTTGGCCGCAAGCGCGACCTCGGCCTCTAGCAATCTCTCCAACTCAGTTGCGGGAAGGGCGTTCGGGATGTCCGGAACCAAAATCCTCTGGGGCCAGGTGATCGTTGTCGGCCTGATCGTTTTGCTGGCCATCTGGGGAGCAACCGAGTGGACGGCCTGGCGGCTCGCCTGGCAACCGGAGCTTGGGCGGCCCTGGTTCGAACTGGGCTTCAAGATCTATTACCCGCCCGTCTTCTTCTGGTGGTGGTTCGTTTACGACGCCTATGCGCCACACGTCTTTGTCGAAGGCGCATTTATCGCGGCTTCGGGGACCTTCGTTTCGATCGCGGTGGCGATCGGCATGTCGGTGTGGCGCGCGCGTGAAGCCAAGAATGTCGAGACCTATGGTTCAGCGCGCTGGGCCGATCTGGAGGAGGTAAGAGCGGCCGGACTTCTCAGTCCGGATGGTGTGGTGCTCGGGAAGCTCGACGGCGACTACTTGCGTCATGACGGACCAGAGCACGTCTTGTGTTTCGCACCAACCCGATCCGGCAAAGGCGTCGGTCTTGTCGTCCCCTCCCTGCTGACCTGGCCTGGCTCAGCCATCGTTCACGACATCAAAGGCGAGAACTGGCAGCTGACCGCCGGCTTTCGCTCGCGGCATGGCCGCGTCCTGTTGTTTGACCCCACCAACCCGAAGTCCTCAGCCTACAATCCGCTCCTCGAAGTCCGGCGCGGGGAATGGGAGGTTCGCGATGTCCAGAACGTGGCCGACGTCCTGGTCGACCCCGAAGGCTCGCTCGACAAGCGGAACCATTGGGAGAAGACCAGTCATTCGCTCTTAGTCGGCGCCATCCTCCATGTCCTCTATGCGGAAGCCAACAAGACCCTGGCCGGCGTCGCCGCCTTCCTGTCGGATCCGAAGCGGCCGATCGAGGCGACGCTGAAGGCAATGATGACGACGCCGCATCTTGGTAAGCAGGGTGCCCATCCCGTGGTCGCCTCGACCGCGCGCGAGCTCCTGAACAAATCCGAGAATGAGCGGTCTGGCGTCCTGTCCACCGCGATGTCGTTCCTGGGGCTGTACCGTGATCCCGTTCTGGCTCAGGTGACCTGCCGCTGCGACTGGCGGATTGCCGATCTGATCGCAGATAGCCGCCCGACGACCCTTTACCTTGTGGTGCCACCATCGGATATTTCTCGGACCAAGCCGTTAATCCGTCTGGTGCTGAACCAGATTGGCCGCCGACTGACTGAGGACTTGCACGCTCGCGACCGCCGGCATCGCGTTCTGATGATGCTCGACGAGTTTCCCGCACTCGGGCGGCTCGATTTTTTCGAGTCCGCGCTCGCCTTCATGGCGGGGTACGGCATCAAGAGCTTCTTGATCGCGCAGTCGCTTAATCAGATCGAGAAGGCCTACGGGCCCAACAACGCCATCCTCGACAACTGTCACGTCCGCGTCAGCTTCGCGACCAACGACGAGCGAACCGCCAAGCGGGTTTCCGACGCGCTGGGTACGGCGACCGAGATGCGCGCGATGAAGAACTATGCCGGTCATCGATTGAACCCGTGGCTGGGGCACCTCATGGTCTCGCGCCAGGAGACGGCAAGGCCGCTACTGACCCCCGGCGAGGTCATGCAGCTTCCGCCGATGGACGAGATCGTCATGGTGGCGGGGACGACACCGATCCGGGCGAAGAAGGTCCGCTACTACGAGGATCGGCGGTTCACCGAGCGGGTTCTGCCGCCGCCAGATCCGGCGACGGCCGGCCGATCATTGCGAACGGACGGATGGTCAGCGCTTGGAACGCCGATGCAGACGGGAGGTCCAACTGACAAAGCCGCCGAGGCCAAGGAAGACACGGCGAACAGCGGACTCCGTCGCGAGCCCGAACTACCCGATCACGTCGCGATCGCCAACGAGACGACCGAACCGACACCGGCACAAGAATTTGCTGCCGTTCTTGACGATGATGAGGATGCGGTCCGTCAGTCCCGCCTCATACGCCAACAAATGCGCGGCGTCGCTCGTCAGGTCGCCATGGACCCGAATGACAGTATGGAGCTCTGAGGCATTATGCGCGACCGGATGAACGTCTACTTCCCGCCAGAACTGCTGAAACAGATCTCGGAGCTCGCCGATCGCAAGAAGCTTTCTCGGTCGGCGATCGTGGAAGCGGCAGTTGTTTCGTTTCTGTCCCCGGATGGAGCGGACAGGCGGGAGGCAGCGTTCGACAGGCGCCTCGATCGGCTGTCGCGCCAGATGCAGCGGCTGGAACGCGACGTGGGTTTGACGGCCGAGACCTTGGCTTTGTTCATTCGTTTCTGGCTGACGATTACGCCGCCGCTACCCAACGATGCGCAGGCGGCCGCGCAGGCAAAGGGCCGGGAGCGGTTTGAAGGATTTGTCGATGCGCTCGGGCATCGTTTGCAGAAGGGGCAAAGCTTTCTGCGCGAGATCCCTGAAGATATCCGCCCTCAGGAGCCGGCCGAAGAAACCTGATTGAACCATGCAGCAATACCGTTTCGCCGGTCCCTTCTTTTTCTTCGCTAGCCTACGACCGCAGCGATTTAGCTGAACCGGCAGGAGCTGGTCGCGCTATCGGCTCGAAAGAGCTGACAGCAAGAGGGGCCGGCATGCAAATCTCAAAAGGATGGTGTCGAATTGCGCGGGTTTTTCTCCCTTTTGCTGCTGGATACTATCTTTCGTACCTGTTTCGAACGATCAACGCTCTGATCGCCAGCCATATCAGCTCGGACATCGGGCTTGGGAGTGCCGATCTTGGCTTGCTTACCTCGGTCTATTTTCTAGTTTTCGCGGCGGCTCAGATCCCCGTCGGCATCTTGTTGGACCGATTTGGTCCGCGTCGCGTCCAAAGTGCTCTGCTCTTGCTCGCAGCAGTGGGCGCCGGACTGTTCGCAGTATCGACCGGCTTCCTGTCACTTTTGATCGCGCGTGCAATGATCGGGCTTGGCGTGGCGGCAGCGCTCACGGCAGGTCTGAAATCCATCATCCTTTGGTTTCCCAGGGAGCGAGTTGGCTTGCTGAACGGCTACATGGTCATGCTGGGCTCGCTAGGAGCGGTGACTGCTACTGCTCCCGTCGAGCGCCTGCTCGCTTGGATGGGCTGGCGGTCGCTCTTTGAGATTCTGGCAGCGGCTACTGGTGCGATAGCCATTCTCATCTATTTTGTGGTGCCTGAACGAGGCATTGTTCCATTAACAGCGCGCGCCACCCTTGGCTCCGTTTTCGGCGATCGGCGTTTCTGGTGCATTGCGCCATTGTCGGCGACTTGCGTGGGATCGGCCTGGTCCCTGCAGGGACTGTGGGCATCGCCATGGCTGACCGACGTGGAGAGGCTTGATCGCGCAAGTCTCGTCGGACAGCTATTCATAATGTCCATCGTATTGAGCGGCGGTGCCTGGTTCTTCGGTGTGGCCGTCCATAACATCAAACGCAGAGGAATCGGGGCGGAGACGATATTGGCGATGGTTGCGGTGCTGTTTATCGCAGCCGAGTTAGCCTTGATCCTGCGAGCGCCTCTGCCGTCCATCCTACCCTGGTCTGTCATCGCAATCGTCGGAACAGCAACCGTGATCAGCTTCGCGGTGATATCAGATTACTTTCCGCCGGAGCTTGCTGGTCGTGCCAACGGCGCTTTGAACGTCTTGCACTTTGGTTGGGCATTTCTGGCACAATACGCGACAGGCCTGATCCTGGAGCAATGGCCTGCGAACGACGGCCATAGGACCGTCCAAGCCTATCAGGTGGCGTTCGGCTTCAGCGTAGCGCTGCAGATCGCGGCATTGGTCTGGTTCGTGGTGCCTTGGCGCCGATCCATCGTTTCGTGGATGAGTTCAATCCTCCTCTTCGAGCCGTCTGATGTTTCCTATGCTGTCGAATCAGTTGGGTTGTATGAGGATTCGGTCATCTTCCTGCCCGCGGATGACGATGCGGAGTGGTAAGTAGCCACTCCCAGCGAACTGATACGATTGAGTAGGCCTCATAACTCCGTTCTCAGTCTTTCTTTTTCTACGCCAGTCTACGATCTTCGAAAGCGCTTGTTGCGCCAAGTCCATCGGTGCCTCTTCTAATCATCCCCATCTGAGGACTGTCGTTCGACGTCCTCATACGGTGGGGACGAACGGTGGCAATCCATTCCATTCAATCGGAAGCGAGTTCGCGCGGCGCGCGAATGCTGCGCAGCGCGCTTGGCTCTGCGATTGCCGGCTACCTCGAAGACGAAGCGATCATCGAGGTGATGCTCAACCCGGATGGGCGGTTGTGGATCGACCGGTTGTCGAATGGTCTGATCGACACAGGCGAAACTCTGTCCTCAGCGGATGGCGAGCGCATTGTTCGCCTGGTAGCGCATCACGTCGGTGCCGAGGTGCATGCCGGCTCGCCACGGGTCTCGGCCGAACTGCCCGGGACCGGTGAGCGCTTCGAAGGTCTCTTGCCTCCGGTCGTTGCTGCACCTGCCTTTGCGATCCGCAAGCCCGCCGTCGCCGTGTTTACGCTCGACGACTACGTCGGCAGGGGAATCATGACCTCAGAGCAGGCCAGGATCCTGCAGAGCGCGGTCGTTGCACGGAAGAACATCCTGGTCGCCGGTGGGACATCGACCGGCAAGACAACATTGACGAATGCGCTGCTGGCTGAGGTGGCAAAGAGCTCCGATCGGGTCGTGCTGATCGAAGATACGCGCGAGCTTCAGTGCAAAGCGCCCAATCTCGTGGCGCTCCGGACCAAAGATGGTGTGGCCACATTATCGGACCTCGTTCGGTCCTCGCTGCGCCTGCGTCCTGATCGCATCCCGGTTGGCGAAGTCCGAGGTGCCGAGGCGCTCGATCTGCTCAAGGCTTGGGGTACCGGCCATCCCGGCGGTATCGGCACTATTCACGCAGGCACCGCGCTCGGTGCGCTGCGGCGGCTCGAGCAGCTTATCCAGGAAGCCGTCATCACGGTTCCGCGCGCCCTGATCGCTGAGACCATCAACCTCGTTGCTGTGCTCGCGGGCCGCGGCGCTGACCGTCGCCTCGCCGAGCTCGCCCTCGTCACAGGGCTTGGTGCCTCCGGCGACTACAACCTTTCATCAGCAGGAGACTGACATGCGTCAGCAATTTCGTTTTCGTCGAGATGCCGCATCACTAGCCATATCCGGGATGGTTCTTTTGGCGTCGGCACCGGCATGGGCGGCCGGCTCGAACATGCCATGGGAACAGCCACTCAATCAGATCTTGCAGTCGGTTGAAGGACCGGTCGCCAAGATCATCGCCGTCATCATCATCGTCGTGACGGGGCTCACGCTGGCCTTTGGGGACTCGTCAGGTGGTTTCCGCAGGCTGATCCAGATCGTGTTCGGTCTGTCAATCGCGTTTGCCGCCTCAAGCTTCTTCCTGTCGTTCTTCTCCTTCGGCGGCGGCGTGGTGATCTGATGGGTGATCAGGTCACGGGCTTTGTCGTGCCCGTTCACCGCGCGCTCACTGAACCAATCCTGCTGGGCGGCGCGCCGCGGTCGGTTGCGATTGTCAACGGCACACTTGCGGCAGCCCTGGGGCTGGGACTTCGGCTCTGGATCGCGGGCCTCGTCCTCTGGTTCATCGGTCACATGGCCGCCGTATGGGCCGCCAAGCGCGATCCTGCCTTCGTCGATGTGGTGCGCCGACATCTGCGCATTCCCGGTCACCTCAACACCTGAGCCTCGGTTATGATGAATCTCGCCGAATATCGTCATTCCAGCGCGCGTCTCGCCGACTTTCTGCCCTGGGCAGCCCTGGTCGATGAGGGAATCATCCTGAACAAGGACGGGTCCTTCCAGCGGACGGCGAAGTTCCGAGGGCCTGACCTCGACAGCGCGGTACCGGCCGAACTTGTCGGCGTCGCCGGTCGCCTGAATAACGCCCTGCGCCGTCTGGGATCTGGTTGGGCCGTATTTGTTGAGGCGCAGCGTCATTTTGCTGGGGCTTATCCTCCGAGTACATTTCCGGATGTCGCGTCTGCGCTGGTTGACGCGGAACGCAGGGCTCAGTTCGAGGAGGCGGGTGCCCATTATGAGTCCAGCTATTTCCTAACCTTCGTCTATTTGCCGCCGGAGGAAGGAGCCGCCAGGGCAGAGCGCCTGCTCTATGAAGGCCGCGATCGGACTGTTAGCGCAGACGCGCGCGAGGTGCTCCGCGGGTTTGCCGATCAAACCGACCGCGTGCTGCAGCTCGTCGAAGGGTTCATGCCAGAATGCGCCTGGCTCAATGATCAGGACACGCTGACCTACCTGCACTCGACGATCTCGACCAAGCGTCATCGCGTTCGCGTGCCCGAAATTCCGATGTATATCGATGCGCTGTTGGCCGACCAGCCGCTGACTGGCGGGCTAGAGCCGATGTTGGGCTCAGCCAATCTTCGGGTTCTGACGATTGTCGGCTTTCCGGGGGCGACGACCCCGGGGATCCTGGACGACCTGAATCGCCTGCCATTCTCTTATCGTTGGTCGACCAGGGCGATCATGCTCGACAAGACCGACGCCACCAAGCTGCTGGCCAAAATCCGCCGCCAGTGGTTCGCGAAGAGAAAGTCCGTCAGCGCCATTCTCAAGGAGGTCATGACCAACGAGGCGTCGACGCTTCTCGATACCGACGCCCACAACAAGGCGCTGGATGCGGACGCGGCGCTGCAGGAACTAGGCTCTGACCAGATCGGGCAAGCCTTCATCACGGCGACCATCACAGTGTGGGACCTCGATCCCAATGCTGCCGATGAAAAGCTGCGCCTGGTCGACAAGGTCATTCAAGGCCGAGATTTCACCTGTATGATCGAAACGGTGAACGCCGTCGAAGCCTGGCTCGGCAGTCTGCCGGGGCATGTCTACGCCAACGTGCGGCAGCCTCCTGTTTCGACTCTTAACCTCGCTCACATGATTCCGATGTCAGCCGTGTGGGCGGGCGAGGCGAGGGACTTCCACTTCAAAGGCCCGCCTCTGTTGTTCGGCAAGACCGAGGGATCAACGCCATTCCGCTTCTCCCTCCACGTCGGAGACGTCGGCCACACCCTCGTGGTCGGCCCGACTGGCGCCGGCAAATCCGTGTTGCTGGCCCTGATGGCGTTGCAATTTCGCCGCTATCCGAACTCTCAGGTCTTTGCGTTCGACTTCGGCGGTTCAATTCGGGCGGGCGCACTTGCCATGGGTGGCGACTGGCATGATCTCGGCGGCGCATTATCCGACGGAGGTGAACAACCCGTCGCCCTGCAGCCACTGGCCTGGGTTGATGATCCTTCCGAGCGCGGATGGGCCACGGAATGGATCTGCGCAATTCTTGCTCGGGAAAAGATTGAGATCACTCCTGAGGTCAAGGATCACCTGTGGTCGGCGCTAACGTCTCTCGCTTCGGCGCCGAGAGAGGAGCGCACCCTGACGGGCCTGTCAGTCCTGCTGCAATTGAACTCTCTGAAACGCGCCTTGCAACCTTATTGCCTCGGCGGTCCATCCGGGCGCCTGCTTGACGCTGAACTCGAGCGCCTTGGCGAGGCGTCGGTCCAGGCCTTTGAGACCGAAGGGTTGATCGGAACGAGTGCGGCGCCGGCCGTGCTGGCGTACCTCTTCCATCGTATTGGGGACCGACTCGATGGCCGGCCGACGCTCCTGATTGTCGATGAGGGTTGGCTTGCCCTCGATGACGAGGTTTTTGCGGGGCAGCTCCGGGAATGGCTGAAGACGCTTCGAAAGAAGAACGCGTCCGTCATCTTCGCCACCCAATCGCTTTCGGACATCGATGGCTCCGCGATCGCGCCGGCGATCATCGAGAGCTGTCCAACACGGTTGTTGCTGCCGAACGAACGGGCGATCGAACCGCAGATCACGGCCATCTACCGCCGCTTCGGCCTCAACGACCGTCAGATCGAGCTTCTGAGCCGGGCAACGCCAAAGCGCGATTACTATTGCCAGTCCCGCCGGGGCAATCGGATGTTCGAACTCGGCTTGGGCGAGGTTGCGCTCGCATTCGCGGCGGCCTCTTCAAAGACAGACCAGGCTGCCATCGCGCAGCTCCTCGCCGAACATGGACCTGACGGCTTTGTTCCGGCTTGGCTCCAGCATCGTGGCGTCGCCTGGGCGACAGACCTGATCCCCAATCTCGTCAATCTGGAGAAATCGCTATGAAGCGTTTTGGCCTGTTCGCGGCCGCTGGCATTATCGCACTGGTGCTTGGCGTCGCGGTGCCCGCACGGGCGCTGATCGTCTTTGATCCCAACAACTACGTCCAGAATGTTCTGACTGCCGCGCGAGAACTCCAGCAGATCAATAACCAGATCACCTCGTTGCAAAACGAGGCGCAGATGCTGATCAACCAGGCAAAGAATCTTGCAAACCTTCCGTATTCATCGCTGCAGCAACTGCAATCATCGATTCAGCGGACCCAGCAATTGCTGGCCCAGGCCCAGCGCATCGCCTACGATGTCCAGCAGATCGACCGTGCCTTCTCAACCAGCTACGCGCCAGCTAGCAGCAACCAATCCAGCCAGTTGCTGGTCACCAACGCCCAATCGCGTTGGCAGAATTCGTATGCCGCAACGCAAGACGCGTTGCGCGTTCAGGCGGGTATCGTTGGCAACCTCGACACCAATCGTATCCAGACGTCCGCACTCGTAACGTCAAGTCAGGGTGCCAGCGGCGCGCTGCAGGCAACGCAGGCTGGCAATCAGATCCTTGCACTGAACGCGCAGCAGCTCGCCGATCTTACAGCTGTCGTGACGGCGCAGGGCAGGGCGCAGAGTCTTGAGGCCGCTCAGCGCGCTTCGGCTCAAGATCAAGGACGAGAACAGCTTCGGCGGTTCTTGACACCGGGGCAGGGCTATCAATCCTCGAACGTGCAGATGTTTCACTGATGATCGACATAAGGGCATTCAAGGCCTTGTCGATGCTTACGACAATCGGCGTGTTGGTCGTCACTGCCTGCACGATTCAACTGCGTGGCGGAGACGATTCTCCGCCAGCACTGCCGAAGGCGGAGCAGACGACAGGTGCAACAAGCTCTGACCTTGCACGCTGCCGCAGCGTCACTGCGGAGCAAACGGCAGGTTATCAGCATTGCAGGCAAGTCTGGGTCGAAAACCGGCGTCGCTTCTTTGGCAAGAAAGCCGGTGCCGCGATTCCTGGCCAAGAAGATTCCGCCGCAGGGTTGGCTCCCGCCCCAAAAGACCAGAGCCGGATCTCGCTAGGATATCCGCAACCGGCGACACCGGAGGCGAGTAAGCCATGACGGGTACGGGGATTATCGACCAGTTCCTGGAAACGTTCACGCGTTATATCGACAACGGCTTTGGGCTGCTTGGCAGCGATGTCGGATATCTCGCAACGACCCTTGCTGCGATCGACATCACGCTTGCTGCGTTGTTCTGGAGTTGGGGGCCGGACGAAGACATCATCGCGCGCCTCGTCAAGAAGACGCTTTTCGTGGGAGTCTTTGCCTACCTCATCGGCAACTGGAACAGCCTCGCGCGCATCGTTTTCGAGAGCTTTGCCGGCCTTGGGCTGAAAGCGTCGGGCGCAAGCCTGTCCGCATCCGATTTCCTGAGACCTGGAAAGGTCGCTCAAGTCGGACTCGACGCCGGCCGACCGTTGCTCGACTCGATCTCCAACCTGATGGGCTACATCAGTTTTTTCGAGAATTTTGTCCAGATCGTCGTTCTCCTGTTCGCCTGGGTCGTGGTGTTGCTCGCCTTTTTCATTCTGGCGATCCAGCTCTTTGTCACCCTGATCGAGTTCAAGCTGACGACGCTGGCCGGCTTCGTGCTCATTCCCTTTGGCTTGTTTGGCAAGACCGCCTTCGCAGCTGAGCGGGTCCTGGGCAATGTCATATCCTCCGGAATAAAGGTCTTGGTCCTGGCCGTCATCGTCGGGATCGGATCGACGCTATTCTCGCAGTTCACCGCTGGCTTTGGCGGCAATCAGCCAACCATCGAGGACGCGATGACACTGGTGCTCGCGGCACTCTCCCTGCTGGGCTTGGGCATCTTCGGTCCCGGAATCGCCAACGGCCTGGTATCCGGCGGACCGCAGCTCGGCGCCGGTGCGGCGGTTGGAACGGGCCTTGCTGCTGGCGGTATTGTTGCCGCCGGCGGAGGCCTCGCCGCCGGCGGTGTCGGTCTCGCTGGCGGCGCGATTGCTGGCGCCGCGCGTGGCGGGGGTGCCCTCTTGAGTGGAGCGTCCGCTGCCTATCGAAGCGGAGGCATTGCTGGCGTTGCGGAGGCGGGTAGCTCGGCTGCAATGAGCCCGTTGCGTCGCGCAGCTGCTGTGCTCGGCGGAGGTGGGGACGCTGGCGCGCAGGCCGCGAGCACATCGGCCGAAGGGCGGCCTGATTGGGCGCGACGCATGAAGCGCGCCGAGACTATTCGGCATGGTGCCTCGGCCGCTGGCCAGGCCGTCCGCTCGGGCGATCACGGTGGCGGCGGCTCTTCCGTCGATTTATCTGAAGGAGAGGGCTGACACGCAGTCACTGCGCCTTCGCCACCGCGGGCGACTCAAACGTGAATCCCGCACGACTCGAAACGGATCACTTGATTCAGGGGCAACAATCGATGTTCAAACGACCTTCCATACACTACGGGCGCATGCCCGAGCCGATCACGCCTTACCAAAAGGCGGCGCAGGTTTGGGACGAACGCATTGGATCCGCCCGCGTTCAGGCCAAGAACTGGCGATTAGTGGCGTTCGGCTGCCTGATGCTGTCAGCCGGTCTCGCAGGTGGCCTGGTTTGGCAGTCGAGCCAGGGATCGATCACGCCGTGGGTGGTCGAAGTCGACCATCTCGGCCAAACCCAAAGGGTCGCGCCGGCCAGCATCGACTATCAACCGACTGACGCTCAGATCGCCTATCATCTGGCGCGCTTTATCGAGGATGTGAGAGGGCTGCCGGCCGACGGTATCGTTCTGCGCCAGAACTGGCTCCGGGCCTATGATTTTACGACGGATCGTGGCGCGGCTGCGCTCAACGACTACGCGCGCAACAACGATCCCTTTGCCAAGCTGAGCAAGGCCCAGATCTCAGTCGACGTCTCGAGCGTCATTCGCGCGTCGTCGGAAAGCTTTCGCGTCGCGTGGACCGAGCGCACCTACGACAACGGTTCGTTGAGCTCGACTGAGCGCTGGACTGCAATTCTCTCGATCGTCATCGAGACGCCCCGCGACGCCGAACGCCTGCGCAAGAATCCGCTTGGCGTTTACGTCCGCGCCATCAACTGGTCAAAGGAGTTGAGTCAGTGACCAAGACGCTGCTTGAGTTCCGTTCGAAACGTTCCGTCCAGCAAGCAAGGGTCGATTCGGCTTGGCCCGAGTTCGTGAGTTCGAAGCGTGCAGTTTTGTCCGCTCTTTTACTTTTGTCGTCTACGCTCGGTGGGTGCGCGACCTACATTCCACCGGAAATCAGCTATGACGCTGAGGTGCCTCCGTTACCAGCGACGCCAGTGGCACTCGACGACAGATCACGACCGCTTCACGTTCCACCCCTTTGGAAACCGGCGCTCGGCGGCAAGTCGGGAGGAAAGGAAGACGCTGAGCCCGTGAGCCGGGTTGAGACCGCAAACAGCGCAGCCCGGGTCGAACCGCGCAAGCGGGGGTATTTCAACGCGGCGCAAATCTACGCCTACAGTCCCGGGGCGCTTTATCAGATCTACGCCGCACCGGGGCAGATCACGGATATCGCGCTCGAGGAGGGAGAGCAGTTGACGGGATCGGGGCCGATCGCGGCCGGAGATACCGTGCGCTGGGTCGTGGGCGATACCGAGAGCGGGAGCGGCGACACACGACGTGTCCATATCCTGGTCAAGCCGACCCGAGCTTCGATCGAGACCAATCTTGTCGTCAATACTGACCGGCGCACGTACCTGATTGAGCTCCGTTCCCGCGAGCGGCCATACATGCCATCCGTTGCCTGGTACTATCCTGAAACGGTACGCGAACGGTTGCGTTCAGCTGCTATGAAACCCGTTCTTCCGGATCCGGCGCAGCGTATCTTCCGCTATGCCATCGAAGGGGACGGTCCTCCCTGGCGGCCGCTCGCCGCATATGACGATGGCCGCAAGGTCTATGTCGAATTCCCGCAAGGCATCGTGCAAGGTGAGATGCCTCCGCTCTTTGTCATCGGACCGGATGGCAAAACCGAGCTCGTCAACTATCGCGCCTCCGGTAACGTGCTGATCGTTGATCGGCTGTTTGCAGCCGCTGAACTACGGCTCGGGGGTGAACACCAGCAGAAAGTCAGGATTGTCAGGACAGACGGGAGGCCGTCGTCATGAGCAGCTTGAGTGGAAACGATCACGAGCAATCCGTCCCGTCAGCGGCACAAGAGGATCCGTCCGGAAGCTTCCGCCTGAGAGCAGAGCAACCGCGAGTAACCCGGTTGTCGCGGAAAGTTCTCGCCGGAGGGACTGCTGTCGTGTTGTTCGTCATCGGTGGAACCGTGTTGTGGTCGCTAGCGAGCAACCGCCATCGAAATCAGGCGACCGATGAGGTTTACAGCACCGATCACCACAATGTTGCCGACGGCATAACGGCGCTACCCAAAGACTACGCTGGCGTTCCGCGCCAGGCAGTCCCGCAGCTTGGCCCTCCGCTACCCGGGGATCTCGGTCGACCGATTCTTGCAGCCCAAGGCCAGTCGCCGACGAACGGCGCTGATCCGGACCAGCAGCGCCGGGATCAAGAGACCGAAGCAGCCCGCATCAGCCATCTGTTCGCTTCGACCAATGGGAGAGAAGTGCGTCCGCCCGCCGCGGCGGCTGTTGGAGGCGACCGCGTCGCGCTACCGAACGCAACGGGCACGGGCGACGATGGATCTGCGCAGAACGGACAGGACCGAAAGCTTGCCTTCGTGAACGCCACCGTGGACCGTCGCATGGTCAGCCCTGACCGCGTCACCAGGCCCGCTTCACCATATCTCGTGCAGGCTGGGACGGTTATTCCGGGAGCCCTGATCACCGGAATCCGATCGGACCTGCCAGGCGAAATTACGGCGCAGGTAACCGAGAATGTCTATGACACGCCGACCGGCCGCTTTCTGCTTGTGCCCCAGGGAGCGCGTCTGATCGGGATCTACGATAGCCAGGTCACTTTCGGCCAGTCACGCGTGCTGCTCGTCTGGACCCGGCTGATCATGCCGAATGGACGGTCTATCGCTCTCGAGCGGCAGCCTGGCGCTGACACCGCAGGTTACGCGGGCCTTGAAGACCAAGTCGACAACCACTGGGGAGAGCTGTTCAAGGCCGCGGCTCTATCGACGTTTCTGGCGGTCGGCACCGAACTTGGGGCCGGCTCGGACACCAACAGCAACGACAGCGCGATCATCCAGGCATTGCGGCACGGAGCCTCGGACTCACTGAACCAGACTGGACAGCAGGTCGTCCGTAGAAGCCTCAACATCCAGCCGACTCTTACCGTACGACCTGGTTTCCCGGTTCGTGTTCTTGTCAATCGTGATCTGATACTTACCCCATATAGAGGGTGACAACATGCCCAAACTTAAAATAGGAGAGCTTCCAGACGACAAGCCGGTCAAAGTGACTGCGGAGCTGCCCGCCGCCGTGCATCGTGATCTCATCGCCTATGCAGAAGTGCTTACGCGTCAGGGTGGTCAAGTGGTCGATCCGACTAAACTCATCGCCCCCATGTTGGCGCGCTTTATGGCCACTGACCGAGGATTTTCTAAACTGAAACGTGAAGCCCACATACCGGCCGCCGGTGAAGGACAGTGATGCTCGTGGTTGCGAAGCGCTGCCGAGTTGGCATTAAGAGCTGAGATATGGCGTCGGTGTGCTTTCGAGTTTTCCCGAAACAACTCCGATTACGAATTTTTCCCAGTTTTCAGCCGGGGGGCGCTGGGAGTCGACGTGCAGTTATTCGGTCACCTTCAGTCGCGTTACACTGCTCCGGCCATCGACACTGAGAGGCACGTCACCCTCGATCGTGGCCCGACGTACGACGCGATGCTGGTCCCCGTAATCGTTGACCGCGTAATGCTGCGTTGCGCGGTTATCCCACAGCGCAATATCGCCCTCTAGCCAATTCCAGCGCACAGTGTTTTCGGGCGCGGTGATGTGGGACTGGAACAGATCGAACAGCTTTTGTCCGTCGTATTTGCGGATGCCAATAAAGTGCTTCACCAAGGCGCCGAGCACTAGCGTCCGCTCGCCTGTTTCGGGATGGACGCGTACGACGGGATGCTCGGTCTCAAAAACCGTTCTGGTGAACACCTCCTCAAAATGCTTCTTGTCGACCTCGCGGACCCGCGCGATCCCGGCGTAATCGAAGACGTTGCTGTGAACGGCCCATAGGCCCTCGGCAAGCCGTTGTAGCGGCGGGGGCAAACCAAGATAAGCGGCAGCTGTGTTCGACCACACGGTGTCGCCTCCGAACGTTGGCATTACAACGGCCCGCAGGACCAGAATCTTTGGATAGGCGTCGGCGAAGGTCCCATCCGCATGCCAAACGTCGGCGCGACCGCCGCCGCGAGTGGAGTCGAGTTCGAGGAGCGACGCCATCCCCTTGGTAGCACCGAGCATCGGATGTGGCACTAGCTTTCCGAGACGAGCGGCAAAGCGCTCATGCTCGGCGTCATTCAGATGTCCTTGATTGCGGAAGAAGATCACCTTGTGCTCGAGCAATAATCTGTTGATCGCGGCGATCGTGTGATCCGGTAGGTCGCCCGATAGCTTGATATTCTTGACTTCGGCACCGATGCGCGCTGCACGTTTCACAACATCGGTCCTCGGAATGACGCCTCCGACCAAAGCGTTTGTGCTCATCTTGCTTTTCCAAGCCCTTGCAGTTCTTCCTCGCCCCTTAAATGATCTTCAGCAAGCATCGTGCCAAGCGAAACACAAGCATGTACTCGACAATGGGCAGTAAACGAATCGTGGCATTTGGCGCGGGACCTCGAACTGAACCCGTTGTTGGGCCGAGTGACGAAAGAACTCGCTCACCGAGCTCACCCCTTCGAGTGTCGAATCGCGAAGCGGACAGCAGTAGCGAGAAAACGGCAAATCTGCAGTCATGCTGTAATCACTAACTGCGTTGAAGAAACCAATGCTTCTGTAGAATTGGCAATAGTTATGGTTCATGAATCATGTAGTCCGGCCCTGCCGCGCGCAAGCGCGCCTCGGAAACAAATGATCCAAGATTTATACGTTGGCGAGATCCAGACTGCGGGCAAGTTCTGTCTCAACTGGCATATCGCTCGCTATGACGATGACGGCTCCTTCGGGGGCGAATCATTGCCTGCATATACAAGCGCAGCCGCTCTTGCTTGCTCATGCTCCTAAACTGAGTTGCGCGGCTCGCAAATGTCAAAATGTCGCTGACGTGAGTCTCGATTGCAAGTCCTTGCACTTGCGCGCGAATTGGTTCAACAATGTAATTGCTTCGGTGGCGAGAGAGAGTTTGGAGAGCGTGAGCATTGCTGCCTGAGTGGCTCTGTTGGATCGTTTTGTTTTAAGCAATAGCCATCCCAGGCAGCGGGGGGCGCAAAGTCGAATGGGCTTTCGAAAGTCTGAAACCTTACTATGCGCGTTGTACTGGACCTGACACGAGATTGTGCCTCTGTCAGAATACCGACAGGTGTCTGCACAGTGCGGCAAGTCCGAGCTGACGTTTCCGTTCGTGATCGCCAGGTAATTGATGGCCCGACCGCTGCAGTCTGTGAGAGCTGTAGATGTAAGATGGCTGCGGCGCCGGTCTTGCACATTATCGTCTCAGTCCTGAACCAAGATAAGAGCTGCAACTTCCTGGTCCCGTGGTAGTTTGCTCGCCGCTAAGCCGGTGGCGATACCAATGCGATCAGGCGCGGGGCGGTTTTGGCTCATCTTGCGTTTGCCTTCGACCATGGTGATCGGGATGCGCACGCCGACGATTTCACGCAACTGGGCGGCGACGAAATCCGCGGGAGCATCGCTGACGGCCCAGGGCGTCGCACGTGACGTCTCATGGATATTCGTCAGACGTGTCACAACCTCAAGCAGGCGAGTGGGATCGTCGAAGAACTCAATCGGCCCATGGGCGTGGACCGCGATGTAATTCCATGTCGGCACCACATGTTCAGCTTGTCGCTTGCTGGGATACCAGGATGGCGTCACATAAGCCTCTGCGCCAGTAAAGATCGCCAGAGCTTCTCCGATCGGGGCCGTGCGCCATTGCGGATTGCCCTTCGCCAGATGCCCGTATAACGTACCGTGTTCGCCTTCGCTCTCATCGAGGAAGAGCGGAAGAGGCGTCGCAAGTGGCCCATCTAATGTCGCTGTGACTAGGGTGGCCAATCGGGCGCAGCGGATTGTCGCTCGAATGTTCTCGATGTCGTCATCTCGAAAGTGGGTTGGTATGTACATGAAGACTCTCCGTTGGTGGTCGTCGAGATAAACGCAAGTCAATGTGCGAGAAAACTGCCAATTTCAGTCGCTCCCGTAGAGCGTCTCCGCTTCCTGTTTTGACGTGACCGCTTCGGATTTATTTGGGACGGGGGCGATTCCACTCAGCCGCTTCAGTCCGTCGAGCTCTGTTTCCGTAGCTAGTTTCCTGCGGGCTGATCCAGGCATTCATGGACCTTTAGAGATCTCACCCGGGGTCGCCTGTATGTAGTGATCGGGCAGCTGTCCTTCGACGCGCACCGAGGCGCGTTTGGCAAGCTAGCTCCTTGATCTCGGCAAGATCGACGCCGACCTCAAAAGCCGCCTTCATCGTCTGAACTGCGTCGATGGGTACAGGTCCTAGGTGATCGCAACCAACCCATCATTAAAACACGAAAGTTCCCGCCTATGGTGGACGCCCTCGCGCGGGGGCAATCGGCAGAGGGGATTGTCGACGATTTTCCATCGCTGACGCGGATCAGGTTGAGGCGGCGATCGAATACGCCAAGGCGTTCCCAAGCGAGGGTGTCCCTATCTCTCGCGGAGTCTGAAGCGGCGCCGGCAGAGCTAGCCGGCCTTGGGTTCGATGACGAAGCCGAGGCGGGCGAGGTCGCGCCGCGCCGGATTTCGTGACCGTGCAGTTCGTCGACGAGAACGCGCTTCGAAGTTTGGCATGGATGCTAACGTGAACGTGCGCAAGTGGCTTGCAACACGCTCCTGGACTAAAGCGCTCATGGCGAGCCGAGCAGCGCATCGCGCTGCAGGTCCGTGTTCTGAGACGCGCATGCGCCCGGGACCAGGCGCTTAGCTTAGGGGCTACTACAAGATTCGGTAGCTGGCTAAAGCCAACGTTAGGCTCCAGGATTCGGTCGCCGTCCCCGCCGATCATCATTGACGAACAGAAGTGAACGCAAGCGCACGTGAAGCCGGTGACCGTAGCGCGTGCGGGCACTTCCGCCCTTCCATCGCTTAGAGAGTGAAGTGCCACCGTGTCCGAACAACCCCTGCCGATGCTGCCGATGTGGCGCATCGATCACATTGAGCCATCGCCCGAGATGTTGGCGCTACGCGCCAACGGTCCGATCCACCGCGTGCGTTTCCCGTCCGGGCACGAAGGCTGGTGGGTGACAGGCTACGACGAGGCCAAGGTGGCGCTGTCCGATGCGGCGTTCCGGCCGACGGGAATGCCGCCGACGGCGTTCACCCACCGACGTGACCATCGCGGGCGTGCATATTCCCGCGGAGAGCAAGGTGCTGGTCGGCCTGCCGGCTACGTCGTTCGATCCGCGGAATTTCGACGAGCCGGAAATCTTCGACATAGGACGCCAGGAAAAACCGCACCTGGCGTTCTCCCACGGGCCGCACTCCTGCATCGGCGGGGAGCTGGCCAGGCTGGAACTCAAGGCGGTGTTCGGTTCGATCTTCCAGCGCTTTCCCGCGCTGCGCTTGGCCGTCGCGCCCGAACAATTGAAGTTGCGCAAGGAGATCATCACTGGCGGGTTCGATGAGTTCCCGGTTTTCTGGTGATGTGCGGACGCGGCTGGGGGACGCGATCGTGTTTGCCGGCGCACCTCTCGTGCACCGGTCAGATCAGCCAGCCAACAGGTAACGAAGATGGACGTGCAAGAAACCACGGCAGCATGCCGGGACGCCTTCGCCGAACTGGCGTCGCCGGCGTGGATCCACGACCCGTATCCGTTCATGCGGTGGTTGCGCGAGCACGACCCGGTGCATCGCGCGGCGTCGGGCCTCTTTCTGTTGAGTCGACACGCCGACATCTACTGGGCTCTCAAGGCCACGGGCGATGCGTTTCGGGGACCGGCGCCAGGCGAACTGGCGCGCTATTTTCCGCATGCGGCGACCAGCCTGTCGCTCAATCTGCTGGCCTCCACGCTAGCGATGAAGGACCCACCGACGCATACGCGTCTGCGCCGGCTGATCTCGCGCGATTTCACCATGGGCCAGATCGACAACCTGCGGCCGAGCATCGCGCGCATTGTCGAAGCGCGGCTGGACGGCATGGCGCCCGCGCTGGAGCGCGGGGAGGCCGTGGACCTGCATCGGGAATTCGCGCTGGCCTTGCCAATACTGGTCTTCGCCGAACTGTTTGGCATGCCCCAGGACGACATGTTCGGGCTCGCCGCCGGCATCGGCGCCATTCTGGAAGGCCTGAGCCCGCACACCAGCGATCCCCGGCTCGCCGCGGCGGACGCGGCCAGTGCCAGAGTGAAGGCCTACTTCGGCGGTCTCATACGGCGCAAGCGCACCGATCCCAGCCACGACATCGTGTCGATGCTGGTCGGCGCACACGACGACGATGCCGACACGCTGTCAGATGCGGAGTTGATCAGCATGTTGTGGGGCATGCTGCTGGGTGGCTTCGCCACGACTGCTGCGACCATCGACCATGCGGTCCTGGCGATGCTGGCCTATCCCGAACAGCGGCACTGGCTGCAGGGAGACGCCATGGGGGTGAAGGCATTCGTCGAAGAAGTCCTGCGCTGCGACGCGCCGGCAATGTTCAGCTCCATTCCGCGTATCGCCCAGCGCGACATCGAATTAGGCGGCGTGGTGATCCCGAAGAACGCGGACGTGCGCGTGCTGATCGCGTCTGGCAATCGCGACCCTGACGCCTTCGCCGATCCCGACCGCTTCGATCCCGAGCGGTTCTACGGCACCAGTCCCGGCATGTCGACCGACGGGAAGATCATGCTGAGCTTCGGCCACGGCATCCACTTCTGCCTCGGTGCGCAACTGGCCCGGGTGCAGTTGGCCGAAAGTTTGCCGCGGATTCAGGCGCGCTTCCCCACGCTGGCATTGGCCGAGCTGCCCACCCGGGAGCCCTCCGCGTTCCTTAGGACGTTCCGCGCGCTGCCGGTGCGGCTGCGTGCGCAGGGGGCTGAGATGCGCGTGGTGGTCGACCAAGATCTGTGCGGGACCAGCGGACAGTGCGTGCTGACGCTACCGGGTACTTTTCGCCAGCGCGAACCGGACGGCGTCGCCGAAGTGTGCGGGGCGACAATCCCGCAGGCGCTGCACGTCGCCGTGCGGCTCGCAGCCAGCCAGTGCCCGGTCGCCGCCATTCGCGTCATCAGAAGCGAAGCTGGCGGTGACGAGCGCGCCAGCGCCGACAGTGCGCCTTCTCCGGCGGAGGCGGAGCGGCATGCCGCGCGAGATCAACGCAATCCAGGAGGACACCATGGGACGGTTTGAAGGCAAGGTAGCCGTGGTGACCGGCGCCGGCGCCGGGATCGGCAAGGCATGCGCCCTCGCCATCGCGCGCGAGGGCGGCAGAGTGGTGGTCGCCGACATCGATGGCTCGGCGGCCTCGGCGTGCACCGCGCAAATCGCGGCCGAGGCGGGTCGCGCGCTCGCCCTGGCCATCGACATCGCCGAGGCGCAGGCTGTGGCAGCGCTGTTCGATACGGCGGAGCGGCACTTCAGTGCGGTCGATCTCCTGGTGAACAACGCGGGCGCCATGCATCTGACTCCGCGCGACCGCGCGATCCTCGACCTGGACCTGGCGGTCTGGGATGAGACCATGGCAACCAATCTGCGCGGCACATTGCTCTGCTGCCGGCAGGCCATCCCAGGGATGATCGCCCGCGGCGGTGGCGCGATCGTCAACATGTCGTCTTGCCAGGGGCTCAGCGGTGACATTGCGCTGACGTCCTACGCCGCATCGAAGGCGGCGATGAACATGCTATCGGCCTCGCTCGCCACCCAGTACGGTCATGCGCAGATCCGCTGCAACGCGGTTGCGCCGGGTCTCATCATGACCGAGCGTCTCCTGGCCAAGCTCGACGAGTGCATGCAACGGCATCTGCGCCGGCACCAGCTCCTGCCGCGCGTCGGCCGCCCCGAGGACGTGGCCGCGCTGGTGGCGTTCCTGCTCTCCGACGATGCTGCGTTCATCACCGGACAAGTGGTGTGCATCGACGGCGGCATGCTGGCGCATGTGCCGACGTACGCCGACGGTGGGAACAGCCGCGCCGCGCGGCATTCCGGCGAGACCGCCGAAGCGGCTGCGTCGCCGCGCTGCTGATGGACATGCTGCTCAACCCGCTGAACCGCCGAGATCGGCTGCGGCACGACATCCCGGTCGTGCCCGGCGCTTTCCCCTTGGTCGGGCATCTTCCCGCCATCGTCTGCGACCTGCCGCGCCTGCTGCGGCGCGCGGAACGGACGCTGGGCAGCCACTTCTGGCTGGACTTCGGCCCTGCCGGACACATGGTGACCTGTCTGGATCCGGATGCGATCGCACTGCTCCGGCACAAGGACGTGTCCTCGGCGCTGATCGAAGATATCGCGCCCGAATTGTTTGGCGGAACGTTGGTCGCCCAGGACGGCGGCGCGCACCGGCAGGCGCGCGGTGCGATCCAGGCGGCGTTCCTGCCCAAGGGGCTGACCCAGGCCGGCGTCGGCGAGCTGTTCGCGCCCGTCATCCGGGCGCGGGTGCAGAGGTGGCGCGACCGCGGCGACGTAACCATCCTGCGCGAAACCGGCGATCTGATGCTCAAGCTCATCTTCAGCCTCATGGGAATCCCCGCGGAGGACCTGCCGGAATGGCGTCGCAAGTACCGGCAACTGCTGCAGTTGATCGTCGCGCCCCCGGTCGACCTGCCCGGACTGCCCTTGCGGCGCGGTCGCGCCGCCCGCGACTGGATCGATGCGCGGTTGCGCGAGTTCGTTCGCGACGCGCGCGAACATGCCGCGCGCACCGGGTTGATCAACGACATGGTGAGCGCCTTCGATCGCAGCGACGATGCGCTCTCCGATGAGGTCCTCGTCGCCAATATCCGCTTGCTGCTGCTTGGTGGTCACGACACCACCGCCTCAACGATGGCCTGGATGGTGATCGAGCTGGCGCGGCAGCCTGGGCTGTGGGACGCTCTGGTCGAGGAGGCGCAACGCGTGGGCGCGGTGCCGACGCGGCACGCCGACTTGGCGGAGTGTCCGGTCGCCGAGGCGCTGTTCCGCGAGACGCTGCGCATGCATCCGCCGACGCCGCTCCTGGTGCGTCGCGCAGTGCGTGAATTGCGACTCGGCCAACGGCGCATTCCCGCGGGCACCGATCTGTGCATCCCGCTGCTGCATTTCTCGACCTCGGCGCTGCTGCACGAGGCGCCTCATCAGTTTCGCCTGGCGCGGTGGCTGGAACGCACCGAGCCGATCCGGCCGGCGGACATGCTGCAGTTCGGTACCGGTCCACACGTCTGCATCGGTTACCACCTGGCATGTCTGGAACTGGTGCAGTTCTGCATCGCCTTGGCACTGACGATGCACAAGGGCGGGGCGCGGCCGCGGTTGCTGAGCGGCGTCGAAAAAGGCCGGCGCTATTACCCGACCGCACATCCGTCCATGACTATGCGCATCGGATTCTCATGAGCTGGCATTACATGCCCCTGTGGCGAGGCAGTGGCGTCGGCGACGCGCGGCATTGCTGCACGCGGCGCGCGCACGGTGCGACGCAGACAACACTGCGGCGGCTCGCCTGTCAGGGGCAAGGACATGGACAACATGCAGACCGGTTCTACGCCACACGATGACAGAGCTGGTAATTCCGCGCTCGGCAGATTGGGCGCGCAGGCGGGCGGCGCATCCGGCAGGCCGCTGCCCGAGATCTGGATGCATGAGGGCGCAAACCGGGTCGAACAGGTGCTGGCGCGTCTTCTCTGCGCCGAACATGACGGTGAGACCGAGCTGATGGCGGCGATGCGGTACGCCACCTTGCAGGGCGGGAAGCGCACCCGCGCCTTGCTCTGTCTGGCTGCCGGCACGCTGGCCGACGCGCCGGCGCACATGCTCGATGACGTCGGCGCCGCCATCGAGATGATGCACGCCAGCACCCTGGTCCATGACGATCTGCCCGCGATGGACGACGACGTGCTTCGCCGCGGCCTTCCGACCGTGCACGTCAAGTTCGGCGAAGCTACTGCGATCCTGGTCGGCGATGCGCTGCAGGCGCACGCCTTCCTCACTCTTGCGAGCCTGGATGCGCCTGGCAACAACAGTATCGCGCTCGTGCGCGAACTGGCGCGGGCGGTGTCAGCCCACGGTGCCGCAGGCGGGCAGGCCATGGATCTGTCTCTGGTGGGAAAGCACGTCGAGCTGGACAGGATCGTGACGATGCACCGGATGAAGAGCGGAGCGCTAGTGCGCGCGTCCGTTCGCATGGGCGCCCTATGCGCTCTCGCGGAGAATGCCGCGCACGCAGCGCTGTACTGTGCGCTCGATCACTACAGCGCCTGTTTCGGCCTGGCGTTGCAGGTGATCGACGACATTCTCGACGTGACAGCGGATACCGCGACGCTGGGCAAGACACCCGGCAAGGACGCGGCGGCGCAGAAGCCGACCTGCGCGTCGATCATGGGACTTCAGGCAGCACGCCAGTTCGCGCTGGATCTGTTGCGCGATGCCGGGGAGGCCATCGCGCCGCTGGGGCCGCGTGCGGCACGATTGGCGCAACTCCTACAGCGGGCCAATGGGTATCTATTCAAGTACGCGCCATGCACATGAGCGCGCCCGTCCGCATGGAGACGCCCCCTTTGCCGCTGCAATCGACCGGCGACAGAGGTACATGCTGCACTTTGTCCGAGTCGCGGTGCCGATCGCAGCGGTTGCCCGCCCCGGCGCACGCGGCGCCCCGCGCGCAAGCCTACGCGGTGGACCGGCGCCAGCATCGGGGACCTCGCCGCGCCGGAGCAGGGCGTCCGTCCAGCGCTGCCTATGCGACGAGCTTGCGGCCACATGCGCAGCGTCTGTCCGATCCCGGTTCTCATCAAGCGCCTGCATAAGGAAAATCAGCGTGAACGCGCTCTCCGAACAGATCCTTTCCGAATTGCGCGGCCTGCTGAGCGAAATGAGCGATGGCGGCAGCGTCGGTCCGTCTGTCTACGACACGGCGCGGGCGCTGCGCTTCCACGGCAACGTCACCGGACGGCAGGACGCTTACGCGTGGCTCATCGCGCAGCAACAGGCCGACGGCGGATGGGGAAGCGCAGACTTCCCGCTGTTCCGGCATGCGCCCACCTGGGCAGCGTTACTGGCATTGCAGCGTGCCGATCCTCTTCCCGGTGCTGCCGACGCAGTCCAGGCTGCAACCCGGTTCCTCCAGGTCCAGCCCGATCCCTACGCGCATGCGGTGCCGGAAGACGCGCCGATCGGCGCGGAGCTGATCCTGCCGCAGTTTTGCGGTGAGGCCGCATCCTTGCTGGGTGGCGTAGCGTTTCCGCGCCATCCAGCGCTGTTGCCGTTGCGGCAAGCGCGCCTGGACAAGCTGGGGGCGGTGGCGATGTTGCCGAGCGGTCATCCGTTGCTGCACTCCTGGGAAGCCTGGGGGACGTCGCCGATGACCGCATGCCCGGATGACGAGGGCAGCATCGGCATCAGTCCGGCGGCCACCACCGCGTGGCGTGCGCACGCCGTGACTCGGGGAAGCACGCCGGAGGTCGGGCGCGCCGATGCGTATCTCCAGATGGCATCGCGGGCGACGCGCAGCGGCATCGAAGGCGTCTTTCCGAACGTGTGGCCGATCAATGTATTCGAGCCATGCTGGTCGCTGTACACCCTGTATCTGGCCGGGCTGTTCGCGCATCCCGCGCTCGCCGAGCCGGTCCGCGTGATTGTCGCGCAGCTCGCCGTCCGCCTGAGCGTGCGCGGTCTGGGCCCGGCCTTGCATTTCGCGGCTGATGCGGACGACACCGCCGTTGCGTTATGCGTCCTGCACCTTGCAGGCCGCGACGCGGCGGTCGATACGTTGCGCCATTTTGAAATCGGCGAGCTTTTCGTCACCTTCCCCGGCGAGCGCAATCCCTCGGTGTCGACCAACATCCACGCCCTGCATGCGTTGCGACTGTTGGGAAAGCCCGCCGCCCGCACCAGCGCCTACGTCGAGGCCAATCGCAACCCGCACGGTCTATGGGACAACGAAAAATGGCACGTTTCGTGGCTGTATCCCACCGCGCATGCGGTCGCTGCGCTGGCGCAAGGCGAGCCCCAGTGGCGGGACGAGCGCGCGCTGGCGGCGCTGCTGCAGGCGCAGCGCGGCGACGGCGGCTGGGGCGCCGGTCGCGCGTCCACCTTCGAGGAAACCGCCTATGCGTTGTTCGCGTTACGCGTGATGGACGAGAGCGAAGAGACCACAGGGCGCCGGCGCATCGCGCAGGTGGTGGCGCGTGCGCTGGAGTGGATGCTCGCCCGCCATGCGGCGCATGCATTGCCGAAAACGCCGTTGTGGATCGGCAAGGAACTGTATTGCCCCACTCGGGTCGTGCGCGTGGCCGAACTCGCCGGGTTGTGGCTGGCGCTTCGTTGGGGCGCCGCGTCGTAACGAGCGAGCAGGAGCGGCGCCATGATCCAACCAGAACGCGCGCTGCATCAGGTGCTGGAGTGGGGGCGTTCCCTGACCGGCTTCGCTGACGAGCATGCCGTGGAAGCGGTCAACGGCGGCCAGTACATTCTGCAGCGTATCCGCCCGAGCCTGCGCGACATCAGCGTCCGCACCGGTCGCGATCCGCAGGACGAAACACTGATCTTGGCGTTCTATCGCGAACTGGCGCTGCTGTTCTGGCTCGACGATTGTAACGACCTTGGCCTGATCTTGCCGGAGCAGCTCGCCGCGGTGGAGCAGGCGCTGGGGCAGGGCGAGCCGTGCGCGCTCCCCGGATTCGAGGGCTGCGCTGTGCTGCGAGCTTCGCTGGCTGCGCTCGCCTACGACCGTCGCGACTACGCTCAGCTTCTCGAGGATACCCGGCGCTACTGCGCGGCGCTGCGCGCCGGACACGCGCAGACGGCAGGGCCGGAACGCTGGTCCTACGCCGAGTACCTGCACAACGGCATCGATTCGATAGCCTACGCGAACGTGTTCTGTTGCCTGTCGTTGCTGTGGGGGCTGGACATGGCAACCTTGCGCGCGCGTCCGGCGTTTCGCCAGGTCCTGCGGCTCATCTCCGCGATAGGACGCCTGCAGAACGATCTGCACGGACGGGACGTGGACAGGTCGGCCGGCGAGGCCGACAACGCGGCGATCCTGCTGCTGCAGTGCTATCCAGCTATGCCTGCGGTGGAGTTCCTCAACGACGAGCTGGCCGGCTATACGCGCATGCTGCACCGGGTGATGGCTGAAGAGCGCTTTCCGGCGCCGTGGGGATCGTTGATCGAGGCCATGGTGGCCATCTGCGCGCGGTACTACCAGACCTCGGCGAGCCGGTACCGCAGCGACTCTGCGGGGGGAGGCCAGCGTTCGCCGGCCTGAACGCGCGGGGGGCGGCGGCGTGCGCGCGCTGCCGCGGTCCGGTCCGACGCAACGCCGTCGCCCGAGGCAACGGACGGAGCGAGCAGGAGCAACACCGCTCTGAGCCGGCGCAAGGACGACCATTTGGACATCGTGCTGGATCGGCGACACGATTCGCCGTGTGACCTTTGCCTTCGGAGGTCAACAGTCGGTCGAGGCGCGAGGCACCGGGTGCTTTCCGGATAAGCCAATGGACGTGATCTCTGCTTGATGACGACGAACATGCGCTACCATCGATCTTTCGCGAGTTCAGCCGCTTTGCCCGGATACCGAGGTTCGCCAAACCTTCAAAGTACGTCTCCGGGACTATAGAGTTCAGCGCGTTGCAGACCTGACAGATTGCCTCGTGCGTAAAATTGGACCGTATTTTGTTTGGCTGGTGGGGCCCGATACCAATCGCACGATTTTGCACGCCACACGATCTTCTGCCATCGCCTACTCCCGATGGTAGCACCTCGGATAATGGGCGCGAATGGGACGATTGCGAGCATGTATGGAGGCCCGTTTGCTTTTGGCGCCGACTTCTATGCGTTGAAGACGCGACCATCGCAGCTCGAGGGCGGTGATGCTCGGCTTGACTTCGGTCTTAGTGCGAGGAACCTGCGGTCTTGCCAGCGAGTTGCGCCACGAGCCAATCTGCAAAGGCTCGTACCGCAGATCTCTGTCGGCTGGCGCGGGGGTAGATCAGACGATGGCCGACGTAGCGGATATCGTTGGCGCGTCCTGCCAGTGGCGCAACTAATCGCCCGCTCGCCAGTTCGCGTTCGGCCAGAAGCGTTGATTCCAACGCTACTCCCAATCCCTCCGCGGCTGTCGCGATCGCGAGAAAGCTGCGATCGAACCTCATGCCGTGGAGTGCAGGGGCCTCCAATCCGTTGGCGGTGAACCATTGGTGCCACTGAACCTGCTTCACGTCGGAGCGGATCAACGTGCGATCGAGGAGATCGGCGGGCTTCCTGATCGATTTTGCAAGGGCAGGCGAGCAGAGCGGAGTGACCGTCTCCTCCGGGAGAGGAACCACCTCGACGCCCTCGGCGCGCGGCGGACCGTAGACGATGTCGATATCAAAATCATCGTTGCTGAAGCGCGCGTAGTCCGTACTCGCAGCCAGGCGGACTTCGAGCTTCGGATAAGCGGCGAGAAACTGTGCAAGCCGCGGCGCCAGCCATTGCGCGGCAAAGCTTGGCGCGGAGTGGACGCGCACCAATTGCGGTCCGCGCGCAGCGACTTCCTCGAGGCCACGGCGAAGCTGATCGAAGGCCGCTCCCGTGTGGCGCATCAGATTTTCGCCAGCCGGCGTGAGCCGTACGGACCGCGCACTGCGCTCGAACAGGACGGTGCAAAGCGTGTCCTCCAGCTTGCGGATGGCATGACTGACGGCACTCGGCGTCAGGTGAAGCTCATTCGCCGCATCGCGAAATGATCCCGTGCGAGCGGCGGCTTCAAAGGCGCGAATTGCCGATATCGGGACATTCGACAGCATTCCATAAGTGAACCAGATTCATCGATCCGTGACAACTGCGCGTTTGTCTGTTGCGCCTCCGCGGTTCATTCCTGGCCTTGCCAAGTAAAAACAATTTGCGGGAGGAACTGATGCTGCTCAGCGGTAAGACGGCCATCATTTCGGGCGCGGCATCGCCGCGCGGCATCGGGCTTGCCACCGCACGGCGGTTTGCCGCCGAGGGCGCTCGGGTCGCCATTCTCGACATTGACGCGAGCGCGGCGGGGGACGCCGCGGCATCGCTTGGCAAGTCCCACATTGGGCTGCGATGCGATGTCGCCGACAAATCATCCTGCCAGCAGGCCGTCGCTCGCGTTATCGAATCCTTCGGAAGCATCGATATTCTCATCAACAACGCCGGCATCACCCAGCCGGTGAAGCTCCTGGAAATTACGGCGGCGGATTGGGATCGCATCCAAGACGTTAATCTGAAAGGGGTTCTGTTCCTCTCCCAGGCCGTGATCCCGCACATGCGCGCACGGAAGTCCGGATCGATCGCATGCATGTCGTCGGTCTCGGCTCAGCGGGGCGGCGGCATTTTTGGCGGTCCGCATTATTCGGCGGCGAAGGCCGGCGTACTGGGTCTCGCCAAGGCGATGGCCCGCGAGTTCGGCCCGGATGGCATCCGCGTCAACTGCGTCACGCCCGGCCTGATCGGCACCGATATCACCGCCGGCAAGTTGACCGACGAGATGAGGGCGAAGATCCTGGAAGGCATTCCGCTCAATCGTCTCGGCACGGCAGACGACGTTGCCGGCATCTACACCTTCCTGGCGTCGGATCTCTCCGCCTACGTGACCGGTGCCGTGATCGACGTCAACGGAGGCATGCTCATCCACTGAGCAGGCGAGATAGGATCCAGATCGATGGAAACGCTGACCAACACGCCCAAGCTGGCGGATCGCGCCTACAACATTCGCCGCAATGCGCTGCGCATGGGCGAGGTTCAGGGCCAGGGCTATATCGCACAGGCGCTGGACATCTCCGACGTGCTCGCCGTGGCCTATTTTCACACGATGCGCTACCGCCCGGAAGATCCGTCATGGGAGGAGCGCGACCGTTTCCTGCTCTCCAATGGTCACTATGCCATTGCTCTCTACGCGGCTTTGATCGAGGCGGGGATCGTCCCCGAGGAAGAACTCGAAACCTATGGCAGCGACGAGAGCCGCCTGCCGATGTCGGGCATGGCCTCCTACACGCCCGGAATGGAAATGTCGGGCGGCTCGCTCGGGCTTGGGCTCAGCATCGCCGTCGGCATGGGCCTGGGGCTGAAGCGCAAGAAATCCGAGGCGCGGGTGTACACGTTGTTCTCCGACGGCGAGCTCGACGAGGGCTCGGTCTGGGAAGCCATCCAGTCGGCGGGCCATTACAAGCTCGACAATCTGATCGGCATCGTCGACGTCAACAATCAGCAGGCGGACGGTCCTTCGACGCAGGTGATGGCGTTCGAGCCGCTAGCCGAGAAGCTTCAGGCTTTCGGCTGGTTCGTGCAGCGGATCGACGGCAACGATCTCGATGCTGTGGTTGCCGCGTTCGATGCCGCCAAGTCTCATCCTGCGCCGAAGCCTCGGATGATTATCGCCGACACGCTGATGGGCAAGGGCGTTCCCTTCCTGGAGCAGCGCGAGAAGAACCATTTCATCCGCGTCGAGCAGCACGAATGGCAGCTCGCGCTTGCCGCGCTGGAAGCCGGGAGGCAGGCATGAAGACCGTCAGATCAGCGCCCCAGCCGGGCATGCCGCGCCTGACCACTTCAGCCATGATCGCCTCGATCGCGGCCGGGGGACAGAAAACGAAGCCAGCGCCCTTTGGCCATGCGCTGGTCGAGCTCGCGCGCAGCCGTCCCGATGTGGTCGGCATGACGGCCGATCTCGGCAAATACACCGATCTACACATCTTCGCCAAGGAATTTCCGGACCGCTATTACCAGATGGGCATGGCGGAGCAGCTTCTGTTCGGCGCCGCCTCGGGCCTTGCTGCCGAAGGTTTCATGCCGTTCGCGACCACTTACGCCGTGTTCGCATCCCGCCGTGCCTACGATTTCATACATCAGACGATTGCGGAGGAAGACCGCAACGTGAAGATCGTGTGCGCATTGCCCGGCCTGACCTCGGGCTATGGCCCGAGCCATCAGGCCGCGGAGGATCTCGCGCTCTTCCGCGCCATGCCGAACATGACTGTCATCGACCCATGCGACGCCCACGAAATCGAGCAGCTGGTGCCTGCGATCGCAGCGCATCAGGGGCCCGTTTACATGCGCCTTCTTCGTGGCCAGGTACCGGTGGTGCTGGACGAGTACGACTACAAGTTCGAGTTGGGCAAAGCCAAGCTGATCCGCGACGGGAAGGACGTTCTAATCATCTCATCCGGCATCATGACCATGCGTGCGCTCGAGGCCTTGCAAACTCTGAAGAACGACCGCGTCGATGCTGCGGTGCTGCATGTTCCGACCATCAAACCGCTCGACGCCGAGACGATACTGCGTGAAGCTGGCAAGTCAGGCCGCCTGGTCGTCGTGGCCGAAAACCACACCACAATCGGCGGCCTTGGCGAGGCCATAGCCGCACTTCTGATGCGTTCAGGCGTTCATCCGTCTTTCCGCCAGATTGCATTGCCGGACGAGTTTCTTGACGCCGGCGCACTTCCGACACTGCACGACCGCTACGGGATTTCCACCGCAGAGGTCGCAAGGCAGATCACGCTGTGGCTCTAGCGCACCGGCACTAAAGCGCCAATCAGGCCAAGCCCGACTGAAGAGTTACGTCCGCTGCATTTTGCGGCAGGCGAGCGATGGCTCTTGCCTGAACGCGGCTGTCGAAGAGGAAAGCTGAAACTGAGCGGGCCCGCCTGATCGAAACCTTCCAGTCGCGCCGCACCTTGTCGACAAGCTCCCGCTTGCGGCCAGGCTTCAGAGCTTTTTTGAGAGCACATCCTGAAGCATGGCCTTGTCGAGCGCCAGGTCGGCAACGATCCGCTTGAGCTTGGCTTTCTCCTCCTCGAGCTGGCGCCGTGAGGAAGGGCGAACGCGCTAGTAGTGCGAGCGCCTTGCGCTCACAGTTTTGGACTTCGGCGAACTCGATCTCGATCGGTTGGTCTGTCGAGCAGCGGTGTGTTCGGAAGCACGGATTTTCCTGGTTACTTGCTTTGCAATTGCCCGTGCCAAAGCATCACGAGTCTCGAAGCGAACTATTCCACGGCGCGCGCGAGCTCTCTCGGAAAATGCTATGGTCTGTACTACGTTCCCATCGGTTGAGAGCAGCACATAATCCAGAAAGGAGTTGTTATGCTCGGTCAACCTCACAGCGGCTATCCAACCACGAGGCAAGCGTGCCTCACGCCGAATGGTCCAATATGGAGCTCGATTTTTCTTAGTACAGCAGCGCGCCGCTCGAATTGAGATGCTGCCTGATCCATTCACGCGCAAGCAATCCGTTAAGCCAGGGGTGCTAGATCCTCCCGCCTTTTTGATTGCCACAGCGATTTCGGAGGCAAGTTTAGCCCTTTCCTCGGCCCAAAGCGGCCGCGAGTCAATGTACTCGTAGTTCCGTTTAGGCGTGTAGCCTATCAGCCGATACACGTTCCTGATGCTACCAAAGTGCGTTCGATACGTGGAGGCGCAGGGAAGGCCGCTCGTCCCTTCTATGATAGCGGGGCTCAGGCGTCCTTCCTTGAACAACGTTCGGCGCAATCGCGCAAGCATCTCCTCTCTTGTGATATCGACGCGTCGCTCCTGAATGATCTTGTTGGCCTTTATGAATACTTCACGATCGATGATCGGCTCGATGCAGCCCTCGCTCGTAATCCAAAGCTCCGGCGGATTGTCGGTGCTGCAGGTCCGCCGCAGTTTGCGCGATCGGCGGTTAAACGTCAGGTTTCCGATGTAATTTTCGTTCCGAAGAACCCTGTTAACTGCTGCGCGCTTCCATCGCGTTCCTGTGCTCGTGGGTATGGCTTTCCGATTTAGCTCTCTGGCGATCGCGGCTTCGGACTTCCCCTCAAGGAATCGTTCGAAGATCCATCTCACTATGGCAATTTGTTCGGGAATGCCAGGCCGAAGCCGGATGTGATCAGTGGTGACGTACTTCCGATCACCGTCTTTCAGCACGCCTCTTGACTGCTGGCTCGAATCGACGAGCTCCCGTAAGAGAGCATAGCCGGGACGTCCTCCGAGCTTGAATCCAAGTTGTGCGAATCGGCATTGCCCAGCGTGAACCTTTGCCGAAAGCTCACGACTGTACTCCGCAGCCATGGCACGTTTGATGTTCTTGACAATGCTGGAAAGCATGCTGCCATCATTATCAAACTGCTCGGCGCAATAGGCTAGCTTGATGCCCGCTTGCTTGCAGACAAACTCGTAATGCGCGCTCTCATCAAGGTCTTGAAAGCGGCCCCATCGGCTTACATCATAGACCAACACGTGGCCAAAATCGGCTTCTCCGCTTTGGACATCATCGATGAGCTGGATGAGGCCGGCCCTATTCTTGATGAGTAGACCGCTCTCACCCTCGTCGCGATAAGTTCGAACGATCGTGAGATCGTGAGCATGAGCGTATGCCGCGATCACAGCCGCTTGATTCTGGATCGAATATTGCTGCCGGTCTGTCGACATACGGAGATATTGGGCCGCTCGTGCGCCAATGTGTGGATTAAGCAACTGAGTCTTGTGGACGGCGGGCAAGTTGGCCATCGATCGTTCCTCCGAATGTCGCTCGCAGAAGTAGATCAAAACCCATGCATGAGGTCTGTGGCAATAGCTATCAGCTCGTTGCTGGTGAGCTTTACAATACAGAATGACTTTGATCATCAAGCGCCCGACAGGGTAAACAAGAGAGCCGCCGACGGGGTTTGGCTGGACCGTAGCTGGCGATGCCGACGATGAAAGGTCTCATGTCGGAGCGGGAATACTATGGCAGTGGACGGTTCCGCACCGTGTCCGTGCTGCTGCGGGATCGCCGCCCCGGTCCGTGCAGCTTGCCGGCGCGCACGAGGGCCGGCGCTCCGCCTTGACGCTGTTTCGCAATTGCGGTCAACGCGCCGGCGCGAAGGAAGACGGCCTGCCCGCGCTGAGCTTTCCCAGCAATCTCGCCAACACACCGATCGAGGTCATCGAATCCCAGGCCCCCGATCCGGATCGTGGGCCGCGCGTTGCGGCGAGGCACAGGTGGAGCAGGCAAGACGCGCGGTGGCGACGGGCAGGTTTTCGAGCTCGACCTCCTGGCATGAGCCGGTGGCGATGTCGTTCATGTCCGATCGCCTGCGCACCGCCTCCGCTTGGCCACGATTTACACACCAAATTGCTGTTCTCTCCGATGCACCGCGCTGGATGGTAGCGTCCGACCTCTATTGTAGGATGTTTGCAACGTCATTCATTGGATTTCCGATGAGCGTAAGGTACGCCTTCTCCTCGCTTTCGAGACTTTTCAGGCGCCTGTTACGAAGATGAGGAGGCCTTCAATCGCTGCAAACCTTGGAAGACAGACCCAATCTGAGCCTGCGTCCGACGAAGGCGCAGCGCCATGTTGGGCTCCCCTGCCGCGCTCACCCTCTTAGGGCTTTCGCGGTTCTACGCTGCCGGATGCTGCGGCGGTCCTGCGAAGCAGGATGCGTCCGCCTGCTGCGCCGCCGATGAGGGTGCGAAGCAAGCCGGCGCGGTGGGTTGCGGATGTTCATGGTCGGCCAGGCGAGAAGATGGCGGTCGGACTGTTGTCCTGAACGAGCGGTCGTTGATTGCCGCGATGTACCTCGGGCAGATCGGTAATCTCCTGCCGCACGTCACGCTCTAGGCCAATCTCGCCCAACATCTTATGCCGGCCTTGGGGGGTGAGCGAGGGCGGCCTGATGGCGAGTGGCTATGCGTTCGGCTACATGCTCACCGTCCCGGTGTTAACGACGCTCGCCGACAGGATCGACGCACGCCTCGTCCTGTTCTGTGGATTGATCGTTAGCGGCCTCGCGACGATCGCATTCGGCTTGTTGGCTAATGGTTTCTGGTCGGGCACCGTGATCTGGGCTTTGGCGGGTCTCGGTTTCGCCGGCGCGTACATGCCGGGCCTCAAGGCTCTCACCGATCGGCTGCCGGCCGGCGACACGTCGCACGCGGTCACGCTCTATACATCGAGCTTTTCGCTGGGGGGCCTTTTCCTGGTTTCCTAGGTGGTCGCAGACGCCTTGGGCTGGCGCTGGGCATTCGTGCTCACGGGCGCGGGGCCGGTCGTAAAGGTGCTCGCATGTCTGCTGATGGACGCGCGCCATCCGGAACCCAAGCACTGGCATCTTTTAAATTTCAAGCCTGTCTTCACGAATCCCGAGGCGCTCGGTTACATCCTCGGCTATGGCGTTAGCTCCGCTTCTCGGTTCGAACGTGAACGCGCCAGCATGGATCCTAGTGTCCTGAACCAGAAGTTCGCAACCCCGCCGTTGGCGTTTTCTGGGGCGTTGTATCGGCAGAGGAGCTCGATTGAAGCTAGGGTGTCATCGGCGGACTTGGTCCATCGGAATGGTTCAGGATTTGTGTTGTGCCTTTCGATGAATGAAGCGATGTCCGCCCTAAGGGCGGCGACACTCCGATAAACGCCTCGCCTGATCTTCTTGTCGGTCAGGAGCGCGAAGAAGCGCTCGACCTGATTGAGCCATGACGAACTGGTCGGGGTCAGGTGCACATGCCATCGCGGCCTTTTAGCCAGCCATCGCCGGATCAGCGGGGTCTTGTGCGTAGCGTAGTTGTCCATGACGAGATGGACGTCGAGCCCGTGCGGCACGGCAGCCTCGATCTCGTCGAGGAACTTGCGGAATTCGGCGGCACGATGGCGTCCGTAACACTTGCCGATAACCCGTCCGGTCGCGATGTCGAGGGCCGCAAACAGCGAGGTGGTGCCATGCCTTTTGTAGTCATGGCTCCTTCGGGCCGGCTGGCCGGGACGCATCGGCAACATCGGCTGGCTGCGGTCCAGAGCTTGTATTTGAGACTTTTCGTCCACGCACAGAACGATGGCGTGCTGCGGCGGCGAGACGTAAAGGCCGACAACGTCGCGGACCTTGGCCACAAAGTTCGGATCGGTCGAGAGCTTGAACGTCTCCATCCGATGCGGCTGGAGCCCGAAGGCCCGCCAGATGCGTTCCACCGTCGACACCGACAGGCCGCTGGCCTTGCCATGCCGCGGGAGCTCCAATGGGTGGCGTTCTCGGGGCAGTTCTCCAGCGTTCGCACGATCACGGCTTCGACCCGGGCATCGTCAACGTGCGCGGAGCCCCGGAACGCGGCTCGTCGTGAAGCCCAGCCACGCGCCGCTCTACAAAACGGCGCCGCCACTTGCCTACCGTCCCCCGCTCCAGGCCCATCTCGGCCGCCACTTTCTTGTTCTGTCCTCCCTCGGCACAGGTCAGCACGATCCGCGCTCTCAGAGCAAGCGCCTGCGCCGTCTTCCGCCGCTTCGTCAGCGACGTCAGTTCGGCACGCTCATCATCGCTCAATATCAGGGGCGCAAGTCGCTGGACCGACATCAAATCCTCCGTCGTTGTTCCAGCAACCATCTCTGGCACAACCACGCGAATCTAATGCAATTTTACGATTGCGAACTTGTGACTCAGGACACTAGTCATCTGGAATGCAAGTTCGTCACATAAAAGAGCGCTGGGACCTGGGCTCACTGCTTCGAACTCTACGGCATCCGGACCTGGCTCGTCGGATTTTGGACCTTGGTGATCGGGCATCAGGGCACCCCCTCATGGTTGTCGCCTGTCCTTGTGAGCTTCGTCTTCGCGGTCCTCTCCCTGCCCGCCAGCATTCTGGGAAATGAAGTCGCGATGAAGTTCGGTCGTCACCGCGCGATCACGATCGCGATGATTCTCTCGGCATACTGCGCTGGCTTCCAGGCTCAAGAACTGCTTCATGCGAAGGATTGGATGAGATATCGTAAGTTTGGCTGGTGTGGGGAAAGGCGGTAGCGCTCCCCCGCTACCAATCTTGACCCCAAGCTCCCATTTGATAGATTGGTAGACCTCAGCCGATCCTGATGCATGGCGCCGGCGCGCCGCTTGTGCTGTCTGCAAGCACGCGCCGTAACGGTGGGGGAGTGCGGCGACATGATCAAAGGTCTGCCAAGCGAAGTTGAAGTCATCACGCTGTTCGTTGATGACATCGCGGCTTCGAAGGCGTTCTACGCCAAGGTTTTCGCATCCGAGATAGTCTGGGAGGATGCCGTCTCATCTGTCTTAAGATTCGGCGGCCTCCTGATCAATCTTCTCGACGTCTCTCAGGCGCCTCCGCTTGTCGCGCCGTTGCCGGTTGGGCCGTCTTCCGCAGGGGCCCGCGCGCTGTTGACGATCAGGGTCGCTGACGTCGATGAGGTGTGCTTCGCCCTTCGGGGGATCGGTGTCGATCTGCTCAATGGCCCGATCGACCGTCCATGGGGACGGCGAACCGCATCTTTCGCCGATCCTTCAGGTCATGTTTGGGAGATCGCTCAGCTGATCGGACCGACGTAGGTCGTAGGACGGGTAGAGCACTTGCGAAACCCGTCATACCTCGTCCGCGGATAGACCCTTGATGGGTTTCGCTTCGCTCTCCCCATCCTACCTACGTACTACGGACTGAAAAAAGCTCTCTTCCTCATTGAAATTCCCACCTAAGGGACCGGATTGCCGAGGATTGCCGCTTGTCCCGTCGGGCAAAACACCCTCCACCCCGTCAACCCCTCTCCGCAAAAATATTCCACTTTGCCGAAATTCGGAAATCGCGTATGTCTCGCCCATCCCGGCTCAGTCTTGAGGGGCGATCATGTGGTCGTCATTGTCGCGAGCTGGGCTTGCGGTGGACGCGGCAGCGTCGTGTGCGAGATGTCAAGGGCAGGGCGGATTGCTCTCCGTGAGCCCAAAGGCTTCGTGCGGACGAGCGGCGCTGCTAGGCTTCGTCTCGTCTGTAAGTTTCCGGCTTTGTCGACAGGGTCGGGAAAACTGCGGCGAAATGGCGGGCCGTGCGTACGGCAAAACCGTGTGGTCCTGGCCGTCGTTGCTACGGCTAAGCGCTTGCGGAGGCGGCAGTCGCGTCAACCGGCGCGGGTGCCGGTGAATTTCGTGAGGGCGAGGGAGGCCAGAACGAACTCGGCTCCCGGGAGAGCACGGCATAAGCCGTCCGACCATCGCGCAGGGAAGGCCGAGTGATTGGCACCACCTGTATGCTGCTGTGCGGTTCTTTTGCGCTACCTTTCGCGCAGCGGACCGCGGGTGCGAGGTCAGCACCCGGTCTTCCCTGCGCCCTCTTGGACAAGAGGGCGGCGAGATCAAGCAAAGCTCGGGCGAAACAGGCCGCGAGAACGCGAAGCTGCGCAACGCCGGTCCACAACCATGCTACCCAACTGCGGTGCGATCGGCCGGCACTGCGAGGTTGCGCATTCCGGACCGATCGGCATCGCATGCAGGCTCAGCTGCAGCTCAGCGGCAACGGCTGGCCGGGATGAAACGCGTACCAGTCATAGCAATCCGGATAGGCGCCGTAGAATCCATATCCGGACCGGAAGCGGCCGAAGTGGTGAAACGCGTGCTGGCGGAGGCCGCCGGCATGGCCACCGAAGCCGAGGTGCTCGCCACCGAACCGGGCACCGCCGCCGAATCCGCCGGCATGTCCCATGCCGCCGAAATGCGCGCCGCCGCCAAAGCCCATATGGCCGCCACCGCCGAAATGGCCACCACCAAAGCCGCCATGGCCACCGCCACCGCCGCCATGCGCCTCGGCCGTTCCGACAGCCAGTGTGGAAGCAAGCGCCGCTGTCGCCAGAATCATCAATGCTCGTTTCATGAGGGACTCCTTTCGTGTCCGGATGCGCGGCGGCCGATGCGTTCGCTTGCGCTTCGTGCCGTCGGCAAGCCCTATCGTGAAGACAGATAGGAAGCCCGCGCGTCACTCCCACTGAATTCGATGTCAGGCGGGGCCCTGCTTATCGGCGAGATGATCCGGCCGCTCACCGGCGCGCGTCACTAAACGCAAGCGGGCCCGAACATCGGGCCCGCGTGAATCATCGAATTGCGGCGGCCGGGCGAGGCGCTCGCCTGGCCGGCCGCGATGTCGCCGCGATCAGAAGCTGCCGGTGCCCGGCTCGCAGGGAACGTTGTTGCCGGTCCACGGCGCCGTCGCGAATGCGCCGACACGCGGGGCCGGAACGCAGGCGCGCTCGCCCTGATAGGCGAGTCCCTCCGATGCGACCGGATCGGCCTGCATGGCGGACGGATGCGTGACCGCATGGCTGGTGCGCGCCATGGCGGGTCCCCCGAGCATGGCGACAGCGATCAGTCCGCTCGACAACAGCTTGAGAGTGGTCATTGGGATTCTCCTTGTGTGACAGCAGGCAGTCCACGCCGGCCTGCGAAGGAGGTGCGTATGGTCGCGCGCGAACCAAACGCACGAATTGCTCACCCGCCTTCAACGGCCCGTGATCCCGGCGTTGCCGGCAAGCACGATCGTGCAATCCAGCAACGTTCGCGGTGCCAGGCGCGTAACAACGGGCTCGCGAAGGACATATCTCTAAGAGCGTCCTGCTGCATGGAGATGAGAGATGATCGCGGCGACAGCACATCCGATCGCGCTCGCGCCGCCGGCGGTGGCCGCGCGTCCGGTCTCCCTGACATGCTATTTAATGGTGCTCGGTCCCGCGCGGGACTATCTGCATGACGAGCCGGCGGCGCGTCGTATGACGGTGCGGCCCCGCATGTTCGGCCCGGAGGGGCATTGAACATGTCGTCGCGGACCAGCGAGCCCATGCCTCGCCGCCGGCCTCAACGTCTCGCAGCACGTGGGACCAGCACAATGACGCGGATTCTCCTGATCGAGGACGACACCGAGACTGCCGACGCGATCGTGTCGGAGCTCACCGAGCACGGCTTCGAGGTGCGATGGGCGCCCGACGGCATCGGCGGTCTCGACCGCGCGCGCGAATCCTCGCCCGATGCCCTGATCGTCGATCGCATGCTGCCCGGAATGGATGGGCTCACCGTCATCGAGGCCTTGCGCAAGGATCAGGTCAGGACGCCGGTGTTGGTGCTGAGCGCGCTCGGCGCCGTCGATGACCGGGTGCGCGGCTTGCGCGTCGGCGGAGACGACTATCTCACCAAGCCGTTCGCGCTGGTCGAGCTCGTCGCGCGGATCGAGGCGCTGCTGCGCCGTCCGATCGACAACCGTGAGACCACGCTGCATGCCGGGCCGCTGGAGCTCGACCTGATCGAGCGGACCGCCCGGCGCGGCGAGCGCGAGATCGACCTGCTGCCGCGCGAATTCCGTCTGCTCGAATACATGATGCGGCGGAGCGATCAGCTGCTGACGCGGGCGATGCTGCTCGAGGAGGTCTGGAACTACAAATTCGTCCCGGCGACCACCAATCTCATCGACGTGCACATGGGCCGTCTTCGCCACAAGGTCGACGGTCCCGGTGAAACGCAGCTCATCCACAACGTTCGCGGCTCAGGATTCATCCTCCGCGTTCGCTGACAGGTCCGGCGGATCATGCGCCAGATTGAGTTCATCCGTTCGAACACGTTCCTCTGGGCCGCAGCGGTTGCCGCCGCGCTGGCGCTGTTCGTCGCCGCCCTGTTCGCCTTCATCTATTGGAAGATCGATGATTACCTGATCATGCGGTCCGATCGCATGATCGCAACGCAGCTCAACTTCCTGGCCCAGCTGCCGCCCGGCCGTCTCACCGACGCGATTTCCGATCATCTCAAGCAGGATTCCAGGGGCGTGCAATATGCCGGCCTGTTCGATGCCGCAGGCGCGCGGCTTGCCGGCAACATCGAACGGTTGCCGCCGCATCTCGATCTCGGCGGGCCGGTCCGGAGCATGCGGCTCGCCCGGGTCGGGTCGCCGCCGGTTCGCGATGCCGTCGTCAAGGCCGCGGGCCGGCAACTCGGCAACGGCCGCATTCTCGTGATGGGGCGGAATGTCGATGAGACGCGCGAGATCTCCAGCGTCGTCGGGCAGGCCTTGCTGCTCGGCCTGCTGCCGGCATTCTGCTTCTGCCTGCTGGCCGGGGCCTGGCTCAGCATCCGTGCCGAGAGACGCGTCGAGCAGGTGAACCGGCACGTTCAGCGCATCGTGGCCGGCGATCTCCGTGAGCGGCTGCCGCAGACCAATGCGGACGATCCGTTGGCGCGACTGGCCAGGATCGTCAACGGCATGCTCGACGAGATGGAGACGACGATCAACGCGCTGGCCGGCGTCGGCAACGACATCGCCCACGATCTCAGGACGCCGCTCACGCGGGTCCGCCTGGCGCTGGAGCGCGGCCGCACACACGCAGCCACGCTGGAGAACCTTCAGGACGTCGTGGACAAGTCCATCGCCGGCATCGACCAGTCGCTCGCGATCATTACCGCGCTGCTGCGCCTGGCCGAAATCGAGAGCAGCAGCCGCACGGCCGGCTTCGGTGACGTCGCGCTCGACGAGATCCTGCGGCAGGTGTGCGACGTCTATGAACCGATCGCCGAAGACAAGGACATCGCGCTTCGCGTCGCCATCGACCGCAAGGCGGAGGTGCGGGGCGACCCGGACCTGCTGTTCGAGGCGATCGCCAACCTGGTCGACAACGCCGTCAAGTTCACGCCGCGCGGCGGAAGGGTGACGCTCGAGCTGGCGTCGGACGACAAGACCGTGCGCGTCGGCGTGAGCGATACCGGCCCCGGCATCGGCGAGGGGGAGCGCGAGGCGGTGCTGCGGCGGTTCTATCGCTCCGACAAGATGCGCAACACGCCGGGCGTGGGGCTGGGACTGAGCCTCGTCGCCGCCATCGTCAAGCTGCACGGCTTCCGCCTGACCATTTGTTCGGCGCCCGGCGGACGGGTGGAGATCCTCGCCGCGGCGGGAGCGACATCACGCGGGGCCGCGGCATCCGACCTCGCTCGCTCGCGTCACGCCAGCCTCGCGCCGATGTGACCGCGAGGGGCGCGCGCGATACGTGCGAAGCGGAAATCACGTCGAGATATCTGAAAGCGAATTCAGGCTTGTTAAGTCCAATTTACTGGCGCCGTCAGTCGGAGGCCTCTTACGCTCCGTTCGCCGGTTCGAATGTGGGAGCAAGAGATGCCAACGCGTCACGCGGGTTTGAGCAAGATCGATTTCGCCCTGCCGGCCAGGCCTACAGCGGCCGGCGTGGCCAATCCGTATTCCGCAGTGATCGGCCGCTACGACCTGCTCGAGCGCGAGCAGGAGCAGAAGCTTGCGCGTCGCTGGCAGGAGACGCGGGACGGCGATGCCGCGAATACGCTCGTCACGAGCCATCTCCGCCTCGCCGCCAGGATCGCGCGGAGCTACAGGGGCTACGGTCTGCCATTCGCCGACCTCATGGCCGAGGCCAATCTCGGGCTCGTGATTGCCGCGTCACGGTTCGAGCCCGATCGAAACTCGCGATTCTCCACCTATGCGACATGGTGGATCAAGGCCGCCATTCACGAATACATCCTGCGCTCTTGGTCGCTGGTCAGAATTGGAACGACGGCGGCCCAGAAGAAGCTGTTTTTCCGGCTCCGCGGCGAGATGAGAAAGACCGCCGGCGGCGCGATGGCGGGGCTCACGCCTGACGTTGCCGAGGCGATTGCCGCCAAGCTCGACGTGTCCGCGCGTGACGTGATCGAGATGGATTGCCGGCTGCGCGGCGACCTGTCGCTGAACGCGCGGGTCGGCGGCGAGGAGCAAGGTGCCGAGTGGGAGGCCCTGCTCGTGGACGAGGCGAGCGACGCCGAGACCACCCTTGCCGATCGGGATCAGACGGAGCGTCGGACCGGCGCCCTGCGCGCTGCGCTCAAGACTCTCACGGGGCGCGAGCGGCGCGTGCTGGAGGCAAGGCGGCTCGCTGAGCATCCCCCGACGCTCGATCAGCTCGCCCGCGAGCTTTCGATCTCCAGCGAACGCGTTCGCCAGATCGAGCTTCGCGCCTTTGCAAAGGTCCGGCAAGCCGCGATCCGTGCCACGCAGTCGCCGTCCCTGGTGCCAACCGCCAGCGATGCTGAACTCGTTTTCATTTGAACGGTCGCGCATTGCCGCCATCTGAACAGAGACCTCGCGCAACCTCCAGGCAGGCGCCATCATGGGAATTGTCCGCTTTGCGCTCCGCTTTCCGCACACCTTCTATGTGCTCGCGGCGCTGATCCTGTTTCTCGGCGGCATTGCGGTCTGGTCGATGCCGACGGACATTTTTCCCGAGATCCGCATTCCCGTCGTCACGGTCATCTGGAGCTATACCGGCCTCTCGACGCCGGAGATGGAGCAGCGCGTCTCCACGTACAGCCAGTACTCGATCAGCGCCAATGTCAGCGGCATCAAGAACATCGAAGCGCAGACGCTCAACGGCCTGTCGGTTCAGAAGATCTACTTCCAGCCGGACGTCAATCTCGATCTCGCGATCTCGCAAATCGTCTCGGCAACCAACGCCATCCGCGCGCTGATGCCGCCGGGCATCCAGCCGCCCGTCATCGTGCAGTTCAATGCCTCGAGCGTGCCGGTGCTGCAGCTCAGCCTCGAGTCCAACAAACTGAACGAGCAGCAATTGTACGATTTCGGCATCTACCGGATCCGGCAGCAGCTGGCCCCTGTTCCGGGCGTGACGCTGCCGACGCCTGCGGGCGGCAAGTACCGGCAGATCATGGTGGACATCGATCCCAACAAGCTGCTGTCGCGCGGATTGACACCGCTCGACATCGTCAATGCGGTGAACACCCAGAACCTGACGCTGCCGACCGGCACGGCGAAGATCGGTGACACCCAGTACACCATCCGGACCAACGCGACGCCGGCCTCGATCAAGGATCTCAACAATATCCCGGTCAAGTTCGCGAACGGCGCGACCATCCTGCTCAAGGATGTCGCCCAGGTCCGCGACGGATCGCAGGTCCAGCAGAACATCGTGCGCGAGGACGGTCATCGCGCGGTCCTGCTCAGCGTGATCAAGAACGGCAATGCCTCGACGCTCGCCGTCGTCAACGGCGTCAAGCATGCCCTGGCGTCGATCCGGGCGTCGGCCCCTGCCGGGCTGAAGATCAGCGAACTGTTCGACCAGTCGGTCTTCGTCACCCATTCGGTCGACGGCGTGCTGCGCGAAGGCGCGATCGCGGCGGGTCTCACGGCGCTGATGATCCTGGTATTTCTGGGATCGTGGCGGTCGACGCTCGTGGTCCTGATCTCCATCCCGCTCGCGATGCTGTCCTCGCTCATCGTGCTGCACTTCCTCGGCGAGACTCTCAACACGATGACGCTGGGAGGGCTGGCACTCGCGGTGGGCATCCTGGTCGACGATTCCACGGTGACGATCGAGAACACGCATCGGCTCTGGACCGAGGAGGGGATGCCGCTGTCGGAAGCGACGCTGCACGGTGCGGCCGAGATCGCCGTGCCGACGCTCGTTTCCACGCTGGCAATCAGCTGCGTCTTCACCTCCGTCGTATTCCTGGAAGGACCGGCCAAATACCTCTTCACGCCGCTCGGCCTTGCCGTGGTGTTTGCGATGCTGGCCTCATACGTGCTGTCGCGAACCCTTACGCCGATCACGATCGGCCTGTTGCTGAAGGGCGAGCGGCGCCATGGCGAGGGCGGGGCCCCGTCCGGCGTGTTTTCGCGCGCCTCTGCGGCGTTCGAGCGCGCCTTCGAGCGCCTGCGCGATGGCTATTCCGCGCTCCTGATGATTCTACTCCGCCGGCGCAGCATCGTGCCGGTCGTGGTCGTGCTCGTGCTGGCTCTCGGGGCCGTCATGTTCGTCTACGTGGGCCGGGACTTCTATCCCCTGATCGACGGCGGCGAGATCCAGCTCCATGTTCGAGCGCCCGCCGGCACCCGCATCGAGCGCACCGAGGCGATCTTCCAGGCGGTCGAGGACAAGATCCGCCAAGTCATTCCGGACTGGGATCGCGGGCTGATCGTCGACAATATCGGACTGCCCGCGCGTCCCTATAATCTGGCTTTCACCGACGGTTCGACGATCGGCGTGAACGACGGCACGATCCTCGTATCGCTCAAGGACGGCCACAGGCCGACCGCGGACTATGTCAAGAAGCTGCGCCAGGTCCTCCCGGCGGCGTTCCCGGAGGACACCTTCTACTTCCAGGCGGCCGATATCGTCACCCAGATCCTGAATTTCGGCCTGCCGGCACAGATCGACGTCCGGACCGTCGGCTACGGCGCCAACAATCTGTCCGTGGCGAAGGAGCTGCAGAAGAGCCTGGCGGCCATTCCAGGGGTGGTCGATGCGCATCTCCAGCAGGAGGTCGATGCACCGGCTTTCTATGCCGACATCGACCGGACCCGGGCCGCTCAGCTGGGACTCAATGCCAGCACGGTGGCGACCAACATCAATGTCAGCCTCAGTTCGTCAGCCCAGGTCTCGCCGAACTTCTGGACCGACCCGACGTCGGGTATTCCCTATTATCTGGCCGTGCAGACGCCGGAGTACAGGGCCAATTCGCTCAACGCACTCGGGAACACGCCGGTGTCGGCTTCGCTCGCTGCAAGCGGACAGACGGTGCCGGGCTTGCTCAGCAATGTCGCGACCTTCAAGCGCGGGACCGTGTCGACCAATTTGAACCAGGCCAATGTCCAGCCGGTATTCGACGTCTATGCGAGCGTGCAGGGGCGCGATCTCGGCAGTGTCGCGGCCGACATCGACAAGGTGACGTCGACGCTTCAGAAGCAGCTCCAGCCGGGGAATTCGATTCAGGTCCTGGGACAGATCCAGAGCATGCATCAATCGTTCCGCGATCTCGGGATCGGACTGCTGTTTGCCGCCATCCTGGTCTACATGCTGATGGTCGTGAACTACCAGAACTTCGGCGACCCCTTCGTCGTCATCATGGCGCTGCCGGCGACCTTCTGCGGCATCGTGACGATGCTGTTCATCACCGGGACGACGCTGAACGTGCCTTCGCTGATGGGCGCGATCATGGCGGTGGGCGTTGCGTCGGCCAATTCCATTCTGCTCGTGACCTTCGCGCGTGAGGCGCAGCTGAGAGGACAGTCCGCGTTCGAGGCTGCGTTGAGCGCAGGCCGCACGCGAATCCGTCCCGTGCTGATGACGGCCGCCGCGATGATCGTGGGCATGATCCCGATGGCGATCGGAGGCCCGGGCGAGGAGCAGAACGCGGCGCTCGCCCGCGCCGTCATCGGCGGGCTGCTGTTCGCGACGCCGACGACATTGCTGATCGTGCCTTATCTCTTCGCCTGGCTGCGCAAGGGCAATGACGGCAAGGCTCACCACGGCGTATTCGAGGAGCAACCGGAATGAGCGATGTTCGCGTGCGGACCAATAGCGACGACGTGAGCGACCGGCCTGATGCGGAAAGCTGCCGCATCGTGGAGTTGCCCGGCAAGGAGGCACAGCCGCGACGCCGATACGGCGGCGCATGGCTCGGCGGCGCCGCGCTTCTGCTCCTTGCCGGCGGGCTCGGCGTGGGCGGCTGGCGGCACTATCAGGCCGCACGCGATCTGGCCGTATCGACACAGCAGACCAGGACCGCCATTCCGGAGGTTCGGGTGGCGACGGTCCGTGCCAGCGGCGACCTCATGAAGGTCACGCTGCCGGCGACCACCACGGCATTCGAGGCGGCGAACATCTTCGCGCGGGCCAGCGGCTACATCGAGAAGCGCTACGTCGATATCGGCGACCGCGTGAAGAAGGGCGATCTCCTTGCCGAGATCACCGCGCCGGAGCTCGACCAGCAGATCGCGCAGGCGCAGGCGACGCTGACGCAGAACCAGGCTGCGTTGCAGCAGGCGCAAGCGAGCCGGGAGCTTGCCGACGTCACCAATGCGCGGGACAGCAATCTGGTCAAGCAGGGCTGGTTGACGGCCCAGCAGGGTGATAACGACCGTCTCACCCTGCGCGCTCAGCAGGCCGCCGTGAACGTGGCCCAGTCGAACATCACGGCGCAGGAGGCGCAGATTCGCGTGCTTCAGCAGGAGAAGGCCTACCAGCGCGTGGTGGCGCCGTTCGACGGCGTGATCACGCAACGCAACGTGGACAATGGCAGCCTCGTCTCGGCCGGATCGACCTTCATGTTCACGCTGATGCATTCGAACGTGATCCGAACGCAGGTCTTCGTGCCGCAGGACGAGGCCTTCGGCGTCGCGCCGGGCGTCGATGCCGACATTCGCGTCCCCGAGATCCCGGGCCGGACCTTTCCGGGGAAGGTCACGCGCATCGCCACCGCGCTGCAGCCGGGAAGCCGGACGTTACTGACCGAGATCGACGTTCCCAATCCTGACGGCGCCTTGAATCCCGGCATCTACTGCACGGTCGAGCTGTCGATCCCGCGCAAGACGCCGTCGGTGTCGGTTCCGGCCGACGCGCTGGTCTTCGACCAGAACGGTCTCCATGTCGCGGTCGTGCGCAACGGCACCGTTCATTTGCAGCAGGTCTCGATCGCGCGGGATTTCGGCACGTCGATTGAAGTGCGCGAGGGTGTGCGGCCCGGCGACCAGGTCGTGCTCAATCCGCCGGTCAATCTGGTCGAGGGCAGCAAGGTCGCCATCCGCAAGCAGGATGCGAGCCAGGGGACGCAGACATGATCCGGATCGCGTGTGCGGCGGTCGCCGCCCTGTTGCTCGGCTGCTCTGCAAGTGAAGCCCAGGTGGCGACGACCGGCAGCACGGCGATGGACCTTCCGACCGTGCCGGGTGCGATCGTCACCGCACCGCTCAATAGCCCGGGGCCGTTTTCCGCAGCGACCGTGCCGGGCGCGCCCGATACCACGCTGGCACCCGTTCCGCTTGCCTCGGATCCGACGACGCCGGGTACGGTCGTCGTCTGTGCGCCACCATCGGCGTCTCCGACGCCGGTGCCGGCGACCCCGATCGTATCGAACACGGGTTTGCCGGCGTCTGGCAGTGTGGTCCCGATCGTGCCGGCGATGGGGCAGAACACCAGCTCGATCGGGACCGTTCCCGCGGCTGCGCCGGCGGGGACGGCTGCGACCACCGCGTGCAGTTCAACACCAGGCGGAGCCGTCGCGAGCGCTGCATCCTTGCCGCTCTTGATTGCGGACGTGCCGACCGGACCCTCGCCCGGCACGATCCCACAGGTCATCACTGACGCTGGCGGCACGGGCATCGATCCAAATGCCGCGGTCGCGCCGAGCCCCAACACGTCGACATGTGCGGAAGGTATGACGATGAATCTGGCGTCGCCTGCGACAGTGATGCCGGCCAACGCAACAGGTGCGGCGCCAACGCCCGGCGTATCGCCGATTTTGCCGCCGGGCTGCTGAGGGTGAAGCGTGCAGCGCAATCGCCTGATCGGGCCGCGCAAATATCCGCCGGCGTCTCGGCCCGCGCTGCGCCAGCGTCCCGCAATCCGGCGGGAGAAGCGTGCAGCCGTCGATATGCGCTCGGTGTCGTGCCCGTCGTGCGTCCGAAGCTCGTCGAGAAGTGTGCGGAGCTCGCATAGCCGCAGGAGGAATGACAGCGTCACGAAGAGTTGCCATTCCTCCTTCCCGCTTGAGACGAAAAGCCTCGAGACCGTGTGACGAACCGCTTCGGCTCAGTGTGCCCGACTGCGTCGGCCGAAAGGGCCTCGTCCGGTTCGAGCGCTCAATAGCCGGACGTGGGCTCGCAGGGCGGACGGCGCCACGGGGCAGTTGCATAGGCGCCGACGTCCGGAGCCCGCGTGCAGCCGCGCTTGGAAGTGACCGGAACACGTTGCGCCGATGCGTAGGCATCGACGTTCGTCCGCCGCGCGTTCGTATTGCTTTCGCGCGCAATCGCAGGGGAGGCAACCATCGCCGCAGCGATCAGTCCGGCCGAAAACAGCTTCAGTGTAGTCATCGTACGTCTCCTTGACAAAGCGATGCCGGGAACGCCTCGGCTCGCTCGCCAGACATGTGTATGCGTGTGCTGGATCTGCAGTATCAATCGAACGATCATTTTCGTCTTTGCACGGAGTCATGCGCGCGATATTCGTGGCGATTGCGCGCGCATGACGCGGACGTACTCCGTTCGTGATCGCGGACGATGGTCGCCTGCACCTGCAGGCTGCATCATGTCTGCTCGCTCCACCTTGTCATCGGCGCCGGTTGTAGCCGTGCACCTGACCCGCGCCAAACACGGGAGCTGCGCCACCGGGGCGCTCGAGGCCCATCCGTCCTGCCGGTGTCAACGCGCCGCCATTCAGCACGTCGCGGTCGGGATACATCGAGGCATAGGCCGCCGGCTCCTGGTCGGCGAAGGACCAGGCGGCGGAGGCGGACGACAGTGTCGCTGTTGAGATCAGTGCCGCAGCGATCAGGATCTTCAATGCGTTCATAGCGATTCTCCATTGTTGTCTCGTGCGGAGTCGCTAGGCGAGAGATCGCTGCTCGGCTGATGGCGTTTCCGGAATTATGTTCTATGCCGAGATATATAGGTCGTCCGGCGGGCAAAACTCGTGCGTGTGCATCACGCTCGCGAGAAGATGGCCGACTGCAGGACATAGTGGCCAGTCTATCGACGAATACTTTGTGCGTTGTCGCAGGCAATCCTGTCACCGATGTCAGACTCGATCGCGCGATCGTGCAGGGAGCCTTCGTCGAGGAGAGCGCGCTCCGCGTGCACATCGCGGCGATCCGGAAGGCTTTTGGCTCTGCGCGCGACATGCTCGTCGCCACGGTCGGCCGCGGCTATCGCCTGGTTGGCGTGTGGCAAATGGTGCGAAGCTGTCCCGGGCCAAGGTGCTTGTGCCAGCCGATATCGTTTCATAATAGAATTTAAGAATTGGCAATTGCCGGTGCGTCTCTCGATCGGCGGATTGGCTTGTCAGCACATCCTATAAGCTTAAAAAATTGGCTTATATCCTTGATGAATCTGTCAGAACGGCGGCTCGCCGACCACCAGCAAGCAGGCTCGTAGTCGCTGAACCGGACGACATCTAAGTGCTTGACCAGTTCTAAAAAAGAACTGTATGATTTCAGGTAAGACGGCCGAGCTTCAACGGCCGCAGGCTTGGTTCGGCGGCGAGGCAGGGCGATCAGCGGCGCCACAAAAGCAACGACGTGCCCGGGCAGATAGGCATCAAGGGAGGATAGGCAATGTTGGCGAAGTGGAAGGTGCTTGCTGCTCTGGTTTTGCTCTTTAGCGGGCCGGCGTTAGCAGCTGACGAGCCCGGGGTCACGGCGACCGAGATCAAGATCGGCGGGGTGTTTCCGTTTAGTGGACCGGCATCATCGATAGGCCTCGTGGGCAAGGGCCTGATCGCCTACATTCAATCGGTGAATGATCGCGGCGGCATCAACGGACGCAAGATCAACTACATTGCCTATGACGATGCGTACAGCCCGCCGAAGGCGGTGGAGCAAGTTCGTAAGCTCGTTGAGAGCGATGAAATTGCATTCATGTTCGGTCAGCTCGGCACTCCCGCCATTTCGGCGACGGCAAAATACCTGAAGTCGAAAGGGGTACCCAGCATCGCGATCGTCAGCGGATCGTCCAAGTTCACCGACGTCGCCAATTACCCGCTGATCACGACGGGTCTCGTCAGCTACGATACGGAAGGAAAGATCTACGCCAAGTACCTGACGAAGGCTCTGCCGAACGCCAAATATGCGATCCTCTACCAGAACGACGACCTCGGCAAAGACTATGTCAATGCCTTCAAGGCGTTTCTCGGCAAGGATTACGATCGCAAGGTCGTCACCGCGTCTTATGAGGTCACCGAACCGACTGTCGATTCGCAGATCACCAATCTCAAGAGCTCCGGTGCCGAGGCCCTGCTGATCGCTGGCACGCCGAAGTTCGCGGCACAGGCGATCCGGCAAGCCTTTTTGATCGGCTGGAAAGCAACTGTCGTTGTCAACTTTCCGTCCAGTTCGGTTGGGGGCACTCTCACTCCGGCCGGGCTCGACAAATCGGTCGGAGTGATCGTTGGAACCATCAACAAGGATGTCGTGGATCCCACGTGGAAGGATGATCCTGGCATGCGGGCATATCGGGCGTTTGTCGACAAGTATTTGTCCGGCGTCGATATCACCAACGGCAGCTATCTGACCGGTTACCAGCAGGGCATCCTGCTCGAGCAGATCCTCAAGCAATGCGGAGATGATCTCTCTCGCAAGAACATCCTGGCGCAAGCCAAAAATCTCAGGGATTTCGTCGTTCCCACCGCGCTGCCGGGCATCAAGGTCAACACCAGCGAAACCGAGAACATGATCTGGACGCAGATGCGTCTGCAGCGATGGAACGGCGCCACCTGGGAAGCCTTCGGGGATGTGCTGGACGCCAGGTCCGAATGAGCCCGCAGCAGGCATTGTGACGGACGTATCGATAACTGCAGCGGCCGCCGGCGCCTGCGCAACATGACGCGTGCAGCGCGCGGAATCGGCCTCCGGAAATTCAGGAGATCATTGCGATGTCGACGACGGCACTGAAGTTTGCGCCAAGGGAGCTCCGAATCGAACGCCGGTCCGACGGCACGCTCGTGTTGAGCTCTCCTCTTGAATGGAAGCCCTGTGACTGGCGCATCACCGATTTTCTGCCGAGATGGGCCGACGCCGCTCCGAACCGGGTTTTCCTCGCGCAGCGCGATGTGAAGGGCGGATGGGACGAGATCACCTACGGTGAGGCATGGTCTCGGGTTCAGGCGGTCGGCCAGAGCCTGATCGATATGGGTGCCAAGCCGGCCGACAAGCTGGCAATCCTGTCGGGAAACTCGATCGAGAACGCGGTGATTTCGTTTGCGGCGATGTCGATGGGAGTTATCCTGGCGCCGATATCGCCGAACTACACGCTGATGCCCGGGGGACTTGCGCGTCTCAAGGAAGTGGCTGAAGTGCTGCGGCCGAATTTCGTGTTTGCTCAAAGCGGACGTGACTTCTCCGCCGGCCGCTCCATACCCGAGCTGGCAACCGCGACATGGATCAGTGTAGACGGCGCGCCAGACACCGTACCTTTCCGTGCCCTGACTGACGGAGCCGGGAATGAGGGATTTGCCCAGGCTTCCCGCGCAGTCTCTTGCGACCATGTTGCCAAGATTCTCTTCACGTCAGGTTCGACGGGCTCTCCGAAGGGGGTGCTCAACACCCACCGCATGATGGCAAGCTCGCTGCAAATGAGCACTCAGTTGGTGTCACCTCCGGCGGCGCCGATCCAGGTGGAGTGGTTGCCCTGGCACCACACGATGGGCAGCAACGTCATTCTTCATGGCATCCTCAAGAACGGCGGGACGCTTTATATCGACGATGGGCGGCCGGTGCCGCAGCTGTTTCACAAGACGCTTGCCAATCTCAAGGAGATTTCGCCGACCGCCATGTTCAATGTACCTGCCGGTTACAATCTGCTTTGCGACGCAATCGAGAAAGACCCCGAGCTCGGCGCCAGCGTGTTCAAGCGGATGGATCGCATGACCTATGCGGGGGCTGCAATCTCGCAAGACACGCTTGAGAAACTGTATCGGTTGACATCGTCAATAGCCGGACGGCGGATTCCGGTGATGTCGGGGTACGGCACGACCGAAACGGCGCCGACGATCAGTACGACGCATTGGGCGACGGACCGTCCGGGGGAGATTGGGCTTCCCGCGCCGGGACTTCAGCTCAAGTTGCTTCCCGTTTCCGATACGTACGAGGCCAGGGTCAAGGGGCCCAACGTCACGCCTGGTTATCTCGGCCGGCCGGATTTGACGGAAAGGGCATTCGATGAAGAAGGCTTCTACAGGATCGGGGATACGGTCTCGTTCTTGGACCCGGATCGGCCAGAGCTGGGGCTGCGCTTTACAGGGCGAATCTCGGAGAATTTCAAGCTCGCGAACGGCACCTGGGTCTCGATCGGAAACATGCGCGCGGCGATCCTGGCCGCGACGCGCGGAGTCTTGCTGGACATTGTCGTTGCCGGCGAGAATCGCGAGGCATGCGGGCTGCTGTGCTGGTTGAACCCGACCGAGGCGGCCCGGATCTCGGCGGCTCCAGCCGGGGATCTGACTTGCGATCCTCTCGTCATTCAGTTCCTGAAGGATCGCTTTCGGGACTACAACGAGACCACCGGAAGCAGTGAAAAGATCTGCTCCTTCATCCTGCTAAAAGATCCGCCATCAATGGCGGCAGGAGAGATCACCGACAAGGCCTATGTCAACCAGCGCGCCGTGCTGAAGGTCCGATCCGAACAAGTTGAACGTCTCTACACGCGCGAACCGGCTCCAGATGTAATCCGGGTATAGGGGCGACATCGGCTGCCCGCCTGTTACAGCTGGCGAGAGATCATGGATCCGCGCGCCTTAAGCGGCGCGGGAGCGCGCCTTCGCCTTCGAGGCCGCGGACGCCGGGTTCGGTGGGGTGCTACGGGCGCCCGGCCCCGGGTGGGTGTGGACCTCCTTGGCCGAAAGCGGCTCGCCGCACTCGGAGCACACCATGACCGGATCGAAGTCCTTGCCGCACTTGCGGTGCTGGTGCAGCAACGGCCTGCCGCGCTCGTCGACCATGTGGGTATCGCCCCAATGCACGATCGCCATCATGATCGGATACAGATCGAGCCCCTTTTGAGTCAGGATGTATTCGTGGCGCTTGGGGGATTCCTGGTAGGGAATGCGGCGCAGAATGCCCTGCCGTACCAGTTTCTTCAGCCGCTCGGCCAGCAGGTGGCGCGTGATACCGAGGGCCGACTGGAAGCCCTCGAAGCGGCGGGTGCGCAGAAAGCATTCGCGCAAGATCAGAAGAGTCCAGCGATCGCCGATCACGCCGATGGTGCGGGCCATCGAACACGGCTCTTCCTCGAGCTCCTTCCACTTCATTCATTCAACTCCAGCGGCCCGTCGCGGGGCGCGAATCGTCAGGGAGGCCGGCACGGCCTTCTTGCATTCTAGATAGGTACTAAATTTCAAACAATCCCCCTCCAGATCAGGCAAAACGGGCCATTCCCGGGCGATTTGACAGTTCTGTTTTAGAACTATATGGTTGAGGTGCTGAGCCCCGGATGCCAGCATTTTGCCAACGGTCTCGGAGGAAGCCGACATGATCCTGAAGGTGGAATTTCAGTTCGATTTCGGCAGCCCGAATGCTTATTTGGCGGAGGTGGCTATCCCAGGCATCGAGCAGCGCACCGGCGTGAAGTTCGACTACGTCCCCGTACTGCTTGGCGGCATCTACAAGGCGACGGGCAACATGTCGCCATTCGACTCGCTTCGCGGGATCAAGAACAAGCCGGAATATCAGGCGCTGGAGACCCAGCGGTTCATCCGCCGCCACAATGTCACGAAGTTTCGCCAGAATCCGTTCTTCCCCGTCAATACGCTGATGCTGATGCGCGGCGCCGTCGCGGCCCAATTCGAAGGCATGTTCGAGCCGTATTTCCGAGCCGCCTACCACCATATGTGGGAAGAGCCGAAGAAGATGGATGATCTCCAGATCTTCAGGAGTGCCTTCATCTCCTCCGGCGTCGATATCGATCGATTAATCGCCCGTGCGCAGCAGGATGACGTCAAGAAGAGGCTGATCGATTTGACCAACGACGCAGTCAGCCGGGGAGCGTTCGGTTCGCCAACCTTCTTCGTCGGAAAGGAAATGTTCTTCGGCAAGGACCAGCTCCGCGACGTCGAGGAGTCCATCCTTGAGCAGACCAGGTTGCCTGCCCGTGAGAGGGCGTAGCGCCGACGACGAAGCCGCCCACTCAGGGCTGCGCGAACAAGCCTCAGTCCCCTCCGCAGAAAATCGAAGGTGAATACATGAGCCAGCCCGGGAGGAAATCGTCGCCGCTCTGAAGCTTGGGACGGCGAGCAGTGTGCTGCTGATCGCCGTCGCCGGCGTAGTTGCGCGACAGCCGGCCGGCAGCGGTCAGTTCGTCCACAAGCCGTTGCGATTTGCCGGCGTCGCGCCGGCGGATGCATACGGTATAGCCGCCTTCGGCGCCGCGCCGATCGCATCGCCCGCACCCACCAGGATCGCCATCCTGCAACCCTCTCCCATGCTGCTCCTCCTATGAGTTCTAATTTCGAACTTATTAGCAACCGTTCCCGTCGCGCTGTAAATGAATCGTTTGGATCGTCTAAAACGGCAGTAAAACTGCCCGGTTCTCGTACAGCCGGCTTTCAGAATTTAGCGATTGACGAGTTCTAAAAAAGAACGTTAAATCCCCATTGTGCATGGGGCGGTGTACGCGCCGGCTCAATCATTTGGGAGGTGACCATGGCGGACATTCCAGGCGCGGTCGATGCCGCGAGCAGTCGGATGGTCATGGTAAGGCCGCGGCATCGAGCCGGGTGCTGTGGTGCGGGCAAAACAGCTTCGACAGATCTAACCTAACCGGGAGACGACCCGTGCAGAAGAGAAACGCGACAGTGGCAGTGATTGGTGCCGGCGACTATATCGGCGGCGAGATCGCCAAGAAGTTCGCCTCCGAGGGATTCACTGTGTTCGCCGGTCGCCGCAACGGCGACAAGCTGGCGCCACTGGTCAAGGACATCGAGGCCGCCGGCGGCGAGATCCATGCCCGCTCCCTGGATGCGCGCAAGGAGGAGGAGATCATCTCCTTCCTCAATGATGCAGACAAGCATGCGCCACTCGAAGTGTGTATCTTCAACATCGGTGCGAACGTCAATTTCCCGATTCTGGAGACCACGGAACGCGTGTTCCGGAAGGTATGGGAGATGGCCTGCTATTCCGGCTTCTTGGCAGGCCGCGAGGCGGCACGGCTGATGTTGCAGCGCGGCGGCGGCAACATCTTCTTCACCGGCGCGACGGCATCGCTCCGCGGCGGCAGCGGCTATGCCGCCTTTGCCAGTGCGAAATTCGGCCTCCGTGCGGTGGCGCAGGCGATGGCTCGCGAATTGGGTCCGAAGAACATCCACGTCGCCCACCTCATCATCGATTCCGGCGTCGATACGGAATGGGTGCGGCAGCGTCGGCTCGAGGCGCTCGGTCCCAATGCACTCGATGATCCGGACGCCCTGATGCCGCCGGCATCGGTCGCCGCGTCCTACTGGCAACTCTACCAGCAGCCGAAGAGCGCATGGACGTTCGAGCTGGAAATCCGTCCCTTCGGCGAGAAGTGGTGAGGGATCGGCGATGGAGCTCGCGCTGTCTGCAGAGGACGCGGCTTTCCGCGATGAGGTGCGCGCCTTCATCGCGGACAATTATCCGGCGGAGATGCGCGTTCCGAACCCCGAGACCGATCTGAGCAAGGAGCAGTCGCTGCTCTGGCATCGCATTCTCTACAAGAAGGGCTGGCTCGCGCCGCTGTGGCCGAAGGAGTATGGCGGCCCCGGATGGTCGATCACGCAGCGCTTCATCTTCGAGCAGGAAACCTCCCGGGCCGGGACGCTTCCGCCGCTGGCGTTCAGCGTCACCATGGTCGGCCCGGTCATCTACACTTTCGGCAACGAGGCGCAGAAGAAAAAATTCCTGCCGCGGATCCTGTCCGGAGAGGATTGGTGGTGCCAGGGCTATTCGGAGCCGGGCTCCGGCTCGGACCTCGCGACCGTCAGAACCAAGGCGGTGCGCGACGGTGATCATTACATCGTCAATGGCCACAAGACCTGGACCACGCTGGCGCAGCATGCCGACTGGATCTTTTGCCTGGTGCGGACCGATCCGAAGGCCAAGCCGCAATCCGGCATCTCCTTCCTGCTGATCGACATGAAGTCGCCCGGCGTCACCGTGCGGCCGATCATCACGATTGACGGCAGCCACGAGGTCAACGACGTCTTCCTCGAGGATGTCCGCGTGCCGGTCGCGAACCTGGTTGGCGAGGAGAACAAGGGCTGGACCTACGCCAAGTTCCTGCTCGGCAACGAGCGCACCAGCATGGCCGGCATCGGCCGCTCCACTCGCTATATCGGCAAGCTGAAACAGATCGTGAAGGCCGAGATACCGGCCGATGATCCGGCGCATCTCGAATTTCTACGCGACATCGCTCGCATTGAGCTCGACGTGCTGGCGCTCGAGGCGACGGAGCTGCGCGTCATCGCCCGGATGGCGCGCGGCATCGATCCCGGTCCGGCGGCCTCGCTGTTCAAGATCCGTGGCACCGAAATCTTCCAAGCCATCACGGAGCTCACCCATCGCGCCATCGGCAATTACGGCCTTGCCATCCGTGAGCATCCGGTCAGCGCCAACCACTTCATGCCGGGTCCCGACTACGGCCATACCGCTTCGGAGAAATATCTGAACGCGCGCAAGCTCAGCATCTACGGCGGATCCAACGAGATCCAGCGAAACATCATCGCCAAAGCCGTGCTCGGGCTCTAGCCACGGCGGATCGGGAGGATCGGATGGATATTCAGTTCACGGAAGAGCAGGAGCTGCTGCGATCCAGCGTCCAGCGCCTGCTGCGCGACCGGTATGATTTCGAGACGCGGCGCAAGATCGTGGCGAGCGAGGGCGGCTTCAGCCGCGAGCAATGGGACGCCTTCGCCGAGCTCGGCCTGCTCGCCGCGCCGTTCTCGGAGAACGCCGGCGGTCTCGGCGGCGGTCCGTTGTCGACCATGATCATCATGCATGAGTTCGGCCGTCACCTCGTCGTCGAGCCTTTCATCGAGACGGTGGTGCTGGCCGGCGGCCTGATCGAGCGCGTCGGCACGCCGGAACAGCAGCAAAGCTTCATCTCGGGCATCATCGACGGCAGCAAGATCTGGACGCTGGCCTGGGCCGAGAAGGGATCCCGTTTCGACCTCGCCAATGTCACGACAAGAGCACGGCGCGAGGGCAGCGGCTACGTTCTGAGCGGCGCCAAGACCACGGTGCTCGCGGCGCCCTGGGCGGACTATCTCATCGTCTCGGCGCGGACCTCCGGCGAGGACCGTGACCGCAGCGGCGTCAGCCTGTTCGTGGTCGACCGCCGCGCCGCTGGCCTTGATCTCCAGAGCTTCAAGACCATCGACGGCCGGCGGGCCGCGGAGATCGGCCTGCGCGAGGTCCGCGCGCAATTGCTCGGGCTGGAAGGCGAGGGCGTTGCCGCGCTGGAAGCCGGTCGCGACCGCGCCATCGGCGCGCTGTGCGCGGAAGCCGTCGGCGCCATCGGCGAACTGAACGCCGCGACGCTGGACTATTCGAAGACCCGCAAGCAGTTCGGCACCACCATCGGCTCCTTCCAGGTGCTCCAGCATCGCATGGTCGACATGTTCATCGCTCATCAGGAGGCGCTCTCCCTGATGCAGCATTTCAGCCTCAGCCTCAGCGCCGGTGATTCCGGCCTGTCGCGGCTCGCCTCCGGCGCCAAGTCGAAGATCGGCTATGCCGGCAAGTTCGTTGCCGACCAGGCGGTGCAGCTTCACGGCGGCATGGGAATGACCGACGAGCTCAACGTCGGGCACTATTTCAAGCGAATCTCCTCCATCAACATCCAGTTCGGCGATCCCGCGTTCCATGTGCTGCGTTACGCGCAGCTGGACGCGGCCGCGTAAACAGAAGAGGCGAGCATGGCCACTGAAGCAGTCATCGTTTCCACCGCAAGGACAGCCGTCGGCAAGGCCTATCGCGGCGCCCTCAACAACACGGATGGCCCGACCATGGCCGGCCATGTGATGGCCGAGGCGGTGAAGCGCGCCGGCATCGCACCGGGCGAGGTGGAAGACGTGGTGATGGGCTGTGCCATGCAGCAGGGCACCATGGTGATGAACGTGGCGCGCAAGGGGGCGATCCGCGCCGGACTGCCCGTCACGGTCGCCGGCACCACCATCGACCGGCAATGCGCGTCCGGCCTGCAGGCCATCGCGGTGGCCGCGCGGTCGGTGATGCTCGACGGGGTCGAGGTCGCGATCGGCGGCGGGATCGAGTCGATCAGCCTCGTGCAGAACGAGCACATGAACAAGTTCCACGCCGTCGACGACGAGCTGATGGCGATGAAGCCCGAGATGTACATGTCGATGCTCGAGACGGCGGAGGTCGTCGCCGAGCGCTACAACATCGGCCGCGACAAGCAGGATGAATACAGCCTCGAATGCCAGCGGCGCGTCGGCGCGGCGTTGCAGGCCGGCCGCTTCAACGACGAGATCGTGCCCTTCACGACCAGGATGGCGCTCGTCAACAAGGACACCAAGGAGATCACCTACGAGCAGGTGACGCTCACCAAAGACGAAGGCCCGCGTCCGGAAACCACCGCCGAAGGCCTCGCCAAGATCAAGCCGGTGTTCGAAGGCAAGACCATCAGCGCGGGCAATGCGAGCCAGCTTTCGGACGGCGCTTCGGCCTGCGTGATCATGAGCGACAAGATCGCGGCCAGGAAGGGCCTGAAGCCGCTCGGCATCTTTCGCGGCTTCGTCGCCGCCGGCGTCGAGCCGGACGAGATGGGCGTCGGCCCGGTCGCCGCGATCCCGCGCCTGCTCAAGCGCCACAACTTGAGGATCGACGACATCGATCTCTGGGAGCTCAACGAAGCTTATGCGGTGCAGGTGATCTATTGCCGCGACAAGCTCGGCATCGATCCCGACAAGCTCAACGTCAATGGCGGCTCGATCGCGATCGGACACCCCTACGGCATGACCGGTTCGCGCCTCACCGGCCATCTCCTGATCGAGGGCCGCCGGCGCAAGGCGAAATACGGCGTGGTGACCATGTGCATCGGCGGCGGCATGGGCGCGGCCGGTCTGTTTGAAATCATTCAGTAAGCGGAAACGCGGGGAGGTCTTTCGTGAAGACAGCGATCACTGAACTGTTCGGCATCGAGCATCCCATCATCCAGGGCGGCATGCACTATGTCGGCTTCGCCGAGATGGCGGCTGCAGTGTCGAACGCGGGCGGTCTTGGCCTGATCACCGGCCTCACGCAGCGTACGCCGGAGCTGCTGGCCAAGGAGATCGCACGCTGCCGGGACATGACGGACAAGCCGTTCGGCGTGAATCTGACCTTCCTGCCGACCTTCAGCGCGCCGCCCTATCCGGAATATATCGCGGCCATTAGGGAAGGCGGTGTCAAGATCGTCGAAACGGCCGGGCGCAGCCCCGAACAGTACATGCCGGCGCTCAAGGCAGGCGGCATCAAGGTGATCCACAAATGCACGTCGGTCCGGCATTCGCTGAAAGCCGAGCAGATCGGCTGCGATGCCGTCAGCGTCGATGGGTTCGAGTGTGGCGGTCATCCGGGGGAGGACGACATTCCCAACATGATCCTGCTGCCGCGTGCCGCCGAGGAACTCAAGATTCCCTTCGTTGCGTCCGGCGGCATGGCAGACGCGCGGAGCCTGGTTGCGGCGCTCGCAATGGGCGCCGCGGGAATGAACATGGGCACGCGCTTTATCGCCACCAAGGAAGCGCCGGTGCACGAGAACGTCAAGAACGCGTTGGTCGCCGCATCCGAGCTCGACACACGCCTGGTGATGCGGGCGCTCCGGAATACCGAGCGGGTCTTGAATAACAAGGGCGTTGAGCATCTGCTCGATGTCGAGCGAGAGAAGGGCAAGAGCCTCAAGATCGATGACATCCATGACCAGGTGGCGGGCGTCTATCCCAGGGTGATGATCGACGGCGAGATGGATGCGGGCGCCTGGAGCTGCGGCATGGTCGTCGGGCTCATTCACGACATTCCGACGGTGAAGGAGCTGATCGACCGCATCATGGCGGATGCCGAGCGGCTGATCAGGGAGCGGCTTACGGGATTCCTGGACGCCGACAGCGAGGAAGCTCTGAAGGTAGCCTAAAGGCGCGCGACGCAGCGAGGCGGGTGGCAGAAGATCGGATCGAGGTCGACACCGGCACGAATGAGTTGCTCCGCGGGGTCCGGCATCGCGAAAGATAGAATGACGATTGTCATCGATCAATAATCTCGACTTCGACAAGCGTTCCGATGGGAGGACAAGAATGCGCAAGACCGGTGTACACAATTTTCCCGCAATTGATCGCGTCGTCTATGGAAAAGCGGCATCTGAAGCCATCGACGAAGAGGCGGAGCGGCTCACGGCAAAGCGCGTCTTCCTCATCGTCAGTCGAACCTTGAATGCCCAGACCGGTGAGATCGAGAAAATCCGGCGCACGCTCGGCGACAAGCATGTGGCGACTTTCGACGGGATAGCGCAGCATACGACGCGCAAGCAGGCTGCGGAGGTTGCCCGCCACGCAAAGGAGACGCAGGCCGACCTGGTCGTGGCTGTCGGTGGTGGCTCTGCCGTCGATCTCGCCAAGATCGTCATCATGGCCATGGAGCACGACATCCGCGATGAAGCAGGCTTCGATCCCTTTCCAATGGGGCCAGGCGCGAGCGTTTCTCCGTTCCGCCCACCGACAGTCCGTCAGATCGCAGTGCCATCCACGCTGAATGGCGGCGAATACAATGCCGCGGCGCTCGTCACCGACGAGCGCAGCAAGCTGAAGCAGATCTTCTTTCACCCCCACATGATGCCGGTGGCGATCATCCTCGACCCCGTCCTCACGCTTCATACCCCTTCAAAACTCTGGATGGGATCGGGCACGCGCTCGATGGATCACGGCATCGAGGCGTTGTGCTCGCCTGCCGGTACCCCGTTGGCGGACGAAGTCGTGCTCGCGGGTATCCGAGCCCTGCGCGAAGGAATGCTCCAGACACTGCATCGCCCCGATGATGTCGAGGCTCGTCGCCTGTCTCAGTACGGCTCATGGCTTGCCTCATATGGGCTGCAGGCGCGCGTTCCCATGGGGGCAAGTCACGGCATCGGTCACGTGCTTGGAGGGACTTTCGACGTTCCCCACTACTATTGCACGCCAGTCATCATGCCGAGCCTTCTTCGCTACAACAAGCCATTCACCGAGGATGCGCAGAAGCGCTTGGCGGCGGCGCTCGGAGCCCCCGGCGGCGATGCCGCAGATGCTTTCTCGGAATTCGCCAGAACACTTGGACTGCCTGGCCGTCTTGCAGATGTCGGCATCGGAGAGGACAAGTTCGAGGGGATCAGCAAGATCGCAATCAATCATCGCTTCGTGAAAGCCAATCCGCGTCCGTTCAATGGCGAAGGCGACATCGTCGATTTGCTGCGAATGGCCGCTTAGCTCTGATAGAGCGAAGACCGCGGCGGTCCTTCGAGCGCTCGTCAGGCGGCTCGAGCGGCTCGATCTCCGCCGCGATCTGCGGATCAAGAATCCCTTTACCGCCGTATTCGTCCATAGCGTCCATCTCCGACGACGACCTCGGATGGTTTCCAAGCCTGCGCCCCAAGTCAGGCCTCTTGCCGGCTCGATCGCTTGATCTGGATCAAGATCGCTTTGTAAAGGCGCCGGCTAGGGTGCGGATCGTGTGTGCCGTTCGACGGGAATAAAGGCGCGGCCGTGAAGACACTTCGTCAGCTGGTGACCGGCGAAGACATGATCCAGCTTGTCGTCCGGCTTGGGCTGCTGGCTGTTCTGATCATCTGGACCCTCGTCCTGATCCGACCGTTTGTCACGATCCTCGCCTGGGCCGTCGTGCTTGCGGTCGCGCTCAATCCGGTCTTCGTGCTGCTTGCCAAGGCCTTAGGCGGTCGCCCGAAGCTCGCGGCAGGGCTTCTCACCGCAATCAGTCTCGCGATTCTCATCGGTCCGGCGACCTGGCTTGGAATGGGCGCGGTGGATGGGGTCAAGGATTTTGCCGGGCAGCTGGCTGCTGGCGAGATCGCCATCCCGTCGCCGCCCGAAAATATCCAGAGCTGGCCCCTGGTTGGACCGCAGCTCTATACGTTTTGGGACGAGGCTTCGACCAATCTCCGCTCTGTACTTCGCCAGATCACGCCCTATCTGAAGCCGTTCGCCGGCCCGCTATTGGGGCTTGCCGGCGATGCCGGTGTAGGCGCAATCAAGTTCCTGTTGTCGGTGGCGGTGGCCGGACTGATGTTACCTTATGGGCAACATCTTGTGGCGGCCGGCAGGGGATTTCTGTCGCGGATCGTTCCCGAGCAGAGCGAGCATTTCTTGGACCTCGCAGGCGGAACTATCCGTGCGGTATCGCAGGGCGTGATCGGTATCGCGGTCATCCAGGCTCTGCTGGCCGGAATCGGATTCAAGCTCGCCGGCATTCCGATCGCCGGCCTTCTGGCGTTCATTGTATTGCTGCTGTCTATCGTACAGATCGGCGGAGCGATCGTGATGCTGCCGGTGATCATTTGGATCTGGGCAGCGAAGGACGTCACCACGGCACTGCTGCTGACGCTTTTCCTGGGAATCGTCGGCGTGCTCGACAACATCTTGAAACCGCTGGTGATGGGGCGCGGCCTGACCACACCGACATTGGTGATCCTGATCGGCGTGATCGGCGGCACGTTGGCGCATGGCATGGTGGGCCTTTTCATCGGACCGATCATTCTATCGGTGAGCTGGGAGCTTGCGGTCGCCTGGATCCGCCTCGACCGCGCGGCATCGAACGTGATCGCCAAATCTTGACCTGTTGACCTAAATCAACGTTTCGCAGCGCAGCGCGCCTTGTATGCAGCGAAACGCGAGCGAGGTCGGAACATGTCGATGGAAACTCCAAGCCTACCGGGCGGTCCCATCTCCGGGCTCGTCGCCTCGGCCGTTGAATACATGATCGATGCCGGACAGCGCAGCGTGCTGTTCCTGGACATCATGCGCCGGCGCGGGGACCAATATCGCGAGCACGTCGCCCAGACCGCGCCGCACGTTCTGCAATTTGCCGCGGAATTGATCATCGACGGCCGCAGGCTTGATCCACCGGTCAATTATGCGCTGGTCCGCATCATTCCGCCCAAGGGGGTCGAACTCGATCTTGAACGGCGGCCATTCGTCATCGTCGATCCGCGCGCCGGCCACGGCCCTGGTATCGGCGGCTTCAAGGCCGACAGCGAGATCGGCGTCGCCATGAAGGCGGGGCATCCCTGCTACTTCATCGGTTTCTTGCCGGAGCCCATGCCGGGACAGACCATCGAGCGCATCGCGCGCGCCGAAGCGCTCTTCATCGAAAAAGTCATCAGCCTGCATCCGAAGGCCGACGGCAAGCCCTGCGTGATCGGCAATTGTCAGGCCGGCTGGGCCGTCATGATCCTGGCCTCGCTGCGGCCGGAGCTGTTCGGGCCGCTGATCGTCGCCGGCGCGCCGCTCGCTTATTGGGCCGGTGTGCACGGCAAATATCCGATGCGTTATTCGGGGGGCCTGCTCGGTGGAAGCTGGCTGACCGCGCTCGCCAGCGATCTTGGCGGCGGCAAGTTCGACGGCGCGTGGCTGGTGCAGAACTTCGAGAACCAGAATCCATCGAACACGCTGTGGACCAAGCAATACAACGTCTATTCCAAGGTGGACAGCGAGGCTGACCGCTACCTCGAATTCGAGCGCTGGTGGGGCGGGCACGTCAACCTGAACGCCGAGGAGATCCAGTTCATCGTCGACGAGCTTTTCGTGGGCAACAATCTCGCGGCCGGCAAGATCGAAATGTCCGACGGCCAGAAGGTGGATCTGCGTAACATCCGCTCGCCGATCGTGGTGTTCTGCTCGAAGGGCGACAACATCACCCCGCCGCAACAGGCGCTTGGCTGGATCCTCGATTGCTACGCCGATGTCGACGAGATCAGGGCCTATGGGCAGACCATCGTCTACACCGTTCACGAAAGCATCGGCCATCTCGGCATCTTCGTCTCCGGCGGTGTGGCCAAGAAGGAGCATGCTGAATTCTCCAGCAATATCGACCTGATCGACGTGCTTCCGCCGGGGCTCTACGAGGCGACGTTCGAAGCCAAGGGTGAGGAGACGGCGAGCTCGGACATGGTCGTTGGCAATTGGGTGATGCGCTGCGAGGCACGTACGATCGAGGACATCCGCGCCATGGGTGGCAATTCGCCGGAGGACGAGCGGCGATTTGCCGCCGCCAAGCGGGTCTCCGAGATCAATCTGGCCGCCTATCAGAGATTCATTCAGCCCTGGATCAGGAAGATGGTGACGCCTGAGATGGCGGAGACGATGCGCAACCTGCATCCCCTGCGGTTCCAGTACGAGGCGCTCAGCAGCAAGAACCCGCTGATGAACGCGGTGAAGTCGGCCGCCGACGAGATCGAGGACGACCGCAAGCCGGTGTCGAAGGACAATCCGTTCCTGGCCTTCCAGGAGCACATGTCCAAGCAGATCGTTCATGCCCTCGACAGCTGGCGCGATGCGACTGAAGCTCTCAGCGAGGCGGTCTTCCTCAACGTGTACGGTTCGCCGGCCCTGCAGGCGGCGCTCGGGATCGATCCGAAGTCGGAGCCGTCGCGCCGGCGCGAAATGTCGGCGGAGCACCGTGCGATGCTCGAAGGGAAGATTGCCGAGCTGAAATCGAAGATTGGCGAGGGAGGCTTGCGCGAAGCGGCCATTCGCAGCCTGCTCTACATTGGCTCGGCGCGGGGAATGGTGGATGAACGAAGCATCGAGGCGCTGCGGCAGGTTCGCCGGGACTACAGCGGTCCGCAATTGACCCTGACGCAGTTCAAGATGCTGGTGCGCGAGCAGTTCTTCCTGCTGTTGCTCGATCGCGAAGCAGCCCTGGCCGCGATTCCCAAGATGCTGCCGGAGGACCTCAACAAGCGGCGCGCGGTTCTTGGCGCGATGCGCGAGGTGCTGTCAGCCAGCGGCGAGATCACGGGTGAACGTGCGAGCCGGCTCCAGCGCATTGTCGCATTGTTCGGCGTCGACGAGGAGGCGTCGTCGAACGTCGCCCCTTTCGATCCAAAGGCAAGAGCATCGTAGCGGCCGGGGAGAGGAGCGGGAGCAGCATCATGTCAACGGACGCAACACCATCTCCCAGCAAGTATGACCGGCTGATCGCGGCGGCGAAGGCACTGCCACCGATGCCGACCATCGTGGTGCATCCCTGCGACGAGACCTCGCTGCGCGGCGCGATCGACAGTGCGCAGGCCGGCATCATTCGCCCGATCCTGGTCGGTCCCGCCGGCAAGATTGGGGACACGGCGAAGAAGTTCGGTCTCGACGTCGCGGGGTTCGAGATCGTCGACGCCGCCCACAGTGATGAGTCCGCCGCCAAAGGCGTCGAGCTGATCCACGCGGCCCGCGGCGAGATGCTGATGAAGGGAAGCTTGCACACCGACGAGCTGATGCGGGCCGTCACCGCGAAGGTTGGAGGCCTGCGCACCAAGCGCCGCATCAGCCATGTCTTCGTGATGGACGTGCCGGCCTATGCCGAGACGATCTTTGTCACCGATGCGGCCATCAACATCTTCCCCGATCTCGATGCCAAGCGCGACATCATCCAGAACGCGATCGATCTCTACACCCAGACCGGCTTCGGCAAGCAACCGCGCGTCGCGATCCTGTCGGCGGTCGAGACCGTCACGGCAAAGATCCCCTCGACGATCGAGGCGGCGGCGCTGTGCAAGATGGCGGATCGCGGACAGATCACCGGTGGGCTGCTGGACGGACCGCTGGCCTTCGACAACGCCATCGATCCGGAGGCGGCGCGCATCAAGGGCATCAAGTCCGAGGTCGCAGGCCGCGCGCAGATCCTGGTCGTTCCCGATCTCGAAGCCGGCAACATGCTGGCAAAGAATCTCGCTTATTTCGCCAGGGCCGACGGTGCCGGCATCGTGCTCGGCGCGCGCGTGCCGGTCGTGCTCACCTCGCGAGCGGACAGCCCGCGCGCCCGGATGGCGTCCTGTGCGGTGGCCGCACTCTACGCTCACGGACGGCGCCAGCATTCGCCAACCATTGCCGCGTGACCGCCATGGACACCATCCTCGTCGTCAATGCCGGCTCCTCCAGCGTCAAGTTCCAGGTCTTTTCGATCGAGGGCGAGGGCAGGCTGCGGCGACAGATCAAGGGGCAGGTCGACGGCATCGGCAGCCGTCCGCGGTTGCGGGCCAGCGGGACGAGTGGCGATCCCATGGCCGATCGGGCGTACCCGATCGAGGCGGTCGCGGACGTGCCGGCCGCGATGGGGCTTGCGGGCAATTGGCTGCGCGAGGAGCTTCGCATCCACCCGATCGCCGTCGGACATCGCGTCGTGCATGGCGGGCCGGACTATGAGCGGCCGGTGCTGATCGACCACGGCGTGGTCGCCCGCCTGGAACGGTTCATCAGCCTCGCGCCATTGCACCAACCGCACAATCTGGCGCCGATCCGCTCGGTTCTCGCAAATTTCCCGTCCCTGCCGCAGGTCGCCTGTTTCGATACCGCCTTCCATCGCACGCATGCTGCCGTCGCCGATCACTATGCAATCCCGCACCAGCTCCATGCGGAGGGCGTGCGGCGCTACGGCTTTCACGGACTGTCCTACGAGTATATCGCCAAGACCCTATCGCAGATCGCGCCCGACCTCGCGAAGCAGCGGGTGATTGTCGCGCATCTCGGCAGCGGTGCCTCGATGTGCGCGATCAAGAACGGACGAAGCGTCGAAAGCACCATGGGCTTCACCGCCTTGGACGGACTGCCGATGGGCACCCGGCCGGGCCAGATCGATCCCGGCGTCGTGCTCTATCTCATGACCGAGAAGGGTATGTCGGCCTCCGACATGCAGAATTTTCTCTACCGCGACTGCGGCTTGAAGGGGCTTTCCGGCGTCAGCAACGACATGCGCGAGCTGGAAGCGAGCAAGGATCCCAAAGCGAAGCTGGCCATCGACCATTTCGTCTACCGGATCGGCCTTAACACGGGCATGCTCGCGGCGGCCTTGCAGGGTCTGGACGCCTTCGTCTTCACGGCCGGCATCGGCGAGAACTCCGCGACCATTCGCGCACGCGTGGTCGCCCAGCTCGGTTGGCTCGGGATGACCCTCGACCAGACGGAAAACGCCAGGCACGCGCGCCTGATTTCGCGGTCCGACGGTTCCATTCCGGTCTACGTCGTGCCGACCGACGAGGAGCTGATGATCGCGCAGCATACCTTGTCGCTCCTCATGAACAGACCGTCGAGCCACCCCCAACAAGCGAGGGCGTCATGATTCCCGTCTATCCGGAGACCAAGATCGCGCTGAAGGGCAAGAAGGGCCTCGTCGTCGGCATCGCCAACGATCAATCCATCGCCTGGGGCTGCGCCAGGGCGTTTCGCGCGCTCGGTGCGGAGCTTGCGGTGACTTACCTCAACGACCGCGCCAAGAAGCATGTCGAACCGCTCGCGCAGGCGCTGCAGGCGCCGATCTTCATGCCGCTCGATGTCATGACCGAAGGCCAGACCGAGCAGGTGTTCGCGAGGATCGCGAAGGAGTGGGGCCAGCTTGATTTCCTGCTGCATTCGATCGCCTTCTCACCCAAGGAGGCGCTGCACGGCCGTGTCGTCGATGTCGGCCGCGACGGCTTCCTCAAGACCATGGAGGTCTCCTGCTGGTCGTTCCTGCGGATGGCGCATCTGGCCGAGCCGCTGATGAAGAACGGCGGCACCATGTTCACGATGACCTACTACGGCAGCCAGATGGTGGTGGAGAACTACAACATCATGGGCGTCGCCAAGGCCGCGCTGGAAGCCGCCGTCCGTTACGCCGCCGCGGAACTCGGGCCCAAAGGCATCCGCGTGCACGCGATCTCCCCGGGCCCGCTTGCCACGCGCGCGGCCTCGGGCATTCCCGAGTTCGACGAGCTGATGGACAAGGCGCAGTCCAAGGCACCATCGCGCAGCCTCGTCAGCATCGATGATGTCGGCAACGCCACCGCCTTCCTGGCGCTCGACGGCGCCAAGCTGATCACCGGTGGCGTGCTCTACATCGACGGCGGCTATCACATCATCGATTGAATGCCTTGCCGCAGCCCGGTTGGAGCGAAGTCCGGGAAGGGACTTGCTCCGATACACGCTTTCTTCGCTCCATCCGGGCGACGGCATCGTGCTGCCACCTGCTGCCGATGATGGCGCAATACCCTGATCTGCCCGACGCGTCAGATTGTTCGGAGAAGACGCAGACCATCGCCCGGCCAACTCGGGCTACTTTGCATGGGGTTGTTTTTCAGAATTTGCGCACACCGATCAGCGATAGTGCAGGGCGATCAGCTCGGCCACGCAGGCCGGCTTCTTGCCGCCTTCGATCTCGATCACGAGGTGGTAGTTCACGCGCAGGCCGTCGGGCGGAACGTCCTCGGCTTCGGCAATCGTCACGCGGCCGCGCACCCGCGAGCCCGCCGGCACCGGCGCCAGGTATCTGATCCGGTCGGCTCCGTAGTTGAGCGTGTTGCGCAGGCCCTTCAGGCCCATTACGGAGCGGACGAACATTGGCGCGAGCGAGAGCGACAGCAGCCCGTGAGCAATGGTCCTTCCACCAGGCATCTCCACCTTGGCGCGCTCCTGGTCGACGTGGATCCACTGCTCGTCGCAGGTCGCATCCGCGAACTTGTTGATACGATCCTGGGTGATCTCGATCCAGTCGCTGACGCCGATCTCGGTACCGACCGCGGCTTTGATTTCCTTGAAATCGCTGAATATCCGCATGCTTCTGGCCTCTTCAGAGCTTCATTTCCGGGACCTTGTCGGGAACGACGAGCTCGGCCTCCGTCACCGCCATGACCTCGCCGACACTGACGCCGGGTGCCGTCTCGAGCAGCGTCCCTTTGCCGTCGGGGAAGCCGATCACGGCGAGATCGGTGACGACCAGATCGATTGGCCGTGCCGAGGTCAGGGGCAGGCTGCACTTTTTCACGATCTTCGATTTGCCCTTGGCTGCGTGCTGCATGGCGACGATGACGCGCTTGGCGCCGCTCACGAGATCCATCGCGCCGCCCATGCCCGGCACCATCTTGCCAGGGATCATCCAGTTGGCGAGAAGCCCATGCGCATCGACTTGCAGGCCGCCGAGGACGGTGACGTCGACATGTCCGGCGCGGATCAATCCGAACGACATCGCGCTGTCGAACGTGCAGGCGCCAGGCAGTGCGCTGATCGGCCGACCTCCGGCGTCGGTGAGGAGCGGGTGCTCCATGCCTTGCTCGGGGATCGGACCGGTGCCGATCAGGCCGTTCTCCGACTGGAAGAACACCTTCAGATCGGGCGACACGTAGTTGGCGACCAGCGTCGGAATGCCGATGCCGAGATTGACGAGGTTGCCGGCGCGCAGCTCCTGCGCGACTCGTCGGGCGATGATCTCCTGTGCATCCATGGATCACCCGTTCGAATTTGTGATGATGTAGTCGACCAGCGGCGCGGGCGTCATCACGTGATCGGGCGCGATGACACCCACCGGCACGATGTGCTCCGCGGTCACGATCACGGTGTCCGCCGCCATCGCCATGACCGGATTGAAATTGCGGGAGGTCAGCGCATAAGCGAGGTTGCCGAGGTAGTCGGCGAGGAAGGCGTGCACCAGCGCGAACTGCGCCCGCAGCGCGGTCTCGAGCAGATACGGCTTGCCATCGACCTCGATCTGCCGCTTGCCCTCCGCGACCAGCGTACCGACGCCGGTTGGGGTGAGCACCCCGCCCAGGCCGCAGCCGCCGGCGCGAATGCGCTCGGCGAAGGTGCCCTGTGGAATCAGATCGACGGCGATCCGGTTGGCCAGCATCTGCTGTTGGGCCTTGGGATTGAGCCCGATATGCGTTGCGGTCAACCGCGAGACGAGCGTCGCATCGAACAGCTTGCCCACGCCTTTTCCAGGCGTTGCCGCGTCGTTGCAGATGACGGTCAGATTGCCCTTCTTCTGCCGGACCACCTCGTCGAGCAGGCGCTCCGGCGTTCCGACCCCCATGAAGCCGCCGACCATGACGCTGGCGCCATCCGGGATCATCGCGACGGCTTCTTCGACGGAAACGGCCTTCATGGTCGACCCTCCAGTCTGTTCCTCGATCCGATGTTGGCGAGCGGGCTCTCCACTCCCTTGATCTGCGTCAAGGCTTCGCCGCGCTATCGTCAGATCCTGTCGGCGGATTTGCGCACCATGGCGGCAGCGATGCCCGACAGCCGGCTCGTGGTGGTGCCCGGCATCGGTCATTCCATGAATCTCGAATTGTCGGCGCTCTATGCCGGCTATTTCGGGGCCTGGTTCGGAGGACTTTCGAAAGAGTGCGATGTTACAAGGGGGTGAGACTGTGATGGCCGATACGACCAAGCTCTCGGTTGAAAAGGCGCTGGAAAGGCTGCGAAGCAGCGAGCACGTCAACTCGAGGAGCCAGCGTCGCGACGAAAGGACTGAGGAGCTCAGCGAAGAAATCAAGCGCATGAGAGCTCAGAGGCGGCGCCTGGACCAGCCACCGCGCAAGCGCAGCTGAAGCCGGTTCGGTCCGGCATGGCGCTTCAATTCCTGCTCGTCGCGCTCGTCAGCGCGATCAACATCATGATCCACGCGCTCGTGACCGTGGGAGCCATCAGCATCGCCCGAGCCGCCGGGTATCGGCACACGGTGCGGCCGAGATTACACCTGATGGCCGTCATGGTCGCCACCGCCACGGCGCTGATGCTGGCGCACACGCTGGAGGTCCTGGTCTGGGCGTTGGCTTATCGCATCGTCGGCGCGGCGCCCCCGGGCAGCGAGTTGCTCTATTTCACCTTCGTCAACTACACCACGCTCGGCTACGGCGACATCACGCCGGTGCAGGACTGGCGGCTGCTAGGCCCGATGACCGCGATGAACGGCATCCTGCTGTTCGGCTGGTCGACCGCCGTCCTGTTCGAGGTTCTGCGCAAGACGCTGGAGCACCTTGCGGCGGTCGATGCACCCGGATTCAGTCCTGAAGATCGATAGTCGCGAGCTGCTGCCGGTCCAGCAGCACGATCTGGCGCTGCGTATTGCCGAGGAAGCCAATGACGCCGAGCTCGTGCAGACGCGACAGGGCGCGCGAGACGGTCTCCAGCGTGAGGCCGAGGTAGTCGGCGATGTCGCGCCGCGACATCGGCAACGCCATGACGGCGGAGGCCGCAATTCGTTTGTCCATTTCGAGCAGGAAAGCCGCGACCCGTTCAAGCGAGGTCTTCCGGCCCAGGAGCAGCATGTGGTCCTCGGCATGCTGGAGGTTGTTCGTGGTCATGCAGAGCAGGTTCTTGGCTACCATGACGTCGCTATCGGCTACGGTTTCCAGGCTCTGGCGCCTGATCAGGCGGACGGTCGTTTCCACGATGGCTTCGGCAGTGAAGCGATGAGAAGCGCCGTTCTCCAGTCCGAAGATGTCGCCGACGAGGTGAAATGCGCCGATCTGGCGGCGCCCATCCGACAAGAGCTTGTAGCTCCTGACGGCGCCCGTCTTGACCTGATAGACGTACTCGGCCGATTCCTTCTCGCCGTAGATCTCGGTGCCCTTTTTGTAAGTAAATTCGTTTAAGCTCACGATCGGATTTGAGCTACTTGTCATTCCGAAGTCGTTGAGCGAATTGGGAAGAGAGAGCGGGGCGGTCGTGATGCGTAAGAACATGGGCCAACTCCTCAGGAGGAATCGCTGAATTGGACTTGGAATTGTCATCCGGGAATGCGCCGCGCTATCCCACTCCCGCTGAAGTTGATGTTCGACCAGGGAGTTATTTCAGACCATTGTCCGAGTGTTCATTGTACCAAAGGACAGTGCGGCAGGGATGGTGCGCTCCGTGGGAAAAACGTCAGCCTTTCTGCTCCGGTTTGCGAAATTGGGCATATGATCGGCATCAAAAGGGTTCTGGTTTGAAGAGGGCAATTTGCCTGGCCTCGTTCACGTAGTTGACGACGACGCCTCGTTTCGCACGGCGATCGAGCGGCGCCTGAAGCTTTCCGGCTATGATGTCGCAACCTATGCATCGGCGCAGGACCTGCTCGACCGCCTGCCGGACGACAGCAGGCCCGGCTGCATCCTGCTGGACGTGCGGATCCCCGGGCTGAGCGGACCGGAGCTACAGAGCCGTCTGATCGAGCTCGGCTCGACGGTCCCGATCGTATTCCTGACCGGATACGCCGATACGCCGACGACCGTCCGGGCCATCAAGGCGGGTGCCGAGGATTTCCTGACCAAGCCGGTATCGTCGGAGCAGCTGATCGACGCGATCGAGCGCGCTTTGGCCCGGCAGGAGGCCGGCCGGCATCATCACCGGAAGCTCGAATCGCTCCGCGCGCTCGTTGCGACGCTGACGCCGCGCGAGCATCAGGTGTTCGATCTGATCGTGCGGGGCAAGATCAACAAGCAGATCGGCCACGAGCTTGGAACGACCGAGCGCACCATCAAGGCTCATCGTCATCAGGTGATGGAGAAGATGCAGGTGCGCTCGCTGGCGGAACTGGTTTCGATCGCGGAGCGGCTCGGCTTGCTCGATGCCGACAAGGCTTAGGAAGGCTGGTTGTCGGCTCGCGGTGCCAACCGCATGACCTGTACCAAGGGACAACATCATACTTTATTGACAGGTAGCGGGAGGGGGTGAGCTAATGTCTTAGCTGTCGGCCGACAATAGCGATCAGAGCCAGAGCTGATGATGTCTGGCAATGCGTCCAACGAAGGCCGACCAAATTGCCCGGAAACAAGTGCATTTTCGTCGTCGATGACGATCCGTCGGTGCGGATCAGCATGAAGCGGCTGCTTCGCGAGCACGGCTTCAGCGTCATGCTGTTCGAATCGGCGAACGCGCTGCTTGAGCATGGTGACCTGGACGACGCGATCTGCGCAATCCTTGACATCAACCTGGGTGATCATTCGGGCATCGATCTGCGCCGGCGTCTGACAGATGATGGCGTTTCACTGCCGGTCATCTTCATCACGGGAAACGACAGTCCTACAAATCGCTTGGCCGCGATCGAGTCGGGATGCGCGGCCTATCTCACCAAGCCGTTTGCCGCGCACACGCTGATCGAGTCGATCGAAAAGGCCTGCGCCGGAATTACGCCGGTCGCACAATGACGCCGACCCAGTGGGGTGAGCGGCGCGATCCCACTTCACGCGAGGGGCTTGAAATAGATCTCGTTGATCTCGATCAACAGCGGAGTGCAGGGTTTCGGCTCACGTGCCCTGGATCGGATTCCCGGTCGGCTACGCCGTCTCGGGCATCCTGCTCACCGTGTTCGGCTACTTCGCAATGATCTTGGCTCAGTAATCAGCGTGACCACACAGGGGAAAGAACTCATGAGAAAACTTGCTACACGCCTCGCTCTTGCCGCCCTGCTCGCCGGTGTTGCCGGTATCAGCACGCCGTCGCGTGCTGATACCGGCCAGGTCGCTGTCGTCTTCACCAAGGGCGGCTTCATCGTCGGCGTGGGCGGCGGTGAGGGCGTCCTGCTATACCGGGGCAAGAAATACCCGTTCACCGTCTCCGGCATGAGCGTCGGATTGACGGTGGGAGCATCGACCACCAAGTTCGTCGGCCGCGCGCTCAATCTGAAGGGGCCGGCATCCATCGAAGGGTCGTATGCCGTGGGAGGAGCGGGTGGGGCGGTCGCCGCAGGTGCTGGTGCCGTCCAGCTGCAGAACAGCAATGGCGTGATCCTCCAGCTCAGCGGACCGCGCGTCGGGGCGGAAGTGTCGGCCGCCGTCGGCGGCGTCACGATCCGTCTGAAGTGATCCGAACAGGCGACGGGCTGCGCCACCGCAGCCCGCTCGTCTTTCAATATCGTTCGGCGACGAAATTCATTCCCTTCAGGCTGGTCTGGTCGTTGTAGCGTCCCTTATCGGCGCGCTGCGGCAGCTTGACCTTGTCCTTCCTGATGCGCTTGTAGGGGATGGCGCCGAGAATGTGGGCGATGCAGTTCAGCCGCGCCTTTCGTTTGTCGTCGGAGCGGACGATGTACCAGGGCGCATCCCTCGTGTTGGTCTTCTTCAGCATCAGATCGCGCGCCCGCGAATAGTCATACCACCGCCGGAACGATTCCAGATCCATCGGGCTCAGCTTCCACTGCCGCACCGGATCGTCGATGCGGGCCTTGAAGCGGCGCTCCTGCTCGTCCATCCCGACCTCGAGCCAGATCTTGATCAGCATGATGCCGCCGTCGATGATGTATTTCTCCATTTGCGGACACAGCGTGAGAAACCGCTCGTGCTCGGCGGGCGTGCAGAAGCCCATGACGTATTCGACGCCGGCGCGGTTGTACCAGCTGCGGTCGAAGATCACGATCTCGCCACCGGCCGGGAATTGCTGCATGTAGCGCTGGAAGAAGAGCTGCGTCTTCTCGCGGTCGGATGGCGCGGGCAGCGCGACGGTGCGGAACACGCGCGGGCTGACCTTTTCCGTGATCGCCTTGATGGTTCCGCCCTTGCCGGCGGCATCGCGGCCCTCGAACAGGACGATGACCCGAAGCTTGTTGGCCTTCACATAATCTTGGAGATGGCAGAGCTCGACCTGGAGCTTTGCCAGCTCCTTCTCATAGGCCTTTCGCTTCATTCGACCGTCAGACCCGTCCTTGGCCATGCGCACCCTTTCTGGCTGACAGCGACGAGGCGAGGCTCAGTCGCCCCAGGAGATCGTGATGCCGACGTCGCCGGGCATGCCGCCCGGGAAATCGATGATCTGGTAGGCGATGCGATAGCCGCGTGGCTTCAGATAATCGGTCCAGAGCTGGAAGATTTCCTTCGGAATGCCGGTCAGGGTGTTCTCCCAGCCCGCCTCCTGCTGATTGATCGCGCGGCCCTTGTCGGTGCAAAGCGTATTCGGGAAGCGATAGACGTGCACCTCGGTCAGTCCGTTGCGGACGGCCCGCTGGATGATGGTCGAAGCGAGCTTGATCTTCTCTTCCTCGGTCTTGCCGGACGGCTTGCCCAGCCGTTCGATCAGCGCGCGCTTCTCCGCTTCCGCGGCGGCGGCAAGACGGGCGTACTCCTCGGCCTTTTCGGCCTCCTTGAGGGCTGCCTCTTTGCGGATCTGGGTGGCGCTGGGAATGAGCTCATCGAGACCGGGCATGGCTTGCGGCTCCTAAAGTGGCTGTTGCAATTCAGTGTTCCGCGTTAGGCTAGGTCCGGCAGGCGGCATTCCCTTGATTCAAATCAAGCAACCCGCAATGGGCCTTTACACACTGCCACTGCGCTCGGCCCCTGCTTAGGGCCGGAATCCTGATCGGGAGAGACCATTGAGCGAGCAGCTTCATCCGATGGCCCCGCACCATCTGCCGTTCTTTCTCGCGCCCGGCAGCGGGACCGACACATTGATGGTGATCATGAGTATCTTCCTGGTCGGAATCGTGCTCTGGGTCGGCACGCTCTACTGGAAGCTGCACAGCTTGCCCGAGCGCATGGCGCACAAGTCGCAGAAGCTGCAGTTCGAGTTCGTCGCCGTGCTCGGCCTGATCTCGCTCTTTACCCATATGCATATCTTCTGGGTGGCGGGCTTGCTGCTCGCGCTGATCGACATTCCCGATTTCGGCACACCGCTGCGCAGCATCGCCGATTCCGTCGAGAAGATCGCGGACGCGACGCCGGGAGAGGAGCCGGCGACACCGCAAGCAAGCGCGCCGCCGGACAAGCCGGATGTCGTCAGGGAAAGGGAGCCCAGCCATGTTTGAGCTCATGTTTTGCTCCCTGCTCACGATCCTGCCCGATTACCTCTGCCGCCGCTACGTCCAGGGCAAGCGCTTCGGCAAAGAGATCACCTTCTTCTCCGTATGGTACGAGCTGAGGTGGGGGATCACCGGCTGCCTGATGCTCACGGTCTCTCTGATCACGATGATCTTCTATTTCCACCCGGCAACCGACTCGGCGATGCTCTATTACCGGACGGTGCCGGTCCTGCCCGAGGGCTCGGGGCGGGTTGCGGAGGTCAAGGTCGGCTTGAGCCAGGCGGTCAGGAAGGGCGAGGTGCTGTTCACGTTGGACAGCTCCAGACAGCAGGCCGCGGTCGAAACTGCCAGGCGCAAGATTGCCGAGGTGGAGGCTGCCATGGAGGCGGCCAAGGCCGACGTGGTCAAGGCCGAGGCGCAGACCGAGGAAGCCAAGGCGAATTACCAGCAGGCCAAGGATGAGTTGGACACCAAATCCGATCTGCAGCGCCGCAATCCCGGTATCGTTCCGCAACGCGATATTGAAAAGCTCCAGGTCCTGGTCAGTCAGCGGCAGTCGGGTATCGATGCCGCAGCGGCCGCCAAGGAATCGGCCACCTTGCAAGTCTCGACGCTGCTGCCCGCGCAGAAAGCGAGTGCCGTGGCGGCGCTGGACCAAGCCCAGGTCGATCTCGACAAGACCGTCGTCCGCGCCGGCGTGGACGGACGCGTCGAGCAGTTTCTGGTCCGGCCAGGGGACGTCGTCAATCAGCTGATGCGTCCTGCCGGCGTGCTGATCCCGGAAGGTGCGGGGCGGAAGGTTCTGCAAGCCGGCTTCGGCCAGATCGAGGCCCAGGTGATGAAGGAAGGCATGGTCGCGGAAGCGACCTGCATCTCCAAGCCATGGGTCATCATCCCGATGGTGGTCACGACCGTTCAGGACTACATCGCCGCCGGACAGTTCCAGGCCGGCCAGCAACTGCTCGAGGCGCAGAATGCCGTCAAGCCGGGCACGATCCTCGCGTTTCTGGAGCCGCTCTACAAAGGCGGGCTCGATGGCGTGACGCCCGGCAGCGCGTGCATCGTCAATGCCTACACAAGCAATCACGAGGAGATCAACGCCAAGGGCACCTCGACCGGCCGCGCGATCGCGCTGCATGTCGTTGACGGCGTCGGCCTCGTGCACGCGCTGTTGCTGCGCATCCAGGCCTTGCTGCTGCCGATCAAGACGCTGGTACTGAGCGGACATTGACAAGATCTGGCGCGTTGCTCGTTTGCATCGCGCCAGCCCGATGTGGGAGACAGGATGATCGGGCATGTCGTCATGATTGCGCGGGGATGGCGCTCGTGGGGATTGTGCCTGGCTTTTTGTTGCTTGCTGTCCGTTGCGACATTTCCGGCAACGTTGGCCATTGGCGCCGAGCCGAAGCGAGTTCTCCTGCTGCATTCCTTCGGTCGCGACTTCCTGCCCTGGAGCGAGTATGCCCGCAGCATCAAGGCCAATCTCGAGCAGCGATCCCCATGGCCACTCGATATTCATGAACACACGCTGCTGACCGCGCGGTTCACCGCGCCGGGCCCCGAAGGGCCGTTCGTCGAATATCTGCGCTCACTCTATCAGGGCCGCCCGCCGGACATCGTGATGAGTGTCGGAGGGCCGGCGGCGGGCTTCATTCAAAGGCATCGCCGCGAGCTGTTTCCGAAGGCGCCGATGGTGCTGACGACGGTCGAGGAGCGGCTGATCGACAGAGCGGGTCTCACTGACAACGATACCGTTGTTCCGGTCCGTAACGATTTCATCGTGGCGTTCCGCAACGTCCTGCAGGTTCTGCCGGATACTCGAGCGATTGCCCTCGTCATCGGCGCATCGGCGCTGGAGAAATTCTGGCTGGAGGAGGTCAAGAAGGATGCCAGGCCGCTCGAAGGCCGGGTGTCGTTCATCTGGTACGGAGACCTGCCTTTCGAGGATATCCTGAAGCAGGTATCGAGACTCCCGGAGCATACGGTCCTGTTCTGGGGCCTGATGTCGGTCGACGCGGCTGGCGTCGTTCACGACGGCAATGTCGCGCTCCATCGCCTCCATGCCGTCGCGAATGCGCCGATCTTCTGCTTTGAGGAAGCATTTTTCGGACGCGATATCGTCGGCGGTCCCATGCATTCGATTCCCGAACTGGCCCAGAAGACCGTCGATGCGGCGCTCCGCATTCTCGGCGGCGAGAAGCCTGCCAATGTCAAAGTCGAGCCGATTGAATACGCCACCCCGAAATACGATTGGCGCGAACTGCAGCGCTGGGGAATCGAGGAGAGCAACCTGCCGCAGGGCAGCGAGATCCTGTTTCGCGAGCCGGGCATCTGGGAGAGATACCGCTGGCAGATGGCATCGATTGCCGCGGTGATCCTGATCCAGGCGAGTCTCATCAGCGGTTTGCTTCATGAGCGCCGGCGGCGGCGCATGGCCGAGGTCGAGTCGCGGCAGCGGCTGTCAGAGCTTGCGCATGTCAACCGCTACGCAGCTGTCGGCGAGCTGACGACGTCGATCGCGCATGAGCTGAACCAGCCGCTCGGCGCTATCCTCACCAACGCCGAGACGGCGGAACTGATGTTGAAGGGCACCTCGCCGGACCTCCAGGAGCTCCGCGAAATTCTCGCCGATATCAGGCGCGACGACCAGCGAGCCAGCGAGGTGATCCGCCGCCTGCGCAGTGTGCTGAAGAGGACGCCGTTCGAAGTCCGGAGCATCGATCTGAACGAGACGGTGAGCGAGGTGATGGGTTTTGTCGCCGACGTGGCTGCTGGACGCGATGTCGCCCTGAGCTTCTATGCTCCTCCCGCTAATGTTCTGTGCGTCAAGGGTGATCCCATCCAGCTTCAGCAGGTCATCCTCAATCTGATCCTCAATGCGCTCGATGCGATCTCTGAAGCGGAGTCCGGAAAGCGCGAGGTGAGCGTGATGACCAGCCGTGCGGGCCATCTTGCCGAGATCAGGATCAGTGACACCGGAGTCGGTATTGCCGTCGACGATCTCAAGAGCATCTTCGAGCCATTCTTCACAACCAAGCCGCTGGGCATGGGCATGGGATTGACGATCGTCCGGAGCATCGTCGAAGCGCATGGCGGGACGATTTCCGCCGAGAACCAGCCCTTCGGGGGAGCCCTGTTCACGATCCGGCTTCCGATCGTGCACTAGAGCATGATCCGGAAAAGTGTGCAGCGGTTTTCCGAAAAGATCATGCTCAGACAATAACCCAAAGCGCGATGACGATTCATCCTAATCTCATCGCGCTTTAGGTTCTTGCGCCGCGGCAGGCAGGCGTCGGGCCCGCGGCCGTTTCCTTGATCTTTGTCAATGAATGCGTCTTTCGCGGTCTCATGTTCTTAGAATGACTGTGATGGAGGACGCGATGATCCGCTGCGGCAAGACGTTGATCGCGCTTGCGCTGTTGCTGGCCGTGCCGGGGGGAGTCTGTGCTCAGACGACCCTGCCGGCCGCGCCTGCTCCCCAGACGCAACCGGCGCCGGCTGCCGAATTGCTGAAGCCCGAGCAGCTCGAAGCCCTGGTCGCGCCGATCGCTCTTTATCCCGACACACTCCTTGCGAACGTGCTGGCGGCCTCGACGTATCCGCTGGAGGTGGTGCAGGCCGATCGCTGGCTGAAGGAGCGCAAGAGCCTGAGGGGAGATGCGCTCAGGACCGAAGTCGAGAAGCAGTCGTGGGACGACAGCGTCAAGGCGCTCGCGAGCACCGCGGATGTCCTGACGATGATGAGCGACAAGCTCGACTGGACCAAGAGTCTCGGAGATGCGTTCCTCGCGCAGCAGCCCGACGTGATGGACGCGATCCAGCGGCTGCGCACCAAGGCCTATGACAACAAGAAGCTGGTCACGACCAAGCAGCAGAGGGTCAGCATCCAGACCCAGGAAAGCAAGCAGGTGGTGGTGATCGAGCAGGCCGATCCGCAGGCGATCTACGTGCCTTATTACGATCCGGCGACGGTTTACGGCGCGTGGCCCTATGAGGCCTATCCGCCATACTATTTCGGTTATCCGTCCTATATCGGCGCCGGCGTGGTGGCCGCCGGCATCGCCTTCGGCACCGCCTGGGCGATCGGACGCTGGGGCAATTACTGGGGCGGCGGCTGCAACTGGGGTAATCGCAACGTCTACGTCAACCACCGCACCGCCAACATCAACACCGGCTGGCAGCACAATCCGGCGCACCGTCAGGGCGTGCGCTACAACAACACCAATGTTCAGCAGCGCTTCGGCAACAACAATCTGAAGGCCGGCGCATCGGACAGGATGGATTTCCGCGGACGTGACGGACAGCAGGTGTTGCGTCCCGATCAGGGTGCGGGAGATCGCGCAGGCGACCGCGCTGGTGATCGTGGCGGACCGGGTGACCGTGCTGGCGACCGGGCAGGAGATCGCGCAGGCGATCGCGGCGATCGGCCTGGCGGCGGCGACCGTGCTGGTGCCGCGGATCGCGCCAAGGGCGGCGGCGATCGCGCGAAAGCCGCGAGCCGCGGCGGCGGTGCAGCGAGCCGCGGCGGTGGCGGCAATCGCGGTGGCGCGATGAACGTGTCGTCCGGTCGATCGGCGGCCGCGGCATCAGCGCGCGGGCGGTCCAGCATGGCGAGCATGCCGCGTGGCGGCGGCGGTCCGAGCATGGCCGGCCGAGGTGGCGGAGGCGGAATGGCAATGCGTGGCGGTGGCGGCGGCGGTTTCCGCGGAGGTGGTGGCGGTGGCCGGCGCTCCGACATCGCGCTGAAGCACGACATCGTCCTGCTCGGCCACCTCGCCAACGGCCTCGGCTATTATCGCTTCAGCTATATCGGCGGCGACAAGGCCTATGTCGGCGTGATGGCTCAGGAGGTCGAGCAGGTGATGCCCGACGCTGTGGCCCGCGGCAACGATGGTTATCTGCGCGTCTACTATGAAAAGCTTGGGCTGACATTCCGCACCTACCGCGACTGGCTCGCCGGCGGCGCGAAGCTCCCCGCGGAGGTGATGCCATGATCGGTCTGACGTTGTTTCGCCGCACGGTGTTGCCGGGCATGATGGTGCTGGCGCTGCTTGGCTCTGCGGCCGAGGCACAGCAATCCTACAAAACGCCGGAGGACGCGGCCGCAGCGCTGGCCGCGGCGGTCAAGAGCGGACCTCGCGACATCCTGAAAGTGCTCGGCGGCGCGGCCGAGGACATCGTCTCCTCCGGTGACGAGATCGCCGACGACGATATCCGCCAGCGCTTCACCTCGATGTATGACGCCAAGCACGGCATCAAGGCGGAGGGCAACAAGAGCGCGACCCTCATCCTGGGGCCCGACGATTTCCCGTTCCCGATTCCGCTGATCAATACCAAGGCGGGTTGGGAATTCGACACCGACGAAGGACGCATCGAAGTGCTTCGCCGTCGCATCGGGCGCAACGAGCTCGACGCGATCCAGACCGCGCTCGCTTTCGTCGACGCGCAGAACGAATATGCGGACAAGGACCGCGGCGAGGGCGCCGGCGTCTACGCACAGCGCATCGTCTCCTCCCCCGGCAAGAAGGATGGATTGTTCTGGCGCGACGACAGCGATCCCAGTCCGCTCGGAGCCGTGGCCGCGCAAGCCTCGCGTGAGGGCTACAAAGCCGGCGAGGCAATGACGCCCTATCACGGCTACTACTTTCGCATCCTGAAGGGGCAGGGGCCGGATGCCCCGGGCGGCGCGCTGAACTACGTCGTCAAGGGCAAGATGATCGGCGGCTTCGCGCTGATCGCTTGGCCCGCCGAATACGGCAATTCCGGTGTGATGACCTTCCTCGTCAATCACGCTGGCGTTGTCTATCAGAAAGACCTGGGGCGACGGACCGAGTTCATCGCCCAGCGCACGACATTGTTCGACCCGGACCAGACCTGGAAGAAAATCGATGCGCAAAAGCCATGATATGAGCGCGAGCTTCCGCACGAGGTTCGTTCGCCTTGCGGCGATTACATTCCTCGCTTTCACGATTCCGGCTACTCCGTCCTTCGCACAAGCCGCCGGGCACGTGCGGGTCAAGATCGTGAAGGCAGGCCTGCTCGTCGGCGGAGGTGCCGGCAACGGGGTGCTGACCTATCGCGGTCGCAACTACCCCTTTCGCGTCACAGGAATGAGCCTCGGGATCACGGCCGGCGCGACTGCCGGCCGCCTGGAAGGCTGGGCCTCCGGCATCAGGGATATCAGCGATTTCGCCGGCACTTACAGCTCCGTAGGCGGTGGCGCCGCCCTGGTCGGAGGTATCGGCGGCGTCCACCTGCGAAACGACAATGGCGTCGTGATGGTGCTGCAAGGGCCGAAGGCCGGGCTGGAGATGGCCGCCAATCTCAGCGCGATAACGATTTCGCTGAAGTAGGCCAATTCGCGTTCCAGCACCCGACAACCGAGGCCAGCCGCAGGTTCGTCGGTCAGAATGAATTCCGCCCGGCGGCGCCCGGCGCGCAGGAACTCTTGCATATGGTCGAAGATTGACTCCGCGGGCCAGCGTCGCCGCCGATGGCTGGCCTGCACGGCCCCGCCTCCAAGCCCCCCGTACCCCCCAGGGTGGGGCCGTGCTTCCCACGCAGGAGGTGCAATTGTCCGAGCCGACCGAGCAAGCCATCCGAGAACGCGCGCACCGATTGTGGGAGCAAGCCGGCGAACCCGAAGGCCGCGAAGAGGAGTTTTGGCGCGCGGCCGAGCAGGAGCTGCGCAACGAGGACAAGTCGAGCACGATGCGGACGCCGGATACGCTGTGACCGACAAGACCTGCCCGTTCTGCCAGGGTCTCGGATGGGTCTGCGAAAACCATCCGCTCCGGGTCTGGAGCGAGAAGCTGGGCGGCTGCCGCTGCGGCGAGGGCATGCCCTGCGCTTGCAACACGGCCGAAGACCCCGAAATCAGAGTGGTGATCGTCGAAGCGGACACGACGTGGCACTAGAGGCACCGACTCGAAGTGGTGGTGCGTGGGATGGGTAGAGCCCTTGCGAAACCCATCATGCGTCAGCGTTCGGGATATATTGATGGGTTTCGCTTCGCTCACCCATCCTTGCGAGTCTGCAAAAAGAGAAGAAGCCGCCGGGTTCTTCACCCTGGCGGCGTCGCAAAGTCCGTAGCTGTTGATCGTCTTCCCAGCCTTGTGCGTACCGCCGTTACCTTGTTTGCGGCCATGCCCGATCTTTGTAGGGGAGGGGGCGTTATTCTGCTGTGATCTGGAGCACACAGTGGAAGGGATTCCATGCGCGATGCGTTTGCAGCTTGTCCGGATATGAGAGTTCTCGCCGAGCTCCCGTCAGCTCCGATACCACGCCGCCAGATTCCACGTGATGGTGTCCCAGCCCGAGATGTCGATCATCAGGTTGTTGGCGCCGGCATTGACGATGTGGCGCGAGAGCAGCGGCAGGAACACGTGGGCCTCGCAGAAGATCTCGTCGACCTTCATCAGCAGCGCGGCGCGCTTGACGGGATCGAGCTCGTTCTGCGCGGCCTTGTAGGCCTTGTCGGCTTCGGGATCAGAATAGCGCGAATTGTTGCGGCCCAGCCATTTGTTGTCCTTGGTGGCGATCTCCCAGGAGACGCACTGGTTCAGCAGGCGCTCCGGATCGGGCTGCGGCTGCGTCGTGTTGTACATCTCCATGTCGGCGTAGAATTTCGAATAGGTGTCGGGGTTGCCGACGTCGGAGGAGAAGAACACCGAGGCCGTGACCGCCTTGATCTCGATCTCGATGCCGGCCTTCTGGCAGGCCTGCTTGATGATGGCCTGGGTCTTCTGCCGCGGGGCGTTGGTCGAGGTCTGGAACACGTATTTGAGCTTCTTGCCGTCCTTCTCGCGGATGCCGTCCGCGCCCCTGGTCCAGCCGGCCTCGTCGAGGATCTTGTTGGCCTTGTCGATGTCGAACGCGTATTTCAGCCTCGGGGACTTGAACTGCTTGGGCGCGTTGACGAAGCTCGCGGTGGCGATGGCGCCGCGGCCGTAGATGAACTTCTGGATCGAATCGCGGTCGATCAGGAGATTGAGCGCGCGGCGAACGGCGGGATCGGACAGCGTCGGGTGCTTGGTCTTGACGCTCGAGCGCTCGCCGTCGACCTCGGTCCAGGGGTCCGTCGTGTTGAGGATGATGAACTCGACATTGCCTGACGGCGTGATGTCGAGCTTGCCCTTGCCGCCTGCCTCCATGCGTTTGAGGACCTCCTCCTCCACCTGCATGTTCCAGGCAAAGTCGTATTCGCCGGTCTGCAGCACGGCGCGCGCCGCAGACACCGCGTCGCCGCCGCCCTTGATTTCGAGCAGGTCGAAATGCGGCTGGTTCTTGATGTGGTAGTCGGGATTGCGCTCGGCGCGGATCATGTCGCCCGGCTTGAACTCGACGAATTTATATGGGCCGGTGCCGACCGGCTTCAGATTCCCCGGCGCTTCGCGCGACTTGGCCCCGACATAGTCGCCGAAATGATGCTTTGGCAGGATCATCCCGACCGAGCCGACGAACGGATCGGCCCAGAACGGCGTCGGCGCCCGGAAGATCACCTTGACGGCGTGGTCGTCGAGCTTCTCGACCTTGATATCCTTGTAGGAGCCCGTGGTGTAGGCCGCGGTGGCAAGGTCGGCGGCATACTGCCAGGTGAAGACGACGTCGTCGGCGGTGAAGGGCTTGCCGTCATGCCATGTCACGCCCCGCTTCAGCTTCCAGATCACGCTCATGCCGTCGGCCGCAAGGCCGCCGTTCGCCTTGGTCGGAGCCTCGGCGGCCAGGCAGGGGATGAGATTGCCCTCCTTGTCCCAGCCGGCGAGCGGCTCGAAGAAGACGCGCGATGCGATCTGATCCTTGGTGCCGAGGGCGAAATGCGGATTGAGCAGGGTGGGCGCCTGCCAGAGCAGGATCTTGAGCGTGCCGCCGCCGCCGGCCTTGGTCGGCTTGTACGGCAGCGTGGCGTCCGCCATCGCCACGTCGTGCCAGACCAGGATTTGGCTCGCGATCGGTGCGGCGATCCCGATCGCGGCAACCTTCTGGATGAACGAGCGTCGCGACAACGTGCCTTGCTTCACCTCCGCGACCAGATTGCGGATTTCGTTCTCGTTCATCAGATGACCTCCACCTCGCGAAGAAACGTCGTCACTGGCTGCGTGCACTCTAACTCAGCACGCCGGGCGTGGTGGAGTCAAAGAGGGGAGCCCGGATCTTCGGCGCTCCGAGACCGGTGCGCGGGGGCTGCGCCGCTTTGCCGCGATGCCGTCACGCTCGTCGTGCAGGTTGCCGCCTCTTCGCAATCGTTTCCCGTTTGAGGCCGATTGGAGAAGGGCTGCCCGCGATGGCCGGCCAATATGGATTTCCATTTCATTGATTTCGCAGCGCAGAAAAGGGAATACGGTTCCGTTACCGCAGATTCCATGGAGACCAAGATGTCGTTTCGCCTTCCCCTGATTCTCTCCGCCGTGCTGGCCGCGTGGTCGGCCGGAGCTTCAGCCGAGACCATCAAGATCGGCGTGACGCCAGGCCCGCATGCGCAGATCCTCGAAGCGGTGAAGCCGATCGCGGCGAAGAATGGGCTCGACATCCAGCTGCTCGAGTTCTCCGATTACGTGGTGCCGAACGCCGCGCTCGATGCCGGCGAGATCCAGGCCAATTCGTTCCAGAACCAGCCTTATCTGGACAACCAGAAGGCCGATCGCGGCTACAAGATCGAGGCGGTCGGCCTGACCGTGAACTTCCCGATCGGCGTCTATTCGAAGAAGCACAAGGCCTTCGCCGACATCCCCGAGGGCGGCAAGGTCTCGATCCCGAACGACCCGACCAATGGCGGCCGCGTGCTGCTGCTGCTGCGCGACAAGGGCGTGATCAAGCTGAAGGACGGGGTCGGGTTCAAGCCGACCGTGCTCGACATCACCGAGAACCCCAAGAAGCTGAAATTCATCGAGGTCGACGCGGCGCAGGCGCCGCGCGCGCTCGACGACGTCGACGCGGCCGCGATCAACACCAATTATGCAACCCAGGCCGGCCTCGATCCGGTCAAGGATCCGATCCTGCGCGAGGATCCGAAGGGGCCCTATGTCAACCTGATCGCGGTGCGCACGGCCGACAAGGACAAGCCCTGGGTCAAGATTCTCGTGGACAGCTATCACACGCCCGAGGTCAAGGAGTTCGTCCTGACCAAGTTCAAGGGCGCGGTGCTGCCGAGCTGGTAGGCAGTTTGCCTGCGTAAAGTCCATGTAAGGACGATCCGGCGGGCAGCCTTGCGTATGAGCCTTGCGCAATGTCCGCTTGTCTGGAGCTGCGGCAACCGACATCATCGGGCCGTGGCCATTCTCGCCCGACAGGGGTCGTATGAAACGCTTTGCAAACCTGAAACGCCTGGGATTCTTCACGCGGCTCCTCGACGAGGCCCCGGCCGCCGAGCGATATCGCTTCGCCGCCGAGCAGATCGTTCGCGCCGAGCAGGCGGGGCTCGATTCCGCATGGATCGCGCAGCATCATTTCCACGAGCGCGAGGGCGGCCTGCCGTCGCCCTTCACCTTCCTGGGTTACGTCGCAGCGCAGACCTCGCGCATCCGCCTCGGCACCGGCATCGTGACGCTGCCGCTGGAGAACGCGGTGAGGGTGGCGGAGGATGCCGCGGTGCTCGATCTCCTCTGCAACGGCCGCTTCGAGCTCGGCGTCGGCACCGGCGGCAACCCGTCCGCCTTTGCCGCCTTCGGCCTCGACAGCGCCCAGCGCAACGAGATCTTTGCGCGCAATCTGGCGGTCGTCCGTGCGGCGTTGACCGGCAAGCCGCTCGATGGCGGCGACACGCTCTATCCGCAGCGGCCGCAATTGGACAAGCGCATCTGGCAGGCGACATTCTCCGTCGCCGGCGGCGCCCGGGCCGGCAAGGCCGGCGACGGCCTCCTGCTCTCGCGCGCCCAGCCGCGCTATAAGGACGCGCCGAAGGCGACGCTGGCCGAGATCCAGAATCCGATCATCGACGCCTATCTCGCAGCGCTGCCGCCGGGCTGCGAGCCGCGCATCATGGCCTCGCGCAGCGTCTTCGTCGCCGACGACCATCGTGAGGCGATGCGCCTCGCCGACATCGGACTGCGCCGCGCGCTGCCGCAGTTCCTCAAGGGCGGCCACGCCAAGCCGGGCGAAACGCTGGAAGAGATGATCACCGCGTTCGACACCCATGTCGGCGCCGCCGACGAAGTGATCGCCTCGCTCCGCACCGACGCCACGCTGGAGCGGGTGACCGATCTCGTGTTCCAGGTGCATTCGGTCGATGCGCCGCATCCCTATGTCCTGCGCTCGATCGAGCTGGCCGCCGAGAAGGTGGCCCCGGCGCTGGGCTGGATCAGGACAGCCGCACCCGACGTGGCGCTGGCGGGCTAGCCGCGACTTTACGGAATTGGATGAGGCTGACTGATGAGTACGAACGATATCATCGACACGCTCGCCGGGATCGAGCCGGGATCGGCGCTGGACGCCATCCGCGCGCGCCGCTTGCAGGCGCGCGAGAACGCGCAGAAGAGCTATCTCTCGCTGTTCGAGCCGATCGACGCCGGCGATTTTTCGCTGGCCGAACGCGCCGCGGTCGCGGCCTTCGTGACCGGGCTCCACGGCGAGTCCCCCGTCGCCGCCTTCTATCGCGAGAAGCTTGCCGCGAACGTGGATGGCGCGCCTTTGCTCGAAGCGATCAAGGCCGAGATCGAGCGCGGCAAGACGTCGGGCCCATACGGCGCCTTTCCGGCCGGTCCGTTATCGGTCGAGGACAAGGCCGGGCTGATCTACCGCGTCAGTGCCGAGCGCAAGCCCGGGCTCGGCAACCGGCTGGTCGCGGCGCTCGAGCATGCGCATCTGCTGGTGTTCCGCCCGCGCGATGCCGCATCCGCCGACATGAAGACGCTGCTGGCCGCAGGCTGGTCGACCGCCGGCATCGTCACGTTCTCTCAGCTCGTTGCGTTCCTGTCGTTTCAGGTGCGCGTCGTCAGCGGCTTGCGCATGCTCGCAGCGGCAAGCGCGTCGGAGGCCCAATCATGAGCACCGTCAATCCGCCCGTCGTCTTCACCCAGGATGAGCTCGGCTGGGTCTCGTGGATCGATCCGCTGCCCGAGGCCGAGCTGACCGAGCGCCATTACGCCGGTCTCGTCGACCGCGCCCGTGCCAAGTCGGACTATTTCCGCCTGCTGGTGCGCGACCCTGAGGTCCTCGAAGCCCGCACCAAGACCGACAAGGACATCTTCTACAACGTGGCCGACGGCCTGCCCCGCGCCGAGCGCGAGCTCGCAGCGGCTGCGACCTCGCGCTACAACGGCTGCATCTATTGCGCCTCCGTGCATGCGCGTTTCGCCAGCACTTATTCCAAGCGCCGCGACGACGTGCAGCGCCTGCTGGATGAGGGCGTTGGTGCCGATCTCGGCGAACGCTGGAACGCGGTGGTCAAGGCCTCGGTGGCATTGGCCGAAACGCCGATCGCGTTCGGTCCTGACAATATCGCGGAGCTGCGCCGCGTCGGTCTCGACGATGCCGAGATCGTCGACGTCATCAACGGCGCCTCGTTCTTCAACTGGGCGAACCGGCTGATGCTGTCGCTCGGCGAGCCCTCGAAATAGGCAATCTCACCGGCACAAGAATTGCTGCTTGTTTCAACATTGAGTGGATGGAGCCGTGCATGAGCAACATTGATCGCCGTACCCTGGTCAGGGGCTCTCTCGCCGCCATGGTGGCCGGAGCAGCCTTCTCGCGCGCCGCGCTGGCGCAGTCCTCCGAGCCGATCCTGCTCGGCGTCAGCGGTCCCCTCACGGGCCCGAATGCGCAATATGGCGCTCAGTGGAAACAGGGTTTTGACCTCGCGCTCGACGAGATTCACGCCGCCGGCGGCATCAATGGCCGCAAGCTTGCCTACCAGTTCGAGGACAGCCAGAGCGATCCGCGCCAGTCGGTGGCGATCGCCCAGAAATTCGTCTCCGATCCCCGCATCGTCCTGGAGCTCGGCGATTTCTCGAGTCCCGCCTCGATGGCGGCCTCCCCGATCTATCAGCGCGGCGGCCTTGTGCAGTTCGGCTTCACCAACTCACATCCCGATTTCACCAAGGGCGGCGACTTCATGTGGAGCACGTCCGTGAGCCAGGCCGACGAGCAGCCGCTGCTAGCGTCCTATGCCGTGAGGCGGCTCGGCCTGAAGAAGCTTGCGGTGCTGCACCTCAACACCGATTGGGGCCGCACCAGCCGCGATCATTTCGTCAAGGCGGCCAAGGACTACGGCGCGGAGATCGCGGTCACCGAGGGCTACATCGCGGAGGAGCGCGACTTCCGCTCCACGCTCGTGCGCGTGCGCGACGCCAATCCCGACGGGCTGATCCTGATCTCCTATTATTCGGACGGCGCATTGATCGCGCGCCAGGCCCGCCAGGTCGGTCTGAAACAGACGATCTGCGCGGCAAGCTCGGTGTACTCGCCGAAATTCCTCGAGCTCGGCGGCGAGGCGGTCGAGGACGTCCATCTCGGCACGCGTTATTTCCCCCAGGATCCCAGACCCGAGGTCAAGAAATTCATCGCTGGCTTCAAGGCCAAGTACAACGGTCAGGAGCCCGACGCCTTCAACGCCTATTCCTATGATGCGATGAACATGGCGGCCTCCGTCGTCAAGATCGGCGGCACCGACCGCCGCGCCATCCGCGACGCCTTCGCCAAGGTGAAGGACGTCTCCAGCGTCATCTTCGGCCAGGCGACGTTCGACGTCGAGAGCCGCCGCGTCAAGGGCGCGATGAACGCCGAGCTCGTCGTGCGCAAGGGCCAGTTCGCGCTCTGGGACGGCAAGCCGACCTGACCTGATGGCCGGAGCGGTCGCTCCGGCCGCTCTTCTCTCGACGCGGGGATCATCGTTTGTCTTCCTGGCTCGACTACACGATCAACGGGCTGATCGTCGGCAATGTCTATGCCCTCGTTGCGGTCGGGCTCGCGCTGATCTTCGGCGTCAGCCGGCTGATCAACTTCGCGCAAGGCTCGATCTATCTGGTCGGTGCCTATATCGGCTGGGTCGCGGTGGTGCAGCTGCATACGCCGCTGCCGCTCACCATCATCGTGGTGGCGGCGACAGCGGCGGTGGTCGGCTTGATCCTCGAGCGGTTCGGGCTGCGCCCGCTGCAGAACTCGGTGCGCATCGCGCCGCTGCTCGCGACCATCGGCATCAGCTTCGTGCTCGATCAGCTGGTGATGCTGACCTTCTCGCCCAACCCGCGCGCGCTGCCGAGCCAGCTGCCGGACATTCGCTTCCAGCTCGGCGGCGGCACGATCGGCCCGCTTGATCTGCTCATCGCCGGGGTCGGGATCACCAGCGCGCTGCTGCTGTTCGTGTTCCTACGCTACAGCAAGCTCGGCTGGGCGGTTCGCGCCGCCTCACAGGACCGCGATGCCGCGATGCAGATGGGCGTCGACGTCAACCGGGTCAATCAGGCGGTGTTCGGCATTGCGGCCGCGCTCGGCGGCGTCTCCGGCATGCTGGTGGGCATGTACTACAATCAGATCGACACCGCGATGAGCCTTCAGGCGACGCTCAAGGGCGTCGTCGCGGAAGTGGTCGGTGGCGCCGGCAATGTACCCGGTGCCGTCATCGGCAGCCTGCTGCTGGGATTGGTGGAGAGCTACGGCGTCGCCGTGTTCGGCACCAGCTATCGCAACCTGTTCGCGTTCCTGCTGCTGGTCGTCGTGCTCGTGCTGCGGCCGAACGGCCTGTTCGCCAGCGCGCGGCAGGCGCCGCCCGAGCCGCTCACCGGCACTTTCATTGCGCCAAGCCGCCCCGTCCGCATTCCGCGCTGGGCTCTTGCGGTCGCGGCTGCGGCATTTGCGATCCTGCCGCTGTTCCCGGTGTCCTTCTACGTGCTCCAGACCCTGATCAATGCCTGGCTGCTCGGCATGCTCGCGCTCAGCCTGACGCTGGTTGCAGGCACGATCGGCCAGGTCTCGCTCGGCCATGCCGCGCTGCTCGCGATCGGCGCCTATACCTCTGCGCTGCTGTCGCTGGCGCTCTCCGTCCCTGTCGGCCTCGCTGTCATCGGCGGCGGCCTGATGAGCGCTGCGCTCGGCACGCTCCTGATCTCGCCCTCCTTCCGCCTGCGCGGTCACTATGTCTCGATCGCCACCCTCGCCATTGGCGAGATCGTCTCGCTGGTGATCCTGAACTGGGAGAGCGTCACCCGCGGCCCGATCGGCATCTCCGGCATCCCGCCGCTATCGCTGTTCGGCTATGACCTGATCAGCCCGACGTCGATCTACTGGTTCAGCCTTGTGGTGATGGTCGCGCTCGCGCTGCTGCAGGGGCGGCTGCTCACTTCGCATCTCGGGCGCAGTTTCCGCGCCATCCGCGACGACGATATCGCCGCACGCGCCTATGGTCTCAGCCTGAACCGTTACAAATCGCTCGCCTTCATCTTCGGCGGCTTCGCCGCCGGCGTCAGCGGCGGCATCGCCGCGCATCTCTACTCCTACATCAACCACGAGACCTTCAACACGCAGCAATCCATCCTGGCGCTGACAGTCGTCATCCTCGGCGGCCTCGGCAACGTGGTCGGCGCCATCGTCGGATCCGTGGCGCTGGTGGGCTTGCCCGAGGTCTTCCGGATCGCGGCGGAGTATCGCATCCTGATCTACGGCGTCGTGCTGCTGCTGCTGGTGCGGTTCAGGCCGCAGGGCCTGCTGGGGACGATCTGATGGGAGAGCAGCACAATCCCATGCTGTCCCTGCGCGGGCTGACGCGCCGCTTCGGCGGCCTCACCGCGGTCGATGCCATCGACCTCGACCTCGCCAGGGGCGAGCTGATCAGCATCATCGGGCCGAATGGCGCCGGCAAGACGACGCTGTTCAATCTCGTGACCGGGCTCGATCGGCCCGACGCCGGCACTGTCCGTTTCGGAAGTCAGGACATCACTGGCTTCTCGCCGGAACGGCTCGCGGCCGAAGGCATCGCGCGCACCTTCCAGCTCGGCCGCGTGTTCGGCAATCTCAGCGTCATGGACAATGTCCTGATCGGCGCCCACACGCGCTTGCGCGCCGTGAAGCCGGCGGTGCCGGTGATTGGCCCGCTGCTGGAATTGGGCTTGGCACTGCTTCGTCCCTCGAGCGTCAAGGCGGAAGAGGAGCGGCTGCGCGAGGAGGTGAAGGCCATCCTCGCGCGCTTCGGCGAGCGGCTGCTGCCGCGCATCGACCAGCCTGCGTATAGCCTGTCCTACGCCAACCGCCGCCGCGTCGAGATCGCGCGTGCACTCGCGCTGAAGCCGCGCCTCTTGCTGCTCGACGAGCCGACCGCCGGCATGAACCCGACCGAGACCGCGGAAATGCAGGCGCTCGTCGCCGAGCTGAAAACCGAAGGACTGACCATCCTCCTGATCGAGCACAAGCTGGAAATGGTGATGCGCCTGTCCGACCGCGTCATCGTCATGGACGAAGGCAAGAAGATCGCGGAAGGGCCGGGCGAAGAGGTGCGTGGTGATCCCAAGGTGATCGAGGCCTATCTCGGCCACGGGCTATCAGGGGCGACGGAGGAGAGCGCGGCATGACGAGCGCACCCGAACCGCTGCTGGCGCTATCCAACGTCAACACTTTCTACGGCCAGGCCCAGGTGCATTTCGACCTGTCGATCACGGTCGCGCGCGGCCACATCGCGTGCCTGCTCGGCGGCAATGCCAGCGGCAAGTCGACGACGATGAAGATCATCTTGGGTCTCGTAAAGCCGCGTTCGGGCGAGGTGACGTTTGACGGAGCCTCGCTGATCGGGCTCTCCACGCCGCAGATCGTCCGTCGCGGCATCGCCTCGGTGCCGGAGGCGCGGCGGCTGTTCGCCGACATGAGCGTGCGCGAAAACATCCTGATGGGTGCCTTCGTGCGCAACGACCGCGATGCTGTCGCGCAGGACCTCGACAGGATGCTGACGCTGTTTCCGAAGCTTGGCCAGCGGCTGTCGCAGCGCGCCGGGTCCTTGTCCGGTGGCGAGCAGCAGATGGTGGCGATGGCGCGCGCACTGATGAGCCGGCCCCGCATGATCGTGATGGATGAGCCGACCATGGGCCTGTCACCGCTCTATGTCGATCGCGTGCTGGAGCTGATCCGCACCATCAACCAGGAGGGCGTCTCGGTGTTCATGGTCGAGCAGAACGCCAGCCTCGCGCTCGAGATCGCGCATGAAGCCTACGTGCTCCAGACCGGCAGGATCGTGCTCTCAGGCCCGGCGCGGACTCTGAAGGACGATCCTCGCGTCCGCGACGCCTATTTGGGTGGGTCCGAGGCGGCGTAGGTTTGCGGAAGACTTGTTTGGGTGGTCTGGAATTGCACTGGTCAGTATGACCATCCTGTGAAAATATCATACCGGTGGCGCGACGGGGCGTGCAGCGGACGGAATGGTTGTCGTGACGAGATGGTCTTTGCGGGCGGTCGAGCCCGGGGTGACGTTGCTGTTCGGCGGGCTCATCGCCGCCAATGTTGCCGCGTGGGCCTGGGCCTTCGCGCTGTTTGGCGACCGGCCGACGGTGATGGCGACGGCGCTGCTGGCCTGGGTGTTCGGTCTGCGTCACGCCGTCGATGCCGACCACATCGCCGCGATCGACAATGTCGTGCGCAAGCTGATGCAGGCGGGCGGCGCGCCGCGCAGCGTCGGCCTCTATTTCGCGCTCGGTCATTCCACCGTGGTCGTGGTTGCAACCATGCTGCTGGCGCTCGGTGTGGTCAGCCTTGGCGGCGACAGCCTGCTCAAGGAGATCGGCGGCTTCATCGGCACATCGGTGTCGGCACTGTTCCTGCTGGTGATCGCGGCCATCAATCTCGCCATCTTTGCCGGCCTGTGGCGGACGTTTCGTGCGGCGCGGGAGCAGGGCGTTCACGACGCTGCGCAGCTTGACGCACTGCTTGCCAGCCGCGGCGTCCTGGCGCGGCTGCTCGGCCCGATGTTCCGCCTGGTGACGAAGCCGTGGCATATGTATCCGCTTGGATTCCTGTTCGGGCTTGGCTTCGACACCGCAACGGAGATCGGCCTGCTCAGCATCTCCGCCAGCGAAGCCGCGCGCGGCGCCTCGCTCGCCGATGTCCTGGTCTTTCCCGCGCTATTTGCGTCAGGCATGGCGCTGGTCGACACCGCCGATTCCGCGCTGATGGTCAGCGCCTATCGCTGGGCCTTCGTCGATCCCCTGCGCAAGCTTTGGTACAATCTCACGATCACGGGCGCCTCGGTCGCGGTGGCGCTGTTCATCGGCGGCGTCGAGGCGTTCGGCCTGATCGCGGATCGGCTCGGCCTCTCCGGCGGCATGTGGGCGGTGGTCGACGGCCTCAACGAGTCGCTGGCCAATGTCGGCTTCGTCGTGATCGCGCTGTTCGCGCTGGCTTGGCTCGTCTCGGTCCTGCTCTATCGCCGCATGTTTGCGGACGAGGCGCGTCGTTCGCCCGATGCGGCCCGCGGTTTCGGTGCGACCGAGGCGGCGTGAGGATGAGGCGCCTCTGAATCGAGAGCTCAGCGCGAAGCCGCGCTCGCTACCTGCTCCATCGGCACATCATCGCCATTGGGATCGCCCGGCGCCGTGGCCCAGGCCAGCTCCACCAGCGTCACGATCCGGCGTCCGCCGCCGTCGAGCTGACAGACGATCAGGCCCTGCTCCTCCATATAGCTGAGCAGCCGCTGCGCGCGGCGCAGCGAATGCGAGCCGTAGGCGCGGGCGATCGCGGCATCGCCTGGGCACGGCCAGCCTTCTTTCGCCGCGCGCGCGATCATCATGAACACGCCCTGCATGTCGTCGGGCAGGATCGAGGCGCGCAGCGAGACGTCCTGCCAGGCGTCGTCGTCGGCGAGATCGGTGCCGAGCCCGGCGCGCGCATGCGTCAGCATGCGGCGGAATTCGTTGAGGTCAGGCACCGCAGAGCCAAGACCTTCGATTCGGCAGCGGACCACGAATTCCTGATAGAGCACGCCGATGGCGCGGAAGCCGGCGTCGGGCTCGGCCAGCACGGCGCGCAACGTGCGGTCGACACGTTCGCGCCGCTCCGCGAGTTCCTCGGCGCTGACCGGCACCTCGACCACCTCGGGCCGGATCTCCGGCACGGCGGCGGCTTTCGCCGCCCGCAGCTGCTCCAGCAGATCCGGCGCCGGCCGGCGCTGCGGCCTGCTGGCATCCGGCGGCGGCGCCGCCAGGATTACGGCGCGCGCATCCTCCAGCGTCGCCTCCGGCAGCGGCATCAGCCGCGGCGTCGAATTGCGCGGGCTCGTGTCGGTCGGCCCGATGTTCAGACGCAGCGGACGGCGCGACAGCGCAGGTCCCAGCGCCATGAACTGGCCGCGCTCGAGATCGCGAAAGGCTTCCGCCTGTCGCCGCTCCATGCCGAGCAGGTCGGCGGCGCGCGCCATGTCGATGTCGAGGAAGGTGCGGCCCATCAGGAAGTTGGAGGCTTCCGCCGCGACGTTCTTGGCGAGCTTCGCCAGCCGCTGGGTCGCGATGATGCCGGCAAGCCCGCGCTTGCGGCCGCGGCACATCAGATTGGTCATCGCGCCGAGCGACAGCTTGCGCGCCTCGTCCGAGACTTCGCCCGCCACCGCCGGCGCGAACAGCTGCGCTTCGTCGACGACGACGAGCATCGGATACCAATGGTCGCGGTCGACGTCGAACAGGCCGCCGAGGAACGCCGCGGCGCGGCGCATCTGGTTCTCGGCATCGAGACCTTCGAGATTGAGCACGGTGGAGACGCGATGCAGCCGCGCGCGCTCGCCGGCGACCTGAAGGCCGCGCTCGGTGTGGTCCTCGGCCTCGATCACCAGATGGCCGAAGCGCTCGGCCAGCGTGACGAAGTCGCCTTCGGGGTCGATGATGGCCTGCTGCACCCAGGGCGCGCTCTGCTCCAGCAGCCGCCGCAACAAATGCGATTTGCCGGAGCCCGAATTGCCCTGCACCAGGAGGCGGGTCGCCAGCAGTTCCTCGAGGTCCATGGCGGCCGCGGCGCCTGCCGTGGTCTGCCCCATCTCGATCGCAACCGTCATGTCCCCGACTCAAGCCCTTCCATTCGCGGACAGGGGCTTACCAATCCGGCCGGGGCGCGTCGAGCGCTCCAGCGCGGATCAGGCGGCGTTGCCCACGACGCGTTCAGGCGTGATTCGATTGCCGTAGAAGTGCAGGCCGATAGGGGGCTTGCGGATCGTCGTCCTCGCTCTCCGGAATAGCGCAGGAGCCGAATTCCTGCCTTATGCGCTCAATCTCGGCGATTCGTTCGTGCAACCGCTGCAGATGCTCCTGCGACGTCGCCTTCCAGAATCGGAAAGTGTCGGCCGTGAGCGGCACGAACGCGGTGCCGAACGGCGTCGGCTCGGGAACGACGGTGCGTCCAAGCAGCAGGAAGCGCTCAGTGCCGGAGACGACGAGGGTGGCATAGCCCCGGTTTCCGATCCGCCTGATGCCGTTCAGCGACCATTCGGCGAGCTTGCTGAAATACGGCTCGTCGCGCCAGCGCTCCGGGCAATCGTCGTCGACGGTGACATTGACGGCGTCCTGGCTGAAATGCACCACGAGGCCGGCCTTGTCGGGGAACCAGTCGTCATCGAGATGGCCCTGCAGCCAGGCGCAAGTGAACGATCGGCACATTTGCGGGCGGCGGTCGTAAATTGTGCATCCAGTCCCTTTCTGCCAATGCCGGCAGAGCTGGTTCACCGGCTTGTCGACGGCGGTCACTTCGAGGATATCGCAGCAGGCGTTGCACGAGCCGCACTGCCGGGCGGGACGCGCGGCCTTCGGCAGGCCGGTCGCGCGAAAGCCCTGGCCGTCACGGATCAGCAGCTTCTGCTTCTCCAGCGCGGTCAACGCACGTTCGATCTTGAGGCGGGATAGTCCGGTGGCGTCGATCACGCCTTTCATCGTCGTCGCGCCTGCCTCGACTGCGCGGACGACGCTCAGCATCGCCTGGTCCATTCTTGTTGTTCTTGGTTCTCTCGGCCGTGCAATTGCGATCGCGCCGGACAACAGACCGGCAAACAGGTCTCAGAAACCTGATTTGGAAAGATATGGTGCTCATCTCCTTGTGGCTGGGCAAGAAGCCGAGCCCGTCGCGCGCGCATGCAACGTTTGCGCGAATGAAGGGCCTACATGTGAAGAAGCTCATTTCGCGCCGGAATCGGCTCGCTTTGCCCGCGAAGCGCCGGGATATGACGAGCGGCATGCGGTCGTCTCACGCAGTCGTGATATCAGTGCTGCGCGATGTGAGTGCGACCCGATCGCGTGGCCAATGAAGGTGCAACGACCATCGTTGAATTTGCGCCACACTGGGAACGGTGCCGCGCCGAACCAGGTGCGCGGCGATGCAGAGAGGCGATCCCACGCCGCGGCACGGAATGACGCAGATCAAGATCCGTGAGCGCGAGACCCGCTATCCAACCGTATGACTTTTCTGATCCGGCGCGCTACTGCGCGCCGGATCCGCCCTGCACGATCTTCTCGTTCAGCTTCTGGTCCACGGTGTCGACGGTGCGGTCGATCTCGGCGTTGGGCACGCCGAGCTGATGCGAGATCAGCTTCACCAGGAGGTCGACGCGCTCGATGAAGGGCGCGCCGCTCGCGACCGCGCGCGCGGCCGAGGACGGCTTGAGCAGGCTCTCGGCGGCCTTGGCATATTTCGCGAACGGCACCTGGTCCTGTGGATCGGCGCCGAGTCGGCGGGCGATCGCGTCGACATGGTCGTAGATCGTCTGCGAGCGCTTGAGATCGCCATGCACGGCGTCGCGGATCGACTGCGGCTCATTGGGCGTGATGCAGCGGTAATTGCCGGTGAGCAGCATCGACCATTTCGCCAGCGGCACGAACAACGAGTCGAACACTTTCAGCTTGACCGGCACGTCGTGGCCGTCGAGCGTCACCGCGTCGATGTCGGCCTCTAGCTCGCGCAGCAGCTTGTTGTGCTTCTCGTCGGCAAAGACCGATGCCTTGAAGTTGGTGGGAAGGCCGACGTGAAGCACGTTGGCGGCCTCTTCCGGCGGACGGAATGCCTGCGGATCGGGCGAGCACAGCGTCACCAGCCCCGGCTCGAACCGCTCCCACACCTGCGCATTGGTATAGGCCTCCTCGAGATCCATGTCCGCGAGCGCCGGAATCCGCTTCAGATAGGGCAGCGGCGGCATGTTCATGATCGAAAGGCACGGCAGCTTCGCCGCGGCAATCTTGACCATGAGAACGCGCACCGTGTGATTGGTGTATTGCGGCTCCTGCATCGCAAGGCCGACCAGATCGTAACGGGAAAGATCGACATTGGCGGGCGTCACCGCATCGAGCTTGCCGGGCAGGTCGCGCGAGAAGATGGCGCGGTGCGCCGCCTCGTCACGCAACTTGATGCGCACCTCGGTACCGTCGCGATTGATCAGCTCTGCGGTCTTGGCGCGGCAGACCAGGGTCACGTTGTGCCCCGCCATCAGCAGCTTTGTGCCCAGCAGCGAGCCGTAAGAAGCTCCGAGAATCAATATGTTGCGCGCCATGCTCCGTCCCTTTGACAATTTGTGTGATTTTTGCGCCCCGGCCGTCATCCGCGGGCGAGTTGCCGGCATGTAAAGCGAACTGCGCAGGGATGGCAACTGGGATAATGCATACAAGGCAATGCCAGGTGCCCCCCCCGGCCGGGGGCAAAAAGGCTCGGGTTCTTGTTCGTTCGAGGATATCGAGCTTTTCGGATTGGGATTTTCAGGGTGTCTCGGCTCATTCCAGCTCACCGCAGGCGCGACCGTTGTTGTCACACGTCGCGCACGGATCAGCGACATCGTGTCGGGTCTTGGCGGTTTTCCTGCCACCTCGGCACTCGGCATTGATGCGGTGGCAATGCGCCGCATCCTTCACCATATCGTGCTTTCACAATCGCGGCCTACACAGGCATGTCTCTTCTGTCGGCACGAAGTATTTTTGTCTTGCTGATCGCAACAAGAAACGACGAAGCCCGCATCGCAAGAACTGGCAGGGTGCGCGGCGATAAACTGTCTATCAGCGAGGAGCTGGGACGTGACGATTGGGGTGAGCCGGCCTGGACTTTGTGTCCGAGCCCGCTCGTTTGGAATTCAGGCTGCGTCGCGCTGTAACTTCGCTGCGCAAGGCGAAGACAGAACGATCAGCGAGCCGGGTCTCATTGCAGCAAAGCATGGACCGAACACCGGGTATCGGCCCGCTTCGCCGCGTGGCGCCGAGATGGCGGCGAAAGGAATGACCGAGGCGGGCAGCATCGCCAGTCGCAGGCGCAAAGGACGCGATCAGGCGCGCCTGCGATCGCATCGAGCAGGCGTGCACGGCGCTGCGCAGGACGCGAAGCCGGCAGATCTGGACGCAAGTCCGGGCAACCGTTGACGGCGCCGTTCGGGGGACTGACATGGAAGGTGATCATTGGCCTCACCGCTCGTGCGACGGCGCCGGTCGAAATCTGGCACGTTTGCGGGATCGCGCATCGCAATTCTTCGAAAGCCTGTCCGTCGCAGAGCTTGCGCGTGAGAGGCACCGGCATCTGTGGATTTCAGATTGGTTGAGGGTCGCAGACGACTATCGGACATTGGCCGAATCTGCGCGCGAAACGCGTTCCTCCCCGATTGCCGGGGAAGCGTGGCTATGTTCGTTGACGGCCCTTGAAGTGGTCAGAAGTCTGTCTTGTCCGGGAGATGCCGAAAGTGCTGACCTCGCAGACGAGGTCAGCACCAGCCTGAGAGGTCTCGAGACGGAGGCTGGTCTGGCGATCGAGCGCGTCAAGATCGACTGCTTCGACCAAGGGGCGCTGGCTGGCTTCTTTCTGCCGGCGTTCCGTCGCGAATCTGCCGCGCCGGCGGTGATCTGCGTCGGTGACGAGGACGCCACTTTGGGCTCGATGATGAGCAGGCTGTTGCCAGCCTCGCTCTGCGGGGCCATGTCGCTGCTGCTCATTGACGCCGGCAATTCAACTGTTCATCGCTCCTTCAAGCCGGAGCACAGGCTTCAGTTCTGGTTGGACTATCTGGAAGCTCGCCCCGATGTCGACGCGCGGCGGATCGCGATCTATGGCGAAGGGGCGGGCGCCTGTCATGCCTCCCGCCTTGCCCTTTCGGACCGCAGGATCGCTGCCGCCGTGTGCGACGGCGGGCTAGCAATGCCGGTCATGCGTCAGGCTGCACTTCGCTGGATGACCGGCTTCGAGCAGGCCGTCCCTGATGCGGCCTCGCGGGAGGCGTTGCTGCCACAGCGTCGCGTCCCGTGCCCGCTGCTCATGGTCGTCGGGAGCCGCTCCATGATGTGGGAGCAGGATGCCCTCGAGCTGCAGGCCGACTATCGGCAGATTGGAGCTGATTGCACGGTCGTGGTGCCCAACAACGTCCCGCACCCGCTCGGCGAGGTCGAGAATTTCATCGCGGTTGACGACTTCATTTTCGAGTGGCTCGACAGCAAGCTTGGAACTGCCCGTCAGCTTGATCCCGTGACCCGCCTCTAGCTTGGCCTGCGGGCACCGGAGGACCTGGCGCGACGACCACAGCGCCGGCTCGGGCGCTCATTGTACGCCCGGCATCAGCGGATCAGGACGCGTCGATAGCCAGCAATCGCGCAGCCAGCCGGGCGTTCTTGGCGATGGTTGCGAGCGAGGCGTTCAATTCCGCCAACGCCTTCTCGTCGAAATCGTTGAACATCGTCGAATTCAAGGCAAGCTTTCTCTTCGACAATTTTTCGATCTCCGTCGTCGCCTTCGTCGTGAGCGACATCAGGACGAAGCGGGCATCGTCCGCAGCGGGTCGCCGCGACAGTAGGCCGCCCTTTTCGAGGGTCTTGGTCTGGTTGGTCACGAAGGCCGGGTGGACCCTCAGCTTGTTGGCGATGTCGATGCCGGCGACGCCGCGCCCCTCGTCCAGTTCGGTGATCGCCATCAGGATCAGCCATTGCGGCTGGGTAATGCCCAGCAGTCCGGCCCAGCTGGTGTGAATGTCCTCCAACTGAGCGTGAATTTCGACGACGTTCCAGATGAAGTCCGTAATCGCCCTGTCGAGTCTCTTCTCGATCATGTGGCCCCCCGTTTTGGCTTTGACCGTCTTCTTATTGTTTCTTGAATCAGTCTTTTACCGGGATCTCGGGAGGACGTCTCGGATATCGCGCAAGGATCACGGCACCAGACACAGCATTGCGGAAACAGCCGGTTCATTTGGTACTTGCAAAAAGCAATTAATTAAATTACGTCTCGTCGTACTCAGAGTTTGCTGCTCTTGACCATTGCAACAGGCAGCGATGTGAGACCTCCAAGAAAGCCCTCGGGATGCCCCCTGAGGGTTTTTTCTTTTATGACAATTGCTTGTCAGCTCGTTCGGATCGCCTGTTGCTCTCGGGCAACATCCCGCGCCGAACTTTAGATTCACTAAATCAATAAATTGAGGCCATTGTTTTTATAAACTATATGTGAGGCTACGACGGAGGGGGGGCACCTCACTGTCGTTTCAGTCCGGACCTTCAGTGCGGACCTGAATTGAACGGAAATTAAAGCGGGTAAAGCGGCGTCCGCCGAGGAGCCGAGCCCCCTGAACCGACCTGGAGGTTTTAACTAATGAAGTTGACGAAGACGCTCTTTCTCGGCTCGGCAGCCGGCCTGATGGCCGTCTCCGGCGCGTTCGCAGCCGATCTTCCCGTGAAGGCCAAGGCGGTCGAATACGTGAAGATCTGCTCGCTGTACGGCGCCGGTTTCTACTACATCCCGGGCACCGACACCTGCATCAAGCTGGGTGGTTATCTGCGCGCTGAAGTCGCGTTCAACACCAACAGCAACTACGGCATCTCGAACGGCGCTCCCGCCGGTGCGCACAACCGCCTGAGCAACTACTACCAGATGCGCGCTCGTGAAGATCTCAACATCGACACGCGCACCGCCACCGAATACGGCGTCGTCCGCACCTACTTCGACGCGGTCTTCACCTGGACCACTGGTGGCTACGTCGGCACGGGCTCCGCTACGGGCACGACTGGTTACACGGCCACGACGGCTGGCACCACCACCATCAACTCGACGGACGGTGGTACCTCGGGCGGCTCGCTCGGCGTCTACTACGCCTTCATCCAGTTCGCCGGCTTCACCATGGGTAAGGCCGTGTCGCAGTTCGACGCGCCTTGGACCAACTATCCCGGCAACAACATCGACAGCCTCGTCGGCGGCAGCGGCACGGTCACTGGCGTGAACCAGTTCACCTACACCGCTGACTTTGGTCAGGGCATCACGGCGTCGTTCTCGGCGGAAGACGCGACTGCCTATTATCAGGCAGGCAATCTGAACCTGACGGGCGCCACGGTTGCTGGCATCGCTGGCGGTTCGTACGGCTCCAACGCCATCGGCGGCTCGCGTTCGCCGAACCTCGTTGCTCAGGTTCGCGTCGACCAGGCCTGGGGCCTGTTCCAGGCGTCGGTTGCCGCGCATGACAACCACGTTGCCTACTACGGCGCGACCGAGACCACTGGCCACCCCGACGACAAGTGGGGTTGGGCGGTTCAGCTCGCTCTGTCGATCAAGAACATCCCGACCGGTGCGGGTGACGTGATCAACATCCAGGGCGTCTACACCGACGGTGCGACCCGCTACAACTTCCAGAACCTGGCGGGCAGCTCCTACGCGATGTACGGCAGCACGGGTAACCCGCTTGCTTACCAGAGCATCGGTTTCGCCAATGCTCCGGACACGGTGTTCGTGACCGGCGGCGCGCAGGAAAGCGTCAAGACGTGGGGCTTCCGTGGCGCCTACACCCACAACTGGGATCCCTACTGGAACACGGCGCTCTACGGTGCTTATGCAGCGGCCCAGTTTGGTTCGCTGGCCAAGAACGCCATCTGCGGCGGCGGCGGCTTCGTCGGTGTCATGGCGGTGGCCGGGGTTACCAGCTGTAATCCCGACTTCAATATCGGCCAGGTCGGTGTCATCACCCGCTGGACTCCCGTCAAGAATCTGACCTTCTCGGCGGATTTCAACTGGACCCGTCTGGATCAGAAGTATGCCGGCACTGCCGTCATCACTCCGGCTGCCAACACTGCCAAGCCGACCGCAGCGTATGAGCTCAAGGATCAGGACTCGTTCACCCTGCTCCTCCGCGCTCAGCGCAACTGGTAAGACCTGTCGAAGCATTTCGACCAGCACCCGGCGGGAAACCGCCGGGTGTTTTTTTGTGCATTCTGCGTGATATCCGCCGGCCCCGTAGCCCGCATGGAGCGAAAGCGTAATCCGGGGCTACAGGTCTCGCCCTGTGTCGCCCTCTGTCAACCCGCTCGCATAAAAATATTCCGCTTTACCGAAATTCGGAAATGGCGTATGTGTCGCCCATCCCGGCTCATTCTTGAGGGGCGATCATGAGGTCGTCATTGTCGCGAGCCGGGCTTGCGGTGGACGCGGCAGCGTCGTGTGCGAGATGTCAAGGGCAGGGCGGATTGCTCTCCGTGAGCCCAAAGGCTTCGTGCGGACGAGCGGCGCTGTCAGGTTCGTCTCGTTTGTAAGTTTCTGGCTTTGTCGACAGGGTCGGGAAAACTGCGGCGAAATGGCGGGCCGTGCGTACGGCAAAACCGTGTGGTCCTGGCCGTCGTTGCTACGGTCAAGCTCTAGCGGATGCGGCATCTGCGTCAACCGGCGCGGGTGCCGGTGAATTTCGTGAGGGCGAGGGAGGCCAGAAGGAACTCGGCTCCCGGGAGAGCACGGCATAAGCCGTCCGACCATCGCGCAGGGAAGGCCGAGTGATGGCCACACCTGTATGCCGCTGTGCGGTTCTTCCTGCGTGTGCTCTAGCGCAGCGGACCGCGGGTGCAAGGTCCGCACCCGGTCTTCCCTGCGCCCTCTTGGGCTTAGAGGGTGGAGCGACGAAGCAAAGCTCGGGCGAAACAAGCCGCGAGGCTGAATATGCATGTCTGCGGCCACACATTCGCTGTCATCGCCCGGCTTGACCGGGCGATCCAGTACTCCGAGATGTTTGTGATTGAATCGAGAGGCCGCGGCGTACTGGATTCCCCGCCCCAGTGCGCGATTGCGCACAAGGCGGAGAATGACAGTGATACTTGGGGAACGCGCCGTCGCCTCACACTCCGTCATTGCGAGCGAGCGTCTCACTCCGCTCTCGTGCCCCGGACGCAGCGCAGCGTCCCTTCGACGGTGCGCTGCAGAGCCGGGGCCCATCTATCCGCACCGTGCCGTGTTGCCCTGGGTCCCGGCTCTGCGCCGCAACGCTTCACGCGTTGCAGCTTGTCCGGCGCGCGTCTCAGCCCTGGCTCGCCACGCGCGCGCGGTCGAGATGCTGCTCGATCTTGGGGCGGTCACGCGTGCGCTCGAAACTGGTGCAGAGCAGCTCGGTCTCCTCGAGCGAGATCGGAGCACGATAGAGCCGGCACATGAATTCGGCGGTTCCACGTCCCTTGGAGGTAGCCGGGCCGCGCTCCGCGAGAAACATGCAGTCCCGGCAGATGCTGGCATCGAGCCGCTGATGGGCCGCGTCGAGATGATTGAGGATCTCGCGGAGAGAGTCGCGCAGCCTGACACACTCGTCGGTCCCGAGCGCCGTGACCGCATTCACCACGTGGTTGATCGGGTCGTGCTGATTCAGGCATTTCTCGCCCTGAGCGGTGACGTGCAGGACGACGGAACGCTTGTCCTCATGCGACGGCTTTCGCACCAGAAAGGACTTGCTCTCCAGAGTCTTCACGATCTGCGATGCAGTCGCGCGGGTGGCGCCGATGAAGCCGGCCAGCGCGGACGGGGTGCGCGAAAACCTGTTGGCGCGGCCGAGAAAGCGCAGCGCCATCCACTCCCGATCGCGCAATCCATGCTGATTGCCTTCGAAATACCAAGCCCTCGCCGCCTGAACCAGCAGCTCGACGGCTTCTCGCGCCAATGGCATGAATCTACCTCGTCCCCGGAACTTCGTCTGCGGCGTCCCGAAGCCGCTTTGCGCCTTGAGTGTCCGACCAGCATGTCGTGTCGAACTCTCGTTCAAAGGCACGGACCGCAACGCGCCGAACCTTGGCCGAGGCGCGTCGCATCGTCCGGAGCGAGAGGCTGCGTCGCCGATGGCATGCCAACAGCGTCGTCGTCGCGCGGGAGCCCGGGTTGCCGTCGCCAGCAGACGGTGGATCGGAGTAGTTCAACCGAAGCCCCCAAAGTTCAAGTCACAAGCAGACGTTTCTTCTATTCCACGGAAACGATGAATGAGCTTCTCAACAAAATCAAGTAGAGACCCTCGCGGAGACTGGATGTCGTTGCAAGCGAATGTAACGTTCAAGGCAATCTCGCTGTTCGGGACACATGATGGTGAACGCAATACGCTGCCTGACGGGCAGCATGCGCTCTACTGTACGAAGGTTTGATTGCACGGCACGTTGTTGTCCGTCGCTGACGCAAATTGATCGAAGCTTGTGCACGACGATCATGTTTGCCGGCAGGTCATCCACAACTTGTGCGTACTGCCGGAGAAGCGCCGGGGGAACTCGCAGGAATTGCACGCGTCGGTTGTCGTTGCCGTGTCCGCGGAATCGTCCGCTCGATCGCTTGCGCCGCGGCCGCGCATTGCGCTCACCCGAACGGTGGATGGGAATCACGACGGAAATCGGTGACGGATGTACGCCCGCATGCGCTGGAGGCGTGGCGACATGCGCAATCTGCTGTCGAAAACCACGAGCAGGGCGGGCGGCAGGCGGCGCTCGCGCCGTCTCACCCTCTCCGCCTGCTATTCGCCCTTGAGCATGTCCCGGAGCTCGCGGAACGGATCGGCGCTCGGCGGGGCCGAAGCACCTTGTCGCATCGCGCTGTAGATTCTCGGAACCATCTCGACCGCCTGGTCGAGGCCCGAATCACGCCCCGACTGATATCCGCCCATCAGGCGAAGGTCGCGCGTGTCCTCGTATTTCGCGATCATGGCGCGCAGCTTGCTCACCAATTCGCGCTCCTCGGGGTCCCAGACGTTATGGGCGAGGCGGGAGACCGAGGCCAGAACGTCGACGGCCGGATAGCGCGCCTGGTCGGCGATGTGCCTGGAGAGCACGATGTGCCCATCGAGTGTGCTGCGAATCGTGTCCGCGATCGGCTCGTTGTGATCGTCGCCGTCGACCAGCACGGAGAAGATGCCGGTAATCGTGCCGGATCCTTCCTCGCCGGGCCCGGCGCGCTCCAGCAGGCGCGGCAGATCGGTGAAGACCGTCGGCGCGTAGCCGCGCGCGACCGCGGGCTCGCCTGCGGCGAGCGCGACCTCGCGAGCGGCATGGGCGAACCGAGTGATCGAATCGACCATCAGCAAGACCGAATCGCCGCGGTCACGGAAATATTCGGCGACCGCCATGGCCGTCTTCGGCGCCAGCCGCCGCATCATCGGGCTTTCGTCGCCCGTCGACACGATGGTGACCGCGCGGTGACGGTCGGTGCCCAGCACGTCCTCGATGAACTCGCGCACCTCGCGGCCGCGCTCGCCGACCAGAGCCAGCACGACGGTGTCGAAACCCTGGCTGCGGGCGAGCATCGCGAGCAGCGTCGATTTGCCGACGCCGGATCCGGCAAAGATGCCGACACGCTGGCCGGCGCAGATCGGCGCGAACAAGTCGATGACGCGCACGCCGGTGCGCAGCGGCTTGTGCACGCGGGCGCGCTTCATGGCCGACGGCGCTTCCGCCTCCGCCGAGACCGCCTGGGATCCCTGGGTAAGGGGCCCCTGTCCGTCCAGCGGCGCGCCGAGGGCGTTGATGACGCGGCCCTTCCAGCTCGGATCGGGTGCGAAGGACAGAGGTGGCATCCGGTAGGCGACCGAGCCGAGCCCGCCGGCAAATTGCCGGTCGAACGGCTTGGCAACGATGCCGTCGCTATCGATCCGCACCACCTCGCCGATCTGGCGCTTGCCGGCCGAATTGACGCCGATGAGCTCGCCGAGCCTGACGAAGCGCGACAGGCCGGAGACGCGGAAATGCGTCGGCGCGATCTCGGAGATCGCGCCGCTGACGCTTGCCAGGGGAGTGCTCTGCTGAAGCTCCAGCAGCGCCCACTCGAGTTGCCGAAGAGCGTTCAAGGAAACCGTCCAACCTCAATCCTAGTGCGCACGAGGCGCAGTCTACTTGCCGGGTTCGCCGAGCGTCCGGATCGCGTTCTGGAGCGAGCTCTCGGTGCCTTCGATCATCGAGTTGGTGCCGTCGAAGGCGCGCGAGGCCGAGATCAGCCGCGTCAATTCGAGCATCGGATTGGCGCCGGAACCCTCGACATAGCCTTGCTTGAAGCCGTCCCGGGAGAAATCGGCGATGGCGGTCGCAGGCCGGTCGGGTGTCACGCCGGAATTGCCGTAACGTTCGAGATTGGCGTCGGCCGGAATGCTGAACAGGCCGATGGTGCCGATCTCGTTGTTGTCCTGGGTGATCGCGCCGCTGCGCGCGATCGAGATCGGTCCGCCGTTCGGATCGAGCGTGATCTGCGCGCCGCCGGAATCGACGACGGGGAAGCCGCTCACGGTCTGAAGATCGCCGTTGGGGGCGATCTGGAGGCGGCCGTCGCGCGTGTAGACCGTGCCGTTCGGACCGGCGAAGGCGATCCAGCCCTGGCCGACCACGGCGACGTCGAGCGGGTTGCCGCTCTCGGTAATGTTGCCCATCTCGCGCGAGATGATGTTGTCGCCGGGCGAGGAGAACGCCACCGGGGTCGGGCCCGCCTTGGACAGCACGGTCTCGAACTTCACCACGTCGGTGCGGAACGCCGCCGTGTTGACGTTGGCGACGTTGTTGGCGATCGTCTGGAGGCGCTTTTCCAGCGCGACCTGCGCCGACAATCCCACATAGAGAGCCGATTGCATGACTTACCTGTTGAACTTGATGTTCTGAAGTGTCGTCAGGATGTTGGTATCCATGCTGATCGACGTCGCGGCGCCGGCGATCAGGACCAGCGCGGGATTGGTCGAGCTGTCGCTCTGGGCCTGGGTCGCATCCCACATCGCCGCGAAGCGCTGCACGAACTTGGTGACCTTGGCCGGGTCCTGGAAGTCGGTGAGGTTGATCTTGTCCGCGATCATCTTGGCCTGGGCGTCGATATCGGCCGAGCTGATCGTCGACGGCAGGCCGAGCGCGGTCTGCACCACCTGCGTCAGCGCCTTGTCGGCGAGGATCTGGTAGGCGGTCGTGACCGTGGACGCCTTGCGGGTGAAATACAGCGCCAAACGCAGGCCTTCGTTCTGATCGCCGGCCTTCTCCTCCATCGTCTGCGTGACGTATTGGGTCGCGGTGCCGGTCGTGGCCGCGGCGGTCTGGGTCGCCTTGTCGCCGAGCGCGGCGAAATTGAAGGCGGTTGCGAATTGCCGGTAGCGGGTGTCGGTCAGCTTGTTGGCGAAGGCGTCCTTGCTCGCAACCCCCTCGGTCAGCACCTTGCGCATGAACGCCTTGGCATAGGTCATGTCGCTGAGGCCATAGGCCTTCATCGCGTAGGAATAGAGACGATAGTCCTTCAGGAAATCGTCGATGGTCTTCACCTTGCCGATATGGCTGAGGAAATAATCGGTCTCGCGGCTGACGTCCGGCTGCTGTGCAACCTGCGTCAGCGACTTGCCCATGTCCTTGGTCAGCCTGGTGTAGTCCGCGATGGTGGATAGCATGACACGCGCCCCTCTGGCCGCCGTTGCGACACCGCTTCAAGCTGCCGCCAATTGCTTGCGCGGGGCTGGCGACCAAGAAGCCAGCTTCGCGCAAGCGTCGCCGACTAGGTATTCCCAGTGGGATCGGCGATGGAGCGGCGTGTTGGGCAGTTTCGTGGGGATTTTCATCACGGTCGCGGCGCTGCTCGGCGGCTTTGCCGCCATGGGCGGGCACTTGGCCGTGCTCATGCAGCCGTGGGAATTCGTCATCATCATAGGCACCGCGGTCGGCACCTTCATCCTGGCCAATCCGTGGAAGACGGTCGTCGACAGCGGGGTCGCCTGCATGCAGGCCATCACCAACGCGGTGCCGGGACAGCGCTATTACCTCGACCTGCTCGGGGCGCTGCACGCCCTGATGCGTGAGCTGCGGGGCAAGGGCCGCAACGAGGTGGAGGCGCATATCGACGATCCCTCGTCGTCCGAGATCTTCAAGGCATTCCCCAGCGTGCTCGGCGACCCCTCGCTGCTCCAGTTCATCTGCGACTATGTCCGTCTCATCATCATGGGCAACGCGCGCACGCATGAGATCGAAGCGCTGATGGACGAGGAGATCCACACCATCGTGAAGGGCAAGCTGGCACCCTACCATGCGCTGGTGACGGTCTCCGAGGCGATGCCGGCCCTCGGCATCGTCGCCGCGGTGCTTGGCGTCATCAAGGCGATGGGCGCGCTCGATCAGTCGCCGAAGCTGCTGGGCGGCTTCATCGGCGCCGCTCTCGTCGGCACCTTCGCCGGCATCTTCCTGTCCTACGGCATCATTTCGCCCTTCGCGATCAAGATCAAGATGACGCGCGAGAAGAAGTGCCGGCCCTACATCATCGTCAAGCAGACGCTGCTGGCGTTCATGAACGGCGCCATGCCGCAGATCGCGGTCGAGCACGGCCGCAAGATGATCTCCAGCAGCGAGCGTCCCTCGATCGACGTCGTCGAGAACGAGACGATCGCAGGTCCCAAGGCCGTCGTTGCCGATGCCGAACCCAAGGCGGCGCGCGCATGATGATGGAAGACGCCGAAGTCGATCAGCGCAAGCAGCTGCCGAACTACCTGCTGGACGCCGCCGGCATATCGATCGATCGTATGCCGATGCTCAATGTGATCTTCGATCGCATGGCGGCATCGTGCACCGACAGCCTGCAGCCGATGGCTGGAACGCCCTGCTATTTCTCGGTCAACGGCATCACCAACGACCGGGTCGGGGACATCATCAAGGACTACGAGGCCAACGCGGTCGCGGCGGTGCTCTATGCCGAGCAGTGGGACTCACGCGTCATCATCATGCTCGACCGTGACTTCGTGTTCACGATGGTCGAGGCGATGTTCGGCTCCGATGGCGCCGAGCCGCCGCTCGACGTCGAGCGCGCGTTCTCGAACATCGAGCTCCGCCTGGTGCAGGCTCTGTTCGAACGGTTCGCCAAGGCGCTGCAATCCGCCTTCGCCGGCACGTCGAACGTCACCTTTCGCGTGGAGCGGGTCGAGACGGCGATGGCGTCGCTGGCGATCGGGCGGAGCGGCAACATGTCGATCTGCGCGAACATCATGCTGCAGGCGCTCTACCGCGGCGGCCAGATGTTCCTCATCATTCCGCACTCCGCGCTCAATCCGCTCCGCCAGAAGCTCGCTCATGTCGTCGTCAGCGACGGTCGCGCGGCCGACCCGCGCTGGCGCGAGCAGATGGAGAGCGAGGTTCACCGGACCGAGGTGACGCTCAGCGCGGTGCTCGACGAGAAGATGGTGACGCTCGGCGACGTCGTGAAGTTCGAGGTCGGGCAGGTGCTCGAGCTCGAGGCCACGCCGCGCACGCTGGCCCGTCTCGAAAGCAACAATCAGGTGCTGTTCTGGTGTCAGATCGGCCAGCTTGATGGCTATTACGCCATGCAGGTGGCAGATCCCGTCGATCAGAAACGGGAGTTCGTCGATGATATCCTATCTCGTTGATGCCGTGCTGCTGATCGCGCTCGCCTTCACCAGCATGCGGGTGACCAGGATGCACCGCGAGCTGGCGCGGTTGCGCAGCTACCAGGGTGAATTCTCGACCATCGTCCACGAGACGGCGGGCGCCTTCGACACGGTCATCAATGCGGCGCACGATTCCACTGCAAATCTCGGACGGCTCGCCAACGTGCTGAGCACGAAGATCGACCAGGCCCACGAGGCGATCGCGGCGCTCGATGCGCGGAGCGGGCTCGCACCCGCCGCGACCGCAGGGGCCGACCTGAACAAGCATTGAAGCCGAAGCCGGCGGAGCGAATACGATCGGAACGCCACGGCGCTCCGGGAGCGGAAATACCAAGAGGCGATACCAAATGGCGCAATCCTTCGACTATGAGTCTGCACCTGCATCGGCAGAGGCCGAGACGTCTCCGTTGGAGCGGCTGGCGGAGATCGCCCAGCGCACGGCCGAGGAGACCGGCAAGTTCGCCAATGTCGACGCCATCCTGCGCATTCCCGTCACCATGCAGGTGGTGCTGGGATCGGCGACCATTCCGGTGGCGAACCTGATGAAGCTCGGCCGCGGCGCGGTGGTTCCGCTCGATCACCGGGTCGGGGAGCCCGTCGATGTCGTCGTCAACGGCCGCATCGTCGCCCGTGGCGAGGTGGTCGTCGTCGAAGAGGACAATTCCCGCTTCGGCGTCTCGCTCACCGAGATCGTCGGGCCGCTGGGGCAGGGTGATACCTGACCATGGCGGCACCGGTCGGCATCGCACCCGTCAAGCAGCGAGGCGTTACCACGCTGGGCGGCACGGAAAAGGTCGCCGCGCTCCTGCTGGCGATGGGCCGGCAGGCGGCGGCGAGTGTGCTGCAGCAGTTCGAGCCGCAGGAGATCCGCATCGTCACCAAGGCGGCCGCGGAGTTGCGGCCGATCACCGCGCAGGAGCTCGAGGGAATCGTCGAGGAGTTCGCCCAGCAGTTCTCGATGGGCGCGAACATTCTCGGCACGCTCGGCGGTCTGGAGGCCGTGCTCGGCGACGTGCTGCCGGCCGACCAGGTCTCGCAGATCATGTCGGATCTGCTCGGCAATTCGAGCCGGTCGGTGTGGGACCGCGTCTCGTCGGTGTCGGAAAACTCGCTGGCGAGCTACCTGTCCAAGGAGCATCCGCAGACCGCCGCGCTGATCCTGTCCAAGGTCAAGCCGGCCTGCGCCGCCAAGGTCATGAGCCAGCTGCCCTCGAGCCTGCGCAACGAGCTGATGCGGCGTGTCCTGAGCCTCAAGCCGATCGTCGATGACGCCATGCGCATCATCGAGAAGACGTTGCACGAGGACCTGACGCTGAACTTCGCCCGCAACCTCGGCGCCGACACCTACGCCCGCGTCGCCGACATCATCAACAAGATGGAACGCGGCCACATCGAGGACATGTTGAAGAGTCTGTCGGAGAAGCGGCCGAAGTCGGCCGAAGTGCTCAAGGAGCTGCTGTTCACCTTCGACGACGTGGTCAATCTGACGCCGAAGGCGCGCACCATGATCTTCGACCAGGTGCCGACCGATCGCATCGTCGTCGCGCTGAAGGGTACCGACAAGAACTTCCGCGAGCTGATCCTGTCATCGGTCGCCTCGCGCGTCCGCCGCGTCGTCGAGCACGAGCTCGCCATCGGCGAGCCCTCCAACCAGCGCGACGTGCTGGAGGCGCGACGCGTGATCACCGACCTCGCGCTCGAACTGGCGGAGAAGGGCGAAATCGAGCTCAACCCCGAGCAGGAGGATGAGCTGGTCTTCCGCTGACCGCTGAACGGGCATGGCAGAAACATCCGATCAGGAGAGCAAGACAGAAGAGCCGACCGAGAAGAAAGTCCGCGATGCGCTCGAACAGGGCAAGATTCCGGTCTCTCGGGAGGCGTCCATTTTCGCCTCGATGGCCGCGCTGATGGTGATCCAGGCATTCCTGATCGGCCAGGGCGTGCAGCAATTGACGCCGACGCTGAAGAGCCTGCTCGACGATCCCGAGGGCTTCCCGCTCAGCACGGGCGCTGACGCGCAGAACCTGCTCACCGTGGTCGGCCTCCAGGCACTGCGGTTCCTGGTGCCGCTGGTCGTCATCCTGGTGGTGTTCGGGCTCGCCGCTTCGCTGCTGCAGAACGCGCCGCGCCTGGTGCTCGAGCGCATCAAGCCGGACTTGTCGCGAATCTCTCCGGTCAGCGGCTGGAGCCGGTTGTTCGGGACGCAGGGCCTGATCGAGTTCGCCAAGTCGCTGTTCAAGCTTGCCGCGGTGACCGCCGTCGTCGCCTTCGTGCTGCGCTCGTCCGAAGCGAGGGCGTTCGAGGCGATGTACACCGATCCGGTCGCTCTGCCGGAGATGATTCTCAACATCGCGATGCGAATCGTGTCTGCGATCTGCATCGCGACCATCGTCCTGGTGGCGATCGATCTCGCCTGGGCCCGCTTCCACTGGCGACGCGAGCTGCGCATGACGCGGCAGGAGATCAAGGACGAGCACAAGCAGGCGGAGGGCGATCCGCTGATCAAGGCGCGCCTGCGCTCGCTGGCGCGCGACCGTTCGCGCCAACGCATGATCGCTTCCGCCGCCCGCGCGACGCTGGTGATTGCGAACCCGACACATTTCGCGATCGCGCTGCGCTACAAGCGCGAGGAAAACGCAGCGCCGCTCGTCGTGGCCAAGGGCATGGACGTGATCGCGCTGAAGATCCGCGAAGTCGCCGAGCAGAACCGAATCCCCGTCATCGAGAACAAGGCGTTGGCGCGCGCGCTCTACGAGGCGGTCCAGGTCGATCAGGTGATTCCGGCGGAATTCTTCCGGCCCGTCGCCGAGATCATCTATTTCCTCCAATCCAAGCAGGCGCCGCGGCCCGAGAAGGTTCAGTAGATTTTCGAGGATGGCGCTTCGCGCAACAGCTTGACGAAAGCTTAACGCCCTAGGCTTGCCCCGAATGGATCAGAATGGGGCCGTCGTGGGACCGCTTTATCTCTTCGAACTCGCATCGTCGCAGGCGCGGTACCTCGAACTGCGCCAGTCGACCATCGCCACCAACGTCGCCAACGCCAACACGCCGGGCTTTCGCGCGCGCGACGTCGAGCCGTTCAACAAGGTGCTCGACGGCATGCCGGTCAGGCTCGCGACGACATCGCCATCGCACATGCAATTGTCCGCAGCCGAGACCGACACGCGGGCGACCGCGAAGAAGGACAGCTGGGAAGTGGTTCACTCCGGAAACTCCGTCAGCCTCGAGCAGGAAATGATCAAGGGCAGCGATGTCAGCCGCGACTATTCGATGAATTCGGCGATCGTGCGGTCGTTCCATCGCATGGTCCTGTCGAGTGCAAAGGCCTGAGGTGAACTGACATGCTGGACTCATTGAGCGCCTCTCTGACGGTCGCGAGCTCCGGGCTCGAAGCGCAGTCGACGCGCATGCGTATCGTCTCGGAGAACCTCGCGAACGCCACCTCGACCGGGCGTACCGCCGGCGCCGATCCCTATCAGCGCAAGACCATCACCTTCGACGCCGCGATGGACCGCGCCTCGGGCGCGCAGCTCGCGAAGGTCAAGGAGATCGGGGTCGACACCACGCCGTATCGCGTGGAGTACGATCCGGGGCATCCCGCTGCCGACAAGGCCGGCTACGTCAAGCTGCCGAACGTGAACATGATGATCGAGATGGCCGACATGCGGGAGGTCAACCGGTCCTATGAAGCCAATCTCCAGGTCGTGAAGCAGGTGAGGTCCATGCTCGGCATGACCATCGACCTCTTAAGGAGCTGACAATGCTTGAGGCGATTTCATCCACGGCGATATCCGCCGGCCAGGCGACGACCCGCGCAACCGAGACGCAGGCTATCTCGCCGGCGGCGACCACCGCGATCCAGACCGGTGACGACGCCGGCTTCGAATCGGTGATGAAGCAGGTGACGACTGACGCGATCGGAACGCTGAAGGCGGGCGAAGCGGCGTCGATCTCGGCGATGCAGGGCAAGGAATCGACGCGCCGCGTCGTGGAGGCGCTGATGTCGGCCGAGCAGGCCCTGCAGACGGCGGTCGCCGTTCGCGACAAGGTCGTGCAGGCCTACCAAGAAGTCGTTCGGATGTCGATCTGACCTGAAGGAGTGGGTTAAGTGAAATCGCTCGCCATTGCGGCCACGGGCATGAATGCCCAGCAGACCAACATCGAAGTCATCGCGAACAACATCGCCAACATCAACTCGACCTCGTACAAGCGGGCGCGCGCCGAGTTCACGGACCTGTTCTACCAGATGGACCGCATGCAGGGTGTTGCGAACACCAACGGCTCCTCGCCGATTCCGGAAGGCGCCAATCTCGGCCTCGGCGTCAAGTCGGCGGCGATCCGCAAGCTGCACATCCAGGGCGCGCTGACGCAAACCGGCAATCCCTACGACCTCGCGATCAACGGCCGCGGCTGGTTTCAGGTGCTCGGACCCAACAACGAGGTGCAATACACCCGTGCGGGCTCGTTCAACGTCAACGCCAACGCCCAGCTCGTCACGATTGACGGTTACCTGCTGGATCCCGCGATCACCATCCCGCAGGGGACGGTCGAGGTCACGGTCAACCAGACCGGCCAGGTGTTTGCCAAGCTCGACACGGAAGTGAATCCACGGCAGATCGGCCAACTCAACCTCGCCAACTTCGCCAACGAGGCCGGCCTGGAGCCGCTGGGCGGAAATCTCTACAAGGAGACCACGGCATCCGGCACGCCGGTCGTCGGTCTGCCGGGCGATGCGGGCTACGGCAAGATCAACCAGAAATGGCTCGAAGCCTCGAACGTCGACCCCGTCAAGGAAATCACCGAATTGATCTCGGCGCAGCGCGCCTACGAAATGAACGCCAAGGTCATTCAGGCCTCGGATGAAATGGCCCAGACGGTCTCGAAGGGCATGCGCTAGCTCCGGTGTCTCGATGTTGAACTGGGTGGGCCTGATCATGCGCGGGTTGGCCGCCGTGCTGCTGGTTCTCGCCACGGCGCGGGTCGCTGTGGCCGAGGAGAAGCGGCTTCCCGTGCCGGCCGTCTCGATCCGCGCCGGCGAGCTGATCCGGGAGGAGATGATCACCGAGCGCGCCTTCGCGCCGAGCCTGCTCGGCGTCGCCATGTTCATCGAAGGGCGCCAGGTCCTGGTCGGTCGCATGGCCCGGCGTGCGCTGCTGCCCGGCCAGCCGATCCCGACCAATGCGGTGGAGGACCCCTGGACCGTCGCCCGCGGCGCCATGGTCAAGGTCGTGGTCGAGGACAGCGGCCTGTCCATCGTCACTTACGGCTCGGCGATGCAGTCGGGTGCGGCCGGCGCGCTGATCCCGGTGCGCAATACGGACACCGGGGTGATCATCAGGGGCGTCGTCCAGCCGGACGGCACCGTCAAGGTCGTGGACGGGTCATGACCAGAGTCCTGCTTGCGCTCGTCCTGCTCGTGTGGGCCGCCAGCGCCGAGGCCGCCGTCCGGATCAAGGACATCGCGGACATCAAGGGTCTGCGCGAGAACCAGATCGTCGGCTACGGCCTCGTCATCGGTTTGAACGGCACGGGCGACACGCTTCGCAACGCTCCGTTCACCGAACAGTCCCTGCAATCGATGCTCGAGAACATGGGCATCAACGTCAGGAACGAGACCACGAGCACCAACAACCCCCCGCGTCCGACGACGCTGCGCACGCGCAACGTCGCGGCGGTGATGGTGACCGCGGATCTGCCGCCCTCGATCGGGCCCGGCGAGCGCATGGACGTCACCGTGTCGTCGCTCGGCGATGCGACATCGCTGCTCGGCGGCACGCTGGTCATGACGTCGCTGCGCGCTGCGGACGGCGCCGTCTACGCCGTGGCGCAGGGTGCGATCACGGTTGCCGGTTACAGCGTCGGAGGCCAAGCGCAGAACGTCAGCCAGGGCACGCCGACGGCTGGGCGCATCCCGAACGGTGCTCTGGTCGAACGCGAGGTGCAGGGAAGCCTCCACGAGATGGAGTTCCTGGTGCTACAGCTGAAGAACCCGGACTTCGTCACCGCAACGCGCATTCTCGACGCCATCAACCGCTACGCCGGCGGTCGCTACCGCGCGCAGATTGCCTTCGAGCGCGACTACCGCACCATCGTGCTGTCGAAGCCGCGCCATATCGGCCCTGTCCGCTTCCTCGCTGAGATCGGCGAATTGGTGGTCGAGCCGGACACGCCGGCGCGTGTCGTCATCAACGAGCGCACCGGCACGGTCGTGATCGGGCGCGACGTCCGGATATCGACTGTTGCGGTGACCCACGGCAATCTGACGGTTCGTGTCACGGAGATGCCGGTTGTGTCGCAGCCGGCGCCGTTCTCGCGAGGGCAGACGGTGGTCGTTCCGCAGACCGTGGTCGAGGCCAACGAGGCCGGATCGCAGGTGGCGATCCTGAGCGGGGTCGATCTCCAGCGCCTGGTGCGCGGACTGAACCAGATCGGCCTGAAGCCCTCAGGGATCATTGCGATCCTCCAGGCGATCAAGACGGCAGGCGCGCTCCAGGCCGACGTCATCGTGCAATGATGCACAAGCGTCGTGCAAGCTTGGTCGCTCAATGCTCAGGTCTGAAGCGAGAATCGCACGCGGCCCGATGCTGAAGCTGGATCACAAAGCCAAACTCTTCCTGCTGGCCGCGGCATCAGTGCTCGCGAGCGCCTCGCCTGTGCTCGCCTTGGACGAGGCCAAGCCGTCGAAGCCGCTCAACCTGCTCTCCTTCGCGCGCGCCCGCGCGGGCGGACCGCAGAAGCCGCAGCCGCCGGCCACCGCGATACCAGGCGACAATGCTTCGGTCCGGGCGACGGCATGGGCGGCCGAAGATTCAGGACCGGCGATCACCGGTGCGGTGCCGGCTCCGGAGGCGCCGACACCCGCGCCCGCACCTGCGCCGGTACGTCCGGCCAAGCCCGGCAGCGTCACGGCGCCGCCCAAGCCTGCGCCGCCGCAGGCTGCGCCGGCCCCGGACAACGAAATCGCCCTGTTCTGCAGCAACGTCGCCGATCCCGCCGTCGACGCAAGGCTGGCCTGGCAGCTCAAGGAGCTGGAGAAGGCCGAGAGCCTGCTCCGCGAGCGCATCGCCGAAGTCGAGGCCAAGCGCGCCGAATACGAGAAGTGGATGGCGCTGCGCGACGACTTCCTGAAGAAGGCCGAAGCGAGCGTGGTCGAGATCTATTCGCGCATGAAGCCCGAAGCTGCGGCGACCCAGATCGCCGGCATGGCCGACGAGACCGCCGCCGCCGTGCTCGCCAAGCTCAGCCCGAGAAGCTCGAGCGCGATCTTCAATGAGATGGATACGGCACGCGCGGCGCACCTCGCCGACCTGCTCGGCGGCATGCGTCGCGTGGATGACGGAAAGACCAAATAGATGAACAAGCCGATCCTCATCCTCTCGCTGCTGGCGGCATCCGTGCTCCTGGCCGGATGCTTCCATGATCCGGCCGAAGTCCTGACCGGTCCGCAGATGTCACCCGTCGGCAGCGGCCTGAGGACGCAGGCCGATCCGATCCCGGTGACGCCGCGCATGCGCACGCCTGTCAGCTATCGCTCGACGTGGGACGACGGCACCGATCTCTACCGCGATCCCCGGGCCCGGCGCACCGGCGACGTCGTGACGGTGATCATCTCGATGCAGGACAAGGCCAAGCTCGACAACAAGACCGGCCGCTCCCGCGATTCCCAGGTCAAGTTCGGGCTCGACTGGCTGATGGACGTCGCAGGATGGAGCGACAAGGGCCAGGCCAACGCCAACCTCAGCACCAACACCCAGATCAAGGGCAACGGCCAGATCGACCGCACCGAGGACATCAAGCTGTCGATCGCGGCCGTCGTCACCGACGTGCTGCCGAACGGCAATATGATGATCAGCGGATCGCAGGAATTTCGCGTCAACACCGAGATGCGCGTGCTCAATGTCGGCGGCATCGTGCGTCCGCGCGACATCTCGCGAGCCAACACGATCACCTACGACAAGATCGCAGAGGCGCGCGTGTCCTATGGCGGGCGCGGAAATCTGTCGGACGTGCAGCAGCCTGGATGGGGACACCGGATCTATGACGCCGTGGCACCATTCTGAGGCTCGCGCCGATCGGGTCGCACCGCGACGGCAGGGGGCGCCATGCGTCTGATCGCCGCCATCGTCGTGCTGACCCTGATCGCGATCGGCGCGGGCGCCCTTGCCGGCCTGCATCTGATCGCGACCGCCGAGCGCGTTGCCGATGCCAAGAAGAGCGTGACGCCGCCGCCGATCGCATCGAGCTACGCCGGCAGCGCGCGGCTCCGGAAACTATCTCCGATCGTGACCAATCTCGCCGCGCCGGCCAACAACTGGGCGCGGATCGAAGCCTCCATGGTGACCGACAGCATGAGCGACGAGGACGCCGGCATTCTGGCCGCGCACATCAGCGAGGACATCGTCACCTATCTGCGGTCGACGACGGTTGCGCAGTTCGAGGGCTCGCGCGGGCTGCAGCATCTGCGTGACGACCTGACCGAGCGCGCCAACATCCGCTCGTCTGGCAAGGTCCGCGAATTGATCATCGAGACGCTGGTGATCCAGTGAGAGCGAGAGTCCTGCTGCTCGCGTTGATTCTGGTCGTGCTGCCCGAAGCGGCGTTGGCCCAGATTCCGGACCTGAACTCGCTGTTGCCGCCGGGAAACGGCTCGACCAGCGGCCGGATCATCCAGCTGATGGCACTGATCACGGTGTTGTCGGTGGCGCCGGGGCTGCTCATCATGGTGACGAGCTTCACGCGATTTGCGGTGGCGTTGTCGTTCCTGCGCGCCGGTCTCGGCCTCCAGACCACGCCTGCCAACCTGGTGCTGATCAGTCTCGCATTGTTCATGACCTTCTACGTCATGGCGCCGACCTTCGACAGGGCCTGGGAGACCGGCGTCCAGCCGCTGATGAAGAACGAGATCTCGGAAGAGCAAGCCTATCTGAAGATCACCGACCCGTTCCGCGAGTTCATGCTGGCCCATGTCCGCGACAAGGATCTCCAGACCTTCGAAGCGCTCGCCGCGGAGAGCTTCCGCAAGAAGTTCGACGACAAGCGGATCGATCTGCGCGTCATCATTCCGGCCTTCATGATCTCCGAGCTCAGGCGCTCGTTCGAGATCGGATTCCTGATCATCCTGCCGTTCCTGGTGATCGACATGATCGTGGCGACGCTGACCATGTCGATGGGCATGATGATGATGCCGCCGACGATCCTCGCGCTGCCGTTCAAGATGCTGTTCTTCGTGCTGATCGACGGCTGGAACCTGCTCGCCTCCGGACTGGTACGCTCGTTCTCGTAGCCGCCGCGATCGCTGAGCGGCTGGCTATGGTTAAGCGAAACGTGCTGGTTATGGTTAGCGGTGAGTAATGTTAACCATATGATTTTGCTGCGAAATTCAAGCCGATCTTAATCCGCAGGCAAGACTCGGCGTGCTAGCAATGCGGCACGGCGGGTTGGACCCCACCCACATCAGTCCAAAGGCATGATGCCGTCCCTCCGTACCGGTGAAAGCCCGGTATGTCCCCTCGTGAAAATGTATCGCGTACAAAAAAGGGACATTCGCAATGTCAAGCCTGCTTACGAACTCGACTGCCATGACCGCACTCCAGACCCTGCGGTCTGTGAGTTCGCAACTCTCCACCACGCAGAACCGGATCTCCACCGGTCAGCGCGTGGCCACCGCTTCGGACAACGCCGCCTATTGGTCGATTGCTACCTCGATGCGCGCCGACAACGCCGCGCTCTCCGCGGTCTCCGACTCGCTGGGTCTGTCGGCCGCGACCGTCGACACCGAATATACCGCTCTGACCACGGTCATCGGTGACAAGGACTCCGGTCTGACCAAGCTCCAGTCGCTGCTGGTCCAAGCCAAGACCGCGGGTATCGACCGCACCAAGATCCAGGCGGACGTCACCCAGATCCAGCAACAGATGAAGAGCACGGCCAATGCCGCGACCTTCAACGGCATCAACTGGCTGAGCACGACGACCGGCACCACACCGACGAGCTTCAGCCTCGTGTCGTCGTATTCTCGCGTCGGCGGCACGCCCACGATCGGCTCCATCACCGTGACGACCGCCAACTACACGCTCTACTCCAGCACGCAGACCGGCATTCTGGACACCGTGAGCGGCAGTGCGTCGGTCGACACGATCAACATCTCCGCGCTGACGGACTCGGCAGCTGACCAGACCACGCTCGATGGCTACATCGCGCAGGTCACGACCGCCATCAACTCGGTGGCCGCGTCCGCCGCCAATCTCGGTGCCGTCAAGAACCGTATCTCGACCAACACGGAGTTCGTGAAGTCGCTGATGGACTCGGTTGACCGCGGTGTCGGTCAGCTCGTCGACGCGGACATGAATGCGGAATCCACCCGCCTGGCCGCGCTTCAGGTCCAGCAGCAGCTCGGTGTTCAGGCGCTCTCGATCGCCAACAACAGCAGCCAGAGCATCCTGTCGCTGTTCCGCTAAGGCTCAAGTCATCGGAGGAGGGCCGCGCTTCTCGCGAAGCGCGGCCCCTTTCGTTTGGTGTGACGCTGCGCACGCCGTCATTTCGGCTACCTGTTGCAGCTGGAGCACAGAGCCACAAGCCCCGCACAAGCTTCGCTCGCTAACCTCGCCGTTACGACAGATTGGGCCTTGAAAGCCGCGTTTGCGGAAAGCCCAAAGGCATGACGCCGCTCTGTCGTACCGGTGCAAGCCCGGTATGTCCCCTAAGCTCGATTCAATCTTCAAAGGGACATCAAAATGGGTTCTAGTCTCCTCACCAACTCCTCCGCCATGACCGCGCTCCAGACCCTGCGGTCTGTCAGCGCGCAACTCGCCACCACGCAGAACCGGATCTCCACCGGTCAGCGCGTGTCCACCGCTTCGGACAACGCCGCCTACTGGTCGATCGCGACGTCGATGCGCTCCGACAACGCCGCGCTGTCTGCGGTGTCCGACTCGCTCGGTCTGTCGGCCGCGACCGTCGACACGGAATACACCGCTCTGACCTCGGTGATCGGCGACAAGGAATCCGGTCTGACCAAGCTCCAGGCACTGCTGGTCGAAGCCAAGACCGCGGGTATCGACCGCACCAAGATCCAGGCGGACATCACCCAGATCCAGCAGGACATGCAGCTCAAGGCCAATTCGGCCACCTTCAACGGCATCAACTGGCTGAGCACGACGACCGGCACCACGCCGACGAGCTTCAACCTCGTTTCGTCCTACTCGCGTGTCGGCGGCACGCCCACGATCGGCTCCATCACCGTGACGACCGCCAACTACACGCTCTACTCCACCACGCAGACCGGTATTCTGGACACCGTGAGCGGCAGTGCGTCGGTCAACACGATCAACATCTCCGCGCTGACGGACTCGGCCGCTGACCAGACCACGCTCGATGGCTACATCGCGCAGGTCACCGCTGCGATCAACTCGGTGAGCTCTGCCGCTGCCGATCTCGGTGCGGTCAAGAACCGCATCTCGACCAACACGGAATTCGTCAAGACCCTGATGGACTCGGTTGATCGTGGTGTCGGCCAGCTCGTCGACGCCGACATGAACGCGGAATCGACCCGCCTCCAGGCTCTGCAGACCCAGCAGCAGCTCGGCGTTCAGGCGCTCTCGATCGCCAACCAGAACAGCCAGAGCATCCTGTCGCTGTTCCGCGGCTAAGCGGCGCTTTCGAAACCGACCGTGCTCCCTCGTGGAGCACGGTCCCCGCCATGATCGGCGGACGCGACGGCACAAGACGTGCCGGCAATCGACCTCCCGACGCCAGACTTCGAGCAACACGCCGCAGCCGATCGCGCTGCCATGCGCCCGAGCGTCCGCTTGTGGCCGTCGAACTGATTGCGTCGCCCAGGCTTCTTGTAAAATTGCAACGCCTCGCCAGCGAACCGACACATTCGTGGCCTTGCGCAACCTTCAGACAAGGTTGGCAGCTGAGTGTCCTCTACGTTCGCATTGGTACGAGGTCATATGCTCAGTCGTGCGCAGGTACAGCAACTGCTCAACAATCTGCTGGAGCTTGGGCCGCGGCGCCTGATGGCCTTGGGGCTGATCGGCTTTGCAGTTCTCGTCACCGTCGTCGGCGGCGCCTACTATCTCAGCCGGCCCGAGTTCGAAACGCTCTACACCGGCCTTACCCGCGAGGACGTGACGCGCATAGGCGCGGCGCTGCGCGAGCAGAACATCACCTTCGACGTCAATTCCGCCGGCGATGCGGTCTCGGTGCGCCCGAGCCAGACCATGCAGGCGCGGATGCTGCTTGCCGAGAAGGGGCTGCCGACCAGCGCCAATTCCGGTTACGAGCTGTTCGACAAGATCGGCTCGCTCGGCCTGACCTCGTTCATGCAGGAGGTCACCAAGCTCCGGGCACTGGAAGGCGAGATTGCGCGCACGGTCCAGCTGATGAAGGGCGTGAAGGCGGCGCGGGTGCATATCGTGCTGCCGGTGCGCGGCTCGTTCCGTGCGACGCAGCAGCCGCCCTCGGCGTCGGTCGTGCTGCGCACCGACGGCGCGATCGAGGCGCGCACGGCGCAGTCGATCCGTCATCTCGTCGCCGCCGCCATCCCCGGCATGAGCCGCGACAAGGTGACGGTGCTCGATGCCGACGGATCGATGCTACTCGCCGAAGAGGACGAGGCAAGCGCCGCGCCGACCAAGATGGCGAGCCTGCAGAAGACAGTCAGCGGCATGGTGCAGGAGAACATCCGCAAGGCGCTGACGCCGTATCTCGGCCTCGACAATTTCGAGGTGAGCGTCGCTCCGCAGCTGTCTACCGACAAGCGGCAGATCAACGAGACGGTCTACGATCCCGAGAACCGCGCCGAGCGCTCGGTGCGGAACGTGCGCGAGAAGGAATCCTCGCAGAACGCCGACCGTTCGACGCCGACCACGGTGCAGCAGAATCTCCCCGACCAGCAGGTGAATGCGGGCGGCGGCAAGAACTCCAGCGAGGACAAGACCCGCCGCGAGGACGTCACCAATTTCGAGGTCTCGTCCAAGACCACGACGACGGTGAGCGACGGCTATTCGGTCAAGAAGCTGTTCATTGCCGTCCTGGTCAACCGCGCGCGGCTGGTCGCCGATCTCGGCGACAAGAGCAACCAGGCCATCGTCGACAGCAAGCTCGCCGAGATCAGTCAGCTCGCGGCGACGGCGGGCGGACTGGACAAGGCGCGCGGCGATCAGATCCAGGTGACGGCCGTCGATTTCATCGAGGGCTCGCGCGAGCTGGCGCCGGTACCCCCGATCAGCTTCGTCGAGATGATCAACAAGCAGCTCGGCAGCGTGATCAACGCGGTGACGATCCTGGCCGTTGCTTCGATGCTGGTCTGGTTCGGGCTGCGGCCCGCGGTCAACGGCATTCTGACCCATCGCGCGGAGCAGGAGCAGGCCGAAGCGGCCGAGACCGCCCAACTCGAGGCTTCGGCGGCCCTTGCGCTGGCCGACAGCGAGGAGGCCGAGCTCAACCTCGTCGAAGACCTCGAAGGCAAGATGCAGCGAACGCCGCAGAAGCGGCTGGAGCAGATCGTCCGGCTCGATCAGATGCAGGCGGCAGCGATCCTTAAAGACTGGATGCGGCGCGAGGAGGCGGCATGAACGCGGCAATCGGAAAACTCCTGACGCAGTTCGATGCGAATGGCCGCGTCAAGTCGGCGCCGCCTCCGCCGCCGAAAATTCAGGACGTGCTGACCAGGCCGAAGGAAGCCCGGCGCGAGCCGCAGCCGCAGGTCCAGACGCAGCTTCAGGCGCCGTCTCCGGCGCCCGCGACGGAAGCTCCGTCGATCAATCTCCTGGACGATGCCTATCGGCGCGGCCATGCGGCCGGCGTCGCGGAAGGCGACGCCAAGCTCGCCGAGGAGCGCGTTCGCAGCGCGATCCGGCTCGGCGAAGAGCGGGCCAAATGGTCAGACCAGCAGGCGGTCGCGATCGTCAGCGGCTTCGAGGCGGCCTGCCGCGAGATCGAGACCAACATCGCAAGCTCCGTTGCGCGGATCTTGCTGCCGTTCCTCACGGAGGCGGTGCGCGACAAGGCAATCGGATCGCTGGTCGAGCAGGTCGCGGCGCTGACCGGCAATTCTCCGGTGCCGGTGTTCAAGGTCACCGGCCCGAGCGAGCTGCTCGACCTCGTGAAGACGCAGCTCGAAGCGTCCAGGCGAACGGGCATCGCGTACGAGGCCGCCGACATCTCCGAGGTCCGCGTTGTGGCCGACCAGACCGTGATCGAGACGCAGATCTCCGCCTGGAGTGAACGCCTCAAGGAAGCACGTCGGTAGTCCGCCATGGAAGAGGTCAAGCATGAGCTCGTGATCATCCGCCGGCGCAGCGCCTTCGCCGAGGAGGCGCATCACGGCGGCGTCTGGAAGATCGCCTATGCGGACTTCATGACCGCAATGATGGCGTTCTTCCTGGTCATGTGGCTGCTCAATGCGCTCAACCAGGACCAGAAGCAGGTGGTCGCGAGCTATTTCAACCCGATCAAGCTCGCGGAGAACGCACCTGCTCCGAAGGGTCTGAAGGATCTCTCCAAGAAGGAGCCGTCGTCGTTCGAAGGTCAGGATGGCAAGCGTCAGCCGGCCGGGCCGAACGAAGAACGTCGCGGTGATTCCCCAACGGCCGAGAAGCCGGCCTCCTATGAGGAGAAGGTCCTGTTCCGCGATCCCTATGCGACGCTCGCCGAGATCGCCAATAGCGCGAACCAGTCCACGGGCCAGCGGCGCGCCGGCGCTCTGACGTCCGCCGAAGAGGACGGGCTCAAGGGAGGCGACGCCTACCGCGATCCCTTCGATCCCGGCTATTGGAAGCTGGCGCCGCAGGCGTCCAAGGACGCCGATCGCTTCATCGACGGCGAGCCGAAGCCGAATGCCTCCGCGCGCGACAGCGCAGCCGGAGCAAATCCCGGCGAGCCGCAGCCGCGCCGGACCAAGACGGAAGATGCCGGTGGAAGCGTGGCGCCGAACGCCGATGGCTCGTCCGCAAGCCTCTCGCCCCTGCTGCCGCCGGGCCCTGCAGCGACGCAATCCTCGCGCGAGGGCAACGGCCAAGCTGGTGTTCAGGCCAACGCCGCCCCGCAGGCGCGTCCCAACGACACGGCGATGGAGTCCGAGCCGCGCGATGCGGCGCAGACGCAGCAGCCGACCCTCAAGCAGCTTCAATCCGCGATCGCCGACGCGCTGTCGGACATCAAAGCCGGCGCGGGGCCGGCGGCCGAGGTGCGTCAGGTCGAGGAAGGACTCCTGGTCAGCCTGACCGACGATGCGAGCTTCGGCATGTTCGCGGTCGGCTCGGCCGAGCCACGGCCCGAGCTGATCCGCGTGATCGACAAGATCGGGCCGCTGCTGACGAAGCGGCAGGGCATGATCATCGTCCGCGGCCATACCGACAATCGGCCGTATCGTTCGGAGACCTACGACAACTGGCGACTGTCGACCGCTCGTGCGCAGATGGCCTACTACATGTTGGTCCGCTCCGGCGTCGACGCGCGGCGGATCGAGCATGTCGAAGGTTACGCCGACCGGCGGCCGAAGCTTCCGAACGATCCGGCGGCCGCACAGAACCGTCGGATTGAGATCCTGATCCGGGAGAAGCGTCCTTGATCAGGCTGCTGCGCCGCGCCGCCTTGCTGCTGCTGCCGTTCACGGCGGCGAACGCGCTTGCCCAGCCTGCGCCCCAGTCCGGCGAACCCTATGAGCTCGTCCGTGCGTTGCAGGCGGTGCAGGACGGCATCGCCAACGGCGACACCGCGGCGCACGGTAGTCACATCGCGCTGATACGGCAGATCGGCGAGAAGTTTCTCGCTGCCGATCCCGTCGTGTGGAGCAATCCGCAGAACAGCCAGGCAGTGGTCATCTATCTGCTCAGTGGCGGTGCGCCGCAAGTCGTCCGCAAGCTGCCGCGCGACAAGATGAACGTCGACGAGCGGCTGTTCAATGGTGCGCTCGCCTATGTCGAGGGTCGTCAGGACGAAGCGCGGGAGCTGCTCAAGGACGTCAAGCCGCGGACGATTCCCTCAGGTCTCGGCGGACAGGTCGCGCTGGTCCAAGGTGCGCTGTTCGCGCGCGCTGAGGCATCGCTCGCGATCGAGCGTCTGGACGACGCGCGCCTGCTGTTGCCCGGCACCCTCGTCGAGGAGGCGGCGCTGCGGCGCGAGATCCTGCTGGTGGGGCAGGCGGAGGAGTTCGAGAAGTTCGAGTTCCTGACGCTGGCCTATATCCGCCATTACCGCAACTCGATCTATGCCGGTGATTTCTGGCAGCGCTTCTCCGCGGGGCTGACACAATCGAGCCTGGCACTCGACGAGCGCCGCTTCGCGCGGATCACAGCCCTGCTGGAGCAGATCGATCGCACGAGCCGCCTCAAGCTGTATCTCGTGATCGCGCGCGCCGCGATGGTGCGCGGACGGCTGGCCGTGACCCGCCTTGCCGGCGAGCGGGCGCTGACGCTCAGCGCGGATGCCTCGGCGGAGCGCGAGCGGGCCCATTTCTTCCGCGGCGCCTCGCGGGCGCTCACCGACGAATATGACGGAGGTCTTGCCGAGCTGAAGGCGCTCGACCGGTCGAAGCTGCCCGAGCGCGACGTCCCCCTCCTGAATGCCACGGTGCAGCTCGCGCTCGACGTCCGCAAGCCGTTCGCGGGCGGACCCGCTGCCGCAGCCGACAAGCCTCCGGCAACGCCGGCGCGACTTGATCTGGCGTCGTCGACCGTGACGCTGGCGCGCGCACAGAAGCAGCTCGGCGAACTCGAACTCCTGACCAGGGACCGCCGTCCATGACCAAGCTCAGTGGAACTTCCGGACAGCTCTTCTCGGGTCTCGCCGAGAGTCTCAACATGCGCGGGACGTCGCGTTCCGCAAAGAGCGCCGGGACCAAATCGCAGTCGAATTCGTCGTTCAACGATCTGCTCCACACCGTCTCGAACCTCGCGAAACAGGCACTGAGCGATGATGGCAGCAAAACAACCGCGAAGGCCGGTACGCTGCGGACGCGCCTGGCCCACCCGACCGAGAAGGAGAGGCCGAAGAACGCGACGGCGGGACCAGAGTCCACAGAGGAATCCTCCGAGAAGAAGGCCGACAGGCCGTCGGAGAAACTGCGTCCGGTGGATCATGCCGCCGGGGCCGACATCCAGGGTCAATCGGGCATTGCCGTCGTGGTCGGGCAGGAGATTGCTGTCGCGCCTGTGAAGCCGCAGATGCAATTGCAGTCCGCCGACAAGGACGCGTCCGCGCGCGACGAGCGGTCCTCCATGGCGAAGCGCGAGGCTCTCGCCACGGTCGGGGCAAAGGCGGCGACGGTCGACACCGCCCCATCCAGCGTCGCTCCGACCGCCGCGCGCTCGCAGGCTGCGGCTTCGCAAGCGATGGCCGCGGCGCAGTCGGCACCGACGCAAGGCACGGAGGCTTCGAGCGCAATGCCTGGCTTTGAGGCGGTTACGGCCAATGTCGAGCGCGCTGCCAAGGCCTCAGGGCGCGACGTGCTGCCCGAGACGACCAAGGTCACCGTGGTCCAGCAGGAGACTCATCTGCCGCCGGCGCAGTTCAACGCTCCGCAACAGGTCGCCAATGCAGTCGTAGCCGAGCTGAAGGAGTCCTCGGCACCGGCCGCGTCCGCAGTGCCGGATCTTGCAGCGTCCCAGACCAATGCGCCGGATCAGCCGCTCAAGATCCTGACCGTCAATCTCGAACCGCCCGCGCTCGGCAACGTCACCGTGCGCCTACGGCTCGTCGGCACCGAAGTGTCCGTCCAGCTCGCGGCCGAGCGCAAGGACACGAGCCAAATGCTCGACCAGCAGCGCGACCAGATCCGCGATCTCATGCAGTCGGCGGGCTATGTCGCCGACGTCGCGCCGGTCCAGCACGGCTCGCTGGACGGATTCCAGAGCGGCTCCGGCCAATCGCAGCCGCAGCTCTCGGGCCAGCAACAGTCCTCGCCGCAGTCGCAAGGCACGTTCGGCGGGGCCAGCACGTCGTCGGGGCAATCCGACGGCGGCGCGAAGCAGGCCCGCCAGGAGCGCCAGCTCAATCAGGAGACGCGTCATGATCAGGACGTGGCGCCGCAGCATCGTCGCGGCCCTGTTTATCTGTAACGTGAGCGCTGCCCTGGCGGCCGCTGAAACTGCGCGCCCTTGCGAGCGCGAGATGGCGCGCGCGGCCCAGCAGCACGGGATTCCGCTCGGCATTCTCTATGCGGTCGGTCTCACCGAGACCGGTCGGCGCGGCGCGCTCCATCCCTATGCCCTCGGTGCCGACGGCCAGACCGTGTTCGCCAAGGACATGAACGATGCAATCGCGAATTTCGAAGCGATGCGCGGCAAGGGCGTCAAGCTGATCGACCTCGGCTGCATGCAGATCAACCACTATTATCACGGTGACAAGTTCGCTTCGGTCCGGGCGATGTTCGATCCCGCCAGGAACGTCGACTACGCCGCGCGCTTTCTCAAGGAGCTGAAGCAGCGCGAAGGCAGCTGGACCATGGCAGTCGCCCGCTACAATGCAGGTCCCAACAACCAGCCGGCGCAGAAGCGCTACGTCTGTCACATCGTCGCTCATCTCGTCTCGAGCGGCTTCGGCGCGTGGACCGACAAGGCGCGCTCGTTCTGTCAGCCGAAAACGACCTGACAACATGAAGTTGTGCATCGCTTCCAATCATCAGCCCCGCGCAAGCAAGACCCCCCATTGTAGCTGCAACCTACCAAAGGAGCCCAATTCATGAGCCTGTATGGTGTTATGCGCACCGGTGTTTCCGGTATGTCTGCGCAGTCCAACAAGCTGTCGACGGTCTCGGACAACATCGCCAACGTCAACACGACCGGCTACAAGCGGGCTTCCACGGAGTTCTCCTCGCTGATCCTGAAGAGCGGCTCCGGCAACTACGATTCCGGCGCCGTCGAGACCACGGTCCGCTACGCCATCACCGATCCCGGACATACGCAGTTCACCACGTCGAGCACGGACCTCGCCGTTCAGGGCAATGGCTTCTTCGTGGTGTCGAACGCCAACAACACGCAGCAGTATCTGACGCGCGCCGGCTCCTTCGTGCCGGACAGTCAGGGCAATCTGGTCAACGCGGCCGGCTACTATCTTCTGGGCCAGCCGGGCCTCGTGACCAACTTCTCGCAAAATAGCCTGGCCGGCATGCAGATCGTGAACGTCGCCCAGGTCTCGCAGGTGCCCGTGCCGTCGACCGCGGGAACGCTGACGGCCGGGAATCTGGATCCGAACGCGGCTGTTATTGCCGGTCCACCCGGCCCGGCATCTTATTCCTCGAAGAGCTCGATCGTGGCCTACAACAATATTGGCCAGCCCGTCACGCTCGACGTCTATATGTCTCACACCGCGACGGCGGCCGGCTCGGACACCTGGCAGATCCAGGTGTACGATTCCGCGACCGGTACCTCGCTCGCCCCCGCCACCACCTTCACCTTCGACACCACGGCGGCCGGCAAGGGCGCGCTGGCTGCCGCAAGCCCGACCGGTCTCACCGTGACCGTGCCGGGCGGTGCGGCGCTGACCATGAACCTGTCGAACATGACGCAGGCCGGCACCGACTTCAGCTTCAAGGCGACCGTCAACGGCAGTGCTCCCTCGGCCATCGACAAGGTCGACGTCGACGAGGCGGGCCACGTGACGGCAATCCTCAAGAACGGCCAGCAAATGACGCTCTACACGATCATGCTCGCCGATGTCGCGAGCCCCGACAATCTGACGCCGGAGCCGGGCAACGTCTATTCGACCAACATGAACTCCGGCAATGCGCAGGCCGGCAATGCCGGCACTGGCGGACTCGGCACGATCCAGTCCGGCGCCCTAGAGGATTCCAATGTCGACCTCGCGGACGAGCTCACCGGGATGATCGAGGCCCAACGCGGCTTCACCGCGAACTCAAAATCGTTCCAGACCGGTGCCGACCTGCTCGACGTCGTCGTCAACTTGAAGCGCTGAATTCTTCAGCGCCCATTCCGGGCAAGAGCAAACCATGTCCCTTACCGCCGCCCTCGACTCCGCTCGCGCTTCGCTCATGGCGTCGGGCATTCAGTCCTCGACGATCTCGCGCAACATCGCCGGTGCCAGCGCTGCCGGCTATTCGCGCAAGATCGCCGTGCTGGACAATCTGCCGAATGCCGGCGTCTATGTCGCGGCGATCCAGCGCGCCGCGAGCGGCGGCCTGTTCACTAACGTCCTGACCGCGACCTCGGCGTCCGCCAAGCAAAGCGTGGTCTATGACGGTCTTCAGAAGATCGCGGCATCGACCGTCGATGATCCCGAGCTCGAGCAGTCGCCGACGGCGCAGCTCAATGCGCTCAAGCAGGCGTTGCAGAAATACGCCAACGCCCCGGACAACACCACGCTGGCGCAGGCGGCCGTCACGTCCGCCAAGGACATGGCGAACGCGCTCAACCAGGCGACCCGGACGGTGCAGTCCGTCCGTGAGGGCGCGGATGCCGACATGAAGACGTCGGTTCAGAACATCAACCAGTTGCTCTCCCAGTTCGAGACCGTGAACACCGCGATCGTGAAGGGCACGATCTCAGGCGACGACATCACCGACTACCTCGACCAGCGTGACAACATCGTCTCGAAGCTGTCGCAGGAGGTCGGCGTCTCGATGTCGATCCGCACCAACGGTGACGCGGCGCTCTACACCGACAGTGGCGTCGTGCTGTTCGACAAGACGGCGCGGTCGGTGAGCTTTGCGCCGACGAATGCCTACACCGCAGGCACCACGGGCAATGCCGTCTACATCGACGGCGTCCCCGTGACCGGTGCCAATTCGGTGATGCCGCTGAAGTCGGGCAAGCTCGCGGGCCTCGCTCAGCTGCGTGATCAGGACACCGTCACCTATCAGAGCCAGCTCGACGAAATCGCGCGTGGCCTGATCAACACTTTCAGGGAAAGCGATCAGACGGCCGCGGCGCTGCCCGACGTTCCCGGTCTCTTCACCTATCCCGGCGCGCCGGCGATGCCCGCGAGCGCAACGGTCTCGGTGGGCCTCGCCGGCACGATCTCGGTCGCTGCATCGGTCGATCCGGCCCAGGGCGGCAACCCCAATCTGCTCCGCGACGGCGCGATCAGCGGCAACCCAGCCTACCAATACAACACCGCCGGCAACGGCGGCTATTCGGTCCGGCTGCAGCAGCTCATCGGCGGCATGGACGCGTCGCAGCCGTTCGATGCAACCACGCAAGGCAAGCCGAGCGGCAGCTTGATCGACTTCGCGTCGTCGTCGGCGAGCTGGATCGAGAACCAGCGCAAGACCGCCAACGATAACTCCGAGTACCAGAGCACGCTGCTCAACCGCAGCATCACGGCGCTGTCGAACGTCAACGGCGTCAACATGGACGACGAGATGGCGTTGATGCTCCAGGTCGAGCGCACCTATTCGGCCTCGTCAAAGATCATCTCGACCGTCGATGAAATGCTGCAGAGCCTGCTCGCTGCCGTGGGGAATTAAGTCATGATGAGCGCGAACTACATTTCCACCCTGATGTTGTCCTCGTCGTTGAGGTATTCGATCACGAGCAACCAGGCGGCGCTGAGCAAGGCCTCGACCGAGGCGACCACCGGCCGCTTCGCCGATGTCGGCCTCGAGCTTGGTGCCACAACGGGAAGCGACCTCACGCTGCGGGCTGACTTCAGCTTCGCCGATCAGCTCGTCGACACCAACGGGCTCGTCTCGGGACGCCTGGACGTGACGCAGAACCGGATCACCCAGCTCAACAAGACCGCGACGGACTTCCTCAAGGATCTGATCGCGGCCCGCAGCACCGACGGTGGCGGGCGGGTCATCCTGCCGCCTGCGGCCTCCAATCTCCAGGACCTCATCGGCGCGCTGAACGTGTCCTATAACGGCTCGTATCTGTTCTCGGGCATCAACACGCAGAACGCTCCCATCACGCCTTACACTGCGGGCTCGGCCAGCAAGAACCAGGTCGACGCCGATTTTCTCGCGAGCTTCGGCTTCTCGCAATCCTCGCCCAGCGTGGGCACCATTACCCCGGCCCAGATGCAGACGTTCCTCGACACCACCTTCGATGCCGAGTTTGCCAGTCCGGCCTGGAACACCAACTGGTCATCGGCCACCGACCAGACCATGCAAAGCCGCATCTCCACGACCGAGATCGCCGATACGTCCGTGAGCGCCAACCAGACCGGCTTCCGCAAGCTCGCCGAGGCCTACACCATGATGGCCGATCTCGGGAATGTAAACCTGAGCCAAGAGACGTTTCAGGTCGTCGTGGACAAGGCCATCGGGCTCGTCGGTAACGCCATCAACGACCTCGCTGCGCTCGGCGGCAGTGTCGGCACGGTCCAGCAGCGGCTCACCACCGCAACCGCCAAGCTCAAGACGCAGCAGGACATTCTGAACAACCAGATCGTCGGTATGGAGAAGGTCGACCCGACCGAAGCCTCGGTCCGGGTCAACACCCTGCAGACCCAGATCCAGACGGCGCTGGCGCTCACCTCGCAGCTCCAGAAGATCAGCCTCATCAATTATCTCTGAGCCGGGGCTTGTAACCTTTGTCCAGTTGTTCGGTCTCCTGCGAAGAGTGGTCCTGATGACGTTTGAAGCCTATGAAGCGGTCGTTGACGAAAGTGGCTATGAGGCGCGAAGCCGCGAGCGGCAGGCGCTCAGCCTCGGCATCGACCGGCTCGAGCGGATCCAGAAGGGGCGTTTCAGCCTCGAGGATCTGGTCGAGAGCCTGCTCTATGTGCGGCGGCTGTGGACGATCTTCATCGAGGATCTCGCGCACCCGGAGAACGGGCTCCCGGACAAGCTGCGTGCCGACATCATCTCGATCGGCTTGTGGGTCGTCAAGGAAGCCGACCGCCTCCGCGAACAGCGGTCGAGCGACGTGGTGCAGCTCATCGAAATCAACCGCCTGATCCGAGACGCGCTTTAATGAAGATCTCCTTGCGGGCGGGCGAACGGATCTACATCAACGGCGCGGTGCTCCGCGTGGACCGCAAGGTCTCCGTCGAGCTCGTCAACGACGTGATGTTCCTGCTTGAAGCGCAGGTCATGCAGGCTTCCGACGCCACCACGGCGCTGCGACAGCTCTATTTCATGGTCCAGCTCATGCTGATGAACCCGACCGACGTCCGCGACGCTGCGGCGCTCTACGCGCAGCATCACGCAGCCCTGTGTGCGGTGTGCGAGAACCGCGAGATGCTGGATGGACTCGGCGCAATCGACGAACTGGTCGGGGCGACCCGCTACTTCGAGGCGCTCAAGCGGATTCGGGCCTTGTTCCCGGTGGAGCAGGCCATCTTGGCGGGCGCCGCCACCGTTTCCCCATTCGAGGCTGCCTGACAGCGGAGAGGCTAGATGAACGTCACCAGCGCGACCGACACGACCGGCAAGTCGTCCAGTTCGACAGGCACCACCTCGGCGACGTCGAGCAACAGCGTGGACTACAACACGTTTCTTCAGCTCCTCGTCGCCGAGATGAAGAACCAGGATCCGACCAATCCGATGGATACCTCGCAATATATGAGCCAGTTCGCCCAGCTCTCGACGGTCGAGCAGGCGATGCAGACGAATTCGAAGCTGGACGCGCTGCTGTCCTCGCAGTCCCTGTCGCAGGCCAACGGGCTGATCGGGAAGACAGTCAGCTTCACCGACTCGACCGGCGCCAGTTTTTCCGGCAAGGTCGTCTCGGTCTCCATCAACAGCGACGGCTCCATCGCGACCCTTCAGGACGGCACGAAGGTCGCGGTCGGACCGGGGCTCACGATCAGCCAGTCATGAACGAGCGGGACGCCCTCGATATCGTCCAGGCGGCGATCTGGACCATCATCGTCGCCTCCGGGCCTGCGGTCGGGGCCGCGATGCTGGTCGGCACCGTCATCGCGCTGATCCAGGCCCTGACCCAGATCCAGGAGGTGACGCTGACCTTCGTTCCGAAGATCATCGTCATTCTCCTGGTCGTTGCGGTCTCCGGCTCCTTCATCGGCGCACATCTGTCGACCTTCACCGAGATGGTCTATTCGCGGATCGAGCACGGCTTCTGATCCGCGCCGGCCCCGGCACCACCCTCGCGTAAGCTTTGCGCGGCAGATTACGGGCGGACCCTCTGCCGGTGACCCATGGCCGATACGTTAGCTGCTAGCCTGCCCAATCCGCGCCGCCTCGGGGCGGATGCCTTTTTCGCTGGCGGCATCGTGACCATGCTCACGATCCTGTTCCTGCCGATCCCTCCGATCCTGATCGATCTCGGCCTCGCGTTCTCGATCGCACTTTCGGCGCTGATCCTGATGGTCGCGCTGTGGATTCAGCGGCCGCTCGACTTCTCGGCCTTCCCGACCGTGCTGCTGATCGCGACGATCCTGCGCCTGGCGCTGAACATCGCGACGACGCGCCTGATCCTGTCGCGGGGCGGGGAGGGCGAGCAGGCCGCAGGCCACGTCGTCGCCGGCTTCTCGAAGTTCGTCATGGGCGGTGACTTCGTCATCGGCCTGATCATCTTCGCGATCCTGGTTACGGTGAATTTCGTCGTGATCACCAAGGGTGCGACGCGCATTGCCGAAGTCGGCGCCCGCTTCACCTTGGACGCTATCCCCGGCAAGCAGATGGCAATCGACGCGGACCTGTCCGCAGGCCTGATCGACGACAAGGAAGCCCAGCGCCGGCGGCGCGAGCTCGAAGAGGAGAGCGCGTTCTTCGGCGCCATGGACGGCGCCTCGAAGTTCGTTCGGGGCGACGCCATTGCCGGCCTCATCATTACCGCGATCAACATCTTCGGCGGCATCGTCATCGGCGTCACCCATCACGGATTGACTCTTTCCCGCGCCGCCGACGTCTACACCAAGCTCTCGGTCGGCGACGGTCTGGTGTCGCAGATGCCGGCGCTGATCGTCTCGCTGTCGGCGGGCCTCTTGGTCTCCAAGGGCGGTACCAGGGGCTCGGCGGAGCAGGCGGTGCTGCGGCAGCTCGGCGGCTATCCGCGCGCGGTGTCGGCTGCCGCGCTGATGATGTTCGTGCTCGCCCTGATGCCGGGGCTGCCGATGGCGCCCTTCGTGCTGCTTGGGGGTGTCATGGCTTTCGTCGGCTATTCGCTGCCGAAGCGGCAGGCCGCGCTGAAACAGAAGGAGGATGCGCGCAGGGCCGACGAGCGTGCCCAGACCGAGGCCAAGGAATCCGTCAAGGAGCAGCTCAAGACCGCCGAGATCGAGCTGGCGCTCGGCGGCCACCTTTCGGTCCATCTCCTGGGCTCGCGCACCGAGCTTGCCCACCGTGTGGCCAAGATCCGCAAGAAGTTCGCCAAGCAGTACGGATTCGTCATTCCCGAGATCAAGCTCACCGACAATCTGTCGATCGACCCCAAGAGCTACCAGATCCGGATTCACGACACGCGCATCGCCCATGGCGAGCTCAGGCTCGGCGAGGTGCTGGTGCTGGTCGACAAGGACGGCAAGCCGGACGTGCCGGGCGACGAGGTGATCGAGCCCGCCTTCGGCATGAAGGCGCTATGGGTGACGGAAGCCTTCACCGACGAAGTCAAGCGGCAGGGCTGCAAGCCGGTCGACAACCTGTCGGTGCTGCTCACGCATTTGAGCGAAGTGATCAGGGCGAACCTCGCCCAGCTCCTGTCCTACAAGGACATGCGCGCCCTGCTCGACCGGCTCGATCCCGAGTACAAGCGCCTGGTCGAGGATCTCTGTCCGTCGCAAATCTCCTATTCGGGCCTGCTGGCAATCCTGAAGATCCTGCTGGCCGAGCGAGTCTCCATTCGCAACCTTCACCTCATCCTCGAGGCGATCGCCGAGATCGCGCCGCATGTGCGGCGCTCCGAGCAGGTCGCAGAGCATGTGCGCACGCGTCTTGCCCAGCAGATCTGCGGCGATCTCTCCGACAATGGCGTGCTCAACGTCGTCCGTCTCGGCAACCGCTGGGACCTCGCTTTCCACCAGAGCCTGAAGCGCGACGCCAAGGGCGACGTCGTCGAGTTCGACGCCGACCCGCGCCTGATCGAGCAGTTCGCGACCGAAGCCAGCGCTGCGATCCGCAAGTTCACCGAGAGCGGCACCAGCGTGGTGCTGGCGGTGACGCCGGAAGCGCGGCCCTATGTCCGGATGATCCTGGAGCGGGTGTTCCCGACCCTGCCGATCCTGTCGCATGTCGAAGTCGCGCGCAGCGCCGAGATCAGGGCACTCGGAGCCATATCGTGATCTCTGGGCTCGCCGACAGCGTGCTGGTGACGTTCATCGTGTTCTGCCGCATCGGCGCCTGCCTGATGCTGGTGCCCGGCTATTCCAGCGTCAACGTTCCGCCCCAGGTGCGCCTGTTCGTCGCGCTGGTCACGACGTTTGCGCTGACGCCGATCCTGATCACAGTCCTGAAGCCGCTCACGGACAACGCTGCGCCGCTGACGCTGGCGCTCCTGATCTGCTCCGAGCTCGTGGTCGGCAGCGTCATCGGGCTCGGCGGGCGCGTGTTCTTCCTCGCCCTCCAGACCATGGCGACCATGATGGCGAGTGCGATCGGGCTGAGCAACATCCCGGGCACACCAGTCGGCGACACCGATCCGGCGCCGGCCCTGGTGCCGCTGATCATGGCGGCCGTCACCACGCTGTTCTTCATGACCGACCAGCATTGGCAGGTCCTGCGCGGGCTGATGAACTCCTACGACGTCTGGCATCCCGGCAACAGGCTCGGCGGCAGCATGGCGCTCGACCTGCTCGTCGGCCGCCTGTCGGAAGCGTTCGTGCTGACGCTGCGGATCACGAGCCCCTTCATCGTCTACTCCGTCATCGTCAACCTGGCGGTCGGCCTGATCAACAAGCTGACGCCGGCAATTCCGGTCTATTTCATCTCGGTGCCCTTCGTGCTGTTCGGCGGCTTCCTGCTGCTCTACCTCACTAGCGACGAGCTGCTGACGCAGTTCATGCTGGGCGTCTCGTCGTGGCTGGCGGAGTGATCGGTCATGACCTCGCGTGCGGACAAGCTCGGCCGGATGGTCTCGCTGGTGAAGCTCCAGCTCCGGCTGTCCGAATGGCAGCTCGCGCAATTGCGGCAGCAGGAGCGCAGCCTGCAGCACGAGCAGGAATGGCTGGTCGGAGCCCTGAACGACGGAACGCCGCCGGCGGGATCATCGAGCGAATCGATCGCGCGGCGGCTCAACAGGACGAGCGTCGGCGCGCGCGCCGTGAACGAGCAGGCCTCGCGGCAGCTCGACCAGGTTCGTCGCGAGACCCGCCGCGTGAAGCAGCTCGAGGAGGTCGCGAAGGCCGCGCTCGCAGACAAGCTCCGCGACGCCGAGAAGCGCTCGCTCGAGGAAATGACGGGAACGAGCCTTACCGTGCGCGCGTGGACGCCACAGCCAGCCAACCGGAACAAGACATGATCGTGACAGCGACGCCCGACCTCGTTCTCGATGTCCTCGAAGCCGCCGATCCCGTGACGCAGCGCGCGGCGACCGCGAAGCTCGACGCGCTGAAAGCGTCGGACGCCGATTTCGCCGCCACGATGGACGCGGAGGTCGGCAAGGCCGCGGCGGCTGCCGATCAATCTGCGGCGAAGGTCGCCGAAGCGCAGTCGGGTGCAGTGAACGGGGCGCCGGTGCAGGTGATCAAGGCGCCGGCATCCGGCGAGGTTTACCGCAAGTTCGAAGCCTTCATCCTCCAGACCTTCGTCGAGACGATGCTGCCGAAGGAGTCGGAGGAGGTCTTTGGCAAGGGCACCGCCGGCGGCGTCTGGAAGTCGATGCTGGCAGAGCAGCTCGGCAACCAGCTGGCAAAGGGCAAGGGCATTGGCATCGCCAAGCAGCTCGCCGCCGCACATCCGGCCGGACCGGGCGCCGCGGGGAAGGCCGGATGACGGTCCGCGAACGAGTGACAGAAGTTGAGGGGTGAATTTCCGATGCAGGTACTAGAAGGCGCGACGGCCATGGCGATCGACCAGGCGGTCGCGGAGACCGAGGTGATGACGACGGAAGCGGCAGCAAGCGATGCACTGCTGCCCGTCCTGCTGCCGATCGCGAATGGCGAGGCGATGGCCGACGCAGCGGATGCGGTGAGATCGGACGAGGTGCGTGGCCTCCTGGCCGCAATCCGCCGGCTCGCGAGTATCGTCGAGGAGGAGACGGTCGCGCTCGCGACGGGACAGAAGATCGATTTCGACGACTTCAGCGCCCGGAAGAGCCGGAGCATGCTCGAATTCGTCCGCCTGATGCGGGCGCGGATGCACCTCGGCGCCGAAATCGAGATCACCGAGGAGATTCAGCGGCTGCGGGAGAAGCTCGAGCGGAATCGTTCCATTCTGGAAATGCACTACGACGCGGTGCGTGAGGTCGCGAGCATCATCGTCAAGGCGGTCAAGGAAGCCGAATCCGACGGCACCTATACCGGTCGCACAGTGCAGGACGGAAAATGATCAGACTGGTGCTGGCCGGGCTCTGGGTATGCATCCTCACCGCGGGCACGAGCTATGCCGTCGCCTATTGGAAGGAGAACGGCAGCCTGCTGCCGGCGAAGGACGAATATCTCGATGGGCTGCAATATCAGAAGACGCGAGCCCTGAGCGTGCCCATGGTCGAGAACGGCAACGTGCAGGGCTACATCGTCGCGCGCTTCGTCTACACCGTGGAGGCGCGGACCATGCATCAGCTGAACGTTCCGCCGGAGCCGTTCGTCGTCGACGAGGCCTTCCGCAGGATCTATGCCGACGAGCGTCTCGACTTCAGGAGGCTCGCCCGTTACGACCTCTCCATTCTGACGACGGCGATCAAGCAGCGCGTCAACGAACGGATGCAGGCTGACATCGTCCAGGACGTCCTGGTCGAGGACTTCAACTACGTGTCCAAGGAAGAATTCCAGCAGAAGCCGTAGAGCAGGCCGTTCGGAAATACCATTTCCGGAAGGATCGTGCCCAGTGGCCACCTCAGGCCGGCGCCACGACGGTTGCGTCGCGAATGCAGGCATGTGTCCTGCCGTCTCTGCCGCTGAAAGTACAACGGCCTCTGCAAGAGTGTTCGCAGAGGCCGTTGCCGGTTTCGTGGCAGTGCCTTGCCGTCAGTTTCCGGCCGGGTATGCCGCCGGGGCGGCATGCGCTCTGTTCAGGAGGATGCCGACGTCGTCGAGCTCCTGCACCGGCTCGTCGAGGGTTTCGCCGGCTGGGATGTTGAGGCGGTATCCGACGTAACGCCGGGCCACGATCGCGTCGAAGCCGAGGCGGTCGCGGAGCTTCTTGCGCAGCTTGCTGACGTGACTCTCGATTACGCTCTCGTCGAAGGTGGACTCGAAGATGCCGTAGACTGCGTTGAAGATCTGCGTCTTGGTGATCCACTTGCCGTGGTTGGCAACCATATATTCGAGAATGCGCAGTTCGCGGCGGGGCAGGGTGAGGGCGTGGCCCGCGATCTCGGGGTCACGGCCGTTGAAGAAGACCTGGATCCTGCTCTCGCAGGGCCTCGGTAGTTCGCCCACCCGGCGGCGCGCGATTGCGGCCGTTCGGGCGAGGATCTCGCGCAGGTGAATCGGCACGTGTACGACGTCGTCGACGCCCGATTCGAACAGCTCCAGCGTGTTCTTGAGCATCTTCTGGCCGCTCAAGGCGATGATGGGCGCCGAGGAGCGCTTGCGCATCGCCCGCGGCAGGCTTCCGCGGGCATCGCAATCCCCGAGCAGAAAGGCGTCTACCGCCGCCAGATCCGATTCACTCGCAGATTGCAGCCAGTCCCAGAATTCTCCGGAGGAGAAGCCGATCGACGATACGCCTTCGCGAACGAGCCCTCCGACGTAGCTGTTCGCGACGCTCTCGCGATCATCAACGATAATATACATCAGTCTTTCGCCCCTGTTTCGCACTTGTTGCGGCCGGTTGGTGGTTGTGATGCCCCGGCTCGGCAACGATGCTGTTTGACGACATTCCATCCCGCGAACCGTTGTTATGATTTCGATATTCGCGGGCAGCCCTACGCATTCAGTGCCTGCGTCTCGCAGGCCTGTTACTTCAACTCGATACTGAAACGCTTACTGCGTGAGGCTCGGCGGGTGTCTTACGGATCACCTCGCGGAGGGATTGAGAAACGACCTAGAACAGTTGTGCCAAGTTGCTCATCGCGTCCGAACACTGCTGAACTGTGTCGATCTCCTCGCCAACTGGCGAGAATCACTTGAGTAGGACCGTAACAATTGCCGATTTCCGATCAAGCGTGCGTAAGAAAGCGATTGCTACACGTGCTTGATGCTGTTGATTCGTTTCGGGTTGTTTCTTGATGTATTCAATCGCATCAGTTGATTTGGATCTTAAACTAGTTTTGCACCGTGCCGGTTGTAAAGTTCCGCATCCCCGTACAATTACAGCTATTTTGAGGATGCTCCGGGTCGGGCAAATTGAGGGGTTTTCAACCCCGGATTGACTCCGGCGCTCGCTTTTCCACATGCGACAATTCGACTCATGTCCGGCATCGCGACTCCAGCTTGGTGAAATCTTGGCGTGTGTGTGTCTTTCGAGTCGCACTATCGCCACGTGTATGGCGCGATTGACTCATGCGGCGTCGCATCGCGCGCGATGAAAAGTTTCCGATGCGCACGGTTCAGGCAAGCTTCGGCAAATAACGTCACCGTTCGATAGATCGAAACGAACGGAGCATTTTCACATGTTGTCCGATGGACAAGCTCGCCCCAACGGGACCGCGGATGCTTCCGCGGTGGCGAAGCCGGCTCCGGAGGCGAGCGATACAAAGGACAATGCTACGCGAGCGACCAAGCCTGCTGCGAGCGCAAAGCGTGTATCGGCCGCGGCGAGCGACGAAGCTCTCGCAAAGGAGGCACTCGAGGGCTTGAAGCGCATTCGCGCCAAGGCCCGCCTCGACAAGATGGCGATCCCGAAACCCGCGCCGACCGTGATCAAGCCGGCCGTGATCGTGGCGAAGCCGCCGCCACCGAGCCCGACATGGGTCGCGCCGCTCGCAACTCTGGCGGTCGCTGCCATGCTGGTGGTCTGCGCCTGCACTGGCGTGATCGCCTATCTCACCACCCAGCCCGCTCAGAACAACGCTGCAGCCAATGCGGAGATCAGAATTCTGCGCGAAACCGTCGCGCAGCTGCGCAAGCAGGTGTCGGGCGTGTCCGAAAATCTCGACGGTTTGCGTACAGCGGTCGATCAATCGAGCAAGGTGACGAATGATCGCTTCGGCAGGTTTGCCGAGAACCTGGACCGGATCGAGCGGGTGAGCTCGTCCTCCACAGTGAAGCTCGACAAGCTCGCTCAGGTGCAGGCCCAAGCTCCCGCGCCGACAATGGTGCAATCCCAGCCCGTGTCGCAGCAGGGGCCGATGATGGCCTCGGTCGCAGCGCCCGAATTCACGGGATCGGTGCCTGCGCCCGAGCGTGCGTCGGCGCCGCGCAAGACGATCAAGGGCTGGTCGGTCCGCCAGGCCTATGAGGGGATTGCGATCCTGCAAGGCCCAAACGGCGTCATCGAGGCCGTGCTCGGGCAACAGGTGCCCGGTCTTGGCCGCATCGAAGAGATCAGGAGCGAGAACGGGCGCCTCGTGGTGGAATCCAGCGGTGGCGTCATCTATTCGTCACGCAAGGCAACGCCTTGATCGAGCCGCCCTCTATTGTCGGTGATGCTCGAAGCTGGTGCATAGCAGATCGACCTCCGCCTCCGCGATCGGCGCGCGAAACAGACGGCAGCTGAACTCGACGGTCGTCTTGCTGTCGGTGGTGGTGCGATCTTCCCGCAGGAAGATGCACCGCTTGCAAATGTCGGTGTGGTGCCGCTGCTCGGCAGCATCCGAGTGGTCCAGCACGTGCCGGAATGTGTCGCGGAAGCGGATCTTGATGTCGTCGTCGAGAACGGCAATCGCCTCGACGAGGACATTGACGGGGTCGCGCACCAGGAACTTCTTGCCCTGCTGCGTCACGCTCAACATCACCGACCGCTTGTCCGTGGCCGAGCGCTTTCGTTCGAGATAACCGAGCCGCTCGAGCTCGCCGATGATGAAAGAGGCGGTGCCGCGCGTGGTGCCGACGTAACTAGCCAGCGCCGACGGCGTTCGGGAAAACCGGTTGGCGCGGGAGAGGAACCGGAGCGCCATCCATTCGCGGTCGCGCAAACCGTGCTTGGTGCCTTCGAACCACAGGATTCGCGCGGCCTGCTCCAACAGTTCAATCGATTCGCGAGCCAAATTCATTTCGGTTCCAGGTCGGATAAACGTTTATTCAATTGAGCCTTGGGTAGCGCAATCTGAGTGGACGGGAATGAAACCCCGTGCGCTCCTTCGTCCGTTGCCGGGCGGCCGATCGCGCGTCGGGAGGAAGCTTCTCCGTTTCCGGAGATGGAACTTCCGGCCGTGGAACTACGGTGTCACAAAGAAAGTTCGAGTAAATCGCGCGGCCCAGATCCTCTGAAAATTTCAATCAAATGACGACGGTCCGCGCGGGGATTGGCGATGATGTCCGATGCGCAAGCAACATGATGTGTCATTGTCGCTACTGCGATTGCCATTTGTTGCGGCCGAGCCTGTCGAGTGCGCGAACACGAGCATTGCATGCGACGTCTGACGGTCCGGCCAGTAGGGAAAGAACCGCATTTTTCGGTTAATGGATGTTGCGATGCAATGCAGCTAGACGGTTAAGTTCGGCACACGCGCGATCCAGGGAACGTCGGAGTGTCGTTGGGAGTCCAGCGCCGTTCAACGTCAATCGTGCCGCATTGGCAGCCACGCTTGGCAACATCGTCGAATTCGACGACTTCATGCAGCTGCGGCTCGCGCGATCTCCGGCCCTCTTGGCTTGGCGTGAAAGCGAGCGTGCTCGCAGGCTGGTGATTTGCGTTCCGCCGGTAACTATTGGCGAATGCGTCGCCCCCGGGCGGGATGGCAATCATCAGGAAGGATTGGGCCAATGAGCTTCGAAACCACCATGCCATCCGACGTCGTCGGGCTGACCAAGAGCGCCCCGGTCTCACGCCGCGGATTCATGAGTGCCACCGCGGCCGTGGCGGCGGGCTATACGCTTGCGGCCGGACCGGTGTGCGCCGAAGTGGTCACGACGGACACCAATGGTCTTGAGGCCGGCGATGCCAAGATCAAGGTGGGCTCCGAGGAGATGCCCGCCTATGTCGCCCGCCCCGCGGGCAACACCAAGGCGCCGATGATCATCGTGGCGATGGAGATCTTCGGCCTGCACGAATACATCAAGGACGTGACGCGGCGCCTCGCCAAGCTCGGCGCGTTGGCGGTCGCGCCCGACTATTATTTCCGCAAGGGCGTCGACCTCACCAAGGTCTCGGACGTCAAGGACCTGCTGCCGGTGGTGAATGCGAAGCCGGACGCCGAGCTGTGGTCGGATCTCGATGCAACGGTGGCATGGGCAGGATCGCAAGGCGGTGACGCCGCCAGGCTCGGCATCATCGGCTTCTGCCGGGGCGGCCGCACGGTCTGGGAGTATGCTGCCCACAGCGGCGCTCTCAGGGCGGGCGTTGCCTTCTATGGTACGTTGGTCGATCCTGCCAATCCGCTGTGGCCGAAGAGCCCGATGCAGCTCGCGCCCCAGATGAAGGCGCCGGTGCTCGGCCTCTACGGCGGCGCCGATACCGGCATTCCCGTCGCCCAGGTCGAGCAGATGAAGGCAGCGCTCGAGCAGAGCAAGAAGACGGCCGAGTTCAAGATCTATCCCGAAGCGCCGCACGGCTTCCATGCCGATTATCGCGGCAGCTACCGCAAGGACGCCGCGGAAGATGCCTGGAAGCGGGCCGAGGCCTGGTTCAAGAAATACGGCGTGTTGGGCTGACGTTTGGATATCGAGAGGGCGGCCAGAGCGTCCGCCCTCTCTCTTTCATATCCGATCTCACTCCGTCATCGCGCCGTAGACGATGTCCTGGACCTGCTCGCGATAATATTTCCTGAGCTCACCCGGCGCCGCCGTCCCCACCACCACGACGAGACGCTCCCTGGGATCGCAGAAGAACTGCGTTCCGTAGGCACCATTCCAGGTGAACTCGCCGGGATTGCCGGGGACTGACGACAATCCTTCGCCGGTCCGGACCGCAACCGAAAGGCCGAAGCCGAAGCCGCCGCGATGCGGCTCGACGTTCGCCACGTTGTTCTTGATCTCGGGGCCGAGATGGTTGGTCGTCATGTGATGCACGGTCTTCGGTCCGAGGATGCGCTGGCCGTCGAGCTCGCCGCCATTGAGCAGCATCTGCCCGAAACGGATGTAGTCGCCGACCGTCGCAAACGAGCAGGCGCCGCCACAATCGAACTTGGTTGGGGTGTCCAAGAGCTTGATGGCCTGCGGCTTGCCGGTCAGCGGATCGTTCGCGAACGGGCGGGCGAGGCGAGGGCGCTGGGCGTCGGTCGGGTGGAAGGTCGCGTCCTTCATGCCGAGCGGCTGCCAGACATTGGCGATGAGATACTCGCCGAGTTTCTGCTCGCTGACCTTCTCGACGACGGCGCCAAGCACATCGATCGAGAAACCATATTCGAACTCGGTCGAGGGCTGATGCGCCAGCGGCAGTCTGGTGATGCGATCGATGAAGGCGTGGGTGTCGCCTTCGATCGCCGGCGCAATGCCATCGGGATATTGCCGCGCCACCGGGCTCGAACTGTCCGGACGGCCGCCATACATCAGTCCGGACGTGTGCCGGTAGAGATCATGGATGAAGATCGGCGAGGCCTGCGGTTCGAGCTTGAGGGATCCGTCGGCCTGGGCCGCGCCCACCTTCATGTCGGCGAAGCCCGGGTAGTAGTCGGACAGCTTGGCCTGGAGCGGCAGCCGTCCCTGCTCCATCAGCGTCAGGCCGGCGACCGCGGCCATCGGCTTGGTCATCGAGGCCAGCGCGAAGATCGCATCGACCTGCATCGGCGTGCCCTTGGCCGGATCGAGCAGGCCATAGGCCTTGTAATGCACGAGCTTGCCGTCACGTGCGATGGCGACCACTGCGCCGGGCACGCGCTTGGCCGCGATCTCGCGCGCGAAGAAATCATCGAGCCGTGCAAGGCCTTGTTTCGAGAATCCGACATCGTCGGGATTGGCTTCGGGTAGCGGTGCGGCGCGCGTTGCGCCGAGCGTGATGACGGCAACCGCCGTCGCGATCATGGCGATCGTCTTGTTCATTGCATCCTCCCAAGACGCGAGCTCGTTTTGCGGTGGCTCGCTCGATCCCTAGATCACGACCGCACTGAGACGAAGTCAACCGCGAGCGGGGCATGTCTGGGACGCGTCGGCGCGCAGGAACCCTATCGTCCTTCACCCGCGCGCCACAGCGCGTCGAGGCCGTGCCGATAGGTGGGATAGGCCAGCGCGATTCCGAGCTCGCGCTTCAGTTTCGCATTGGAGACACGGGCGCTGCTGGCATAGAAGCTGCGCGCCATTGCCGACATCTCGGCAGTCGCGAACGCTTCTTCAGGCGGCGGCGACACGCCCATCAGCTTCGCCGCGTAGGCGATCACGTCCTGTGGCGGCGCGGGCTCGTCGTCGCAGACGTTCCAAACGCCGCCGCCCGGGTGATGAACAGCGGCCATGATTGCGCTTGCGATGTCGTCGACGTGGATGCGGTTGAAGACCTGTCCCGGCTTGATGATGCGTCTCGCCGTCCCTGCGCGCAGCGTCGCCAGCGCATTGCGGCCGGGACCGTAGATGCCGGCGAGCCTGAGGATGGCCGCATCGCCGCCTGTCGCTTCGGTCCAGGCTTGCTCCGCCGCAATCCGCATGCGCGTGCGGTCGAGGGTGGCCTGCGGCGGCGTGCTCTCGTCGACCCATGCACCGCCATGATCACCGTACACCCCGATGGTGGAGAGATAGACGACCCTACGTCGGCTTCCCTGCAGCACGTCGCCGAACGCCGCGATCGCGGGATCGCCGCTGCTGCCGGGCGGGATCGACACCAGGAGGACATCGGCGTCGCGAATCCGTTGAACCATCTCGCGCGACGGACGGCTGCCCGAAAACGGATGCGCCTCGAGGCCGGCGAGATCGTTCCGCTGCGCGGGATCGCGCACGGTTCCGGCGACATGCGAGAAGCTGTCGCCGTGCTTGCGGACGAAGTGTCGGGCACTGTAGCCGAGGCCAAGGATGAAGAGCCGCATGCGTCTTCCGTCGGAGTTCCGGTTCGCGCCAGCTGCGCCTTTCGCTCATAAGAGATTTTTGGGTCCGACAAAAGATATTGCGATTTGTCTCGCCTGCCACTTTGCGGGATGCTCGCCCGTCACGGGTAGGTCGGGAGGGAGGCGTTGTTGGCGATCGGGTCGATCACGCAGACGGAGGCGCCCGCGACAGCGCGATGCGACGCCAACGAGCTGATCCGGCGCGCGGCTGCGCTGATCTTCGATGTCGACGGCACGCTCGCCGAGACCGAGGAGCTGCATCGGCAGGCCTTCAATCTCGCCTTCGCCCGCCACGGTCTCGACTGGCAGTGGGATCGCACCGTCTACAAGGACCTGTTGCGCGTGACCGGCGGCAAGGAGCGCATGCGCGCCTACCACAAGAGGCTGGGGACCGCTCCGCCCTTGTCGGACATGGACCTTGCAGGGCTCCACCGCATCAAGACCGCGTATTATGCCGAGCTGGTCGAGACCGGCTGCTGCCCCTTAAGGCCGGGCGTGGCGGATCTGCTCGCTGCGGCGAGGGCGCGGGGCCAGCGGCTTGCGATCGCGACCACCACCTCGCACGGCAATATCGATGCGCTGCTCTCGCAGGCGCTGGGGACGACCTGGGCTTCGGATTTCGAGGCGATCGTCGCCGGCGATGACGTCAGGCACAAGAAGCCCGCGCCGGACGTCTATCTCGAAACGCTGGCGCGGCTGAAGCTCGACGCCGCCGAGTGCGTTGCGATCGAGGATTCCGCCAACGGCCTGATTGCGGCCTCGCGCGCCGGCATCCCGGTTCTGATCACGCGCAGCATGTTCTTTGCGGACGATGACCTCGCCGCGGCGCGGGTTGTGCTCGACGATCTGTCGGAACTTTTGGACCGCCCAAACAAAAACTGAAAAACAACCCCATGCACAGTAGATCACGCTCGCGTGATCGTCGCCGTCAGTGGACGCGGTGACTGGTTCTATCGTCTTCGGCTTGCTCGACAATCTGCGCGATCGGGCTCGACTGATGGTGCACCAGGCGCCAGTCGTCGCCGACGCGGCGAAAATGGTTCGCGGCGGCCAAGGCGGTGCCGTCGACGATCTCGATGCAGAGCACGCGGGCGCTGTCGCCGTCGACGATCGCCTGCGGCTCCGCGCAGACGATCTGCGGCCGCTGCGGATTTTGCAGGATATCGCGCCAGCTTCCGATCACGGTGGCGCGCCCGATGATGGCCGGCCAGCCGGGATGGATGCAGGAGATGGAGTCGTCGTCCGCCCACATCCGTTCCATGCCGGCGAAGTCGCCCGTTGAGAACGCGGCGTAGAAGGCCGCGTTGGCGGCGATGACCTTGCTGTCCTTTCCCATCGCTCTCGGGTGGGGCAAGGACTGGCAAAAATCAAGCGCAACTTCCGTCGATTTTGGCCGCAGTGCAGCATTCAAGATGCTGCCCGCTCAGTGGGTCACGCCGAGACGTGCGTCGCCACGGCTTGCCGCGCGCCATCCTTGTAGAGACGGCCGAGCGCCGCGGTGACGGCCTCGCGCAGGCGCGGCTCGGCGCCGAGCGGACCGAACACCTTTGCCACGCCGAGCAGTGCGGGCGCGAGCCGCTCGGCGACGGGGCCCGCCTCGCGCGCCAGCGCGGCGAACTCGCCGGCGAGTGGATCGCGCACGTCGATGGCGCGGCCCTGCTCGTCGCGGCCGGTGACGTAGCGCATCCAGCCAGCCACCGCGAGCGCATGCGTTGCGACCGGCAGGTTCCTGGCGAGGCGATCCTGCATCGCGCCGAGCAGCCGCTGCGGCAGCTTTTGTGAGCCGTCCATCGCGATCTGCCAGGTGCGGTGATGCAGCGCCGGATTGGCGAAGCGCTTCAGCAGCGAGGCGCGATAGGCGGCGAGGTCGGTGCCCGCGGGCATCGTCAGCGTTACCGCGGCCTCTTCCATCACCTGCGCAGCAAGGCGCGCAAAATGCGGATCCTGCATGGTGTCTGCGATGGTCTCGTAGCCTGAGAGATAGCCGAGATAGGCGAGCGCGGAATGGCTCGCGTTGAGCAGCCGCAGCTTCATCAACTCGAACGGCCTGACGTCAGTGACGAGCTCGACCCCCGCAGCGGCGAGATCCGGCCGGCCCGCCGTGAAGCGGTCCTCGACCACCCATTGCGTGAACGGCTCGGTCATCACCGGCCAGGCGTCGCGCATGCCCAGCGCCGATGCGACCGCATCGCGGTCGCGATCCGTCGTCTCCGGCACGATGCGGTCGACCATGGTCGAGGGGAAGGCGACCGCATCCGCGATCCACTTGCCGAGATCCTTCGAGCGCAGCGCGGCGAACTGCGTCACGATCCGCTGCACGGTGTGGCCGTTGGCGGCGAGATTGTCGCAGCACAGCACGGTGAACGGCGTGGCGCCCAGCGCCCGCCGGCGTGCCAGCGCGGCGACGATGAAGCCGGGCGCCGAGCGCGGCGCATCGAAATTGTTGAGATCATGCACGATATCGGGATGCCGTTCGTCGAGGTCGCCGGTCTGCGGCGTGTGGCAATAGCCCTTCTCGGTGACCGTCAGCGAGACAATGCGGGTGGCGGGATCGGCCATGCGCTCGACCAGCGCTGCCGGCTTCTCGCGCGCGACGACGCTGTCGAGAAGGGCGCCGATGACGCGGTGCTCGGTGCCTTCGGCGGCGCGTACGGCAATTGTGTAGAGATGGTCCTGCGGGGCGAGGGCGTCGCGCGTATCCGGGCTGCGCAGGCTGGCGCCGACGATGCCCCAGGACGTGGCGCCGCTGGCAAGGCAGTCATCGATGACAACCGCCTGGTGCGCGCGATGAAACGCGCCGAGGCCGAGATGCACGATGCCGGGCGTGACGCGCGAACGATCATAGGCCGGGCGGTGGATGGCTGGCGGCAGCCGGTCGAGATTGGCGCGGCCAAGGCGCATGGTCGTCTCTCCCTGTGTTTGGCCGCTGCTTGACATGGCGCCCGTATCAGGTCAATGCTCCGGTCAATTGGTAAGACCAATTTTCCAAAATTGGCGGGCCGCGGGCGCCGGGAGGCGCCGCGCGAGACCCTTTCGGGAGGACCAGCGTGCCGCTGGAAGCTGTGGAGGCGAGACGGCTCTATCGCCAGGTCGCCGATCAATTGCGAAGCCTGATCGACAGCGGCGAGTACGCGGTCGGCAGCCGCTTGCCGACCGAGCGCGAGCTCGCCGAGCAGCTCCAGGTATCCAGGCCCACGGTGCGCGAAGCCTTGATTGCGCTCGAGGTCGAAGGCCGCCTGCGCATCCGCGTCGGTTCCGGCATCTATGTGATCGAGCCCGCCGCCGTGGCCGCGCCCGCACCCGCTTCCGTCATCGAGGGGCCGTTCGAGCTCTTGCGCGCCCGCGAATTCCTGGAAAGCGCCATCGCCGAGCAGGCCGCGCGCGTCGCGACCAAGGACGATCTCGCCCGCATCGATGCGTCTCTTGTCGCGATGGAGAATGTCGAGCATCCCGGCGAAGCCTCGATGGTCCACGACCGCGCGTTCCACGTCGCGATCGCCGGAAGTCTCGGCAATGCCGTTCTGGTGCGCGTGGTCGGCGAGCTGTTCGACCAGCGTCTCAATCCCTATTTCGCGCAGCTCGCGCATTATTTCGAGAGCCCGGGCACGTGGCGCACGGCGCTGGACGAGCATCGCGCCGTGCGCGACGCGATCGCAGCGCATGATCCCGACGCCGCGCGTGAAGCCATGCGCGCTCATCTGGCGCGATCCCAGGAACGCTTTGCACAAAACTTCGGTGCCGAGACCGCGGCGGGATCGGCTTCGGCGCAAAGCCGCGCGGTGCGATCGGCGGCAAAACCGTCGAAACCGAAACATGCGCCGAACAAGAAGCCAGCCGCGAGCAGCGGCGCCAGGCGGCGATGAGATTGGGCGGCCCGCATCCGCTTCGGGCGCGGGCGAACAAGAAGCAGACTTGAACGATGGAGGAAAAGTCGATGTTGAAGAAGATGACGATTGCAGCAGTGATCTCCGCCGCCACGCTGCTGGCAGCGACCAGCGCCGGCATGGCGCAGACCAAGCTCAAATGGGCCCATGTCTACGAGACGTCGGAGCCGTTCCACACTGCCTCGGTCTGGGCCGCGCAGGAGATCGGCAAGCGCACCAATGGGCGCTACCAGATCGAGGTCTATCCGGCCTCCCAGCTCGGCAAGGAAGCCGACATCAACCAGGGCCTCTCGCTCGGTTCGGTCGACATCATCATCTCCGGCTCGAGCTTCGCGGCCAAGAGCTTCGCGCCGATCGGTGTGACCTATTATCCCTACACCTTCCGCGACGCCGATCACCTCCTCGCCTACACCAAGAGCGACATCTTCAAGGAGCTCGCCAAGGGCTACGAGGACAAGAGTGGCCACCACATCGTCGCGGTGACCTATTACGGCGTGCGCCAGACCTCGTCGAACAAGCCGATCAAGACCTGCGCCGACATGAAGGGCCTGAAGATACGCGTGCCCGACGTGCCGGCCTACCTCGCAATGCCTCGCGCCTGCGGCGCCAACACCGCGCCGATCGCCTTCGCCGAAGTCTATCTGGCGCTCCAGAACGGCACCGTCGAGGCGCAGGAGAATCCGCTGACCACGATCGAGGCCAAGAAGTTCTACGAGGTCCAGAAGCACATCGTGCTGACCGGCCATATCGTGGACCACCTCAACACCGTGATCGCCGGCGCGCTGTGGAAGAAGCTCTCTGACGAGGACAAGAAGATCTTCACCGACGTCGCGCAGGAGGCGGCCGCCAAGGCGACCGGAGAGATCAAGCAGAACGAAACCAAGCTGGTCGCCTTCTTCAAGGAGAAGGGGCTGACCGTGACCGAGGTCGACAAGAACGAGTTCCGCGACACCGTGCTGAAGAACGTGGCGTTCGAGACCTTCGGTTATCGCAAGGCCGACTGGGAAAAGATCCAGGCGGTGAAATGACGACGTCGTCGTCATCCCGGGGCGGTCCGCAGGACCGAAACTAAGGTGCGCAATTGCGCAGCCGAGAATCTTGAGGTTCAGGGTCTGGTGCTCGCGCGTGATGGGATCAGGTTTGATTGCTTCAACGGAGGTGCGCTCCCTCTCCCGCTTGCGGGAGAGGGTTGGGGAGAGGGTTTTTCCGCAATGGGACAGTCCCCAAGAGGAGACAACCCTCACCCGGCGCTCCGCGCCGACCTCTCCCGCAAGCGGGAGAGGTGAGCGAGCCACGACAATCGGTTCAACCTAAAGCCATTCCGCGCTCTAGCGCGCCATCCCGGAACGACGATTTGGAGAGGAGCAACCCCATGTCCATCGCCGAAATCCACCGGCAGATCACCGCGGAGGAGATCGCCCATACCTTCGAGGAGGAGGCGACGCCGAAGGTCGATCTCGGCATCTACGCGTTCGAGGACTGGGTGGCACTTGCGATCTTCTGGGTGATGGCGCTCGCCGTCTTCCTCCAGTTCTTCACCCGCTATGTGCTCAACGACAGCTACGCCTGGACCGAGGAGATCGCGACCTATTGCCTGATCGGCGTGGTCTTCATCGGCGCCTCGATGTGCGTGCGGCTGTCGCGGCACATCCAGGTCGACCTCGTCTACCGTTATCTGCCGCGACCCGTAGGGCGCGCGCTTTCGACCATGATCGACCTGATCCGGATCGCCTTCTTCGGCTACGCCACCAAGCTGGTCTGGGTCTACATCCAGGTCATCGGCGACGAGCAGATGACCACGATCAATTTTCCCAAGAACCTCGTCTATTACGCCGTGCTGCTCGGCTTCGTGCTGATGTTCCTGCGCTCGTTGCAGGCGGCGGTGCAACACTGGCGGCAGGGTTACTCGGTGCTCGAGCGTCCCGGTGCCTACGACGGATCGGAGATGTAACATCATGCTGCTGCTGCTCGGAGGTTTCCTCGTCCTGATGCTGCTCGGCGTTCCCGTGGCGATTGCCATGGCCGCGTCGTCGCTGCTTTACATCCTGGTCAGCGGCGTGACGCCCGACGTCACGCTGGCACAGCGCATGATCGCCGGCGTCGAGAGCTTTCCGCTGCTCGCCGTGCCGTTCTTCATCCTGGCCGGCAACCTCATGAACATCGCCGGTGTGACGGGGCGTATCTACAAGTTCGCCGTCGCCCTGGTGGGGTGGATGCGCGGCGGTCTCGGCCACGTCAACATCATCGGCTCGGTGATCTTCTCCGGCATGTCCGGCACCGCGATCGCGGACGCCGCCGGTCTCGGCACCATCGAGATCAAGGCGATGAAGGACCACGGCTACTCGACCGAGTTCTCGGTCGGTGTCACCGCGGCCTCGGCGACGCTCGGGCCCATCATTCCGCCGTCGCTGCCTTTCGTGATCTACGGCATGATGGCGAACGTCTCGATCGGCGCGCTGTTCCTCGGCGGCGTCATTCCCGGCGTCGTGCTGACGCTGTTCATGATGATCACCGTCACCTACTTCGCGCACAAGAACAAATGGGGCAGCGACACGCCGTTCTCCTGGCCGCAACTCGGCTCGGCCGGCCTCGAGATCGTGATCGTGCTCTCGTTCCCGCTCGCGATCTGGCTGATGGTGATGGCCGGCCTCTCGGTCAACGTGGCTGTGGTCATCGGTCTCGGCACGCTGCTGGTGATCGACTGGTACTTCGACTTCTCGGCGGTGATGGCGCTGATGGCGCCGGTGATCCTGATCGGCGGCATGACCCTCGGCTGGTTCACGCCGACGGAAGCTGCGGTTGCCGCGGTAATCTGGTCGCTGTTCCTCGGCCTCGTCCGCTACCGCACCATGACACTGCAGACGGTGGCGAAGGCGACCTTCGACACGATCGAGACCACGGCGTCGGTGCTGTTCATCGTCACGGCGGCCTCGATCTTCGCCTGGCTGCTGACGGTGTCGCAGGCCGCGCAGACGCTCTCGGACTGGATGCTCAGCGTCACCCACAACAAATGGGTGTTCCTGGCGCTCGCCAACGTCCTGATCCTGTTCGTCGGCTGCTTCATCGACACCACCGCGGCGATCACCATTCTGGTGCCGATCCTGCTGCCGATCGTGCTCAAGCTCGGCATCGATCCCATTCATTTCGGCCTGATCATGACGCTCAACCTGATGATCGGCCTGCTGCATCCGCCGCTCGGCATGGTGCTGTTCGTGCTTGCCCGCGTGGCAAAACTCTCGGTCGAGCGCACGACGGTGGCGATCCTGCCCTGGCTGGTGCCGCTGCTGCTCGCGCTGATCGCGATCACTTACATTCCCGACCTGACCCTCTGGCTGCCAAAATACATGGGACTCTCCAAATGACCTCCACCGCTCTCGCCGCGACCCTGTTCGGCCCCGAAGATTTGCGCATGATCGAGCATCCGCTCGACAAGCTCGCAGACGGGATGGTGCGCATCCGCTTCGGCGCCGGCGGCATCTGCGGCTCGGACATGCACTACTTCCGCCATGCCCGCACTGGCGATTTCGTGGTGAAGTCGCCGCTGGTGCTGGGACATGAGATCTCGGGCGAGGTCGTGGAGATCTCGGGCACCGCAGCGAACCTGAAGGTCGGCGACCGCGTTGCCGTCAACCCGTCGCGCTGGTGCGGCCATTGCGTCGCCTGCCGCGAGGGCCGACCGAACTTGTGCGAGAACATCTATTTCATGGGCTCGGCCTCGAAGACGCCGCACATGCAGGGCGGTTTCGCCAACTATTTCGACGCGATCCCGGCGCAGTGCGTGAAGATTCCCGATCATGTGTCGTATCAGGCCGCGGCGCTGGCCGAGCCGCTTGCGGTCTGCCTGCATGCGGTCGCGCGCGCCGGCGCCATCGAGGGCAAGCGCGGCATCATCTTCGGCGCCGGCCCGATCGGACTTCTGACCATGCTTGCCGCGCACCGCGCCGGCATGGCTGATATCACGGTCGCCGATATCGCGCCGACGCCGCTCGCCTTCGCCAGCCGGCTCGGGGCTTCGCATGTCGAGAATGTCTCCGGTGGCGAGGAAGGACTGAAGGCGCAGGCTGCGTCGCGACCCTATGACGTCGCGTTCGAGGTCTCGGGCACGGCGGCGGGTCTTGCCAGCGCCATCGGCATCGTCAGGCGCGGCGGCGTGGTGGTGCAGATCGGCAATCTGCCGGGCGGCCAGATCCCGACGCCGTCGAATGCGGTGATGGCCAAGGAGATCGACCTGCGCGGCTCGTTCCGGTTCGGCTTCGAGTTCATGACTGCGGTGGAACTGATCGGCAACGGCAGCGTCGACGTGCTGTCGCTGGTGACCGCCGAGCGGCCGCTGTCCACCGCGCCGGATGCGCTGCGGCTGGCGCTGGACCGCTCGCAGAGCGTCAAGGTGGTGCTGACCGCGAACTGATCCGGGAGAATTTCGATGATGCTCGAGGGATGGCGCTGGTACGGGCCGGATGACCCCGTGTCGCTCGATGATGTCAGGCAGGCCGGGGCGAGCGATATCGTCTCGGCCCTGCATCAGGTGCCGATCGGCGAGGCCTGGACGCGCAAGGCGGTCGAGGAGCGCAGGAACTTCATCGAGAATGGTCAGCCCGGCCGCTCGCAGCTGACCTGGTCGGTGGTGGAATCGATTCCAATCCCCGACGACGTCAAGCGGCTCGGCGGCAAGGCGATCAAGTCGATCGAGGCGTGGATCGCGAGCCTGGAGGCGGTGGCCGCCAGCGGCATCAAGATCATCTGCTACAATTTCATGCCCGTGGTCGACTGGTGCCGCACTGATCTGGAATGGGAGCTGCCCAACGGCGCCCGCGCCATGCGCTTCGACCAGGACCGCTTCGCCGCGTTCGAGCTGCATATCCTGAAGCGCCCGGCGGCGGCTCAGGAGTATTCGCAGGAAGCGCAGGCGCGCGCGAAAAAGCTGTTCGACCAGATGAGCCAGGCCGATATCGACTATCTCATCATGGTCATCGCCAGTGCGCTGCCGGGCTCGACCACGGAGCCGATGACGATCCCGCAATTCCGCGATCGGCTCGAGGCCTATCGCGACATCACGCCAAAGATCCTGCGGCAGCATCTGGCCGAGTTCCTCACGCGTGTCGCGCCGGTCGCCGAGCAGCTCGGCGTCTCCCTGACGCTGCATCCGGACGATCCGCCGCGGCCGCTGTTCGGCCTGCCGCGCATCGCATCCAGTGCCGACGACTATCAGGCGCTGTTCGACGCCGTACCGTCCAAGGCGAACGGCATCTGCCTGTGCACGGGCTCGCTCGGCGTGCGCGCGGAGAACAATCTGCCCGAAATGGCCGAACGCTTCGGCCCGCGCATTGCGTTCGCCCATCTGCGCGCGACCAAGCGCGAGGCCGATGGCCTGTCGTTCTACGAGTCCGATCATCTCGACGGCGACGTCGACATGGTCGCGGTGCTGAAAGCGCTGCTCAAGGAGAACGCCAAGCGTTCGCCGGACAAGAGGATCGTGTTCCGCCCTGATCACGGCCACCGCATGCTCGACGACCTCGCCGCCACCAAACGCACCAACCCCGGCTACACCGCGATCGGCCGCCTGCGCGGCCTCGCCGAGCTGCGCGGCGCGATCCGGGCGATCGAGCATCGGTGAGGGTCGCTTCTTCGCATGCGCGGCTACGCTGCCGCCTTCTCGGTGTCATCACCCGCGAAGGCGGGTGATCCAGTACTCCGAGGCGGTTGTGATTGAATCGATGGGCCGCGGCGTACTGGATTCCCCGCCTTCGCGGGGAATGACAGCCGGGATGACGCGCGCCGCGGGACGGGCATGACGCCTGCGCAGGCTGCGAGAAGCCTTTCGATCTTGCGCGCTCCTTCGCCCTGTCCTACGCCAGTTCCCGAATAAGGGCGCATCGCCAAAGCCTTGAGGGAGCCGACATGACCATTCGCAACACCCGCACCGGGGGCCAGATCCTGATCGATCAGCTCGTCGCCCAAGGCGTCGAGCGCGTCACCTGCGTGCCGGGCGAGAGCTATCTGGCGGCGCTCGATGCACTGCATGACAGCCCGATCGACGTCGTGATCTGCCGCGCCGAAGGCGGCGCGGCGATGATGGCGGAGGCCTATGGCAAGCTCACGGGGCGGCCCGGTGTCTGCTTTGTCACCCGCGGGCCGGGCGCGACCAATGCCAGCCACGGCGTCCACATCGCGATGCAGGATTCGACACCGATGATCCTGTTCGTCGGCCAGGTCGACACCGGCATGCGCGAGCGCGAGGCGTTCCAGGAGCTCGACTACAAGGCGGTGTTCGGCAGCATGGCGAAATGGGCGGTCGAGATCGATCGTCCCGACCGCATTCCGGAGCTGGTCGCGCGCGCCTTCCGCGTCGCCATGCAGGGCCGTCCCGGTCCCGTGGTGATCGCGCTGCCGGAGAATATGTTGACCGAGACCGCGGCTGTTGCCGATGCGATGCGCATCGAGCCCGCCGTGAGCTGGCCGGCGCCTGCCGACATCGAACGCGTCGGTGCGATGCTCGCGGGCGCCAAGGCGCCGCTCGTCATCCTCGGCGGCTCGCGCTGGACCGATGAGGCGACGAAGAGCATCGCGCGCTTCGCCGAGCGCTTCGACCTGCCGGTCGCGACCTCGTTCCGCAGGGCCTCGCTGATCGACGCCGACCATTCGCACTATGCCGGCGATCTTGGCATTGGGCCGAGCCCCGGCCTGAAGGCGCGGATCGAGGGCGCCGACGTCATTCTGCTCATCGGCGGCCGCATGTCGGAGATGCCGTCCTCGTCCTACACGCTGCTGGACATTCCGACCCCGCAGCAGAAGCTGATCCACGTGCATCCGGGCTCCGAAGAGCTCGGCCGCGTCTATCAGCCGGCGCTGGCGATCCAGGCGACGCCGGCCGCCTTCGCCGCCGCCGTCGAGACGCTAAAGCCTTCCGGCCCGGTGGCCTGGAAGGGCGAGGCGGCGAAGGCGCATGCCGATTATCTCGCCTGGACCGAGAAGGCGCGCGAGCTGCCGGGCACCTTCCAATATGGCCAGGTCATGACCTGGCTGCGCGACCGCCTGCCGAAGGACGCGATCGTCTGCACCGGCGCCGGCAATTATGCCGGCTGGATCCACCGCCATCACCGCTTCCACAGCTTTGCCGCGCAGCTGGCGCCGACCTCGGGCTCGATGGGCTATGGCGTGCCGGCGGGGGTGCTGGCAAAACGGCAATATCCGGATCGCGTCGTCGTTGCGTTTGCCGGTGACGGCTGCTTCCTGATGAACGGCCAGGAATTCGCGACCGCCGTGCAATACGACGCGCCGCTGATCGTCATCGTCGTCGACAATTCGCAATACGGCACCATCCGCATGCACCAGGAGCGCGACTATCCCGGCCGCGTCGTCGGCACCCAGCTCAAGAACCCCGACTTTGCGATGTATGCAAAGGCGTTCGGCGGACACGGTGAGCGCGTCGCGCGCACCGAGGAGTTCGCGCCGGCGTTCGAGCGGGCGCTCGCTTCGGGCAAGCCGTCGATCCTTCACTGCATCATCGATTCCAGGGCGATCTCGGTCGGCAAGGACTTTGTGCCGCAGGTGAAGGCGTAAGCAATGCCCGAGGGCCGTCACGTCGCCATCATAGGTGCCGGCGCGGTCGGCGTGGTCAGCGCCATCGAGGCGCTGCGCGAGGGTCATCGTGTCACGCTGATCGATCCGGGCGAGCCGGGCGGCGAACAGGCGGCGAGCTACGGCAATGCGGGATGGCTGTCGTCGCATTCGGTGATCCCGCCGGCCGAGCCGGGCATCTGGAAGAAGGTGCCCGGCTATCTCTTGGATCCGCTCGGGCCGCTCGCGATCCGCTGGTCTTACTTGCCGAAGGCGCTGCCCTGGCTGGTCAAGTACCTGCTCTCCGGCTGGACCGACGCGCGGGTCGAGAAGACGGCCTTTGCGCTGCGCGATCTGCTCAAGGACGCGCCGCTGCTGCACAAGAAGCTCGCGGAAGAAGCCGGCGTACCCGAACTGATCGAGCGCAACGGCGTGATGCATGTGTTCCCGTCGCGCGGCAATTTCGACAACGATCTCGGCTGGCGCCTGCGCAAGAAGGTCGGCGTCGAATGGCTCGAGCTCAATGCTGACGAGATGCGCCAGCGTGAGCCGGACCTGCATCCGCGCTACACCTTTGGCGTGGTGGTGGAGGAGGCCGGGCGCTGTCGCGATCCCGGCGCCTATGTCGCCGCGCTCGCCGCTCATGCGATCGCCAGTGGCGCGAAGCACGTGCGGGCCAAGGCGACCGGTCTGAAGCTCAACGGCAACAAGCTCGTTTCTGTTCTCACCGAGACCGGCGAGATCCCTTGCGATGCTGCAGTCGTCGCGGCGGGTGCCCGCTCGAAGCAGCTCGCCGCATCGGTCGGCGATTCCCTCCCGCTCGAGACCGAGCGAGGCTATCATGTCATGATTGAGAATCCGGAAGTAGGTCCGCGCAGCTCGATGATGGTATCCGACGCCAAGATGGTGGTGAACTGGACCAACAAGGGCCTGCGCGCCGCCGGGACGGTCGAGATCGCCGGCCTCGAGGCTGCGCCGAACTGGAAGCGGGCCGAGATCCTGCGAAACCATCTGCTCGGCCTGTTCCCGAAATTGCCGAAGGACATCCCGGCCTCGCGCATCAAAACCTGGTTCGGCCATCGTCCGAGCATGCCGGACGGGCGTCCCTGCATCGGCTACGCGCGCGCCTCCCGCGACATCGTCTATGCTTTCGGCCACGGCCATGTCGGCCTGGTCGGCTCTGCCCGCACCGGCCGCCTCGTCGCCCAGCTTGTGAGCGGCAAGGCGCCGGAGATTCCACTCGCGCCGTTCGCACCCGATCGTTTCCTCTGAGAGCGCACCATGACCACCTCAGCCAGCTCGTCCTCCCGCATCGCCCGTGGTGGCAAGGCCATCTATGGTGCGCCGCTCGGCATCCTGATGCTGGAAGCGCGTTTCCCGCGCATTCCCGGCGACATGGGCAACGGCACAACCTGGCCATTCCCCGTGCTCTATCGCGTGGTGAGCGGGGCCTCGCCGGAGAAGGTGGTGTTGAAGAGCGCGGCCGGCCTGCTGCCCGACTTCATCGATGCGGCCAAGGATCTGGTGCGGCTGGGGGCCGAGGCCATCACCACCAATTGCGGCTTCCTCTCGCTGTTCCAGAAGGAGATCGCGGCGGCCGTCGGCGTCCCCGTTGCGACCTCCTCGCTGATGCAGGTGCCGTGGGTGCAGGCGACCTTGCCGCCCGGCAAGCGCGTCGGTCTCGTCACGGTATCTGGGTCGACGCTGACGCCGGCCCATCTCGTAGGCGCCGGCGTGCCGCTCGACACGCCGCTGGTCGGCACCGAGAACGGCAAGGAGTTCTTCCGTGTCCTGATCAAGGCCGAGAAGGACGACATGGATATCGCGCAAGCCGAGCGTGACGTGGTCGAGGCCGGCAAGGAGCTGGTCGCCAAAAATCCGGATGTCGGCGCCATCGTGCTCGAATGCACCAACATGCCGCCCTACGCGGCCGCGCTTCAGGCCGAGGTCGGGTTGCCGGTCTATGACATCTATTCCATGATCACCTGGTTTCACGCCGGACTGCGCCCGCGCGTCTTTGCGTGAACCCGTCCGTGAGATCGTCACAAGTCCTGGGAGCGAACCCATGAAACTATCCGGCAAGGTCGCAGCCATTACCGGTGCGGCGCGCGGCATCGGCAAGGCCTGCGCGAAGAGATTTTTGGACGACGGCGTCAAGGTCGTCATCGCGGACGTCGATGCCGACGGCCTCGCCGCGACGGCCGCCGAGCTCGGGCGGCCGGATGCCTTGCGCACCGTCGTCGGCAATGTCGCCAAGCGCACGGATGTGGATCAGCTCGTGGCGACCGCGGTGAAGGAGTTCGGCCGGCTCGACATCATGGTCAACAACGCCGGCGTCGCCCGCAACCGGGACATCCTCGATATCACCGAGCAGGAATTCGACGAAATCATCGGCATCAATCTGAAGGGCGCGTTCTTCGGCGTGCAGGCGGCCGCCAGGCAGATGATTGCGCAAGGCGGCGGCGGGGTCATCATCAACATGTCCTCGGTGAACGCGCTGCTGGCGATCCCGGCGCTGGCGACCTACGCCATGTCCAAGGGCGGCATGAAGCAGCTGACGTCGGTCGCGGCCGTCGCGCTCGCCCCGCACAACATTCGTGTCGTCGCGGTCGGGCCGGGCACGATCCTGACCGACATGGTGGCCTCCGCGATCTACACGTCCGAGGATGCGCGCAAGACCGTGCTGTCGCGCACACCTGCGGGCCGCGGCGGCGAGCCGAGCGAAGTGGCGTCCGTCGTCGCGTTCCTTGCCAGCGACGATGCGTCCTACATCACCGGGCAGACGATCTATCCGGATGGCGGCCGGCTGGTTCTGAACTACACGGTGCCTGTGAAGGAGAAGTAGGGCTGGGAAGGGCATCCCACAATCGTTGTCATCGCCCGGCTTGACCGGGCGATCCAGGACTCCGAGACAGCTATAATAGAACCGATGGGCTGCGGCGTACTGGATGCCCCGCCCCCGTGCGCAATTGCGCACTAGGCGGGGCATGACAGCGGTGGTTGTGCGGGCATCTCGCCTTTTCACTCCGCCGCGATCGTCATCCCGTGACCCAGCCGCTTCGAGATGCCGCCGACGCAGTCGCGCAAGGCATGCGCGATCGGGCTGTCCCAGCGGGCATCAAACGTGCCTTCCGGCCCCATCGCGGTGATGACCAGCGCGACGTAGCCGGAATGATCGAACACCGGCGCGGAGAACGCATTGACGCCGGGCAGGGGATCGCCGAGCGCGCGGGCGAGGCCGTGCTTGCGGACCTCGGCGAGCATCTCGGCGACCTTCGCGCTCTTGACGGCGCGCTTCGGATTGTAGCCGACGCCATGACGATCGAGGCCGCTTTCCAGCGCGGCGTTGATCGTCTTCTCCGGCAGGAACGCCGCAAAAGCGCGGCCCGTCGCGGTCTCCAGCAGCGCCATCACCGAGCCGACGCGCATCACGATGTGCACCGGCTGGGCCGGCTCTTCGAGCTGCACCACGGTCGGACCGTGCGTACCCCAGACCGCGAGCGAGACCGCATGGCCGATCTGGCTCGCAAGGCCGGCGATCTTGGGGCGCGCGATGCGCACGCCGGAGAGGCGGCGCAGGCTGATCAGGCCGAGCTCCAGCGCCAGCGCGCCGATCTCGTAGCGGCCGGTGCTCTCGTCCTGCTCGATCAGGCCGATACGCGAGAAGCTGGCGAGATAGGGATGCGCCTTGGCCGGCGTCATGCCGGCCTCGCGGGCGAGATCGCGCAGCATCATCGGCTCGCCGCTCCTTGCGAGCGCGCGGAGCAGTTCTCCGCCGACCTCGATCGACTGGATGCCGCGGCTCTCTCTCTTCATGCGCCTCCTGGCGTTTTGCTTACGCCGCGTCGCGCCTGGCGGCGCTGTCGGCAAGATGTCTGCCGGCAATGTAGCCGAAGGTCAGCGCCGGCCCAAGCGTGATCCCGGCCCCGGGATAATTGCCGCCCATGATGCTCGCCATGTCGTTGCCGGCAGCGTAGAGGCCGGGAATCACCCGTCCCTCGGCGTCGAGCGCCCGCGCGTTCTCGTCGGTGACGATGCCGGCATAGGTGCCGAGATCGCCGATCACCATCTTGATGGCGTAGAACGGGCCGTTCTCGATCGGCGCAACGCAGGGGTTGGGGCCGTGCAGCGCATCGCCCTGGTAGCGGTTATAGGCCTTCGAGCCCTTGCCGAAGGCGGCATCGTGCCCGAGCGGCGCCGTCGCATTGAACTGCTTGACGGTCTCGACGAACGCCTTGGCGTCAATCCCGGCCTTCGCCGCCAGCGCTTCCAGCGTATCGCCGCGCATGAGATAGCCGGTCTTCAAATGATGACCCAGCGGCATCGGGAAAGGCGGCACGCAGCCGAGGCCGTACCTTCGCAACGTCTTATGGTCGCAGACGAGAAAGGCAGCGATCTCCTCGCCGGGCTTTGCGGCCTTGATCATGGCCTGGACGAAGTCGTGGTAGGAATTGCCCTCATTGGCAAAACGCTTGCCGTCGCGCATCACCGCGATCACGCCGGGCTTGGCGCGGTCGATGAAATGCGGCATCACGCCCTTGGATCCGTCCTTGCGCGTGGTCAGCGACACCGGCACCCAGGCCGCCGCGTTCGGCAGGCGGTCCTCGACATGACCGCCGGCGGCTTCCGCCAGACGGAGCCCATCCCCGGTATTGCCGGTTGGCCCTGGTGAATAGTGCTCATTGCCGGTCGGCGCGTGCGGAAACATCTTCCCGCGGCGTGCCACGTCGTGCGGGAAACCGCCGCAGGCGAGCACGACGCCTTGTCGCGCGCGGACGCGCACCTCGCGTCCCTCGCGCGAAACGATCGCGCCGGTCACGGCACCATTCTCGACCGTCAGCTCGCGCACCGGCGAGGACAGCCACATCGGAATCTTCAGATCGAGCGCAGACTTCGCCAGGCGTCCTGCGAGCGCATTGCCGTTGGTCAGCGTCATGCCGCGGCCATAGCGCAGCACGTCCATCAGATGCCGCGACAGTCGCTTGGCGACATAGACCGCCGAGGTCAGCGACTTCGTCACCCGCATGAAATGGATAATCTCCTTGCCGCTTCCCAGCATCATGCCGAACACGGTCAGCTCGGGCAGCGGCATGCCCAGCGTCTTGATCTGATCGCCGAGCTCGCGGCCGTCGAATGGCCGCGTCACCATCGAGCGCCCGCCCTGCGCGCCACCGGGGGCCTCGGCATGATAGTCCGGAAACACCAGCGGCATGTCGAAGCGCAGCGCGGTCTTGGTGGTGAAGAAATCGACCGCCTCGGGACCGGCGCTCAGGAAGGCATCGACGCGTGCCGCGTCGTAATTGTTGCCGGCCTCGTGCCGCAAGTATGTGCGGGCCTGTTCCGGCGTCTCCTCGATGCCATAGGCCTTTGCCAGCGAGGTGCCGGGAATCCAGAGCCAGCCGCCGGAGCGGGCGGTTGTGCCGCCGAAGCGCGGTTCCTTCTCGACGATCAGCACCTCGAGTCCGCGATGGCGCGCGGTGATCGCGGCCGACATGCCGGAGCAACCCGATCCGGCCACGAGCACATCGCACTCGTAAGTCTCAATTGCGTTGTGCTCGATGCCGGTCATCTGGACCTCACTTCTTCAGGAGCGGACATTTGGATTCGGAGGCCGGGCGGAAGGCATCCTCGCCCTTCACGGTCTTGACGATGTCCAGATAATCCCACGGCTCCTTGGATTGCTCGGGCTTTTTCACCTTGGCGAGATACATGTCGCGGATGACGCGGCCGTCCTCGCGCAATTTGCCGCCGTGGACGAAGATATCCTCGATCGGCAGCTCGCGCATCTTGGCCATCACCTTGGCGGACTCGTCGGTGCCCGCCACCTTGATAGCCTTGAGATAATGCAGCACCGAGCCGTAGACGCCGGTCTGGATCATGGTCGGCATCACCTTGGTGCGCTCGTAGAACTTCTTCGACCAGGCGCGGGTGGCCTCATCCATGGCCCAGTAGGAGGCCGTGGTCATGTAGGTGCCCTGCGCGGCCTTCAGGCCGATCGCGTGCACGTCGGTGTCGAACATCAACAGGCCGACCAGCTTCTGGCCGCCCTGGACCAGGCCGAACTCGCCGGACTGCTTGATGGCGTTGTCGGTGTCCTGACCCGCATTGGCGAAAGCGACCACGTCGGATTTCGAGCTCTGCGCCTGCAGCGCGAATGAGGAGAAATCGGCGGTGTTGGTCGGATGCTTCACGCCGCCGAGCACCTTGCCGCCCCCCTCATTGATGAAGCGGGTCGCGTCCTTCTCGAGCTGCTGGCCGAAGGCATAATCCGCCGTGATGAAGTACCAGGACTTGCCGCCTTCCTTGATCACGGCGGAGGCCGTCACCTTCGACAGTGCATAGGTGTCGTAGGTGAAATGCACGGTGTTCGGGCTGCACAGCTCGTCGGTCAGCGAGCTGGCGCCGGGGCCGGAGAGCAGCGCGATCTTGCCCCGCTCGCGCACCATGTTGTGCACGGCGATCGCGATGCCGGAATTGGGGATGTCGACGACGGCGTCGACCTTGCCGTTGTCAAACCAGCCGCGGACGATCTGAACGCCGACATCGGTCTTCATCTGGTGGTCGGCGCTGATGATCTCGATCGGCTTGCCGAGCACGGTGGGCCCGAATTCCTCCACGGCCATCTTGGCCGCCTCGACCGAGCCCGGCCCGCTATTGTCGCGGCCCCAGCTCGACAGATCCGTCAGCACGCCGATCCGCACCACGCCGTCGGAGACTTGGGCGGTCGCTGCTGTGGTCATGGCAGCCGAAGTCATGGCCGCGAGCATGGTGCAGGCCAGAAGCCCTTTCATTGTCGTTCCCTCTCTTCGTGGCCGCTTGGCGCGGCAGGCTCTTCTGGTAGAGAATTAGATATTAGCTAATTAGTTTGTCAATAGCGAATAGTGTGGTTGGGGCGAGTTCCGCGGTTGCGGCACCCAACGCTCTCGTGTCCCTGACGCGCTGCAGCGCTCTTGCGCTGCTGCGCAGAGCCGGGACCCATGCGGCACTGATTGCTCGAGGAAGCATAGGCCCCGGCTCGGCTGCGCATGACCGTAGCGCGTCGAAGACGCGCGTAAACGTGCTTCCGGTGCTGCGCAGCGTCCGGGGCACGAGCGCGACCAAGTGCGCGGGCAGGTTGCAACCGTCATAGCGATTGGCCATGATGCCCTCTGGAATTCTTGGGGCAGGGCATGACGACAGCAATGGGGGTCTCCGCTTCCGCGGAGAGATCGACGACGGCGCATGTGGTGTGGGCGAGTGCGCTCGGCACCGCCATCGAGTGGTATGATTTCCTGATCTACGGCACGGCGGCAGCGCTGGTCTTCAACAAGCTGTTCTTCCCGAGCTTCGATCCCTTCGTCGGCACGCTGGCGGCGTTCTCGACCTACGCGGTCGGCTTCGTCGCGCGGCCGATCGGCGGCGCGATCATTGGGCATTACGGCGACCGGCTCGGCCGCAAGACCATGCTGGTTGCGACCATGATCGCGATGGGGCTCGGCACCTTCCTGATCGGCTGCCTGCCGACCTACAGCCAAATCGGCGTCTGGGCCCCGATCCTGCTCGTTATCCTCCGTTTCATTCAGGGCATCGGGCTCGGAGGCGAGTGGAGCGGTGCGGTGGTGATGGTGATCGAGCACGCCGGCAATCGCCGCGGCTTCTACGGCAGCCTGGTGCAGGTCGGCTTTCCCGTCGGCGTCGCCGCCTCCACCGGCATCTTCGGCCTTATGACGAAGCTGCCCGAGGCGGACTTCCTCAGCTGGGGCTGGCGCGTGCCGTTTCTGATCAGCATTCTGCTCGTCGGGATCGGCTTCATCGTGCGGCTCAAGCTCGCGGAGACGCCTCACTTCAAGGAGATCGTCGAACGCAAGGAGGTGCTGGCGCAGCCGGCCCTCGAAGTGCTGCGCCGCGACTGGCGCAGCTTTCTGCTGGCGATCGGCATCACGGTGTCGGAGGTTGGGCTCGCTTATCTCCTCACCGTGTTCACGGTGGTTTACGCGACGACCAAGCTCGGCCTGCCACGCCAGGTGATCCTGGATGCCGTGGTCTATGCCGCGATCGTCGAATTCGCGACCTTGCCGCTGGCAGGCTGGCTGTCCGACATCTTCGGACGCAAGGCGCTGTATCTCGCCGGCGGCGTCTTCTCGGTTGCGCTGGCCTTTCCGCTGTTCTGGTTCCTCGACACCAGGGAGCCGGCGCTGATCACGCTCGCGCTCGTCGTCACGATGACGCTCACCCATGCGCTGCTGTTCGGGCCGAAGGCCGCGTTCATGCCGGAGCTGTTCCGCACCCAGGTGCGCTACAGCGGTGCCTCGCTCGGCGCCAACGTCGCGGCGGCGTTGAGCGGCGGCTTCTCGCCGCTGATCGCGGCTGCGCTGCTGGCATGGGCCGGCTCGTACTGGGCGGTGTCGGTCTACATCATCGCGCTGTCGATCATTACGATCGTCGCGACGCTGATGGCGCCAGAGACGGCGCGGCATTCGCTAAAGGCCTGAGCGTCGCGACAAGCAGGCGGGATTTGCGGCCTTCGGAAACATCAGGAAGGTGATGCTTGCCGGCGCGAGCCGGACAGCTCCCGCCGGTATTGCGCGTGGCTCGAGCCGGGGCAGCCTGCCATCGGCGGACAGCGCGAGCGCCTTGCCGTTCAACTGCACGGTCGTGCCCTGCAGCCGCGCCGCGTGCAGCGTGTATCGCTCGACCGAATCCGATAGCGTCAGCGCCTGCGGTGCGCGGCGTGACGTGTTGATTGCGAGCAGTGACACCGCACCTGCCATCGTTGGATGGCAATGCGCATAGAGATGGAGATCGCGCGGAGCAGGTTGGCCTGCGTCGAGCACGACCGTTCCCATCAGCCGGCGCCAGAGCAGCGCAGCCCAGTAACTCGGCCGCGGCCGGAACGTCGTTTCGTCGAGCAGGCCGTAATCGCTGGCGGCCAGCGTGTTGTGCATCACCACCTGGACGCCGGCCCTCGCCAGACGTCCGAGCTGGTCGAGATAGCGGAACGTGTCGAGAAAGGTCTGGTCCCATCGGCCGCCGCCGCAGGCCGCATCAGCCGCCTCGGTCAGCCAGATCGGCTTGGCCGGCTCGAATGCGTCGCGCAGGGCCTGGTAGGTCCTGAGTGTCGCATCCGTGCGCGCCAGCCATTCCTCCGAGAGCGCCTGCGCCGGATCATCGTGTCCGCCGCAGCGTGGCGAGACCGTGTTGTAATGGTGATATGAGAAACGATCGAGGCCGGGACCGGATGCGGCGAGCAGATCGCGTGTCGTGATGGCGAAGCCTGATGGGCCGCCGGCCGAGCCTGGGCCGAGGATCAGCGTCTCCGGCGTGGCGCGGCGCATCCAGTCGCGAAAGACCTTGAAGTCGCGGCCATAGGCGGCTGCGTCATAGCCCGCCGGTGCACCGTTGGTCGCTGCGTACGACGGCTCGTTCATGAATTCGGCCGCGGCGATGCGGTTGCCCAGCGCGCGCGTGGTATCGACCAGCTGCTGCGCCTGATCCGGCTTCCATATGCCGCTGGCATCGCGGCTGCCGGGACTGATTGCGAACGAGGTGACGATCTCCGCATTGACCGCACGCGCGAACTCCACGACGCCGCGCCACTGCGCTCGGCTGAGCACGGAGTTGAATCCCGACGGCGGCTCTCCCGGCGCCTCGGCGAAGAACGTCGCATTGGCCCAGGTGCCGCTCACGCGCACATAGGCTGGCGACAAGGCGGCGGCGAGCAGGCGCAGGCGCGCATTGGCAAGATCGATCGGCGGCCTGTAACTGTAGCGATCGTGCGGGTCGGGCGCGCGCTCCGTGCGCGGATACGGCTTCCAGAACCGTCCACCCGTCACCTCCACCATCTCGATGTTGTAGGATTGAAAGCGCGCGTCGACCGTTCCGAGCGCCTTCAATTCCGCCGCCGCGATGGTCCCGTCGCTGGCGCGCACCGCGCATGAAGTTGCGACGGCGATCAGCGCAATCAGCGTCGCGCCTGCCGTGTGAGCGGTCCGGCACGTTCGGGATCCTTGGCCATCATGCGCGGCTCGGTGTTTCTTCATGCGCACTGCGGTCCGAATGCTTAAGGGGCGATCAGCGGCCCTGCCTAAATCGACAATTCTATCTCCATTTCACCTCGCCGTCGCCGCCGGCCGGTGTGGCGCAAAAACAGGCTGCGCCGTGGTCCAACTCGCTGCGTCCATCAGTGTTGCTGGTACACCAAATATCGACTATCAGCCGGATCGGCGCGCATGACGCTGCCCAAGGAAAGACAAAGGGAGCACCGGAGATGAAAAGGACCTCACCCACGCGACGTGATCTGCTCGGAGCCGCTGCGGCGGCCGCCGCTGTTTCGATGGCCGAGGTCGCACCGGCCGCGGCGCAGGCCGGACCCAAGCCGATATTTGCGGTGCCGATGGTGACGATCCCGATCGTCGGCGAGACCCAGGTGTTTCAGGTTCGCCGCATCTACTGCATCGGGCGCAACTATGCGGCACATGCGATCGAGCGCGGCTCGGATCCGAACCGCGAGCCGCCGTTCTTCTTCCAGAAGCCGACCGACGCGATCCAGAACGTCGCGATCGGCGAGGTCGCCGATCATCCCTATCCGTCGCTGACCAAGAACTATCATCACGAGGTCGAGCTGGTCGCCGCGTTGAAGTCCGGCGGCACCAATATCCCGGTCGATAAGGCGCTCGACCACGTCTATGGTTACGCCCTCGGCCTCGACATGACCCGGCGCGATCTCCAGAACGGCATGGCCGCCGAGAAGAAACCCTGGGAGATCGGCAAGAGCTTTGACCACGCCGCGGTGCTCGGCCCGATTCACCCGGCGAGCAAGACCGGTCATTTCGAGAAGGGCGCAATCTCGCTGGCCGTCAACGGCACCGTGCGGCAGAACTCGGATCTCAGCAAGATGATCTGGAGCGTGGCCGAGCAGATCGCGAAGCTGTCGGAAGCGTTCGAGCTCAAAGCCGGCGACATCATCTATTCTGGCACGCCGGAGAATGTCGGTCCGGTCGCGCGTGGCGACGTGCTGTTGTGCAAGCTCGAGGGCCTGCCCGACATGTCGATCAAGATCGTGTAGCGGCCATCGCCTCGCCCCACGCGGTGGCGCGATTGCATTTGACTCTTGGGGCTGACCTCGAGCGCGCGCCTCGTCCTTCGAGACGACCGCTTCCAGCGGTCTCCTCTCCATGAACCACCTGTCAGACGACGTCTCGCAGGTGGTTCATGGTTCCATGTGCAGCGCCCGCTTTCGGCGCTGGGGGCTCAGGATGAGGCTAAGCAGCACTGTCTACGTTGAAGCTGCTGCCACGCGTACCGCCCTCATCCTGAGGAGCCCGCCCAAAGCGGGCGTCTCGAAGGATGGCCACAAGGAACCCGCTCCCAAATGCATTGCCATGCCGCTCGCTGGGAGGGGGCCATCGTTGCTCTATCGCCGGGTTCCGCCAGCGATTGCCTTTTGTTGGCCGGCAAGCGAACTTCCTGCGGCCATATTTGAGAACGAGTGAATTCCCGTGAGGGAGGCGCTCCGATGAACAAAGCTCTGATCACTGCTGTCGCAATGCTGGCCTGCGTGCCCGCGAGCGCGGTTGCGCAGGAGCGCGCGGGCGACGCGGCGCTCGGCGCGGTATCCGGCGCGGTCGTGCTGGGCCCGGTCGGTGCGGTCGCCGGAGCCTTGATCGGCTACACGGCCGGACCTTCGATCGCCCGCTCCTGGGGCATGAGAGGTTCGCAGTCGGCAAGGCATCGGCAGCCGCCGCGCCGCGCTGCCGCGACCGGCGGCCCGTCGCGCACGCGCGAGGCGATGGCAGCCAACGGCCAGATGAGAGCTGTCGGCAATCCGGCCCCGCCGGTTCAAGCCGCGCCCGTCCAAGCCGCGCCTGCTCCCCCCGCGCAGACCTCGACGCCGCCCATTCAGGGATTCGACTGAGACCGCTGTTTCAAGCCGACGCCTTCGGGCGCAGCCGATCGACGGTGCGCGCGATCAACGCGGCGACCTCGCCGACCTTGGGGCCAATGCGGAATTCCGGGCCGGCGACGACGACCGAGAGGCGGCGGTCGCCGATCGGCAAGGGAATCGCGGCGCCGGCGAGATCGCGGCTGTAATCTGCAAAACTCTGGCAATAGCCGCGCGCGATCGAGTTGCGCAACTCGGTCTCGACGGCCTCGATGCTGATCGGCGTCGAGGGGCCGTACTGCTTGAACTCGATCTTGCGATAGACCGAGTCGCGCTCTTCTTGCGAATATTGCAGCAGCAGCGCGCGGCCGCTGGCGGTGGCGTGGATCGGCACGCGATGGCCGATGGTCGCGAAATAGCGGATCGCGGCCTGGGATTCGACGACGTCGATGAACACCGCCATCACGCCGGCCGGCGCCACGATGGATGCGGTTTCGCCGGTCTCGGCGGAGAGATCGGCAATCAGCTGATGGGTCCAGGGCGGCAGCGGCTCGACTTCCGAGATCATCCGCGCCATCGCGAGCCATCGCGGCGTCGGATAGAAGCCGGCGCGCGGCCGCGGCTCATAGAGATAGCCCTTCTCCGACAGCGTCGCGAGCAGGTTGAAGGTCGAGGAGCGCGGCCAGCCGAAATGATCGGCGATCTCGGCAAGCGTCGCCGGCTTCTTCGTTTGCGCGAAGAATTCCATGATCTCCAGGACGTTTGCGGCTTGGCGAACGATCATGGCGGGCTTTGCGTCCTGCTTCCTAGGGCTGGCCGAGAATCTTCTGCGCGGCGCGAAGGTGCGGCTTGTCGATCATCTGGCCGTCGAGCCGCAGCGTGCCGGAATTGGGATTGCTCGCGAACGCCGCGATCACCTTCTCAGCCCATGTCCGTTCGGCGTCCGTCGGCTCGAAGGCCGCGTTGACGATGTCGACGTGCTTGGGGTGAATCAACGCCTTCGCCGAAAAGCCGTCGCGCCGCGCGGCGCGCGTTTCCTGCTCGAGGCCGGCGAGATTGTCGATGTCGGTGTAGACGGTGTCGATCGGCGCGCCCTCGGCCGCGGCCGCCGCCATCAGGCAGAGATCGCGCGCGAGGCGATAGGGGCTGTGAAACACGCCGCCGCTCGATTTCTCGGTGGCGCCGAGCGAGGCCGAGAGATCCTCAGCGCCCCACATCAGGCCGGTGAGGCGAGGAGAGCAGCCCTTGTAGCTGCCGAGCCCGAAGATCGAGCTGGCCGTTTCGGTCGCGACGCAGACGATGCGGGTCGAACCAACCGTGATGCCGGACGCGGCTTCCAAAGCTTCGAGCCAGGTCGCGACCTGCCGCACGTCGTCGCCGCCTTGCGATTTCGGCAGCACGATGCCGTCGGGCCGGCCCGGCATCACCGCGGCGAGATCGGCGAGCGTCATGCCGGTATCCAGCGCATTGACCCGGACATAGAGCTGATGCTGGCCGGGGCGGCTCTTCAGCATCGCCAGCGTCAGCTCGCGCGCTTCCGCCTTCTTCTCGGTGACGACGGAGTCCTCGAGATCGATGATCAGCGCGTCGGCCTTGCCTTCGCTCGCCTTCTCGAATTTGCGCGGGGAATCGCCCGGCACGAACAGCATCGAACGCATCAGACCGGCCTCTTGTGCATCATCGCCATGCGGCGGCATTTGCCGACGATCTCGTCGTTCTGGTTCAGGGCATGGTGCTCAAACTCGACGATGCCGGCCTTGGGCCGCGATTTGGATTCCCGCACCGAGAGCACCTTTGTCGTGGCCCGCAACGTGTCGCCATGGAAGACCGGCTTTGGAAACGTGACGTCGGTCATGCCGAGATTGGCGACGGTGGTTCCCAAGGTCGTATCATAGACCGTCATGCCGATCATGATGCCGAGGGTGTAAAGGCTGTTGAAAATGCGCTGGCCGAACTCGGTCTTTTCGGCGAAATGCGCGTCGATGTGCAGCGGCTGCGGATTGAGCGTCAGCAGGCTGAACATGGTGTTGTCCATCTCCGTGACGGTCCGGGTCAGGGGATGCCTGAACTCCTGGCCTACGGAAAAGTCCTCGAAATAAAGTCCGGCCATCGCGGTTTCCTCCCTGTTGTTGCGATTTTGGCCCCGCTGCCGCTAGGGCGGCGCGGCCAGGTGAACTGCTTTCTGTTGCGCCAGCTGTTCGATCTCGTCCGCCGAGAAGCCGGCCTCGCGCAAGATGTCGCGGCCATGTTCGCCGAGCGCAGGAGCCGGCCCGGCAGGTTCCGGCTGGGTCACGCTCCAGGTCGAGGGCACGCGCATCTGCCGGATGCGGCCTTCCACGGGGTGGTCCACCGTTCTGAAGAAGTCGACGGCCTTGAGATGCGGATCGTCCAAAATCGTCTCCAGCGTATGCATCGGCATCACCGGAATGTCGGCGCGTTCCAGCAGATCGCGCCACTCCGCGGTCGTGCGCGTCAGGAAAATCTGGCCGATCTCCGCGTAGATCTCGTCGATGTGCCTGGTGCGCGCGGCATGGTTGGCGAAGCGCGGCTGATCGAGGAAATGCGGCTGCCCGATCGCCTCGAAGAAGCTGCGCCAGTGCTTGTCGTTGTAGATGAGCACGCAGAGATAACCGTCGCTGGTCTTGTAGGGACGGCGATAGCGCGAGAGCAGGCGGGCGTAGCCGCCGTGATCGAGCGGCGGATCATAGGTGAGGCCGCCGAGGTGATCGACCAGAACGAACTCCGTCATCGATTCGAACATCGGCACGTCGATGCGCTGGCCGACGCCGGTGCGCTGCTGGTGCATCAACCCGCCCAGAATCGCGTTGACCATCATCAGGCCGACGATGCGGTCGGCGATGGTGACGGGGACGTAGCGCGGCGTGCCGTCGCCAGCGGCTGCGAGCAACGTCGGGACGGTGGCCGCGCCCTGAATCAAATCGTCGTAGGCGGGCTTTGCCGCATAGGGGCCGGACTGTCCGTAGCCGAACGCACCGACATAGACGAGCGCAGGATTGATCGCGGCAAGCGTCTCGTAGTCGAGGCCGAGCCGCGCCATCGCTTGCGGGCGCACATTATAGACCAGCGCGTTGGCGCCCCTCGCCAGCCGCAGCAGCGCCTCGCGGCCTTCCGCCTTCTTGAGGTCGAGCACGATGCTGCGCTTGCCGCGATTGGCATTGAGGAACATGCCGCCCATGCCGGGGGTGCGGCCCGGGCCGATCTGGCGGACGATATCACCCTCGGGGCTTTCGACCTTGATGACATCGGCCCCCATGTCGGCCAGCACCTGGGTGCCGTAAGGGCCCATCAGCACGGAGGTCAGGTCGAGAATGGTGATGCCGGCGAGCGGTCCCATGAGCCCTCGGTGAGATGTTCATATAGGTGGAGTTAGAGTTCAGAAAGCATGGGTGTCAATTCGGCAGCTCCGTGCGGGAGTGCATAGCTGCATGCATTGTTCATATACTTGACATATAAATTCACATATATGTACATTTTCCTCAAGCAAAACGTGGCGGCGGAATGGCTGGCAGCAATTGATTGCCCGCCTTCAGCGAGAGGACGCGTCAAGGAGAAACCAATGAAGAGAAATCAGGTCTGGGCCGCAGCAGCGCTCGCACTCTCGCTGTTGGTTGCGACGCGTTCGGCGCAGGCGCTGGAGCTGAAGGTCGCCGATAGCTTTCCCGCCGACCACTATCTCGTTCGCCTGATGCTCAAGCCTTGGATGGACGACGTCAGCAAGCGCAGCAACGGCGCCGTCACTTTCACCCACTATCCGAACCAGCAGATCGGCAAGGCCACCGATATGTTGCGCCTCACTCAGTCCGGCGTGGTCGACATCGGCTACATCGGGCCGTCCTATGTCTCGGACAAGATGCCGCTCTCGGAGGTCGCGCAATTGCCGGGCGCGTTCGAGACGAGTTGCCAGGGCACGCTCGCCTACTGGAAGGCTGCGCGCGAAGGCATTTTGGCCAAGCAGGAATATGCCCCCAACAAGATCAAGCTGCTGATGGCCGTGGTGCTGCCGCCCTATCAGGTATGGACCGCCAAGCAGAAGGTCGAGACCATCAAGGACATGCAGGGATTGAAGCTGCGCACCACCGGTGGTGCGCAGGATCTGACCGTGCGCACGCTCGGCGCGGTGCCGGTGCGCATGGCTGCGCCCGATGCCTATGAATCGCTGTCGCGCGGCACCATGGACGGGCTGCTCTTCCCCATGGACAGCGTCGTCGCCTACGGCCTGGACAAGCTCGTCAAACATGCGACCGAAGGCGTCAGCTTCGGCAGCTTCATCGTTGCCTACTCGATCAATCAGTCGGTCTGGGACAAGCTGCCTGACGACGTGAAGAAGGCAATGAACGAGGCGTCGGAAGCGATCACGCCGAAGGCCTGTGCCGAGGTCGACAAGGAGCAGGACGTGACGCGGCAGAAGATGAAGGACCAGGGCATCAACTTCACGGCGCTTCCCGATGCCACGCGCGCGGAGATGAAGGAGAAGCTCAAGGGCGTTGCGCAGGAATGGGCGGCCGGGTTGGACAGCCGCGGCAAGCAGGCTTCCGCAACGCTCAAGGAGTTCGAGAGCCTGCTTGCTGCCGGCGGGGCGAAGTAGCGTTGCGATCGAGGCGGAAAGGGAGACCCGGGATGATCAAGCGGGCAGCGGATGTGCTCGGCGTGCTGGAGCGTGCGCTGACGGTGATCGCAGCGATCTCTCTGTTCGCGATCATGGGGCTGGTGGTCGCCGACGTGTTCATGCGTTACGTCCTCAACAGTCCGTTCTCCTTCACCTATGACCTGATCGGGCTCTATCTCCTCGCCGCCGTGTTCTTCCTGACGCTGTCGGACACCCTGCGCGTCAATGCGCATGTCGGCGTCGACATCCTGCTCTCGCGCTTTCCGCCGGCGGGACGCCGGTTGTCGGAAGTCGCCACCGCGCTCACCGGCCTGTTCGTGTTCGCCCTGATCTGCAAGGTCGGGTTCGAGCGCGCGCTGGAGAATTACGAGCAGCACGACGTGCTTGCCGGCGCCATTCCGTGGCCGACCTGGATCTCGGCCGCGCTGGTGCCGTTCGGCTGCGGCGTGCTGGTGCTGCGGCTGGCGCTGCAGCTCGTCGGTCATCTGCTCAGTCTCGTCTCCGGGCGAGACCTCTTTCCTTTGCCGCCTGTCAACGAGACCGGCGAAGCCCACTCCTTCGAATAACGGCGGCATCGATGACGGTCATCCTCGTGCTCGGACTGCTTTTTGTCCTGCTTGCGATCGGCACGCCGGTCGGATTCGCCATGGGATTTGCCGGCTCGGTCGGCCTCCTCATGGTGGGCGGCACCGGCACGCTGTTCGGCATTCTTCAGACGGCGCCGCTTTCGACGGTTTCGTCCTACGAATTGATCACGATCCCGATGTTCCTGCTGATGGCGGATCTCGTGCTGCTGTCGGGCGTCGCCGACGACATGTTCAAGACGGCGTCCGCCTGGGTCGGCCGCATCCCCGGCGGGCTCGGCATGGCAACGGCGCTCGCCGGCGCCGGCTTTGGTGCGATCTGCGGCACCTCGACGGCATCGGCTGCGACGCTGTCGTCGACAAGTCTCCCGGCGATGATCCGCCAGGGCTACGAGCCCAAGATGGCGGCCGGCGTCGTCGCGATCTCGGGGACGCTCGCCATGCTGATCCCGCCCAGCGTGGCGCTGGTGATCTTCGGCCTGCTCGCCGAGGTCAATATCGGACAGCTCCTGATCGGCGGCATCATTCCGGCCATGCTCGTGACCGCCACCATCATGGCAACGATCTATTTCCTGGTTTGGCAGGACCCGTCGCGGGCCCCGCGCGTCGAGCCGGTCTCCTGGCGCGAGCGGTTTTCGCTGCTCTGGCAGGTCGGCCCAATGGCGCTCCTGTTCTCGCTCGTCACCGGCACCATCTATCTCGGCGTGGCGACGCCGACCGAGGCCTCGGCTCTCGGCGCGGCGGGTGCGCTGCTGCTTGCCATCGCCAAGGGCAAGGTCACGCCCGGGTCACTCTACAAGGCCCTGCTCAGCGCCTGCCACGGCACCTGCATGATCGTGACGATCCTCGTCGGTGCCTCGATCTTCGGCTACTTCTTCACCCTCACGCATGTGACCCAGGACCTCGTCGCCTGGGTCGGCTCGCTGCAGACTTCGCGCTGGATCATCATCACGCTGATCCTGTTCGGCTACATCGTGCTCGGCTCCTTCATGGACCAGATCGCAATCCTGGTGCTGACCGTGCCGATCGTGCTGCCGCTGATCAAAACGCTCGGCTTCGACCCGATCTGGTTCGGCGTCATCAAGATCGTCACCGCGGAGGTCGGCATGATCACGCCTCCGGTCGGGCTCAATTGCTTCATCGTCGCCCGCTACGCCAAGCGGCCGGTGGCGGAGGTGTTCCACGGCACCTTCCCGCACTTCGTCGCACATCTGATCGCGATCGCGATCCTGGTGGCGTTCCCCTCGATCATTCTCTGGCTGCCCTCGCAGATGGGGCGCTAAGATCGGAGCTGGCGGCTCCCAAGAAGGAGATCAACAAACATGGATTTCGCGCTCACCGATCAGCAGGAAGCCATTCGCGACGCCATCGCCAAGATCTGCGAAGGCTTTCCGGATGCCTACTGGCTGAAGAAGGACCACGACGGCGGTTTCCCGCACGATTTCCACAAGGCGCTGGCCGACGCCGGCTGGCTCGGCATCTGCGTGCCGGAGGAATATGGCGGCTCCGGCCTCGGCATCACCGAAGCCGCGATCATGATGCGCACGATCGCGGAATCGGGCGCCGGCATGTCCGGCGCCTCCGCGGTGCACATCAACGTGTTCGGCCTCAATCCGGTCGTGGTGTTCGGCACCGAGGAGCAACGCAAGCGCATGCTGCCGCCGATGGTCGAGGGCCGCGAGAAGGCGTGCTTTGCCGTGACCGAGCCCAACACCGGCCTCAACACCACGCAGCTCAAGACCCGCGCTGTCGCCAAGAACGACCGCTACATCGTCAACGGCCAGAAAGTGTGGATCTCGACCGCGCAGGTCGCGCACAAGATCCTGCTGCTGGCGCGCACCACGCCGCTGGAAGAGGTGCGCTCGCCCACCCACGGGCTCAGCCTGTTCTACACCGATTTCGACCGCAACAGGATCAAGGTCCACGAGATCGAGAAGATGGGCCGCAAGATCGTCGATTCCAACGAGCTCTTCTTCGAGGACTTTGAAATTCCGATGGAGGATCGGATCGGCGAGGAAGGCAAGGGCTTCCAGTACATCCTCGAAGGCATGAACCCCGAGCGCATCCTGATTGCCGCCGAAGCGGTCGGTCTCGGCAAGCTCGCGCTGTCACGCGCGACCGAATACGCCAAGACGCGCGTCGTGTTCAACCGGCCGATCGGCAAGAATCAAGGCATTCAGCATCCGCTCGCGGTGAACTGGGTCGAGCTCGAGGCCGCCTGGTTGATGGTGATGTCGGCGGCCTGGCAATACGACAAGGGCATGCCGTGCGGCGCTGCGGCCAATGCCGCGAAATATCTCGCGGGCGAAGCCGGCTTCTCGGCCTGCGAGCAGGCGGTGATGACCCATGGCGGCTTCGGCTATGCCAAGGAATTCCATGTCGAACGCTATTTGCGCGAGGTGCTGATCCCGCGCATCGCGCCGGTCAGCCCGCAGCTCGCGCTCAGCTTCATCGCGGAAAAGGTGCTGGGGCTGGCCAAATCGTACTAGGCTCAGCGCTCGGGGAGGATCGCCATGAACCTCGCTCATCATCTGCTGCGTGCCGCCAAGGCCAACGCGTCCGCACCGGCGCTGTTCAAGGGATTGACGCCGGTCGCCAATTACGGCCGGCTTGCCGCGACGGTGGCGTCGCTCGCCGCATCGCTGCAACAGCGCCTTGGCCTCGCCAGAGGCGACCGCGTTGCACTGCTGATGAAGAACGTGCCGGACTATGTCGCCTGCCTCTATGCCTGCTGGCATGCCGGACTGGTCGCCGTTCCCATCAACGCAAAACTGCATCCGCGTGAGGTCGCCTTTATTCTCGAAAATTCCGGCGCCGCACTCGTCTTCGTGACCGAGGACATGGCGAATATCGCGTCGGAGGCGCTGGCGCTCCTCTACATGGTGCCGCATGTGCTCGGCATGGGAGCGCAGATCATTCCGGAGAGCGGCCGCTTCGAGCCCGATGAGATCCTCGAGCTGACGGCAAAGCGCGAGAGCATCTCCTTCTTCGCTGCGCCCACCATGGTGCGGCGCCTGACCGTTGCGGCGGAAGCTGCTGGCGCGACCGCGCCGGGGCTCAAGACCATCATCTATGGCGGCGGCCCCATGTATCTCGCCGATTGCAAGGCGGCGCTCGGCGTGTTCGGGCCGAAATTCGCGCAGATCTATGGTCAGGGCGAGACGCCGATGACCATCACGTACCTGCCGAAATTCATGCATGTCGATACCGGGCATCCGCGTTACGAGGAGCGCCTTGCCTCAGTCGGCATCGCCCAAGGCGTCGTGCAGGTGCGTACCGTGGACGAGACGGGATGCGATGTTGCGGCGGATGAGATCGGCGAGATCATTGTGCGTGGCGATACCGTCATGTCCGGCTACTGGCAGAACCCGGACGCCACCGCGAACACGCTGCGCGATGGCTGGCTCTATACCGGCGACATGGGCGCCTTCGATGCGGACGGCTTCCTCACGCTGAAGGATCGCTCCAAGGACGTCATCATCTCCGGCGGCACCAACATCTATCCGCGCGAGGTCGAGGAGGTGCTGCTGCGGCATGAGGCCGTGGCGGAGGTCTCGGTGATCGGCCGGCCGCATCCGGAATGGGGCGAGGAGGTCGTGGCCATTGTCGTTCCCGCCGCGGGCAGGGCGGTGACGCGAGACGAGCTCGACCAGATGTGCAATGCGTGGATCGCGCGCTTCAAGCGGCCGAAGCATTACTACATCATCAGTGAGCTGCCGAAGAACAGTTATGGCAAGATCGTGAAGACGGAGCTGCGCACGCTGCTCGGTGAGTCCTCCGCGCGCCTCACCCCGATGGGCTGAGGCGGAAATGTCCGGGGGCTCGCCGCAGATCGATTTCTCCGGTCTGATCCGTGAGGGCGATCTCGTGCTGTGCGGGCAGGCGACGGCGGAGCCGGTCACCCTGACCGAAGCGCTGATGGCGCAGGCGGCGCAGCTGCCGCCTTTTCGGATGATGGTCGGGCCGATCTTTTCGGATACGTTCTCGGCTGGCCGCGCACCCAACGTGGCGTTCCAGAGCTATGGCGTGATCGGCAATGCGCGGCGGCTTGCCAGGGCCGGGCGGCTCGACGTCATCCCGAGCAATTACAGCGCCTTCTGTGCCGGTTTTGCCGCAGGCAGCCACAACGCCGATGTCGTTCTGGTGCAACTCGCGGAGGCTGGTAACGGTTGCTTGAGCGCCAGTCTTTCGAACGACTACGTCATCGATGCCGCGCGCGGCGCGCGTCTCGTCATCGCCGAGATCAATCCGGATGCGCCCTTTACATTCGGGGCGGAATGGCCGGTGCCGATCCATATGCGCGTCGCCGCGCGCCGCCCGCCGGTCGAACTGGCATCGGCTCCGCTTGACGACGTCTCCCATCGTATCGCCGCGCATGCCGCGAGTTTGATCGCCGACGGCAGCACCTTGCAGTTTGGCGTCGGCCGGATTCCGGACGCCATCCTCTCGTCGCTGACGCATGCGCGCAATCTCGGCATCCATTCCGGCCTGATCAACGATGCCGTCGTCGATCTGATCGAGCGCGGCGTGGTGACGAATGCGGAGAAGGGGATCGATCCCGGGACCACGGTCACCAACCAGGTGATCGGGACCCAACGGCTCTACCGCTTCGTGCATCAGAACCGGCAGGTCGCGGTGCGGCCGACGTCCTACACGCACGCTCAGAATGTGCTGGCAAGGATCAACCGGCTGGTCGCGATCAACTCGGCGCTCCAGGCCGGGCTCGACGGCAGCGTCAATTCCGAGATGCTGAACGGCGTTGCGATCGGCGCGATCGGCGGCCAGCTCGATTTCGTGCGCGGCGCCAATGCATCGAGCGGAGGCAGGGCGATCATCGCGCTGCCGGCGACGGCTTCCGACGGGACCAGCCGGATCGTCGCCAATGTCGAGACGGTGACGACGCCCCGTGCCGATGTCGATGCCATCCTCACCGAATGGGGTGTTGCGGAGCTGCGCGGTTGTGGTCTTGCCGAGCGTGCGCGCCGCATGATCGCGATCGCGGCGCCCGAGCACCGCGACGCGTTGTCGGCGCAGCTTCGCGGCTGCGCAGGCTAGATCGGACAGGCCGGCCTATTCGGCGGCGATCCGTTCCAACGCGATGTCACGAAGCCTGGCGCGCTGGATCTTGACGCCGTTGGCACTGTCGGTGACGGGGAAGGTGTCCACCACATAGATCCGCGCCGGCACCTTGTAGCTGGCGAGCCGTTCGCGCAGATGGGCGGTCAGCGCGTCCTGTCGCGGTGGCTCTCCAGCCGGGATCACGAAGGCGACGCAGCGCGCCTGGCCTTTGAGATCGACCGCGACGACCTGGGCGTCGGCGACACCGGCGCAGGATTTGAGCTCGTCCTCGATTTCGCCGGGCGCGACCAGGAAACCGCCGAGCCGCATCGCATCGCCGGCGCGCGTCTCGTAAACGAAGGAGCCGTCGCCGCGCAGCCGGCCGATGTCGCCGGTGCGGAAGAACCCGTCGGCGGTGATCGCCTCGCGCGTTGCCGCGGGATTGTTGAAGTAGCCGAGGAAGCGTGACGGCGCGCTGATCTCGATCTCGCCGGAGACGCCTTGGGGCGCAAGCTCGCCGGTCTCGACATCGCGCACGCGGACCTTTGCGTTGGGCGACATCGGCCAGCCGCCGCCCTCGATGCGATCGGCGAAGGCATCACCGGCGCGGCCGATCGAGAACAGCGCCTGCACCTCGCTCGAGCCGTAGAGGCCGAACAGCTTGATGCCGCGCGCCTCGGCCTCCGCTGCCAATTCGCGCCAGCCGGGCTGGAATGCGGCGAAGCCGCAGACTTCGAGATGTGGAAATGGGCGTGGCGCATCGGTGAGCACAAGGATGCGGCGGAACATCTCGTCCGAGCCGAAGGAATGTGTGATCCCGTGCTCGCTGAGAATCTTCAGGGCCGGCGCGGCTTCGAAGGCGTCGAGCACATGGATGGTCGCGCCAGCTGCGATGAAGCCGAGCAGGCTCGTCATGCCGAAGGTACCGCAGAACGGCAGCATCGCCAGCAGCGAATGACGCCGGTGATCGAGTTGGAGCGCATGGGCGACGGAGGCGGCGTGCGTCGACAGCGTCCGCTGCGAATGCGCGACGAGTTTTGGTCCCTTGGTGGTGCCCGACGTCGTGTAGAGCAGCACGGGCAGGTCGACGTCATCCTCGGTCGGCGGAGCCGGTGGATAGGGCTTCTCGAACGCATCGAACCGCACGCAGGGCCAGTGCGCCGGGATCGCATCCGCGCCGATCACGGCAAGCTGTTGCAGCGCCGGCACCTCGGCCTTGGCGACGTCGGCGAGGATGGTGGCAAAATCGATCGAGCGGAATGCGGCCTCGACCACCATGAGCTTCGCACCGGACAGCTTGAGCAGATGCGCGACTTCCGCGCTGCGGTAGCGCGTATTGACGGCGGCGACGACCGCGCCGAGCCGTGCGGCGGCGAACAGCAGTGCGAGCCATTCGACCCGGTTGACCAGCCAGACGGCGACGACGTCGCCCTTGCCGATGCCCTGGGCCGCGAGCCAGGCGGCGGTCTGCCCGACCTTTGTCGAGAATTCCGCGCGAGAGACGGGCGTGCCGTCGAATACGAAGGCAGGATCGGCGGCGGTCTCGATCCGGATCAGCGATTGCAGCGAAAAGTCGTTGGCGCTCATGCCAACCGGAGTAACCCGCTTGCGCAAACCTGTCTACTTCGTGCCGAACATCCGGTCGCCGGCATCGCCCAGGCCCGGCACGATATAGCCGTGGTCGTTGAGCCGTTCGTCGATCGCGGCGGTCCAGATCGGCACGTCGGGATGCTCGCTTTGGAACTGCGCGATGCCTTCGGGCGCCGCCAGCAGGCAGACGAAACGGATGTCGCGGGCGCCGCGCGCCTTGAGCAGGGAGGCGCCGGCGCAGGCCGAGTTGCCGGTTGCCAGCATCGGGTCCATCAGGATCACGGTGCGGTCGGACAGGTCCTGCGGTGCCTTGAAGTAATATTCCACGGCCTGCAACGTCTCGGGGTCGCGGTAGAGCCCGATATGGGCGATGCGCGCCGAAGGCATCAACGCCAGCATGCCGTCGAGGAAGCCGACGCCGGCGCGCAGGATCGGCGCCAGCGTGAGCTTCTTGCCGGCGATCTTCGGCGCCTGCATTGGCGCGATCGGCGTCTCGATCTCGACCAGCTCCAGCGGCAGGTCGCGCGTCACCTCGTAGCAGAGCAGCATCCCGATCTCGTTCAGGATCTCGCGAAAGCTCTTGGTCGAGCGGTCCTTCTCCCGCATCAGGGAGAGCTTGTGCTGGACCAGGGGGTGGGTGACGACGTTGACGCTGCTGGTGCTCATGAAACCGCTCTACACGGTTCCGTGAAACTGCGCCAGATCGGGCAGGCCTTTTCCGCAGGCGACGCGGCCTAACCGGGCATCGCGACCGCGCTGCGGGCGCGGTTGCTCGCCTCGTAGGCAGCCATGGTCAGCTCGCGGTCGATCGCCACGCGCATGGCCTGCTCCAGCGATCCCTTGAAGGGTTGCATGCTAGGCGTCCGAGGCCGGGTTCGCAGTGAGGCGCATGCCGAGCAGCAACGCACCCATCAATGCGACGAGGATGATGATCTTGAGCTCGACCATGTCGTTACCTTGCAAGGCGTGCCAGACGCCGCTTCACCCCGCCCAGCCATCGTGCCGCCAGCGCGACCAGCGGATTGCCCTGGCTCTCGACGTCGAGCTCGAAGGTCTCGGCCGGAAACACCGCCGGTCAGGCGGGGAGATGCCAGACATGGATTGCGGTTCTCAGCGCAATCAGCGCGGTGAGCACGCTGCCCATCGAGAGCAGGCCAAGCGCTTGGAGCGCGACGCGCTTGAGCTGGGCCTTGCGCGCTTCGGAGATGCGCGCCGGGCGTTTGGCCCCGAAGGGCCGGTCAAAGCCATGTGTCAGGATCGACATTGCGGAAGTCCTCGTCCTTGGCGCGGCGAGAGGGCCGCGCCAATCTGCCGCTTATGATGTCGATCGTTGCGTAGGATTGCGAGATGAGCGCCGGCGCGCCCGCATAGGAATGTCATAAAGACGCCGATCCTCGCGCCGGCAGCCCTCTGAAGAGATCCGGGTTCCGCTTCGGTCGGGCGGATCGAGACGGCGCGGGATCCGAATGCGTGATTCCGGCCGCTGCGGCAAAGGCGAGGCGGAGCCGCGGCGCCTCGATCTGCTTGCAGAAACGGTCCAGGATGTCGGCCGCGTTCTGTAGCTGCCCGCCGATGGCCGCGCAGAGCTGGGAACTGGTTCGCCGGAAGAAATGGAACGTCTCGTCGGCGGTGCGCCGCCCGCCGAGGCGATCGAGCTCCGCCGCGAGTGCTGCAACGTTGAGGCTGTCGGACTCATCCCGCGTCACGGCAAAGCGCAGCAGCGCCAGCTTCCAGGCGTGGAGCAGCTTGTGAGATCCATCGACGCGATTGAGCATGAAATTCCGGACAGCCTCGGCCCATCAGGCTCCGACGCTGTCGATCAATTCTTCGTCCGCGATCGCGGCGAATGCGCGCACCACGCCTCTCTGCGCGGCTGCGTCCAGCGGCACAATCGGAAGCCTGGTCGCGGCCGACATCAGGCCAAGGACGTTGAGGGCGCATTTGAGCGCGGCCGGACTTTCCCGAGACAGACAGGCGATGAGCGGGATCAGGCGCTTGTGCAGATAACGGGCGGATTGCAGCCGGCCCTGCCTGAGATGTGAGAAGATCGTGCGGCAGAGATCCGGGGCGATGTTGGCGACCTCCGAGATCGCACCGTCGCCGCCGTCCGCGATGAAACCAACCGCGGTGGTGTCGTCGCCGGAGAGAAAGCGAAAACCTGCCGGCAAGTTGCGGGACAGCCGCATCGGACGGGTGATGTCGCCGCTCCCATCGCGCAGGCCGACGAACTGACGGGACTCGACCAGACGCAGAAGCGTCTCGTCGGCGAGCGGGCGCAGCGTGCGGGAGGGATTATCGTGCAGGATCACGGGCAGCCCGATCGCACCGGCGATGGTGCGGAAATGCGCGAGCATGCCCTCCTGCATCGGCTTGTTGTAGGCGGGCACGACCGACATGACGGCATCGGCGCCGGCCGCTTCCGCGCGCCGGGCAAGTTCGATGGCGTGGTTGGTTGCGTTCGATACCGCGCCTGCGATGATGCGCACGCGGCCGCGGGCGACGTCGACCGCGGTGCGAATGACGAGCTCCTGCTCGGCCGGCGAGAGCGTCGGTGCCTCGCCGGCCGTTTCGCAGACCACGATTGCGGGCGCGCCGGCCGCGACCTGTCGCTCGCACAGTGCGGCAAACGCCTTGAGGTCGATCGCATCTGCCGCGTCGAACGGGGTCGGCAGGTCCGGAATGAATCCGGTGAACCAGGCAGCGGGAGGGATGAGCATGGTTTTTCGCCTGTTGGCGCCGGCTCAGGCGGCGCTCTGCGAGACGATGGTGCTGGGGCTCTTGCCCATGTCGAGCTCGATCTCGCGCGGCAGCTCGACGATGGTTTGTGGATGCTGCCCGTTCTCGAACAGCGCATATTTGATGGCCTGGGCGCGGCTGACGAACAGGCCGCCATAGAGGCCGTTCTGCTCCTGCGCAACCCATTGTCCCCGGCGATTCCTGCCGATGAAGACGATGGTTGAAGGGGAGCTGCACGAGGGAGGTTCGACGAGTTTCACAGGTTTATTCCTTCCGAACGATGCCGGCCTCGGACGCACATCCTTGCCGGCGTGCTCAATATCCTCAGTCGCGAATATGATTTCGAGGGCGGGCGCGGAGCGATCTCATAGGAAGGTCATAAAGCCGGCGGCTCAGGCCACACCGTTGGCGATATGGACCAGCGCGAACAGCGCCCCGAAGGCGACAGCTTCGTCCCAGTGATTGAGCGCTGCGCCGAACGCAGGTTCTCGCCTGACGAGGCCGGCGAGCGCGCACAGGATGATCGACATCCAGAGCAGGGCGGCGAGGCTCCGGCCAAACCCGACGCTGGCGAATGCGGCAAAGCCAATGAGCAGCGCGAGGCGGACGGCGAAGCGCGCGATCACGCGCGACGGGCTCGGCATGCGCGGCATGTCCGGAGCTTGCGACATGGAGTCGATCCGCCGGGCGGGGGCTAGCCGAAATTGTCGCAGGCGACCGGCTCGTAAAGCGGATCCAGCACCGGGCGCACCGAGGGAACGCTCGGTCGCGACGATTCCATGGCCAGCGCCTGGACCTCGACGAACGCCGACAGCAGGGCAATCGCGAGGTCGCCGTGGCGCCCCTCGACCGCGGCGTCCAGCCAATCCGGCAGTTCGCGATCGCGCGAGAGCGCGCAGTGCCATTCACCCTCGTCATAGGCGATGCGGCGGACCCGCCAGAGCGGCAGCTCGAGCTCCGTCAGCGCCAGAACGGCATCGACCCACGCCTCCGCATCGATCAGGCGCGTGACGCGCGCCGTGCGCTCGCTCTGGCCGAGCGAGGGAAAGCGCCGGCAGGCGTGAGCGATGATGTCAAGCATCAGCGGCCGCGTCATCGCGTGTGCCTTGCGCAGCCGCTCGGCGAGCGAGGGGGGATCAAGTGGGCGGAGAGCGGCGATCATGTCAGGCCTCCTGGAATTGGCGTCGGTCAGTCGGCCGGCGCGCCCAAGATGGCTGGAGGGACATTTGAAAACGAGATGGGGAAGGGGCGGGAGATATAGGGATTTCATAAGTGCACGGATTCTTCCGGGTCAGCGCGACGGTCCCTCGATTTTCGTCTTCGCCGAGGGTGGAAGCTTATAGAAGCAGGGCTTTTTGAAAGACCTCGGCCGTTGCCCGCCGTAACAATCGCCGGCGAAAGTAGGGTGAATGGCGTCGCTGCGCTGGCTGCTCGATACGTCCGCTCGGAACGGATCGTCGGTGTCACATGGTCGCCCCGCCGCGACGTGCCGGCCTTTATGAGATTCCTATAACGTCGCCATAGGCCTCATCTCGAAAACCTATGTGCGCGGTGGCACGTCAGCGCGGTGAAATTCCCGGCCGCGCCGCGCTCGATCGCAGCAAGCGGCCCGATGGGATCCAGAGACGGGCTCTGCCGGAAATCGTCTCTATTGAGGAGTATCGCCATGATGGACCTTCTGATGCTGGCGCTGGGCTTCGTCTTCTTCGCCCTCGCGATCGGCTACACCTACGCCTGCGAACGGCTGTGACGGAGCGGATCATGATCTTCGACTATGCCCTTGCCGGCGCCGTCTCGTTCGGCCTCCTGGTCTACCTCACCTACGCACTGCTGCGGCCCGAGCGGTTCTGACCCGTGCTGCTGCTTGTCGAATTGCTGCTGGCCGACGCTGTGCTCGTCGCCGGCCTGCTTGCGCTCTTCCTGCCGCTATTGCGCCGGCCACCATGCCTGAAGGGTTAATGCCATGACTGTGATCGGTTGGTTCCAGATCATTCTTTATTGTGCGATTGTCGTCGCGCTGACCAAGCCGCTCGGCTGGTACATGACGCGCGTGTTCAACGGCGAGCGCACGTTCCTGTCGCCCGTCTTGCGCCCGATCGAGGCCGGCATCTACTGGATGTCCGGCGTCGACGAGAAGCGCGAGCAGCATTGGCTGACCTACACGGTTGCCATGCTGCTGTTCCATGTCGGCGGCTTCCTCATCATCTACGGCGTGATGCGGCTCCAGGCCATGCTGCCCTTCAACCCGGCTGATCAATCCGCCGTCGCCCCGGATCTGTCCTTCAACACTGCGGTCTCCTTCATCACCAACACCAACTGGCAGAACTACGGCGGCGAGAGCACGCTGTCCTATCTGACCCAGATGGTCGGCCTCACGCACCAGAATTTCCTGTCGGCGGCGACCGGCATCGTGCTCGCGGTGGCGCTGATCCGCGGCTTTGCCCGCGCGTCCATGCGCACCGTCGGCAATTTCTGGGTCGATGTGACCCGCTGCACGCTCTACGTCCTGCTGCCGATCTGCATCGTCTACACGCTGTTCCTGGTCTGGCAGGGCATGCCGCAGACGCTAGGCCCCTATATCGAGGCGACCACGCTCGAGGGCGCCAAGCAGACCATTGCGGTCGGCCCGGTGGCCTCGCAGGTCGCGATCAAGATGCTGGGCACCAATGGCGGCGGCTTCTTCAATGCCAACGCCGCGCATCCCTTCGAAAATCCGACCGCGCTGTCGAACTTCGTGCAGATGCTGTCGATCTTCGTGCTCGGCGCCGCGCTCACCAACGTGTTCGGCCGCATGGTCGGCAACCAGCGCCAGGGCTGGGCCATCCTCGCCGTGATGGGCGTGCTGTTCGTTGCGGGCGTTGGCGTCTGCTATTGGGCGGAAGCCAACGGTACCTCGACCATGCACGCGCTGGGCCTGACCGGCGGCAACATGGAGGGCAAGGAGGTCCGCTTCGGCATCGTCGCTTCCTCGCTGTTCGCGGTGGTCACCACGGCTGCCTCCTGCGGTGCCGTCAATGCGATGCATGACAGCTTCACCGCGCTCGGCGGCATGATCCCGCTGATCAACATCGAACTCGGCGAGATCATCGTCGGCGGCGTCGGCGCCGGCATGTACGGCATGCTGCTGTTCGTCATCCTCGCGATCTTCGTCGCGGGCCTGATGGTCGGCCGCACGCCGGAATATGTCGGCAAGAAGATCGAAGCGCGCGAGGTCAAGATGGCGATGCTCGCGATCCTGATCCTGCCGCTGATGATCCTGGGCTGGTCGGCCGTGGCGGTGGTGCTGCCGACGGGCGTTGCCTCGATGGCGAATGCCGGTCCGCACGGCTTCTCGGAAGTGCTCTACGCCTATTCCTCGCAGACCGGCAACAACGGCTCGGCCTTCGCGGGTCTGACCGGCAACACCCTGTTCTATAACCTCACGGGCGCATCCGCGATGTTCGTCGGCCGCTTCCTGATGATCGTGCCGGCGATGGCGATCGCGGGTTCGCTCGCTGCCAAGAAATCCATCCCGCCGTCGATGGGCACGTTCCCGACCACCGGGGGTCTATTCGTCGGCCTCGTCGTCGGCGTCATCCTGATCATGGGCGGCCTGACCTTCTTCCCGGCGCTCGCGCTCGGCCCCATCGTCGAGCAACTCGCGATGAACGCCGGCAACGTCTTCTGATCCAGCTCTTTCGGAGTGACCTCCATGGAACCAGTTTCTAAACCCAACAAGCGCATGCCGGTCTCGGCGATGCTGGATCCGAAAATCGTGCTGCCTGCGATTGGTGCTGCCTTCACCAAGCTCGATCCGCGATCCATGATCAAGAACCCCGTGATGTTCGTGGTCGAGATCGTGGCCGCGCTCACCACCGTGATCTTCGTCCGCGACCTCGTCACCGGCGGGGAAAATCTCGCCTTCACCTTCCAGATCATCCTCTGGCTGTGGTTCACGGTGCTGTTCGCCAACCTTGCCGAAGCCGTGGCCGAAGGCCGCGGCAAGGCGCAGGCCGAGACGCTGCGCAAGACCCGCACCGAGAGCCAGGCCAAGCTCCTGAGCGGCGCGGGCCGCGACTACAAGCTCGTGCCGGGCACGAGCCTGAAGGTCGGCGATCTCGTGCTGGTCGAGGCGGGCGACACCATCCCTTCGGACGGTGAAGTGATCGAGGGCGTCGCCTCCGTCAACGAGGCCGCCATCACCGGCGAGTCCGCGCCCGTGATCCGCGAATCCGGCGGCGACCGTTCGGCGGTGACCGGCGGCACGCAGGTGCTGTCGGACTGGATCCGCGTCCGCATCACGGCAGCCCAGGGCTCGACCTTCATCGACCGCATGATCAAGCTGGTCGAGGGCGCCGAGCGGCAGAAGACGCCGAACGAGATCGCGCTCAACATCCTGCTCGCCGGCCTCACCATCATCTTCGTGTTCGCCACCGTCACCATCCCGAGCTACGCGGCCTATGCCGGCGGCTCGATCTCGGTGATCGTGCTGGTCGCGCTGTTCGTGACGCTGATCCCGACCACGATCGGGGCGCTGCTGTCGGCGATCGGCATCGCCGGCATGGACCGCCTGGTGCGCTTCAACGTGCTGGCGATGTCGGGCCGCGCGGTCGAAGCCGCCGGCGACGTCGACACGCTGCTGCTCGACAAGACCGGCACCATCACGCTCGGCAACAGGCAGGCGACCGCCTTCCGTCCCGTGCGCGGTGTCACCGAGCAGGAGCTGGCGGACGCCGCCCAGCTCGCCTCGCTCGCGGACGAGACGCCGGAAGGCCGCTCCATCGTCGTGCTGGCGAAGGAGAAATACGGCATTCGTGGCCGCGACATGGCGGAGCTCGGCGCCACCTTCATCCCGTTCACCGCGCAGACCCGCATGAGCGGTGTCGATGCCGGCGGCTCCTCGGTGCGCAAGGGCGCGGTCGATGCCATGCTGAACTATGTCGGTGGCGGCGCGCCGACCGCGGTTGCCTCCGGCAACACGGCGCGGGCGATGCAGCCTGCCGCACTTTCCGAGCTCGGCCGCGAGATCCAGGCCATTGCCGATGACGTGTCGAAGTCCGGCGGCACACCGTTGGCTGTCGCCAGGGATGGCAAGCTGCTCGGGATCGTCCAGCTCAAGGACATCGTCAAGGGCGGCATTCGTGAGCGCTTCGCCGAACTCCGCCGCATGGGCATCCGCACCATCATGATCACCGGCGACAACCCGATGACGGCCGCCGCCATCGCGGCCGAGGCCGGCGTCGACGACTTCCTGGCGCAGGCAACCCCCGAGGACAAGCTCAAGCTGATCCGCGACGAGCAGGCCAAGGGCAAGCTGGTGGCGATGTGCGGCGACGGCACCAATGACGCCCCGGCGCTCGCCCAGGCCGACGTCGGTGTCGCCATGAACACCGGCACCCAGGCCGCCCGCGAGGCCGGCAACATGGTCGACCTCGACTCCAACCCGACCAAGCTGATCGAGGTGGTCGAGATCGGCAAGCAGCTGTTGATGACGCGCGGTGCGCTGACGACGTTCTCGATCGCCAACGACGTCGCCAAGTATTTTGCGATCATCCCGGCGATGTTCCTGGCGTTCTACCCGCAGCTCAACGTGCTCAACGTCATGAACCTGTCGAGCCCGCAGAGCGCCATCCTGTCGGCGAGCATCTTCAACGCGCTTGTTATCATCGCACTGATCCCGCTGGCGCTGAAGGGCGTCGCCTATCGGGCGGTCGGCGCCGGCGCGCTGCTCCGGCGCAACCTGCTGATCTATGGCCTGGGCGGCATCCTCATTCCCTTCATCGGCATCAAGGCGATCGACCTCGTGGTCACCGCCCTGCACCTGGCTTGACCGTCGTCGCGCGGCGCAAGCCGCCGCGCGCAATGACGAAGATTTAGGAGACCAACATGCTCAGAGAAATCCGCCCCGCCATCGTCCTGTTGCTGGCGCTCACCGCCATCACTGGCCTGGCCTATCCGCTCGCCATGACCGGCATTGCCGGCACGTTGTTTCCCGTGCAGGCGCAGGGCAGCCTCATCGAAAAGGACGGCAAGGTGGTCGGCTCCGCCCTGATCGGCCAGGAATTCAAGGACGCCAAATACTTCCACGGCCGTCCCTCGGCGACGCTGGCGCCGGACCCGAATGATTCGACCAAGACGGTGTCCGCGCCCTACAACGCCGCCAATTCCGGCGGCTCCAATCTCGGCCCGACCAGCAAGGCGCTGGCCGACCGGCTGAAGGAAGATGTGGACAAGCTGAAGGCCGAGAATCCGAATGCGGCCGTGCCGGTCGACCTCGTGACGACATCGGCCAGCGGCCTCGATCCCGACATCTCGCCGGAAGCAGCGCAATTTCAGGTGCCGCGCGTGGCAAAGGCACGGAATATTCCGGAGGATCAGCTCAGGCAGCTCGTCGACGCCAACACCAAAGGGCGCCTGCTTGGCCTGTTTGGCGAACCCCGCGTTAACGTACTGGCGCTGAATCTCGCGCTCGATCGGGCGGTGGCGAAGTAGCGGTCTAGGCTCGCAGTGCACAGGTGATTATATTGGGAAGATGGTCCGAGAGCGCCGCGATCCCGAACAACGTCCGTCGCCCGAGGCGCTGCTGGAAGCGGCGCGCCGGGAGGAGAGCGCGAGCGGCAGGCTGAAGATCTTCGTCGGCGCCGCTCCCGGCGTCGGCAAGACCTACGAGATGCTGCAAAGCGCCCACGCCAAGCGCAAGGCCGGCATCGATGTCGTGGTCGGCTTCGTCGAGACCCATGGCCGCGCCGAGACCGAGGTGTTGGTGCGGGGGCTGGAAGTGGTCCCGCGCAAGAGGCTGGACTACCGCGGCCAGATTGTCGAGGAGATGGACCTCGACGCGGTGATCGCGCGGCGGCCGCAGATTGCGCTGGTCGACGAGCTCGCCCACACCAACGCGGCCGGCAGCCGCCATCCCAAGCGCTATCTCGACGTCGAGGAGCTGCTCTCCCACGGCATCGACGTCTACACCGCCGTCAATATCCAGCACATCGAGAGCCTGAACGACGTCGTTGCCCAGATCACCCATGTCCGGGTGCGCGAGACCGTGCCGGATTCGGTATTCGACCGCGCCGACGCGATCGAGCTGATCGACCTCACGCCCGACGATCTGATCCAGCGGCTGAAGGAGGGCAAGGTCTACGTGCCCAAGCAGGCCGAGCGGGCATTGGAGCATTACTTCTCGCCGGGCAACCTGACGGCGCTGCGCGAGCTCGCGCTGCGGCGCACCGCCGAGCGGGTCGACGAGCAGCTGCTCACTCACATGCAGGCGAATGCGATTCCCGGGCCCTGGGCCGCGGGTGAGCGCATCCTGGTCTGCGTCAGCGAGGACCCGCGCGCGGCCGGCCTCGTGCGCTATACCAAGCGGCTGGCCGACCGGCTGCACGCGCCGTTCACCGCGATCTCGATCGAGACGCGGCGCTCGCTGCAATTGTCCGACGAGGAGCGCGACCGGCTGGCCGACACGCTGCGGCTGGCGGAATCGCTCGGCGGCGAGGCCTTGACCATTCCCGCCGTCGGCCGCCGCATCGCCGATGACGTCGTCAACTTCGCGCAAGCCAACAACGTCACCCAGATCGTGATCGGTAAGTCGACGCGCTCGCGCTGGTTCGAGATGACGCGCGGCTCCGTCGTGCACGATCTGGTGCGCCGCGCCGGCAACATCACCGTCCACGTCATCGCCGGTGACGAGCTGCCCGGCGAGGCCGCGCCCATGACTGCGGTGCAGACCGCTGCGCGCTCGGAGCCGTTCAACCCCCTGCCTTATCTGAAGGCGCTCGGGATCGTGCTGATCGGCCTCGGCGCCGCCAAGCTGATCCAGCCTTACTTCGGCATCGAGAACGTGGATCTCGTGCTGCTGACCTCGGTCGTGGCAGTTGCCGTGCGCTATGGTTTATGGCCGTCCCTGCTGGCGACCGTGGCGGCGTCGCTCTGCTACAATTTCTTCTTCATCCCGCCGATCTACACCTTCACGATCACCGATCCGACCAACGTCGCCGCCTTCATCCTGTTCATGGTGGTGGCGATGATCGTCTCCAATGTCGCAGCGCGCGTGCGCACGCAGGCCGATGCCGCGATCGGCCGCATCAGGATGACCGAGCAACTCTATGCCTTCAGCCGCAAGCTGGCCGGCACCGCCACGCTCGACGACGTGCTGTGGGCGACCGCCTATCAGATCGCATTGATGCTGAAGGTGCGCGTGGTGCTGCTGTTGCCGGACGAAGGCCTGCTCACGGTGAAATCAGGCTATCCGCCCGAGGACGAGCTCGATCAGGCCGATCTTGCCGCCGCCAACTGGGCCTGGAGCAACGATCGCCCCGCCGGCCGCGGCTCGGACACGTTGCCGGGCGCAAAACGACTGTTTCTGCCGATGCGTACCGGGCGCGGCCCGATCGGGGTGATCGGCATCGACAACGACCGCACCGGCCCGCTGCTGACGCCGGACCAACGGCGGCTGCTCGACGCGCTGGTCGACCAAGGCGCGCTCGCGATCGAGCGCGTGCTGCTGGTCGAGGACATGGACCGTGTCAAGCGCACCGTCGAATCCGAGCGGCTGCGCTCGGCGCTGTTGACCTCGATCTCGCATGACCTGAAGACGCCGCTCGCCTCCGTGTTGGGAGCGGCCTCCACCATGCGCGATCTCGCCGGCGCCCTCTCCGACACCGAGAAGCGCGACCTGCTCGCCACCGTGATCGACGAATCCGAGCGGCTCAACCGCTTCATTGCCAATCTGCTCGACATGACCAAGCTCGAATCCGGCGCTATCGTGCCCAATACGGCGCTGCACGATCTCGGTGAAATCGTGGGCAGCGCGCTGCGGCGTGCCAGCAAGATCCTTAACCGCCACAAGGTCGAGCTGGTGCTGGCGGCCGATCTGCCGATGCTCGAACTCGACGCCGTGCTGTTCGAGCAGGTGCTGTTCAATCTGCTCGACAATGCCGCCAAATATTCGCCACCCGAGACCACGATCTCGATCCGCGGCCGGCGCGACGACGGCCATGTCGTGCTTGAGATCGCGGATGAGGGGGCCGGCATTCCGCCTAACGAGCTCGAGAGCGTGTTCGACAAGTTCTATCGCGTGCAGAAAGGCGATCACGTCGGCCCCGGCACCGGGCTCGGGCTCGCCATCTCCCGCGGCTTCGTCGAGGCGATGCGCGGCACGATCTCCGCTGCCAATCGCAGCGAGCGGAGTGGCGCGGTCCTCACCATCCGCCTGCCCGTTCCGGCAGAGAGCCACGCATTGGATACCGCCGCATGAGCGCTGCTCCGATCAAGGTCCTGGTTATCGACGACGAGCCGCCGATCCGCAAATTGCTGCGGATGGGGCTGACGACGCAAGGTTACGAGATCCTGGAGGCGTCGAACGGCAAGACTGCGCTGGAGAAGCTCGACGAAGAGCCGGCGCTGATCATCCTCGATCTCGGCCTGCCCGACGTTCAGGGGCATGAGCTGCTCCGCACCATCCGCACCCGCAACGACGGCGTGCCGATCGTGGTGCTGTCGAGCCGCGGCGACGAAGCCGGCAAGGTCCAGGCGCTCGATCTCGGTGCCGACGATTATCTGACCAAGCCGTTCGGCATGGAGGAGCTCCTGGCGCGCCTGCGCGCCGCGCTGCGTCACCAGCTTCAGGTCAAGGGCGAGCGCCCGGTGTTCCGCACCGGCGATCTCTCTGTCGATCTCGTCCGCCGCATCGTCAAGGTCGGGGATCGGGACGTGAAGCTCTCGCCAAAGGAATATGACCTGTTGCGCGTGCTGGTGCAGCATGCCGGCAAGGTGCTCACCCACCGCTTCCTGCTCAAGGAACTCTGGGACGAATTGACCGACGCGCAATACCTACGCGTCTATGTCCGGCAGCTCCGCCAGAAGATCGAAGCCGATCCGGAACGCCCGCAATACGTGCTGACCGAGACGGGGATCGGGTACCGGCTGAAGGCGGGGGATTAGGCCCCGCTGTCATTCCGGGGCGCGCGTCAGCGTGAACCCGGAATCCATTTCTCCGCTCGTCGCGCCCGGCGTGATGGATTCCGGGCTCGATGCTTCGCATCGCCCCGGAATGACGGTGGGCTTGCTACCCCGCCTTCCTGTGCCTCGCCGCGGTCCGGTGGGTCTTCCGCGCGCTACGATGCCGCCCGGTCGCACGCCGCGCATGTGACTTCGCCGCCGTCTTCTTGCCGCCGCGTCCTTTCAGGCTCTGCTTCAGCGCGTCCATCAGGCTGATGACGTTGCTCGGCCGCTCCTCGGGCTCCGGCAGCTCGATCTTCTTGCCGCTGGCCTTGCGCTTCACCAGTGCCTTCAGTGCGTCCTCGTATTCGTCCTTGAATTTGCTGGGGTCGAAATGCGCCGCCTTGGTGTGCAGGATATGGCCGGCGAGCTCGACCATGTCCTTGGTGATCTTCGGGCTCTTGATGTCGTCGAAGAACTGGTCCTCGTCGCGCAGCTCGTAAGGGAAGCGCAACGTGGTGCCGAGCAGGCCCTTGCCGAGCGGCTCGATCGCCATGACATGCTCGCGGTTGGTGAGCACGATCTTGGCGAGCGCGACGCGCTCCTCGTCCTTCATCGCGTCGCGGATCACCGCGAAGGCGTCGACCGCGGCCTTGCCATCCGGCGCGATGTAATAGGGGTGGTTGAGATAGCGCTGATCGATCTCCTCGCTCGGCACAAAACTCTCGATGTCGATGGTGTGATTGCTCTCGATCTGGACTGCTTCGAGCTCCTCCGGCTCGATCTCGACATATTTGCCCTTGCGCAGCTCGTAGCCGCGCCCCTTCTGGTCGCTCTCGACGACGTCGCCGGTCTCGGAATCGATCATCTGCTGCTTGAGCCGGTTGCCGGTCTCACGGTTGATCAGGTGAAACCGCGTTTTCTCGGCCGCAGTGGTCGCCGGATAGAGCACGACCGGGCAACTGACCAGCGACAGCTTCAACGTTCCCTTCCAATAGGCGCGCGGGGCCATTCCATTCTCCAGCGTTTTCAAGGCGTTTTGGAACCCCAACCGCCCCATAGGGTTTTGGTTCCGGGCGGGACTTTTGCCGTGATAGGCTTGAATGCCGAAAGAGAAGCGGGACCGGTCGTGCTGCAAAAACTCTCCACTTACCGACAGAAGCGTGACTTCGAGAAGACGCCCGAGCCATCGGGCAAGACCGCAGTGGCCCCCTCGAAGCAGCGGCGCTTCGTGATCCAGAAGCACGATGCGACGCGGTTGCATTACGACTTCCGGCTCGAGTTCGACGGCGTCTTCAAGTCCTGGGCGGTGACGAAAGGGCCCTCGCTCGATCCGCACGACAAGCGGCTGGCGGTCGAGGTGGAGGATCATCCGCTCGACTATGGCGATTTCGAAGGCACGATTCCGGAAGGGCAATATGGCGGCGGCACGGTGATGCTGTGGGACCGCGGCACCTGGGAATCCGATGATCCCGAAGCCGGCTTTAGGAAGGGCGACCTGAAGTTCACCCTGCACGGCGAGAAGCTGCAGGGAAGCTGGGTGCTGGTGCGCATGCGCAACCGCGGCGGCGAGAAGCGGACCAACTGGCTCCTGATCAAGCATCGTGACGACTATGTCCGCGAAGGCGCGGACAACGACATTCTCGAGCAGGACAGGTCCGTTGCCTCCGGCCGCGCCATGGAGCAGATCGCCGAAGGCAAGGGCCGCGCGCCGAAGCCGTTCATGCTGGCCAAGGGCGCCAAGGGCAAGGCCGATGCAGTCTGGCAATCCAACCATGCCGAGGAGACGAAAGGGCGCACGGTGAAGCCAGCGCCGCGCACGGCGTTGAAGGCCAGAAAGACCGGAAAGAAGACGACGACGGCCACGAACGCCAGGAAGGTCGCGGAGATGCCGGACTTCATCGCACCGCAGCTCTGCACACCCGTTGAGCGGCCGCCGGCCGGTGCGGGCTGGTGCCACGAGATCAAGTTCGACGGCTACCGCGTGCAGCTCCGGGTCGAGGATGGCGAAGCGACGTTGAAGACACGCAAGGGCCTCGACTGGACCGACAAGTTCGCTTCGATCGCGAAGGAGGCGACGTCACTGCCGGACGTCATGATCGACGGCGAGATCGTCGCGCTCGACCACAACGGTGCGCCGAACTTCTCCTCGCTCCAGGCCGCGCTGTCGGACGGCAAGACCGAAGACCTCATCTTCTTCGCCTTCGATCTCCTGTTCGCGGAAAATCAGGACTACCGCCGGCTCCCGCTCGGCGAGCGCAAGGCCCGGCTCAAGGAATTGCTGGAGGCGCGCAAGCGCAAATCGAGCCAGATCCGCTATGTCGAGCATTTCGAGAGCGGTGGTGACGCCGTGTTGCAATCGGCCTGCAAGCTCGAACTGGAAGGGGTGGTTTCGAAGAAGCTCGATTCGCCCTATCGCTCCGGTCGCACCGAGAGCTGGACCAAGGCCAAATGCCGCGCCGGCCACGAGGTCGTGATCGGCGGCTACAAGACCACCAGCGGCAAATTCCGCTCGTTGATGGCGGGCGTGCACCGCGGTGAACATCTCGTCTTTGTCGGCATGGTCGGCACCGGCTTTGGCGCCGACAAGGTGAAGCGCATCATGCCGTCGCTGAAGGCGATGGAGGTCAAGGAGAGTCCGTTCGGCGGCAAGAACGCGCCGAAGAAGACGCGCGACGTGCACTGGCTGAAGCCGGAGCTCGTCGCCGAGATCGAGTTCGCCGGCTTCACCGCCGACGGCAATATCCGCCAGGCCGCGTTCAAGGGCTTGCGGCAGGACAAGCCCGCTGAGGAGGTCGAGGCCGAGACGCCTGTCGACACGGAGCTTGCCAAGCCCTCGGCAAGGAAGCGCGCAGTGCCGAAGACAGGCACACGGTCGAAGGATGCCGGCATCGCCGAGGTGATGGGCGTCGTGATCTCGAAGCCGGACAAGGAGCTGTGGCCCGACGGCGGCGATGGCGCGGGTGTCACGAAGCTCGATCTCGCGCGCTTCTTCGAAGCGGTTGGCGGCTGGATGATCGCGCATATCAAGGGCCGCCCCTGCTCGATTCTGCGCGCACCGGACGGCATTGGCGGCGAAAAGTTCTTCCAGCGCCACGCCATGCAGGGAACCTCGAACCTGCTCGAGCTCGCCAAAGTCTCCGGCGATCGCAAGCCGTACCTGCAAATCGATCGGATCGAGGGGCTCGCTGCGGTGGCGCAGATCGGCGGCGTCGAGCTGCACCCCTGGAATTGCGCGCCTCATGCCTATGACACGCCGGGCCGGCTGGTATTCGACCTCGATCCCGCGCCGGACGTCGAGTTTGCCGATGTCGTGGAGGCCGCGAAGGAGATGCGGCAGCGGCTGGCCGACGTCGGCATGGAGAGCTTTTGCAAGACCACCGGCGGCAAGGGCCTGCACATCGTGGTGCCGCTGCTCCATGGCGCGCGCGACAAGGTGAGCTGGAAGGAGGCCAAGGCGTTTGCGCAAGGCGTCTGCCAGTGGATGGCCGATGACGATCCCGAACGCTATCTGCTCAACATGTCGAAGAAGCTGCGGAACGGAAAGATCTTCCTGGACTATTTGCGCAACGACCGCATGTCGACGGCGGTTGCCGCATTGTCGCCGCGTGCGCGCGCCGGGGCCACGGTATCGATGCCGCTGACCTGGGCGCAGGTGAAGAGCGATCTCGATCCCAAGCGCTACACGCTGCGCACCGTGCCGGGCCTGCTAGCGCGATCGAAGGCGTGGGAGGGTTATGACGATGCCGCCGCATCGATCAAGGCGGCAATGAAGAAGCTGGCGGGGAAGGTGAAGTAGGCGCTTTCCAAAACGTCATTTCGGGATGGGCGAAGCGCAGACCCGGAATCCAGAGGTTTGCGGCGCGAGATTCCGGGTTCGCGCTTGCGCGCGCCCCGGAATGACCGCCTGACTAAATCCGTCCCATCAATAGCAGGATCAGCAGAATGACGATGACAAGTCCAAGGCCGCCGCCGCCATAATAGCCGGTGCCATAGAACGGACCGCCGCCGATGCCGCTGAAGCCGCCGAGCAGGGCGATGACCAGAATGATCAGAATGATCGTGCCGATTGACATGCGAATCTCCTCAGCCCTTTGTTGAAAGGGTCGTTTGCACCTGTCCCGTCGTGTGGGAGCAACTTGCCGCAGGTTTTATAGTTCCGGCCATGACAGGGCCGGTCACAGGATCAACTCGCATGGAACCTTTGCCCTTCCATCTGGCATGATGAGGTGAGGGGCAGTCAGCTGGGGATTAGGACCATGTCAGCGCCGCTTGTCGTCTCAATTCCGCATCGTCTCGGTCGCGAGGAGGCGGTGCGCCGGCTCAAGGCAGGGCTTGGCCGCGCCGCGGCGAGCATTCCCGTGATGCAGGTCGAGGAGGAGCGCTGGAGCGGCGACAGCATGAACTTCCGCATCCGTGCGCTCGGGCAGGTCGCGACCGGCCAGGTCGACGTCGCCGACGATCAGGTCCGGGTCGAGGTGGTGCTGCCCTGGCTGTTGCAGCGCTTTGCCGAGATGGCGCAGGCGACGATCAGGAAGCGCGGCCAATTGCTGCTGACCAAGGACGGGAGAAAGTAACTTCAGGCGCGCACGCGCTCCCGCTGGGGTCTGATGGCGTTAGCCGTTCGGGCCGCGATGGCTGAGGCGGGAAAATCGCGGAAGGCCTGCGCGAGCGGCAAGTCGCTACCGGCAAGGCCGGGCGCGGTATAGCCGGTGATGTCGATCGTGGCGTCGAAACCCTCCAATGCCGGCCATTCCCGGCCCGCTTGGGTGAACGGCGCGAAATGACGCCCGACCACGACAATCGCGACTGCGCGGCCATGGCGACGCGCGAACGCGATGACGTGGCCGGCATGTGCGCCCCGTACTGCCAGCGGGTGATAGTCGCCCTGCGCGAAGACGTCGGCGAGCTCGCTGCGCAACTGCAGGAGATGCCGTGTCCAGGCCAGCTTGAGCCGGCCGTCCGGCCAGCTCTCGATCAGGCCGCTCCAATCCGGCGCTTCCAATGATTTCAGCGCCGCATGGCGCGCGGCAAAGTCGACCGGACGGCGGTTGTCGGGATCGACCAGCGACAGGTCCCAGAATTCGGTGCCTTGATAGAAGTCCGGCACGCCCGGCAGCGTCGCCTTGAGCGTGAGCTGGCTCAGCGAGTTCAACGTGCCGAGCAGCGCGACACGGCGAGCCAGGGTTTGCAATGCCTCCAGGAATTCTGCGGATCGGGCGGGGTCGAGGATCTTCTCGATGAAGTCGCGGATGCCGCTCTCATACGCTTCATGCGGATTGAGCCAGCTCGTCTCCTCCTTGCCCTCGCGCGCGGCCTTGAGCGCATAGGCCTGGATGCGCTCGACGAAGCTGCCATCGGCCGTCCCTTGAAGCGGCCAGGCGCCGAGCAGGGTCTGGTACAGCATGTACTCGAACGTCGCCGACGGCGCGCGGAAATTGCCGTGGAGTGTGAGATGCGGCGCGTTCAAAACCTTCCAGCGCGCCACCGCGCTGGTCCATTCGCCGGGAATTTCGCTCAAGCCCGCGATCCGCATGCGGGCATCCTCACCGCGCTTGGTGTCGTGGGTGGCCGTCGCGGTCATGCCTTGTGGCCATTCCCTGGCGCGGGCCTGCATGGCCTGGTGAAAGACGGGAATGGTGAGGCCAGCGCTCGCGGGATCGCCGCCGACCTCGTTCAGCGCAAGCAGCCGGTGGAATTGATAGAATGCGGTGTCCTCCAGCGACTTCGCCATCACCGGCCCGGTGAATTGCTGCACCTTCAGCGCGAACCGGCGCACGCGCGGCGTGCTGTGCGGAGGACGGCCGGGCTTGAGCAGGTCCATGGTCAGCGCATCGCGCAGGAAGTCGAAAATGCCTTCGTCGGCGGCGAACCATTCCGCACGGGCATGCGCGATGGTCTCCTCGATCAGCTTGCGATCGTGTGCGGTCGGCGCGCTGGTCGTGAGGTAAGTGCGGTAGACCGGGAAATGCAGCACATAGAGCTCGAGCGCCTGGCGCAGGCTGTCGGCGGAGAAATCGCGGGTCGAGTAGTGCCCGTTGGCGATGCGCGCCAAGAGGCGCGTCAGCACGGTGAACTCGCTGGTGAGCAGCGTCTCCAGCACCCGTCGCTTGGCGTCCTTGACGTAAGGCGCAAGCCGCGGCGGCCGGTTGCTGATCTGGCGCCAGGTCTCGTCCAGCGCTTCCAGGCCGTTGGGATCGACCAAGACATGAGTGATGACGTTCATCCACTCATAGCCGGTGGTGCCCTGGACGCCGGCGAAATGCGGCAGGCGCTCGTGCTCGCACAGGATCTTCTCGATCGCCGTATAGAAGGGCTTTGTGTTGCCTTGGGCGTCGCGCACCAGCCGGCGCAGCCGCTGGCAATATTGTGCGGGGTCACGCAGGCCGTCGATGTGATCGAGCCGGATTCCCTGCAATTTGCCGTCGGCGATGAGCTGCTTCACCAGCCGGTGCGTGGCCGCAAATGTGCTCGCGTCCTCGACGCGCAAGCCGGCGAGGCCGTTGACGTCGAAGAAGCGGCGATAGTTGATGTCGCTGGAGGCAAGCCGCCAGTGCCCGAGCTTGTAGTGCTGACGCTCGAGGAGATGATGCAGCGTCAGCGTCTGTGCCGGGCGGTCCTTGCCGGCGCGATAGGCGGCGAGACCGCGACCGATGATGTCGGCGGCGCCTGCGATCTCCTTGAGCTCGGTCTTGAAGCCGGGAGCTTCCTTGCGGTTGGGACGGCGCAGTCCGGTGTAGCGCGCCGCGAGCGACAGCAGGCGCTTGCCGGGCTCCGTTTCCGCCGCGTCCGCCTCCTTGACGACCACCCGCAGCACCTCGCCATAGCGCTCGGGGGCGACGGGTAGGCGATGCTCGAAATACCAGGCGGAGAGACTTCCCTCGTCAGGATCGTATCGCAGCTCGATGTCGCCGCGCTCCAGCGCCTCGCCGTAGGATGTGCCGAGGATCGGCAGCAGCACGCCGCCGCGGGCGCGATAGGCCAGTTGATCCCAGTCGATGTCGAAGGAGGCCGCGTGCGGCGAGGCCTGACCCCATTCCAGCACGTCGAGCCACCAGGGATTGTCGGCGAAATGCACGCCGACATGGTTGGGCACGAAATCGATGATGAGCCCGAGATCGTGCGTGTTGAGCGCGTCGCTCAGCCGCGCAAAGCCAGGCTCGCCGCCGAGCTCGGGATTGAACTGGCTGTGATCGACCGTGTCGTAGCCATGGGTCGAGCCCTTGCGCGCCTTCATCACCGGCGAGGCGTAGAGATGCGTGACCCCCAACGCCTTGAGGTAAGGCACAACTGCGGCAGCCTTGTCGAAGTCGAAATCCGCGGTGAGCTGAAGCCGGTAGGTCGCGAGCGGAATGGCGGGAGGCATGTCACCCTCCGAGGCGCCAGACCACCGACCAGGGCGGGAGCCGCTCGCCGGCCCCGCCGCCCCAGATCGGCGTGCCCGCGCTGACGTCGGACATGATCTCGTGATCCGAGAGATTTGCGGTCAAGCGCAGAACCGTGCCGTCGCCCATACGCCAATGCGCGGTGAGCAGGCCGTCGTCGACCGCCTCGGCGTCGCCGAAGCTCGCGCCCTTGAGCCGCGGCATGATCTCCTTGCGGCGGAGCGCGAGTAGCTCTCGCACCAGCGCAAGCCGCGCGTCCTGCTCCGCCGTGCGGCCAGTCCAGTCGAGCACGGCCGATTGCAGCGTTGCCGGATCGAACGGATCTGGCACCTCATCGCCGTATTTTTCGTAAGCCCAGGCATACTCCTGTTTGCGCCCATTGCGCACGGCGTCGGCGAGTCCGCCTTGGAAATCGCAGAAGAACGGGAACGGGACCGTCGAGCCCCATTCCTCACCCTGAAACAGCATCGGCACCATCGGCGCCAGCAGGGTGATCGCGAGCGCAGCCTCGATCTGCTTTGGCGATGCCAGGCTTTCCAGCCGCTCGCCGAGCGGACGGTTGCCGATCTGGTCGTGGTTCTGCAGGAAATTGACAAAGGTCGCCGGCGGCAGCTTGCCGCTCGGCTCGCCGCGCGGCTTCTTGCCCCAGAATTCCGAGATCTCGCCCTGATAGACGAAGCCGGAGGCCAGCGCGCGCGCAAGATCCATGCGCGGCGTCTGGTAGTCGCCATAATAGCCGGCATGCTCGCCGGTCAGCATCACGTGCCAGACGTGGTGATAATCGTCGTTCCACTGTCCGCGATATTTTCCGTTCGGCGGCTCCTGTGCGGCGTCGAGCAGGCTGGCGCGGTTGTCGCCGTTCTCCAGCACGAGATGGATGTGGCGTCCCGTGGCCTTGGCGAGCTCGCCGGCGGCGACGCTGAGGTCTTGCAGCATGGACTGCTCGCCCGGGATCGCCATGATGTGGTTGGCGGCATCCAGCCTGAGGCCATCGAAGCGATAGTCGCTGAGCCAGGACAGCGCGTTCTCGACGGCAAAGGCTCGCACTTGCGGCACGCGATAATCGATCGCACTGCCCCACGGCGTGTGCGCATCGGTGAAGAAGGTCGGCGCATAGCGGCCGAGATAGTTTCCTTCCGGACCGAAATGATTGTAGACGACGTCGAGTAACACCATCAGCCCGCGCAGATGCGCCTCGTCGATCAGCGTCTTCAGGTCTTCGGGCCGGCCATAAGCGCCGTCGGGCGCATACCACAGCACGCCGTCATAGCCCCAGCCGCGGCGTCCTGCGAAATCGGCCAGCGGCATCAATTCCAGCGCAGTGATGCCGGTCGCCGTGAGATGATCGAGCTTGTCGATCATGGCGCGGTAGGTGCCTTCGGCTGTGAAGGTGCCGACATGGGTCTCGATCAGCACCGTCTCTTCCCAGGGACGGCCGCGCCATTCGCGCGCGCGCCACACGAAGGCGTCGTGGTCGATCACCTCGCTCGGGCCGAACACGTCCTCGGGCTGGAAGGCCGAAGCAGGATCCGGCACGTCGATCGCGTCGTCGATCCTGAACTTGTAGGGGCTGCCGGCGGTGAGGCCGGCGATGTCGGCGACGTACCAGCCATCCTGCCGGCGCGGCATCGCGTGCCTGCGGTCGAGCAGGAGGTCGACACGGCGCGCTGCGGGCGCCCATAGCCGGAACGACACGCCGTCTTTGGTCGGCCTCGCCCCGAAGGATGGCCTCATGGCGCCCCCGCGAAGGCGAGCACGGAGCGCGGCGGCGCCTTGCTGTCGCTCCCTGGCAGGAAGTCCATCGTGTTCAATTTGGCATCGGTCGTGTTCAGGATCTGCTGCCAGCTCTTGTATTCGGCCATTTGGGGCAATTTGAATGCAATCTCTTCGGGGGCGGCGTTCAATACGATAAAGATCGCAGCCCTGCCCGGTTCCATCGGCCCCATCACATAGGAGAGAAACCGCCCATCCGGGAATGTCCAGTCGCTCTCCGTCATCTCGTTGCCTTCAGGCGTCAGCCACAGCGCGCCGTAGGAACTGCCGTCCTTCGGCCGGCCATCGAGCCAGCGATGGCTGCGGAGCTGCGAGAACCGGCGGCGGATGTCGGCGAGTTGGGCGACGAAGTCGACCATGTCGTCGCCCTCCTTGCCGAGATTGTCCCAGCCGACCCAGCCGACCTCGTTGTCCTGGCAATAGGCGTTGTTGTTGCCGGATTGCGAGTTGCCGACCTCGTCGCCGGCGAGGATCAGCGGAACGCCCTGCGCCAGCATCAGGCAGGCCAGCACGTTCTTGCGCAGCTGCCGGCGCAGGGCGATGATGTTGGGATCGTCGGTCGGCCCCTCGACACCGCAATTGTTGCTGTGATTGTCGTTGGAGCCGTCGCGATTGTCCTCGCCATTGGCCTCGTTGTGCTTCTCGTTGTAGCTGAAGAGGTCGGCGAGCGTGAAGCCGTCGTGGACGGTGATGTGGTTGATGCTGGCGCGCGGCCGCCGCCCGTCGTGGTTGAACAGGTCGGACGACGCGGTCATGCGGCTGGAGATGTCGCCGATCAGGCTGCCTTCGCCGCTCCAGTAGCGGCGCATGGCGCTGCGATAGCGATCGTTCCATTCCGACCATTGCGAGGGGAAGGCGCCGACCTGGTAGCCGCCGAGGCCGAGGTCCCAGGGCTCGGCGACGAGCTTGACGGTCGCCAGCACCGGATCCTGCCGGACCGCGGTCAGGAACGAGCTGCCGCGGTCAAAACCGTTCGGCCCGCGCGCCAGCGTGGTGGCGAGGTCGAAGCGGAAGCCGTCGACGTGGCAGACCTCGACCCAGTAGCGCAGGGAATCCATCACCATCTGCAGCACGCGCGGATGGGTGAGGTTCACCGACGAACCGCAGCCGGTGAAGTCGTCGTAGTAGCGCGGGTTCTCGCGGTTCAGCCAGTAATAGGAGGCGTTGTCGATGCCGCGATAGCACAGCGTCGGGCCGAGGTGGTTGCCCTCGGCGGTGTGGTTGTAGACGACGTCGAGCATCACTTCGATCCCGGCATCGTGCAGCCGCGCCATGGTGGTGCGGAAGGAATCGAGCGCATTGTCCTGGGCGTAGCGCAGCTCGGGCGCGAAGAAGGACAGTGTGTTGTAGCCCCAGTAATTGGCGAGCTTCTTTTCCACGAGGATGCGGTCGTCGACGAAGCTGTGGATCGGCAGCAGCTCGACCGTGGTGACGCCGAGCCTCTTCAGGTGCTCGATCATCGCCGGCGAGGACAGGCCGCCATAGGTGCCGCGCAAATTCGGCGGCACGTCATTGCGCTTCTGGGTCAGGCCCTTGACGTGGGCCTCGTAGATGATGGTGTCCTCCCAGGGGATGTTGGGACGGATCTCGCGGCGGCCCCAGTTGAAGGTCTCGTCGACCACGACGGCCTTCGGCATGCCGCGCGCATTGTCGCGCCGGTCGAAGGACAGGTCTTCGCGCGGCGAGCCGGTGCGATAGGCAAAATGCGCATCGCTCCAGACCAGCCGCCCGGCGAGCCGCTTGGCATAGGGGTCGAGCAGCAGCTTGTTGGCATTGAAGCGATGGCCGTGCTCGGGCTCGTAGGGGCCGTGCACGCGGTAGCCGTAGAGCTGGCCGGGCGAGACGTCGTTGAGATAGCCGTGCCAGACATCCTCGGTCTTCTCAGGCAGCTCGATACGCTCGAGCTCGCGGCGGCCTTGCGCGTCGAACAGGCAGAGCTCGACCTTCTGCGCGCTGGCGGAGAACAGCGCGAAATTGGTGCCGCGTCCGTCCCAGCTTGCGCCGAGCCGTGCGGGCGATCCAGCGGTCAGGCGCATCGATCAGCTTTCCGGAACGAGGAAGATCGCGGCGAGCGGCGGAATGGTGAGGCGGAGCTCGCCGCTCTCGGCATGAACTTCGCCGATGTTACCGACGTTGCTGCCGCCATAATGGGCGGAATCCGAGTTGAGCACTTCTTTCCACTTGCCGCCGAGGGGCACACGAACGCGATAGTTCCGGTAGACGTTCGGCGAGAAGTTGACGATGACGAGACACCGTGCGTGCTCGTCGAATCCCTTGCGCAGCCAGGCGAACACGTTGCGGTTGGCATCGTCGGTGATCAGCCATTCGAAACCGGCCTGGTCGCAATCCATCTGGTGCAGCGCCGGCACCGCGCGGTAGAGCCGGTTGAGGTCGCGGATCAGCGCCTGGATGCCGGAATGGTATTTGTATTCGAGCAGGTGCCAGTCGAGCGACTGGTCGTGATTCCATTCGCGGCTTTGCGCGATCTCCGCGCCCATGAACAGCAGCTTCTTGCCGGGATGGCCGAACATGAAGCTGTAATAGGCGCGTAGATTGGCGAAGCGCTGCCACTCGTCGCCGGGCATCCGTCCGAGGATCGAGCGCTTGCCGTGCACGACCTCGTCATGCGACAGCGGCAGGATGAAGTTCTCCGAGAACGCATAGTGCAGGCCGAACAGGATCTCGCCGTGGTGATGCTTGCGATAGATCGGATCCTTGCTGATGTAGTTCAGCGTGTCGTGCATCCAGCCCATGTTCCATTTGTAGCCGAAGCCGAGCCCGCCGAACTCGACCGGGCGCGAGACCTGAGGCCAGGCAGTGGACTCTTCCGCGGCAGTCGTCGCCTGCGGGAAGCGGGCGAACACTTCCGTGTTGAAACGACGCAGGAAGTCGATCGCCTCGATGTTCTCCCGCCCGCCATACTGGTTCGGAATCCACGCGTCGGGCGGCCGGCTGTAGTCGAGATAGAGCATGGACGCGACCGCATCGACGCGCAGGCCGTCGATCGCATAACGCTCCAGCCAGAACAGCGCATTCGACACCAGGAAGTTCGTCACTTCGGTGCGGCCGTAATTGTAGATCAGCGTGCCCCAGTCGAGGTGGCGGCCCTGGAGCGGATTGGCGTGCTCATAGAGCGAGGTGCCGTCGAAATGTCCGAGCCCGTGCGGATCGTCCGGGAAATGACCGGGCACCCAGTCCAGCAGCACGCCGATGCCTTCGCGGTGGCAGGCATCGACCAGTGTCGCAAAGTCATCGGGTGGGCCGAAGCGGCTGGTTGGCGCGTAGAGGCCGGTCGGCTGATAGCCCCAGGAGCCGTCGAAAGGATGCTCGCTGACGGGGAGGAATTCGAGATGCGTGAATCCCATGTCGCGGGCGTAGGCCGGCAGCTGCTCGGCCAGCTCGCGATAGGTCAGCCATTCATTGCCGTTCTTGCGCCGCCACGAGCCGAGATGGACCTCGTAGATCGACATCGGCGCCGACAGCGCGTTGATGCCGTCTGGCGCCGGGCGCGGCCGCGCCAGACGCGCCTCGTCGAACACGATCGAAGCCGTCTTCGGCCGCAGCTCGCTGGCAAATGCCAGCGGATCGGATTTCAGCGGCAGCAGGTGGCCGTGCGGGCCGATGATTTCGAACTTGTAGTGATCGCCGGTCTTCGCATGCGGGATGAACAATTCCCAATAGCCGCTGCCGCGCACCCGCATCGGGTGACGCCGCCCATCCCAGAAGTTGAAGTCGCCGATCACGGATACGCGCCGCGCATTTGGCGCCAGCACCACGAAGCCGATGCCGTCGACGCCCTCGAGCCGCATCGGATGCGCGCCGAGCTTGTCGTAGAGGCGCTGATGGGTGCCTTCGCCGAGCAGGTAGAGATCGAAATCGGTCAGGATCGGCGGAAAGCGGTAGGCATCCTCGAATTCGACGACGTTGTTGCCGAACTTTGCACGCAGCTGATAGTGCTTCGAGCCATTGGGCAGGGGGCCAATGAACAGGCCTGAATCGTGCACGCGGTCGAGCGGCGCGACCTCGCCATGCTCGCCGACCGCCTCGACATTGGTGGCCTCGGGCAGGAAGGCACGCACCACGCTCTTGCCGCCCTCGGGATGCAGCCCGAGATAGTGGAAGGGGTCGGAGTGGCGGCCCTCGATGATCGCGTAGGCTTCGGCTGGCAGTTTAGGCATGGGCTTCGCTCTCGGCACTGGACAGAATGCGAAGCAGTCCGGTCAGCGGCGCATGGAGCCCCTCGGGCCGGTGGGACAGCTCGTACTCTACGTCATCGAACGCTTGATCAAGCAGGAAAAACCTTAACAGGCCTTCCCCGGATTGCCGATCTTCCGGCCACAGCCTCCGATCGGTCATGGCGTCGCGGTAGGCGGACAGGAAGGTCGCGGTGGCGCGCTCGCGCCATTCGTCGAGCGCGGCCGCAAGCCGGTCTTGCTCGTCGGAAGCGCCCGTGAGCGCGCGGTTCAGCGCTGCGCTGACCGAAAGGTCAATCGAGTGGATCAGGCCGGCGACGTCGCGCGCGGCCGGCGCCTTGCGCCGCTTATTGGCCAGCGGCACACGCGGATCGCCGTCGAAGTCGATGATGAAGATATCGTCCTTCACGATCAGAGTTTGCCCGAGCCGGAAGTCGCCATGATGGCGGATGTTCAACCCGCCGATGCCGGATGGCAAGAGCGCATTCAGGCCGTCGGACAGGCTCGCGCGCATCGCCGTGAGCCGGTCGATCAGGGGCCGGTCCGCCTCCCGCAGCCCGTCGCGGCTGTCGGCCAGCCGCTCGAGAATCCGCTCGCCACGCGCCTTGAAGTCGGACAGCCAGGCCCTGGTCTGGGCGGCGTCGATCGGCGCCGGGGCGAGATCATCGGGCTTTGCCGCGGCGAGCGCGGCATGCAGCTCGGCGAGCCGCCGGCCGATCTGCGCGATGAAATGCAGATACGGCGCCTGCTCCTGGGTCTCGCGTGGCATCTTATCGGCCGGCGCCACGCGCTGCTCGTCGATATAGCGATCGAGATATCCCGTGGTCACGGTCCAGCCGTCGCCCTGGTTCTCGACATAGGCATGCAGCACGCCGAGCGCGCTGCGCTGGTTGCCCTCGACCAGCTCGACGCTGCCGAGCAGCGCCGGCGTGTTGGCGAAGCGCGCGACTTCGGTGAGATAGTGGCCGATCTCGATCTCGGGGCTGATGCCGCTTTCGAGCCGGCGGTAGATCTTGGCGACGTACTGGTTGTCGACCAGCGCGGTGCTGTTCGACTGCTCGATGGCGCGGATGCGTTCGGGCTCCTTGATGGTGTAATCGGCGAAGCGGCTGGTGGGCTTGAAGTCCAGCCGCAGATTGTTCTCTTCCACCACGAGATTCTGCGACAGATTGCGCAGGAACAGGCCGATGAAGATCTGGTCGGTCGCGACGTCGAGCAGCGTGCCTTCGCGCGCGCCCTGGCGCACGGCGGCCAGCGCCTTGGGGTTGAAGCGCTCGCGATCGAAGCGCACCCACTCGATCTGCAGCGGCAGCACGTAGCGCGTGGCCGCGTCCCCCTGCTTGGTCTCGAAGAACGCGATCCAGGGCCGGTTGTCGCCGATGTCGCAGAACGGCACCGCCGAGGTCAGCGCGGTCTTGATCTGCTTGGGATTGTGCTCGGGATACCACCGCGTCCGCGCCAGGAAGCCCGGCAACACGTCGCGCTCGAACACGCCGCGCTCGCGGGCGAGCGACACCCAGTTCGAGTTCACCGGCACCACCAGCGTCTCGAACTCCGGCACCGCGCGCGGCGTCACCGGCTCGGATTTGTCGCGTTCCTGCAGCTGGAACCAGTAGAAGCCGTAGGGCCCCAGCGTGATCATGTAGGGCAATTCGCCGATCGCGGGGAAGCGGGTGCGGCCGAGCATCTCCTGCGGGATGCGGTCCTTCCACGGCGACAGGTCGAGCTCGGTCGCCTGCGCGGCGCGCGAGAGATTGGCGACGCAGAGGATCACCTCGTCGCGGTATTGCCGGACATAGGCGAGCACGGCGCGGTTGGCCGGGCGGATGAAGGTCATGGTGCCGCGGCCGAAGGCGAGCGTCGACTTGCGCACCGAGATCAGCCGCTTGGTGGCGCTGAGCAGCGAGGACAGGCTGCGCGACTGCGCTTCCACGTTCACGGATTCATAGCCGTAGACCGGGTCCATGATCAGCGGTGCATAGAGACGGGCCGGGTCGCAGCGCGAGAAGCCGCCGTTGCGGTCGGGGCTCCACTGCATCGGCGTGCGCACGCCGTTGCGGTCGCCGAGATAGATGTTGTCGCCCATGCCGATCTCGTCGCCGTAATAGACGATCGGCGTGCCGGGGAACGACAGCAGCAGCGAGTTCATCAGCTCGATCTTGCGCCGGTCGTTGTCCATCAGCGGCGCAAGGCGCCGGCGAATGCCGACATTGATGCGCGCGCGGGGATCGTTGGCGTAGGTGGTCCAGAGATAGTCGCGCTCGACGTCGGTGACCATCTCCAGCGTCAGCTCGTCATGATTGCGCAGGAACAGCGCCCATTGGCAGCTCGCCGGAATGTCCGGCGTCTGGCGCAGGATGTCGGTGATCGGGAAGCGGTCCTCCTGCGCGATCGCCATGTAGATGCGCGGCATCAGCGGGAAATGGTAGGCCATGTGGCACTCGTCGCCGCGGCCGAAATATTCCTGCACGTCCTCCGGCCATTGATTGGCCTCGGCCAGCAGCAGCTTGCCCTTGGAATACGCGTCGAGCTCCTGGCGCAGGCGCTTGATGATCGCATGCGTCTCCGGCAGGTTCTCGTTCGAGGTGCCCTCGCGCTCGCAGAGATAGGGAATGGCGTCCAGGCGGAAGCCGTCGACGCCGGCATCGAGCCAGCGCTTCATCACCTGGATGAGGGCGCTGACCACGCGGGGATTGTCGAAATTGAGGTCCGGCTGGTGCGAGAAGAAGCGGTGCCAGTAGAAGGCGCCGGCCTCGGGATCCCAGGTCCAGTTCGACTTCTCCGTGTCGGTGAAGATGATGCGCGTGCCCTGGTACTTCTGGTCGGTGTCGCTCCAGACGTACCAGTTGCGCGCGCTGGAGCCCGGATGGCTGCGCCGCGCGCGCTTGAACCATTTGTGCTGGTCCGAGGTGTGGTTGACGACGAGCTCGGTGATGACGCGCAGGCCCCGCTTCTGCGCCTCCTGGATGAAGCGCTTGAAGTCCTTCATCGTCCCGAAATCGGGATTGACCGAGCCGTAGTCGGCGATGTCGTAGCCGTCGTCGCGGCCGGGCGAGGGATAGAACGGCAGCAGCCACAGCGCGGTGACGCCGAGCTCCTGGAGATAGGGCAGCTTCTCGGTCAGTCCGGCGAAGTCGCCGATGCCGTCATTGTTGCTGTCGGCGAAGGCCTTGACGTGGAGCTGGTAGATGATGGCGTCCTTGTACCAGAGCTCGTCCACGATCTCGGCAGCCTCAACTTTCTTGGTGTCGACGGAAGACAGAACATTCATGGCGTGAACCCCTACGCCAGGCAGCGGAACAGAAGCGCCGGATCGCGGTCGGGATCGATACGCAACCTGGCCCCGCCCCATTCGACGCGGGACTGTTCGCCGGTGAGGAGGTTTTCGAGTGTCGTCACATGGTGTCGCTGTCCGCCGGCGTCAACGGTGACGTCACCGAGTGGAAGCCAGCATTCGCGCTCATGGCGTGACAGTGCGATCACGATGACGACGGTGTTGGCCGGATCTGTCGCCTCCTTCACGAAAGCGATCGTCTCGCCATCCTCGATGCCGAGGAAGCGCAAATTCGCCGTCTGCTGAAGCGCCGCGTTCTCGTTGCGGATGCGGTTGAGCGCGGCAATGTAGGGCTTGATGTTGCCGGGCTTGTCCCAGTCACGCTGCCTGATCTGGTATTTCTCGGAATCGAGATATTCTTCGCGGCCGGGAATCGCCTCATGCTCCAGCAGCTCGAATCCGCCAAAGATGCCGTAATTGCCCGAGAGCGTCGCCGCCAGCGCAATGCGCGACTTGAATGCCCAGGCCTCTCCGCTCTGGAGGTGAAAAGGCAATAGGTCAGGCGTGTTGACGAACATGTGCGGACGATAGAAATCGCGCTCGGGATAGCGCGTCAGCTCGCCGAGATATTGCTCCAGCTCCCACTTTTCCGTGCGCCAGGGGAAATAGGTGAAGGATTGCGCAAAGCCGAGCTTGGCGAGGCCCTTCATCAGCTTTGGCCGTGCATAGGTCTTGGAGAACAGGATCACCTCGGGGCGACGGTGGCGGATGTCGTGGGTCAGCCACTCCCAGAACGCAAGCGGGGCGGTGTCGTGATTGTCGATGGCGAAGATGGTCACGCCATGGTCGATCCAGAACAGCATGGCATCGCGGAACGCGTTCCACAGGCCGACGCGATCCACCGAGGCGAAATCGGGTATGACGATGTCGGAATAGGGGCCGTCCGCCATCCGCACCGAGCGGTCCGGCCGCCATTTGAACCATTCCGGATGCTGCGTCAGCCAGGGATGGTCCGGCGAGCACTGCACCGCGAAGTCCAGCGCAAGCTCGAGCCCGTACTCGAGACATGTGGCAACCAGCGCGCGGAAATCCTCGATCGTGCCGAGCTCGGGATGCAGCGCATCGTGGCCGCCCTCGGCCGAGCCGATCGCATAGGGCGAGCCGGGCTCGCCCTCATTTGCCACCGGCGCGTTGTTGCGGCCCTTGCGGCTTGTGTGGCCAATGGGATGGATCGGCGTGAAGTAGAGCACGTCAAAGCCCATGGCGGCGATATCGGGCACGCGCGCGATGCAGTCGCGCAGCGTGCCATGCCGGCCCGCCAATGCGCTCTGGCTGCGCGGCATCATCTGATACCAGGCGCTAAAGCGCGCCCTATCGCGGTCTATGGTCAGCGGGAAGAGCGGCGAGCGCGCGAGGTCGGGCCGCGACTGGCTCTCGGCCATGGCTTTGCCGAGCTCGGCTGCGAGCAGTGAAGCGACGTCGCCGTTCCTGAGATAATCCTCGCACTGCCTGATGATGACCGCTGCCGCGTCCTGCCGCGCACCATGCGCCTTGGTCAGGAGCCCGGCGCCCTCGATCGCATCGAGGCTGACATCGGCTCCCGTGCGCCGCTTGCGCGCGACTGCGTGAGACCAGGTGGCGAACTCGTCGGTCCAGGCTTCGATTGCATAGACATATTGGCCGGGCTCAACGGGCGTGAACGCGCCGCACCAGCGGTCATTGCCGTGATGGCTCATCGGCTCGCTCCGCCATTCGCGGTCGTGCTCGCGACGCCAGATCAGCGCGGCGGCGATCACGGCCTCGCCATCGCGGTAGATGTCGGCCCAGACCTCGACCGGTTCGCCCGCGATCCGCTTCACGGCAAAGCGGCCGCCGTCGATCAAGGGATAGACGTCCTCGATCAGGAAAGCGCTGCCGGCTGCGGCACTTTCGACAGTTTGAATTGTCTTGTTCACGGTGATGCCATTGACAAGAAAGCAGGAGCCCGTTTCCCTTGTCGGGAACCCACGCTTGGTACCACTATAGAAAGCCGCTTGTGTGTCATTGGTTCCCTCGGGAACGGCAAGCGCAGTTTGCGAGTTACCCGTGACTAACCTCTTCCGCGACCTCGTTAAAATCGATGCCCCTGGCCAAACCATGGCCTGCAAGCTGCGTGCCGAATGGATCTTTTAGCTCAAGCCCGGATCAAGGGCGTTCAGTCTGAATTCATCGATGCCCTCGGCAAGCTGCGGGTCACCGCGCCCGAGGCGCTCAAATCCATCCTCGACGCCCTGCCGGAGAAGCGGGTCTACCGCTTCGTCAGCGGGCCGGTCGTGGTGCGTGCGCTCGGACATCCGCGCACGGAACTGGCGGCGATTGGCGCGCCACCGCTGCAATGGAAGATCCTCGGCAACGGCAATGTGATCGCGACAGGCGAGGCGCGCGAGCCCGTGATCGCCTGGCCGGCGGGCCTGGCGCTTGGGTATCACCGCCTGACGCTGACCGATGCCGAAGGCGTGACCGAAGAGGTGCCGATGATCGTGGCGCCCGAGCGCGCCTTCGGCGGCGATTTCGATCGCGGCTGGCTGCTTGCCGTGCAGCTCTACAGCGTCCGTTCAGACCGCAATTGGGGCATCGGCGACTTCACCGACCTCGCCGGTCTCGTCCGGCTTGCCAAGCAGCTCGGGGCCGACGGTGTCGGGCTCAACCCGCTCCACGTGTTGTTCGACGACCAGCCGGCCGATTGCAGCCCCTATTCGCCGAACAGCCGGCTGTTTCTCAATCCGCTCTATATCGACGTCGAGGCGATTCCCGAATTCTCGGCAGACCTCGTGCCCGACGCGGCCGCGACGGCCGCCCGTCTGCGCGAGGGTGATCGCGTCCCTTATACCGACATGGCGGCGTTGAAATGGCTGGCCCTGCGCGCCGCCTTTAACAGCTTCGTGAAAAGCGCGAGCGAGGCGCGCCGCAAGGCGTTTGACGCCTTCCGCGCCGCCCGCACGCCGCTGTTGTCCCGCTTTGCCTGCTTCGAGGTGCTGCGCCATCGCTACACCGCGCCCTGGTGGGAATGGCCGGCGGAATGGCAGCAGCCGGATGAGGCGAAATGCGCCGAGCTGCGCAATGGCCCTGATAAGCGCGAGGTCGAGTTCGTCGAGTTCGTGCAATGGACAGCCGACAGCCAGCTGCATGCCGCCAAGGAACTGGCCGGCCAGCTCGGCATGCGGGTCGGGCTTTATCTCGACGTTGCCGTCGGCGTGCAGTCCAATGGCTTCGATGCCTGGAACGAGCAGACGGCGATTTCCCGCCATCTCGCCGTCGGCGCGCCGCCCGACGTGCTCAACACCGTCGGCCAGGACTGGGGCCTCGCCGGCTTCAATGCCGGCGGCCTAGAAGCGCAGTCCTTCGTGCCGTTCGCCGACATGCTGGCGGCGGCGATGCGCCATGCCGGCGCCATCAGGCTCGATCACGTGCTCGGGCTGAAGCGGCTTTATCTCGTGCCGCGCGGCTTCAAGCCTGATAACGGCGCCTATGTGCAGATGCCGTTCGAGGCGCTGCTCGCCGCCGTGGTGCGCGAGAGCGCAGCCCACAAATGCATCGTGATCGGCGAGGACCTCGGCACCGTGCCGGAAGGCTTTCGCGAGACCATGCAGGATTTCGGCATCTGGTCCTACCTCGTCATGATGTTCGAGCGCGACGATGCCGGCCATTTCCGCAATGTCGACCACTACCGGCCCAATGCGCTGGTGACGCTGAACACGCATGACCTGTGCACCTATGCCGGCTGGCGCTCCTTCAGCGATCTCAAGATGAAGCGCTCGCTCGGGCTCGATCCCGGCGAGAACGACCAGGCGCGCTGGGACGCGCTCGGCAGGCTCGACGAGATCCTGCGCCAGAACGGCATCGGCGCCAACGACCTCTATTCCGTGCTCGCCTTCCTGTCGCGCACGCCTTCGCGCCTGCTCGCGGTGTCCATGGAGGACCTGCTCGGCGTGATCGACCAGCCCAACATTCCCGGCACGATCGACGAGCATCCGAACTGGCGCCAGCGCCTTCCTGTTGTGCTCGACAAGATCGCCTCCAAGATCGATCTCGCGGCTTTGACGGCCGCGACGCGGGAACGTTCATTGCCCGGCGGGAGTTGACAGCCGGGATTGCTAGGCTTGCACCACATTGTCTCAGAGGATCGAGGACTATGCGCTGATCGGCGATTGCGAGACCGCGGCGCTGGTCGGGCGCAACGGCTCGATCGACTGGCTGTGCTGGCCTGCCTTCGATTCCGACGCCTGCTTTGCCGCCATCCTCGGCACGCACAAGAACGGCCGCTGGCTGATCGCGCCGAGCGAGAACGCGCTCCGAATCTCGCGGCGCTATCTCGGCAATACCCTCATCCTCGAAACGCGTTTTGAGACGAAGAGCGGCACCGTCGCGCTGATCGACTTCATGCCGCCGCGCGGCAAGGCCTCGGACATCGTGCGGCTGGTCCGAGGCGTCAGCGGCACCGTGAAGATGCGGATGGAGCTCGTCATCCGCTTCGGCTTCGGCGCCGACATTCCCTGGGTGCGGCGACTGGATCATTCGCTGCTGGCAATCTGCGGCCAGGACATGACGGTGCTGCGAACACCCGTCGAGACCCATGGCGAGGACCTGACGACGATTGCCGAATTCGAGGTCGAGGCGGGCGAGACCGTGCCCTTCGTGCTGACCTACGGCCCCTCGCATCTGCCGCCACCCGGGCCGATCGACCCGGAGCTCGCGCTCGCGGAAACCGACAAATTTTGGCAGGAATGGTGCAGCCGCTGCATCCGCGACGGCGACTATCACGATCTGATCGTGCGCGCGCTGATCACGCTGAAGGCGCTGACCTTCGCTCCGACCGGCGGCATCGTCGCGGCCCCCACCACCTCCCTGCCGGAAAAGCTCGGCGGCAGCAGGAACTGGGACTACCGCTTCTGCTGGCTGCGCGACGCCACCTTCACGCTGCTCGCGCTGATGAACTCGGGCTACACCGAGGAAGCCTTGGCCTGGCACAATTGGCTGCTGCGCGCCGCTGCCGGCTCGCCGGCGAACATGCAGATCATGTACGGCATCTGGGGGCATCGGCGGCTGCTGGAATGGGAGGCGGGCTGGCTCAGGGGCTACGAGGGCGCGCGGCCCGTGCGCATCGGCAACGCCGCGCATGCGCAGCTTCAGCTCGACGTCTACGGCGAGTTGATCGACGCACTCCACCAGTCGCGCATGGCCAAGCTCAAGCTCGACGAGCAGAGCTGGGCGCTGGAATGCGCCGTGCTCAATCATCTGGCCGAGGTTTGGGACCGGCCCGACCATGGTATCTGGGAGCGGCGCGGACAGCCCAAGCATTATGTCTTCTCCAAGGTGATGACCTGGGTCGCCTTCGACCGCGGCATCAAGAGCGCCGAGACGTTTGGCTTCAAGGCGCCGCTGCTGCATTGGCGCACCCTGCGCGAGGCCATTCATCGCGACGTCTGCAACAAGGGTTTTGACGCAAAGGCGGGCGCCTTCGTCGAATCCTATGGCTCAAAACTGCTCGATGCCAGCGTGCTGCTGCTGCCGGCGGTCGGCTTCCTGCCGCCATCGGATCCGCGCATCCACAGCACCATTGCTTCCGTCGAGAAGTGCCTGATGCGCGACGGCTTCGTGCTGCGACACGATCCGCGCGAGCTGCCTGCCGGGCAGCCGCCGCTCGAAGGCGCGTTCCTGGCCTGTAGCCTCTGGCTCGCCGATGCCTATGTGCTGTCGGGCAACCTCGGCAAGGCGCAGGAATTATTCGACCGCGTGGTCGGCGTCGCGAACGATGTTGGACTGCTGGCGGAGGAATACGATTCCGAGACGCGGCGCCAGACCGGAAACTTTCCGCAGGCGCTGACCCACATCGCCCTGATCAACACCGCGCATAATCTCTCGGCGGCAAGACGGAAGAGCGAGAAGCCGGCGATGCAGCGGTCGCAGTAGATCGGCGCGGCTGGCCCTTCACCTCTCCCGTAGGGAGAGGTCGGATCGCATCGAAGATGCGGTCCGGGTGAGGGGTTTCAGTCTCACCGACCGCTGCGGCCCCTCACCCGGATTGCTGCGCAATCCGACCTCTCCCCGTCGGGGAGAGGTGGATACCGTGCGACAGGCGATAGTTGGGGCCACCAGGCTTCTAGCCAGCCCCGTTCCACTTCAAGATCATCTCCATCGCCTCGGCAAAACCGTCCTGCTCGTTGCTCGCAGTGACATGCGTCGCCTCGTCCTTGACGTTGTCGGCGGCGTTGCCCATCGCGATCGAGACGCCGCTGACGCGGAACATCGCGAGGTCGTTCTGCATGTCGCCGATGGTGGCGATCGCGTCGGTGGCAATGTCGAGGTGCTTGGCCATGGCCTGCACGAAGGTGCCCTTGTCGAAGCCGGGCGGGGTGATGTCGAGATAATAGGTCTGCGAGCGCACCGCGGTGGCTTCGCGGCCGAGCGCCTCCTGCATCGCTTTCTCGCAGGCCGCGAGCCCCGCGGCATCGGCACTGGCGCCGACGATCTTGCAGGCGCTCGAAAGGTACGGTGAGAAATCGGACACGATGGTGGGGTCGGCGCGGATCGTATGCTGCTCGTGGGCGACGTAGCTGCCGCGGGGGTTGTCGATCAGCCATTTGTCGGTGGTGAACAGCCAGATGTCGGCGCCGTAGTCGCGGAGGATCTGCAAGGACCGCTCGGCCGCACTCGCGGGAATCAGGTGCTGCTCGACCGGCCGCATCTCGGGATCGATGATCGAGGAGCCGTTGAAGGGGCCGACCGGCAGCCACAGCGCCAGCGGCTCGATCAGGAAGCGCATGCCGATCGCAGGGCGGCTGGAGGTGATGGTGAAGCCGATGCCGGCCCGGTGCAGCCGCTGCACCGCGCTCCGCGCGCGCTCGGTCAGCGTCTTGTCCTTGGTCAGCAGCGTGCCGTCGACGTCGGACACCACGAGTGAGACTTGCGTCATGGCAGGACCTTGGGTATTGCGCCGCCCAGTTTCAATTGCCGCACGATGCCGTCCACGATCGCCTCGACGGTCTCGTCGATCGAGACGGTGATGACGTGCTCGCCCGCTTCCGGCGGCTCCAGCGTCTCGAACTGGCTCGTCAGCAGCCCGGGCGGCATGAAATGGCCCTTGCGCAGCGCGAGCCGCTCGGCGATCAGCTCTTTCGTCCCCTTCAGGAACACGAAGCGGACGTCACTGCGCCCGCGCAGCAGCACGTCGCGATAGGCGTGCTTCAGCGCCGAGCAGGCGATGATGATGTGCTCGCCGCGTCCGCACACAAGCGCGATCTCGTCGGCGATGGCGTTGAGCCAGGGCCAGCGGTCCTCGTCGGTGAGCGGATGGCCGGCCCGCATCTTCTCGACATTGCCGGCGGGATGAAAGCTGTCGCCGTCCTCGAAACGCCAGCCGAGCCGCTCGCCGAGTGCCTTCGCAACCGTGCTCTTGCCCGAACCCGACACGCCCATCACGATCAATGCACAAGGTGCTTCAGCGCGGCCCACGAATTTCCTCCGGAAGCGCGGCCCTATCGACCAGCCAGACGGTCTCGCCATCCGAGCGCGCGCGTAAGGCCGGCAGATTCTCGCCATTGAAGAGGCGCGTCAAGATCGGCCGCTTGTCGTGCCCGGCAATCTCGAACAGCATCTCGCGGCAGGAGGCCAGAACGGGCAGGGTGAGCGAGATCCGCGGCACGAACGGCGCGACATTGGCTTTGGCGACGCCGACGACCCAGCGTCGGGTCTCCTCGATCTCGGGATAACCGGGAAATAGCGAGGCGGTGTGCCCGTCCGGCCCCGCGCCCATCAGAACGAGGTCGAACAGCGGGCGCCCCGGATCGAGCCCGTCCGCGCCATAGAAGGCCTGCAGCTCGTATGCATAGGCTTCAGCGCCGGCATCGGGATTGTCGGCCGTGGTGGGAATCGGGTGGATATGGCCGGCGGGCGCATGGCGGTCGAGAAACGCCGCGCGCGCGACCGCCATGTTGTTGAGGGGATCGCTTTCGGGCACGAAGCGCTCGTCGCCGATGAACCAGTGCACGCGGTCCCATGGAATCCTGCCGCGCCACGCCTCGCTGCCGAGCAGTTGATAGAGCTTCTTCGGGCTGGAGCCGCCGGTGAGACAGATCGCGATCCGTCCGGGATTGGCCGCGATCCGCGCCATCACCCGTTCGGCCGCGGCGCGGGCAAGAGCTTCGGCGTCGGCTTCGACGATCAGCTTCGGCTGGCCGGCGGCAATCACGAGTATTTCCGCCAGCTTCGCCCATCGCGCCGGAGCAGTTCATCGGCGCAGCCGGGGCCGTCGCTGCCGGCTTCATAGGTCTCGATGCCGTTGTTGCCCGCGCTCTTCCAGGCGTCCAGGAACGGCTGCACCGCCCCCCAGCCGGCCTCGACGCCGTCGGCGCGCTGGAACAGGATGTTGTCGCCGATCATGCAGTCGTAGATCAGCGTCTCGTAGCCGGTCGAGGGATCGGCCCGGAAATAGTCGCCGTAGCGGAATTTCATCTCGACGCCGTCGATCGTGACGCTCGGCCCCGGGATCTTGGCGTTGAACTGAAGCTCGATGGTTTCGGTCGGCGCGATGCCGATGGTCAGAAAGTTCTGCGACAGGCGGTCGACCGCCGTGCCTGAGAACATCGAGAGCGGCGCCTGCTTGAACTTGATCGCCACCTCGGTGCGCTTGTGCGCCAGCGCCTTGCCCGTGCGCAAATAGAACGGCACGCCGGCCCAGCGCCAATTGTCGATCATCAGCTTCAGCGCGACATAGGTCTCGGTGGTGCTGCCCGGCTTGACGTCCGCGGTCTTGCGATAGTCCAGGATCTCCTCGTCGCCGATGCGGCCCGCGAGATATTGCGCGCGCACCGAGCTCCTCAGCGCTTCCTCCGGGCTCGGCCGCTGAATCGCCGTGAGCACCTCGGCCTTCTCGGAGCGCACCGAATGCGCGTCGAAACGGCTCGGCGGCTCCATCGCCACCAGCGACATCAGCTGGAACAGATGGTTCGGCACCATGTCGCGCAACGCGCCCGTGGCATCGTAAAAGCCGCCGCGATGCCCGACGCCGAGCTTCTCCTCGACCGTGATCTGGATGTGGTCGATGTGGTTGCGATTCCAGATCGGCTCGAACATGCCGTTGGCAAAGCGCAACACCAGGATGTTCTGCACCGTTTCCTTGCCGAGATAGTGGTCGATCCGGTAGATCTGGTGCTCGTCCATGATCTTCAGCAGCTCGGCATTCAGCGCCTTGGCCGATGCGAGATCGGTGCCGAACGGCTTCTCGATGACCAGCCGCCGCCAGGCGCCGTTCTCCTTCATCATCTCGGTGCGGCCGAGCTCGCGCGCGGTCGGCGCGAAGGCGGCGGGCGGCGTTGCCAGATAGAACAGCCGGTTGCCGCCGGTCTCCTGCGCGCATTCCAGCGAATCCAGATGCGCGCGCAGGCGGTCGAAGGAGGGCGGATCCTTTGCGTCGGCCTCGACGAAGGTCACGCATTCCAGCAGCTTCTTGGCGATGTCGTCGTCCACGGGCCGCGTCGCGAACTCGCGCAGGCCTTGCATCAGGCTGTCGCGCAGCTCGTCATCCGACTGGCCCCTGCGGGCGACGCCGACGACGCAGAATTTTTCCGGCAACAGGTGCTCGGCGGCGAGATTGTAGAGCGATGGCATCACCAGGCGATGGGTGAGGTCGCCGGTGACACCAAAGATGACGAAGGCGCAATTTTCCGGCTTGCGCTTTACTTGCGGGTCTTTTGTCACGAATTGTCGGCCTTCGCTTGGTTGACTCGTTACTTTGGTTTCGAGGCGCCCGGCTGCCTCGGCTCCTTGTGGCCGCCGAAACCGGCGCGCATCGCGGAGAGAATCTTTTCGGCGAAGGTGTGTTCCTTGCGGGAACGGAAACGTGTGTAGAGCGCCGCGGTCAAAACTTCGGCCGGCACGGCCTCGTCGATTGCGGCGTTCACGGTCCAGCGTCCTTCGCCGGAATCCTCCACGAAGCCGGAATATTCCGACAGAAGGGGGCTATCGGCGAGTGCGGTCGAGGTGAGGTCGAGCAGCCAGGACGGGATCACGCTGCCGCGCCGCCACACCTCGGCGATGTCGGCGAGATCGAAATCGTAGCGATGATCTGCCGGCAAAGCCTCGATATTGGCATTCTTGAGAATGTCGAAACCTTCGGCATAGGCCTGCATCAGCCCGTATTCGATGCCGTTGTGGATCATCTTGACGAAGTGCCCGGCGCCGACAGGGCCGGCATGGATATAGCCTTGCTCGATGCGGGGATCGCGCCCCTCGCGTCCTTCGGTGCGCGGAATGTCGCCGGCGCCCGGCGCGAGCGCGGCAAAGATCGGATCGAGCCGGTCGACGACCTGCTTCTCGCCGCCGATCATCATGCAATAGCCGCGGTCGAGTCCCCAGACGCCGCCTGAGGTGCCGACATCGACATAGTGGATACCGCGCTCCTTCAGCGCCTTGCCGCGGCGGACGTCGTCCTGCCAGAAGGTGTTGCCGCCGTCGATGATGACGTCGCCAGCCTGCATCACGCCGGCGATCGTCTCGATCGTGGTCTCGGTGATGCGCCCTGCCGGCAGCATCACCCAGGCCGTGCGTGGCCGCTCCAGCTTGGCGACGAACTCTTCCAGCGTCGCCGAGCCGACCGCGCCGTCTGCAGCAAGGCCGGCGACTGCCTTGGTATCCTTGTCGTAGACCACGGTCGAATGTCCCTGGCGCATCAGGCGGCGAACGATGTTGCCGCCCATTCGGCCGAGGCCGATCATGCCGAGTTGCATCTGCATTATTCCTTCAGTTCAGCGCCTCGTTAAGCGCCGCGTTGAGGGCCGCGAGACCCTTCTTGAGCCCGCCCTTCAGGTGCACACGCAGTGCACGCCGGCCCCGTTCGGTGAGCACGTCGAAGTCGCCCCGCGCCTGCGCCGCCTTGATGACGCCAAAGCTGGCTTTCTGGCCCGGCACCGGCAGATCCTTGGCATCGTCGGCCGTGATCTGGAGGAACACGCCGCTGTCGGGTCCGCCCTTGTAGGCCTGTCCCGTCGAGTGCAGGAAGCGCGGCCCGAACTCGGCGCAGGTCGCCACATGCCGCTTCTCGCGCACCTCTAACCGCATGGCCTGGAGCGCGTCGATCGTCGCCTTGTCACGCGCGATGTAGCCGAGCAGGGCGACATAGTCGCCATGGTTCGAGCGCGAGAGATGCGCCTTCAGCCAGGAGCTGAGATCGCCGTTGGCGCCGGCCGCGCGCAGCGCCGCCGCGTTGGCCTCGTCGGTGTAGAGATCGGCCTCATCCGTGCTGACCACCGGCTGCTCTTCCGGCAACGCGCCGGTCTTCTCGAACGCGGCGGTGAGCTCGCGGGTCTTGATCTTGGCCGCTTCCACGTCCGGCTGGTCGAACGGGTTGATGCCGAGGATCGAGCCCGCCACGGCCGTGGCCATCTCGAAGCGGAAGAATTCCTGGCCGAGATGGTCGATCGACTTCATGACGATGCGCACCACGGGATGGCCAGCCGCTTCGATCGCGGCAAGCTTGGAGTCGTGGGCGGCGTCCGCTTCGCCCTCGATGCGGATGTCGATGAAGAAGCGATCATTGTCGTAGACCGAGGGATCGCCCGGCGGCTCGCCCTCGATCGGGATCAGGCCCTTGCCCTCCTTGCCGGTCGATTCCGCGATGAGCTGCTCGGCCCAGGCGCCGAAATCGGCGATCTTCTTCGATGACAGGATCGTCACCTTGTCGCGGCCTTCGAGCCCGGCGAGGCCCATGGCGAGCCCGAGCTGCACGCCCGGGTTCTCGGATGGCGGCACGTCCGGCCCGCAGGAGCGGGCCATCGCGAGCGCATGCTTGACGAAGGTCTTGACGTCGATGCCGGCGGTCGCCGCCGGCACCAGCCCGAACGGCGAGAGCACCGAATAGCGTCCGCCGATCGAGGGCTCGCCGTGGAAGACGCGGGCGTAGTTCAGCTTCTTCGCCGCCCTCTCCAGCGACGAGCCGGCGTCGGTCACGGCGATGAAGCGATGGCCGGTCTTCACCTTGGTCCCGACCGCCTTGGCGACCTGCTCATGGAAATAGTCCTTCATCGCGTTCGGCTCGGTGGTGCCGCCGGACTTGCTGGAGACGATGAAGACGGTGTTGGCGATGTCGATCTTCCCCTCCATCGCCCGCACCTGCGCGGGATCGGTGGAGTCGAGCACGTGCAGCTTCGGGAAGCCGGGCTTCTTGCCAAAGGTCTCGGCCAGCACCTCGGGTCCGAGGCTCGATCCGCCCATGCCGAGCACGACGGCGTCGGAGAATTTCTGGCCCTTCACGCGGCCGGCATAATCCTCGTAGTCGGCAATGTCGGCCTTGGCGGCGCTGTCGAGCCAGCCGAGCCATTTGTCCTCGTCCGTGCCGGTCCACACCGATTTGTCGCGCTGCCAGAGCCTGCGGATCTTGGCGGTGGCACGCCATTCCTCGGTGCTCTTGGCGACGGCCTTGCCGAGCCCGTCGCCCAGCGAAAGCTGCTGGCGGTCGAGCGCCGGCCCGAGCACCGTGGCGCGCTTGTGCGCGACCGCTCCGTAGAGCTTGTCGGCGGCATCGGCGAACAGCTTGACGCCGTCCTTGACCAGCTCCTCGGTGATCGCATCGAGCGAGATGCCGGAGCGCTCCAGCTCCTCCAGCACGCGCCTGGCGTCATCGACATCCTCTTCCAGGCTGTCGCGCGGCTTGCCGTGGTCGCGGAACGCGTCCAGCGTCGCCGGCGGCATGGTGTTGATGGTGTCGGGGCCGATCAGTTCCTCGACATAGAGGACGTCGCTGTAGTCCTTGTTCTTGGTGCCGGTGGAGGCCCACAGCATGCGCTGCGGCCTGGCGCCCTTGGCGGCGAGCTTCTCCCAGCGCGGACCTGTAAACAGGCGCTTGTAATCCCGGTAGGCGAGCTTGGCATTGGCGATCGCGACCTTGCCCTTCAGCGCAGCAAGCCGCTCCTTCTCCGATGGATCATTGGCGCGGGCGATCTTCTCGTCGAGCTGCTTGTCGACCATGCTGTCGATCCGGCTGACGAAGAAGCTCGCCACGCTCGCGACATGCGACGGATCGCCGCCGCCGGCGACGTATTTCTCGAGGCCGGCGAGATAGGCTTCGGCGACCTCGAGATAGACTGCCTTCGAGAACAGCAGCGTGATGTTGATGCTGATGCCTTCGCCGATGAGCTGTTCGATCGCCGGCAAGCCCTCGCGCGTCGCCGGCACCTTCACCATCAGATTCTGGCGATCGACGTCCTTCCAGAGCCGCCGCGCCTCGGCGACCGTGGCGGCGGTATCCATCGCCAGATAAGGCGACACTTCCAGGCTCACGAAGCCGTCCCGGCCCTCGAGGCGGTCATAGACCGGGCGCAGCACGTCGGCGGCATTCTGGATGTCCTCGATTGCGACCGCCTCGAACAGGTCGGCCACGGTCCGGTCGCCGCGCTTCAGCGCCTTGCCGATCGAGGCGTCATATTCGTCGGAGCTGCCGATCGCCTTCTCGAAGATCGACGGATTGGAGGTGACGCCCTTGACGCCGTCGGTATCGATCAGCCGCTTCAGGTCGCCCTTGGCGATGAAGCCACGGGCCAGGAAGTCCAGCCAGACCGCTTGTCCGTGCTTTTCCAGTTCTTTGACGGGATTCATGATGCTTATTTCTCTCCAAGCCTGCGGGCGAGGGGTTTCCGCGCCGGTCCTGACGCGCTATCCTGTAGCGTACATGCTCCCGGGAGGGAACCAATCAAGGGTATGAGCGTCATACTCTACGTGTAACTCCGTCGCGATCATGGCGATCCAGGCGACAGTGGCAGCGTTGCGTAAAACTTGGCCGGAGAACGCGGCCGAAGTCGCTTTGCGTAGCGTCGCTTTGCGTAACGTCGCTTTGCGTAACGTCAGCCGTCTCGCCTCGTCAGCCAGTGGTTGCGTGGAGTGCCATCGGCGGATTCGATCCGCGGTTGCGTCGTGGCTTGGCCGCGAATGGCCATGCTTGGGGGAAAAGCATGCACGCCCATCATGAAGGTTCGGCCGTCGTCGTCGCCGACAGCCAGCAACCGGTTGCGTCCGCGGTGAGCATCGACGCATCCCGCGATCTCGAAATCAGTCGATGCGTGACGCGGCTGCGGCTGCTGGTCGCCGCGGGCTTTGTCATGACCCTGCTCAGTGCGGGGCTTGCCTTCGACTTATGGGACGGTCTCGGCAATTATGACACGACGGTCGGCTATGCCGGCGTCATGGTGTTCGGCCTGGTGACCGGATGGCTGGTCTGGATGCTTCCCGCCGAGCGAGGAGCGGTGGTGGTCGTCACACCCTACGGCATCCGCGATCTCCGCATCGGCAATGAATTTCTGCCGTGGGAGTCGATCGCGGAGATTTCGGCTGAAGAATGCCGCGGCCAAAAGACGATCGTGCTGACGCCGTCGCCGGCATTGCGGCGCCAGCTGTGCGCCATCCCCACCCTGGCCCGGGGCGCGCGGGATGGTTGCATCGTCATCCGCTCGGAGGCCCTGGCGACCGATTTTGATACATTGCTGCGCGCCTGTCGCGACTGTCACGCCGCCAGCAGCGCGCACACCGCATTGCAGCAGGAAGATGAACGCGGCTCCCAAAGCTTCGCCGTACAAGTGTCATAAGATCGCCGCTCCCGGATCGCTATGCTGCATTGCCGGATGGACAGAGCCCCGGGAATGCCCGGATGTTGCGACCAAGTGACATTTTCTGGAAATGAGCCAATATAGATAGAGATTCGCACAAATTACAGGCATGTGCCTGTTCGTAACTCATGGAGTGCCTACGTTGTGCGTTGCGTCGTGTTGGCACCCGGGTGTCCAATGATCGTCATGTGCTCACGCTGATTCGAAACGGCCTGAGGAACGGTCCGGTAACTGCTTTCGTTTCAGCTTGTAGCGGAACTCACGCGGAGAGGGATCATGTACAACGATTCTCTGTTCAACGCTTTCGCTCGGTCGTTCGAGGCGAGAAGCCAGCACGACATGTCGATGGCGGAATATTTGGAATCGTGTCGAAGCGATCCCATGAAATACGCGAACGCGGCCGAACGACTTCTAGCGGCGATCGGTGATCCCCAGACGATCGACACGGCCAAGGACCCTCGCCTTGGCCGTATTTTTTTGAACCGCACGATCCGCACCTATCCGGCCTTCGCCGGCTTCTACGGCATGGAAGAAACCATCGAGCGCATCGTCGGCTTCTTCCGCCACGCGGCGCAAGGACTGGAGGAGCGCAAGCAGATCCTCTATCTGCTCGGCCCGGTCGGCGGCGGCAAGTCCTCGCTCGCCGAGCGGTTGAAGTCGCTGATGGAAGTGAACCCCATCTATGTGCTCAAGGCCGGCGACGAACTCTCACCCGTGTTCGAGAGCCCGCTCAGCCTGTTCGATCCGGATAACCTCGGGCCGATGCTCGAGGAGAAGTATGGCATTCCGCGACGGCGCCTCACCGGCCTGATGAGCCCGTGGTGCTACAAGCGGCTGGAAGCCTTCGGCGGCGACATCTCGCAATTCCGCGTCGCCAAGATCCAGCCGTCGCGGCTGCGCCAGATCGCGGTCTCCAAGACCGAGCCGGGCGACGAGAACAACCAGGACATCTCGTCGCTGGTCGGCAAGGTCGACATCCGCAAGCTCGAGACCTACGCGCAGAACGATCCCGACGCCTACAGCTATTCGGGCGGCCTCAATCGCGCCAACCAGGGCATCCTTGAATTCGTCGAGATGTTCAAGGCGCCGATCAAGATGCTGCACCCGCTGCTCACCGCGACGCAGGAGGGCAACTACATCGGCACCGAGAACATCGGCGCGATCCCGTTCAACGGCGTCATTCTCGCGCACTCCAATGAGGCGGAGTGGGCGAGTTTCAAGGCCAACAAGAACAACGAAGCCTTCATCGACCGCATCTGCGTGATCAAGGTGCCGTACGTGCTGCGGGTCACCGAAGAGCAGAAGATCTACGAGAAGCTGATCCAGGGCTCCGAACTGGCGTCGGCGCCGTGCGCGCCCTCGACGCTGGAGACGATGGCACGGTTCTCGGTGATGTCGCGCCTGCGCAAGCACGAGAATTCCACGGTGTTCGCCAAGATGCGGGTTTACGACGGCGAGAGCCTGAAGGAATCCGATCCGAAGGCGCGTAGCGTCCAGGAATACCGCGATGCCGCCGGCGTCGACGAGGGCATGGACGGCGTTTCCACGCGCTTTGCCTTCAAGATCCTGGCTGCGACCTTCAACCACGACCCGCAGGAGGTCGCCGCCGACGCCGTGCACCTGATGTACGCGCTGGAGCAGTCGATCCGCCGCGAGCAGCTGCCGGAGGAGACCGAGAAACGCTATCTCGAATTCATCAAGGCGGAACTCGCGCCGCGCTACGCCGAATTCATCGGTAACGAGATCCAGAAGGCGTACCTGGAATCCTACACCGACTATGGCCAGAACCTTTTCGACCGTTACGTTGACTATGCGGATGCGTGGATCGAGGATCAGGACTTCAAGGATCCTGACACGGGCCAGTTGCTGGATCGCGAACTGTTGAACCAGGAATTGACCAAGATCGAGAAGCCGGCCGGCATCGCCAATCCAAAGGACTTCCGGAACGAGGTCGTCAAATTCTCGTTACGGTCGCGGGCCCAGAACGCCGGCAAGAATCCGACCTGGACCTCCTACGAGAAGATTCGCGATGTGATCGAAAAGCGGATATTCTCCCAGGTCGAGGACCTGCTTCCGGTCATCTCCTTCGGGTCGAAGAAGGACGGCGAGACGGAGAAGAAGCACGGCGAGTTCGTCGCACGCATGGTGGAGCGCGGCTACACCGAGCGTCAGGTTCGCCGGCTCGTCGAATGGTACATGCGCGTGAAGCAGGCCGGCTGAGGCGGATGGGAGGCGGATGGAAAAGTGCCCATTCACATCATTGACAGGCGCCTGAATCCAGGCGGCAAGAGTCTTGAGAACCGCCAGCGGTTCTTGCGTCGGGCCAAATCCCTGGTGCAGGGCGCCGTCAAGAAGACCTCGCAGGAACGCGACATCAAGGACGTCCTGGAGGGGGGTGAGGTCACGATCCCGCTCGACGGCATGCACGAGCCGCGGTTCCGCCGCGAGGGCGGAACGCGGGACATGGTCCTGCCCGGCAACAAGAAATTCGTCGAGGGCGACTATCTCCAGCGCTCCGGCCAGGGCAGCGCCAAGGATTCCGGCCCCGGCGAAGGCGACAGCGAGGACGCCTTCCGCTTCGTGCTGAGCCGTGACGAGTTCGTCGATCTCTTCCTCGACGACCTCGAGCTTCCGGATCTCGCCAAGCGCAAGATCGCGCAGACCGAGAGCGAGGGCATCCAGCGCGCCGGCTACACCACGTCGGGCTCGCCGGCCAACATCTCGGTGAGCCGGACGGTGAAGCTCGCGCTGGCGCGCCGCATCGCGCTCAAGCGTCCCCGCAAGGAGGAGATCGACGAGCTGGAAGCCGCGGTCGAAGCATGCACGGACGAGGACGAGCGCGCGGAGCTGGTCGCTCAGCTCGAAAGGTTGAAGGCGAAATCCAAGCGCATTCCCTTCATCGACCCGCTCGACATCCGCTACCGGCGCTTCGAGACGGTGCCGAAGCCCGTCGCGCAGGCCGTGATGTTCTGCCTGATGGACGTCTCCGGCTCGATGTCCGAGCACATGAAGGATCTCGCCAAGCGCTTCTACATGCTGCTCTACGTGTTCCTGAAGCGGCGCTACAAGCACGTCGAGATCGTCTTCATCCGCCACACCGATCGCGCCGAGGAGGTGGACGAGCAGACCTTCTTCTACGGTCCGGCCTCGGGCGGCACGCTGGTTTCCAGCGCGCTGCAGGCGATGCACGAGATCGTGCGCGAGCGCTTCAACCCGTCGGACTGGAACATCTACGCCGCGCAAGCCTCCGACGGTGACAATTCCTACTCCGACGGCGAGCTCACAGGGCTGCTGCTGACCGACAAGATCCTGCCGATCTGCCAGTTCTTCGCCTATCTCGAGGTCGGGGAATCCGGCGGCAGCGCCTTCGATCTCTCCGACTCCTCGCTCTGGACCCTCTATGAGCGCCTGCGCAGCAGCGGCGCACCGCTCTCGATGCGCAAGGTCTCGGAGCGCAGCGAGATCTTTCCGGTGTTCCACGACCTGTTCCAGCGCCGCGAAACTGCCCAGGAGAAGACCGCTCCATGACGGAACGATTGTTCGAAGGCGCCGATTGGGATTTTCACACCTTGCAGCGCATCACCGATGCCTGCGAGGAGGTGGCGTTGAAGGATCTCGGGCTCGACGTCTATCCGAACCAGATCGAGGTCATCACTGCCGAGCAGATGCTGGACGCCTATTCGTCGGTCGGCATGCCCTTGTTCTACAAGCACTGGTCGTTCGGCAAGCACTTCGCGTTCCATGAGGCGTCCTACCGCAAGGGCCTGATGGGGCTCGCCTATGAGATCGTGATCAACTCCTCGCCCTGCATCTCCTATCTGATGGAGGAGAACACGGCGACGATGCAGACGCTGGTGATCGCGCATGCCGCCTTCGGCCACAACCATTTCTTCAAGAACAATTATCTGTTCAAGCAGTGGACCGACGCCGACGGCATCCTGGACTATCTCGACTTCGCCAAGAACTACGTCATGCAATGCGAGGATCGCTACGGCCGCATCGAGGTCGAGCGCACGCTCGATGCCGCGCATGCGCTGATGTCGCACGGCATCGACCGTTATCCCGGCAAGAAGAAGCTCGATCTGCGCGCCGAGGAGAAGCGGGCAGGGCGCCGCCGCCAGCACGAGGAGGAGGTCTTCAACGATCTCTGGCGTACAGTTCCCAAGGGCGCGACCAAGAGCCGGTCCGCGCTCAGCATCGAGCGCCGCCGCAAGCTGCTCGGCCTGCCGCAGGAGAATTTGCTCTATTTCCTGGAGAAGAGCGCGCCGCGGCTGGCGCCCTGGCAGCGCGAGCTCTTGCGCATCGTCCGCCACATCGCGCAATATTTCTATCCGCAGAGCCAGACCAAGGTGATGAACGAGGGGACGGCGACCTACGTCCACTATCGCATCATGACCAAGCTGCACGAGCAGGGTCGCATCAGCGACGGCAACTTCCTCGAATTCCTGGGATCGCACACCAACGTGGTGTTCCAGCCCGAATTCGACGACCCCCGCTTCTCCGGCTTCAATCCTTACGCGCTCGGCTTTGCCGTGATGCAGGACATCGAGCGCATCGTCACCAGGCCGCAAGACGAGGACCGCGAGTGGTTCCCCGACATCGCCGGCAGGAACGACGTCATGGGCGTGCTGCGCGACGTCTGGGCCAATTATCGCGACGAGAGCTTCATCGGTCAGTTCCTGAGTCCCAGGTTGATGCGGCACTTCCGCATGTTCCACCTGCACGACGATCCCGAGGAGCGCGCCGGCATCCGGGTCGATGCCATCCATGACGAGCGCGGCTTCCGCCGCGTCCGCCGCGAGCTGGCGCGGCAGCACGACGTCGGCTTCATCGACGCCAATATCGAGGTGGTCGACGTCGATCTCTCCGGCGACCGCCGCCTGATCCTGCATCACCACGTCATCAAGGGCTCGCAGCTCAACGAGACCGACGCCAAGCGCGTGCTGCAGCATCTCGCCGATCTCTGGACCTACGACGTCGCGCTGATCGAGGTTGACGCCAACGACAAGGTCCTGCGCGAATATGTCGTGAGCCCGCGCCCGATACCGGCGGCGGTGGCGTGAGGCGGCTTACCGGCAAAAAGGCGAAATGCGCGTTGATGTGCCCTCGCCCCTTGTGGGAGAGGGCAGCGACGCTGGCAGGCACAAGCTCACTGGGGTGAGGGGTATCTCTCCACACCTTCCCTGCCGATAGAGACCCCTCATCCGGCGCCATAGCCGAAGCTCTGCTTCGGCGTTCTGAAGAACGGCGGCTGCAGGCCGCCTATGCCACCTTCTCCCACAAGGGGAGAAGGAAAGACGTTCGTTGCTGCATCGCTATGCGGACCGCTTCGCCGGCTTCTTCTTCGCCTTCGACGCATTCAGCCCCACCGCCGCGCGGATCAGCGCCTTCAGCGCCTTCTCGTTGATCTTCTCGCCTTCGCGAATATCGATCGCACGCCGCACGTTGCCGTCGAGGCTGGAGTTGAACAGGCCCGCGGGATCCTGCAGCGCCGCGCCCCTGGCAAAGGTCAGCTTCACCACTTCCTTGTAGGTCTCGCCGGTGCAGATGATGCCGTCGTGCTCCCACACGGGAACGCCGCGCCATTTCCATTCCTCGACGACATCAGGGTCGGCTTCCCTAATCAGGCCGCGGATCCGCGCCAGCATCTCGCCGCGCCAGTCGCCGAGCTCCTTGATCCGGCCGTCGATCAGCTTGGAGGGCGAGGCCCCGTCCGCCGCCTTCGCGCTGCTTTTCTTCGCCGCCGCCGCTTTCGTCATGACCTGGCCTCGCTGTGAGCACCGCTACGCCGGCCAAGGTAAGGCAGCGCGAACAGATAGAGCCCGGTCGCAAGCAGCGGGATCAGCGGGACGAGCGCCAGGAAGCCGATCCAGGCGGCATCGAGCTGCATCGTCATGGCGACGATGTTCGCGATGACCGCGAGAGTAAAGGCGATGGACAGCCAGCGATGGATTTGTCGAATCCACATCTTCAACGGGACCTCCTCTGCAATGATCGACATGGCTGGCTCAATCCGGCCGCGCCAGTACTTCGTCCAGCTTGGCCAAAAACTGCTTCCAGCCGGCATGCGCGCCGCCAAAGGCCTGCTTCTGCGTCGGGCTGAAGCCCGCCTGCTCGACGCGCAGATGCGTGCCCGCGCCCGTCGGCGTCAGCGTGAAGGTCACCACGCTCTTGAGATCGAAGGCGGCGTCCTCGTGCGAGAAATTCCAGGTGTAGGCGAGCGTCTTCTGCGGCTCGATGGTGAGCACCTCGCAATCCAGCACGCCGCCCCATTCGCCGCGCAGGTTGAAGCGATGGCCGACGGTCGGCTTGAAGTCGTTCTTCATCAGCCATTCCTCGATCAGATGCGGCTGCGTCAGCGCGCGCCAGATCCGTTCAGCCGGAAAGGCAAATTCGCGCTCGATGACGACGGTTCGAGTCCCGGCAGGTTCGTTCATTGGTCCATCCTCTTCAGGAGATCGTCGAGGGCGTCGAGCCTCTTCTGCCAGAACCCGGCCATCCGGCCGGTCCAGTCGATCAGCGGATTGAGCGCACCGGGCCGCGCGCTGTAGTGGGTCTGGCGTCCTTCATGGCGGTCGCGCACCAGGCCAGCCTGCTTCAAGGCGCCGAGATGCTTTGAGACCGCCGGCTGGGACACTCCGGATCGCGCAGTCAGCGCCCCGACGGTCTGCTCCCCCTCGCGGCACAGCCGCTCGAAGATCGCCCGCCGCGTCGGGTCGGCGAGCGTCCTGAACAGGAGATCGGGTGCGGCGGACATGAAAGATCCATAACTGGGAAGTTATGGATGTACTCATAACTGTGGGGTTATGGATGAGTCAAGCGGCTTGGGACACCTCTCCCGCTTGCGGGAGAGGTCGGCGCGTCCCGGGCGATGCGAAGCATCGTCCCGCGCGCCGGGTGAGGGCTCTTTCCTCTAGGGGACTATCCCGTTGCGGAGACACCCTCTCCCCGACCCTCCCCCGCAGGCGGGGGAGGGAGCGCACCGATTTCCCGGCTGCTACGGCCGCAAATAAAAATACCCCTGCGACTGCAGCTCGGCCAAACGCACCACGCCGCCTTTCTCGGCGCTGACGAAGCCCGGCAGCAGCTCCTTCAGCGTGACGTTCTGCGCCTTCATCGTGTTGCCGCAGGCGGCAAGCTCGACGCCGTCCTTGGAGAAATCGCCGACGCGCTTGCTGATGTCGGGGCTGGCCTGAGCCGAGTGAAACGCCTTCAGCGCCGGGCCGTGGATCACCAGCGCGATCGTCACATGCTCGGGCCCGCCGACGCCGTCGATGTGGTTCTGGATGTTGCCGAGCACGAAATTGACCTTCTCGGCGTCGCTGAGATGATAGACGACCTTCAGCTTGCTGCTCGCGCCGGCATCGGTCGCGGCTTTTGCGCCGGAGGCGCCAAGCGCCGCGCCCAGGGCCGAGACGGCGCTCCACAAGATGTTCCGGCGGTTCATGGGCAGTCTCCTTCGACGGACTGAGCTCGCGCGACAGATATCACTTGTGGCGCAGTGCGGCGAGTTCCTTGCGGTCCGTCACGAGCGAGGCGCACTCGCTGTTGTCGGTGCGATCGAGGCGGAAGATCTTGTCGTCGGCGCCGGCGACCAGCGCTTGCTCGGCCTCGTCGTCCGGCTTGTTGTTCTGCCAGACCCGGATCTGCACGAGGCGGATGATCGCCGACTTGTTGTCCTTGGACAGCGCCACTTCGATGCCGCCGCCTTCGCAGTCGACGCCGCAGCCCATGCGGACCTCGTCCCCCTCGCTGAGCAGCACGGCATGGCTGCCGCACGAGCCACTGGAGTCGAAATCGCCGGAGCGATGCCGATAGCGGAAGCCCAGGCGGAAGGAATTGTGCAGCTGCTTGTCTTCCTTGTCGGTTTCCGCGGAGACCAGCAGCTTCATGGATGCCACCTTCTGCTTGGGATGCCGCGCCAGATGCTCGGCATCGTAGCGACGGACGAAGCAGGCGTAGGCCTTGTCGGTGAGCGTGCCCGCATAGAGGCGCGCGTTGAAGGCGTCGGCTTCGGCCTTTGTGGTCTCCCGGACCTTGTCGGCCTCGTCGGCATGGGCGGCGCTGATCAGCGCAGCGAAAGTCAGGGCGGCAATGACAGAGAGCTTCATGACGGCCTCGGGCGCGATAGTTTCACCGCAGCACAGCAGTGCTGCTGTCTGTTAGACGCGAGCCAAGTGCAGCGCGTTCAACCTCCGCATGTCGCGCGTGCGGCCACCGTGCGGGGGATACGGGCCAGCGGCCTCCTTAGTCATGGCTGCGATCAATAAGGTTCAATGGGTGTGACGCCCCGATTCTCCGGAACCCGACGCCGGCGATCGCTGCAACATTGTCTCGGTTCGTCAATGTGGTAGCCTTCACAGACGACCGCCTTTGGCTGTCGTAGGCTGGGGCTGCCTTGCAAGTTTGTGGAGTCCCCCGCATGGGCGAAATTCGCAACTTCAGATCCGGAAATCAGGATGAGCCGCCGCCGCACAGCGGAATGCCTCGTCGTCTCGCCGCGATCATCGTCGGCGACATCGCCTCCTACAGCCGGTTGATGCAGGCCGACGAGGAAGGCACGCATGTGCGCGTCAAACGGATCGAGCGGGATCTCATCCAGCCCAGCATCATCGAACACCATGGAAGCTTGGTGAAGACGACCGGCGACGGCTTCATCGCCATTTTCGACAGTCCCGTGGAGGCCGTTCGATGCAGCATCGTCATCCAGCAAAATCTCGTCGGTCGCAACGCCTCGGTTCCCAGGCATTCCCGGCTCGAATATCGGATTGGCGTCAATCTCGGCGACGTCATCGTGGAGCCGGACGACATCTATGGTGACGGCGTCAACATCGCGACGCGTATCGAGGGCATCGCGGAGCCGGGACAGGTCTACATCTCCGGCGCGATCTACGAGCAGATCAAGCACAAGATCGTGTGCGGCTATGAGTCGCTCGGCGACCGCAAGGTCAAGAACATCACCGATCCCGTGCGCGTCTATCGCGTGCTGCCGGATGCAGATGCGGTCGGCAGGACAAGAAGCCGGCGCGAGAGCGTCCTGCTGTTTCTTCTGATCACGACGTTGCTGGTGATTGCCGGCTACGTGCTTTGGTACGTGCTGGTGCAGCACCGCAGCCGGGTGGAGCAACAGGCTGCCGCTCCTCCGATCGTGGCGCCGTCAGCTTCGCCGACGCCGCAATCCGTTCCGTCGTTACCGAGCCCGGCGGTACCGGCGCCGCAAGCCGCACCCGCGGTTTCTCCGTTGCCCACAACGACGCCATCGCCCGCAGCATCGCCTTCACCATCCCCGGCATCCAGTCCATCGGCGCCAGCGGTGCGCGAGCCCGAAATGATCGCCATTCGCGGCGGCAGTTTCGCGATGGGGAGCAACGACGATCCGACCGAGCGTCCCGTCCACCAGGTCACGATCAAGCCGTTCTCGATCGGAAAATATCCGGTGACGGTGCGGGAGTGGAACGAATGCGCCGCTGCAAACGCGTGCTCTTTCACCGCGATCGGCAAGGACGATGCGCCGGTCAGCAATGTGAGCTGGACTGACGCGCAGCAATACGCCGCCTTCCTGTCGCAGGCGACGAAGAAGCGATACCGGCTTCCGAGCGAGGCTGAATGGGAATATGCGGCCCGCGGCGGTACGCAAACCAAGTATTGGTGGGGCGACAAGCTGCAGCCGGGCATGGCCGGATGCAAGGATTGCGGCGACCTCGCGGCCGAGCAACCGGCGAAGGTAGGCAGCTTCAAGCCCAATCCATTCGGACTCCACGACATGGGCGGCGGCGTCGACCAATGGGTCGAGGATTGCTGGCACAAGAATTATCAGGGTGCGCCGGTCGACGGCTCGGCATGGTCCGGCGGCGACTGCTCATCGCACGTGCTGCGCTCGGGCTCCTGGAAGAACGATTCGAGATATGTTCGGACGTCCAACCGCGACGGCTATGATACCAATGTCCGTTACCCCACGCATGGATTCCGCGTCGCGCTCAGTCCCTAAGGCATGATCCGGAAAAGTGTGCAGCGGTTTTCCGAAAAGATCATGCTCAAGCGATAACCTAAAGCGCGATGACGATTCATCCTGATCGCATCGCGCTTTAGAGCTGGAGTAGGTTTGATGAGAATCATTCGCTGCGCCGCGCTGGCGGCGGCGCTCGCGTTGCTGCCAAGCGCTGCGTGCCCTCAGGGCAAGGCCGCTCCCAAAGACGCAAAGCTCTATTTCATCACTCCGCAGGAGGGACAGAAGATCCGTGGCGGGTTCTGGGTCCGGTTCGGTCTGCGCAACATGGGCGTGACGCATGCCGGCGATGACTACCAGAACGCCGGTCATCATCATTTGCTGGTCGACGTCAACGAGCCCATCGATATCAAGGAACCGATCCCGCAGGACAAGTCCCATCTGCATTTCGGAGCAGGGCAAACCGAGACGTTTCTCGAGCTTCCGCCCGGCACGCACACGCTGCAACTGGTGCTGGGCGATGCGAAGCACTATCCCTTCGATCCGCCGGTCGCGTCCGAGAAGATCACCGTACGGGTCAGGCAGCCCGGTCCAGTGCGGCGCCGTTGATCAGCGCAGGCTGGCGTTGATCTTGTCCAGCACCGCCGAGCCCGGGCACAGCGTGTCCGCTTCCAGCGTGTTGAGCGGGGTTTCGACCGTGTTGAGATGCTCGTGCAGGTCTTCGGCGTCGGGGTCGACATAGAGCAGGCCGGTGACGATCTGACCCTTGGCGGCGTGCCGCGCGAGGAAGGTCTGAGCCCCTAACCGGTCATGCGGATCGTAGTCGGCGTCGATCTTGCGCAGCGCGATCTTGCTGCCGTCATGCTGCTCGACCACCTGCACCGTGCCGGGCGCATAGTCCACCGCGATCGGATCGCGGCCGACCAGCACGTCGAGCCGGTTCACCGCGTCGTTGTGCTCGCGGACATAGTCGAAGCTCTTGGTCGAGCCGGCGTGGTTGTTGAAGGCGATGCAGGGGCTGATGACGTCGATGAAGGATGCGCCCTTGTGGCCGATCGCGGCCGCGATCAGCGGCACCAGTTGGCTCTTGTCGCCGGAGAACGAGCGCGCCACGAAGGTTGCGCCCAGCTGCAGCGCGATGGCGACGAGGTCGATGGCGTTGTCGGTGTTGGTGACGCCCTTCTTGCTCTTCGAGCCGCGGTCGGCGGTTGCCGAGAACTGGCCCTTGGTCAGGCCGTAGACGCCGTTGTTCTCGACGATGTAGGTCATGTTGACGCCGCGCCGGATCGAATGCGCGAACTGACCGAAGCCGATCGAGGCGGAATCGCCGTCGCCGGAAACGCCGAGATAGATCAGATCGCGGTTGGCAAGGTTGGCGCCGGTGAGCACGGATGGCATGCGGCCGTGCACGGAGTTGAAGCCGTGCGAATTGCCGAGGAAATAGTCCGGCGTCTTCGACGAGCAGCCGATGCCGGAGATTTTTGCCACCCGGTGCGGCTCGATCGAGAGCTCGTAGCAGGCTTCGATGATCGAGGCCGTGATCGAATCGTGGCCACAGCCCGCGCACAGCGTCGAGATCTTGCCCTCGTAGTCGCGATGCGTGTAGCCGAGCGCGTTCTTCTTCAGGCCCGGATGATGGAATTTCGGCTTAGCAATGTAGGTCATGACACGGCCTTGCGGAGCGGGGTCACCTTGAGGTGGTCCTGGTGGTCGCCAATGGCTTTGGCGATGAAACGGGCGGTGATCGGCGTGCCGTCGTAATGCACGATCGGAACGAGCCGGACGGGATCGATGCCGTTCTCGTTGACGATGAGCTGGCGCAGCTGGCTGTCGCGGTTCTGCTCGACGACGTAGACGAAGTCGTGCTCGGCGAGGAAGCTCGCCACGCTCGAATGGAACGGGAAGGCACGGATGCGCAGGCGATCGAGCTGATGCCCGCGCGCCTCCAAAAGTCCGATCGCCTCGTCCATCGCCGGCGAGGTCGAGCCGAAATAGATCACGCCATATTTGGTCGGCCGTTCCGCATTGGCCTGCAGCGGCCGCGGTACCAGGTCCTGCGCGGTCTCGAACTTGCGCACCAGGCGCTGCATGTTGTCGGCATAGACCGTGCCTTCCTCGGAATAGCGCGCATAGCGATCACGCGAAGTGCCGCGGGTGAAGTAGGAACCCTTGGTCGGATGCGTGCCGGGATAGGTGCGGTAGGGGATGCCGTCGCCGTCGACGTCGAGATAGCGGCCGAAGTCGCGGCCCTCTTCCAGCATCTCCGCCGTCATGATCTTGCCGCGGTCATATTGCCTTGCGTCGTCCCACTTCAGTGGACGGCAGAGCCGGTGGTTCATGCCGATGTCGAGATCGAGCATCAGGAAGATCGTGGTCTGGAGACGCTCGGCGAGATCGAAGGCGGCAGCCGCGAATTCGAAGGCTTCGGCCGGGTCTTCCGGGAACAGCAGCACGTGCTTGGTGTCGCCGTGCGAAGCATAGGCGCAGGCGATGATGTCGCATTGCTGGGTGCGGGTCGGCATGCCCGTGGAAGGGCCGGCGCGCTGGATGTTCATGATCACGGCCGGAATCTCGGCAAAGTACGAGAGGCCGATGAACTCGGTCATCAGCGAGATGCCGGGGCCGGAGGTCGCGGTGAAAGCGCGGGCGCCGTTCCAGGAGGCGCCGATGACGATACCGATCGAAGCCAGCTCGTCCTCGCCCTGCACGATCGCGTATTTCGCCTTGCCCGTTTCAGGGTCGTGCCGGTACTTCTTGCAGTGGGCGGTGAAGGCCTCCGCCACCGACGAGGACGGCGTGATCGGATACCAGGCGCACACCGTGGCGCCGCCATAGACGGCGCCGAGCGCGGCGGCGCTGTTGCCCTCGATGAAGATGCGGTCGCCGACCTTGTCGGACTTCTTCACCCTGAGCCCGATCGGGCATTTCAAATTCTGCAGCGCCCAGTCGCGGCCGAGATGCAGCGCGTGGACGTTGGAGGAGAGCAGCTTCTCCTTGCCCTTGTACTGCTCGCCGATCAGCTGCTCGATCAGCCTCGGATCCATGTCGAGCAACGCACTGAGGCTGCCCAGATAGATGATGTTCTTGAACAACTGGCGCTGGCGTGGATCGGTATAGGTGGAGTTGGTGATCGCGGTGAGTGGCACGCCGATCACGGTGATGTCGTCGCGGAACTTGGTCGACGGCATCGGCTTGGTGGAATCGTAGAACAGGTAGCCGCCGGGCTCGATGCCGGCGACGTCCTTGTCCCAGGTCTGCGGGTTCATCGCCACCATCATGTCGACGCCGCCGCGGGCGCCGAGATGGCCTTCTTCCGTCACCCGCACCTCGTACCAGGTCGGCAGGCCCTGGATGTTGGACGGGAAGATGTTGCGCGGGCTCACCGGAACGCCATGGCGCAGGATCGCGCGTGCGAACATCTCGTTGGCGCTGGCCGAGCCCGAGCCGTTGACGTTGGCGAAGCGGACGACGAAGTCGTTTACGCTGCTGATCGGCTTTTTGTCGGGCATGTCGAACCTGCGTGAGTCATGTCGATGAAGTATTTCTGCATGTCCCAGGCCCCGGTGGGACAACGCTCGGCGCATAGCCCGCAATGCAGGCAGACGTCCTCGTCCTTCACCATCACGCGCCCGGTCTTGAGATCCGAGGAGACGTAGAGATCCTGGTCCGGATGGGCCGAAGGCGCCTTCAGGCGCTGGCGCAAATCGCTTTCCTCGCCGTTGCCCGTGAAGGTGATGCAGTCCATCGGGCAGATGTCGGCACAGGCGTCGCACTCGATGCATAGCGAGGTCGAGAACACCGTCTGCACGTCGCAGTTCAGGCAGCGCTCGGCTTCGCCCAGTGCGAGCTTGACGTCATAGCCGAGCTCGACCTCGGCGCGGATGTCCTTCAGCGCAACGACCTTGTCGCGATGCGGCACCTTGAAGCGCTTGTCGTTGGAGATGTCGTTGTCATAGCTCCATTCATGGATGCCCATCTTCTGCGAGGAGATTTGCACCTCCGGCAGCGGACGTTCGGTGATGTCTTCGCCCGAGAGCATCTTGTGGATCGACAGCGCGGCGTCATGGCCGTGTGCGACCGCCCAGATGATGTTCTTCGGCCCGAAGGCGGCGTCGCCCCCGAAGAACACTTTCGGGTTGGTCGAGGCGAAGGTCTTGGGGTCGACCTTGGGCATGTGCCATTTGTCAAACTCGATGCCGCAATCCTGCTCAATCCAGGGGAAGGCGTTCTCCTGGCCGACCGCGACCAGCACGTCGTCGCAGGTGATCGTCTCGTCGGGCTCGCCCGACGGCACCAGGTTGCGCCGGCCCTTGGCATCGTATTCGGCCTTCACCTTCTGGAAAGTGACGCCGATCAGCTTGCCGGCGACGTGCTTGAAGGCCACCGGGACCATGTAGTTCAGGATCGGGATGTCCTCGTGAATCGCGTCCTCCTTCTCCCAGGGCGATGCCTTCATCTCCTCGAAGCCGGAGCGGACGATCACCTTGACGCTCTCGCCGCCGAGCCGGCGCGCGGTGCGGCAGCAATCCATCGCGGTGTTGCCGCCGCCGAGCACGATCACGCGCTTTCCGATCTTGTCGACATGGCCGAACGACACGTTGGCCAGCCATTCGATGCCGATATGGATGTTCGCGGCGGCCTCTTTCCGGCCGGGAATGTCGAGCTCGCGTCCGCGCGGCGCGCCGGAGCCGACGAAGATCGCGTCGTATTTCTCCGCCAGCAGCGACTTCATGCTCTCGATGCGATGGCCGCCCTTGAAGTCGACACCGAGACCCAGGATGTAGCCGGTCTCCTCGTCGATCACCGAATTGGGCAGCCGGAATTTCGGGATCTGCGTGCGCATCATGCCGCCCGCTTCCGGGTCGGCATCGAACACGGTGCAGTGATAGCCCAGCGGCGCGAGATCGCGCGCCACCGTCAGCGAGGCGGGGCCACCGCCGACCAGCGCAACGCGCTTGCCGTTCTTTGGACTGGGCTTCGGCAGGCGCTGCCTGATGTCATCCTTGAAGTCGGCGGCGACGCGCTTGAGGCGGCAGATCGCAACCGGATTGTCCTCGACGCGTCCGCGGCGGCATGCCGGCTCGCAGGGACGGTCGCAGGTGCGCCCCAGAATGCCGGGAAACACGTTCGATTTCCAATTGATCATATAGGCGTCGCTGTAGCGGCCTTGCGCGATCAGTCGGATGTATTCGGGAACCGGGGTGTGCGCAGGACAGGCCCACTGGCAATCGACCACTTTGTGAAAGTAGTCGGGGGCCGCGATATCGGTCGGTTTCATTCCTACCCTGTCCGCGCAGGCTCAAAGACCCCGCGGCCTTTTCTTGAGCTTGGCGGACGCTTATTGCGCCTCGATCCGGTTTCTGAATGACGTCATTGGGTTAGCTTATTAGAACCGCTCCGAAGTACAACGGCAAATTTGCGCGCTTCCCCTCTTTCATGGGAGCCAAGCGCGCACAGCATTAATGGCCCCCGCGCCATGTGCGTGCGGTGCAATATGTTGCGATGCGGATGCTGGTTCAGCTGCGCGCGATGTCGCTCTTCGCGAGGTCCCACGTCAGGCAGTAGGTGCCGACGGAGATGGGCAGCGGGAAGGGCGCAGCGGCCGGGCCGGTGAAGCGCTCGGCGATGACGGCGGAGACCGCGCCGACATGCGTGCCGTCGATCAGCACGAACCAGTCGCGCGCGCCCTCGTTGCGCGCCGCCGGTATTTCCGCCGTCGCGCCCGACAATTCCGGCTCGCTCTCGAGCAGATGCATCGAGATGATACCGTCGCGCTTGTCCGGCGTCAGCCTGTCTTGCAGTGCATCACGCCAGGACGCGGCATTGTCGGGGGGCGGGCGCAGCCGTACCAGGCCGAGCGCAGCCCCGCGTCCGGTGCCCTTGCTGATGGTGATGCGCGCGACCACGCGCAGCATGTCCTTGAAGCGCGCCATGGTCTGCCGCGACCAGTCGGTCGGGTTCGCGAGCCGTGCCTTGTAGGCGGGACTGTCGAGCACCTCTAACGTCGCGGTCGAATACAGGCACAGATATTTGAGATTTGCAGCATGCGCGACGTAGCGCCGCGCTTCGAGGAATCCGTCGATCGCGACGCGCTCTTCCAGATGCTCGCGATCGTACCAGCGGTTGAAATCGGCTTCGTCTGAAACGTCGATGTTCATCGACGTCAGCAGCATGCCATTCCCGGCGAGCGGCATTTTCTTGTTGTCCTTTTCTCGCGCATTAGCGTGCGGCCTTCGACGCAAGGTCCGCAATCGACTTCATGACGGCGTCCCTCACGCCGCCATCATAGAGCGAATGTCCGGCCTCTTCCACGATGCGAAGCTCGGAACCCGGCCAGACTTTTGCAAGGGCCTGAGATGTCGCGGGAGGACACAACAGATCATAGCGCCCCTGCACGATAATGCCGGGAATGCCTTCGAGCCGGCCGGCGTTTCGCAGCAGCTGGTTCTCGGTCATGAAGCTGTCGTTGACGAAATAATGCGCTTCCATGAACGGCGTCGCCGGCAAGGTGCGCCAGACGTTCAGCGCGGCGAGGTCGAGCCGCGTCCTTGCGGGCTTGTGCTCGGACAAGGTGCGCTCGGTGTCATGCCAGGCCTTCGCCGCCGGGCCGTGCACGGCCGGATCGGCATCGAGGATGCGGCGCCAATAGGCGTCCACCGGTCGGTCCCGCTCCTCGGGCGGCAGCACGCTGAGGAAATCCTGGTACAGCGCGGGATGGAACTCCGACAGGCGCGAGGTGAAGGCCGTCTCGACCTCGGCCCGCGTGCCGAGAAACGTCGCGCGCAGCGCGATGCCCGAGACCCGCTCGGGATGCGCTTCTGCATAAGCCAGCGCCAGCGTCGCGCCCCAGGAGCCGCCGACCACGATCCAGCGTGAGATGCCGAACTTCTCGCGGATCGTCTCCATGTCCGCGATCAGGTGCGCCGTGGTGTTGTGCTCGCGCGATCCCTTGGGACGGCTGCGGCCGCAGCCGCGCTGGTCGAACAGCACGGCGCAGAAGCGGTCGGGATCGAACAGCCGGCGATGATCGGGCTGGCAGCCGCTGCCGGGCCCGCCATGCAGATAGATCGCAGGGATTCCGTCCGCGCGCCCGATGCTCTCGACATAGAGCTCGTGGCCGTCGCCGACATCGAGCATGTCGGAGGTCAGCGGCGCAAAGAGGTCGGCGCGTCTGCCAGATGCGGCCGCGTCGGCGTCAGGCGTCATTCTCGGATTCCAGGGTGCCGCCGGCGAAGTTGCGATAGAGGAAGCGGTTGATCTCGCCCTCGGCCTCGCGCTCGGCCTGCTTGAAGATGGTCTCGTGCAGCGGCGACAGCGCGCAGGCCGGATCGGTGTTGGCGGCATCGCCGGTCAGCGCGAAGGCCTGGCAGCGACAGCCGCCGAAATCGCTCTCGCGGAATTCGCAAGATCTGCACGGCTCCTTCATCCAGCCGGTGCCGCGATAGCGATTGAAGGCCTCGGAATTCTGCCAGATCCAGGCGATCGAATGGTTGGAGCGCACCGATTCGAAATCGAGCCCCGTGATGCTCTCGGCAGCATGGCACGGCAGCACCTTGCCGGCGGGCGAGATGTTGAAGAACTGCCGGCCCCAGCCGCCCATACATTTCTTCGGCCGCAGCGCGTAATAGTCGGGCACGACATAGTCGATGGTCAGCCGGCCCTTCAGCCGTTCGCGCGCCTCCTCGACGAGGCGGGTGCACTCGTCGAGCTGCGCTACCGTCGGCATCAAGGCGGCGCGGTTCTTCAGCGCCCAGCCGTAATATTGGACATTGGCGACCTCGAGCCGGTCGGCGTCGAGATCGAGCGCCATCTGGATGATATCAGGGAGCTGGTGCAGGTTCTGCCGGTGCATCACCGCGTTGACGGTGAGCGGCAGGTCGACCTCGCGCGTCCATTTCGCGACTTCGAGCTTCTTGCGATGAGCGTTCCTGTAACCGGCGACGCGATCGGCAAGGCCTTCCTCGACGCCCTGGAAACTGATCTGGACATGGCAAAGCCCGGCGTCCGCGAGCTCGCTGAGCTTCTCGCGCGTCAGCAGCACCGCCGAGGTGATCAGATTGGTATAGAGGCCGGCGTCGCTGGCATGCTTCACCAGCTCGACCAGGTCCTTGCGCGCGGTCGGCTCGCCGCCGGAGAAGTGCACCTGCAGCACGCCGATCTCGGCAAGCTCGCTCAGCACCTTCTTCCACTCCTGCGTGGTCAGCTCCTTGCCGGAGCGGTCAAGCTCGACGGGATTGGAGCAATAGGGGCATTGCAGCGGACAGCGATGGGTGATCTCGAGCAGCACGGCGAGCGGAATGCCGAACGTCTCCGCCGTCGAGCGCTGCTTCTCCAGCACCGCGAGGCTGTCGCTGATCCCGGGCGGGATGTTGCCGAGCACGTCGCTCATGACGTCTTCTCCCGGGCTTCGGTCAGGAAGCCCTTGTCGGCGAGGTCCTGGAGCATGGCGATGACGTCGGCCAGGATCGCCTCGCGCGGTGCGGCGTATTTCTCCGCCAATTGATCGGCGACCTCGCCGACATTGCGCTCACCGTTGCAGAGCTGCAAGACCTCGACCGCGATCTCATCCGGCGCCAGCACCCGTTCCGGCGCCAGGATCACCCAGACCTTGCGGGTCTCGTCATACTTCAGCTTGGCATGCCGCGGCAGCACGGGGCGGCTTGCCTCGCTGATGCTGATGTTCCGCGGCCCAGCCATCGATCCTCCTTCAGCTCGCTTTGGGCACGAACGCGCCCGGCGGAATGTGGCCCTCGACATAGGCGTGCTGGAGTGCGTCGAGCTGCACCCACAGCACGTTGGTCTTGAAGATCAGCGCATTGCAGACCTGCGCGCGCTGCTCCGGCGTCGTGGCGTGCGTCTTGACATAATGAAGCGCGAAATTGGCATCGCGCGGCGCCTGGGTGAGGCGGCGCTTGAAGTAGCTCATGATGTCAGGATTGACGAAGTCGTAATGCTGCAACATGCCGGCGATGCGCTCTTCGTGGATGCTTGGCGCGAACAGCTCGGTGAGCGAGGAGGCGATCGCCTCCAGCGGGCTCTTCTCGCGGCAATAGTGCACGTAGGCCTCCACCGCGAAACGCGTCGCCGGCAAGATGCCCTCGGTCGATTCCACGTAAGCGGTGTCGAGCCCGAGCCCTTCGGTCAGCTTGAGCCAGCGCTCGATGCCGCCTTCGCTGCCGACATCGCCGTCATGGTCCTCGATCCGATGGCGCCATTCCAGGCGCGTGGCGCGGTCGCGGAAGCGCGAGATCACCACCGCGTCCTTGATCGGGATCGTGCTCTGGTAATAGTAGCGGTTGAGCGCCCAGGCCTGCACCTGGCCCTTGTTCAGCTTGCCGCCATGCAGCAGCTTATGGAACGGATGCAGGCTGTGATAGCGCGTCGCCCCGATATGGCGCAGCGTTGCCTCCAGCTCCTCGGCCGAGTTGAGCCTCAAATCCTTGCCGATCGAGAGCGCGGTCATTCCAGTCAATGATGCGGCATTCACAGCACGATCTCCGTTCCATCCGCGGGTATCTGCCAGCCCGCCTCTTCAGTGGCCTTGCGCTCGGGCGAGCCGGGCAGCAGCGCCGGATTCGAGTTATTGATATGCAGAAACAGCTTCCTGTCGATATTGAGGTCGGCCAGCCGCGCGATGGCGCCGTCGGCTCCGGACATCGCGACATGTCCCATGCTCTTGCCGGTCTTGTGGCCGAGGCCGGCCCTGATCATCTCGTCGTCGCGCCAGACCGTGCCGTCGAAGAACACCAGCGCGGCGCCGTCGATCTCGGCCTTGAGCGCGTCGGTGACCTCGGCGCAGGCCGCGATGAAGTAGAAGCACTTGCCCGTGGCCTTGTCGGTGATCTTCAGGCCGAGCGTATCGCCGTCGCCGCTCTCGCCGCCCGGATGCACCTTGCCTTCCAGATACCAGGCCGACTTGCCCGGCACCGGGAAGGGCAGCACCTCCAGGCCGGAGCGCGTACCATCCGGCAGCCGCGGCTCGAACGGCTCGCGGAGAGCGATCGGCTGGCGCCGCACGTTCTTCTCACTCAGCACATTGAAGATGCTGTTGGTGCTGAGGATCGCCAGCACCTTCTCGTGTGCATAAACCGTAAAGGGCGAGCCCTCGCGCATCGACAGCAGGCCTGCGACGGCATCGACTTCGCTGTTGGTCAAGATCACGCCCGCAATCGGCGTGTGGCGCAGCGCGCCCGCCTTCGGGTGCAGCTGTGGCGTGGCGTTCAATTGCTGCCGCAGGTCGGGAGAGGCGTTGATCAGGAACCAGTGCTCGCCGTCGCCGCTGAAGGCGACCGAGGCTTGGGTCCTTTGAAGCTCGTGGCCGCCGCTGCGGGCCGCTCGGCAGCCCTCGCAGCCGCAATTCCATTGCGGGATTCCGCCGCCGGCCCCGGCGCCCAGGACGACGACGCGAAGCATGATCCGTCTCCTGGAGGCGAATTCGCGAGGTGGATCTCAGGCCGACACAATCCCGTCTTCCGGAAACGAATCGTGACCGAAAGACCCACCTGCGCAGAACGCGATCTCACCAACCGCTTACTTGCGGGTGGCGCTCACATACATGTTGATTTCCATGCCGCAGGGCACTTCGACGATCTTAGGGGCTTTCCAGGCCATTTCGGCTCTCCATCTTGGGAATTAGGGACGTATCCGCCCACCCGTTAAACTAATGCTGGCGGAAAAGTTCGCCAGTGAAATTTTCCCGACCTAGGTAGTAGGCTGGGAGAATTGTTGCACTGCAAAGAGAGCGCATTGCGGCCGTAAAGATGAGCGAAGCCATACGCAAAATTGCCGATAGGTCGTGATCCCTGTCGGGATAAACCAGTTGTGAGTATGGGACGGCTTCTCTTCGGCTACAGGCGACCCCAATGGATCAGGCATGCCCAGATATTTCTTCAACACCCGTATCGGCGACGAATTGATCGTGGATCCTGACGGCGAGGACCTGCGCAACCCCGACCGCGCCTGGGAGGTCGCGCGCCAGATGATCCTTGAAGTCGTGAAGTCGGAAGGCACCCAACGGGCCCTGCTGGAGGCAGTCATCGAGGTGACCGACGCCGACGGCGAGATCGTGCTGGAGTTTCCCTTCACCGAGGCCCTGCTGGACCTGCCGGACCAGTCGGCGACGAAGCATTGAGGCCCACGGGCGAGCCAAGCGCCCAGTGCCCACCTCTCCCCGACGGGGAGAGGTCGGATTGCGGAGCAATCCGGGTGAGGGGGGCCGCAGCATGCAGTGAAACCGCAACCCCTCACCCGGATCGCATCTTCGATGCGCTCCGACCTCTCCCTACGGGAGAGGTGAACACCTTCACCCCCGCGAAATCCGCATGGCTTTGCCGCGTTGCCGGCGCTAAAAGACGCCGGTCATACGGAGCAAGCCATGCAAGATCTCTGGCGCCTGTCGGCCGCCGACCTCGCCACCCTCGTCAAGTCCAAAAAGGTGTCCGCCAGGGAGGCCGCCAAGGCCGGTCTCGCGCGCCTGGATGCGGTCAACCCCGCGCTGAACGCCGTGATCGACCACCGGCCGGAGGACGTGCTCAAGCAGGCCGATGCCGTCGATGCCGCGATCGCGCGGGGCGAGGATCCCGGGGTGCTCGCCGGCGTACCCGTCACCATCAAGGCCAATGTCGACCAGGAAGGCTTTGCCACCACCAACGGCCTCAAGCTGCAGCGCGACGTGATCGCACGCGAGGACAATCCGGTCGTCGCCAATTTCCGCAAGGCGGGTGCCGTCCTGCTTGGCCGCACCAATTGCCCGGCCTTCTCCTACCGCTGGTTCACCACCAATCTCATTCATGGCGACACCAGGAACCCCCGTGATGCCTCGCTGACGCCGGGCGGCTCCTCCGGCGGCGCCGGCTCGGCGGTCGCGGCCGGCATCGGCCACATTGCTCACGGCACCGACATCGCCGGCTCGATCCGCTATCCCGCCTATGCCTGCGGGGTGCACGGCCTGCGCCCGACGCTCGGCCGCATCCCCGCCTTCAACCCGGCGCTGCCGGAGCGCCCGATCGGCCCGCAGATCATGGCGGTGGCCGGGCCGCTGGCGCGCACGGGGAACGACTTGCGGATTTCGCTCGAAGCGATGTCGGCCCGCGACATCCGCGATCCCTGGTTCGTGCCGGTGCCGCTGCAAGGCCCGGCACGGGAGAAGCGCGCCGCGCTCTGCCTCAATCCGGGCGGCCTTGCCACCACGCCGGAGGTGAAGGCCGCGGTGAGCGATGCCGGCAAGCGCCTCGAACGCGCCGGCTGGACCGTCGACATCATCGAGGACACGCCGCCGATGCGTGAGGCGGTCGAGTGGCAGATCAAGCTGTGGCTCGGCGACGGTTATGAGGCGCAGGTCGAGATGGCCGAGCGCGAAGGCGATCCCGGTGCGCTGGCCTGCCTGCGCGGCAACCGCGGCAGGGTCACGCCGATGGATCAGGCGGACTACGCCAAGGCGCTGACCCGCCGTGCCACTTTCACCCGCGACTGGATGCTGTTCTTCGAGAAATACGCTGTGCTGCTGACGCCGGTCTCCGGCGAATTGCCGTTCCCCGATCATCTCGATTGCAAGGACGACGAATCCTTCAAGCGCGTCTGGGAAGCGCAGCTGCCGCAGATCGCCATTCCCTTCATGGGCCTGCCCGGCCTCGTCGTCTCCACCGGCCTCGTCGGCAAGGCGCCGGTCGGCGTGCACATCGTCTCCGGCCGCTATCGCGAGGATCTGTGCCTGCTCGCGGGCGAAGCGATCGAGGCCGGCGGCGTGCCGCCGTCGCCGATCGATCCCGTGGGCTAGCGATGACCGCCATCTACGACTTCAAGGCCAACTCGCTCGCCGGCGAGGAGGTGCCGATGCGCCGGTTCGAGGGGCAGGTGCTCTTGATCGTCAACACCGCCAGCAAATGCGGCTTCACGCCGCAATATCGCGGTCTTGAGGATCTCTATCGCGACCTCTCTCCGCGTGGCTTCTCGGTGCTCGGCTTTCCCTGCAACCAGTTCGGTGCGCAGGAGCCGGGGCAGGCGAGCGAGATCCAGGAATTCTGCTCGACCCATTACGACGTCACCTTTCCCCTGTTCGAGAAGATCGACGTCAACGGGCCGAAGGCGCATCCGTTGTATGAGTACCTGAAACGTCAGCAATCCGGCCTCTTGGGCGCCTCCATCAAATGGAATTTCACCAAATTCCTGGTGAACCGTGCCGGCAAGGTGATCGCGCGCTATGCGCCGACCGCCCGGCCCGAGGGGTTGCGGCAGCAAATCGAAACACTGTTGTGAGCGAGACAATCATGAGCGACGAATTTCCCGACCGCCTGTCGGTCGATCCGAACAGCCCCTATTACAACGCGGACATCCTGGCGCGCGACGTCGGCATCCGCTTCAAGGGCGTCGAGAAGACCAATGTCGAGGAGTACTGCATCAGCGAAGGCTGGGTCCGCGTCACCGCCGGCAACGCCAAGGACCGCTACGGCAACCCGCTGACCATCAAGGTGCACGGTCCGGTCGAGCCGTATTTCAGGGATAAGAAGTAACGGCGAAGCCGTCATTACAATGAAGAGGCGCGGCGCGTCCAAATGCATATCCGTCACCCTGAGGTGCTCGCCTCTTCGGCGAGCCTCGAAGGGCGACGGCCCGGCTGCACCTCGGCCGTTCATCCTTCGAGGCCCTCCGTGGGACGCGATGCGTCCCACGGAGAGCACCTCGGGATGACGGGGAGACAGTCACGAAGTTTCTATTGACCACTAAAGGCCACCCCCATGTCCGTCCGCATCGTCGACGTCCGCGAGATCACCAAGCCGATCTCCTCGCCGATCCGCAACGCCTATATCGACTTCACCAAGATGACGACCAGCCTCGTCGCCGTCGTCACCGACGTCGTCCGCGACGGCAAGCGCGTCATCGGCTACGGCTTCAACTCCAACGGCCGCTACGGGCAGGGCGGCCTGATCCGCGAGCGCTTTGCCTCGCGCATTCTCGAGGCCGATCCGAAGTCGCTCCTCGACAGCGCCGGCGACAATCTCGATCCCGACAGGGTCTGGGCCGCGATGATGACCAACGAGAAGCCCGGCGGCCATGGCGAGCGCTCGGTTGCGGTCGGCACCATCGACATGGCGGTGTGGGACGCGGTGGCGAAGATCGCCGGCAAGCCGCTGTTCCGTCTGCTCGCCGAACGCCACGGCGTCACAGCCAATCCGCGCGTCTTCGTTTATGCGGCCGGCGGCTATTACTATCCCGGCAAGGGCTTATCGATGCTGCGTGGCGAGATGCGCGGCTATCTCGACCGCGGCTACAATGTCGTGAAGATGAAGATCGGCGGCGCTGACATCGACGAGGACCGTAAGCGTATCGAGGCCGTGCTGGAAGAGATCGGCAACGACGCGCAGCTCGCGGTCGACGCCAATGGCCGCTTCGATCTCGAGACCGGCATCGCCTACGCCAAGATGCTGCGCGATTATCCCTTGTTCTGGTACGAGGAGGTCGGCGATCCCCTCGACTACGCGCTGCAGGCCGCGCTCGCCGAGTTCTATCCCGGCCCCATGGCGACAGGTGAGAATCTCTTCAGCCACCAGGACGCCCGCAATTTGATCCGCTACGGCGGCATGCGCCCCGACCGCGACTGGCTGCAATTCGACTGCGCGCTCTCCTACGGCCTGTGCGAATATCAGCGCACGCTGGAGGTGTTGAAGACCCACGGCTGGTCGCCGAGCCGCTGCATCCCGCATGGCGGCCACCAGATGTCGCTCAACATCGCCGCCGGCCTCGGCTTAGGGGGCAATGAGAGCTATCCCGACCTGTTCCAGCCTTACGGCGGCTTCCCCGACGGTATCCGCGTCGAGAACGGCCACATCACCATGCCCGATCTCCCCGGCATCGGCTTCGAAGGCAAGTCCGATCTCTACAAGGAGATGAAGGCGCTGGCGGAGTAAGGGGCGGCGTTGGGGTACGATGGCCGTGCCAAGCCCTCCGCTGTCATGCCCCGGCTTGACCCACGGCTGTCCGGTTCATTGGAAGTATAGTCCAAGGTTCAACTGATTTTGGTTGATTGGGACGGATTGCCGTAGTTCGAGCAAGTTGTTGATCGGCCGTCTGTGCATGAGATTTGTGCGGACGAG
>NZ_PGVG01000079.1 GCF_002795245.1 Bradyrhizobium forestalis | reverse complement strand
GATGGGGCCTCGCCCAATCCCGTGCCGGCCAGGCCCTCGCCCCCCAGGCCCCGCCCCCAAGAGCCGGCCCCGGCCGAAAACCCAAACCGCCGGCCAAGGGACCCCCCGGCGGCCGCTCCCCCGGCAGCCCCCGCGCGCCGGCGGGCCCCGCCCCCCGCGGCTGCACCCCCCCACCCGCCCGCAGCGCCCCCGCCGGCAGCCGCGGGCGGCGGTGCCGTCGGGCGCGCGGGTGCTGCAGGCGGAGCGGCCGCCGGCGGTCCCTTCGGCGGCTGCTTCGGTTTTCCGTCAGGGCCCGTCTCTTGCGGCTGGGCCTGTGCGACGACGAGCGGCGAAGCGCTTTGCGCATGCGATGCGGTGTTTGCCAATTGCATTGCGGTCAGAGCCGTCGTCGCAAGCAGCACGAAACGAAGGTTGGTCATGGTGGTGAACTTCCCCGGAAGGTTCTTTGATGAAGTGTTGTGATGAACAGCTACGCGTTAGGCCGCATTGTGGCGGGCGATGCGACCGCAGTCCGATTTATTTCTGCACGCAAATCATATCACTATGGCAACGTTCATTGCGCATTCAGACGCAGCTTGCAATCGCCTCACATGTGATGCTTCCCCTCATAGCTGATCCCGCGGTGGATTTGCGTCCGTCGCAGGATTGGGCGTGAGCGGTCCGTTCGGCCCGCGCTGTGGAATCTCCTCGGGAACGCGCGGTGGCAATTCGACCGGCGGCGCCGGTGCATCTGGCTCGCGCACTGGAGGCGCGATGTCGGGCTGCGGATTGCCCGGCGGAATTCCGGGCGGCGGTTCGGTCGGAGTGCCAGGCGTCGACGGCGGAATCTCGGGCGGTTCGATCGGCATCGGCATCATCGAGATCGTTGTCCAGAGGACGACAACGAAGATGCCGTGCCGATGTTCCCTTGCGCGCGTATCGGAGCCCGCCTTATTCCGGCGCGTGACAGACGGCCTCGATATTGTGGCCATCAGGGTCGAGCACGAAGGCGCCGTAATAGTTCGCGTGATAATGCGGACGGATGCCGGGCGGACCGTTGTCGCGGCCACCGGCCGCCATCGCCGCCTTGTAGAAGGCATCCACAGTGGCGCGGTCCTTGGCCGCGATCGCAATGTGCACCGGCTTGTTCATGGCGCCTTCCGCGCCGAACCAGAAGTCCGGCTTGCCCTCGGCGCCGAAACCTGCCGCCGCAGCGTGACCGGTCTGCTCGGCCGTCACTTCCATGATCAGGCCATAGCCGAGCGGCGCCAGCGCCTTCGCATAGAACGCTTTTGCGCGCTCATAGTCGGAGACCGAGAAACCCAGATGGTCGATCATCATAACCTCCGTTGCTTGTCCTCGTCAGCGCGACAGCAACGTATTGCTCCGTGTCTTGCGTGCGATCGTAAAGCCGCGCGCGACCATGTCGGCAATACAATCCTGCTGCCATTCGTTTTGTGACAGGTGTTCGATCACCACCGCGCGCGGCCATAGTGATGGCGGCGCGTCGCGGAAGAAGCCGATCAGCACGCGGTCCTCGAAGCCCTCGACGTCGATCTTGAGCGAATCGACTTGGCCGACGCCGGCCTCGTCGAGGATGCGTGTCAGCCGCAGTGACGGCACCTTGATGGCCTCTGCGCTGGCCGTGCCGGTGACGACATGGGTGGCGCCGAGATTGCCGCCGCCGCTCTCGATCATCAGCTCGCCGTCGCTGTCGCCCGCGGCCGCCTGCACCAGGCGCACCTGCGGCGTCTTCGACGCGGCGTGATTGAAGGAGAGCCGTCCGAAGGTGGTCGGATGCGGCTCGATCGCGACCACCTTGCCTTGGGTGCCGACCTGCCGCGCCATCACCAGTGCAAAGGTGCCGACATTGGCGCCGACGTCGACGAATGTGCCGCCCGCAGGGGTGTGCCGGCGCAGGAAGTCGAGCTCGTCGAGATTGTAGTCGGGGTTGAACAGCGCGCCGCGCTCGGTCGCGCTGCCCTGGTGATAGAAGCGGAACGAGGCGCCCTGATATTGCACGTCGACCGGGCCGCCGCGCAGCAGATTGACCAGCCGCGACATCCAGGGCCGGAACGCGCCGCGCTTCAGCCCCGATCGTTGAGCGAGGCGGATGAGCGCAGCCTGCGCCGCGTTGGGCGCAAACGCGCCGAACGGCGCGGACGAAGGGGCGTTGTCGGACGTCAAGCAGCAGGTCCTCGTTGCAGGCGGCGCATGCATAGCTGGTTTTGCGGGGCGCCACAATTTCGGTGTCGTCCCGGACAAGCGTCAGCGCAGATCCGGGACCCATACCCCCAGAGCGTGGTTATGGTGCGAGACGCCCACTCCGAGTCGTCGCCAAACTCCTCCCTGTGGCTGGGTCCCGGATCTGCGCGCGCTTGGGGCGCGCTTGTCCGGGACGACGGAGAGAGAGCGGGTCCTACGCCGCCGTCTTCGGCGCGGCCTTGCGCTGGCGCAGGATGCGGCCGAGCAGCTTGCGCTTGCCCTTGCGTGGGATCAGGTCGATGTCGCTGACGAGCTTGGCGCCGCCCTTGCGCCGTTCCAGCACGATCTTGCGGCTGTGGAAGGCCTCCAGCTCGGCGCGATGCGCGACGCTGACAATGGTCGCCTTCGGCAGCTCGTCGGTGACCATCTTCATCATCTTGTCCTGGCTCTTCTCGTCGAGCGCCGAGGTCGCCTCATCGAGCACGACGATGTCGGGGGTGTGGAGCAAGAGCCGCGCGAAGGCGAGGCGCTGCTTCTCGCCGCCAGACAACGTCTGGTCCCACGGGCCCTCTTCCTCGATCTTCTCCTTGAGATGATCGAGCCCGACCTTGTGCAGGGCCTGGCCGATCTCCTCGACGGTCCAGTCGTCCGCGGCGCCGGGATAGGCGACCGCGCGGCGGAGCGATCCGGAGGGCACGTAGGGCCGCTGCGGCAGCATGAACAGCCGCCGGTCGGGATGGAAATTGACGCTGCCCTCGCCCCACGGCCAGAGCCCGGCGATGGCGCGCACCAGCGTGCTCTTGCCGGTACCGGATTCGCCGGCGACGAGCAGCCGTTCGCCCGGCTCGATCACCACCTCGGTCTCGCCGACCACGGCCGTGCCATCGTCGAGCGTGACGGAGAGGTCTTTCAGCTCCAGTATGGCCTCGTTGCGCGTCTCGCCGCGCTTGATGCGGCCGAGGCCGTCGCCCTGCTCGGCACGCTCGAGCGCGTCGAGCGACATCATCAGCGAAGCGATGCGGCGCGCGCAGGCGTTCCAGTCGGCGAGCCGCGGATAATTGTCGACCAGCCAGCCGAACGCGCTCTGCACGATGGTGAAGGCGGAGGCCGCCTGCATCACCTGCCCCAGCGTCATGCTGCCGTCGAGGAATTTTGGCGCGCAGAGCAGGAGCGGCACGACCGGCGCAACGAGGCCCGATCCCTGCGACACCAGCGTGGTGCGCATGTGCTGGCCGGCCAGTCGCGCCCATTGCCGCAGCACGCTGGTGAAGTTGCGGTCGAGGCCGTCACGCTCCTCGTCCTCGCCGCCGAGCAGCGCGATGCTCTCGCCGTTCTCGCGCACGCGCGTCAGCGTGTAACGGAAATCCGCCTCGGCCTGGTTCTTGCCCTCGGAGACCTGCACGAAGCGGCGGCCGATCACCGTGATCGAGCTCGAGGCAATTGCGGCATAGAGGATCGCGGCGACCACGAGGAAGCCGGGAATGGTGATTGAGGATCCGCCTAGCGGGATCGTGAGCGCGCCGCCGATGGTCCAGAGCACGATGATGAAGGTCACGGCCGACAACAGCGCCGAGGTCACGCCGGCGAGGAAGTCGACCGGCGAGTCCGTCGCAACGCGCAAATCCTCGGCGATGCGGTATTCGGGATTCTTGTGGTCGCCGTCGACGAGATTGAGTTGGTAGTAGCGCCCGTTGGCGAGCCATCGCGTCAGCACGCTCGCCGTGAGCCAGGCCCGCCAGCGCCGCTGGATACTCATCCGCGCGAACACTTGCGCGACACCGAGTGCGATGCTGCCGATCGCGAGCGGGAAGAACACCGCCGTGAGTTGGAAGACACTCGTCGCATCGCGCTTTTCGAGCGCGTCGAAGATCGCGCGATTCCAGACATTGATGCCGTATTGGAAGCCGACGGTCAGGACGATCAGCACGCCGAGGCCGATCGAGAACGGCCAGGCCAGCCGGTCGCCATTGCGGCCCCAGAATCCGCGCGCGCTGATCCAGAAGCGGGTGAGGAGATAGTCCTTGCGGGCCTGCTCTGCCTCTTCAGGCGAGAGCTCCGGGTCGGGCTCGATCACCTCCGGGGGCGGCGGCGCGACCTCATCGTCAGTCTCGCCCTTGATCTCGACAACGGGCGGCTTCGTGCTCTGTTCGCGCTTGGCGGCCGGCTTGTGCATGAGCGGACAACGCAAAGGAAATCAAACGGTTCCCTTGGGTTCCGGCCAGCGAATCACTCGGCGGCGCCGTCGCGCACGCGTCGCGGCCGTGCGGCATGGTGCAGAACGCGGGACAATTCCTCGATCGAATAGGGCTTTTGCACGAGATCGCAGCCGGCAGCGCCGTCCTGTGACAGGGCCTGGCTGTAGCCGGTGGTCAGCACGACCGGCACGCCGATGCCGCGGTCTCGGATCGCCTGCGCCAGATCGAGACCGGTCATCCCGGGCATCACCACGTCCGAGAACACGAGATCGAAGCGATCTGCGTCCATCACGAGCTCGGCGAGTGCATCGGTTGCATTATCGACCAGCGTGATGCTGTAGCCGAGCGCGGTGAGGCCATCGGCGGCGAAATTGGCCAGCTCGATATTGTCCTCGACCACCAGCACCGACATGCCGCTGCCGGCCACCGCCGGCGCGGTGTTGGGCGCCTGGCGCTGCGGCAGCAGGTCCGGCGGCACGCGCGGCAGATAGAGCGAGAACGTGCTGCCATGCCCCAGCTCGCTCGTCACGGTCACCTCGCCGCCGGACTGCCGGGCGAAGCCGAACACCTGGGACAGGCCGAGACCGGTGCCGTGGCCGACCTGCTTGGTGGTGAAGAACGGCTCGAAGATACGCCCTAATCGCGCGGCGGGAATGCCGACGCCGGTGTCGCTGACGGTCACGCGGACGAAGCCATGGTCTGCCGAGGTCTGGCCGGCCGAAAGCTGCGCCAGCGTGTCCACAACGGTCGTCGTGGTCTCGACGTTGAAAACGATCCTGCCTTTGCCCTGCATGGCATCGCGCGCATTGGTCGCCATGTTGATCAGCGCGGTCTCGAACTGGCTGGCATCGGCATTGACGAGGCACGGTTCTAGCGGCAGCTGCATGACGATCTCGATCGCGGGCCCCAGCAGCGTGGCGAGCATATCGTGCAGCGACTGCACCCGCGCGCCGGCGTCGAACACCTCAGGCTTGAGGGGCTGGCGCCGCGCAAAGGCGAGCAGCTGCGAGGTCAGCTTGGCCGCGCGCGCCACCGAATCCGCAATGGCCGTGATGTAGCGCTGCCGTCGCTCCTCGGTCAGCTGCGGGCGGTTCAACAAATCGACCGAGGCGCGGATCACGGTCAGGAGGTTGTTGAAGTCGTGGGCGACGCCGCCGGTGAGCTGGCCGAGCGCCTCCAGGCGCTGGCTGTGCTTGAGCGCCTCCTCGGCCTCGCGCCGCTTGGCGGCTTCGGCCTGAAGGTGCTGGGTGCGCCGTAGCGCGAGCGCCAGCAGCAGAAACAGCAGCGCGGTGGCGGGAATGCCGAACACCAGATGCTGGCCCATGGTGGCGAACCAGCGCGCGCGGATCGCCGAGGTCTCGAGCCCGGCGCTGACATAGATCGGATATTCGGCGACACGCCGGTAGGCGATGCGCCGCTCGATGCCGTCCGAGGGCCAGGCGACGGTGATGAGCCCGTGCTCGGGGTGAGCCGCGATCTCGCGGCCGACAGGTCCGCCCGGATCGAGGCGGAGGTCATGGTCGAGCCGCGGGAAATGGGCCAGCACCACGCCGTCGGTACGGCCCATCGCTAAGAAGCTGCCGGGATCGGCGCCGATCCTGGCGTAGAAACTCTCGAAATATTCCGGCAGGACGGAGGCCTGGATCACGCCGATGAAGCTGCCGTCGTCGCTATCGCGGCGGCGGCTCATGCCGAAAAAGCGCGCGCCCTGATAGGGTGGACGTGGCGTCAGCGGCATGCCGATGAAGGTGCCGATGCTCTGGTCGACATGGGCATAGAAGTAATCGCGGTCGGCAAAGCCGAGCTCGGGCGGTGGCGAGACAAGGCTGTTGACCAGCGCTTTTCCGTTCGCATCGAAGATCCAGGCCGATTTGAGCTGCGGCAGCGAGACGGTCAGGCGCTTCAGCCGGCGATGCAGCGTCGGCTCTCGCGCGCGGATGATGTCGTCCGGCAAGCCGCGCACGACCTCGTTGAGCTCGGCAAGGCTGCGGTCGATGGTCTCGAACACCTTGAGCGCGTGCTCATGCGCGACATCGACCGTGCGCTCGATCTCCCGGTCGGCGATATCCTTGGTCGATGTGTAGGAGATCGTGGCGGCAACGGCGAACAGCGCAATCGGCAGCGCCAGGGATGCCGCCATCATCCACTGCAACAGCCTCAGCGAGTTGCGTTGCGCCCTCTGCACAGTCGCTCCGTCCCGAGGAGGAGCTTAACCGAATCTTGTGCAGGGGAGGAAGTAGCTTATGCCTGAAACCGCTGGTTGCGATCCGAAAATTTGCGCGCCGAGCGGGACAGAGAAAATTCTGCTCGAATTGATCGCAATTGCAGAACACCCCGGCCGATCTGGCCGGGGTGGAAGGGACGGTCTTCGTCCTTAGATCTGCCGCTCGACCATCTTGAGCTTGAGCTCGGCGATGGCTTCGGCCGGGTTGAGGCCCTTCGGGCACGCCTTGGCGCAGTTCATGATGGTGTGGCAGCGGTAGAGCCGGAACGGATCCTCGAGATTGTCGAGCCGCTCGCCGGTCGCCTCATCGCGCGAATCCGAGACCCAGCGGTTGGCCTGGAGCAGCGCGGCGGGACCGAGATAGCGCTCGCTGTTCCACCAATAGCTCGGGCACGAGGTCGAGCAGCAGGCGCACAGGATGCACTCGTAGAGGCCGTCGAGCTTCTCGCGGTCCTCATGGCTCTGGCGCCATTCCTTCTGCGGCGTCGGCGAGGTCGTCTTCAGCCAGGGCTCGACCGAGGCGTACTGCGCGTAGAAATTGGTGAGGTCGGGGACGAGGTCCTTCACCACCGGCTGGTGCGGCAGCGGATTGATCTTCACCGCGCCGTCCTTGACGTCGTGCATCGAGCGGGTGCAGGCCAGCGTGTTCTGGCCGTCGATGTTCATCGCGCAGGAGCCGCAGACGCCTTCGCGGCAGGAGCGGCGGAAGGTCAGCGACGGGTCGATGTGGTTCTTGATCCAGATCAGGCCGTCCAGCACCATCGGACCGCAATCATTGGTGTCGACGTAATAGGTGTCGACGCTCGGATTCTTGCCGTCGTCCGGATTCCAGCGATAGACCTTGAACTCGCGAAGCTCGGTCGCGCCCGCCGGCTTCGGCCAGGTCTTGCCGCCGGTGATCTTGGAGTTCTTCGGAAGTGCGAATTCAACCATTGCTCTAACCTTTCGTCATTCCGGGATGGTCCGAAGGACCAGACCCGGAATCTCGAGATTCCGGGTTCGATGCTGCGCATCGCCCCCGGAATGACGGCTAATGTTCGATCAATACACGCGCGCCTTCGGCGGGATGTACTGCACGTCGTTGGTCATGGTGTAGTCGTGCACCGGGCGGTAGTCGATCTTGACCTTGCCGGAATCGTCCAGCCAGGCCAGCGTGTGCTTCATCCAGTTCTTGTCGTCGCGCTCGGAGAAGTCCTCGCGGGCATGCGCGCCGCGGCTCTCGGTGCGGTTGGCGGCCGAGTTCATCGTCACCACCGCCTGCACGATCAGATTGTCGAACTCCAGCGTCTCGACGAGGTCCGAATTCCACACCAGCGAGCGGTCGGACACCGCGATGTCGGTGATGCCGCTGTGGACCTTCGCGATCAGGTTCTGGCCCTCGCTCAGCACTTCGCCGGTGCGGAACACCGCGCAATTGTTCTGCATCACGTGCTGCATGCCTTCGCGCAGCTTCGCGGTCGGCGTGCCGCCGGAGGCGTAGCGGAAATGGTCGAGGCGCCCGAGCGCCATCTCGGCCGAGTTCGCCGGCAGCTCCGGCTGCTCGGCGTTCGGCGTCAGCTTCTCGGCGCAGCGCAGCGCCGCGGCGCGGCCGAACACGACGAGGTCGATCAGCGAGTTGGAGCCGAGGCGGTTGGCGCCATGCACGGAGACGCAGGCTGCCTCGCCGAGCGCCATCAGGCCGGGAACCACGGCATTGTCGTCGCCGTTCTTCTTGGTCAGCACTTCGCCGTGATAGTTCGTGGGGATGCCGCCCATGTTGTAGTGCGTGGTTGGCACGATCGGAATCGGCTCGCGCGTCACGTCGACATTGGCGAAGATCTTTGCGGACTCGGAGATGCCGGGCAGCCGCTCGGCCAGCACGGCGGGATCGAGATGGTCGAGATGCAGGAAGATGTGGTCCTTCTTCTTGCCGACGCCGCGGCCTTCGCGGATCTCGATGGTCATCGCGCGCGAGACGACGTCGCGGGAGGCGAGGTCCTTGGCCGACGGCGCGTAGCGCTCCATGAAGCGCTCGCCCTCGGAGTTGACGAGATAGCCGCCTTCGCCGCGCGCGCCCTCGGTGACGAGACAGCCCGCGCCGTAGATGCCGGTCGGGTGGAACTGCACGAACTCCATGTCCTGCAGCGGCAGGCCGGCACGTAGCACCATGCCGCCGCCGTCGCCGGTGCAGGTATGGGCCGAGGTGCAGGAGGCGTAGGCGCGGCCATAGCCGCCGGTCGCCAGAATCGTGGTCTGGGCACGGAAGCGATGCAGCGTGCCGTCGTCGAGCTTCAGCGCGATCACGCCGCGGCAGGCGCCCTGGTCATCCATGATCAGGTCGATGGCGAAGAACTCGATGAAGAACTCCGCCGCATGGCGCAGCGACTGGCCGTACATCGTGTGCAGCATGGCGTGACCGGTACGGTCGGCGGCGGCGCAGGTGCGCTGCGCCTGGCCCTTGCCGAAGTCCATGGTCATGCCGCCGAACGGACGCTGGTAGATCTTGCCGTCCTCGGTGCGCGAGAACGGCACGCCCCAATGCTCGAGCTCGTAGACCGCCTCGGGTGCGTTGCGCACCATGTATTCGATCGCGTCCTGGTCCCCGAGCCAGTCCGACCCCTTCACGGTGTCGTACATGTGCCAGCGCCAGTCGTCCTTGTGCATGTTGCCGAGCGAAGCCGAGATGCCGCCCTGCGCCGCGACCGTGTGCGAGCGGGTCGGAAACACCTTGGTGATACAGGCCGTGCGCAGGCCCGCTTCGCTGCAGCCGACGACGGCGCGCAGGCCGGCGCCGCCGGCGCCGACCACAACGACGTCATAGGTGTGGTCTTCGATCGGATAGGCTTTGCCGTTGGTGGCGGGAGCGCCGTTGCCCGTGCCATTCGTTGTGGTGGCCATGGGTTACACTCCGGAAGAAAGTTTCAGGATCGCGTAGGTCGAGGCCAGTGCCACGGCGACCGAGAAGAAATTGTTGAGCATGATCGCGGTGAGCTTCAGCTTCTCGTTATGGACGTAGTCCTCGATCACCACCTGCATCCCGATCTTCATGTGCCAGGCGCTGGCGAAAATGAAGAGCAAGAGGATCACCGCGATCGGCAGCGAGCCGAGGATCTGCGCGGCGCCGGCCTGGTTGCGGCCGAGCAGCATCATCACGATGACCACGACCGGAATCATCAGCAGCGTCATGGCGACGCCGGTGATGCGCTGGCGCCAGAAATCCGACGTGCCGGAATGGGCGGCGCCGAGATTGCGGACGCGGCCGAGCGGGGTGCGCATGCTGCGCTTGGGTGTATCGGTTGCGCTCATCGTCCGCCTCCGATTGCATAGGCGATGATCCAGACCAGCACCGTCAGCACGATGCCGCCGATCAGCGCGCCCCAGGTCAGGGCTTCGCGCTCATTGGCCTTGAAGCCGTAGCCGAGGTCCCACACGAAATGCCGGATGCCGCTCAACATATGGTGCATCAGCGCCCAGGTGTAGCCGAACACGATCAGGCGTCCGATGATGCTGCCGGTGAAGGCCTGGACGTGGGCGTAGGCGGCCGGGCCGGAGGCGGCTGCGATCAGCCACCAGGCCAGCAGCAGCGTTCCGACGTAAAGGGCGATGCCGGTGGCGCGGTGAACGATGGACAGCGCCATCGTCAGCGTCCAGCGATAGGTTTGGATGTGCGGCGAAAGCGGTCGTTCGATCCGTGCGGTCATGGGCGGCTTTTGATGTTTGTTGCGGCCCAGCATGGGGCGCGCGGGGATCGCGAAAGGTCGGCTCTATTTACGGAGTCGATTTGGCCTGCGCAATCACCAAATCGCCATAAATCGAACGCGGGTTCAGCTCTATGGCCTTGATGAACCAAGGCCAATCAGGGGCTTGGTATACCAGCCCGGCTGTATGCCGACCAAGAATCAAATAAATATTCATTCTTTGCGGCGATGCCTGAGGCGCATTGAAATCACTATTGGAACGGCTCTAACCGTCCAGGAGCAGCCCAGAGTTCGAACCAGTTAGCCTGCGCCGCGGGAGTCCAATCGGCCGGTCGCCGAGACATCCGCAATTTCCGTCATGCGCACCGATTTTTCGCGTTGCGGACGGATATGCACAGCCTGCATTCCACCCAAGACCGGAGACGCGGCGGTCGACCGCCCAGACCAGATCGCCTACAGCTTGGCACGCCGCCAACTCCGATCGGACGTTTCGGAGACGCTGCGACCAGTCGCCGGGGCAAGTCAGGGTGATTGCAGGTCTTGATATCAAGGAAATCGTCGAGCTCGCGCTGCTGCTGATCGCAACCGGCGCGCTTTCGGGATTCCTGGCCGGCGTGTTCGGCATCGGCGGCGGCGCGATTCTCGTGCCGGTGTTCTACGAGTGCTTCCGCATCGCCGGCGTGCCGCTGGAGGTGCGGATGCCGCTCTGCATCGGCACCTCGCTCGCGGTGATCATCCCCACCTCGATCCGCTCGTTCCGGGCGCACTACAAGCGCGGCGCCGTCGACATGGTGATCCTGCGGGTCTGGTGGCTGCCGATCGTGATCGGCGTCCTCGCCGGCAGCGTCATCGCGCGCTTTGCGCCGGAGCGGCTGTTCAAGATCGTGTTCGTCTGTGTCGCCTGGTCAGCCGCGGCGCGGCTGATCTTCGCGCGCGAAGGCTGGAAGTTCGGCGACGATCTGCCGAAGGGCCCGTTGATGCGCGTCTACGGCTTCTGCGTCGGCATCCTCTCGACGCTGATGGGCATCGGCGGCGGCCTGTTCTCGAACCTGTTGATGACCTTCTACAGCCGCCCGATCCATCAGGCGGTCGCGACCTCGTCGGCGCTCGCGGTGCTGATCTCGATTCCCGGCGCGCTCGGCTACATCTATGCCGGCTGGCCCGCGGCGGCGAACTATCCGGCGGTCGCAGCGCTGCAAATCCCGTTCGCGCTCGGCTACGTCTCGCTGATCGGCGCCGTGCTGGTGATGCCGATGAGCCTTGTCACCGCGCCGCTAGGCGTGAGAGCGGCGCATGCGATGTCGAAGCGGACGTTGGAGGCCGCGTTCGGCTGCTATCTGTTTATTGTTGGAAGCCGGTTTGTGCTGAGCTTGGTGGCTGGGCAGTGAGCGGTCTGGGGCACGCGCTCGCCCCGTACTCCGCTGTCATCGTCCGACTTGATCGGGCGATCCAGTATTCCAGAGACTGCAGTGCTTGAGCCGAGAGGCTGCGGCGTACTGGGCGAATTCAATCGGTCGTTGCAACACCTTGACAAAGGAGGTTGCGATGACGCGGTCCCAAGGAATTCTGCGAGAGAGTTGTAGGCCGTTCTGGGCTGCGATTGCCGCGGGGCGCTCGAGCGAGGA
>NZ_PGVG01000078.1 GCF_002795245.1 Bradyrhizobium forestalis | reverse complement strand
TGCATGCCGATCTGACTGCGTTCCGGCACCCGCAGTCGCAGCGCACCTCGCCTCTCGGCCTGCGGTCCTTCCTGCTTGGGTAACCCCTCGAACAACTGCTCGTCAGCCATCATCAGCCCCTGCTTCGCGCCATGCGATCGAATCACAGCTTCGCCTCTGTGGCAAATGCTGCCAAAAGATTCTCACGCTCTCAGGATGAGGCTAATCGGCCTCAGTACCCGTTGAAACTGCTGCCGCACACTCCGCCCTCATCCTGAGGAGCCCGCCTAAAGCGGGCGTCTCGAAGGATGGCAGCAGAGAAAAGCTCTCAAATGCGATAGCCCTGCCCGCAAGCAGGAGAGGTGAACGAGCCCGCGACAATCGATTCAACCCGGAGCCATTCCGTTCTAGGCCGCGTCGCGAACGCTGCGCCGCTCCTGCCCGCGATAATCGGCATCGCCGCTCTTGCGGCGGTCCATCGGGCCATTGCGCAGCCTGACGAAGAAGGCCTGGACCTCGGTGGCGAGGCGTTCGGCCGCCCCCGAGACGTGGTTCGCGGCGCCCATCACGTCGTCGGCCGAGCGGTTGGTTTCCGCGATGGCGCCGGAGACGGTGCCGATGCTGCTTGCCAGCGTCTGCGTTCCCGACGCCGCCATCTGGACGTTCTGCGAGATCTCACGCGTCGCCGCGCCCTGCTCTTCCACGGCGCTGGCGATCGCCGCGGTCACCTCGTCGATCCGGCGCATGGCGGTTGCGACCTCCTTGACCGAGGCGACCGCGCTGCCGGTCGAGTTCTGGATCGCGGCAACGTGCTGGGCGATCTCCTGCGTCGCATTGCGGGTCTGATCGGCCAGCGCCTTGACCTCGGACGCGACCACGGCAAAGCCGCGACCGGCCTCGCCGGCGCGCGCAGCCTCGATGGTGGCGTTGAGCGCCAGGAGATTGGTCTGGGCCGCGATCGCCTGGATCAGGTCGACTACCGAGCTTATGCTCTGCGCGGCGTGCGCGAGCCCTTCGATCTCGCTCTCCGAGCGCGCGGTCACCTCGCCCGCGGAGCGCACGGTCTTGTTGGACAGTTCGATCTGCCGGCCGATCTCGACGATGGAGCTCGCGAGCTGCTCGGCTGCGGCGGCGACGGTCTGGACGTTGACCGCGGTCTGCTCGGAGGCGGTCGCCGCGGACGCGGCCTGGCTCGTCGCATGATTGGCGATGCCGCCGAGGCTCTCCGCGGTCTGCCGCATGGTGCCCGCATTCTCGCCGACCAGCGCGAGCAGATCGTGCGAGGTCGCGCGAAATTCGTCGACCGCGTCCTCCATGTTGCGGTTGGCCGCTTCGCGCGCCTCCGCCTCGCGCGCGAGAGACGCCGCCGCCTGCTGCTGGGCGATCACATTGTCGCGGAATTTGGCGACCGCCTGCGACACCACGCCAATCTCGTCGCCGCGCTCGGCCGTCCTGAACTCGACACTGGTGTCGCCGCCGGACAGGCGCGCGGAATCGCCCACGAGCTCGACGATCGGACGGGTGATGGAGCGCGCAACCAGGATCGCAATCACTGTGGCGAGCGCAAGCCCCGCGGCGAGCAGGATCCATTGCAGCAGCAGCAATCTCTCGACCGCGTCGGCCACATTGCGGGCGTCCCCTGCGAGCATCGACTGCTGGTCGCTCTTGAGACCGCCGGAGCGCCTGCCGTCGGCGTCCTTGCGACCGTCGAGCAGATCGAGGATGCGAGCCGCGCGCGGGGCCGCCTCGCTGGACAGGATGAACACCGGCATATTCCATTGCGGCGTCTGACGGATCGCGAAGATTTTCTGCGGCAGCGGGGTGAAGGCCTCGTTCGCCTTGGCGATAGCCCGATAAGCGGTCGCCTGCCGTTCGGTGAGCAGATCCGCCTGGGTGCCGACCGATGCGAGCGCGGCCCTGAAGGTCGCCAGCGGCTTTTCAAACTTGTCACGGTCGGCGGCCTCGCCCGAGGCCACGTAGAGCCGCAATTGCGATCCCGCGGCGGCCAGATTGCCGCGCACGTCGGCGAAGGTCTTGAGCAGTCGCTTGCGCTGCGGCGTCGCCTCCAGCCCCTCCTCCTCGTCGATCATGCCGGTGATCTCGGCGAACATGGCCGCAATCAGTGGCGCGGCTTCCTTCGTCAGCAATTCGCCCGCCGGATAGGCCGAAGGGGTGAAGGCGGCCGATTCGGCCTTGTCCTGGGCCTGGCGGAATTCCGCGATCAGCGCCCTCGCCTCGCTCCAATTGGTCTCGTTCTGCGGACTGGAAAAGCCATCCGCTATGCGATCGACGGCGGCGATGGTGCGATCGAGCTCGGCCCAGACCGCCGCCCGGTCGCGCTTGCTCTGCGCGTCGCCGGTCAGGAGATATCCACGCAGCGTCGAAAGCGTGGAGTAGAGATTGCCGACCAGCTCGGTGCTGGCGATCGCGACCGGCGTCCGCCGGTCCACGACCGTCTTGATGCGCGAGGAGATATCCGAGACTGCGGTGACGGTGTAAATGACGGTTGCCGCAAGCAGGATACCGATCAGGGCAAAGCCGCCGAGCAGCCGGGTCCGAATTCCCGTGTTCGTGATCGATTTGAGCATGAAGGTGTCTCGTATTGATTTCATCTAATCGGCGGAGTCGCTGGATGTCCGAACGTCGGCAATGCGACCCATGACAATTGACTGTTGGAACTGATGCCGATCCTGATCCGGCCCCTTTAATCCTCAGTGAACTCCAGACCCCGTGCAACTACGGCGGGAACAATAGTTCTAGCTGCCGTAGTGGCCCGGAAGCTGCTGCAAGGCCGACGGCATGTGCACGGGAGCGTGCATAATGACGACACCGGCTGAGGGGCACCGCCCGGCCCAGATCGCAAGGGGGAACGCGAAGTGCTTGCAGGCCGAGCGGAATCCGCGCAACAGTTTCGTATTTTATGGCTTGATTTGCGGTCGCTGGGGCATTCCCATCCGACCTCGGAGGATTTCAGACGTGGCCAACATCCTGATCGTGGATGACGATCCGGCCGTACAGGTCACCATTCGGCTGCTGCTGGAACGGGCTGGTCATCACGTGACGGTCGCCGGCGATGGCCGCAAGGGACTGGCGTTGTTCGAGGCCAGCCAGTTCGACCTGCTGTTTCTCGACATCTTCATGCCCGGCATGGACGGACTGGAGACGATGCGTCACATTCGGGCGCTTGCCCCGGCCATTCCGATCGTCGTCATCTCCGGCCGTTCGATCACGCCGGATGCCTATGCGGAGCCGGACTTCCTGAAGATGGCGACCAAGCTCGGCGCGGTAGCAAGCTTGCAGAAGCCGTTCCGACCCGACACACTGCTTGCCGTGGTCGATGGTTGCCTGAAGGCGGGCGAGCCGGAGGGGTCCGATGTCCGCTCCGGCCGCCGATGACAAGAACACCTCCTCTGCTCCAAGGCGGAAATGGCACGGCGATACGGCCATTCCTGCGAATACCCCGATGAGGCTTGCAACGACGCTGGCAACGCGGCTGGCCATCGCGATGATCCTGCTGGTGGCGGTCACCGTGGCCGCAGTCGGATGGCTCGGCTATCGCAACACCACCCAGGCCGTCATTCCGCGGGTCCTGGAGCGGGTCGAAGCCCAGTCGCGCCTGCTGGCAGCCAATCTCGAATCCTACGTCGCCGGCGCTCGCGGCGATTTGACCGGCTATCGCTCCGCCGCGGCAATCAACGGCCTGATCCGCGCTCACCTCGGTGGAGGAATCGACGCTTCCGACGGCGTCTCTGAAAAAACCTGGCGCGAGCGCATCGCGGCGCGGCTTGCGGCCGAGATCGATGCCAAGCCCAGCTATGGACAGTTTCGAATCATCGGTCTCCACGATAACCAGCGCGAGCTGGTCCGCGTCGACCGCTCCGGGCCGAATGGAACGGCCCGGATCGTCCCCGACGGCGAACTGGAGGGCAAAGGCGAGCGAACCTATTTCCAGGAAACGATACGGCTGGCGCCGGGCGAGATCTATGTTTCGCCCGTCGATCTCGCCACGCGGCAGGGCGGGACCACGGAGCCGCACGTTCCGACTCTTCGCGTCGCGACGCCCCTGTTCACGCCGGACAACAAGCCGTTCGGAATCGTTATCGCCAATATCGACATGCGCCCGGCGCTCGACCGCATCCGCTCGACCAGGAGTTCGGGAGGAGAGCTCTACGTCGTGAATTCGCGCGGCGACTATCTCGTCCATCCCGACCGCACACGGGAATTCGGCTCGTTGCGCGGCCATCCCACCGATTGGCGCAAGGATTTTCCATTCTTCTCGGCCCTGGCTGGCACGTCGGACGTAGCCACGCGGCTCACGGCCGATGAGTCGGGCCGGCCGAGCGGCGCGGCCATCGCGCCGGCACTGCTTGCGGGCAAGGAATGGGTCGCCATCATCGTGACCATTCCCCCGTCCGTCTTCGGCCGCGTGCCGGCCGCCATTCAAAAGACGTCCCTGCTCGTCGGCGTGCTTGCCGTTCTCGCCGCGGCCGCGCTCGCGGTGCTGCTGGCGCGCTCGCTGACCCGCCCGATCGGGCGCCTGACCGCGGCAGTGCAGGCCATCGGCAGCGGCCGGCCGGCGGACATACCCGTCGATGCCAGCGGCGAGACCGGCGTGCTGGCACGGGCCTTTGCCCAGATGGTCGAGGAAACCCGGGCGAAAACAGCCGCGCTCGAACGCGAAGTCGAGGAGCATCGCCGCACCGAGGCCGCGCGAAGCCATCACGCGGCGCGCGAGAACTTGTTCAGTGCCGCGGTGGAATCGTCCGACGATGCGATCGTGATGCAGACGCTCGATGCGATCATCACGGGCTGGAATCCGGCCGCCGAGCGTCTTTATGGCTATACGGCGGATGAGGCGATCGGCAAGCCGACGGCGATCATTGTGCCGCCCGACCGCCGCGAGCATGGCAAGGACTATCTGCGGCGGATCGCGCGGGGCGAGCCGATCGAGCGCTTCGAGACGGTGCGCCTGCGCAAGGACGGAACGCCGGTCGAGATTTCGCTCGGCCTGTCGCCGATCAAGGGACCCTCGGGCGAGATCATCGGCGCCTCCGGGAGCGCGCGCAGCCTGACCGAGGCGCGGCGCGCCGAGCGGGCGCTGCAGCAGCAGCTCGAGGAGCGGCGACAGATCTTCGAGACATCGCAGGACCTGATCATGATCATGGATGCGCGGGGCCATATCGCGCAGATCAGCCCAAGCAGCGAGACCATTCTCGGCTATCGGCCGGACGAGATGATCGGCCGCAGCGGCGCCGACTTCATTCATCCCGATCATCTGGAACCGTGCCGCGCCGAGATGCGCGCGATGCGTCGCGGCGAGTGCATCAAGCTCGCCGACACCCGCTGCTTCCACAAGAGCGGCCACGAGGTCTGGCTGTCCTGGCTCGGCAACTGGTCCGAGCCGGCGCATCGCTTCTTCTTTGCCGGACGCGACATGACCGAAGCGCGGCTCGCGCAGGAATCGTTGCGCGAAAGCGAGCGGCTTGCCCGCAACATCGTCGAGACCTCGCTCGATGGTTTTGTGCAAATCGACGAAACCGGAACGATACTGGACTGGAACTCGCAGGCCGAGAGAATCTTTGGCTGGCTTCGTAGCGAGGCGATCGGCCGGAAGCTCACCACATTAATCATACCGGAAGCTCAGCGGTCCGCACACAAGACCGGCATGGAGCGTTTCCTGGCGACCGGAGAAGCCGCAATCCTCGGCCGCCGTTTCGATATCGAGGCCCAGCGCCGTAACGGAACCGCTATCAAGGTCGAACTCAGCATTACCGAGCTGAAACGCCGCGATGGCTTTGTGTTCAACGGGTTCATCCGCGACCTCACCGACAAGATGGCCGCCGAGGAGCGCATCCGCCATGCCGAGAAAATGGAGGCCGTCGGCCAGTTGACCGGCGGCGTGGCGCATGACTTCAACAACATTCTCACCGTCATCACCGGGACGATCGAGATTCTCGCGGAGGCGGTCGCGAAGGAGCCGCAGCTCGCGGCCATTACGAAGATGATCGACGAGGCCGCCGCGCGCGGCGCCGATCTGACCCAGCACCTGCTCGCCTTCGCGCGCAAGCAGCCGCTCCAGCCGCGCGAGATCGACATCAACTCGCTGATCGTCGACACCGCGAAACTGTTGCGGCCGACGCTGGGCGAGCAGATCCAGATCGAATCGGTGTTCGAGGACGAGAATTGCGTCGCGATCGTCGATCCCAACCAGCTCACCACCGCGATCCTCAACCTCGCGCTCAATGCCCGCGACGCCATGCCCGGCGGCGGCAAGCTGATCCTGGAGACCGGCGTCGCCTATCTCGACGAGGCGTATGCCAGCGCGAACGATGTGCCGCCGGGGCACTATGTGCTGATCGCCGTGAGCGATACCGGCACCGGCATTCCATCCAGCATGCTGGCGCGGGTGTTCGACCCCTTCTTCACCTCGAAGGGACCCGGCAAAGGCACCGGGCTCGGGCTTTCGATGGTCTACGGCTTCATCAAGCAGTCCGCAGGTCACATCAAGATCTATAGTGAGGAGAGCCACGGCACCACGATCAAGATGTATCTGCCGCCCGGCAAGACGCCGACAGCGGTCGGCGAGGGCGTGACGCCCGCGACGATCGAGGGCGGACACGAGACGATCCTCGTCGTCGAGGACGACCGGCTGGTGCGCGGCTACGTGCTGGCGCAGCTGCATTCGCTGGGTTACGTCACCTTGCAGGCCGCCAATGCTGCGGAGGCGCTCGCGATCGTCGCCGCCGGAAAGCCGTTCGAGCTGCTGTTCACCGACGTCATCATGCCCGGCAAGATGAACGGACGGCAGCTCGCCGACGCGCTTCAGAAGACGCGCCCCGATCTCAAGGTGGTCTACACGTCAGGCTATACAGAAAACGCGATCATCCACCACGGCCGGCTGGATTCGGGTGTTCTGCTGCTCGCGAAGCCCTATCGCAAATCGGATCTGGCGCGGATCATCCGCAAGGCGCTGCAGGCGTAAGGCGCGATCTCGTGTCCCGGACAAGGCGCAGCGTGCAACGCTGCGACGCAGAGCCGGGACCCAGAACTTTGAGCCGTGGAGTTGGAGAGATGGGACCCGGCTCAGCGGCGCATCATTTCATGATGCACCACGTCCGGGGCACGAGACCATTTTACGACGCGCGCTGGGCCGCGGTCATCACGATGCGGATCAGATCGGCGGCGTTGCGCGCGCCGAGCTTCTTCATGATGTTGGCGCGGTGGTCCTCGATTGTGCGCGGGCTGATGCCGAGCGTGCGGCCGGCTTCCTTGTTGGAGGCGCCGGAGGCGAACTGCTCCAGCACCTCGCGCTCCCTGCGCGTCAACGGCTCGCGTCCGGGGAAATGCAGCGAGCCGAATTTCGGAGACGCGTTCTCCGCCTGCCTGCGTGCATAGGCGCCGATCGCCTCGTCGAGCCGGCCGACGATCTCGCTGCCGCGGAACGGCTTCTCGATGAAGTCGAGCGCGCCGCTCTTGATCGCGCCCACCGCCATCGCGATGTCGCCTTGCCCGGAGATCATGAAGATCGGCGCCGGATAGTCCTCGCCGTGCAACTCCTTCAGGATGTCGAGACCCGACTTTCCGGGAATATGCACGTCGAGCAGGATCGCAGCCGGTGTGCGGTTTCGCGCGACGGAAAGCAGCGCTGCGCCGTCCGCAAAACAGATCACCTCATAGCCCGCCGCCTTCAACACCATCGACAAGGTGTCGCGAACGGCAGGATCGTCGTCGACCACGAAGATTTCACCGCGAGAGCTTTGTTCGGCCATGTGCCACATCCGGTTGGCATGAAGGACTCGCGTCCGCGCCAACCGTTATGGCGCTCGGCGCGGATTCGGCCCACCCGTATTTGTACGGGACATGGACTTAACGCACAAGTAGCGGCATGGCGCCTAATTGCAGGTGACGGAGAATATCCATGCCAAATTTGGCCGATACGCCGCCTCTTGTCGCAACGCCCGAAGTCGCGAGCCGCGAGCTGATTGCGGCGGACCTTCGCTTGCTGATCGCACAGATCGAGACCAGCATGCGCCGGATCGCCGCAGCCATGGATGCAGCCTTGGATCAAGAACACGGCAGCGATCCGGAAGGTTCCGCGGAGGTCTCCTTGCTCGACGACGTCACGCCCCGTTATGCCACCGCGAACGCGGCCCTCAACGCCTGCCGGGCGGGCCTCGGCCACGCCCTGCAATGCCTGTCGGAATCCGGTAGCGCGGCGGGTGACCGCGTCCGATCGCATGGCAGCTCCGCGCTTTAAGCGCGGTGCCGTTCCACGATCGCGTCGTTGGCGACACCACCCCAGGTGTGGATCGCCGGCAGCCCCATCGCGGTCTTGCCGAGATTGGCGAGGCTGATGCGCAGAGCCGCGAGATCCAGCGGCTTCGGCAGACTTTGAAGCTCGATCCCCACGGAACGGGCGAAGCTGCGGGCGGCACTGCGGCGCTTGCCGTCCATGCCGCTGATGACGATCACGGAGCCAGCAAATTTCGCGCTCGCCATCTCGCGCAGCACGTCGATGCCGTCGCCATCCTCCAGCACGAGATCGAGCGTCACGCAGTCAAAGCGCGCAGCGCGGAGCTTCTCGATCGCGTCCGCCACGGATGGCGCCACGGTGACTTCGTGGCCGGCCTGCTTGGCGGCGACCGTGATCAGGCGGCGCTGCGTGGCGTCGTCGTCGACCACCAGGAGCTGAAGCGCACGCCGCTCGGCGACGTCGGGCAGGTTTGACGGGATGGGGGAAAGAGAACTTCTGGGCATTGCCGTATCCTGAGATTGAGACCATCAATCGATACACGGCTCGCGCTTAGGCCGCGTAAAGCTGATGCGGCCAATTGATTCGGATATTTTCAGCAATTGTGAAGCAACGTATCGGAAAGAGCGGCGACGACCGCGGCCAGATCACGCCGCGGCGTCATGGCCGCCGGCCGTACCGCGCTTCTTCCTGTTCTTGCCGCGCAGGAACTGGATGTCCATTTCGGCGCCATTGACGCGGACCAGCTCGCAGCGACGGTAGGCGAGGCCCGTCGACGACAGCAGCAGGAAGAACTCCTTCAGGTTCAACCCCTGGATCGAGCCCTCCACCGTGAGAATGGCGTCGGTGTCGGAGATCGCGTTGAGCTTGCAGTCGCGCCGCCAGGTGCCGTCGATGGCCATGATGCAGACATCATAACCTCGACTGAACGTCACGCGCTCCGCGCCCTTGCCATCCTCAGCCATGCTTATCGTCCCGCCATCGCCGCCATGCGCGGCGGCGCCGCAGCGGCGAGAACCGGCTTGGCCGGTGCCGCGCGCGGGTCGTTCGGCTTGTAGAGGCCGCGCCGCTCCGGAAGCGGCCTGAACGTATCGGTCAGTCCGACCACGGTTTCGGCAGCGCCCAGCACCAGGAAGCCGTCCGGCTCGATCTGGCGCGCCAGGCGGTTGAAGATGTTGATCTTGGTGTCCTGGTCGAAATAGATCAGCACGTTGCGGCAGAAGATGACGTCGAAGGTGCCGAGCTGGGCAAAATCGTGCAGCAGGTTGAGCTGGCGATGCTGGATCATCGCGCGCAATTCGGGATTGATCTGCCAGGTCTCGCCGGTCTGCTTGAAATACTTCACCAGCATCTGGATCGGCAGGCCGCGCTGCACCTCGAACTGGCTGTAGACGCCAGCCTTGGCCTTCTCGAGCACCTCCTGCGACAGGTCGGTCGCAATGATCTCGACGCGCCAGCCGGTGAGGGCCGCGCCCATCTCCTTCAGGCACATCGCCAGCGAATAGGGCTCCTGGCCGGTCGAGCCGGCGGCACACCAGATGCGCACGTTGCGCTTGCCGGCGCGCGCCTTGATGACCTCCGGCATGATGTGGTCGCGGAAATGATCGAACGGGACCTTGTCGCGGAAGAAGAAGGTCTCGTTGGTGGTCATGGCTTCGACCACGTCGGTGATCAGCTGGCGCGAGCCGCCTTGCAGCTTCTGCACCAGCTCGGCGATACCGGAGAGTCCCGCCTTGCGGGCGAGCGGCAGCAGGCGGCTTTCGATCAGGTATTGCTTGTCTGCGGACAGGTCGAGACCGGAATTATCCTTCAGGAACTTACGCAGGTACTCATACTCGGTCGGGGTCACGGATGGCCTCTCAGAAAGCTGTACTGGAACACTCTGGCCCAAACAGTTTGGGCCAGACACACTCAGACCATGGCTTGTCCGACCGGGATCAAACCAACTTCAGCGAACTTGTCGGCGATAATGTCTTTGTCGAAGGGCTTCATGATGTACTCGTTGGCGCCGCCAGAGAGCGCCTGAGCGATATGAGCCACGTTGTTCTCGGTGGTGCAGAACACCACCTTCGGCTGGTCGCCGCCGGGCAGGCGGCGCATGTGGCCCATGAACTCGAAGCCGTCCATGACCGGCATGTTCCAGTCGAGCAGCACGGCATCGGGCAGCTTGCGCTGACAGATCTCGAGCGCCTTCGAGCCGTCCTCGGCCTCGGTGACCTCGAACTCCAGGCCCTCCAGGATCCGACGCGCGATCTTGCGTACGACGCTGGAGTCATCGACGACCAAACACGTTTTCATTGTGGTTCTCCGGCTTCGATGTTTTCGTTGGCTTACGCTGCCATCTGCACTTTGGTTTCGAGCTCGAGGACGCGATCGACGTCGAGGACGACCATGAGCTGGCCGTCGAGGCGGTGGACGCCGCCGGCGAGCTTGGCCATGCGCGGGTCGAGGTTGACGGGGTTCTCCTCCTTGCCGTCCTCGGGCAGGCGCAGCACCTCGCCGATCTGGTCGATCAAGAGGCCATAGGATTCACCGCGCAGGTCGACACCGACCGCCATCGGGGTCTTGCCGTCCTCGTCCCTGGGCAGGCCGAGGCGGGAGCGCATGTCGACCACGGTGACGATGCGGCCGCGCAGGTTCAAGACGCCCGCGATCTCGCGCGAGGACAAGGGCACGCGGGTGACGCGCTCGGGCATGAACACGTCCTGGACGCGGGAGATCGGCAGGCCGAACAGCTGGCCGCCGATCATCGCGGTAACGTATTCGACCATGGCGCCTTCGCTGGACTGGGTCTTGTTGCTCATCGGTGTCGCTCCTGATCCATCCCGCTAAAGGTTACGCCGCGGCCCGGCTCAGCTCGGAGGCGCCGGCGGCGCCCGCGGTCTGCTCCTTCAGCGCCGCGATCAGGCCGGGACGGTCGAACTTGGCGACATAGTCGTGGAAGCCGGCCTGGCGGCCGCGCTCGATCGCCGCCGGCGACACCAGCGCCGAGAGGCCGATGATCGGCGTCGCGGCGAGGTTGTTGTCGGAGCGGATCACTTCCGCGAACTCGAACCCGTTCATGTCGGGCATCTCGATGTCGGTCAGGATCACGTCGAAGTTTTGGGCGCGCAGCGCGGCGAGGCCCTCCTGCGCGGTCGGCGCGGTGCGGATGCGGTAGCCGGCCGCCTTCAGCACCGGCGCCAGCATGTTGCGGAAGAACGCGCTGTCGTCGACCAAGAGCACCGATTGCGAGTGCATCGACGGCTTCATCTCCTTGCGGGTGAACCAGTCGGCGAACGCCATCGGCAGGAAGTGGCCGACATCGATCACCTCGGTGGCCTGGCCCTTGATCACGGCCGAGCCGAGAATGCCGGAGGAGGAGCCGCCGACCTCGATGTTGAGCCGTTCCTCGACGATGTCGATGATCTCGTCGACGACGAGGCCCATGGAGCGGCCGTCGTCGGCGAACACCAGGATCGGCTGGGCGCCCTGGCTGGCAATGGTGACGCCTTCCATGGCGACCAGCGGCATCAGCTGCTCGCGGTACTGCACCATGTAGCGGCCGTTGGAGAACTCGATCTTGTCGGCCGGCAGCTCTTCCAGGCGCGTGACGAGGCCGAGCGGGACCGCCTTGGGCTGCGACGAGCCGGCGCGGAACACCAGCAGCGAGGTGGTCTGCTCGCCGCTTCCGATGTGATGGCCGGCGGCTTCGTCGCCCATGTCATGGGCCGAGGAGCCGGCGGCGCCGAGCGCCTTGGCAATGCCGTTGGGGTCGATGATCATGATCACCGCGCCGTCGCCCAGAATGGTGTTGCCGGAGAACATGTCGATGTGACGCAGCTTGGTCGACATCGGCTTCACCACGATCTCTTCGGTGTGGAACACGCCGTCGACGACGATGCCGAAGGTCTGGCTGCCGACCTGGGTCACCACGATGAAGCCGTTCTCGGGATCGGAGGCCGCGCCGTCGTCGATCTTCAAGAGCTTCTTGAGGTGGATCAGCGGCAACAGCTTGTTGCGCAACCTGAGGACCGCGGTGTCCTTGATGCGCTCGATGCGGTGCTCGGAGTTGGCGCGGGCCCGGACCAATTCGACCACCGAGAGCTGCGGGATCGCAAAACGATCACCGGCGGCTTCGACGATCAGGGCGGAGACGATGGCGAGCGTCAGCGGGATCTTGATGGTGACGGAGGAGCCTTCACCGGCCACGCTCTTGATGTCGATGGTGCCGCCGATCTGGTCGATATTGGTGCGCACCACGTCCATGCCGACGCCGCGCCCCGACACCGAGGTGATGGCGGCCGCGGTGGAGAAGCCCG
>NZ_PGVG01000077.1 GCF_002795245.1 Bradyrhizobium forestalis | reverse complement strand
CCGCCAAAGGCGGTGGCGCGTCCAGCGCCAGCCTTGAGGCCGGCCGATCGGCGGTCTACTTCAGCACAGTTGCTCCCCGGGGAGCGATGCACTATTGCCCCCGTCGCCTTGCGGATGGCTGATGCGCCTATCCGGTCGGACAGCACACATCACCACAAGACTTGGCGCACAGACCCCGGGCGCCAGGACCACACGATTTTGCCGTACGCCGATCACACCCGTCGTTGGCGCGAGGTCTTCGCTCACAGTCGCCTGCCCTGCGAAGCTTTTCGCGCCGATGTCACCTGCGTCCACCGCCGCCCGGCCCGCGTTCGTGACGATCGCGATACGCCCCTCTTCCTTGGGCCGGAGTGCGAGGAGACATACGATATTTCCGAATTTCGGTAAAGTGGAATATTTTCGGCGACAGGCGTTGACCCATCGCTGGCATGTTTTGCCCGACAGGCAACGCAAGCTCTTGTAGCCCGGATGAGCGAAGCAACATCCGGGATTCGCGGCACGAGCTGTCCCGGGTATCGCTCCGCTCACCCGGGCTACGGGGCTGTGTTGATTTGCTCGACCATCCATCACATTGGTATGGTTCATGCAAGCAGCTGATCCTTCATCCCTGACAAGACGGTGACAATGCCAAGCTCAAGACCCGATCGCATCCGCAAACTCCTCGCCGACCTCATCGGCTTCGACACCGTCAGCGACCGCACCAACCTGCCCCTGATTGCCCATATCGAAAGCTACCTCGCCACATTCGGCATCAAGGGCGAGCGCATCGTCGATACGACCGGCGAGAAGGCTTCGCTCTGGGTCACGATCGGGCCGCAGGACCGGCCGGGCTTCGTGCTATCGGGCCATACCGACGTGGTGCCCGTCGTGGGTCAGGATTGGAGCCACGATCCGTTCAAGCTGGTGGAGCGCGACGGCAAGCTGTACGGCCGCGGCACCACCGACATGAAGGGCTTCGTCGCGGTGTGCCTTGCCATGGTGCCGGAGATGGTGGAGGCCAGGCTCAGGACGCCGATTCATCTGGCGATCTCCTATGACGAGGAGACCGGCTGCGTCGGCGTGCGGCCGATGCTGCGCGAGGTCGCGAAGAAAAAGGTCAGGCCGCTCGGTGCCTTCATCGGCGAACCGACCGAGATGAAGGTGATCGTCGGCCACAAGGGCAAGCACGGCGTGCGCGCCACGTTCCATGGGCTCGCGCGCCATTCCTCGATCGCGCCCGAGGGGGTCAACGCGATCGAATATGCGGCCGAGCTGATCACCGAGATCCGCCGCCGCGCGGTGGCGCTCGCGGCCGCGCGATCGACCGACAGCCTCTACGACGTTCCGCATTCGACGCTGCTCACCAGCATCGTGCATGGCGGCGCCGCACTGAACATCGTGCCCGACACTTGCACGGTCGATTTCGAATGCCGCGGCATCGGCATCACCGAATCCAGGGAGGTCACGGATGCGATCGTCGCCTGGGCCAAGGCCGAGCTCGAGCCCGCGATGAAAGCGAGACATCCGGACTGCGGCATCGATTTCGAGGAAATTCTCGACTATCCCGCGCTCGACACCGCGGCCGATGCGGCGATCGTCACGTTGGCCAAAAGCCTTGCGGGCCGCAACGACCACGCCAAGGTCGCCTTCGGCACCGAGGCGAGCCTGTTCGCCAGCATCGCGGACATCCCCTCGGTCGTGATCGGCCCGGGCTCGATCGCGCAGGCGCATACGCCGGACGAGTTCGTGGAGATGGCGGAGCTGGAGAAATGCGCAGGGTTTGTGGAGAGGCTGATCGTGCATTGCACGAAGGGGTGAGCGACGTTGCCGTAGAGTGGGCAAAGCGAAGCGTGCCCACCACTGTTACCGCGATCGCGGAGAGATGGTGGGTACAGCGCTGCGCGCTTTTGCCACCCTACGAGAGATGTCGTAGCCCGCATGAGCGCAGCGACATGCGAGACCGTAGGGCCGTATATCGCTGTGCTTACCGGGTCCTAGAAGTCAGCGCTCCTGCAACGCCAGTCGAACCCCAACCGCACAGTAGATTGCGCCGACCACCTTGCCTTGCCACCTGACAATGGCCGGATGGCGGCGGAGGAGCTGACCGAGACGCCCCGCACCCACGGCGAACACGATGGTGCTGACGAGGCCGAGCAGCACGAACACGATTCCCAGAGTTGCAAGCTGAAGCACCACCGGGCCGTTATCCGGCCGGACGAATTGCGGCAGGAAGGCGAGGAAGAAGAGCGCAGTCTTCGGGTTCAACACCTCGGTTACGATCGCCTGCCGGAATGCGTGAGCCGCCGTGATCGCCGAGGTCGGGCCGGTGATCCCCGGCGAAGCTTTTTCCAGCATCGCGCGAATGCCCAGGTAGATCAGGAAGCCTGCGCCCGCATATTTGACGATGCTGAACAGCATGGCCGATGTGGCGATGATCGCCGAGAGCCCCACGATCGCGAACGCCGTATGCACCAGGTCTCCTGCCGCGATTCCGGCACCTGTGGCGATTCCGACCTTCGTTCCGGAACTGGCGGCTCGCGCCATTGTCAGGAGTGTGGCTGGTCCCGGAATGAAGACAAAGCCAAGCACGATGAGGATATAGGTCATCAACGTGGCGAGATCGATCATGCATGGACTCCCCGTGGGACAAACTAACCTACCCTCCTCGTCATTGCGAGGAGCTCTTGCGACGAAGCCAATCCAGACTGTCGCTGCGGAACGATTCTGGATTGGATTGCTTCGCTTCGCTCGCAATGACGGACGGCAGGAGCTCGCCTCATCATCGGTGTCATGCCCCGGCTTGCCGCCTTCGCTAAAGCTCCGGCGGGCCGAGCACCTTTTGTGGCCCCGGCGTAGCCTTGGCGGAGACGGGACCGGGGCATCCAGTACGCCGCAGCTTCTCATTTCAAGCATTACGGCCTCTGGAATACTGGATTGCCGCTTTCGCGGGCAATGACACTGATTGTGTGGGAATGACGAACCCCGAAAGCAAAAAGGCGCGGCCCCATCGGCCGCGCCTTCGTCATTTCTACGTCGCGCCCGCCTTCTGTGCGTAGTGCCATGACGCCTGCGACAGCGGCACGGTGCGCTTGGCGGATTCGAGCGCCTTGGCGTTGGCGGCGGTGCCGTCGCGGATGCGGCCTGCGATGCCTTGGGTGATGCCCGCGAGGCGGAACAGGTTGTAGGAGAAATACCAGTTCAGGTCCGGGACGCTCATCCTGGTGACGTTGCAGTAGATCTGCGCCGCCTCTTCCAGGCTCGGAATGTTGAGCGCCTTGAGGTCGACGCCCTGCAGGCCCGGCATGATCCACTGCATGAGCAGATAGGTGAAGTCGGCCATGGGATCGCCGAGCGTCGATAGCTCCCAGTCCAGCACGGCCTGCACGCGCGGTTCCGTCGCGTGGAAAATCATGTTGTCGAGGCGGTAGTCGCCGTGGACGATCGAGACGCGCGCCTGCTCCGGCACGGTCTTCGGCAGCCATTCGGCGACCTTCTCGAACTCCGGAATGTGCTGGGTCTCGGACGCCCGGTACTGCTTGGTCCAGCGGTCGATCTGCCGCGCAAAGTAGTTGCCGGGCTTGCCGAAGTCGCCGAGCCCGATTGCAACGGGATCGAACATGTGGAGCTTCGCCAGCGTCTCGATCTTGCTGGTGAAGATCTTTCGGCGCGCGTCCGGCTCCTGGCTCGGCAGCGTCGGATCCCAGAACACGCGGCCCTCCTCCATCGACATGATGTAGAAGGCGGCACCAATGACGCTGTCGTCCTGGCACAGCGCATAGGCACGCGCGACCGGAAAGCCCTGCTTTCCCAGCGCTGCAATGACGCGATATTCGCGATCGACCGCATGCGCCGACGGCAGCAGCTTGCCGAACGGCTTGCGGCGCATCACGTAGGAACGCTTCGGCGTGTTGAGGCGATAGGTCGGGTTGGACTGGCCGCCCTTGAACTGGAGCACCACCAGCGGGCCTGCAAAGCCTTCGACGTGCTCGCGCATCCAGGCTTCCAGGCGCAGCTCGTCGAAACGATGCCGCTCCTCGACGGGCTTGGTGCCCGAAAACTCTTCGTCCTTTCTGACGCCGTCAGCCACGATGACGCTCCCTCTCAGTCCTGACCATTTCAGGTCGAGCATGATCCTAATGGGTAACCGCTGGCGCACTTGCGTCAAGCGGTCACCTCATCATGCCTGTCGCTTCTTCAAGTCGGGAGCGCCGTCCGGCACTCCCTCTTGGTGACTTGCTTAATGACTTGGGGAGTTTGCATACTTCCGAAGTTCGAGCCTGGCAATGGCGCGGTTGTGCACCTCGTCCGGACCGTCGGCGAGACGGAGCGTGCGGATGTGGGCGTAGTCCTTGGCTAGGCCCGCCTCGTCCGACACGCCTGCACCGCCAAACGCCTGGATCGCCTCGTCGATGATCTTCAGCGCCATGTTGGGCGCTGCGACCTTGATCATGGCGATCTCGGCCTGAGCGGTCTTGTTGCCGACCTTGTCCATCATGTCGGCCGCCTTGAGGCACAGCAGACGCGTCATCTCGATGTTGGTACGGGCTTCGCCGATGCGCTGCTCCCACACGCTGTGCTCGACGATCTTCTTGCCGAACGCGGTGCGCGAGGCGAGACGCTTCACCATCTTCTCCAGCGCCTCCTCGGCCTTGCCGATGGTGCGCATGCAGTGATGGATACGGCCCGGACCGAGACGGCCCTGCGCGATCTCGAAGCCGCGGCCTTCCCCTAACAGCATGTTCTCCTTCGGCACCCGCACGTTCTCGAGCAGCACCTGGGCGTGGCCGTGCGGTGCGTCGTCGAAGCCGAACACCGGCAGCATCTTCTCGACCTTGATGCCCGATGTGTCGAGCGGAACCAGGATCTGCGACTGCTGCTGGTGCTTGGCCGCCTTGAAATCGGTCTTGCCCATCAGGATCGCGATCTTGCAGCGGGGATCGCCGACGCCGGACGACCACCATTTGCGGCCGTTGATGACGTAATGGTCGCCGTCGCGCTCGATCCGGGTCTCGATGTTGGTGGCGTCGGACGAGGCGACCGCCGGTTCCGTCATCAGGAAGGCGGAGCGGATCTCGCCGTCCATCAGCGGACGCAGCCATTTGCGCTTCTGCTCCTTGGTGCCGTAGCGGATGAACACTTCCATGTTGCCGGTGTCGGGCGCCGAGCAGTTGAACACCTCCGAAGCCCAGGTGATGCGGCCCATCTCTTCCGACAGCAGCGCGTATTCGAGATTGGTCAGTCCCGCGCCGCGGAATTCGTCGTCCTCATGCTCGCTCGGCGGCATGAACATGTTCCAGAGGCCTTCGGCCTTCGCCTTCTTCTTGAGGTCCTCGAGGATCGGAATCACCTTCCAGCGGTCACCGCTCTTGTCCTGCTGATCGTAGATCGGCACCGCCGGGCGCACGTGCTTGGCCATGAAGGACCGCACACGGTCGAGCCATTCCTTCTGCTTGGGCGACATATCGAAGTCCATGGGACGCTCCTCGTTTCTCTCTCGCTAGTCCTTTTTGCGCCGGACTGTCCTCCCGCCGCGCGCGGCCCGCAAGCGCGAATACGCGAACTGTGGAGCACACCGGAACCCCATCTCTGTTGCGAATGAGTCCCGATTGCGGATTGACTTTCCCGGCCTTCAAACGATAGTTTCATACAACTGTTTGAATTGCAACTCCCCTCCCTGAGGGCTCTCATGGCCAGCGATCATACGAGGTCTGCCATTCTCGCTGCCGCCGAACGGCTCTATGCCGATCGCGGGTTCAGTGACGTGACGCTGCGCGACATCGTCGCGGAGGCCAATGTCAATTTGGCCGCGGTGAATTATCATTTCGGCTCGAAGGATGAATTGATCGCGGAACTGTTCGTCACGCGCTCGATCGCCACCAACCGCGAGCGCCTGCGCGAATTGAAGGCGGCGGAGGAGCAAGGCGGCGGCCGTGCGCCGATCGAGGTGATCCTGCGCGCGCTGGTGGGGCCGACCTTGCGCGGCTGCCTCGGGCCTGAGAACCAGCGCTCGACCGCGGCGCGCTTCATGATCCGCGCCTCGATCGAATCCGTGCCGCCGATCCGCCGCATCAAGAACCGCGAGATCGACCATTTACGCAAATTCGCCGGCGCGATGCGCAGGTCCCTGCCCGAGCGCAGCGACGTCGATGTCTATTGGGGCCTCAACTTCGCACTCGCGATGGCGCACCACACCATCCGCGAGAGCGAGCGGCTGACGAAGCTGTCGGAAGGCAAGTGCGACCTCGACGACGTCGAGGACGTGGTCGCGCGGGTGGTGAGCGTGGCTACGATGGCGCTGACGGCGGGAAAGGCCGAGGCGAAGGCGCCGTCGCGCGCGCTGGCGCGGGATGCGCGCTGATCAGTGAGCCCACTCGAAAGCCGACGCGGGTCAACTCCCGCGGCGGGAAGACTCGGAATTCCGGGTGTTACGCGATGGCCAGGCTTACGCCTGCTGCGGCATCTCCTCGGCCTCTTCCTTGGCGAGCAGCAGCAGCATCTCGATGCCCATCTCGCCCTCCTGCGGTGAGCGGATGAACTTTATTTCGTCGGCGCTCTGCCGCAGCGCGGCGATGATGGCGACGGCCTGATTGGCGGTCGCCGCCTCGGTCGCCAGAATGGCCTTCTGGTCCTTGGCCTGGAACCCGATCGTGTAGGACATTCGCTTCCCTCCCGCACTCAATTGGGCAGATCGAAGCAGAGTCTCGCGCGGAACGGAAGCCTGTGCGACTACGGACCGGGGTTATCTGGGGATTGCGGACAAGCTTCAGGCAAGGCCCAGCATGGCGCGCGCGTCCTCTGGTCGCCTGCTGCCTTATCCGTTCGTGAGGTCTCGTGCCCCGGACGTAGCGCAGCGCTTCTACAGCGGTGCGTTGCTGAGCCCCTCTCTCCGCGACAAGTCTCTGCCGCATGGGTCCCGGCTCGGCGCCGCAGCGTTGCACGCTGCAGCGCGTCCGGGACACGAAAGTGCGTGCTCCTCCTGCCCTCGTGAGCCGACAAGGGAGCGGGAAAGGCCGCGCGCCGCTTCGTAACCTAGATGATCCCCTGCTGCTTCAGCTGCTCGATCTTGCCCGCATCATAGCCGAGCTTGCCGCCGAGCACCTCCTGTGTGTGCTCGCCCAGAAGCGGCGGCGCGCGGTAGTCCTTGATCGGGGTTTCCGACAAAGTCAGCGCGTTGCGGACCAGGGACAGATCGGGCTGGAAGGGATGGTTGACCTTCACCCGCATGCCGCGCGACTGGACGTGCGGATCGGAAAACACCTGCTCGAAATTGTTGATCGGACCTGACGGCACACCGGCCTCCTCCAGCTTTTCCAGCCAGTAGGCCACCGGCTGCTTCAGGAACAGGCCGGCGAAGATCGCCATGATCTCCTTGCCGTGCACGACGCGGTCGTTGTTCTTGATGAAGCGCTTGTCATTGGCGAGTTCGGGCTCGCCTAGCACGGCGCAGGTGCGCTGAAACTGGCCGTCATTGCCGACCACCAGCATCAACTCGCCGTCGGCGCAGCGGAACACGCCGGCCGGCATGCCGCCATTGCCCCAGGTGCCGCGGCGCGGCGGCGTCTTGCCGTTGACGAGATAGATCTGCAGCCAGTGCGACAAGGATGCGATGACGGTATCGAACAGGCAGACGTCGATGTGCTGTCCCTGCCCGCCATTGGCGTCGCGATGGTAGAGCGCCGAGAGAATCCCGATCGAGGCGTTCATGCCGGTCATGTAATCGACGATCGACGGACCGACCTTCATCGGGCCCTCGCCAGGTTCGCCGTCGATATGGCCGGTGACGCTCATCAGCCCGCCCATCGCCTGCAGGATGGCGTCGTAGCCGGCACGCGGTGCATAGGGGCCGGTCTGGCCGAAGCCGGTCACCGAGCAATAGATGATGCCGGGATTGATCGCCTTGATGGTCTCGTAGTCGAGGCCGTAGCGCTTGAGATCACCGACCTTGTAGTTCTCCATGAAGACGTCGGCATCCTTGGCGAGCTCGCGGATGATCGCCTGCCCTTCCGGCTTGGCGATGTTGACCGTGACCGACTTCTTGTTGCGGTTGGCGCAGAGATAGAACGAATTGTTGTTGTTGGCCTTGCCCTCGGGATCGCTCAGGTAAGGCGGGCCGAAGGCGCGCGCGTCGTCGCCGGTGCCCGGCCGCTCGATCTTGATCACCTCCGCGCCGAGATCGCCCAGCATCTGGGCCGACAGGGGTCCGGCGAGCACACGGGTGAGGTCAAGGATCTTGATGCCTGAGAGCGGCAAAGCCGACATGTCGATTTCCTCCGGGGAACTGAATCTTAGAGCTGATTTTGGCGCGGCGGCGAGATCGCAGGCTGCGCTCCCTGCGGATACCACCATTTTCGCGCCCTGAGCACTGCACTGGCGGCATACGGCCATCTCCTGCCGGGCAAACGGCGCCAATTGCTGCTCGCAACTTTCCGCGCCGCGAATATCGCCTCGACGGGCTCAGGTCGCCCCAGCCGCAACCGCCCGCGGCCGCCGCCGGCCAAGCAGGACCAAAATCAACACCGTGGCGCAGGAGAAGACGAAGGTGAGACCGAGCGCACCGCGGCTGCCGAACGCGGTGAGCAGGCCGACGAGGAGCGGCGGCGAGATGGCGGAGGCCAGATTGAGCGGCAGCGCGATCATCGACATCGCCTTGGCGAACTCGGCCTGGTCGTAGAACACGAGCGGGATCGTCGCCCGCGCCACCGCCATCGCGCCGCTGCCGGCGCCATAGAGCAGGATGAAGACCGCGACCGCCCAGGTGGCGCCCTCGCTCATCATCAGCAACAGCATGGCCATCGGCAATGCGGTGCCCGCGACGAGCCCGGTTGTGATCCCGTCCCACCGCCCGCCGCCGAGGAAATCCAGCCCGCGGGCGCTGACCTGGATCACGCCCAGCATCGAGCCGAACGCCAGCGCCTGAGCCGGCGCCAGCCCCTCTGCCCGCAAGAGCTCGATCAGGATGGCGCTGATGCCAAAATTGACGAAAGCGTTCAGCGTGATCGCGGCGACGACGAGGCCGAACGTGCTCCTTGGGATCGCAGGCGGCGGCGACCGCCTGGCCGGCTCGGCGCCATCATCCTTTGCGATCTGCCGGCGCGGCGCGCAAAATGCATAGAGCGGGAGGCTGACGACGAGCATCATCGCCGCGTAGACGAGGCACGTCCCCCGCCAACCGAGGTGACCGCTCAGGAACGAGGTTGTCGGCCAGAAGATGCTGCTGGACAGGCCCGTCACCAGCATGAGCGCGCCGATCGCGTTCTTGGCCTGCCGCCCCGCGATCTCGTTCAGCATGATATAGGCGCCGGTCGACAGCGTGGCGCTGCCGGCGATGCCGAGCACGATCCACGCGGCGAAATACAGCATCGGCTCGCGCGCGAGCGACAGCAGCACAAAGCCCGGCGCAGTGATGATCGTGCCTGACATCATGACCGTCCGCGCGCCATGCCGCGCAAACGACTTGGCGAGCAACGGACCGCACAGCCCCATCGAGACGTAGAGAACGGACGTGCCGGCGAACACCGCCGGCAGGCTCATGCCGAGATCGGCGGCGAGATCGCGCCCGACGATGGCGGGAAGCCCGATCGTGCCCCAGCCGACCAGCTGCGTGATCGCGAGCACCAGCAGGACGCCGATCAGCCTGCCGTCAGATTTCAAGAATTGCATTCCAAACGTCGCCTGCCCGCCTGGCGCAGATTGCGCCGGCTCACACTCTTAGCGGCAGATCGCAGAATCGAGGAATGTCAGTTCCGAATGGCCTGAGGCCTTACCTGCAGAGCGGAACAGCCGCCCGATTGACATAGACCATGCTCTGGTCCATTTTATGGAAACGTAAGGAGGAGCAATGAGATGCGGGTCTCCGTTACTGAGGCCAAGGGACAGCTGACCGACCTTGTCCGTCGTGCAGAAGCCGGCGACGAGGTGATCTTGACGCGACATGGACATCCTGCGGTGCGGCTCGTTCCGATCAAGCTTCCGCCGGACCGTGCGACCCGGCGCGCGGTGCTCGAGGCCGCACGCAAGAGCGGCGCAGTCAAGGCTCTTCCCGGCCCGGATGCAGCGCGCAGTCAAGACTTTCTCTTTGGCGACGATGGACTGCCGGAATGATCGCAGTCGACACGTCGGCACTCGTGGCGATCGTGCTCGACGAGCCGCAAGCCGATGCCTGCATCGCTGCGCTGGAGACCGCGGACGAAATCCTGATTTCGGCCGCCACCGCTGCGGAGAGCCTGATCGTCGCGGCGCGTCGCGGCGTGTACGAAGAGATGAAGAGTCTGATCGCAAATCTCGGCTTGAACGTGATCTCGGTGACCCAAGCATCCGCCGAACGCGTGGCGCAGATCTACGCACGGTGGGGCAAAGGCAACCATTCTGCCGGCCTCAACTTTGGCGATTGTTTCGCCTACGATGTCGCCAAGGCGCACGGCTGCGCGCTGCTCTATGTTGGTGATGACTTTGCAAAGACCGATATCGCAGCAGTCGCGTAAGCCGACCAGCGCGTAACGCTGCGAAGTGACGAGCGCCCATTCAAAGAGCTGAGAGCCTGCTCGCCAACGCCTCAAGACGTGTGGCCGGGATCAATATGTTTCGGCGTCTTCTTGTCGCGCTGGGGCGTCATTTTGGCCGGGTCCGGCGCATCCGGCACGCCGCGCGGTCCGAGCTGGTCGCGCTGGATGTCGTCCTCGGAGCGGGATGGCTCGACACCATTGGGCTCACGGGGCTTGGTCATCGCGGCCTCCTTCTCTCGAACGCCATGTCTGCGCCCAGCTCTACACACCCAGCGCGTTCTCGCCGGCTTCACGGCCGGGCACGCTGACATGGACTTCATGCCCCTCACGGAGGGCCAGGGATGCCGCGGCCACCGCCGACTCGAATGCGGCTTCCTTGGTGGCGTACCGGCTCTTGACGTCGCCGTCATGCAGCACGCCCCATTCGTCCTGCACCGGCACGATGGCGTATTGAGCGAGACCCATTGTCCTACTCCTGATTTGCGGTTCAAAAACTCGCCTGAACTCTCAACGCTGTGCCGGGCTTAACGTTGCGTCAGCTGCGGATGCGCCGCACTCACCCGCCAGACGGTGTTGCCGCTGTCGTCGGCGACCAGCAGCGCGCCGGTCTTGTCGATGGCGACACCGACGGGGCGACCGCGCGCCTGGTTGTCGCCGTTGAGAAAGCCCGTGACGACGTCCTGCGCCGGGCCGCTCGGCTTGCCGTCCGTGAACGGCACGAACACGACCTTGTAGCCGTTGAGCAGCTGCCTGTTCCAACTGCCGTGCTCACCGACAAAGGCGCCGCCGCGATAGGCGGCCGGAAGACCTGTGCCGGTGTTGAAGGCGAGCCCGAGCGGGGCGACATGCGAGCTCAGCGCATAATCGGGCACGATCGCCTTGGCGACGAGATCAGGCCGCTCCGGCTTGACGCGGGGATCGATGTGCTGACCGAAATAGCTGTAGGGCCAGCCGTAGAAGCCGCCGTTCTTCACCGAGGTCATGTAGTCGGGCACGAGATCGGGCCCGAGCTCGTCGCGCTCGTTCACCACCGTCCACAGCGCGCCGGTCTGCGGCTCGAAGCTGAGGCCGTTGGGATTGCGCAGGCCGCTTGCGAACACGCGCCAACGGCCGCTGGTGCGGTCGACCTCCAGGATCGCGGCGCGGTTGTGCTCGGCCTCCATGCCGTTCTCGGTGATGTTGCTGTTGGAGCCGACGCCGGCATAGAGCTTCGAGCCGTCGGGGCTCGCCACCAGGCTCTTGGTCCAATGATGGTTGATCGGACCGCCCGGCAGCGGCGTCAGCACCGTGCCCGGCTCGGTGATCTTCGTATCCCCTTCCGTGTAGGGATATCGGACGATGGCATCGGTGTTGGCGACGTAGAGATCGTTGCCGACCCGCGCGACGCCGAACGGGGAGTTGAGATGATCGAGGAGGACGCTCTGCGTCTCCGGCACGCCGTCGCCATTGCTGTCGCGCAGCAGCGTGATGCGGTTGCTCTCGCCGCTGTCGCCGCCGGAGGTCGCCCAGAACTCGACGAAACCCATCACGATCTCTTTGGGCCGCTTGATCGGGGCGCCCTTCGGCGCTTTGGATTCCACCACGAGCACGTCACCATTGGGAAGAACGTAGAGGAAACGCGGGTGCTGCAAGCCCGTGGCAAAGGCCTTGGCCTGCAAGCCTTGCGCGACCGTCGGCGTCTCGTCCTTCTTCCAGCCAACAATACGAGCGATGTGGACCGGCGGCAGCAGATATTGCTGGATGTCGGGAAGTGTCGGGTTGGCGCCCACTTGCGCCTTGGGGTCGCCGCTGCCGTCATTGCAGCCGGCCAGACACAGCAGCGACGAGCACAACAGCGCGTGGGCAGACAAGAGCTTCATCGCGCAACTCCCACACCGTGGCGATAGACCATGGCCCAGCCGAGCCAGCCGGTGACGGGCAGGATCAGCACGGTGATCGCGGACAGAACGAGCCCGCTCGGCCACACCGAGGTCCAGGCATCGCGCATGTGGATCATCAGGTTGAAGATCGCCAGGATCAGCGCCGCCGCATTGCCGATCAGATGCGGCCAGGCCGGTGTCTGCGCCCGCACCAGCCGGTTACCGAGGAAATCGGTCAGGCCCGCGATCGCTGCCAGCACGCCGAAGATGACGCCGGCGAGCAGCAGCCAGGCCGAAAAATTCGCCCACATGATCTCGGCGCTGGCGACATAGGCGATGTCGGTCAGCAGCGCCCCGATGAAGCACACGATCGGGATCGGCACCAGCATCGGATGGATCGGGTGACCCGCGATCTGCGCGGTGGAGCGCACGCGCACGTCGTCTTGCACGGTTGGCCTCGTGTGACTTTCACCCCGCCCGGCCGGCCAACTCGCGCTTGCGGTGATGGTTCCTCAGACCGTCTGCGCTCCTCTAACTGTGCGCAGCAGGGCTATCGCATTTGCGAGCTTTTCCCGGCGGCCATCCTTCGAGACGCCCGCTTAGGCGGGCTCCTCAGAGGGTGAGAATGATTCTTTTGCCCGGAGGTTTTGCAGCCGATGGGTTGGAGTCGGCGCCCCTGAGGCTTTTCGGGTGAGTCGGCGCCGAATGAGCGCGATCTGACTAGATCTC
>NZ_PGVG01000076.1 GCF_002795245.1 Bradyrhizobium forestalis | reverse complement strand
GCAACCCGACCCTACCGGCGAACTGCCGGTGACCACCGCAAAGCCGCCCGCCCGCTACGGCGCTATTGGGGGCGCGCGTCCGGGCGGCTTTGCTCTACCGAGCTACACCACCTCCGGGGACACGATCGTGTTGAGCCGCGCGCCAGAAATCGCGCAAGCTAGAACGCCTCGCCGCTGGGCGAGATCAAATCGGAAAGGTGGGCGACAACGTCTCGCAATCTCCGGGCGACTTCATATCGGTACACCCGGGCGACCTCGTCGGAATCCGAAAACTAGGCTTCAGCGAGCGCCCATCGGGGCTCGACGGGGGGCCGATAGCGCGGTGGCAGGCCGGGTCACCGACTTGCGCGAGACCGAGACCCCCGCAATTCTCCAGCGATGGACCTCAACATCAAAGAGAGATGACCGGACGATCTGCTGACGCTGCTTGAACGCGATCGTGCCATCTTCGAAAGCTGGGAGCTTTAACGGATCGGAACACCGGGAGCGACCTCTGTCTCCGGTTTCGACTATGATCGGGCAGTTGGTCGCCTGGCGAGCGTCCTCATCAACCAGCGGCTCCACGGCTATCAGTGCACTCGGCTGACCGCCGCCGAGATCGCGCACATTCGGTCAACCGGTATGCAGTTGCCATATGAAACAGTACTGCGCCAGCTTATCGAGACGCTGCGAGCTGGCGGCCTAATCGATGACGACATCGCCGCCGATTCATTGCCGCCGGCGCCTGATAGATGCCGCGCCTTGACGAGCAAAGCGTAGATGATGCGCGCCAATCTTGTTGGCGAGGGCCACGGATGCGACCAGCAGGGCATTCAAGCCTCGTCAAGCAGCTTGACGATCAAGGTCGCACTAACGATCAGCAACGTCCGAAGTCGCCGATTCCCGCGTTTTGATATCGACCCAAGCCGCTGCGTTTGCATACTGACAACGAAAACCTCGCCCCGCGGAGTGGGCCGATTGTCCGTTCGGCAACGAAATGTCACTAAGCGGACGATACGCACGGTCAGAAAAAGCGAAAATCAGCAATCTTCAATGCGGCACGCCGCTTGCCTTGTTCACAGCGTCGGCACTTTTCAGCCCGTGATGGAAGATTTGGCGACTTTGAGCAAAGGCAGGGAGACTGGCTGTGTCGCGAACTGACGTAGAGCGATTCGTCAACGATCTCGGGAACGAGGGTGGTCTGCTTGAACGGATAAAACCGACTGCTACCGGCCTTGCATCGATTGTCGCGATCGGAAAGAGCCTCGGCTACAGCTTCACACTTGATGAAGCTAAAAGCTGCATTCGAGCCCGACAGAAGCTAACGACTAAACGGCTCGCCGGTGGGACTTTTTATTCGAGTGATACGATCTCGACCAACGCTGTGCAGGCCCTTGCAGAGGTGGCCACGAGCGGCGCGCAAGCCGCCGAAGCGGCCTCTGACCACGCCACGGCAGTTGAGCCCGTTGCAGTTGTCGTGGTTGTTATTGTTGCGGTCGCGGCCGAGGTTTGACCTGCCCTTCGCTCTGACCGCGTCGGCTGGTTGCTGAAGGAGGCGATGAAGTGCGATGAGAACATGAAGTAAGCCTCGTCAAATGACACACGCTGCCGCCGAGCACTACCGACAGATTTTTGACCGGCGCACCCCGGAGCAACTGCGCACCCTGTCGCACCTCAAACGCTTCATGGAGCGGTTAGTCGGTGACGTGGAGTTCCGCAGGGCGCTTGCGGAGGCAATCGCCACCCCTCGAGCGGTAACAGAGCGGTACGGCATCAAAGTGGATCCAATGGAGGTGCTGCCGCTCTGGCGCGGTGGCTACCAACAATACCGCTTCAAGCCGGAGTCTGCGCCGTGGCCGCTGGCTGTGATGTGGGATGAGTACCTCCGTGAGATGATGCGTCACCGCGACCTCTTGCGCGACGAAGGCGAGATGTCAACGATCAATCCTCGCTTTCATGCTTGGCGCGAGAGGCAAATCCGGCGCTGCAATGACCAATTGGGCGTGTCGGCGGCGGCGCTCACGCACCCCATAATCGCTTTCGAGCTAAGCGAAGGCTGCACCGTTGGCTGTTGGTTCTGCGGCCTCTCGGCCGATCGCTTCAAAGGCTATTACAACTATAGCAAAGAGCATGCAGCGCTTTGGCGGGGCGTGGTTGGTGTCGCGAGCGAAATGTTTGGTTCGGCAGTCCGCACGGGCTTCTGCTACTGGGCCACAGATCCTATGGACAACCCACACTACGACCGCTTTCTGTTCGACTACTATCAGATTACGGGCGCGTTACCACAAACAACAACGGCAGCCCCACTCAAGGATCGGGCACTCACCAGGCGCGTGCTCGGGCTCTTCAATCTATATCGCACGACGACGAATCGTTTCTCCGTGCTGAGTACGGCACATCTCAATCAGATTCACACGGCGTTTTCGCCTGAGGAGTTGCTAGGAGTCGAACTCATCCTGCAGGGCAACGAGGCGCTGACGGCAAAGGCCATGGCCGGGCGCGCACGCGAGCGGAAGGAGAAGCTCAGGGGCGCTAACAAGGACGGTGCAATCGCCTTTCTGGAACGCAGTCACACGACAATCGCCTGTGTTTCCGGCTTCCTCGTAAATATGCGGCAGGGGCGTTTACGACTGGTGACGCCGGTGCCGGGTAGCGAGCGCTGGCCTCTCGGGTACCGCATCCTGGGCGAACGCTTCTTCAGCACGCCTGACGGGTTCCGGGGCGGGCTGCAGAGCATGATCGAACAGCATATGCTCGAGAGCCCAGCCCATCATCTGCCAATCCGCTTCCGCAGCGACCTGCAATACAAGGCAGGGAGCCGGTACTTTCATCTTCGCTCACGCAACATGGAACACCGCGTTCTCGACGACATCGCCCCGATTTCCGTTGGCCGTTTGATCGCGGACGGCAACTGCACAATGTCGGAGCTGGTTATTCAGGTCGTAGCTGACGGAAAGACCCTCCTTGGGGTCGCCGACTTGCTTGATCAGTTGTACATGGCCGGCCTGATCGAAGAAGACCTCGACGATCGCTTCATCTGGCAGACTGGTGACTGGACGACGAGCCGCCTCGAAGGAGTCAAACACGCGGGCTCCCGCACGGGTGCAGATTGTGCCGATTCGCATTGAGGTACTACTTAGCCTCAAGCAACGGCAGCATCCCACCATCCAACAGTGCTGCGCGCGATGACAAGCCGCTTCGCATCCATGGTCCCTGGCTTCGTGGCGTGCACAACCGACGTGACCACAGAAGTCCAGCGGACTTCCGCGCTTGCGGCTTCGAGCCAAGCCCTCATTTGCGTGCATCAGCGGTGCACGACTGGACGCACGCTGTTCAGTCAAGAATGCCCCGTCCAGTCGTCAATCAAATGGTTCTGCCAGACGACAGTGCCGCTGGTTCCGGAGAGGTCGTCGCTCTTGTGGCGCGCCACTGCAACTTGCACTGGCGGTGATCCTGGTAGCGAACGACGACGCACCTGAAACTTTGATAGGTCCATGTGAATGACGACTTCAATCCGTTCATCGATGATGAAAAACAACGAGTCGCACTCGAGCGTTGGCGCCGCTCAATCTCAAGAGCCGAGCCGCGTGTAGGCAATTATTCACCGCTCGGTTCCAGCACTCTCTGCTTGTTCATGCCGTCCACTCGCCGGGCAACGAACGTGACGCGGAAATCGCAGCTCGAAGCGCGCTGCGCACTAGGAATTAGTCGACTTCATGTTCACGTCTCCAGTCAGGGATTGCGCAGGAGTTCACTTTGCCGTCCGTCGCATGAGACTATGGCAGGGCGAACGCACCTGTGCGCACATCATGAATAACGTGGTATGATTATGAGTATCGATGTACCAATCGTCCTAGTCAACATGCCTGTGTCGGCAGTCGAAAGGCCGTCGCTGGCGCTTGGTCTGCTGAAATCAGCGCTGACCCAGGCTGGACTGCAATCCACCATAGCTTATGCCAACATCTGGTTTTTAGAATACATAGGCATCGCCGACTATGGACCTCTTGAGAGTTGCCCGCCAGAGGAGGCACTGGTTGATTGGCTGTTCGCGGGCATTGCTTTTCCGAACTTCGAACGCGAACAAAACACCTTCCTAGACCTCTATTTCGAGCGCAACCCGATACGCGCAGGCAAAGGTATGGCCGAGCGTCGCGCGAATTTCCTCAGGCTGCGCTCGGTTATCGGCGGGTTTATCGACTGGACGGCTGACAAGATACTGGAGAAGCGGCCGGCTATGGTCGGGTGCAGCTCGACCTTCACCCAGCATGTCCCATCGCTCGCGTTGCTGCGCCGGCTGAGCGAGCGCTCACCTGATCTTGTCACCCTCATGGGTGGAGCAAACTGCGAGTCAATAATGGGGTGGAGCACTCACGCGCGTTTCCCATGGGTCGACTATGTCGTGTCGGGCGAGGCCGACGCACTGATTGGCCCGCTGTGTTGGGACATCCTCAATCGCGGCAGAGACATTCCGCCTGCTGACCTGCCATTTGGCGTTTTCGGCCCGACGCATCGCGAGGCCGGCTATCCCGCGGCGTCGACGCGCGACTTAGTGCCCCGCGCAGTGATCGAGAACATGCGTGACCTGCCGCTGCCGGATTTCTCGGACTATTTTGCGGAGGTCGAGGCATCGCTCTACGCCGATCGCATCCATGCCGGGCTGCCGATGGAGTTCTCTCGCGGCTGCTGGTGGGGCGAGCGCAGTCATTGCATGTTTTGCGGGCTGAACGGCGGATCGATGACCTACCGCCAGAAGCCCGCGGGGCAGGCCGCAGCGGAGATGATTGAGATGTCGGCGCGCTACGGCTCATCGCGCATCGAAGCTGTGGACAATATTATGGCCATTGACTACCTTGAAAAGGCGCTGCCTCACCTCACCGCGCTACCCGAGAAGCTCGCGATCTTCTTTGAGGTCAAAGCCAACCTGAAGCGCCACGAAGTGGAGAAGCTGGCTGCTGCCGGCGTCCGCTGGATTCAACCGGGTATTGAGAGCCTGGATACTCGTGTTTTGAAGCTGATGCGCAAAGGAACGACCTCAGCGCACAATGTTCTGCTTTTGAAGTGGTGCCGTCAGTACGGCGTGCGGGTCAGTTGGAGTTTATTGTGGGGCTTTCCCGGCGAGAGTGATGCATGGTATGCGGAAATGGCCTCTTCGTTGCCGTTGCTGCATCATCTGCAGCCGGGACCTGCGGTACGCTTGCGATACCAGCGCTACAGCCCTTATCATCACACAGCCGAGAAACATGGACTGAAGCTGCTCCCCGCCGCCCCCTATCGCTACGTCTATCCGCTGTCGGAGCGCGATCTCTCGGATCAGGTATACTACTTCGAAGACAGCGAAGACAACGATGTCAGCGGCCATTTCACAGTGCGCGACGCTTACCGCCGCCCGGGACTAAATGCCGTCGCCAAGGGCATCGATGCCTGGCTGAAAGCCTGGTACGGGCCGACTTTGTCTATGCTGTCGATGCAGGACAACGGCGACGAAATCATAGTCGAGGACACGCGAGCCATAGCAGTCGAGCGCGAACACCGCGTCAGAGGCCTCGAGCGAGAAATTCTTCTGGCCGCGGACGAAGGGTCGCCTGAAACCCGCCTGCGCGAACGGCCGGGCGCGGCGAATGTAATGCAGGGCGAGATTGAGGCGGCGATAGCTGACATGATCGCCCGCAAACTGATCGTACGGCTTGACGCGCGGCTGGTTGGGCTCGCGTTATGGCATCCATATACGCCAATCCTTCCCCCGACTGCGTTTCCTGGTGGCTATCTCGACCGACGCTCCACGCCAGCGGCCCCCCGCGCGGATAGGGAAAACTGCGGTGTGCACTTCGCAAGGTCACAACCGTCGCCTGTCTCCTTTGCTTGGCGCTCGCGCCAGTCTTGTCGCTTTGTTCACCCGTGTCGTTGAGCACAATCAACGGCGCCGAGCCCCAAGTTCCAACATATTATGGTTTGAGATATTTGGCCGAAGCGGCGGCGATAATCGCACCAACCTAATGGGGCCGATGAAGTTTATGCGGCGTACGGTGAAATGGGCAATGATCGCCCCAACGACGGGGCCAGCGTCGGCGCGTGCGCTCGCGAGAAAGTCGACCGCTCCGGCGGGACGGCCCGCCGCCACTTTGATGCGAGCAGGTGGCAATCAGATTTCCGAATGGTCGTTCCAACGTCGTCGAATTCCGCGCCGCGTTCGATAGCTTAGAGATGCGCTGCGAACCGCATCGCTCGATCCTCGTACACTACTTCATTGGCGAAAAAGAGAAACCGCAACGAACTTCAAATCTTTGACACAGGTTGCAGCTGCCAAAGCGTCGTGTAGTTTATCGACCGCTCGAACGTTGCGCCTTTGGCGACATATGGCTTGCCCGCGTTCAGCATCGGCTGGAATCGCTCCAACTGCTTCGCCGTGTCCAGATCGATACATAGAGACTTACATTCGTGATCGACGATGTCGTCGCTACTGCACCATCATAAAATGCGGGCAACCCGCACATCGTTTCGATGCCGGGGGCGAAGCACCTTCACCCCTCTTTGCGTAAGCGGTTTAGCTGAAGCGCGGGTTCTACAGCAAGGGACAGCGATCTTAGACGTCGTCCGCCTACGCAATCCATTCGAGAATTTGTGTGAGCCATGCATGCGGATTGACAACATTCATCCTCACCTGTTTGCAGAAGCGTGGCGATGCCCGCCTAGGTCCGGCCGCCCCCGATGGCCGTGGGCACGAGCATCTTACCGTCAGATTTGGTTGCCACTCGCCCCCGGAGAAATGGATGATGGCCAGCGAGTAATTCCGACTGTCACCCTTCTTTTTTCTGTTTGCTCCGTTGCCTGCGCTTTGACGCTCTCGCAAACCCGCGTTGCGGAGTTGCACAAAGACTCTCATGGCAAGCCTTGTCACCCTTGTAGTTGGCCAGCGCTTCGACCAACGGCGGCGTGACGTGCTGTTTCAGTTCGTCGGGGATAGGCTCAGGACCGCCTAGCGAGTTCAACGCCACCTCGACCAATTCGATTGCGCGATCCTTGTTGCCGCTCTCATAATAATACTGCGCGACCGCCCCATAGGTCAGGTACTTGAGGCCACCGTCCCGGTGCGGAGGATTCAGCGCAAGAATGTGTTCGGACAACTCTTTGCCCATCGCAAGGCGCTCGGCAGACGGGAAGTGGGAGTTGTCATTCGCCGGATTGAAGAGTTGGCGCAGCGCCTCTTCCATCCACAGCTCATTGTTTTTGTCGATCGCGTCGCGAGCGAATTGCCTCATAACCGGCAAGCCGGTCTGCATGTTGCGCAGTTTGTGAAGCAACAGATCCGCATGGCGCACGCGGAAGTTGAGGTTGTCCGGCATCACCGCGACGGCCTCTTCGACCGCTGAAACCGCCTTTGCCCAATCCTCCGCCTTCATCGCGGCGAGAATCGGCTCAGTCAACGCCCGCTCGCGCGTCATTTTGTCCATTTCGCGTCGTCCGGCTTCGATCCGCTCTGTGTCGGCGGCTTTAGCTTCATCGCTGGTCCGCCAGCTGCCGTTAAGAACTTTCGGCAAGACGTCATCGAGCTGCATCGGAGGACCGATAAAGGCGATGTGGCCGTCACGGTCAACGACGAACGAGGTGGGAATCCCGACAGAAAAGCTGGAGTCCATCCAAAGCTTGCTCATTTCGCCTGTGGAGTCGAACCCGATCCGATAGTTCAGGTTCGAGAACTTGTCGGTCAACCACGTGTCCAAGCTTGTTCGGGCCTCGTCCGCCGTTGGAGCTTGTTCGTAAGCTGCGACGCCGAGCAGCTCAAGTCCGCTGTCTTTGTATTTCTCTTGCAGCTGTACTAGATGAGGCATCACTGCCGCACATGGTCCGCACCAAGTTGCCCAAAATTCGACGATGTACACCTTCCCGGGCTGGAAGCTCGTGAGGGGCTCGCCTCGCAGCCAGTTCTCCACCTTGATCGGGGGAGCTGGGGACTCCATGTGCAGCACCATGTTGCTCTCCAAAACTATTGCCACTCGTTGCGCGACGTTGTGTGCTAGCCTGTCTCTCTCAGAAACAGAGCACACGGGTTCAAGAGAAGGCGAGCATCACTCGTTTTGCGCTACTGGTGTGCGGTCAGCCCTCACTCCGTGTTTCTGCATCCCAATAGCAACAGGCGTGCCAGCTCAGTCAGCACGCATCAAGCGCGTGACTACGCTTTGAAAACTCCAAGCCGCCCCAAACGCAGCCGGTGTTTTGAACCTGACGGACTTTGTCGCGTGTCAGAACTTGGACACGAATCGCGCGCTTCGCGCCACCAGAACAGCTGGTTTGTGAGTCACCGAATGGAGCCTGGCAACCCCTTTCCCCGCCAGACAGGATGAGAGGAGACCGCGATGCAGATCGGAATCGAAATAGCCAAGGCAGAGGACCGCGACGGGTTCGTGGTCGATGACGACGGACTCATTCGAGGGGGCACTGGAGCACGAGCTGCGGATCGGTGCGCCTTAAAAACTGCCCAGTGCTCGCCAGCACGCCAAGCGTTTCCTGCACCAACTGGCACTTCGATCAATTTGCTGTTCAGCCGCGTGAATCTCGGCCGGACAGGAGTTTTCCGCGGATGTTCGAACAAGGCTGCCGCCCGAAGCGAGCGGCCCGATGGTCATAGACATGCCAGAGAACAATGGTGTGCTGATCGATTGGACTACGGAGAATCGAGAAAATCGTGCTGGGCACGGCAGCCCTCATCGCGCAGGGAGAGACTAAGCTAACTTGCTCGAACTTGATTGCGAATGCTTGCAGACCGTTTGGGAAGCGCCCGACCGCCAAGTCCGCTAGTGTTCATCAAAGTCCATCTCCGGATGCGGGCGACAATGTGTTCGCTATCGTATGAAATCTGCTGCCCGTTTTTCTGAATAGGCACAACCATCTTTGCCGCGCCGTGGAGGACATAGAGGTTTCTCAACCTCCGAGCTAAGCTCGGATCCGGCGCGCGGGCTGCGGAGGGTTCAGCTCGAGAAGCTGATTGACGGGGCTCGAAAACAACAGCCCGTCGAAATCGGACATCCCCCTTTGCAATTTTCCGGCCTGCCAAGAGCCGCTTCGTAAGCCTTGCGTTGGTCTATTGTCCAGAGATCTCATAATGGTGCGCTAGCTTTCGCGAAGCTGACGAGCCTCGGCCCGATGCTTGGTTCGACGTTGAGAACGCCGCCCAGTCCTTAACCGGCGGGATGTTAGCGGCAGCGATAGCTGAACGGTGAATGTCCTGTGCGCTCCCCCGAACTGCGGTGCTCAGAGCTGTAAAGAACTGACGACTAATTACCCGAGGAGCCCGCTTGGTCTAGGCCGACGGAAGATTGAACGCCATCTACGTCATCCAGGATTTCCTGCCTCAGCTTGGGCCCATGGCTTAGTCGCCGGCCCAATGCTGCGACGAAGTTATCATAGCGCGCTCCGGCTTGTGCCCGCGCGGCCTTTGCGGTCGGCTCGGGGAGTGGCGGTGTCGTCGTGAGCCAGAACCAGATGAAGAGTGCGATGGTCTCGACCGAAATCCCGACATCCCGCTCAAGCCGGGCGATCCGGCGATCAATTTGTTCGAGCCTCTTGGCAATAGCGGCCTCCCGCCGCTCGTCGGCGTCTGGCGACAGGAGGGACGCGATCGCGGCTTCGGCGATGAGCGACAGCGACTGTTCGCGCCGAGCCGCGTAGGCTGACAGCTTCTTCATGATATCAGGATCGAGATACACTGACATCTGCGCTCTCTTCTTTGGCGCACTCATGCCTGCCTCACAATCCGAGATCGTCGCCGGGATCGAGAGATGCCTGGCGTGCGACGCCCTGCATCATGTCATTCATGCGCCTGATCCTCGGAGCACCTTCCTCTAGTTCGTCCGCAAACTCCGAGACGAACTCGTTGTCGAGGGGTTCTCTCCTTGCCACGCCGCTACGAGCCAGTTCCGGCTGCTGCCGGCGGTCGGCCGTCTTCGGATCCTCTGCGTCGTTCGTGTCATCGGTCGACGTCGTCGGTGCGGTTGGGCGCGGCGGCAGGGGCCGCTTACTCCAGTCGTCCGGGCGGCAGCCGCTGGGCTTGGTCAGCTTCGGCGGTGCCAGGATGCGTTCCTGGAAACGTCTGTCCTCGTAATAGCGCGCCTTCTTGGCGCGGATCGGATCGAGGCCCGACATCATGACGATCTCATCGGAAGGCGGAAGCTGCATCATCTCGCCGGGAGTGAGCAGCGGCCGGGCGGTCTCCGACCGTGACACCATGAGGTGACCGAGCCAAGGGGCCAGCCGGCTGCCGGCATAGTTCTTCATCGCCTTCATCTCGGTCGCCATGCCCAATGCGTCGGACTCCCTTTTCGCCGTCCTTTCATCATTGGTCGCGAAGCTGACCCGGACGTGACAATTGTCAAGGATGGAGTTGTTTGGCCCATAGGCCTTCTCGATCTGGTTCAGCGACTGAGCGATCAGAAAACTCTTGATGCCGTAACCGGCCATGAAGGCGAGCGCCGATTCAAAGAAGTCAAGCCGGCCGAGCGCCGGGAATTCGTCGAGCATCAGGAGGAGCCGGCGTCGCCCGGCCTTGGCCTGGAGATCCTCCGTCAGCCGGCGGCCAATCTGGTTGAGGATTAGCCGGATCAGCGGTTTGGTGCGGTTGATGTCCGACGGTGGCACGACGAGGTAAAGCGTGGTCGCTCGCTCTCCGCCGACGATGTCGGTGAGGCCCAACATCCGATTATTGCGATTGATTAAACAAATCAAATGATCTGTGATCTTGATCTGAGGCCGGACCTGACTCGATCTGGAGGAAATACGCAGTGGCAGGTCAATATCCGCCCCTCCAATCGATGCCCGAACAAGGTTAGCTCGGCGGCACCTGCGATTGCTGCCGACGGTCTGGTGAATTGGACAAGGCTATCGAAAGGCATCGAGCCAGAATTCGGCGGTTTTCTGGGATGTTCATCATCGTCGTGTGGTCACCCGGAACGGACACGGCGTGAATGGCTTCAGCACGCAAAACCCTGTCCCACCCCCGCAACGGCGAACTTGCTCCCTGACCCATTGAACCTCGTCCACGACGGCTGCGGGCAGGTCCGTTGACATAAAACTGGTTGATCTCGATTCCAAGAGGTGGAGCTTCATACAAGTCCAGTGCCCTTTGGAACTGCGCTGCCTTTTCATACGTCAGAAGAAGGCTTTCTAGATCACGATCCAGAGGTATCGCCCCAATTTGCTGTGCCTTTTGAATCAGTTGGCCAATCGAGCTGTTTGCAGCAAATCGTTCTAAGACCTGGAAGCTGTCATCTTCTAAGAATTCCAAAGAATCCAGTAGCACTTCCCGTACCATCTGGGTCAGCGATAAGCTTCGTCGATTTGCAGATAGCGCAGTATCCATGAAGGCCATGAACGACACAGCTTCATCCAGATTCAGTAACTGCTGCGCAATCGCGTAAGCCAAGATTGCCCCTGATGAGTATCCAGCAAAGCGATACGGTCCACGTGACTGGATCTCTCTAACTACCAGCATTACTTCCGCGGCTATCGCCTCAAGAGTTAGTGGACGTTCGTCGTCGAAATGCGGCCATGGCAAAGCATAGACCGGACAGTCGACGTCCATTTCCTTCACAAGGGGGAGGACATAGGAACAATCGCCCAATCCTGTGGGAACAAAGAAGAGCGGTGGCTGTGATCCCGTTTCCAGAACGGAAATCACTTGCGGACTGCTGGGCTGTCGCTTCAAATGAATCTTCAATGCGAGCTCCCTCAGAACAGGGGCTTGGAAGAGATCGGCGGCGGTAAAGTTGAACCCGGCATCGAGCGCTCGACTGAGCAGCTGCACCGCCAAGAGCGAGTGGCCGCCCAGTTCGAAGAAGTGGTCGTGGCGTCCGACCCGCTCAACACCCAGAAGCTCGGCCCAGATCTGTGCCAGCGTGATCTCGATCTCGCCTTGCGGCGGCTCATAGGCGCGATGCGCATACGCCTCATCGTCCGGCGCCGGCAGCGCCTTGCGATCGAGCTTGCCATTCACCGTCAGCGGCAGCGCCGCCAGCCGCACGAACGCCGCCGGCACCATGTAGTCCGGCAGGTGCGCGCCCACATGCGCCCGCAACGTGGCGGCCAGCTCAGCTCCAGCACCATCCGGCTCATCCGATTGAGCTTCAGGCGCACACACCACATAGCCGACAAGACGCTGCTCGCCGGCACCGTCCTGCTGCACCACCACCACCGCCTCGCGCACAAACGGATGCTCGGCGACCCGCGTCGCGATCTCACCAGGCTCGATGCGGAAGCCGCGGATCTTCACCTGGTCGTCGTTGCGGCCCAAAAACTCAAGATTGCCGTCCGGCAGATAGCGCGCCAGATCGCCGGTGCGGTAAAGCCGGTCGCCGTCCACAAACGGACTGGTGATGAACCGTTCGGCTGTCAGTTCAGGCCGGTTCAGATAGCCGCGCGCCACCCCCCCCCCGCCGATGAAAAACTCACCCGCCGCGCCGAACGGAACCGGCGCACCGTGTCCGTCAAGCAGATACACCCGCGTGTTCGCGATCGGACGGCCGATCGGGACAATGGCGCCATCAAACTCACCCGGACAACTCCACGCTGTCACGTCGATCGCAGCTTCGGTCGGACCGTACAGATTGTGCAGGCCCGTCCAAGGCAAGAGGCGCCGAACCTTATGCACACTGGCGGCAAGAAGCGCCTCGCCGCTGCATAAAACACGCCGCAGCGACGTGCAGCGGTTAACACTCTTCGTATCGAGAAAACTGACCAGCATGGATGGCACGAAGTGAACCGTCGTGATGCGCTCGCCGATGATCAAGTCGACCAATGCAGCGGGATCTCTGTGCGTATCCGGAGGCGCCAGCACCAGGGTCGCCCCTTCAAGCAAGGTCCAGAAGAACTCCCAGGCCGAGACATCGAAGCCAAATGGCGTCTTCTGCAACACGACATCAGTTGCCTTGAGACCATAGGCGTTTTGCATCCACATCAGGCGATTGACGATAGCCCGATGCTCATTCTGTGCCCCCTTGGGCGTGCCTGTGGATCCGGAGGTGTAGATCACATAGGCGAGATGGCGTGAGGTCAGGCCGAGCGCACGCGGGTCCGGATCCGATTCCGGCAGATTTGCCCATTCCGGCGTCGCCGCCAGATCCACCACCGTCAGATCGCGTAGCGCATCGTCGCCCAGCGCCGATCGCCCCGCTGCATCGGCCAGCAGCACTCGCGGCGCCGCATCGTCGAGAACCTGCCGCAGCCGCGCCGGCGGATAGGCCGGGTCCAGCGGCAGATAGGCGCCCCCCGCCTTGAGGATCGCCAGCAGCCCCACCACCATCATCGGACTGCGCTGCAGGCAGATCGCCACCGGCTGATCCGGCTTCACCCCAATTGCGATCAGATGATGCG
>NZ_PGVG01000075.1 GCF_002795245.1 Bradyrhizobium forestalis | reverse complement strand
CCCCTCTCCCGCTTGCGGGGGAGGGTTGGGGTGGGGGTGTCTCCACAAAGAGATTCCCCAAGAGGAGAGAGCCCCCACCCGCCGCGCTACGCGCGTCGACCTCCCCCGCAAGCGGGAGAGGTGCACCGAGAACGACGCGGCACCGTTTCAAGTTTTCCGCCGGCTGAGTTAAGCACGCATGTATCAGTGGGACTTCGGCATCCTCTGGAGCTATCGCTGGCTCTTTCTCAATGGGCTCGGCGTCACGGTCGGCTTCACCGTGGTCATCGTGGTGTGCGGGCTGCTGTTCGGCCTGTTAGGGGCGTTCGGCAGCCTGTCGCGCTTCAGGCCCTTGCGGCTCGTTGCCCTCACCTTCATTGAAGCGTTCCGCTGCACGCCGATCCTGGTGCAGCTGATCTGGTTCTATTACGCGCTGCCGATCCTCGCCGGCGTCGAGATGACGCCGATCACGGCCTCGGCGCTGGCGCTCTCGCTCTATGGCGGCTCGTTCTATTCGGAGATCATCCGCGGCGGCATCGTCTCGATCGACAAAGGCCAGTCCGAAGCCGGCGCGGCACTCGGCATGACGCCCGGCCAGAGCATGCGGCGCATCGTGCTGCCGCAGGCGATCAAGCGCATGATCCCGGCGCTGATGAACCAGTCGATCATCCAGTTCAAGAACACCTCGCTGGTCTCGGTGCTCGCGGTGCCTGATCTGGTCTACCAGAGCCAGGTCGCGGCGCATGACAGCTACCGGCCGCTGGAGACCTACACCGCAGTCGCGGTCGCCTATGCGGCGATCCTGATTCCGCTCACCATCCTCGTCCGGCGCGGCGAGAAGCGATTGGCGGTCAGCGAATGAGCGAGACGTCAAAAATCGAGATCCGCAGCCTTCGCAAGAGCTTTGGCAGCAACGAGGTCCTCAAGAACATCAATCTCGACGTCGCCAAGGGCGGTGTCGTCGCGCTGATCGGGCCGTCGGGCTCGGGCAAATCGACGCTGCTCCGCTGCATCAATCTGCTGGTCGTGCCCGACGGCGGCAGCGTCCGCGTCGGCGATACGCGCTTTGCATTCGGCGACGGCGCAAAGCTGCCGGACGTGAAGACGCTGGCAAAATTCCGCGCGACCACCGGCATGGTGTTCCAGCACTTTAATCTGTTCCCGCACATGACGACGCTCGAGAACGTCATGGAAGGACCGGTCACGGTGCGGCGTATGGCCAAGGCGGACGCCGAGACACTCGCACGTGCGCAACTTGCAAAAGTGGGCCTGGCTGAGAAGGCGGACCAATATCCGGCCACGCTCTCGGGCGGTCAGAAGCAGCGCGTCGCGATCGCACGCGCGCTCGCGATGGAGCCTGATGTCATGCTGTTCGACGAGGCGACCTCGGCGCTCGACCCTGAATTGGTCGGCGAGGTCTTGAACGTGATGCAGCGGTTGGCCTCCGAGGGCATGACCATGGTGATCGTGACCCACGAGATCGCGTTTGCCCGCGAGGTCGCCGACCGCCTGATCTTCATGCGCGACGGCGTCGTGGTCGAGGAAGGCCCGGCGCGGCAGGTGATCGACGATCCGCAGGAGGCTGCGACGCGCGCCTTCCTCAGCCATTTCCACCGAACCGGCGCCTTGCCGTCGGGAAATGCGACATCCTGATGCCCGATATTGAACGCGTCTATCTCATCACCGGTGCCGCCAGCGGCATCGGCCGCGCCACCGCAAAATTGCTCGCCGCTCCCGGCTTCGGGCTCGTTCTGCACACACGCTCGAACGAGGACGGACTTAAGGCGACCGCGGCGGAGGCGGAAGCCTGCGGTGCGGCGGTTGCAACATGCCTCGGCGATCTCGCCGACGAAGTAGCCCTGACGCTTGCGTGCGAGACCGCGCATCTCAATTTCGGCCGGCTCGACGGATTAATCCTGGTCGGCGGCCACGCCCGCCGCGGCAGCGCCATCGGCACGCCCGCGGATCAATTCCGGCAGGCGATGGACGAATCCGCGCTTGCGTTCACGCGAATGGTCGAGGCCGCCCTGCCGCTGCTGCGCGCGGGCCAGGAGGCGCGGATCGTCGCGGTATCGTCCTTCGTCGCGCACGCGATCCGGCCCGAATTCGCGCCGTTCGCCGCGACGGCCGCGAGCCGTTCCGCGCTCGAAGCCTTGGTGCGGCTGACCGCGATCGAGCTCGCCCAGGACGGCATCACCGTCAACACGGTTGCGCCGGGGCTCATCGTCAAGGACAAGCCGAGCGAGAGCCGGCTCTCGCCCGAGCAGATCGCCGCCACTGAAGCGCTGATCCCGATGCGCCGCCGCGGGCGGCCGGAGGAAGTCGCCGAGATCATCGCCTTCCTGGCATCTCCAAGAGCATCCTACGTCACCGGCCAGATCTGGCACGTCAATGGAGGCCTGACATGACCGAAGCAACCGTCGAGCGGATCAGGCTGTTCCTGATCGAGAGCCCGATCAAGATGGCGCGCCTGCAGGGCGTCGGCAACGTCAAGGGCACGGTGAAGCGCGTGCTGATCGAGCTGACGTCGAGCGACGGTGCAATTGGTTGGGGCGAGGCGGCGCCGTGGGAGGTGTTCACGGGAACGCCGGAAGCGGCGTTTTCCGCGCTCGACATTTATTTGCGCCCCATCGTGCTCGGCAAGCCGGTGCGCCGCATCCGCGCACTGATGGCGGAGCTCGATCGCGCGCTGGTCGGCCATGCCGAAGCAAAAGTCGCGATCGAGATGGCGCTGCTCGACATCGTCGGCAAGTCGTCGGGCCTTTCTGTCGCCGACCTCCTCGGCGGCCGTGTGCGCGACACGATTCCCCTCTCCTTCTCGATCGCCGACCCGGATTTTGCCGCCGATCTCGAGCGCATGCGGAAGATGGTTCCGGACGGCAATGTCATCTACAAGGTCAAGACCGGCGTGAAGCCGCATCGCGAGGACCTCGATCATCTCGAAGCGATCCGGAAAGAGTTCGGCGACAAGGTGGACTTGCGCGTCGACTACAACCAGGCGCTGGCGCCGTTCGGCGCCATCAAGATCCTGCGCGATGTCGAAGAGTTCGCGCCGACCTTCATCGAGCAGCCGGTGCCGCGCAAATATCTCGACGTGATGGCACAGCTCACTGCGGCTCTGGAGACGCCGGTCCTCGCCGACGAAAGCTGTTTCGACCGCCGCGACATGATGGAGGTGGTGCGGCGCGAGGCGGCCGACGCCGTCTCGATCAAGCTGATGAAGGCCGGCGGCCTGTTCGAGGCGCAGGCGATCATGGCGATCGCCGACATCGCCGGCCTGCCCGGCTATGGCGGCACGCTGTGGGAGGGCGGCATCGGGCTTGCCGCGGGAACGCAGCTGATCGCGGCCACACCGGGCATCTCGCTCGGCTGCGAATTCTACATGCCGCATCACGTGCTGACCGAGGACGTGCTGGAAGAGCGCGTTGCCAACCGCGCCGGCCATGTCGTGGTGCCCGACGGACCCGGTCTCGGCATCCGCGTCAGCGAAGCCTCCGTCCGTGCCAATGCGCGGGTGATTGCGGAGGGGTAACTCACTGTCGGCATAGCCGCTGGCGCCGCCACAAACTCAACCGTCGTCCCGGGCAAGCGTCAGCGCAGACCCGGGACCCATAGCCACAGGATTGAGTTTGGCGAAGACTCGGAGTTGTCAGCTCGCCAAACACTTCTTCCGGTGGTTCTGGGTCCCGGATCGGCGCGCGCTTGAGGCGCGCTTGTCCGGGACGACGACCGTGTATGCGGCTGGAGCGGAGCCCCAATCCTTCCCCTCGCCAACTCCCTATCGTATGGTCCGGCCAACCAAGCCCGCCCATCGGGCCACCCGGAAACACCTATGCCCGAACCTGCCTGGTCGCTGCACTCCCGTCTGAAAGAGGACACCATCGACATCGGCGATTTGCCGCTGTCGAAGGTGCTGGTCATCAAGGACGCGCATTATCCCTGGCTGCTGCTGGTGCCACGGCGGGTCGATGCGGTCGAGATCATCGATCTCGACGAGGTGCAGCAGGCGCAGCTGATGACGGAGATCTCCCGCGTCTCGCGCGCGCTGAAGGAGATCACCAAATGCGACAAGCTCAACATTGCCGCGCTCGGCAACCTCGTGCCGCAGCTTCACGTTCACATCATCGCGCGCCGGACCAGTGATGCGGCCTGGCCGCGACCGGTGTGGGGCGTGATGCCGCCGCTGGCGCATGACGCTGCGGAGGTTCAGAATTTCATCAGCGCGCTTCGCCGCAAGATCTGGTTGGGTTGAAAGAACAAGAAATGTCAGCATTCGACGCATTTCCGCTGGGGCAGCCGGCCTTCGTCACCAACATACTCGACCGCGCCGCGCATCTGCGCCGCGACGACGAAAAACTGTTCGCGCTGGAGCAGAAGCCGTCATCGCGCGCCTATGTGGTCTATCGCGACTCGCTGCTGGTGAAGCGCGAGGGCGACAAGACCCGCGCGCTGCTCTCGATCGACGAGGCGCTGAAATGCGGCGCCAATCCCGGCACGATCTTCCTCGGCCTGCGCGATGGCGCCGCCATGTTCGGCATGGGCCTATCGCAGACGGCCGCCGAGAAGCTGGTCGGCCGCGAGGACTATACCGTGACCGAGCTGCGCGGCATGGCGATGCAGGGCGCGCTGCCGCCACAGGAGCTGTCGGCGATCGCGATGGCGAAGTCGATGGTGAGCTGGCACCAGCGTCACGGCTATTGCGCCAATTGCGGCACGCGCAGCGCGATGAAGGAAGGCGGCTGGAAGCGCGACTGTCCGAGTTGCAAGGCCGAGCATTTTCCGCGGACTGACCCGGTCGTGATCATGCTGGTGGCCTCCGGCGACAAATGCCTGCTCGGCCGGCAAAAGCATTTTCCGCCCGGCATGTATTCGTGCCTCGCCGGCTTCGTCGAGGCGGCCGAGACCATCGAGGATGCGGTGTGCCGCGAGATCCTGGAAGAGTCCGGGATCCGCTGCACCGACGTGCAGTATTACATGACGCAGCCCTGGCCCTATCCGTCGTCACTGATGATCGGCTGCAGCGCACGGGCGCTGAACGAGGACGTCGTGGTCGATCACTCCGAGCTGGAGGACGCGCGCTGGTTCACGCGCGAGGAGGCGGCAAAGATGCTGACGCGGACGCATCCGGACGGGCTCGCCGGACCGCACCCGTTCGCGATAGCCCATCACCTGCTCGGCCGCTGGGTGCACGACAAAAGCAGCGCCTGAGCTGAGACCATCAATGGCCGGGATTGCGCCGCGCGTCCTCTGCATCGGCATGCCGGTGCGCGACCTCATCCTGCGCGTCGAGGCCCTGCCCGAACGCGGCAGCAAGGCGAACGCCAGCCATCTCGCCGAGATTTGCGGCGGCAACGCGCTCAATGCCGCGATCGCCATCGCGCGGCTGGGCGGTCGCGTCGCGTTCGCGGGACCGATGGGCGATGCACGGGAGAGCTCGAGCGGCTTCATCCTCGCGCGGATGGCGCAGGAGGGCATCGACGTCGCGCACATCGTGCGCATGCCTGATGTGACCACGCCGGTCTCGGCGATCATGATCGAGCCCTCCGGCGAGCGGACACTCACCATCTATCGCGATCCCAGCCTATGGCGCGTGGAACTGCCGGACACCGACGCGCTACTCGCCGATTGTCGGGCGTTGCTCGTCGAAAGCCGCTGCGCGTCGTTCGCAACCTCCCTCTGCGCCGAGGCACGCCGGCGCGGCATTCCTGTCGTCATGGGCGTCGACCGCGCGATGTCGTTGCAGGACGGCCTGCTCGCGGCGGCCTCGCACCTGCTGTTCGCCAGCGAGCAGGTGCAGGAGACGGCCGGCATCGCCGACGACGGCGAGGCGTTGAAGCGCCTGGCAAGCCTGACGCCGGCCTTCCTCGCGGCCACGCGCGGACCGCATGGCACGATCTGGCTGAACGAAATGGGCCAGCTGGAGGAAACACCGGCCTTCCCGGTCCAGGCGGTCGATACGCTTGGCGCCGGCGACGTCTTCCATGGCGCATTCGCGCTTTGCCTCGCCGAGGGCAAGGAAGTGCGGGAGGCGCTGCGATTCGCCGCGGCCACCGCAGCGCTGAAATGCACCCGTCATGGTGGTGGCTTGGCTGCCCCGCAACGCTTTGAAGTTGAAGAGTTTTTGCGCGTCCGTGCCGAGAGCTGTTCCACTGCTGCGCCGAGAAAATGGGCTTGTCGTGGAAAGATTTTCTCTATATCAGGGAAATCTGCCCGTGAAATGGAACAAAGTTCTTCAAAATGACCGATATCGCCGTCCAGATCCCCGAGACCAGCCGCCGCCTCGATGCCATCGACCGCAAGATTTTGATGGTCCTCCAAGAAGATGCCTCCCTCTCCGTCGCCGAGATCGGCGACCGTGTCGGGCTGTCCTCGACCCCCTGCTGGAAGCGCATCCAGCGCCTGGAGGCCGACGGCGTGATCATCAAGCGCGTGGCGCTCGTCGACCAGAACAAGATCGGGCTCGGCATCTCCGTGTTCGTGTCGGTGGAGAGCTCCGACCATTCCGATGCCTGGCTGAAGCGGTTCGCCGAGGCCGTCAGTGCCATGCCCGAGGTGATGGAGTTTTATCGCATGGCCGGCGACGTCGATTACATGCTGCGCGTCGTGGTCGCGGACATGCAGGCCTATGATGTCTTCTATAAGAAGCTGATCAGCGCCGTGCCGCTGAAGAACGTCACCTCGCGCTTCGCGATGGAGAAGATCAAGTCGGTCACCGCGCTGCCGATCCCGGCGGTGGCGGCGGCTTAGGTTTCACCACACGGAAGGTGTCATCGCCCGGCTTGACCGGGCGATCCAGTATTCCAGAGACGTTCGTTATTTGCCGAGAAGCCGCGGCGTACTGGATTCCCCGCTTTCGCGGGGAATGACAGCGGAGAGGAAGGCATGGATCAAGCCTCCCTCAAGCCCCTTCAAATCTTCTGATTGTACTCGCCGACCTCCGGATGCGTGCGCAGCACGCTGTTCACCATCTCGAACATGTCGTGCATGCGCTGCTCGGAGACCGGGCTCTCGACCACGACCACGAGCTCGGGCTTGTTGGAGGAGGCGCGCACCAGGCCCCAGCTGCCGTCCTCGACCGTGACGCGCACACCATTGACGGTGACGAGATCGCGGATCGACTGATCGCCAATCTTGGCGCCCTTGGCCTGCAAGCCTTCAAAGTGCTTCACCACCTTGTCGATGACGCCGTATTTGACCTCGTCGGCGCAATGCGGCGACATCGTCGGCGACGACCAGGTCTTCGGCAGCGCGTTCTTCAGATCGGCCATCGACTTGCCGGACGCGCGGTCGAGCATGTCGCAGATCGCGATCGCCGACACCAGGCCGTCGTCATAACCGCGTCCATAGGGCTTGTTGAAGAAGAAATGGCCGGACTTCTCGAAGCCGGCGAGCGCACCCGTCTCGTTGGTGCGGCGCTTCATGTAGGAATGGCCGGTCTTCCAATAGGCGGTCTTGGCGCCCTGCTTCTGCAGCACGGGATCGGTCACGAACAGCCCGGTCGACTTCACGTCGACGATGAAATGCGCATCCTTGTGAATCGCCGACATGTCGCGCGCCAGCATCACGCCGACCTTGTCGGCAAAGATCTCCTCGCCGGTGTTGTCGACGACGCCGCAGCGGTCACCGTCGCCGTCGAAGCCGAGGCCGACATCGGCCTTGTGATGCAGCACCGCGTCGCGGATCGCGTGCAGCATCTCCATGTCCTCGGGGTTGGGATTGTATTTCGGGAAGGTGTGATCGAGCTCGGTGTCGAGCGGGATCACCTCGCAGCCGATCGCCTCCAGCACCTGCGGCGCGAACGCGCCGGCGGTGCCGTTGCCGCAGGCCGCGACGACCTTGAGCTTGCGCGTCAGCTTCGGTCGAGAGGTGAGATCGGCGATGTAGCGCGCCGGATAATTTTCGTGGAACTGGTAGGAGCCGCCGGCCTTGCTCTTGAACTCCGCGTTCAGAACGATCTCCTTCAGCCGCGTCATCTCGTCGGGGCCGAAGGTCAACGGACGGTTGGCGCCCATCTTCACGCCGGTCCAGCCATTGTCGTTGTGCGAGGCCGTGACCATGGCGACGCAGGGCACGTCTAAGTCGAACTGCGCGAAATAGGCCATCGGCGTCACCGCAAGGCCGATGTCGTGCACCTTGCACCCCGCAGCCATCAGCCCGGAGATCAGCGCATATTTGATCGAGGCGGAATAGCCGCGAAAATCGTGGCCGGTGACGATCTCCTGCTTGACGCCGAGCTCGGCCATCAGCGCGCCCAGCCCCATGCCGAGCGCCTGTACACCCATCAGGTTGATTTCCTTCTGGAACAACCAGCGCGCGTCGTACTCGCGAAAGCCCGTCGGCTTCACCATCGGCTCGGATTCGAAGGCGTAGGTGTTGGGCAACAATACGGATTTCGGCTTCGGGAACATTGAGACGGTCTCATGAAAGGGGGGGATTTGATGCAGCCTTAGCGAATGCCGGGCCGCAACGAAAGGCGGGAATGAAGGCTTATGGCCGATAATTGCGGCAGTTTGGTAACGAAGAACGTGCTGGTGGCGCGATATAAATGTCCGACCAGAATGGGCTAACTTTATCGATATGATGCAAGATGTCCCGGAGAGTCCCGCCGATGCGATCAGAAGGCATAGATCGCGTCGGTCTTCGCAGCGGGGGCGACGTATGATTTCAGGCAGTCGCGGTTGACGACGTCAACTGGTTCATCAAAGAGCTTGGCAATATACTCCTTGAGCTCGACGTAATCGAAGACCGTGATCCGTGCATCTGGATCGATCTCGACCATGATATCGACGTCGCTGCCGGAATGACTTTCACCTCTCGCTACCGAGCCGAACAACGCGGCATGCAAGACGCCCCGCTCGCGCAGGGCAAGCTCGAACTGTCGCAGAATCGCTATCGCATCGGGTCCGTTCATGGACGGAATATAGCACTCCGCCTGCCTTGGCGGGAGGCCCTAAGGCGAATCTACTGCTCCAGCACCATCTGGCCGTTGGCGTATTCGAAGCGCTTCAGGCGGGACAGGAAGGAGAGGCCGAGCAGGTTCTCCGACAGCGCCTCGTCCGGCAGCACCATGGCGTCGACGTCGCGCACGATAAGACCGCCGACCTCGAGCATGGCGATGCGGGTGCGCGCGGCCTTGATGGTGCCGTTGGCGGTGGAGACGGTGGCGTTGTAATCGCCGCGCGACGGACGCAGGCCGAAGCGTGCCGCCGAGGTCTCATTCAGCGCAACGACGGACGCGCCGGTATCGATCATGAAGCCGATGCGCTGTCCCTCGATCCGGCCCTCGGTCTGGAAATGACCGCGACCGTCGCGGGATATGGCCAGGCTGCGGCCGCCGGCCGGGGCTGTGGCCGCAACCACGACCGTCGTGCGCGGCGCCGAGGTGGCGGAAGCCGAGCTCATCTTGTCCGCCATCTGCGCCATGAAGGTGCCGAGGCCGATCATGACGGCCGCGATGATCACAATGTTACGCATCACACCACTTCCGAGCCGAAAGCTCGATTTCACCACGCGAGACGCCCGCCCGCGAGCAAAGCCGCGGTCAGCACAATGCTATTTTGACGAAAAGGATGAGCGGAGGGTTAATACGACCTCACGTCCCGCGCGGCTTCGCCCGCCTTGTCGGCACTGCGCTCGCCGGATCGTCCGGCCAGGGATGGCGCGGGTAGCGGCCGCGCAGGTCGGAGCGTACGGCAGCGTAGCTGCCGCGCCAGAAGCCGGGCAGATCGCGCGTCACCTGCACCGGACGCTGCGCCGGCGACAGCAATTCCAGCACCAGCGGCACCTTGCCCGCGGCGATCGCGGGATGTGTGTTGAGCCCGAACAATTCCTGCAGCCGCACCGCGATGGTCGGCCCCTGCTCGGCCTCGTAGTCGATCGCAAGCGCGCTTCCGGTCGGCGCCTCGAAATGCGTCGGCGCCTCGCGGTCGAGCCGTGCGCGCATCTCCCAGGGCAGCAGCGCCATCAACGCATCGGAAAGGTCGCCCGCGGAGATGTCCTTCAGCGCGATCTTGTCGTAGAGCGCCGGCACCAGCCAATCGTCGCGCCGCGCAATCAACCCGTCGTCCGACAGATCGGGCCAGCTGTCGCCTTCGGCCTTGCGCAGGAACATCACACGGTCGCGCCACTGCTTGGCCGCCTTCGACCAGGGCAGCCGGTCGAGGCCGGCCGCAATCAGTCCTTCGGCAAAAATGCGCGCGGTGTCCTCCGAAGGCGACACCGAAAGCGTCGCCTCGGACAGCGTGATGGCATGCAGCACGCGCTTGCGCCGTGCGCGCAGCGCCATCGCGCCGCGATCAAAGGAGATCTCGTCGGCGGTCTCGATATGCTCGGCGAAATGGTTCTCGATCTCGTCCTCAGTGATTTGCGCAGCGAGCAGGATGCGCCCGCTTGCCGCCGTCCCTGTCATCTCGCCGATCGCGATGTAAGGCGCACGGGCGAGCGAGGAGGTCTGCTCGACGGCCGCGCCACGGCCATTAGCCAGCACGAAACTGCCGTTGCCGCGATTGCGCGCGACGCGGTCCGGGAAGGCGTAGGCGAGCATCAGGCCGGTCGAAAGATCCTCCTCCTGCCCTGCCTTCTCCGAGGCCGCGACCTGCGAGGCCCAGCGCCGCGCCAGATCGCGCGCGCTGGCGGCGCGCGGCGAGCGGTCACGGCGGAACTGGTCGCGCCGATGCTCGAGGTCGACGCTGTCGCCCCCTAACCCGCGCTCAGTGATGATGGCGGCGATCTCGGCGGCGGCTTCGCCCTCGCCAGCACGATGCGAATCCACGATCATGCGCGCCAGCCGCGGCGGCAGCGCCAGCGCGCGCAGGCTCTTGCCTTCGGTGGTGATGCGGCCGTCGCCATCGAGTGCGTTGAGCTCTTCGAGCAGGCTCTTGGCCTCCTTCCACGCGGGCCCGGGCGGCGGATCGAGGAACGACAGCGCGGCGGGATCGCTGACGCCCCATTGTGCGAGATCGAGCACCAGCGAGGACAGATCGGCGCTGAGGATTTCCGGCTGGGTGTAGGGCGCGAGCGAAGCCGTCTGTGGCTCGTCCCACAGCCGGTAGCAGACACCGGGCTCGGTGCGGCCGGCGCGGCCGCGGCGCTGGTCCACCGCCGCGCGCGAGGCGCGCACGGTCTCGAGCCGGGTCAGGCCGATATCGGGCTCGTACCGCGGCACGCGGGCGAGACCGCAATCGACGACGATGCGCACGCCTTCGATGGTGAGCGAAGTCTCGGCGATCGAGGTCGCCAGCACCACCTTGCGCGTGCCCTTCGGCGCGGGTGCAATGGCGCGGTCCTGCACGGCGGCGTCGAGCGCGCCGAACAGCGGCACGATCTCGATGGAGGCATCCTGCACGCGCTCGCCAAGAAAATTCTGGGTGCGGCGGATCTCGGCGGCGCCCGGCAGGAACGCCAGCACCGAGCCGCTATCGGCGCGCAGCGCGGACGCAATGGTCTCCGCCATCTGCCGCTCGATCGGCGCATCCGTCTTGCGGCCCAGATAGCGCGTCTCGACCGGGAAGGCCCGACCCTCGCTTTCGACGACGGGCGCCTCGCCGAGCAATTTTGCCACGCGTGCGCCATCGAGCGTGGCCGACATCACGAGGATGCGCAGGTCCTCGCGCAGGCCGATTTGCGCGTCGCGCGCCAGCGCGAGGCCGAGATCTGCGTCGAGCGAGCGCTCGTGGAATTCGTCGAACAGGATGGCGGCAATCCCGGAGAGTTCGGGATCGTCGAGAATCTGCCGGGTGAAGATACCTTCGGTCACCACCTCGATGCGGGTCGCGCGCGAGATCTTGGAGCCGAAGCGGACGCGGTAGCCGACGGTTTCCCCAGTGCGTTCTCGAAGCGATTTGGCCATGCGATCGGCGCTGGCGCGCGCGGCGATGCGGCGCGGCTCCAGCACGATGATCTTCTTATCCCTCGCCCAGGGCGCATCCAGCAGCGCCAGCGGCACCCGCGTGGTCTTGCCGGCGCCCGGCGGCGCCACCAGCACGGCGGCGTTGTTGGCCTCCAGCGTGCGCGACAGATCGTCGAGCACGGCATCGATCGGGAGGGGCGTGTCGAAGCTTCGGGGCAAATCTCGCATCCGTCATCAACCCGCCTTGTGCGCAATTGCGCACTGCGACTGTTGATCCAGCAAACTCAGATCCCAATCACCACGAAGATCGGGATTACTGGATACCCCGCCTTCGCGGGGTATGACAATCATGTGTCGCTATCAGCCCTGCACCGGCGGACGGCCGACGCTCTCGTAGATGAAGCCGGCGGCTTGCATGTCCTCGGGGCGATAGATGTTGCGGAGATCGACGACGACGGGGTTTGCCATCGCCGCCTTCAGCCGGTCGAGATCGAGCGCGCGGAACTGGACCCATTCGGTGACGATGACGAGCGCGTCGGCGCCTTGCGCGCAGGAATAGGCGTCCTCGCAATAGGTGATATCGGGTAGCTCGCCCTTGGCCTGCTCCATGCCGACGGGATCGAACGCCTTCACTTTGGCGCCCATGTCGATCAGACCGGTCACCAGCGGGATCGACGGCGCGTCGCGCATGTCGTCGGTGTCGGGCTTGAAGGTGAGGCCGAGCACGGCGATGGTCTTGCCGCGCAGCGAGCCGCCGAGCGCCTGGCTCACTTTGCGCGCCATCGCGCGCTTGCGGTTCTCATTGACCGCCAGCACGGATTCCACGATGCGCAAGTTGACGTCGTAATCCTGCGCGATCTTGATCAAGGCCTTGGTGTCCTTCGGGAAGCACGAGCCGCCGAAGCCGGGGCCCGCATGCAGGAACTTGGTGCCGATGCGGTTGTCGAGGCCAATGCCGCGCGCGACCTCCTGGACGTTGGCGCCGGCCTTTTCGGAGAGATCGGCGATCTCGTTGATGAAGGTGATCTTGGTCGCCAGGAAGGCGTTGGCGGCGTATTTGATCATCTCGGCGGTGCGGCGCGCGGTGAACATCAGCGGCGCCTGGTTCAACGACAGCGGACGATAGATGTCGCCCATCACCTTGCGGCCGCGCTCGTCCGAGATGCCGACCACGACGCGGTCGGGGAATTTGAAGTCGCGGATCGCCGCGCCCTCGCGCAGGAACTCGGGGTTGGAGGCGACGACGACGTCGGCCTTGGGGTTGGCTTCACGGATGATGCGCTCGACCTCGTCGCCGGTGCCGACCGGCACGGTCGATTTCGTCACCACCACGGTGAATCCTTGAAGCGACTGCGCGATCTCGCGCGCAGCGGCGTAGACGTAGGACAGATCGGCGTGGCCGTCGCCGCGGCGCGAGGGCGTGCCGACCGCGATGAACACGGCATCGGCGTCGGCCACCGGCTTGGACAGGTCGGTGGTGAAGTCGAGCCGCTTGGCCTTCACGTTGGTCGCAACCAGCTCCTCGAGCCCGGGCTCGTAGATCGGGATTTCGCCGCGATGGAGCGCCGCAATCTTCTTCTCGTCCTTGTCGACGCAGGTGACGTCGTGGCCGAAATCCGCAAAGCAGGCACCGGACACCAATCCCACATAGCCCGTGCCGATCATCGCAATTCGCATGAAAAATCCCGTTCCAGCTTGGTTAACGAAAGCCCAATTCAGGGCGGTTTAGCATTTTCCCGAGGTCATGGAACAGTCCGCATGCAAAAACCGGCCCGCGATTTGAACCGGTAAAGACGTCGGAAACCACTAGGCTCCAAACTGCCCCACGCCCACACAGGGATGGGCGAGAGGCGCCTCGAAAAGGGACACCATGGCACGATCAGGCACAATCGCTGCGGCCAGCCTTTCCAAGGCCCCTTCGGCCGCGCGTGTCGACTGGGTCGACTACGCCAAGGGCATCTGCATCGTCATGGTCGTGATGATGCATTCGGTGCTGGGGGTCGAGCTCGCCGCCGGCCAGACCGGTTTCATGCATGTCGCCGTGGCCTTCGCAAAGCCGTTCCGGATGCCGGATTTCTTCCTGATCTCGGGCTTGTTCCTGTCTCTGGTGATCGATCGGGACTGGCGAACCTATCTCGACCGCAAGGTGGTGCATTTCGCTTATTTTTATGTCGTCTGGGTGACAATCCAGTTCGGTTTCAAGGCACCGGCCTTTGCCGCGGAGACCAGCTGGCGCGCGGTTGGCCTGCTGTACCTCGAATCCTTCATCGAGCCGTTCGGCACGCTGTGGTTCATCTATCTGTTGCCGATCTTCTTCATCGTCACGAAACTGACACGCAAGCTCCCGCCGCTCGCGATCTGGCTCGTTGCCGCCGCGCTGGAGACCGCACGGATCACAACCGGCTGGACCGTCATCGACGAGTTCTGCGCGCGCTTCGTCTATTTCTATTCGGGCTACCTGTTCGCGCCTTACGTGTTCGCCCTGTCGGATCGCGCGCGGGCACGTCCAGTGCTTGCGCTCGCGGCGCTCGCGGCCTGGGCACTGCTCAATGCCAGCCTGGTCGCGCATGGGGCCAGCGAATGGAAGCTCGTCTCGCTCGTGCTCGGCTTTGCCGGCGTCTGCGCCATCATCACGACGGGCACGCTGCTCGCGCGCGCGCAGTGGCTCAATTTCCTCCGCTTCTGCGGCGAGCATTCGATCGTGATCTACCTCGCCTTCTTCCTGCCGATGGCGGCGACGCGGACGCTGCTGCTGCGCACGGGCGTCATTGCCGACATCGGCACGGTGTCGCTGATGGTCACCATCGCCGGCGTGCTCGGAGCGCTGGCGATCTGGCAAGGCGCGCTGCGCCTCAATGCGCGCTTCCTGTTCGAGCGGCCCGATGCGTTCTGGATCGCGCCGAGGAAGGCGGCTCCCGCGTTGCAGGCGGCGGAGTAGCGACACTCTCGGTGTCGTCGCCCGGCTTGACCGGGCGACCCAGGGCGAATTCAATCGGTCGTTGCAACACCTTGACAAAGGAGGTTGCGATGACGCGGTCCCAAGGAATTCTGCGAGAGAGTTGTAGGCCGTTCTGGGCTGCGATTGCCGCGGGGCGCTCGAGCGA
>NZ_PGVG01000074.1 GCF_002795245.1 Bradyrhizobium forestalis | reverse complement strand
CCCGCCCTCCCCCCGCAAGCGGGAGAGGGAGCGCAGCTGTGCGTGGTGAGAAAGCGACTACCCCGGCCGGTAAGCTCCGGTCACGGGGTCACGCTTCAGCGTCTGGATTTCCCCCATATGAGCGGCCTCGGCGACGCGCGACAGGCGCATCTCCTCCAGCTCCTGGTTGATCCGGACAGCGGTCTTGTAGGCCCAGCGGACCACGGCAAGCCCGCCCAGGACGCCCGCGAAAGCGACGAACGGCGGCATCGGTCGATCCTTGTCTAGTGCTCAGCCCCCACTTGCATTGTTGCGCAGATGGACCTGCGCTGCAATTGGCCCACCTCGGGCCAAATGGCGCGGGAGGGCGCGCCCTAGAACCCGAATTTCGCCCAAATCGCCCGCGTCTCGACCGCCGAAATCAGCTCGTCCGGCAGGCCGGCCATTGATTCCAGGGCTGAAAGCTGCCCCGCGCCGGGCGCTTTCCGTCCCAAAAGGCCGGAGAGCAACCCAGTCGGCTGCGCGATCACGGGCGTGAGAACCTTTTCCCCATAGCGGGCACGAAGAGTTGAGCGGAGATCGCCGATGCCGTCGGCGAGCCCCAGCAAGATGGCGCTCTCGCCGGCCCAGTATTCTCCCGTGAACAGCGTGTCGTCCGCTCCCTTCAGCCGTGCACCGCGGCTGTCCTTCACGAGCGAGATGAAGATCTGGTGGATCTCGCGCTGGATCGCCTTCAGCCTAACGACGTCATCGGGGTTCTCCGGGAGGAACGGGTCGAGCATCGCCTTGTGCTCGCCTGCGGTGTAGAGGCGCCGCTCGATGCCGAGCCGCCTGATCGCCTCCTGAAAACCGAAACTGCCGCCGACCACGCCGATTGAGCCAAGGATCGAGGAGGGATCGCAGATGATCTCGTCGCCGGCGCAGGCGATCATGTAGCCGCCGGAGGCCGCGACGTCTTCGACGAACACGAGCACCGGCAGCTTCTTCTCCGCCGCCAGCTGCTTGATGCGCAAGTAGATCTGGCGCGACTGCACCGGCGAGCCGCCGGGAGAATTGATCACCAGCGCCACAGCCTTGGCGTGCCGATAGGAAAATGCGCGCTCGAGCACCCGCGCGACGCCGGCAAGCGTCAAGCCGGGGCGCAGCGGCGTCACCGCACCGATCACGCCTGACAGCCGCACCACCGGCACCACCGCCGTCCCGGGGCGAAAGCGCGCCGGAAGATATTGCATGAGCTTGTCGGCCAGGCCGGAACTCTCTCGATCGTTCAATTGCTCGGCCATGCCGTTACCTCTGATTAACCATTTCTTATCACGCGAGTGTCATTGGAAGTGCCTGGAACGTGTTTTGCAGATTCCTCGTTGGGAAGCTGCAATAGGCAGCGGAGGAAACGCCATGAAGATCTATCTGCTGATGCTGCTGATCGGTGCGCTTTTCACGGCGATTCGCTTTACGTCCCCGCAAGAGCAGCAGACGGAATCGCTTCCGCAGTAAGCCGTCACGGCTCCGCCAGCGGCAACGCCGCCCTCCCCTCCAGAATATCCCTCACCTCTTTTTTAGGCACGTTTGACTCTTCGTTAAGCATGAGGCCCGGCAGCAATCGCGTCGGAGCCCGGCCGCCTTTGACTGCGCGCACCAGCACGCGGATCGCGGGCTTTCCCGCTTCGCCATGAACCGGCAGGATCGCAAGGCTGCCGAAGCCGCGTGACAGCGCTGCCATGACGTCGCCAATTCCGTCCGCGCGCCAGATCAGAGTCAGTACGCCGTTCGATCGGAGGATACGCCGCGCTGCATGCACCCACGCATGCAGCGTCTCTTCCGTCGCCACATGGGCGGTGTGACGCGCCGGATCCGGCGAGCCGCGATGCCGGGCCGGATCGTTGAACGGCGGATTCATCAAGACCACGTCGAAGCTGTCGGGCGACAACCCGCTTGACGCAAAGGCCTGCACCTCGGCCGTGACGTCGAGCACGATCGTCTCGGCCGCAATGGCATTCGTCGCCGCGTTGGCCCGCGCGAGTTCGGCGAGTTCCGGATCGATCTCGACCAGGCTGAGCCTGATCCCGGCCACGCGCCGAGCAAGGGCGAGCCCCGCCGTGCCGACGCCGGCGCCGAAATCGACCACGCGGTCCCCCGCCTGGGCGTCGGTCGCCGCTGCAAGCAGGATGGCGTCATGTCCGGCGCGATGGCCGGATCGCTTCTGCATCAAGCGCAACTGCCCGCCGAGAAAGGCGTCCTCGGTAATATCTGCGGCCTCAATCATCGCCGCGCAGTTCGTGGCTGAGGCCGGCTTCGGTGAGGAGCTCCCGAGCCTCCTGGACGTCGTCCTCATGGACCAGGATCCGCCGCGGCAATATGCCGAGCGAACCCTCGATGATGCTCATGTTCTGGTCCAGCACCAGGTGATGGATGTTGGCACCGTCGAGCAGCGCGCCGATCGCCGACACCAGCACCATATCGTTGGTCCGAACCAGTTCACGCAAAACGCAGATCTCCTGCCTGAAGGTGGCTAAAGCGGCAAATGTCAATGGTTCCGCGGGCCTTGCCGCATCCGCCGCCAGTTTCTATTGTATTTCCATCAGAATAGCCCTTCCGGGGCAAATATTGGAGACCGGCGTGGCCGTCATCGTACCTTTCGAAACTCCCGGCGCGTCGATCGAAGAGCTGGTTGCCCTTGTCGCCCCTGACATGGAGCGCGTCAACGCCACGATCCTGTCGCGGACCGGTTCGGACGTGACCATGATCCCCGAAGTTGCCAATCACCTGATCTCCTCCGGCGGCAAGCGCCTGCGGCCGATGCTGACGCTCGCCATGGCCAACCTGGCCGGCTATGCCGGCGATGGCCATATCAAGCTCGCGGCCAGCGTCGAGTTCATGCATACCGCCACCCTGCTCCACGACGACGTCGTCGACGAGAGCGAGATGCGCCGCGGCAAGCTGTCGGCGCGCATGCTCTGGGGCAATGAGGCCAGCGTGCTGGTCGGCGACTTCCTGCTCGGCCAGGCCTTCCGCATGATGGTCGAGGTCGGCTCGCTCCGCGCGCTCGACATCCTCTCGGCGGCCGCAGCCACCATCGCCGAGGGCGAGGTGATGCAGCTTGCCGCAGCCAAGAACACCGCGACCACCGAGGACGAATATCTCGCCGTGATCCGCGGCAAGACCGCCGAGCTGTTCGCAGCCGCCTGCGAGGTCGGCCCCGTCATCGCCAACCGGCCGAAGGCGGAGCAGACTGCCTGCCGCTCGGTCGGCATGAATCTCGGCATTGCCTTCCAGCTCGTCGACGACGTGCTCGACTACGGCGGCAAGAGTGCAAAGCTCGGCAAGAACACCGGCGACGATTTCCGCGAAGGCAAGATCACGCTGCCGGTCGTGCTCGCCTTCCGCCGTGGCAACGACACCGAGCGCGCGTTCTGGATCCGGGCGCTCGAGCGCGGCGAGATCGGCGACAGCGATCTCGATCACGCCATCGGGTTGATGAACAAGCATCGCGCGCTCGAGGATACGCTGAGCCGCGCCCAGCACTACGGCGACATGGCCGTCGACGCACTCGCGCTGTTCCCGCCCTCGCCGATGAAGAGCGCGCTGGAGCAAGTCGTGGCGTTTTGCCTGGCACGGTCGCATTAGGCGCGGCGCTTCCATCGCTTCCGCACCACTGTCAGCCCCGTCATCCTGAGGCGCGAGTGGCGCGATGCCAAGCATCGCGCCACGAGCCTCGAAGGATGAACGGCCGAGATGCAGTCGGGCCGCCGCCCTTCGAGGCTCGCCGAAGAGGCGAGCACCTCAGGGTGACGGGGATATGTAAGCGCATGCTGCAGCCACCCCGGAGCAAGGTGCGACGACACCGCTTACTCCCGGGGTCCCGGACACGCTGCAGCGTGGAACGCTGCTGCGCAGAGTCGGAACCCACGCGACACGTACAGCTTTCGGCAACATGGGCCCCGGCTCTGCAGCGCACCGCACCGGACAATGCTTCGCATCGCCGGGAGCGCTGCGCTGCGTCCGGGGCACGAGCCCGCCCAGTGACTTGCATTTTGCAAGTAACATCCCTACTTTCCCGCCATGCAACCCAAATCCCCCTCCATCCTGGAATGCCCGGTCGGCCGCGCCGTGGAGACGGTCGGCGAATGGTGGAGCATCCTGATCTTGCGCGATGCGTTTCAAGGCGCGACGAGGTTCGACGAGTTTTCGCAAAGCCTCGGGATCGCGCCGAACATCCTGTCGCGACGGCTCGCTCATCTCACCGAGAGCGGCATGTTCGTCCGCCGCCGCTATCAGGAGCGGCCGCCGCGCTACGAATACGTGCTGACGGACAAGGCGCGGGACTTCTTCCCGGTCATCGTCGCGCTGCTCGCCTGGGGCAACAAGCATCTCGCACCCAAAGGTGAATCCATCCTGCTGGCGAACCGGGGCGACGCTCGCCCGTTCGAGCCGGTCGTGGTCGACGCCTCCGACATGCGCCCGATCACGCTTGCCAACACGGTCGCCATTCCCGGTCCGCGCGCCAGCCGCGGCATGCGCGCACGGCTCGCTTCGCTCAAAGCCATGAACCCGGCCATTGCGCCGGCTGGAGACTGACATGCGTCGTATCGTCGTGACGGGAATGGGCGCGGTGTCGCCGCTTGGCTGCGGTGTCGAATTGTCCTGGCGCCGCCTGCTCGCCGGCCAAAGCGGGCTGCGGCCTCTGCCCGAATGGGCGCAGGCGCTGCCGGCGCGCATTGCCGGTCTCGTGCCCGACAAGGACGATGACGCCGAGGGCGGCTTCGATCCGGCGCAGGCCGCGGCGCCTAAAGACCAGCGCAAGATGGACCGCTTCATCCTGTTTGCGCTGCTCGCCACTGTAGAAGCCGTCGCGCAGGCCAAATGGACGCCGCAGGACGCGAGCGCGTTGGAGCGCACCGCCACGATCATCGCTTCCGGTGTCGGCGGCTTTCCCGCGATGGCGGAGGCGGTGCGCATCACCGAGCAGCGCGGCGCGCGCCGGCTCTCGCCGTTCACGATCCCCTCGTTCCTCGCCAATCTCGCCGCCGGTCACGTCTCGATCAAACATGGCTACAAGGGCGCGCTGGGCACGCCCGTCACGGCCTGCGCGGCCGGCGTGCAGGCGATCGGCGATGCCGCGCGCATGATCCGCGCCGGCGAAGCTGACGTCGCAATCTGCGGCGGCGCGGAAGCCTGCATCGATATCGTCAGCCTCGGTGGCTTTGCGGCGGCCCGCGCGCTGTCGAGCGGCTTCAACGACGAGCCCGCACGCGCCTCGCGTCCGTTCGATCGCGACCGCGACGGTTTTGTCATGGGCGAAGGTGCCGGCATCCTGGTGATCGAGGCGCTGGAGCATGCACTGGCGCGCGGTGCGACGCCGATCGCGGAGATCGTCGGCTACGGCACGACGGCGGATGCCTATCACATGACATCGGGTCCACCGGATGGCGATGGTGCCCGACGAGCCATGGAGATCGCGCTCAGGCAAGCCAACCTTGCGCCCGCGGATTTGCAGCATCTCAATGCGCATGCGACCTCGACACCTGCCGGCGACGAGAGCGAGCTCGGCGCCATCGCGACGTTGTTCGGCCGCAACCGCGGCATTGCCGTGAGCGCGACCAAATCGGCTACCGGCCACCTGCTCGGTGCCGCCGGCGGGCTGGAAGCGATCTTCACCGTGCTCGCTCTGCGCGACCAGGTCGCGCCGCCGACGCTCAATCTCGAAAATCCGGATTCCGGCGCAGACGGCATCGACATCGTCGCCGGTGCAGCGCGGCCGATGCCGATGCAGCATGCCATCTCCAACGGATTCGGCTTCGGCGGGGTCAATGCCAGCGTGATCTTCCGCCGGATGGGCTGAGCGAGAGGCCTTGCAATCGCCGCTCGCTCAGCTACGAAAACAGGATGACCGAAACCAGTTTCTGGCTATTCCTGGCCGCAGCATTCCTCATTGCGGCAATTCCCGGCCCAGGCATCTTCTACGTCGCGGCAAGGACCTTGTCGGAGGGGCGCGTCAGCGGTTTTGCCTCGACCGCGGGCACGGCGCTGGGCGGGCTGGTTCATGTGGTCGCGGGCAGCCTCGGCATCTCGGCCATCATTCTGGCCAGCGCAGAGCTGTTTGCCGCCGTGAAATTCGTCGGCGCGCTCTATCTGGTCTGGCTCGGCATCAAGACGTTTCGCAGCGCCGGCCGCGCGCTAGCGCTCGAGAGCGAGCCGATCGGCGACAAGCGCGCCTTCCGCGACGGCGTGCTGGTCGAGGCGTTGAACCCGAAGACGGCGGCGTTCTTCCTCGCCTTCATTCCACAATTCCTCGATCCCGCGGGATCAAACCCGACGCTGCAATTCATCGCGCTTGGCGCGATCTCGGTGGCGCTGAACACGCTCGCCGACGTCGTGGTGGTGCTGATGGCCTCGGCGACGCGCGCGCAGCTGATCGGACGTCCGCATCTGATGCGGCGTCTCACGCAGGGCTCCGGCGTCTTGATCGCAGGCCTCGGCCTCTCGCTCGCGCTGGCGCGGCGGCCGGCAAATGGCTAGCGCCCCGCAAGACCGCTTCTATGAATCGCACGGCCTGCGGCTGCATTACGCCGACTGGGGCAACGAGGGCGCGCCACCTCTGATCCTGGTCCATGGCGGCCGCGATCATTGCCGGAGCTGGGATCACATCGCCCGATCGTTGCAGCCGCATTTTCACGTGCTCGCGCCCGACCTGCGCGGTCATGGCGATTCCGACTGGACCCGAGGCGGCAGCTACGCGCTCACCGAATATGTCTACGATCTCGCGCAGCTCGTCCGCAGCATCGCAGCGCCTCGGGTCACTCTCATCGGCCATTCGATGGGCGGCATGGTGAGCCTGATCTTTTCGGGCTCGTTCCCCGAGCAGGCCACGAAGCTCGTCGTCCTCGACGGCGTGACCATGTTGCCGGATACACCCAAACCGCCGGTGCATGAGCGCATCGGCAAATGGGTGGCCCAGCTCGACAAGCTGCACGACCGCACGCCACGCCGCTATGCGACGCTCGAGGACGCGGCCGCCCAGATGGTGCTTCACAACAAGCGGCTGTCCCGCGACCTCGCGCTGCATCTCGCCACGCATGGCGCGCGACAGAACGAGGACGGCACCTATAGCTGGAAATTCGATCCCTATCAGCGCGCCTCTGCGCCGCACCGGCTCTGGCCGGACGATCATATCGCGCTGTGGTCACGCATCGCCTGCCCGACGCTATTGCTCAATGCCGGCGAGAGTTTTCTGGCGGGCGCAAAGGCCGCAGGCCTGGAGCGGTATTTCCAGAACGCGCGCATCGAGACCATCGCCGGGGCGGGACACTGGCTGCAGCATGACAAGCCGCAGGAGGTATTGGGCGAGATCCGGAAGTTTCTGGGATTGGCCGAGGACGGCGCGGGTTAGCCCGGTATCGTAGCCCGCATGAGCGCAGCGAGATGCGGGGCACCGCGAAGGAGAATCCCGGATCTCGCTTCGCTCATCCGGGCTACGCAGCGTCGTTGGAGATACCTAGCTCAACGTCCCCGCATGCACCCACCAGCCGGGGTGATCGCGCCGGATCCTTTCGGCGGCGGCATGGGCCTCGGCCGGTGCGCCATAGATCGCAAAGCACGTCGCACCCGAGCCGGACATGCGGGCGAGCCTGACTCCCGCGGAGGTGCGCAAGGCTTCCAGCACCTCGCCGATGACAGGCTCGATGCGCATCGCAGGCGCTTCGAGGTCGTTGGCCACCGTCTCGAGAACCTCGACCCAATCGGCGATCGAGGCCCCCTCCTCCGGCCACGCCGGCGCTTCGAGGACCGAGGTAGCGCCAACCAGAAGCTCGCCGTTGCGCAAACCAAGCGCCTGGAACACGTCCTTCGTGGCAACCGGCACGCGCGGATTGACCATGACGCAGGGCATGCTCGGCAGCGCCAGCGGCAACAACTGCTCGCCGACGCCGGTCATGTCGCACGCGCGCGAGACGAGGCACACCGGCACGTCGGCGCCCGTCGCGAGCGCGACCTTCTGAACGCGGGGATCATCAAGCGACAGATCATTGAGACGCGCGAGGAGCCGCAGCGCTGCCGCAGCATCGGCCGAGCCGCCACCGATGCCAGCAGCAACCGGGAGCACCTTGTCGAGCGCCAAGGCGCCCAGCTTCAAGCTAGGGACGGCCTCGGCCAGCAGCTTGGCAGCCTTGAGCACGAGATTGTCGGCGGTGTCGCCGCAAGCCGCAGCCAGCGGCCCGGTGGTGGTGAGCTTCAGTTCGCCGCCCGGCTCCAGCGTCAGCCGGTCGGCGCAGTCGGCGAACGCAACCACGCTTTCGAGATCATGATAGCCGTCCGCACGACGACCGACGACGCGAAGGCTCAAATTGACCTTCGCCCGTCCCTCTTCAGTCAACGCCGGCATCGGCGACAGCCCCCACTCTTACTCAGCTCAACCGCCCTTGCCGTCGTCCTTCTTCTTCTCGGCCTGCGCCGCGGAAGAGTTGGAATTGTCCTCGGTCAAACCATTGGCGATCTTGGCCTCGATCTTTGGTAGTTCTTCCGGCTCGGGCTTGAGATCGCGCGCATGCGACCACTGGAATTTGGCTTCCAGCGTACGGCCGACGCGCCAATAGGCATCGCCAAGGTGGTCGTTGATGGTGGGATCCTCGGGCTTGAGATCGATCGCGCGCTCGAGGTTCTTCACCGCCTCCTCATAATTGCCGATGCGGTAATAGGCCCAGCCGAGGGAATCGACGATGTAGCCGTCGTCGGGACGCTGCTCGACGGCCCGCTTGATCATCTTCATGCCTTCGTCGAGATTCACGCCCTGGTCGATCCAGGAATAACCGAGATAGTTGAGGACGTGCGGCTGGTCGGGCTGCAGCTCGAGCGCCTTCTTCATGTCCGCCTCGGCCTTGGCCCACTGCTTGGAGCGCTCCTCGCAGATGCCGCGATAGTAGTACCAGACGCTGTTGGCCTTGTCGTTGCCTACAGGCAGCACGTCGATTCCTTGCGAATAGGTCGCGCCGCAGTCGCCGAACCGCTTGCGGCCGCGCTCGATATTGCCGAGTGCCATGATGGCCTCGAGATCCTTCGCATCCTCTGTCGTGACGCCCTTGAGGATCTTGATCGCCTCGTCGGTGCGGTCGGCGGAGTCGAGATCGATGGCGAGCTGAATCTGCGCATTGCGCTTGAGCGGCGAGGTCGCGGGCACGCGCTCATAGACCTTGATCGCCATCTGCGGCCGCTTCACCGATTCATAGAGATCGGCGAGCGAGAGCAGCGCCAGCGGATGGGTGGGCTGGAGGTATAGCGAGAGCTGGAGATAGACCAGCGCCAAATCCTCGCCGCCGCGGCGGGTCAGCGTGGCGCCGATGCCGTAGAGCGCTTCGGCGGCGCCGGCCTGCGCGGAATCGACCAGCGGCGGCATCTTCTTGCCGGCCCTGGTCTCGCGCAGGCCTTCCTGGATCAGCGGATGGCGCGCGAGCTTCTTGTCGAAGGCTTGGTAGACGGTGGTCGCGGCGGCGGAATCCTTGTTACGGGAGAGCCAGCGCGCGTAGGCCTCGGTCACGCGCAGCATGGAATCGTCGAGCTTGTAGGCGCGCTCGAAGCGGGCGCCGGCGTCCTTCTCCTTCCCGGAGAGCTCGAGGATCATGCCGGTATGAAGGTCCTTGAACAGCGGATACCATTCCGGACCGGCCAGCTTGTCGATGGTGGCGACACCGCCCTTGGCATCGCCCGCACCATAGGCGGCCCAGCCCGACAGCAGCGTCGCGACGAGATCGGTGATCGGACCGCGGATCGACTGGTTGATGTTGGTCTGCGCGGCCGCGTACTTCTTCAGCTTGAGATCATGCACGCCGACGACGAGACGCGCGACGCGGTTGGTCTTGTCGATGGTGAGGATGCGCTCGGCGAGCTTGACCGCCTCGTCGATGTCGCCGTCCGCGACCGAGGAGATGAAAGCACGGTCGAGCAGCTCGTTGTTCTTCGGATCGGTGCGGAGCGCCGAACGGTAGAATGCGGCGGCGGACGCCGCGTCGCGCTCGACGCTGGCGTGGCGGGCGGCGAGATAGCTGCCGGCACCGGGCAGCGACTTCAGATCGTTTCGGGGCGGAAACTGCGCCGCTGTGTTCTCCGGATGATCCGGCGTCTGCGCCAGGACCACACCGGGGACCGTCGCGATCGAGGTGCCCATGAGGACGATGGCGGCAGCAGTCCAGCGGTTGAAACGATTTGAAAACATCAGGGCTCGCCTTGAGTTGGTAGTGCCTGGGTTTGCAGCAGAAGGCCGTATCGCATGCGAACGCGGCCGGCGGCATCGGGACCCGGAACCGTCAGGCCGACAATGCCGCTTTTGGCGCTTGGCCGCAAGGATTCGGACCGGACGCCCCCTCCGCACGCCCCAAATCGGCTAGTCACCGGCCCGGAGCAGCCCCAAGACGCCGCTACTATGGCCTTATCGTGGCCGCGATCGGTAGCCGCGGCCCCATCCTCACGCGAACGTGCGCCGGATCACCGTCATGACCAGGTCCGCTGGCTCGGCCGCGCTTACATCGCCTCGTAGTTCGGGCCACCACCGCCTTCCGGGGGAACCCAGGTGATGTTGCCGTTGGGATCCTTCACGTCGCAGGTCTTGCAGTGGACGCAGTTCTGGGCGTTGATCTGGAAGCGCGGGCCGGAGCCCTCCTCGATCCATTCATAGACGCCGGCCGGGCAGTAGCGATTCGAGGGACCGGCGAAGACATCATGCTCGGAGGTCTTCTGGAGGTTCATGTCCGCCACCTTCAGATGGATCGGCTGGTCCTCCTCGTGATTGGTGTTGGACAGGAACACCGAGGATAGCTTGTCGAACGTGATCTTGCCGTCGGGCTTCGGGTAGTTCCTGGGCGCGTGGCTCTTGGCCGGATCGAGCGTGGCGCGGTCGGGTTTGGCGTGCGACTGGGTGCCGAACAGCGAGGCGCCGAACAGCGTGTTGCACCACATGTCGAAGCCGCCCAGCGCGACGCCAAGCACGGTGCCGAACTTCGACCACAGCGGCTTGACGTTGCGAACCAGGAACAAATCCTTGCCGACCGACGAGGAGCGCCAGGCGTTCTCGTATTCGACGAGCTCGTCATTGGCGCGATCGGCGGCAATCGCGGCTGCGACGTGCTCGGCGGCGAGCATGCCGGTGCCCATCGCATTGTGCACGCCCTTGATGCGCGGCACGTTGACGAAGCCGGCGGCGCAGCCGATCAGCGCGCCCCCGGGGAAGCTCAGCTTCGGCACCGACTGATAGCCGCCCTCGGTGATCGCACGCGCGCCGTAAGCGAGCCGCTTGGCGCCTTCGAAGGTGTCGCGGATCGAGGGATGGGTCTTGAAGCGCTGGAATTCGTCGAACGGGGACAGATAGGGATCGTCGTAGTTGAGATGGACGACGAAGCCGACGGCGACGAGATTGTCGTCATAATGGTAGAGGAACGAGCCGCCGCCGGTCTTCATGTCGAGCGGCCAGCCGAACGAATGCTGGATCAAGCCCTTCTGGTGCTTGGCGGGATCGATCTGCCAGACCTCCTTGAGGCCGATGCCGAATTTCGGCGGCTCGCTCCTGGCGTCCAGGGCGAATTTGTTGATGAGCTGCTTGGTCAGGCTGCCTCGGGCGCCTTCGGCGAACAGCGTGTACTTGCCGAGCAATTCCATGCCGCGGGTGAAGGAATCCTTCGGCTTGCCGTCGCGGCCGATGCCCATGTCGCCGGTGGCGATGCCCTTGACCTTGCCGTCCTCGTCATAAAGCACTTCGGCCGCTGCAAAGCCCGGATAGATCTCGACGCCGAGCGCCTCGGCCTTGCGCGCCAGCCAGCGGCAGACATTGCCGAGCGAGCCGATGTAGCAGTGATGGTTGTGCATCAAAGGCGGCATGATGAAGCCCGGCAGCTTGATCGCGCCGCCGCCGGTCATCCAGAAGAAGCGGTCGTCCTTGACCTGCGTTTTCAGCGGGCAGTCGGCATCCTCGCGCCAGTCCGGGATCAGCTTGTCGAGGCCCGCGGGATCGATCACGGCACCCGAGAGGATGTGCGCACCGACCTCGGAGCCCTTCTCCACCACGACGACGTTGAGATCGGCATTGAGCTGCTTCAGCCGGATCGCGGCCGACAGGCCAGAGGGGCCGGCGCCGACGATGACGACGTCGAATTCCATGGATTCGCGCGGGGGAAGTTCTTCGGTGCTCATCTGATCTCAGCCCTTGAGACGGTCCTTGGTCGATTGCGCCCTCTTGTTTCCGATTTTTCCGGGTAGGACAACCTCGGAATCGCGTTCCGCCGGGATGCAAGGCGCCCCAAACTGATATAAATGTCAGACTTTCCGATGATCCCCGAACCCGCACCCACCGTCCGTGAGCTGCTCGCCTTCTATCTGGAGGCCGGAGTCGACTGCGCGCTGGCGGAGGAACCAATAGACCGCCTGGCGGAAATCGATGCGCCGCCACCCAGCCCGCGCACGGTGCCGGTCGAGGCGCCGCGGCCGGTCGCCGCGCCCGCGGTCATGCGCGGCGAAGCCGCGCCTGCACCGGACGTGGCCATCGCCTCCGCACGCGAGGCCGCACGCACAGCGCCGACCCTGGAGGCGCTGCGCGAGCTGATGCAGAATTTCGAGGGCTGCGCGCTGAAACACACCGCGACGCGGCTGGTGTTTGCCGACGGCAATCCGCAGGCGCGCATCATGTTCGTCGGCGAGGCCCCGGGCCGCGATGAGGACATCGAGGGACTGCCCTTCGTCGGCCGCAGCGGCAAGCTGCTCGATCTCATGATAGGAGCCATAGGCCTCACCCGCACCACCGCCTATATCGCCAACGTCATTCCCTGGCGGCCGCCCGGCAACCGCACGCCGACACCGCAGGAGACGCAAATCTGCCTGCCCTTCATCCAGCGCCAGATCGAGCTGGTGAACCCGGACGTGCTGGTGACGCTCGGCAATCCCTCGACGCAGACGCTGCTGTCGACGCGCGAAGGCATCATGCGCACGCGCGGGCGCTGGTTCGACTACGACACCGGCCAGCGCACCATCCGCGCACTGCCGACGTTTCACCCGGCCTATCTGCTGCGCTCGCCGGCGTACAAACGGCTGGCCTGGCAGGATCTGCGCGCGATCGCGAAGGTGCTGGCGGGATGATGCTCTCGTGTCCCGGACGCGATGCGGCGCGATAGCGCTGCTTCGCAGAGCCGGAACCCAGCGAGCAACACAGGATGATGCGGCGAGATGGGCCCCGGCTCTGCAGCGCACCGCCGAAGAGGCGCTGCGCAGCGTCCGGGGCACGAGAGCCTCATGTCCCCTTCGGCCGCACGATGGCCCAGCCGATACGCAGCAGCTGCTGGCGGCCGTTTACGAGCCATTCGAAGGCGCGCGGGACTTCCGGCACGATGCCGGGGAAGCGCTTGAGGATCTCCGGCGGCGGGGTGCCGGCGGTATCGGAGGCGCGCCAGACCACGACGCCGCCGGTCTCGCTGAACTTCGTCTGGTTCATCCAAGGCGTACGCACCGGGTCGACGTCGATGAACAGATGCGGCCGACCGGAATGCAGCGCAATCAGGCTGGCGAGCTGGGTCTCGCCGGCGACGGCGCGCAGGCGATGGTTGGTGCGGCGGGCAAAGCTCTCGTCGAAGAAGTCCGAGATCGCGCGCGCCGGCATCGAGGTCGCGATCTCGCCAGTGCCGGTCCAGGGCAGGAACAGGACGGCAAGCACCACGCCGGCGGCGGGTGCGACGACGGCGGCAGCCCACACCATGCGCAGCATCCGGGCGCGGCGCATCGCGATGAGATCGCCGGCCGCGACGACCACGGCAAGCCCCGACATGACCAGCACGACACCGGCGCCGCCGGCGACGGAGTCGAGCCCCAAGAGGCCGGAGATCAGCACCGCGCCGGGCGGCAGAGCCAGCGCGAAGAAATAGACGAAGGTGCGCGCGAGCGGCTCGACCGGCGGGCGGTAGATGATCGGCGGCTCCTCACCCTTGCCGGCGAACAGACCAGTGTTGAGGAAGGTCAGCGCGGGGATCGCCGCCGCTCCGAGCACGAGCCCACCGAGCAGCCAGGCCACATGCAGCGCGCGGGCGTTGAGCTCGGCGACTTGCGGCAAGGCCGGCATCGTCAACGTCTCGGCGCGCATCAGCCAGACCGCATAGGGCAGCGCCAGCACGGCGACGACGATCAGCGCAAACAGCGGATCGAGCCCGCGCAGCGTCCGGCGGCCGCCGGCGGTCGTGACCGCGAAGACGACGATCAGCAGGAGCAGAAAGATCGCCGCGGGCGTCGTCAGCAGCAAGAGGCCGGCCTCGATCGACCAGGCGAACCAGGCATTGCCGCGGCGCTGGCCGATGATCTGCCAGGAGTGCAGCAGCAAGAGCGCCCAGAGCGGCCGCGCCAGCACCAGCGGGCCGAAATCGAGCGCGGACGAGGAGAACGCCAGCACGGTCATGGTCAAGAGCACGGCGAGCACCGCGTGCTGGGAGCCGACCACGGCGCGGGAGAGGTGAAAGAGCGCGATAAAGGTCGCGATCTCGCACACCTCGGCAAGCAGATAGACGCCGAGCATGTGGCCGCCGGCGGCGCGATAGGCGATGTCGGCGAGCCAGACCGGCAGCGGCGGGCCGAGATCGGTGCCGACCTGGTATTCCCTGCCGAAGGCCAGGAGCGTCGCGAGGGTGCCGGGCGGGCTGCGGTAGAACACCAGCGCGACGAACAGCCACATCGCGGCCTGCAGCAGCACGGCGATCCACACGATCAGCCGCGGCCGGGCGCGAATGAGCTCGATGACCAGGGAGGTAAACCGCATGCAACGTCCGAATGATGCAGCCAGTCCAGCCGGCCCTATTCGCTCACATCCGTTTTGATAATGGGCGCAGCGCGTTGTGGCAACGACGGTTTGCTCGTCATGCCCGGGCTTGTCCCACGGCTGTCCGGTTCGATTGTTATGGACAGGGTGCATGACGTGGATTCTTCTGTGTTTCGAGCGCTTCGCACACGTTCGAGACACGGAAGGAGGTCCCCGCCATGCGGCACCAGAATAGCGTATTT
>NZ_PGVG01000073.1 GCF_002795245.1 Bradyrhizobium forestalis | reverse complement strand
CCGCCAAAGGCGGTGGCGCGTCCAGCGCCAGCCTTGAGGCCGGCCGATCGGCGGTCTACTTCAGCACAGTTGCTCCCCGGGGAGCGATGCACTATTGCCCCCGTCGCCTTGCGGATGGCTGATGCGCGTGCCCGGTCGGACAGCACACATCACCACAAGACTTGGCGCACAGACCCCGGGCGCCAGGACCACACGATTTTGCCGTACGCGAACCGCACCTGTCGTTGGCACGAGGTCTTCGCTCACGGTTGCCCGCCCTGCGAAGCTTTTCGCGCCGGTGCAACTCACGTCCACCGCCGCCCAGCCCGCGTTCGTGACGATCGCGATACGCCCCTCTTCCTTGGGCCGGGTTGCGGCGAATATACGCAATTTCCGAATTTAGGTAAAGTGGGATATTTTCGGCGACCGGTATCGACCAACAGATGGCGTGTTTTGCCCGTCGGGCAACACAAGGTCTCGTAGCCCGGATGGAGTGCAAGCAACGCAGTCCAGGTCTTCTCGTCACCGATCCGCGGGTATCGCTACGCTCGCAACGGCGGGGTGAGGGGGAGCGATATGCTCCCCTCTCGTGTCCCGGACGCGCTGCAGCGCGTAGCGTTGCTGCGCAGAGCCGGGACCCAGCAAGCCACGCACTCGCTGCTGCATGGGCCCCGGCTCTGCAGCGCATCACTTCGTGCTGCGCAGCGTCCGGGGCACGAGAGCGGAGTTTGCTGCGCCCCTAGTGCCTCACCACCAGCACCGAGCACTTGGCGTAGCGCACGACGTGTCCGGCGTTGGAGCCGAGGAAGTAGGTGCGCATCGCCGGCCGGTGCGAGGTCATGACGATCAGGTCGGCCTTCATGTGCGCGGCTTCCTCCAGGATCTCGTGATAGATGCCGCCCTGGCGCACCACGCTGGAGATGCGGGAAGGCTCGATGCCGGATTCGCGCGCGACGATGGCGAGGGCCTCTTCCGAGGTCTGGCGCTGCTGCTCGTCGAAATCGGCCGGGACGTATTCGGCCAGCATCACCGGCGTCATCGGCAGCACGTTGAGCAGGCGCACGGTGCCGCTCCAGGTCTGCGACAACGTCGCCGCGGTCGCGATCGCCGGCTTGGCGAGATCGGTGTCGGCGAGGTCGATGGGCACGAGGATGGACTTGAACATCTGCGCCTCCCTAATGACCAAGCTGGACCAATCGGCCGAGACGGCGCCCGCGCGTCTCTAGCCCGATCGAAGCAGCTTGGGGCTGACGAACAGCACCAGCTTGCCGCGGCGGTAGGCCACGTCATCCCAATCCTTGACGTCAAAGTCGAAGATCGCAAGCCCCGCCGTGGGCAGGTTGTGGGCGAGCGCCCTGGCGCCATCAGGATCGCCGCCGCCGATCAGCATCAGGGCGATCTCGTGCATGCCGGGATTGTGGCCGATCAGCAGCAATCGCTTCGGATCGGCCGGGGCGGTTGCAGTGCGAATGGAGTCCAGGATCTGCGCGGGATCGGCGCCATAGAGTTCCGGCAGGACCTCGACCTGCGGCGCCGGGACGCGGTCCTTCATCGCCGCCCAGGCGATGTCCCAGGTCTGCCGGGCCCGCACGGCGTGCGACACCAGCACGGTATTGGGGAAGGGTGGATGGGAGGCGATCCAGTCGCCTATCTCCGCGGCGTCCCTGTGGCCGCGGTCGTCGAGCCGGCGGTCCTGGTCACGGCCGCTCGGTGCGTCGGTCTCGGTCTTGGCGTGACGCAGCAGCATCAAACGGCGCATGGCATTCTCGAATCGTTACGCATCCAGGATAATCTACAGGCGCCGGTTGAGGACAAGGTGACAGGCGCCCAGTTGGTATCTTAAGAAACGCTATGAGCGAGACTTTCACAAGCGTGTCCCAGGAAGAAGCCGGCTTTCGCGACCGCGCGCGGCTGTCGTTCGATCTCGATGCCGACATCTGCGTCATCGGCGCGGGGCTTGCCGGGCTTTCCATCGCGCTGGAAGCGGCCCGGCTGGGCGCCAGTGTCGCAGTGCTCGAGGGCCGCCATATCGGCTGGAACGCCTCCGGCAACCAGCTCGGCACCGTGATGCCGGGCTTTGCGCTGCCGCTCACCGACCTGATCGAGCGCATCGGCTTCGAAGATGCGCGCGAGTTGTGGACGCTGTCGAAGGAGGGCGCCGAATTCGTCCGCGCCAATGTCACGGAAGAGAACATGCCGGGGATCGCCAGAAGCGACGGCGTGCTGGAGGTCTCCAACGTCGACGCCGGCGACCGGCTGATCAGCCGGTTGCAGATGTTGAACGAGGATTTCGATACCGAGGTCGAGGGCTGGCAGGCCGATCGTGTTCGCGACGTGCTCAAGACCGATCGCTACTTCCACGGCGTGTATTACCCCAAAGCGTTCCAGGTCGACGGCCGGAAATATGTGCATGGCCTTGCGGCACTGGCGCGGCGGGCCGGCGCCCGCATCTTCGAGGACACGCCGGTGGTCAGCATCGATCATTCCGGCATCCGCAAGCGCATCGTCACGCCCACGGCGCGGCTGCGCGCCAGCCACATCGTGCTCGCGGGCAACATCCATCTCGGCGCGCCCTTGAGGCGCCTGTCGGAGACGCTGCTGCCGGTCTGGCGCTATGCCGGCATCACCGCGCCGCTCGGCGAGCGCTTGCATGAGATCATCGCCTTCAAGGGATCCGTGATGGATTCCGACGGCGTCGATCATTTCCGAATCGTCGATGGCGACCGGCTGATGTGGGAAAGCCCGGAGACCACCTGGGCGGCGCGTCCGCAGCGCTTCGCCGGCGCCGTCAGGAGGCGGATCCGCACGATCTTTCCCGAGCTCGGCAATGTCGAGATCACCGAGATGTTCGGCGGCGCCACCGGCCAGACCGTGCACGGCATGCCGCAGATCGGCCAGCTGCGCAAAGGCCTGTGGGTGGCGAGCGGGTTCGGCCGCCAGGGCATGAACACCTCCGCCATGGCCGGACAGATGATCGCGCGCAGCATCTTGTGGGGCGATGAGCGCTGGAAGCTGTTCTCGCCGTTCGAGCTGGTCTGGGCGGGCGGCGCCACGGGGCGCGTCGCCGGCCAGCTGGTCGGGATCTGGGGCAGGGCGAGCTCCGCCGCGGCAGGCGCGCTCGCCCGCTATCGCGAGCGCGCCAGGGTCAAGGACAGAGAACGCGAGGCGCGCCTCGCTGAAGCCAACCGGGCCGCCGGCACCGGTCCGCGTCGTCCCCCGGACGGCGTCCGGCCGCGACCGGCCCCGCCGCAGAAACCTGCGATCGAAGCCGCGGAACCGGTCGCGCACGACGACCGCGTCTCGCAATAAGTTGAGAGAAATTCCGCCCGGACGTGTAACGTCGGCCGACAGAAGCCCGTATCTCAGGGCGTGGATTTCCCGCGCACGGAGAATGACATGTTTGACCGCCGCATCCTGCTATCGACCGTCGCCGGCCTGTTTGGCCTTTCGGCCTTCCGCTGGCTGACAGCATCCCCCGCCGAGGCTGGCGAGAAGGCCGCGGAAACGTTCGAGATTGTGAAGACGGAGGCCGAATGGCGTGCCCAGCTCACGCCGCAGCAATATGAGATCCTGCGCAATCATGGCACCGAGCGGCCCGGCTCCAGCCCGCTGCTGAAGGAGCACCGCAAAGGCATCTTCGCCTGCGCCGGCTGCGACCTGCCGCTGTTTGCGTCAGAGACCAAGTTCGAGAGCGGCACGGGCTGGCCGAGCTTCTATGCGCCGATCGAGGGCAATGTCGGCAAGACCGAGGACCGCACCTACGGCATGGTCCGCACCGAGGTGCATTGCCGGCGCTGCGGCGGCCATCTCGGCCATGTCTTCGACGACGGTCCGAAGCCGACCGGATTGCGCTATTGTATCGACGGTTTCGGCCTGGTGTTCCACCCGGCCGCGGCGTCGGCGACGTAAGGCGGTCATTGGGAGCTTAAGGTGAGCAGGACGGCTTTGAAGTGGACGCTGTCCGGCTGCGTTGTTGTCTATGTTTTGCTCACGCTCGACGGCCTCACGGATGATGGCGAGACAAAAGCCATTCGGATCGCATTGTGGGTAACGATCTTGGGCCTTGCCGCGTGGCTGCTAATTACCCGCAAGAGGTCATCCGCAAATCAGGACACCAACAAGATCTAAACTGGCTGCAGGCTGACAGCACCCGGTGGCACCGGAACGACCGATCGTCCCGGCAATTGTTGCCGGCCCGGCAATTGTGCCCCGGTCCTCCGACCGGGGCATATTCATTCAAGTCATTGATTTCCTGAAGATACCCGCATTGGCATAGGCCTTGCGACGTCTCTTCCGACTGCGGCCATGGTCGACCGGCCGCCGAGATCGGATTTGGAGACAAAGTTATGGGTATCTTCGATGCAATGAACACCTCGGTGGGTGGCCTGCAGGCGCAGTCCTTCGCGCTTCAGAACATTTCCGGCAACATCGCGAACTCGTCCACCACCGGTTACAAGGGCATCGGCACCAGCTTCGTCGACCTCATTCCAGACTCGTCCGTGCCGAGCAAGCAGGTCGCGGGTGGCGTGACGGCCAACGCGAAAGCCACCATCACCACGCAGGGCACGATCTCGTCCTCTAGCGTCGCCACCAACATGGCGATCACCGGCGACGGCTTCTTCTCGATCCAGAAGGCGAGCGGCGTCGTCGACAACGTGCCGGTGTTCACCGGGGTGACCTACTACACGAGGCGTGGCGACTTCCAGCTCAATGCCAACGGCAATCTGGTCAACGGCGCCGGCTATTACCTGATGGGCGTCACGGTCGATCCGAAGACCGGCAACCCGACCGGCAGCGTGGCGAGCGTCCTGCAATTCCAGAACAACTTCATTCCGGCGCAGGCAACCACCTCGATCCAGTACGCGGCGAACCTGCCGACCCAGCCGAACACAGTGGCGAAAACGACCGCGTCGACCGGCACGCTGCTGGCGGCCGGCGGGCTGAACCCGTCGGATTTCGCGGCCAACCCGCTGCCGGTCGGCACGCCGCCGGCGCCCTACGCCAACGCAACGGTGTCAGGCGCGGCTGCGACCGGCAACATCCGCTCGGCCTACTCGTCGACGACCGGCACGGGCACGGTGGCGCTCCAGAACAATTCGTCGGCGGTGGCCTCTACCCCCACCACCCTCGACAACGCCGCCGGCACGCATCTCGCCTCCAGCATTCTCACCGCGCTGAGCGGCCAGACGCTGACCATCAACGGCAACACGATCACCTTCAACGGCGGCACCACGGTCTCGACGGTCGGCAGCAACACCACGATCGGTCTCGGTGCGGGCACGACGGCGACGGTGGCCGACATCCTGAACGCGATCCAGACTGCCGGCGGCGCCGGCGTCACGGCTTCGCTCTCGGTCAGCGGCAATATCCAGATCTCGACCGGCACCGGCACTGACGTCGCGGTCGGCAGCGGCACGGCCGCCACCGCGCTCGGCATCAGCAGCGTGACGCGCGGCGGCAACGTGCTGTCCTCGCCCGCGATCTCGGGCGCGACGGTGCTGAGCGGCCCTGCGACCGCCGGCGGCGCCCAGGTGCTCACATCCGGCTTTTCGGGCGGCGATACCATCACCGTCAACGGTCAGACATTGACGTTCGTAGCGCCGCCCGCGACCCCGTCCGGCCCTAACCAGATCGGTACCACCGACAACGTCACGACGCTGCTCGGCAAGATCGACGCGCTCTCCGGCGCCTCGGGGTCGTCGGTCAGCAGCGGCGGCGTGATCACGCTGAACACCGGCACTGTCTCGAACCTGACGGTGTCCAGCTCCAACAGCGCCGCCTTCTCGGCGCTCGGCTTCACCTCGACCATCACCAAGAATCGCGACGGTGGCGGCACCGCCGGCACCGGCGGCGTGATCGGCAACGACATTGCCACCTTCACCAAGGAATCGATCAGCGGCGGCGCGGTGACCGCCTACAACGCCGCCGGCACGCCGGTGAACCTGCAATTGCGCTGGGCCAAGACCGACAGCGCCTCGCTGGGCGCGGGCCATTCCGATAGCTGGAACCTGTTCTACCAGACCGATCCGAACGCGACCGGCACCACCGTCGGCTGGGTCAATACCGGCCAGACCTTCACCTTTGCCGCCGACGGCTCGCTGACCTCGCCGAGCGGCTCGGGCATCACCATCAACAACGTCACCGTCAGCGGCCAGTCGCTCGGCTCGGTCGCCTTCAACATCTCCTCGGGCGGACTGACGCAATATGCCAGCACCAGCGGCGCGGTGACCATCAACACCATCACCCAGAACGGCTATGCCGCCGGTCAGCTGCGCTCGGTCGCCGTCAACAACAATGGCACCGTGGTCGGGACGTTCTCGAACGGCCAGAACCTCAACCTCGCCCAGGTGCAGCTGTCGCATTTCAACGGCACCAACTACCTGAAGGCGCTCGATGGCGGCGCCTATGCCGCGACTGAACAGTCGGGAGACGCCATCGACGGCGCCTCGGGCACCATCAGCGGCTCGTCGCTGGAAGGCTCCAACACCGACATCGCCGACGAATTCACCAAGCTGATCGTGACCCAGCAGGCCTATTCGGCCAACACCAAGGTGATCACGACCGCGAATTCGATGGTGCAGGACCTCTTGAACGTGTTGCGCTGATCGGCGCGTGACGTAACCAAAGGCGGGTCAGTGATATGGGTTTGAGTTCAGCCCTCGCCAGTGCGATGAGCGGCCTGCGTGCCAACCAGGCCGCGCTCTCGATCGTCTCCTCGAACGTCGCCAATGCGCAGACGCCGGGTTACGTCGTCCAGACGCCGAACCAGATCGAGGTCACCACCGGCGAGTTCGGCTCGACGGCGATGACGACCGGCGTCAGCCGCGAGCTCGACACCTTTGTGCTGAACCAGCTGCGGACCGAGACCGGCGGCAGCGGCTACGCCGACCAGATGGCCAACATCCTGAAGCAGCTTCAGAATGTCTATGGCACGCCCGGCAATGCCGGCACGCTCGAAAGCGCGCTCAACAAGTTCACCACGGCGCTCCAGGCGCTCTCGACCAGCTCGGGCGCGTCGTCGGCGCAGACCGTCGCGCTGGGTGCCGCGCAGGCCTTGGCGCAGCAGCTCAACGTCACCACCAAGGGCATCCAGTCGCTGCGCTCCAACGTCGAGCAGGACCTCGGCAACTCGGCGCAAGCCGCGAATGCGGCGATGAAGCAGATCGCTGATATCAACACCAAGCTTCAGGGCCTGTCGGCGAACGACCCCTCGGCCGCCACGCTGATGGACCAGCGTGACCAGGCCATCAACACGCTGTCGAAATATGTCGACGTTCGCGTCACCACCGACGGTTCGAACCAGGCCAACATCTACACCACGACCGGCATCCAGCTGGTCGGCGCCGGGCTCGCCTCGGAATTCTCCTTTGCCTCCGCCGGCGCGCTGTCGGCGACCTCGCTCTACAACATCGATCCGGCCAAGTCCGGCGTCGGCGCGTTCAACATCAAGCTGCCGAACGGCTCGCAGGTCGACGTCGTCGCCAACAACGTGGTGTCTTCCGGCCAGATCGCGGCCGATCTGAAGCTGCGCGACCAGACGCTGGTGCAGGCGCAGAACCAGCTCGACCAGCTCGCCGCCACGATGGCGAGCGCGCTGTCCGACAAGACCACGGCCGGCAGCACGGTCTCCGGTCCGCCGGCCGGGTTCGATCTCGACCTCGCCGGGGCGGCGCCGGGCAACACCGTCAACATCACCTACACGGACACGGCCACCAACACGCAGCGCCAGATCACGCTGGTCAACGTGACCGACCCGGCCGCGCTGCCGCTCCAGAATGAGACGAACGCCAACCCGATGCGGATCGGCGTCAACTTCTCCGGCGGCATGGGCGCGATCGCCTCTGCGCTCAACACCGCCTTGTCAGGCTCGCATCTGTCGTTCTCCGCCGCCCCGTCGCCGGCGACAGCCACGACGCTGCGGGTGACCGACGACAACACCGGTCTTGCCAAGGTCAATTCGGCTTCGACCACCAAGACGATCTCGTCGCTGACCTCGGGCAATCCGCAGCTGCCGCTGTTCACCGATGGCGGGCAGGCGCTCTACACCGGCGCGATCACGGCATCGGGCTCGCAGATGACCGGCCTCGCCGGGCGCATCGCCGTGAACACCCAGCTGGTTTCCGATCCGACCCGGCTGTCGGTCTACAACACCTCGCCGGTGACGCCCGCGGGCGACACCACGCGTTCGGACTATCTCTATTCGCAGCTCACCAGTGCGGTGTTCTCCTATTCGCCGCAGAGCGGCCTCGGCTCGGCGAGCCAGCCCTTCACCGGCAGCGTCTCGAACTACCTCCAGCAGTTCTTGAGCGTCCAGGCCAACGCCGCGACCCAGGCGACCCAGCTGCAGCAGGGCCAGAGCGTCGTGGTCTCGACGCTCCAGGCCAAGTTCGACTCGACCTCCAAGGTCAATCTGGACACGGAGATGTCGAGCCTGATCCAGCTTCAGAATGCCTATGCCGCCAACGCCCACGTCATGTCGGTGGTGCAAAGCATGATGAACACGTTGATCCAGGCTCAACGGTAAGAAGTAACAGGGCTCTGAAAGATGTCGATCAGCAGCATCAACTACTCTTCGTCGATTCTCGGCGCGCAGATCCGCAACATCAACCAGCAGCTCACCGACCTGTCGACGCAGCTTTCGACCGGCAAGCTGTCGCAGAACTATTCCGGCATGGGCACCAACGAGGGCTTCGCCATCGCCGGGCGCGCGCAGCTCTCCAACATCGCCGCCTATACCGACACGATCACCAACGTCAATGTCAGCATCAACCTCGCCAATACCGCGCTCCAATCGCTGACGAAGATCCGCAGCACGGTGCAGACGGGCTCGGCCTCTACCGCGCAGGATCTCAACGTCAACGGCCAGACCGTCGCGCAGAACACCGCCGCCGCGCAGTTCGGCTCGATGGTCGGCGTCCTCAACACGCAGACCGGCAGCCGCTATCTGTTCTCCGGGACGGCCGTCAACACCCAGTCGGTCGCGGATGCCGGCGACATCATCAACGGCACCACGACGCAGGCCGGCTTCAAGACCGTCATGGCGGAGCGCCAGGCCGCCGACTTGGGGGCCAACGGCATGGGGCGGCTGGTGCAGACGCAGCCGACGCCGAGCTCGGTGCAGGTGTCAGAGGACGTCGCCGGATCGCCGTTCGGGCTCAAGATCAAGGCGGTGTCCTCGACCCTGACGGGCGCGACCGTCACCGGCCCCAGCGGCTCGCCGGTGTCGTTCTCGGTCGATCTCAACGGTGTCAACCCGAACAACGGCGACAAGCTGAGCGTCCAGTTCACGCTGCCGGACGGCACGATCGAGCAGATCGACCTGACCGCGTCCTCGGCCACGCCGACGCCGCTCGGCAGCTTTGCGATCGACGCGAGTACCCCCGTCAATCCGAACAACACCGCCGCGAACCTCAACACGGCGCTGAACACCGCGATCACCAAGCTTGCCAACACCTCGCTGGTCGCGGCATCCGCGGTCGTCGCTGGCGACAATTTCTTCAACACCGCGAGCTCGGCGATCGGCACGCCCGTCAACAACCAGGCGGCGCCGCCGGCCCCCGTGACCGGCGCGACGGCGCTATCAGGCGCGAGCCCCTCGGACTCGATCTCGCCGGGCTTCGTCGCGGGCGACACCATCACCGTCAACGGCACCACGCTGACCTTCGTCAGCTCGGGTGCGACCGGCAACCAGCTCAACGTCACCGACAGCGTCCAGACCCTGCTCAGCAAGATCGACCAGATCACCGGGACGTCGAAGCCCTCGACGGTCCATGGCGGCTCGATCACGATCAACACCGACGATGCGGCGAGCCTCAACATCACGACTTCGAACACCGGCGCGCTGAGTGCGCTCGGTTTCAGCTCGACGCCCGTCACCGCCACCCAGCCGCCGCTGCGCGTTGGCTCCTCGCCGGCGAGCTCGGCGACGACGCTGGTGAACGGCTCGGCCACCACCGTGAAGTGGTACCTCGGCAATGACGGGCCCGGCTCGCCGCGCTCGACCGCGATGGCGCGGGTCGACGATGCCGTCACGGTGCAGTATGGCGCCCAGGCGAACGAGGATGCGATTCGCCGGCAGTTGCAGGCGATCGCGGTGTTCGGGACCTTCTCGACCTCGCCGACCGGGCAATATTCGGGCGGGCAGGTCTCGGCGCTGAGCCTGCGGGTGACGCAGGCGCTGACGCAACAGCCGGGGCAGCAGCGCATCGAGGACATCCAGACCGACATCGCGATGGCCCAGAACACGATGAAGGACGCGAGCACGCGGCAGACCCAGGCCAAGGCGCAGCTCCAGACCATCATCGACCAGGCGGAATCGGCTTCGCCCGACCAGGTCGCGAGCGAGATCCTGGCGCTCCAGAACGCGTTGCAGGCGTCCTACCAGGTGACCTCGAACCTGGCGCAGCTTTCGCTCGTCAAGTTCCTGTAAGAGGCCGCGTTAAGACGCCGTTAACCATGCCTGTTTACCTCTTGGTGAGGATTGCAGCGGGGGCGGAGCGGTCGATGTCGGACAAGATGCAGCTGGTGGTGGCGACGCCTTGCTTCGGCGGGCAGGTGTCGAGCATCTATGCGAGCTCGATCTTTGCGCTCCAGCGCGCCGTGCACGGCATGTCCAATCTCGAGCTCAAGGTGCATCTGCGCGACGGCGATGCGCTGATCACGCGGGCGCGGGCCAACCTGGTCGCGATGTTCCTGGACGATCCCAGGGCGACGCATTTCCTGTTCATCGATGCCGATATCGGGTTCAAGCCGGAGCAGGTGTTCCGGCTGATCGAATGCGGCGCGGACGTCGTGGCCGGCTGCTATCCGATCAAGCGGGTCAACTGGGACAAGGCCGCGCGTGCGATCCAGTCGGGCCGGGCCGACGTGCCGGCCGCCTCGCTCGACTACGTGCTCGAGATCGAGGATCCCGACCGCATCGTGGTGGTCAACGGCTTTACCCGCGTGCGTTATGCCGGCACGGGGTTCCTGATGATCCGGCGCCACGTGCTGGAGGCGATGTGCCGCCACCCGGACTATGCGAGCCTGCAATTCTTCCGCGAGCATTCGCACGATACGCTTGTCGCGAGCCCGAACCGGTTCGCGCTGTTCGAATGCATGATCGATCCGGCAACCGGCACGTATCTGTCCGAGGACTTCGCCTTCTGCAAGCGCTGGACCGATATCGGCGGCGAGATCTGGGCCGACATTCAGAGCTCGCTCGATCACGTCGGGCCGTCGGTGTTCCGCGGCGACATCGCCTCGCAATTCGCAGCCGTGCCTGCGGCGGCGGCCGATGCCGCGGCGTGAGCGGTCCGGAATGAGCGCCGGCACATCCCGTTTGTCAGAGACGGAGCGCGCGTCCGACGGCGGTTCGCGCTATCGTCTGCGCGATCTCTTCACGCCCCTCGATACGCTGCTCGTCTCCGGCGGAGATCCGCGGCTCGCGCTCGATCCCAGGGAGCGCGTCAGCGCCTATGGCTGCGCGGCTTTACCGGAGCCGGAGATCTGGAATTTCGCCTCCTCGACCGCATCGACGATCTCGCAAGCGGCCTACGACCGTGCCGCGCGGGCGCGCGAAGAGCTGATGCACAAGTGCCTGTTCGACGAGGTCGAGATCGCGTTCGATGCGCGGTGCGAGGACATGCGCGACGAGTTGCGCGGTCACCTCCAGCTCTCGCCGCGCGTCGACGTGGTGTTCTCGCCGTCCGGCACGGACTCGCAGCTCCACGCCCTGTTCCTGGCGCGCGCGGTGCTCGGCGCGCCGCCGGTGACGATCGTGGTCGGCGCCGAGCAGACCGGCAGCGGCACGGCCCATACTGCGCGTGGACATCATTTCGGCGCCATGACGGCGAGCGGCGTTGCGGTTCGCAAGGACGGCGCGGTTGCCGGACTCGCCGGCGCAAGTCTTGCGTTGCCACTGTGCGAAGGCGCGCCCGGGATCGCCATGCGCGCGGACGCTGATGCCGCGGTGCTGCATGCGGTCGAGACCACGATCGCGCAGGGCGCACCCGTGCTGCTCCAGATCATGGATTCCTCGAAGCTCGGATGGCGTGCACCGAGCGCGGCCTGCCTCGAGGAGATCGCGCGGCGCTGGCCGCGCAAGGTCCAGATCGTCGTCGACGCCTGCCAGGCCAGGCTCGGCCGCCGCCGGCTGCGCGCCTATCTCGACCGCGGCTATATGGTGCTGATGACCGGCTCGAAATTCTTCGGCGGGCCTGCCTTCAGCGGCGCGCTGCTGGTGCCGAAGGGCCTCTCGCGGTCGCTCGATCGGGTGCAGGGAATCGCGCCTGGTATCTTCGACTACGCCGGCCGTTGCGATTGGCCGATGGCCTGGACGGCGCTGCGCTCGCGGTTCGAACGCCGTCCGAATTTCGGTCAATGGCTGCGCTGGGAGGCGGCGCTGGCCGAGATCGGCAGCTACTACGCCGTACCCGGGGCCTTTCGCGCCGCGATGCTCGCCGAGCTTGCCGCCGGCATCGACAGCATGATCGCGTTGTCGCCGTCGTTGCGCGCTGTTCCAGCCGCGCTCCACACGGCCGGCGTCGACGACGAGGAATTCGCGCACGCCACGATCTTTCCGTTCACGCTGCTGCGCGACGGCAAGCCGGTCTCGATTGCCGAGACGGCGGCCGTTCATCGCGCGCTGGTGCGTGACATGAGCGAAGAGGTCAGCGGCAGCGCAGCCGACCGCGACGTCGCGGCGCAGCGCTGCCTGATCGGCCAGCCGGTCCGGCTGGGGCGGCAGGACGAGACGCCGCAGGCGGTGCTGCGCCTCTGCGTCGGCGCACGGCTCGTGACGGAGGCCTGGTCACCGGACAGGACGGAGGCGCAACGCAATGTGCAGCATGTTCTCGATCGCATCGCCCACGTCCTGGTGAAGATCGAGCTGCTGCTCGACCGTGGCGCAGCCGTGGCCGCGCCGGTCAAGTCTGCGTTCGAGGTGTGAGATGCAGCATTCAATTTCCGCGCCGATCGGCTTGAGCGCGGCGAACTATGCCGACCGTATCGGCTTTGCGCAGCTGACGCGCCAGGCCTTCGAAGGCGTCGATCTGCATCCGTTGCGCGACCAGCTCGTGGCGCGGATCGCGGCGGGGACGGCGCTCGCGGGCGAAGGGCTGGATCTGTCGTTGATCACCCAGCTTCTGGGCGACAAGGATCAGGGGCTTGCGATCCAGTCCGAGGTGCTGGCCTTCCATCAATTGTTCCGCACGCCCAGCGCGGCCCCGAAGCCGGGCTTGCGCGTGCTCGCGCTTGCAGCCGACATCGACATGGGCGGCAACACGCCGATCGATTTCCTGCTCGAAGGCTCCGACGTCGAGCTGCTGACCCTCTATGTGGTCAAGGGCGTCGGTCTGCCGGAAAGCTTGCCCGAGCACGACGTTGCCATCGTGGTCGCGTCGGATTCCGAGGAATGCCGTGAGGCGCTCGCGCTGATCGAAAAGGCCGCGCCGCACTGGCCGCGGCCACTGCTCAATCGCCCCGATCGCATCGGCAATCTCGATCGCGACAAGCTGTATCGGCTGCTGACTGGTGTGCCGGGTCTGGACATTCCCGCGACCATCCACGCAACGCGCGCGCAATTGTCCGATCTTGCGCGAGGCCAGATCGCCTGCGGGGACATCGCAGGCGAATTGCGCTTTCCGATCATCGCGCGGCCGCGCGGCTCGCATGCCGGCGTCGGGCTCGCGAAGCTCGACGATGCGGCGGCGCTCGCGGCCTATCTCGCTGATCGGAAAGAGCAGGACTTCTTCGTCGCACGCTTCGTCGACTATGTGAGCCCGGACGGGCTCTACCGCAAATATCGTCTCGCCATGGTCGACGGCAAGCCTTACGCCTGCCACATGGCGATCGCCGATCGCTGGGACATCTGGTATCTCAACGCCTACATGGCATTCAGCGAGGAGAAGCGGGCCGAGGAAGCCGTCTTCATGCGCGACTTCGACCACGCCTTCGCCGTTCGTCATAGAAGCGCGCTCGAAGAGATGAGCCGGCGCGTCGGGCTCGATTATTTCATCGTCGATTGCGCCGAGAACGAGCAGCGCGAGCTGCTGGTGTTCGAGGCCGACAACACCGCTGTCGTGCACAACATGGATTCGCCAGCCGTGTTTCCTTACAAGCCGCCGCAGATGCGCAAGATCTTTGCTGCGTTCACGGCGATGCTGTCGCGGCATGCAAGGACGGGCAAGGAGAGCGCAGCATGAACGAGATCATCCGCAACACGCAAAGCTCCATCACGAGCACTTCGCTCGATCCGCAGGACTGGAGCGAATTTCGCGCGCTGGCCCATCGCATGCTGGACGAGACGATCGACGGCATTGCCAACGTTCGGGCGCGCCCCGTCTGGCGGCCGATCCCCGATGACGTCCGTGCGGCATTCAGGGCCGACGTGCCGCGCGAGCCGAGCGACCTCGCCGAGGTCTATCGCGAGTTCTCCGAGCGTGTCGCGCCCTATGCGACCGGCAACGTCCATCCCGGCTTCATGGGCTGGGTGCATGGCGGCGGCACCGCGGTCGGCATGCTCGCGGACATGCTTGCGGCAGGCCTCAACGCCAATCTCGGCGGGCGCGACCACATGCCGATCGAGGTCGAGCGCCAGATCGTCGACTGGATGCGCCGCCTGTTCGCCTTCCCCGAGAGCGCAAGCGGCATCTTCGTCACGGGCACCTCGATGGCCAATCTGATGGCAGTTCTGGTGGCGCGCACAGCTGCGCTCGGCACGCTGGCGCGGCAGCATGGCATCGGCAATGACGGTGCGCTGCTCACGGCCTACACGTCGCAGGCTGCGCATGGCTGCGTCTCCAGGGCGATGGACGTTGCCGGGTTCGGCACCGATGCGCTGCGCAAAATCGATGTCGATGCCGATCATCGCATCGACGTTGCCGCGCTGCGCGCGCAGATCGCTGTTGATCGCGAGGTCGGCTTCAAGCCTTTCCTGGTGGTCGCCTCCGCCGGTACGGTCGACATCGGCGCGATCGACGACCTCAGGGCAATTGCTGAGCTGTGCCGCGAGGAAGGAATCTGGTTTCACGTCGACGGCGCTTTCGGTGCGCTCGCGATCTTGTCACCCGCGCTTGCGCCGCTGCTCGGTGGCATCGAGCTCGCGGATTCAATTGCACTCGACTTCCACAAATGGGGACAGGTGCCTTACGACGCGGGCTTCCTGCTGGTGCGCGACGGCGAGCAGCATCGGCAGGCCTTTGCGCAGCCGGCGGCTTATCTGCGCCGCGAGGCGAGGGGGCTTGCCGCGGGCGCGGTCTGGCCCTGCGATCTCGGCCCCGATCTGTCGCGCGGCTTTCGTGCGCTGAAGACGTGGTTCACGCTGAAGACGTTCGGCACCGATCGGCTTGGTGCGGCGATCGCGCGAAGCTGCGCGCTGGCGAAATATCTCGAGGCGCGCGTGCTGGCCGAACCTCGGCTGGAATTGCTGGCGCCGGTCAATCTCAACATCGTCTGCTTCCGCTACCGTGCCGATGATGCGGTCAATCGCGAGATCGTCGCCGACGTCCAGGAGTCCGGCGTCGCGGCGCCGTCGAGCACGACGCTGGACGGCAGGTTTGCGATCCGCGCCGCGATCGTCAATCACCGCACCGACGAGTCCGACATCGATGCGCTGGTCGCGGCCGTGCTGGAGTTCGGCGGACGGCGGAGCAGCGGCGCGCTGGTCGAGGTCGAGGCGCCGCCGCTCGCGGCGCAGTAGCATTGATGCATGCCTGAAATAACGACGGCCCCGGAGGCGATCCGGGGCCGTTGTCGTTCGCGTGGCTTGGGCACGCGAAAGCGTGTATCAGGCGGCGGAGCTCACGTCGGCCTTGTCCGCTTCCGCCTTGGGATGCGCGGCCGCGTACTGATCCCGCAGCTTCTCTTCATAGGCAATCAGCTTGCGGGCGTCCTTCAGCGCCCGGTAGAGGTCGCCGTTCAGGATGTTGTTGTTGATGCCTTCGATGATCGGCCAGGAGCTCGGCACCGCGGTGACGATGTCGCGCACCAGGTTGAAATAGGTGCCGTGCTGGGTCTGCGGATCCGGTGAGATGTACATGAGCTGGACCGCCAGATAGACCAGCTTGGCGGGCGTATCGGCGGTCTCCGGCGTGAGGATGTCGCGCTCGCGCAGGATCGGCACGTTGTCGCCGTCGATCAGGAGACGGGCGCGCTGGTCCGTGTTGGTAATCACGCAGTTGCCGACGATGATGCGTTCGTGCGGTCTGAGCTCGACCTTGAGGGCCATGCCTGTTCTCCATCAACGCTTTCGTAACCGAGCGTTCGTTGCGGCTCATCAAGGCCTGATTCTCGCTTGGAAGTAGTTAACGAGCTGTAAATCGCCGACGTTCGTGCGAAAAAACTTAGCATTGTCAAGATGATAGGTGTTCTGTGGTGCGGCGGTGTGGGCAGCTCCCACACCCGAATCATGCGCGACCCAGCAAAACCACGGGGTTCATTTCATGTTTCGTTAGAGGTCTCGGCGCCACGGTCCGCCGGTCGCTGGGTCAATCTCGATCCAAGCAGACGCGTAACAGTAGCGTCGTTTACCAGAAAGGTAACAGAGTCATGTCCGGTATCGTTCTCTCCGCATCGGTTCGTCAGAACCTGCTCTCCCTCCAGTCCACCGCTGACCTCCTCGCCACCACGCAGAATCGTCTGTCGACCGGCAAGAGCGTCAACTCGGCCCTGGACAATCCCACCAACTTCTTCACCGCCCAGTCTCTCGACAACCGCGCCAGCGACATCAACAACCTGCTCGACGGCATCGCCAACGGCGTGCAGGTGCTGCAGGCCGCCAACACCGGCATCACCTCGCTGCAGAAGCTGATCGACAGCGCCAAGTCGATCGCCAACCAGGCGCTGCAGACCACAGTCGGCTACTCCACCAAGTCGAACGTCTCCGCCACCATCGCGGGTGCGACGGCGGCTGACCTGCGTGGCACGACTTCGTTCGCCAGCGCAACCGCGAGCAGCAACGTGGTGTATAGCGGCGCGGCCGGCGGCACCACCGCGGCGACCGGCACCACGACGCTCGGCGCCACCATCGGCTCGTTCACGGGCACCGCGGCAACGGCCGGCGACGGCACCACCGCCCTAACCGGCACCATCACCCTGATCGCCACCAACGGCACCACCGCGACCGGCCTCGTCGGCAACGCCCAGCCCGCCGACGGCGACACGCTGACCGTGAACGGCAAGACCATCACCTTCCGTTCGGGCTCTGCTCCGGCGTCGAGCGCGGTTGCGTCCGGTTCGGGCGTCAGCGGTAATCTCGTCACCGACGGCAACGGCAACACCACCGTCTATCTCGGCACCGCCGGTACTCCGGCTGCGACCGTCAACGATCTGTTGACCGCGGTCGATCTCGCCAGCGGCGTCAAGACGGCTTCCATCA
>NZ_PGVG01000072.1 GCF_002795245.1 Bradyrhizobium forestalis | reverse complement strand
ACCCGCCTGATCGCCTTCAATTTGTAGGCCGTCGGAAACTGACGGTTCTTTGCTCGTACTGCCACAGGTCATCCTCAAAATGCCTGTCACAGGAATTATCGTGTCTCACTTAAGGGGGGCAGTCCAGAGCTGTCACCGTAAGTCCCGACTAGGTAAGCGCTAACACAACGTTGTTGACAAGGTCAGACACAACATCATCGGCCTGAGGCTGAACGATAACCATGGTGGACGGGTGTGCCGCCGTATTCCTCTTTCCTAACTTTTCCTTGAGCGTCCGGATGAGGTTGTCGTTGAGGAGATTGGCGTTCTTGCAGAGTTCGATAATCTCAAACTCTTTCAGGTCGTCAGCGAAGTCGTCATAGCTCTTGATGACAATACTGGCTTTCTTCGGGGTCTTCTGAAATTTTACCGGTATTGCGGCATTAAACCCGGCGAGGCGGTTGGGATCCTTAAGTATCCAATTCAATAAGTGGTCAAAGGCGAGATTCCACGTCATCACAATGCAGGCGCGGTACGCGCGCACGCGGTAGCAGTCGATGGCCTCGCTGAGGAACACTTTTTCTGCCAAGTCTGGCACTTGGTCCGGCAGGTCTGCGAGGAGTTTGCTGACCGCCTGGATGCTTGGGTGAAGTCCGTACTTTTTGTCCAACTCGATGCGCACTGCTCGCGCAAGTTTGAACATCCCGCGCTCAACGAGAAGGTCAGGCGGCTTTCTCTCCGACATTCGGGTCAGATTTCGTGCGATGTTGATTTGCGACAGATGAAGCTTGTCGTAGCACCGCCTGATGTCGTTTGGCTCAAATAGCTCTTTGCCTCCGTGAACGTGAAGCCACCACGCGAAAAGGCACATCTTCTCGCGAGGTGACTGCGTGTCGAAGCCGGCGACCTGGGAAATTAAGTCCTCAAGCAGCATTGCCGTTCTTCAACTCGGCAACGCGTTTCAGACCGACGTGATTGATGGTGTAGGTGCCTTTCTCGGTCGATCCAAGCAACTCATCGGACTTCAGTTGCCGCATAGGCTGTGCGAAGTCTTTGGCGTTCGACGTCCATTTGAGCCACTTGAATGCGGAGTAAACATGAGAGGGGTGACCTTCGTGACATCGCCATGCTCCTGAAACCAAGCACAAGCCACTAGGTAACGAGCGGTTTGAGCATCGGTTTTGTAACCGGCTGCAAACGTCGCCAAGGGCACTTCGTAGCTGTTGAAGTCGATATCCATCAGTTCGGGCGTCACCACCGCCGTTTTGCGCGGAGTAGTTGACCTTGGCTTGGTCGGCGCGAGTTCGGTGATTTCTCCGTCCTCAACACCGTCTTGGATGTCGGATTCCTCTGGCTCTTCTACATGTCCATTTAATGCAGGGATGGGAGCCAGGCGCCTTGCCGGAGGCGGACTGGACCCACGCAGGGCATTCGTAAGAGCTTGCGTTAGAGTATGGATTTGGTCGTCAGCAACTTCAGCGTCCAACACAATTAGTTTAATGCGGGAGGTCCCGCTCGGCTTCGCACTCTTTGCCATTACTAGGTTTCCAGACTAGAGGGACGAATCACACGTTGTCACTTACCCCTCGTGTATCCATGGGTTGAGCGTTTCGGGCAAGCGGAAGTTGCTTTTTTGTTCCTGCTAACCCGGTTTTCCACGGCCTGACCCTATTGTTCTCTCTTTGTTCCAAGAGGGTGAAATCCCAAGGGCGGACATGCCCTCCACAGATCAAATACCTACGCAGCGTGCTCGGCGGATCGCGTGATGTCGCCACGTCCTGCGAGGAGTCCAGCGACGGAAATATCCTCGTCGAGTGCTTCCCAGTGTAGCCCGCCCCGGCTCAGTTCGACCTGCTCGCGCTCGTCAGGCGCCGCATGCAGCAGCCGCGGAAACCACGCGAGCGGGATACCGAGCGTGCGGCCGTCCGACAACTCGACCCACATCGTGTGTTCGTCAAATCGAACGCTAGTTGCCGAAATGGTCATGCCAAGCCTTCAGGAGAAGATCGCGGTTGTCCTCGACGACGCGCAGGATATTCGAAAGTTCCCGTGGGTTGAAGCCGTAACTATCGGCAATCGATATGGCGGGTTCAAGCCAGATCTTGGCGTCCCGACCGCCGCCCTTGACGTGGATATGGGGCGGTTCAGGCGGCTGCCCCTCGTTCGAGAAGAAATAGTAGCGCAAGCCGCCCTGGCGTAATGCAACCGGCATCGATGCCTCCAGGCGGCTTGCGCTATCGGGATCAGCTACACCCCGTCGTGCTGCCGCACGTATCGCACTTCATGCACGTCCCATTCCGCACCAGCGTGAAGTTGCCGCACTCCGAGCACATCTCGCCTTCGTAGCCCTTGGCCTTGGCTTCGGCGCGGCGCTCGGCCTTGGTGGGGACGAGGGTCTGCGCAGTGCCGGCCTTGCTCCACTGCATCTGCTCCAGCTTCTCCGTGGGGGAGAGGTCGTGGCTGGCTTCCTGCTTCAGGGCGACGGCACCTTCGATGGCGTCGCCGGCGCGGGCCGAGGCACCGTGCGACGCGAGGGCGGTGACCTTGCTGCCGCCTGATGGCGCGCTGTCGTTGCCTTGGGAGACAGCAGTGGTGCCGCCGCGCATCACGAACAGGTTGTCGGTCCGCGAGCGGGTGAGGCCGCGCGAGACCAGTTTTGTCGCGTGGTGGCCGCCGTCCTCGTCCGGCTCCTTGCCTTCCTCGACGCCCTTGCCGAGCGCGTCAAAGCCCGTCTCGTTGGGATCGACGTGGGCGAGGTCGAAGCGGGACAGATAGCTCACCGCGAGCTCGCGGAAGACGTAGTCGAGGATCGAGGTCGCGTACTTGATGCTGTCGTTGCCCTGCACGGGGCCCGCCGGCTCGAAGCGGGTGAAAGTGAAGGCGTCGACATATTCGTCGAGCGGCACGCCGTATTGCAGGCCGAGCGACACCGCGATGGCGAAGTTGTTGATGAAGGAGCGCAGCGCCGCGCCTTCCTTGTGCATGTCGATGAAGATCTCGCCGAGACGGCCGTCATCGTATTCGCCGGTGCGGAGATAGACCTTGTGGCCGCCGACGACCGCCTTCTGGGTGTAGCCCTTGCGTCGGTCCGGCATCTTCTCGCGCTCGCGCATCACGACGATGCGCTCGACCAGCTTCTCGACGATCTTCTCCGAGACCTGGGCGGCACGCGCCGCCATCGGCTTCTCATAGAGCTGCTCGACCGCATCGTCCTCGTCCTCATCGTCGCTGATGAGCTGCGAGTTGAGCGGTTGCGAGAGTTTTGAGCCGTCGCGATAGAGCGCGTTGGCCTTCAGCGCCAGCTTCCACGACAGCATGTAGGCGGACTTGCAGTCCTCCACCGTGGCATCGTTCGGCATGTTGATGGTCTTGGAGATCGCGCCCGAGATGAATGGCTGGCTAGCTGCCATCATGCGGATGTGGCTCTCGACCGACAGATAGCGTTTTCCAATTTTGCCGCAGGGGTTGGCGCAATCGAACACGGGGTAATGTTCCGCCTTCAGATGCGGGGCACCCTCGACAGTCATTGCGCCGCAGATGTGGACGTTGGCGGCTTCGATCTCACGCTTGGTGAAGCCGACGGCCTGGAGCAGGTCGAAGCCGGGGGCTGCGATCGCCTCGGCGCCAATGCCCAACTGGTCGCGGATGAAGTCTTCGCCGAAGGTCCACTTGTTGAAGGCGAACTTGATGTCGAAGGCGGTCGGGAGGGCCTTCTCGACCTTGGCGATCGCCTCATCCGTGAAGCCCTTGGCCTTCAGCGTGGTGACGTTGATGCCGGGGGCATTCGCCAGCGAGCCGTGGCCGACGGCGTAGGCCTCGATCTCCGCGATCTCACTCTCGCGATAGCCGAGCGCGCGCAGCGCTGCGGGCACGGCGCGGTTGATGATCTTGAAGTAACCGCCGCCGGCGAGCTTCTTGAACTTGACCAGCGCGAAGTCGGGCTCGATGCCGGTGGTGTCGCAATCCATGACGAGGCCGATCGTGCCGGTCGGCGCGATCACCGTGGTCTGGGCGTTGCGATAGCCGTGCTTCTCGCCGAGCTCGAGCGCCGCATCCCAGGCCGCCTGCGCATGGTTGACGAGGTCGGCTTGCGGACAGGAGACGAGGTCGAGCGGCACCGGGTTGACGCTGAGCGCCTCATAGCCGCTCGCCTGGCCGTGCGCGGCGCGGCGGTGGTTGCGGATCACGCGCAGCATGTGCGCGGCGTTCTTCTTGTAGCCGGGGAAGGTGCCGAGCTCGGAAGCGATCTCGGCCGAGGTCTTGTAGGTGATGCCGGTCATCACGGCGGTCAGCGCGCCGCAGAGCGCGCGGCCTTCCTTCGAGTCATACGGCAGGCCCATGGTCATCAGGAGGCCGCCGATATTGGCGTAGCCGAGGCCGAGCGTGCGGAACTCGTAGGAGAGCTCGGCGATCGCCTTGGACGGGAACTGCGCCATCATGACGGAAATTTCCAGCACGATGGTCCAGAGCCGGCAGAGGTGCTCGTAACCCTCGACGTCGAAGCGCTTGGTCGTGGTGTTGTAGAACGTCAGCAGGTTGGCAGAGGCGAGATTGCACGCCGTGTCGTCCAGGAACATGTATTCCGAGCACGGATTGGACGCGCGGATGTCGCCGGACGCCTTGCAGGTGTGCCAGTCGTTCATCGTGGTGTTGAAGTGCAGGCCCGGGTCGGCCGACGCCCAGGCGGCATAGCCGATCTTCTCCCAGAGGTCGCGCGCCTTTAGCGTCTTCGTCACCTTCTTGGAGGTGCGAGCAGTCAGATTCCAGTCGCCGTCGGTCTCGACCGCGCGCAGGAAGTCGTCCTTGAGCGAGACCGAGTTGTTGGAGTTCTGCCCCGAGACGGTGAGGTAGGCTTCGCTGTCCCAGTCGGTGTCGTAGGTGTCGAACTGGATGTCCTTGTAGCCTTGTTTTGCGAATTGGATGACCCGCTTGATGTAATTGTCAGGCACGAGGCTGCGGCGGGCGAGCTTGATCTCGCGGCGGAGCGCCGGGTTCTTCTCGGGGTCGAAGCAGTCGTCGCCCGAGCCTTCGCAGTTCACGCAGGCCTTCAGCACCGCCTTCAAGTGCTTCTGGTTGATCTTGGATCCGGTGACGAGGGCGGCGACCTTCTGCTCCTCCTTCACCTTCCAGTCGATATAGGTCTCGATGTCGGGGTGATCGACGTCGACGACGACCATCTTGGCGGCGCGGCGCGTGGTGCCGCCGCTCTTGATCGCGCCGGCAGCGCGGTCGCCGATCTTGAGGAAGCTCATCAGGCCCGACGAGCGGCCGCCGCCGGAGAGTTTTTCACCCTCACCGCGCAGGCGCGAAAAATTGGAGCCGGTGCCGGAGCCGTACTTGAACAGGCGCGCCTCGCGGACCCAGAGGTCCATGATGCCGCCCTCGTTGACGAGGTCGTCACCGACGCCCTGGATGAAGCAGGCGTGCGGCTGCGGATGCTCGTAGGCCGACTTGGACTTGGTCAGCTTGCCGGTGAAGGGGTCGACGTAGTAGTGGCCCTGGCCGGGGCCGTCGATGCCGTAGGCCCAGTGCAGGCCGGTGTTGAACCATTGCGGCGAGTTCGGCGCGACCATCTGCATGGCGAGCATGTAGCGGAGCTCGTCGTAGAAGGTCTTCGCGTCCTCGTCCGAGGTGAAATAGCCGCCCTTCCAGCCCCAATAGGTCCAGCAGCCGGCGAGGCGGTCGAACACCTGTTTTGCCGAGAGCTCGCTGACGTAGCGCTCCTTCTCCGGCAGAGCGGCGAGGGCGTCGGTATCGGGCACGGAGCGCCACAGGAAGGAGGGGACGGATTCCTCCTCGACCTTCTTCAGGCGCGCGGCAACGCCGGCTTTGCGGAAATACTTCTGCGCCAGCACGTCGGAGGCGACCTGCGACCACTCCGAGGGCACCTCGACATTGTCGAGCTTGAACACGACCGAGCCGTCGGGATTGCGAATCTCCGACGTGGTCAGGCGGAAATCGATTCCCGCATAAGGTGACTGTCCCGAAGTGGTGTGGCGCCGCTCAATCCGCATCGTCTTGCCCCGTCCTTAGTTGTGACCGGTCCCGCCCCTCGTTGAGGGCGTGCCGGGTCGACATTTCGTTTCGCGGCGCCTTCGGCCGTTCGGCCTTGGGCACCGCAGTTCAGCCGGTGGATCCGGCCCTGTTTTTCCCGGCGCGACCTCGATGCGAGCATCGATCATCCCGCCGGCATGTCCACACCCATCCGCCCCCAAGGGGATGTGCGCGACATGCGTTCAACGCCCCACACCGTCACTTCAACCATTGCCATGCGAGCCTGTTGCCGGCCCGTTCTGGCGCCCGAAAAGTCCGCATTCACAAGGGCAGACAAGCCCTCATCCGCAGCCTTTGGCCGACTGGCGGAGTGCCGATTTGCGAGACCCTTTGGGGGAGTGCCGGCGGGACGCAAACTCACTCGCGCCGAACGGACCGAAAGCTAGGACTCTCCGTTGCGCCCGTCAAGAACTAGTGCGAGTTCCTGAATCAAATACTAAATATGGTGGATTGTGGGGGATAACAGGGGTCTTCACCGCGCCTGTTGTGCGGCCAAGTATCAGTGAGTCCTCAGGGATTCCCAACCGAAAAAATTTGCATTCCGTGGTGATGCGGGCCCTTCATCCCGCTGTTCACAGGGCAGGTATATTTTTAGGCAATGGGATTGCGTCAGCGGGACTCACGTAGCCCTACGGAAGGTGAGGGCAGGCATGCCCGCCGGGGTGGTGGCGAGGCCGGCGAATCCGCGCCAAGCTCCACCTTAAGATTTTGCCGGATTGCCCATGCATGATTCGACCCACCGGGATGCGCGGCCGCGCATCGCCCCGGCCGGCCTGATGTTCCTCGCGATCACCTCGATCGGCTGGGGCTTCAACTGGCCGGTGACGAAATTCCTGCTCGCCGAGCTGCCGCCCTTGACCTTGCGCGGGGTCACCGGCGTGCTCGGGGCGGTGCTGCTGGCGCTGCTCGCGGTGATGCGCCGGCAGAGCTTGCGCGTGGAGGGCGCGATCTGGCCGCGCCTCTTGACCGCGGCCGTGCTCAACGTCACCGGCTGGATGGTGCTGATGGGCCTCGCACTGCTCTGGCTGCCGGCGAGCGAGGCGGCGCTGATCGCCTACACCATGCCGGTCTGGGCCTCGATCATCGCCTGGCCGGTGCTGGGCGAGCGGCCGACGGTCTTGCGCACGCTGGGGCTGGTGCTGGCCTTTGCCGGCCTTGCCACGATCATGGGCGGCAACGGCATTGCCGCCAGCGCGGAAAAGCTGCCTGGCATCATCATGGCGCTCGCCGGCGCTTTCGGCTTCGCTGTCGGCACGGTGTTCTCGAAGAAGTACCCGATCCACCTGCCGCCGATCACGGCTGCGGCCTGGCAGATCGGGATCGGCTGCCTGCCGATCTCGATCGTCGGCCTCCTGGTCGAGACCACGCATCTGTCGCTGGTGACGCCGGTCGGCTGGTGGCTCCTGGTCTATTCGGTCGTCGGGCAGTTCTGCATCGCCTATGTCAGCTGGTTCGCGGCGCTTTCGCGCCTGCCGGCCTCGGTCGCCGCGATCGGGACGATGGCCGTGCCGGTGATCGGCGTCGTGACATCGGCGATCGCGCTGGGCGAGCCGCTGGGAGCAGGGCAGATCGCGGCGCTGATCTTCACGCTGGCGGCCGTGGTGCTGGCGACGCGTTAGCTTGTGGCCACCCCGCCCAGCGCCTTCCGGATCATCTCGGCGAGCTGGTTGCGGCGGTACGGCTTCGTCAGCAGCAGCACGCCGTCGTCGAGCTTGCCGTGATGGACGACGGCGTTGTCGGTGTAGCCGGAGGTGTAGAGCACTTTCACGCCCGGCCGGCGCCTGGCCACCTCTTCGGCGAGATCGCGTCCGCTCATGCCGCCGGGGATGACGACATCGGTGAACAGCAGATCGAACGTCTGGCCGGCCTCGATCAATTCCAGCGCGGCTTTGCCGTCGGGCGCGGCCACCGTCTTGTAGCCGAGGCTCTGGAGCTGCGCGGTGACGAAGTTGCGCACCAGCGTGTCGTCTTCGACCACGAAAATGGTCTCGGCGCCGCCTTCGGCCTGCGGCGCGACACTGGCTGCCACGTCCGCGGCGCCTTCGCCCGGCGGCAGATAGAGCTTGATCGTGGTGCCGTGGCCTTCCTCACTGTAAATCTTGGTGTGGCCGCCGGACTGCTTGACGAAGCCGTAGACCATGGAGAGGCCGAGGCCAGATCCCTTGCCGACCTCCTTGGTGGTGAAGAAGGGCTCGAACGCCTTCTGCTGGACGTCGGGGGGCATGCCGGTGCCGGTGTCGCTGACCGCGAGCATCACGTAAGGGCCGGGCCGAACCTCCGCATTGGCCTGCGCATAGCCCTCATCGAGCACGACGCGGCGGGTCTCCAGCAGCAGCTTGCCGCCGTTCGGCATGGCGTCGCGGGCGTTGATCGCCATGTTGAGCACGGCGTTGGTGAGCCTGGACGGATCGATGTGCGTCGTCATCGGCCCCTGTTCCAGCACGGTCTCGATCTGGATCTGCTCGCCGAGGGTGGGGCGCAGAAGCTTGGCGATGTCTGATATCGCGGCGTTGATGTCGACGTTGCGCGGCTCGAGCGGCTGCCGGCGCGCAAATGCCAGCAGATGCTGGATCAGCTCGGCGCAGCGCTCGGCGGCATCGTCGATCAGCCGTGCCGTGCGCTGAAGCTCCGGTTGGCCCTTCAGGCCCTCCACCAGCGTCTCGGTATTACCCGAGATGACGGTCAGCATGTTGTTGAAGTCGTGCGCGACGCCGCCGGTCAGCTTGCCGATCGCGTCCAGCTTCTGCGACTGGTACAGCTGCCGCTCCGTCTCGCGCGAGGTCGTCGCATCGTGATAGACCAGCACCGCGCCGGAGATGTTGCCTTGCCCGTCCCGCATCGGCCGGCCGCTGATCATGAGATGGCGGGGAGGATTGCCGCTGTGCGGGCGGACGATCATCTCCAGCTCTTCGAACTGCTCGCCCCGCAGCACGCGCGTCGATGGCAGCTCGTCGGCCGTGAGTGGCGTGACGCCGTCGCCGTGAAACACAGCGGACAGCGCGCGCAGATTGCTCAAATTCATGCCGGTGCGATGCACCAGGATGCGCTCGGCGGCGGGATTGGACAGAAGGACGTTGCCCTCGACGTCGATGACCAGCACCGCCTCCGCCATGCTGCGAAACGTGCTCTGGAGCACGTTGACCGACAGGCGCAGCTCATCATGCGCGGTGACCAGATGCTCCGTGCGCTCGGCCACCGCCGCCTCGAGCGCCGTCTTGGCGGCTTGTGTTTGCTCGAGCGAGCTTTGCAGCTCTCCCGTGGCGCGCCGGCTTTCGCGCATCACCAGGGCGACCAGCAGCAGAATCAGCACGGCGCCGGCGACGTCGATACCCAGCAGCACGATGCCGGTGCGGCGCGAATCCTGGGAGCGCACGTTGAGCAGGCGTTCTTCCTCGGCGCTCAGATGGTCGAGATTGCGCGTCACCGTGTCCATGAGGCCGCGGCCCTCGGCCTTGCTGTTGAGCGCGGCAATGCCGGCCTGGTCGTTTTCGGCGCGCAGGCGCATCGCTGTGGCGGCGATCTCGATCCGGCGCAGCGCCAGCGGCTCGGTGCCCTCCAGCAGCGCGACGTGATCGGGATTGTCGCGCACGTCGCGCTTGAGGTCGGCGAGGGCCGGCGCGATCCTGGCGTGCACAGCCTGGAACTCAGCGCTGAAGCCCGGGCTGCGATAGAGCTCGTAGCCGCGCGCGGCGCTCTCGGCACGGCGCAGCAGCACGTGCAGATCGGAGATCTTCTTTTGTACCTCGACGGTATGATTGACCCATGCCGCGTCGGACCGCGACTTGACGTCGAGGGCAATCGAGGCCGCGGTGATGATCAGGAGGATGGCAAGTCCAGCACCGAGAATGACGCGCTGCGTTGGAATCAAGGGGCTTCTTTCTTGTCCTTCGGCTGTGCGCTCGCGCCCGCGCCGGTGAGGCATTCCCGGATCGTGGTCAGCAGCGCTTCCGGCGTGAACGGCTTGCGCAGGCAGCGCGTTGCGCCGAGCTCCAGCGCCATGCGGAGAAAATCAGGAGTGGGCGAGGCGGATGAGGCGAAGGCGTAGCCCGACATCGCGATCAGCGGCGTAGTCGGGGCGCGCTCGTGAAAGATGCGGATGGATTCGAAGCCGCGCATATGCGGCATGAAGATATCAACCAGCATCACGTCGAAGGTCTGCGATTCCAGCGCAGCCAGTCCTGTTTCGCCGCCGTCGGTCAGCGTGACGTCGAAGCCCTGACGTTGGAGGAGGACTTCGATGGTCGCGCCGACCATCGGATCGTCATCAACCACGAGAATACGCGGCATGACACTTCCCAGGTGATCGAAGTCTCCACTGCGATTGGTGATATCCGCGAATCGTATGTCCGGTCAATTTTGGATTGGATCGCCCAGGATATGCACGGCGCAGTGCATAAAGATCCATTTGCCTCCACTTGTACGTATCCTCGTGCGTGCGAGCACGATGGGGCCGAAACAGCCAAGGAATCCGCCGGCCGCGAAAAAGGCGCCGCATCGCTGCGACGCCTTTTTCCTCACGCCTCGGCGATCTGTCTACGGGCACGGATGCCGTTGGCCATCGTAACCGAGATAGGTGCCCGAAGCCGGATCGTAGGATTTGTAGCGCTGGGCGCAATAGGCCGCGGAGTCGCCGCCATTATCCGGCACGACCGCAACCGACGGCTCGTCATAGTAGCTGTCGTAGTAGTATGGATCATCGTAGTAGCCGCCGCCGTAATAGGCATACGAGCCGAGGCCGCCGATTGCGGCGCCAGCCGCGAAGCCCGGCCAGAAGCCGCCGTGACGATGATGATGCCAATGGCGGCCGCTCCAGTTGCTCCCGCCCTGCCAGTTGCCCGCGGTTGCGACGCTGCGGGTGCCGCTGAAGGACGGCGAGAGCGCCGGACGGGGCGCTGCGCCGGCTACGAAGCTGCCGCCGCTCGGACGGACCGCAGTGCCGGCTGCGAAGCTGCCGCCACCCGGACGGACTGCGGACCCCGCCGCGAAATTGCCTGCGCTCGGACGCATCGCCGCTCCGCCCCCGAAATTGCCGCCGCCGCCACCCATGCGCGCGCCGCCACCGAAGTGAGCACCGCCGCCACCACCGCCGATATGGGCGCCACCGCCTCCGCCCGATGCGGGACGATTCTGGGCAAAGCTCGGCGTCGCCAAGGGAAGAACCAGCGCCACCGCCGCGGCGGCACTCAAGACTTTCAGATTGTTCATGGTTAAACTCCTTTCCCGGGAAGCAAACCCTATGAAAGCGCTGGGGTTCCGGGGATCACGCCGGTTTGCGCGCAAATGGAGCTTCCGTCGCGGCCGCTGTACCGGGCATGAATGAATCGCGTCCGCTTTGCGGCAGGACTGGTCGACGGATTTGCGGAGGGCGTCGGCGCCCCCACCGAACTGGACATTTCGCTGCCCGGATGGCATCAGGACCCGACGAAGCAGGGCCCTTGCCGCATGAAACAATTCTTCCTCAAGTTCTTCACCTGGTGGAATGGCCAGACTTTTGGCACCCAGCTCTGGACCAAACGGTACGGGGAGCTGGTCGGCCAGGACGAGCAGGGCAACCTCTATTATCGCACCCGCGGCGGGGCGGTCGACCCGACGCTCGGCTTCGAGCGGCGCTGGGTGGTCTATAACGGCTATGCCGAAGCGAGCCGGATTCCCCCGTCCTGGCACGGCTGGATTCATCACGTCGTCGACGTGCCGCCGACCGAGGCCAACTACCAGCCGCGCGAATGGGAAAAGCCGCACCAGCCGAATCTCACCGGCACGGCCAAGGCCTATCGTCCCTCGGGCTCGACGCTTGCCAGCGGCCGGCGTCCGAAGGCGACCGGCGACTACCAGCCCTGGACGCCCGGCTAGCCTTTCGGCCCACCTTGTAAACCGCCATCTTCCGAAGCGGATGCACGTGCATCCGCGTCGCGCCGCTGTGGACAACGGGAACAGCGGGGACGCCGCTTGCGCGAGCGTTGCCTTGACGCGGGCGATGCGGCTCAATGATCCCATCTTACGGAGATGGGAGACCATCGCGTTCGGTTCGGGCAACAGCTCGCGACTGTCCCGAAATGCAGCGGCCGCCGAGGAAGGACTCGATTGGGAGATAGGCCCCCGGTCTGGAAGCTCCGAAATCGCCCGATGTGAATGTGCAGCCGCCGTAAGACAGGAAAGGCCGCTTGGGAAACCGAGCGGCCTTTTTCTGTTGGGGGCTTGCGAAGGTCGCGTGCCCCGGACGCAGCGCAGCGCTTCCCCGGCGATGCGAAGCATCGTCCGGTGCAGCGATGCGCTGCAGAGCCGGGGCCCATGTTGCAGCGATCCGTGTGGCTTGCTGGGTCCCGGCTCTTCGCCGCATCGCTACGCGCTGCGGCGCGTCCGGGACACGAGAGTATCGGCGTGCGCTACATCACCCGCTCCGCCGCCCGCTTCACCGCCTCGCGCCGCCGCGCCTGATTTTGCGCGCCGCGCTCCCTCAGCAACGCCAGCACGTCAGCGGATGCGGTGTCGGGTGAGCCCGAATTGAACGGCGGGGCGGGGTTGTATTCCATCTGGAGCTGGATCGCTTCCGCCGTCGTGCGATTGACCATGATCGAGACCAGCGTCAGGGCGAAATCGATGCCGGCGGTGACACCGCCGCCGGTGATGCGATTGCGATCGATGCAGACGCGCGTCTTTGTCGGTATCGCGCCGAGCTGGGCGAGCATCTCCATCGCGCTCCAATGGGTGGCGGCGCGGTAGCCCTTCAAGAGGCCGGCGGCGCCGAGCGCCAGCGATCCGGTGCAGACCGAGGTGACGTATTTGGCGCCGTCGGCCTGCTTGCGCAGGAAGTCGAGCGCCTCTTCGTCGTTGAGCAGGTCGTTGGTGCCTTGGCCGCCGGGCACGCAGATCACGTCGAGTTGAGGGCAGTCGGCAAACGTTGTCGTCGGCGTCAGCGTCATCACGGAATCGCTCGGCACCGGTTCGATCCGCTTCCAGATCAGATGCAGTTTTGCGCCGGGAACCATGGCGAACACCTGCAACGGGCCGGTGAAGTCGAGCTGGGTGACGCGTGGGAACACCAACAGACCAATCTGGAGCGGGGACGACATCGGCAGATCCTCCAATTGCGAGCTTGACGCCGACAGGATGGCATGCTGCCCTCCTGTCCGAAATGGCATAATTCCCTCGCTTTCGGACATACCATTACGGCTAGGCCCATGATCGGCATCCTGATCTTCCCGGATTTCCAGCTGCTCGATGCAGCAGGCCCGATCTCGGCGTTCGAGATCGCAGCGCGGGTTTCCGGCAAGCCGCTTGCACTCCGGGTGCTGGCGGCGAAGGCGGGACTCGTGCGCAGCTCGTCCGGCGTCGAGATGATGGCGCGTGACTTCAAGACGGCGAACGCGATCACGACGCTGGTCGTCGCCGGCGGCATGGGCGTCGCGGACGCCGCGCGCTGTGAGGTCACGCGGGCCTTTGTGCAGCGGGTGGCAAAGCGTGGCGTGCGGGTCGCGAGCGTCTGCTCGGGCGCTTATGTTCTCGCCGAGGCCGGTCTGCTCGACGGCCGCCGCGCCACCACGCATTGGGGACGGACGCGCGACTTCGTCGCGCGCTTTCCCAAGGTGAAGTTCGAGCCGGACCAGATTTTCACCCGCGACGGCAATGTGTGGACCTCGGCCGGCATCACGGCGGGCATCGACCTCGCGCTGGCGATGGTCACCGAGGACCACGGCGAGGAGATCGCGCAGGCGACTGCGCGGCAGCTCGTGCTGTACCATCGCCGTAGCGGCGGCCAGTCGCAATTCTCCTCGCTGCTGGAATTGAAGGCGCCGAACGGACGCTTTGGAGCGCTGTTGTCCTGGGCGCGCGAAAATCTCGACGCGCCGCTGACGGTGGAGGATCTCGCCGATCGCGCCGGGATGAGCGCACGGCATTTTGCCCGCGCCTTTGCCGCCGAGACCGGCACGACGCCGTCCAAGGCGATCGAGCGGCTCAGGCTCGAAGTCGCGCGCGAGCGCGTGCAGTCCTCGCGCGAGGCGATCGAGCGCGTTGCGGAAACGACCGGATTCCGCGACCCCGAACGGATGCGGCGCGCCTTCATCCGCGCCTTCGGCCAGCCACCGCAGGCGCTGCGGCGCGCGGCGCGGGTGGGGTAGAGCTCGTGCCCGTAAACTTGGCGCGCGCTGTAGGGGATCTGCGGGGCATGTAACCCGGATCTCGCCCCGCTATCGGCGGGGCGAGATCGCGGCTCCCGGAGCAACCCGTTCAGATGAGGAAGTCGGTCGGGTGCAGGTTCGCTGCCTGGACGCCGTCGAGCGTGATGGAGTCGCTCGCCGACAGATGAACCACGGCGTCGCCGGCGGCATTGTCGCTGATCAGGCTCGACAGCGCCGCCCAGTCCGCAAACCCGTAGTCGTGCACATTGATCAGGTCGTGCTCGGTCGCGGTGCTGCCGACCGCCTTGTTGCCTTGATCGAAGTCGGTGATGAGGTCATTGCCGGAGCCGGTGTTGAAGACGAAGATGTCGCTGTTTCCGCCGCCTGAAAGCTCGTCATTGCCGGCACCGCCGTTGAGGATATCCCTGCCGCCGGTGATCGAGCCCGGCGTTGCCGGGTTATAGACCGCTGCATCGCCATACAGATAATCGGTGGCCGCTCCGCCGGTGAGGATATCGTTGCCGCCATGGGCATTGCCGGACATGGTCGGAGCGTCGCCGAACACCTTATCGAGCGCATTGTCGGTATACTCGGTGCTGATCTTGACGGTGAGGATGTCGTCGCCGCCCTGGGCGTTGTCGGTCAGCGCTGTAGAGGAATCTCCCGACAGCGCACCGCCGGCCCAGACGTTCTCACCGCTCATGGTCAGCGTGATGTTGTCGTTGCCGCCCTGCGCTGTGCCGCTCATGGAACCACCGGCATCGCCGGCATACACGTTGTCGTAGCCTCGCCAGCCCACCGCGCCGGTGATGGTGTCACTGCCGCCGTGCGAATTGCCCGACATGTCGCCGGCGACGTCGCCGAAAGCATGCACGCTTGTGTACAACGCCCTGGCCCCGACATTGATCGTGTCGTTGCCGCCCGTGGCGTTGTCGGTCATCGCCTGGGCATCGCCGACCACGAGGAAGGCATTCCAGCCGTAATTCAAGTTGACCGTCAGCGTGTCGTTGCCGCCGTGGGACTGGCCATGCAGCGTCGTGTTGTCGTCGCCGAAGATCGTGAGGTCTGCTTCGGGCTGGCTGACGGTTGCCGTCACGGTGTCGTTGCCGCCCCAGGCGTCTGCGGTGGTCGGGAAGTTCGGATCTCCGTTGACGGTTTCGATTTGACCAAACTGGTCGAGCAGGACGTCGATGGTGTCGTTGGGCAGATGCTGCATGGCGTAACTCCCATTTCATTGTCGGAAACGGGCCCGACGCCTGCAGAATTTTTGCACGACGCGTTGTTGACCACGCTTCACCGGGAGAATCTACCTTTGGTAGATGGCGGAGATTTGCAGGAATTCGGGAGAGAGTTTGATCGCATGCATGGAACCGCGGCGGCAATCGTCGAGATGGCCTCCGCAAGTTGCGCATCCCGTGAAGGTTTGATGACCGACTTGCAGCGGGTAGGATGGGGAGATGTCGCTCCATGTGCCATGGAGCGACATCTCCGCTTTTGATTCAATTTCCTCAGATGATGAAGTCGGTCGGATGCAGGTTCGCCGCGTGGACGCCGTCCAGCGTGATTGCATCATTTGCGGACAGACGAATCACGGCGTCGCCGCCGGCATTGTCGCTGATCAGGCTCGAAAGTGCGGTCCAGTCCGCAAATCCGTAGGCGTGCACGTCGATCAGATCGTGCTCGGCTGCGGTGCTGCCGACGGCCTTGTTGCCCTGATCGAAGTCGTTGATCGTGTCGTTGCCGGAACCGGTGTTGAAGACGAAGAGGTCGCTGTTTCCTCCGCCCCACAGCTGGTCGTCACCGGCTCCGCCATTCAGCGTATCCATGCCGCCGGTGATCGAGCCGGGCGATGCGGGTTCATAGATCCGCGCATCGCCATACATGAAGTCCCGGCCGGCGCCGCCGTTGAGGACGTCGTTGCCACCATGCGAATTGCCTGCCATGGTCGGCGCGTCGCCGTACATCTGCGAGATCGCATCCGCGTTCTGACCATCGATCTTGACGGTAAGGACATCGTCACCGCCCTGGGTCAGATCCATCAGCGATGTCGACGAATCCCCCGACAGGGTTGCGCCGGATATGGGGCTGTCGCCATCCAGGGTGATGGTCAGACTGTCATTGCCGCCTTGTGCAAGGCCGCGCAGCGCGCCGATGGCGTCGCCGCTGACAGTCGCTCCGCCGTCGATGGTGAGAACGCTGACATCGAGCGTGTCGTTACCGCCGTGCGAGGTGTCGATCATGGCACCGCCGGCATCGCCGGCGAACAGGTTGGCGCCACCGCGCCACCCGACCGAGCCGGTGATGTCGTCATGGCCGCCCTGCGCATTGCCCGACATGTCATCCGCGACGTCGCCGAAGGCCGAGACAGTGGTGTAGACCGTGCCATGGGCATCCGCGACGATGGTATCATTGCCGCCCTTAGCGTCGTCGATCATTGATTGAGCATCGCCCACCACGAGGGCGGTGTTCCAGCCGCCGCCGATGTCGGCGAACAGCGTGTCGTTTCCGCCTTGCGAGTGACCAAGCAACGTCGTGTGGTCGTCGCCGAAGATTGTGAGCCTGGTATTGAGCTGGGTGACGGTGGCCGTCACGGTGTCGTTGCCGCCCCAGACGTCCTCGGCTGCGGGAAAGCCGGGGTCTCCGTACACGGTCTCGATTTGACCAAACTGGTCAAGCGTGACGTCGAAGCTGTCGTTCGGCAGATGCTGCATGGCGTAACTCCCATTTCATTGTCGGAAACGGGCCTGACGCCTGCAGGATTTTTTGCAAGTCGCGTTGTTGACCACGCTTCACCGGGAGCAATCTACCTTTGGTAGATGGCAGAGATTTGTAGGAATTCGGGAGAGAGTTTGATTTCCCGGATCCATAAATACGCGCGCTAGTTGGTGCCGCTTGCAACCGCAGCCGCGGAGCTATTCGCGCTGGCTATGACCCGCCGCGCGATCGGCATCAGCATGTACGGCGCAAGATGGATCGGAAACTGCGTCAGCGCGAAATAGAGCCAGGTCGTCGCCGGCAGCGCGCCAGCGGTGGCAGCCAGCATCAGCCCGAGATTGCGCTGTGACACCATCAGGCCGATGGCGAAGGCGCGCTCGGTGCCGACGCGGCGGAAGATCAGCGTCGTCGCGGCGAGCAGGGTAAAATAGACCGCAAAGGCGAGCAGCGCGACGCCGATCGTGAACAGCGGATCGGCGATGAGCTCGCTGGCGACATCGCCCATCACCGCGGAGGCGAATACCAAGAGGATGATGATGTTGAAGCCATCGATCGGCCGCTTCTGACGCTGGATCGCCTCCGCGCCGAAGATCCAGCGAATGATCGTCGCGGCCAGCAGCGATGCTGCGAGAATGCCGAGCAGCTTCAGCCCGAGCGTGGTCGGCGAGATGTTGAGCACGCCGTCGAGAAAGAGACCCGCGAACAGCGAAGCGGTGAAGGGAACCAGTGCGGTCGAGGTCACCAGCGTCACGAGCACCAGCGTGGCATCCAGGCCCATCAGCGCGGCAAGGGCGGGCGAGGCCATCATCGGCGAGGCCATGCCCTGGAGCATCAGCGCGAGAGCAAGGCCCGGGGAACTCGTGGTGAGCCCGGTCGCGTAGGCGGCGAGGGCGACGATCAGCGGCACACCGAACGTGGTCCAGGCCGTCGCGGCCGCGACCAGCGCCGGGCGGCGCAGATGTCCGTACAGCGCCACGAGATCGACGCGCATGAAGGAGATGCAGAGCAGAAGAAAGATCGCCTCGGTGACATAGGGGCGCAGCAGCGCGCCAAGCGGCGGCACCGCGACCGCGATGAAAGCGATGGCCGCGACCGCGCGGGTGCCCTGGCCACCGAGCCATGTCAGCCCGCGCAGGGGAAGGGCGAGGACGTTTCGAAGAATGGAAGACATGCGGAACGGCGTATCAGCCCAATCCCTTCAGCCACGCGCCGATTTCACTCACTGCAACATTGGCCTGCTGCAACAGCTTGCCCATCGTGAAGAAGCCGTGGAACTGGCCGGGATAGTGCTTGTAGGTCACGGGCACGCCGGCTTGCTGCAGACGCTCGGCGTATTCGGCGCCTTCGTCGCGCAGGGGATCGGCGCCGGCGGTCAGCACATAGGCCGGCGGCAGGCCAGCAAGGGTCTGCGCGCGCGCCGGCGAGGCGCGCCAGTCGTGGATGTCGGCGGCGCCATTGAGGTAATGGTCGCGGAACCAGCGGATCACCGAATGGGTCAGCAGCACGCTGGTCTCGGGCTCGCGATGGGAGCCGTGCGTCATGGCGAAGTCGGTCGCCGGATAGATCAACACCTGCCCCGCGAGCGCGGGGCCGCCAGCGTCGCGCGCGGCGAGCGCCACGACCGCGGCGAGATTGCCGCCGGCGCTGTCGCCGCCGATCGCAAGGCGCGAGGCGTCGATGCCGAGCTCGCGCGCGTTCGCGGCGACCCATCTGGTTGCGGCGATCGCGTCATCGGTCGCGGCGGGAAATTTGTGCTCGGGCGCGAGGCGGTAATCGACCGAGATCACGATCAGCGCGCCTTCGGCCGCGAGCTGGCGGCAGACGACGTCGTGGGAGTCGAGATCGCCGATCACCCAGCCGCCGCCATGGAAGAACACCAGCGCCGGCGACAGGCCATCGTACCGGCGCAGTTCCTTGGGCACGTAGAGGCGGGCGGGGATCGCGCCGTGCGGCGCTGGGATCGCCAGCGGTACGATGCGGGCAAGCTCCGGCGCGTCAGGATTGGTGGCAAAGCGCGCCTGCGCATAATAGGCGCGTGCTTCCGGAGCGGTCAGCGTCTCGTAGGCGGGGCGGCCGGCCTCCTGGAACGCCCTGTAGACGGCGGCGGCATCGGGATCGAGTACAACAGGCATGAAAGGGGACCTTGGGGTTTCCAGTTGGTGTCATTTTTGGGGGCGACGCCCGCCTTCGGCCCCGGGGAGGGGCTTATGACTATCCCATCCGGGCGCGGGCCTGGCCAGACCGCGCCGGGAAGGGCAGGGATGCCGCCCTTCCCCCGCCGTATTCGGCGTGTTAACCGGAGGGCCTGCGAGCGGCGGTATCCCCTGTAGAATGTCCAACAAGCCCGATTCGCTGTTGAAGCCGCGCGAGATGTTCAAAATCTTTTCCCTGACCGGTCTTGCGGCGCTTTTGGCCGCCACCGCACTGACGGCTGCGACGCCGGCTCGGGCGCAGATCGGTACGATCTTCTCCGATCCGCCGCCGCTGCGGCCGCCCGGCAATATTCCGCGTGGCCAGCCCCAGCCGCAGCAGATCCCCGAGGACGACGAAGAGGTGCCCGAGCTGCCGCCGCAGGGGCGCGTCCTGCCGTCGCGCCCGATGCCGCCGCCTCCTCCGGGCCGGCAGGGGAATGTCATGCCCGGTCCGGTGGAGAGCCAGCCCTTGGCGCCGCCGCCGGGCTCGACCCTCGCGCCACCGAACCAGCCGCCCTCCGCCGCGATCGCTCCGCCCAGTCCGCAAGGCGCGCCGGGAGCGCCCGGTCAGCGCCAGCCCCAGCAGAAGGGCGGGCCGGGTGGCGCTGTCCCGCAGACGCCGGCCAGCCTCCAGCCGGGCGACGAGGTCGTGACCGAGCCGCCGGCCCAGAAGATCGTGAACAAGAAGGCGACCTTCTCCGGCCTCGACAAGATTACCGGGCGGATCATCAATTTCGACGAGGAGATCGGCGAGACCGTCCAGTTCGGTGCGCTCAGGGTCAAGACCAACGCCTGCTACACGCGGCCGGCGACCGAAGCTGCCAACACCGACGCCTTCGTCGAGGTCGACGAGATCACCTTGCAGGGCGAGGTCAAGCGCATCTTCTCGGGGTGGATGTACGCGGCAAGCCCGGGCCTGCATGGCGTCGAGCATCCGATCTACGACATCTGGCTGACCGACTGCAAAGAGCCGCAGCAGACCATTGCGACCGCGGCACCGGATTCGGCCGCGGCAAAGCCGCCGCCACCGCCGCCGGCGCAGAAGAAGGCCGCGCCCAAGCAGGTGCAGCAGCGGCCGCCGCAGCCTCTGCCGCCAATCCAGCAGCAGCAACCGGCACCGCCGCCCCCTCCGCCGCCGGAGCAGCGGCCAGGTCTGTTCGGCATCCCGGGGTTCGGCCGTTAGGCCCAGCGCATGATGAGACGAGGCTTGATCGTCGCAACGGAGGTGCGCTCCCTCTCCCGCTTGCGAGAGCTTTGCACAAAGGCGAATCAGCGATTCCATAGGGCCTAGGTTCGGAGGGGGCTCGGGATGGCATATCGACAGGTTGGGCAACCGAGTTTTGCGGACGCGCTGGTGTCGCGGCGAGGAAAAGGGAGCCCGGTGCTGAGGCGGATTTGCGAGCTGGTCGACTGGG
>NZ_PGVG01000071.1 GCF_002795245.1 Bradyrhizobium forestalis | reverse complement strand
AGCCCCCGACATCACGACCTGATTGGCAGTGTTGACGGTGTCACTCGCAATCGTCGGTGCAGCGGGCGCCTTGGTGTCGACGGTGACCGCCACCGCAGCCGACGCCGCGCTGGTCTGACCCGACGAGTTGGTCGCGGTCGCCGTCAGCGTATGCTTCGCATCGGTCAAGACATTGGTGATGTAGTCCCAGCCTCCGGTCGAAGTCGCAGTCGCCGTACCGATCTGCGTCGAACCGTCATAGACCTTGATGGTGCTGCCTGCGGCAGCTGTCCCATGCAGAGCGATCTTGTTCGCATCAGTGATGCCGTCGCCAGCCGTGCCCGTATCGGGTGACCAGGATGCGATGGTCGGCGCTGCAGGAATATCGGGCGTTGAGGGGGGCGTCGTCGGAGACGACGTCTGCCATCCCGTGCCGAGCTCGTCGTTGTTCGACAGGACGGGCGTGTTGCCCCTGAAGTAATAGTAACCCCACGTGCCCTGACCAAGTTCGTTGTTGGTGAACGAGACTCCGGAAATCTTGTCGGTGCTGCTGAAACTACCATCGGAGTAAAGGGTGTAGCCGCCCCCCGCGAGATAGTTGCCGTCCACCTGAATGTTGGAAACCGGACCGAAGTCATTGTTGATCATCACGGCCGAGACGAAGCCGTTCTCGTTGATGACCGTGTTGTGCCGAATGACGACGTCTGAAACGCCGCCGTTGATCTCGATACCATCGTAGTGCGGACCACCCAACGACGTGCCGAGACGCACGTCCGGCGCATTCATGTCGTGGATATAATTGTCTTGGACGAGGCTTGAGCCGGTGACGATAATACCGTTCTCCACGTCATGGATATCGTTGCGCAGGAATGTGCCGGACCCGACAATGCCGTTCGCGCCATCGGGGCTGCTTCCAACGTTTAAAATCTCGCTATCCTTGACGACAGTTCCTGTAATGCCGTCCTTGATCCAGATGCCTGTCCAATCGCTGGACGTGATGCGACTATTCTGAATCGTGACGTTATCGGCCAGGACCGAAATCGTGCCTTTGACATCGAGAGCGTCGATGACGGTACCTGGCTGAGTGACGGTCACGTCGCCCGATGGAGTCAGGATAACGCCATCAGGAAGACCGGTGCTATTCGCGTCTGGAAATCCAGCAATTGCCATTTCTGTTCATCCCCTGAGCAGTGCACGCGCAGACTGAGTTTCATGCGCATGCTGTTCGATACGTCGCGGCTCAGCCCAACTTGGGCTGGTTCTTTGCCGCCCCATCAGGAGCGTGTTCGAATTCGCACGCGCCTTTTTTGAGACGATTCATTGACCCGAGGATGGAGTTTTTAAATCGCGCAGCCGCAGTTCCTGCCGGCGCCGGAATTAATATTATCGCCAGACTGAAAACTAACGATCAGGATTAAATTTCGACCGGGCGCGGCATTTAAATTGGCGCGAACCCGTTATGGTCTCCGTCAATACCAATATTGATTGCGCGCCTCACGTCCTCGCTTCGCCAATCACCAACGGCGGGCTGCGCACACCCGCCGGCGCCGCCGCCCGCAACGACGTCGCGGATGCCTGCCCGAACCTCGTCTCTCAGAACGAGAATTACGTCCGCGGATTTTCGATCCATCTGCCGCGGATCATCCAGCCACACAGCCATGGCGTCCTGCGTGCCGCCTCAAATACACCCGCGACTGGATGCCTGCAGTCAGCGCGGGAAGGCCGCAGGGCACTTGCGTTACCCATCCGTTACCGGCAGGGCGAGATCCGCTTAAGTCCGATAGCTGGCAGGGGACTAAAAAGAATGGCGATCCCGGGAAGACTCGAACTTCCGACCTACGGTTTAGGAAACCGCCGCTCTATCCGGCTGAGCTACGGGACCGCGGAACCCGGCGCTGCGGGTTCGGCCTCCTCATAGCAGAGCAGGATGCGGTTCGCCAGCCGCAAGGCGAGCGAGATCATCTGCAAGCTGCGCAAGGCGGCCGTACAATGCGCCCAGGTCCCTCATGGCGAAGTCCCTCATGGCGGAGTCCCTCTTGGCGGAGCAGCCCACATGATAGAAAGCATCAGCGCCATCACGCTCGGCACCCACGACATGGCGCGCGCCGTGCACTTCTACCGCTCGCTCGGGTTCGAGCTTCTCTATGGCGGCGAAGCCGCAGCATTCACGAGTTTTCGCGCCGGCAGCGGCTATCTCAACCTGACGGCGCAGCCGGACGACAAGCGCTGGTCCTGGTGGGGCCGCGTCATCTTCTATGTCGCCGATGTCGACGCGACCTATGAGCAGGCGCGCGCGGCTGGATGGCAGCCGTCGACCACGCCGCGCGATGCGGAATGGGGCGAACGCTACTTCCATCTCAGCGACCCGGACGGCCATGAGCTCAGTTTCGCGCGGCCGTTGTCCTGACCGGATAAGTCGCAGTCGCTGACGTTCCCCAGAGTACAAGTGGCGCTGTCTCAGCTGCTGTGGCAAACTGGGCGCGGTTTCCTCAAGCGACAATTGCATCTGGATTCTAACCAGGGAGGACGGCCATGGTGACCTATGTCGTGCTGGGAAATTTCACTGATCAGGGAGTCCGCAACGTCAAGGACTCGCCGAAGCGGGCCGAGGCCTTCAAGGAGATGGCCAAAACGTTCGGCGTGACCGTGAAAGAGATCGTCTGGACACAGGGACGATATGACATTGTGACCGTGCTCGAGGCTCCGGATGAGGCTGCCGCGATGTCGCTCGGCCTTAGTCTCGGCGCACTCGGCAATGTCCGCACCGAAACGCTGCGCGCGTTCTCGGCAGCCGATATGAAGAACATCGTCGGCAAGATGCTCTGACGTTGAAGCCGGCGCGAGCGCACGGGACCTGGGATACGGGACCTGGGATGGTGTCCCGGGACAGGATTCTCACGCCCTGATATTGTTGTCCTTCACCACCTTGCCCCAATAGGCGACCTGCTTGTCGAAGAAGGTCTTGAAGGCGGCGCCGTCCTGGAGCAGCAGCGTCATGTGCTGGGTGTCCTTGAGCTGGGCGGCGGTTGCGGGCTCGCTCAGGATTTCCTTGGATGCCGTCGCCATGGCCGCGACGACGTCCGGCGGGGTCCCTGCGGGCGCGAAGATGCCCCACCATGCCAGCGTCTCGAAATCCGGAAAGCCGGCCTCGATCGCGGTCTGCGTGTCCGGCAGGGCCGGCAGCCGCTCGCGGCCGAGCTGCAGAATCGGGCGCAGCATGTTGGTGCCGAGTTGGGCGGCGACCAGCGCCGCCGATCCCGCGATGAGATCGACATGGCCGCCGAGCACGTCGTTCATGGCCGGCCCGCCGCCACGATAGGGCACGTGCATGATCTCGACGCCGGCCTTGCTGCCGAGCACGGTCATGGCGAGATGGCCGAGCGTGCCGATGCCGACCGAGGCATATTTCACCGCGCCGGGCGTTGCCTTGCAGGCCGCCACCACGTCGGCAAAGCTCTTGTAGGGGCGGCCGGCGCCGGCCGCGATCACGTAAGGCGCGGTGCCGATCAGCAGGACCGGCATCAGCTCGCGCTCGACATCGACCGGCGGCTTGTCGAGGATCGACGGGATCACCGCATGGGAATCGAACGTCACCAGGAACGTCGAGCCGTCCGCCGGGCTCTTGGCGACCTGCGCCGCACCGAGCGCGCCGGCCGCGCCCGATTTGTTCTCGACCACGACGATGCGATTGAGTTTTGTCTGTAGGTTGCTCTGCAGCAGCCGCGCCATCGCATCGGTCGAGCCGCCCGGCGGGAAGGGCACCACCAGCGTAATTTTCGAAGCCTGCGCGCTCGCCGGTGCCATCGCGAGGATGGCGGGCGCGGCCAGCAGCGCCCGTCGTGTGATCGTCATGGTTCCCTCCCTTTTTGTTTTGCGCCTGGCTTTTGCTCTTTGGCGCCTATCAGGTCGTGCCGAAGCCCGACCCTGCTTTTTTATATTCTGGCCGAGGCGGACTGAAGATGTCCAGCACGCGAGCGCCATCGGGGCCGGCGCGCATGGTGTGGGGCACGTTCCCTGGCGTGCGCCAGAAATCGCCCTTCTTCACCGGGATTTCCTCATCGCCCTGGACTCGGATGGCGGAGCCGTCGAGCAGCACGCCCCATTGCTCCTCGGGGTGATGATGCAGCGTCCCTTGCGCATGCGGCGCCAGCGTCACCACCGACAGCATCGCCTGCTCGCCGGAGAAGATGCGCGTGGTCACTCCGGCTGCGAGCTCGCGGAACAGCCCGTCGCTGGGATTGTCGATGTTGTGAAACTCTTCCTTCTGGCTCACGCCATTCTCCCTTCCACGTTTATTTCGCGGCAGACTGGCTCACGACAGCCAGGAGCCGGTCTTTGAACTCGCCCCTCAAGGTCACGAACAAGCTCGACCATGTGCGGCTCTTGAACTCGCAGGCGCCAAGCGGACAATAGCTTTTATCATGATAGTCTCCGAAAACGACGCCAAGCATCGTCATTCGTCGGCCCCACAGACGAAACAGAGCGCTGCCTGATGCTCCGAATTCGAACTCGCAGTTCGTTTCAAATGTCTGCCAATCCCTCACGTCGCGGATTTGGCACTCCTGTATCGTCTTGTTGAACGGCCCGTCCTTGTCCGTCCTTCCCGTGGCTTCGATATCGTAGCCCACGACCGCCAGAACACGCTCCAGCTCCACCAGAGTTTCAGCCTGCTCATAGACTTCGTAGGGCGTCACGTCGGCGGGAAATGCGAGTCTTGCGACTGCCCAATCGGCGCTGCCCTGTCTCGGTGCACTGTCGACGCATGACCCCATCCACAGGGCCGCCGACAAAGGAATGGTCCGCCTCTCCGTTCCCAAATAGTACTCAAATATACATTTGTCAGGTGACGTATGGGGTTTGCAAGCGTCCCGAAACGCGTGAGCCACCGTCGTGATCACGTCGCGCGCTCCGGTGACTTGAGCACTGCTGGCTCCACCAGGACATCGCAAGACTCCACTTGCCGCAAAGCGCTTTCCCACCTGACCTGGGGAAAGACCGTTGGCCTTTGCGTACGCCTCTTCAGTCATTCGCCGCTCTGCATGGGTCGAAGCGACCTTGACTGCCGGAGTGTCGGCGATCCCACCGCTGTTGAAAATGGGCGCGGCCCCGCGGCCGGGACCCAAAGGCGCCGAACCGACCTCGTTGTTTCCAGAGACCAGCAGAAGGAGAAGGCTAGGCAGGACGATCGCGTAATTCCTCGTCAATTGAAGCGCCCCCAGCATCAAAAATCATGAAACGAGCTTGGCCGAAACAAAGATCTTGAAATCACTTTCGAACGTTGCAATGGCTGACGTCGGCCTGCAATCGAGTCAGCCATTGCTTTGACTTAAGCCGCGTGGATCAGGACTTCCCGTAGGCGCCCTGGTAGCGGCCCTCGCGGATCGCCTTCATGGTCTCCTCCTCGCGCGCGACCTGGGTGCGGACGGCGTCCAGCAGCGCCGCGGCGCCCGCGGCGGGAAACGACACCACGCCGTCCTCGTCGCCGACGACGATGTCGCCGGGCGCAATCACGCTGCCGCCGATCGTCACCGGCACGTTGATCTCGCCGGGGCCGTTCTTGTAGGGACCGCGATGGATCACGGCGCGGGCGTAGCAGGGAAAGTCGTCGGCCGCGAACGCCGCGACATCGCGGATCGCACCGTCGATGACATAGCCTTCGGCTTTGCGCCATTGCGCGATGTTCTTCATGATCTCGCCGACCAGCGCGCGGGTCTCGTCGCCGCCGCCATCGACCACGATGACGTCGCCGGGCCCGACCAGATCCAGCGCGCGGTGGATCGCGAGATTGTCGCCGGGCCGGGTGCGCACGGTGAACGCCGTCCCCACCAGCTTGCCGCCGCGATGATAGGGCCTCAGCCCCACTGCGCCCGGCAGCCGGGCGAGATTGTCCGAGATCACCGAGGTCGGCGCGCCCCTGAAACCTTCGATGATATCGGCCGGCGGCTTCGGCACGCTGCTCGCTGCGATGGTGATGGTCATGTCAGTCCTTCCGTGCTTGTCTATTCGGCGTGCGCCCGCGCCTTCGCCGGCAAAATCCGGAAGGCGCGCCCCTCCTTCATCCACGCCGCACGCTCATCGCGCAACAGCGTGCGGCGAACTTTACCGGAATCATCACGCGGCGGGGCGCTGACGAATTCGAAGCTTTCAGGATGCTTGTAGCGGCTCAGCCGGTTCTTGAGGAAATCTGCCATGCCGTCAGCAATGGCCTGGCCGTCCGCATCAGGCTCCGGCTCGATGATGGCATGCACGCGCTGGCCCAATTCCGTATCTGGCAAGCCCACCACGACGCAGGAGCGCACGCCGGGGCAGGCAGAGACCGCGGCCTCGACCTCGGCCGGATAGATGTTGGCGCCGCCGCGCAGAACCATGTCGGCGAGGCGGTCGCCGAGATAGAGATAGCCTTCCGCATCCAGCCGGCCGATATCGCCGAGCGACTCCCAGCCGTCGCTGCAGCGTTTCGGCTCGGCACCGAGATAATGATAGGTGGCGTCCTTGCCGTCATTGTTGAGGAAGTAGATCTCGCCGGTCTCGCCCGGCGCGACATCGTTGCCGTCCTCGCCGATGATGCGAAGCTTCGCCATGTCGCCGATCTTGCCGACCGAGCCTTTGTGCGTCAGCCATTCCGTGCCTGATATGATGCAGGCGCCCTGGCGCTCGGTGCCGCCATAAAGCTCCCAGATCCGCTCGGGTCCGAGCCAGGCGATCCAATTCTCCTTCAGCCAGGGCGGCATCGGAGCGGCCATGTGGAAGACCGTCTGCAGGCTCGATACGTCGTAAGAGTTGCGCACGTTCTCCGGCAGCGCCCAGATCCGGTGCATCATGGTCGGCACGAAATTGACCCATTGCACGCGGTCGCATTCGATCTGGCGCAGCGTCTCCTCGGCGTCGAATCTGGTCAGCCCCGTGAGCTTCCCGCCCGCAAACAGCGCATAGTGCGACACGATGAACGGCGCGTTGTGATAGAGCGGGCCGGGATTGAGCAGCGAGACGCCGAAGGGAATATTGAGCGGCGGCGCGGTCGCGGTGTCGGTCACCGCCGGATGGTGATCGAGGATCACCTTGGGCCGCCCGGTCGAGCCGCCTGAGGTCATGGCCTTCCAGTAGCGCGCCACCGGCGGGTTGAGCGGCTCGTCCGAAAAACCTTCCGGCACGAAATCCGCCGGCAACCGGTTCGGCGCATTCCAGTCGGCCTCGCCGCCGACCACCAGCGCCGGCTTCAGAATGTCGAGCACCGCGGCGGCTTCGCCGCGCGGCAGCCGCCACGACAGCGAGGTCGGCGTCGCCCCGCACTTCCATACCGCGAACGAGGTCTCGAAGAACGCGTTGCCGTTGGGCAAACCGATCGCGACGAAATCGCCGGGCTTGACGCCCTTGGCCGCAAACGCCCGTGCGCGCCGGTTGGCGCCGCGCTCGAGCTCGTCCCATGTCAGCGTGCCCTGCCCATGGCGGATCGCGATCGTGCCATGTGGTTTGCGTTCAGCGTACCAGCGCGGCACGTCGGACAGGGGGAGCAGCATCAGGCGTTTCCAATTCGTTTTCTTGGCGTCGCCGCAGAGAGTGAGGCGCTCGCAACATAAGTGTAACAGCCTGCCGGCGCGGCGCTGTGACTCCTACGCCACGTCAAGCACAAAATGTCAGCATCCCAGCCATGAAATTCCAGGGTTCCATGGGTGACAAGGCGGCGATAAAGGGGCAAAAATCCGACTCGACTCAGTTCGGGTTGAGTCTTGCAGGGAATGCTCTCGTAGAATGTCGGTCGTAGTTGCATTGCGTCGTGCGGCGCCGCTTCTCGTTGTCGCAGCAGGATTTTTTCTGCTGATGCTGCCGCATGCCCAAGCGCAATGGTGGAAGCGCGCGCCGGTCGACTTCGAGGAATGCGCCGACGCCGCCGAGAAGGCCGCAACCAAGACCGAGAGGACAGCCGCGCTTGCCGATTGCAATGCCAAGTTTGCCGGCCGCCGCAAGCCGGGCGGCGGCTACTCCTATTACGACTTCCTCCAGGATCGCACCTTCGACATCGCCGGCCCCAATCCGACGCCGGAGGAGCAGAAGAAGATCGACGAAGCCTACACCACCTATCTCGCCAATCAGCGGCGCAGCAATGAAGCGGCCCAGGCCACGGCCCGCCAGCAGCGCGAGCAGCAAGAGCAACAGGTGCAGCAGCTTCAGCAGGTCGCGCTGCGAACCGAAGTCGAGCGCGTGCCTATCCCGGTCGAGCGGCCGAAGGTCCAGCAGGCCGTAGGCGCGAGGGCAAAGAGCGCGCCCTGCACCAAGGGCTCGTTCTCCTGCGAATGGCCGCGGCTCTCGGAAAGCCTGAACGATCTGAAGAAGCTGTTCAACCCGACACCGAGCAAGCCCGCGAAGAAGGGGTGAGTTGGCGCGACACACCCCGCTGTCGTCCCGGACAAGCGTCAGCGCAGATCCGGGACGACAGTGGAGTGGGGCGTCAGTTCGTTCGCTTCTTCTTGCCGGGCTTCGGCTTGATCACCGGAGCATTCGGTGGCGCTGTCGAGGTCCCACTCAACGCCGACCGGCTTTCCTGCAATCGCCTGTCATAGCCGGGAGAGTTCACGACCGTCGGCGGCCTCGCATAGGCAAGCGTCGATGCGCCGCAGAACGCGGCCAGCGCGATCCCGATCATCAGACAACGCTTCATCGCGTTCCTCCTTCGCACTCACGCCGACCCGCGGATCTGCTGCGGCGTCAGCCGCGGCGGGCCGTTGCCGGCCGCCTCGGCTTGCTTGATCAGCGCAACAATGCGGCGCATCAGCGGCACGTCGACGTGGTTCTGCTCGGCGAGCGCGATGACCGCACCCTGGAGATAGTCGATCTCGGTCCTGCGGCCGTGCTTCAGATCCTGCCACATCGAGGAGCGCGCCTCGGGATCGATCTTCATCGTGCGTCCCAGGATCACGTTGAAGATCGCGTCCGGCAGCCGCAGCAAGGCCGGCGTCCACCCCATGGGGATTGGCGTCGCCGAGACCGGCGTGATGCCGGAAGCCTTCAGCGCGGCCAGCCCCTCCGCCATCTGGTCCGCGAACAGCCTTCGCCAGTCGCGGTTGGCCAATTGTGCGGCGAGCGGCAAGTCCGACAACGCGCTGAGTGCATTGTTCAGATTGATGATCAACTTGCCCCATTGCACGCCGGTGATATCACCGCTGGCGCGCACCGCGAGGCCTGCGACCGAGAGCGCCGCGGCCGTGTTCTCCGGATCCTCTCCGACATGGATGTCGCCGGAGGTCGAGCGGTGGAAACGGCCCTCGCCCATCGCGATCACGTTGAACGGCACCATGCCGGCAAGCACGCGGCGGCCGCCGAGCCGCTCGCGCAGCACCGCAACATTGCCGATGCCGTTCTGGAGCGAGACGATGACGGCATCCTGCGGCGCATGCTGCGCGATCTGATCCGCGACAGCGGCGGTGTCGGCGCTCTTCACCGTCACCAGCACGATGCCGGCGCTATGGAAGATCGCAGGATCCTCTGACAACGCGAGCTGCCCCGCGCCAAGCCTCTTCTCGGAGCCGTCGAAATCGGTCAGAAGCAGTCCGAACCGCTCGATCTCGGTCTTCACCCGCGGCCGCACCAGCAGCGCGACGCGGCGGCCGCTGGCGGCCAGCATGCCGCCGGCGAAACAGCCGATGGCGCCGGCGCCGGCCACCACGATCGGTCGATCCATAACCACTGAGCTCGCTCCCTGAATGACCGGCCTTCGATAGCAGAGGCAACCCCGCCTGCCCATTGGTTGCGACGCATCCGCCTTGTAACCGTCATGAGAGCCCCATATGTTTTCGCCCCGGGGGCAGTCAACGGCGAGCGCTCGCCGAACGAGACGCCAAAGGAGAGCACCATGGGTCTACTCGACGTCCTCAACGGCATGCAGAATGGCCCGCGCGGCCCGAGCGCGCCCAGCTCCGAGAAATCCTCCGGCGGCATGTCGCCGATGACCATGGCGCTGCTCGGCCTGCTCGCCTGGAAGGCGTTCAAGCATTTCACCGCCAATCAGTCGGGCTCAGCACCGCAACCGTCACCGACGCCCGCACCTCCGCCGGTGAACCCAGGTGCGGGTGGCGGTCTGAGCGATCTGCTCAAGGGCGGCCTCGGCGGCCTGCTCGCGGGCGGCGCGGCCGGCACCGTGCTCAGCGGCGGGCTCGGCGATCTCCTCAACCAGCTGCAGCAGAGCGGTCACGGCGACACCGCGAATTCCTGGGTCGGCAAGGGCGAGAACAAGCCGATTGCGCCGGGCGATCTCGCCAGCGCACTTGGCGCCGACCAGATCGACAGCTTGTCCGCCCAGAGCGGCCTGTCACGCGAGGAGCTACTCTCCGGCCTCAGCCAATATCTGCCGCAGGTGATCGACCATCTGACTCCGGACGGACGGCTGCCGACCGAGAACGAACTCTCGGGGCGAGTCTGATGGCGTTCTCGGGAAGGGGAGCACACTCATGAGCATGGGCGGCCTGTTGTGGATCATCGTCGTCGGCTTCGTCGCCGGCCTCATCGCGCGCTGGCTGGCGCCGGGGCCGAACAATCCGAGCGGCTTCATCCTCACCACCATCCTCGGCATCGCCGGCGCCTTTCTGGCAACCTTCGTCGGCCAGGCCATCGGCCATTACAGTCCCGACCAGGGAGCCGGCTTCATCATGGCGACGGTCGGCGCCGTGGTGGTGCTGTTCATCTGGCACCGCCTGGTCGCGAGCGGGGTGATCAAGGGGTGAACACATTCGGTGTCGTCCCGGACAAGCGCGCCCTAAGCGCGCGCGGATCCGGGACCCATAGCCCCAGGGAGTAGTTTGGCGAAAATTCGGAGTTGTCAATCTTCGCCAAACTCCTCCCTGTGGTTATGGATCCCCGCGCCCCGTGCGCTATTGCGCACTAGGCGGGGATGACAGCGGAGTTTGGAGCGCGATCTCACGTAATCAAATGCATCCCCGCGTCCATGCGCACGACCTCGCCGGTCATGTTGCTGGAGGCCGGCATCGCCAGGAAGCACACGAGCTGGGCGATGTCTTCCGCGGATGATGCGACCTTCAGCGGCACCTTCGCCACCACGCTGTCGCGCACCTGCTTGGCACCGGCCTCGCCGCGGCCCTTGGTGAACCAGGGCGTGTCGATATAGCCGGGGCAGACCGTGTTGACGCGGATCAGCGGCGCGAGCGCGCGCGACAGCGAGAGCGTCATGGTGTTGAGCGCGCCCTTGCTCGCGGCATACGCAATCGACGAGCCGACGCCGCTGATGCCGGCGACCGAGGAGACGTTGACCACCGCGGACGGCCGCCCCGAAGCCCTGGCGCCGGCTTCGAGCAGGCTGCGCGCCGCGCGCACCATCTGGAACGGGCCGATGGTGTTGACGCCGTAGACCCGCTGGAAATCTTCCGCCGACAACCCGTCGAGATCGGCGTGAGCCACATGCTTGGTGGTGCCGGCATTGTTGACGAGGATGTCGAGCCGTCCCCAGCCGCTCGCCGCCGCAACGATCTTGCGGCAATCCTCATCCTTCGAAACGTCGCCCTGCGCGACCAGCACCTCCGCCGCGCCCGCCTTGCGGCAGACGCCCGCCGTCGCCTCGGCTTCCTTCTGGCTCGACGAATAGTTGATGACGAGGCGCGCCCCGCTGCGCGCGAGAATTTCCGCGGTTGCTGCACCGAGGCCGGATGCGGACCCCGTCACGATTGCGCACAAGCCGTCCTTTGCCATCCGGTATTTCCTTCCCTTTGTAAAAGCAGACGCCCTGTTTAGCGAGTTTGCCGCGCCCTGCAAATCGAGCAAACTCCGCTAAGCGGAATTAGTCCAGACCGGCTCTCGCCCCCATGCCGCCGCCGCAGATGGGCTTGCGATCAACGCTTGTCAGGGCCATGGCTTTTTCCGATCATCGGGCGCAAGAAGAACCTGCGCGCTGCGCCCAAGGGGGCGGGACGCGCCAATGGCAAGACACGGGGAACGCTGTGGCGGAGAGTGACAATATCGTCGTTGAGACCGCGGAGAAGATCTTCGCCGATCTCGCCGATCCGCAAACCATCAACAACGACAGGAAGAATTCCTGGCAGGCGCCGCTGTGGCAGGCGCTGAGCGAGGCCGGTCTGCCGCTGTCCTGGGTGCCGGATGATCTCGGCGGCTCCGGCGCCAGCCTCGCCGACGGCTTTGCACTGCTGAACGCCGCCGGCCGTTTCGCCGTCGCGGTGCCGCTGGCCGAGACGATGCTGGCCGGCTGGCTGCTGGCGCAGGCCAGGATCACCTCGCCCGAAGGCGAGATGACCGTGCTGCCAGCCTCGCCAAAGGATCGCATCACCCTCGATGCCGACGGCGCGCTCTCCGGCCGTACGCGCGGCGTGCCTTTTGCGAAAGCGGCGAAGCATCTTGCTGTGCTGGCGCACGGCAAGGACGGCGTTTCCATCGCGCTGGTTGATGCGACCAAGGCGCGGATCGAGGCCGGCCTCAATGTCGGCTACGACCACAGCGACACCGTGACGCTCGACAAGGTGCAGCCGGTCACGATCAAGCCCGCACCAGGCGGCCTCGACCAGACCACGCTGATGCTGATGGGCGGCGTCGCGCGCAGCCTTCAGATCGCCGGCGCGCTGGAATCCATGCTCGACATCTCCGTGCGCTATTCCAACGAACGCGTCGCCTTCGAGAAGAAGATTTCGAAATTCCAGGCCGTGCAGCACAATCTCGCGCGTCTTGCGGGCGAATCCGCCGCGGCGCTCGCGGCCGCGACCTCGGCGGCCGACGCCATCGCGAATGCAACGGCGTTCAACGACGAGGTCTATCTCGAAGCCGCCTCGGCAAAGATCCGCTGCGCGGAAGCAGCCGAGAAAGGCGGCGGCATCGCCCATCAGGTCCATGGCGCGATCGGCTTCACCATGGAGCACATCCTGCACCGCTACTCACTGCGCGCGCTGGCCTGGCGCGACGATTTCGGCTCGGAAAGCTACTGGGCCGTCGAGCTCGGCAAGCTGGTCGCAAACCGCGGCGCCGACGAATTGTGGCCGCTCGTGGCGTCGCGCTGATCGGGGAGAGAACACATGACCGCTGCCCTCCGTTTCGATCCGATCCGGCTGCCCGAGAAATGCGAGCAATTGCGCAAGGAAGTCCGCGCCTTCCTCGCCGAGGAGATCGCCGCCGGCACCTTCGATCCGCACAAGCCCAACCGCGAAGACACCGACGCGCCGGAATTTTCCCGCCGGGTCGGCGCCAAGGGCTGGCTCGGCATGACCTGGCCGAAAAAGTATGGCGGCCAGGAGCGCTCCTTCCTCGAACGCTACGTCGTGACCGAGGAGATGCGCGTCGCCAACGCGCCGACCCGGCGCTTCTTTGTCGCCGACCGCCAGAGCGGGCCGGTGCTCCTGAAATACGCGCCCGAGCACATCAAGATGGAGATCCTGCCGCGGATCTGCCGCGGCGAGATCTGCTTCGCCATCGGCATGAGCGAGCCGAACTCCGGCTCCGACCTGTTCGCCGCGAAGACGCGCGCGACCAGGACCGACGGCGGCTATCTCATCAACGGCACCAAGATCTGGACCTCGTCGGCGCATATCGCCGACTACATGATCGCGATCTTCCGGACCTCGCCGCCGACCAAGGAAAACCGCCGCCACGGCTTGACCCAATTCCTGGTCAAGATGAAGCAGCCGGGCATCAAGGTGAACCCGATCGGCCAGATCACCGGCCAGTACGAATTCAACGAGGTCGTCTTCACCGATCACTTCATTCCCGACGATCACGTGCTCGGCGAGGTCGACGGCGCCTGGAAGCAGGCGACGAGCGAGCTCGCCTATGAGCGCTCGGGCCCCGAGCGTTTCCTCGAAACCTACTACGTTCTGACGGAGCTGGTTCGCGCGGTGGGCTCCAATCCGGACACGCGCAGCGCCGAGGGCATCGGCCGCCTCGTCGCGCAGCTTCACACCATGCGGCGCATGTCGGTCTCCGTCGCCGGCATGCTGGAAGCCGGCAAGGAGCCGGTGGTCGAAGCGTCCATCGTCAAGGACATCGGCACGGTCTGGGAGCAGCAGCTCCCGCACCGCGTGCGCGATCTCGCCGCCTTCGTCGAGGAGACCGCGACCAACCGCGAGACCTTGGAGCGACAGCTCGACTTCGCGATCAAGACCGCGCCGAAACTCACCATCCAGGGCGGCACCACCGAAGTGCTGCGCGGCATCATCGCCCGCGGGCTTGGTTTGCGCTGACGCGGATGAGAGCAAACTCCCGGCCACTCGCTCTGTGCACCTCTCCCATAGGGAGAGGTCGATTTGCGCCAGCAAATCGGGTGAGGGGTTACGCTCTCACTGGGGACCGCAGCCCCTCACCCGGCGCTACGCGCCGACCTCTCCCTAAGGGAGAGGTGGTTCTTCGCTACTTCACAGATTGAGATGCTTGGAGACACCCCATGAGCACTTATAAAGATATCGGCGTCGAGAAGGTCGGTCATGTCGGCACCATCGAGATCCGTCGCCCGCCGCTCAACTTCTTCGACATCTCGCTGATCAACCAGATCGCGGACGCGCTCGACGAGTTCGACCGCGACATCGAGATTCGCGCCTCCGTTCTCTCGGCGCAAGGCAAGGCCTTCTGCGCCGGCGCCAATTTCCAGGATCCGGCGCGGCAGGCGCAGGAAGCGCGCGAGGCCGAGCAGGCCAAGAAGGGCGATCCGGCCGACAGCCTTGGCTCGATCAACCATCTCTACATCCAGGCCGTGCGCATTTTCCGCGCCAAGAAGCCGATCGTCGCGGCCGTGCAAGGCGCGGCCATCGGCGGCGGCCTCGGCCTTGCGGTGTCGGCCGATTTCCGCGTCACCTGCCCCGAAGCGCGCTTCTCCGCGAACTTCACCAAGCTTGGCTTCCATCCCGGCTTCGGTCTGACCGTGACGCTGCCCGAGCTGATCGGCAAGAACAACGCCGAGCTGATGTTCTACACCAGCCGCCGCGTCACCGGCGAGGAAGCGGTGAAGTGGGGCCTCGCCAACGAGCTGGTGCCGCAGGACCAGGTCAAGGCGGCCGCGATGAAGCTCGCCGGCGAGATCGCCGAATGCTCCCCGCTCGGCCTGCTCTCCACCCGCGCCACGATGCGCGCCGGCCTCGCCGACCGCGTCATGGCCGCGACCAATCACGAGCTCGCCGAGCAGACGCGGCTGCGGGCGACGGAAGATTTTAGGGAAGGCGTGAAGGCGACGGAAGAGCGGCGGGGGGGGAAATTCAAGGGGCGGGGATCCCTCTCTACGCAGCCATCTCGACCCGTCATCCTGAGGGGCGAGCAGCACGGTGCATTGCACCGTGCTGAGAGCCTCGATGGATGAACGGCCCGGCTGGGGGCCGTCGCCCTTCGAGGCTCGCCGAAGAGGCGAGCGCCTCAGGGTGACGGATAACTTTCGAGCAATCAGCTCACGCGGAATGTGACGCCACCGAGCAAAAACTCGTTGCCCGCTGCGGCAAGTCCCTTCGCCTTGGCCGCGTGCAGAACGCTTGCCGCGTCAGCCACCCGAAACTCCAGCGCACTCATGATCTCGCTCGCGCCCTTCACGAAGCGGAAGGTTGAGTTCGGCAGCTTCAACTCAGAGCCATCAGCCGCGACACCGATAATCTTCCCCCAATGCTCCGCCAGCCCGACTGGATCGGGGCTCTGCATCTCCACCGCCGTCAGCGCCTGCGTCACATCCTTGCGGATGAATTTTTGCCAGTCGGGTCCCGCCGGCGGATAGGCGCCCAGACTATCGTCGCTGCCTTCGGTATGGTTGAATTCGATGAAGGCGGCGCGGCAGTCGCGGGGGTGAAGCTGCACGCCGTGATAGGGCGCATGGTCGATGACGTTGGCAGTGCGTACGCCGAGCGCGTTGGCGTTGCGGCCGCGCTCGTCCGGATCGTCGCAGCAGAAGATCGCCATATAGCCGCCGCGGCCGCCGGTCTTCTCGATGAAGCGGCCGGCCGTGGTACCGTCCTTGAAGGGCGCCACGACTTCCAGCAGGATCGTGTCGACCGGGAGCAGCGCGTTCTCCAGACCATATTTCGCGACATTGCCGTCGCGATAGCAGACGGCGAGGCCCATGATCCTGGCGATATCGGTGATGACAGGCTCGAGCTGCGGCGCGACCAGGCAGATCTGACGCAGCCGGATATAGGGCGCCATCGTCATGCGCCCTTGAAGGTCGGCTTGCGCTTCTCGACGAAGGCCTTTGCGGCCTCCTTGTGGTCCTCGGTATCGCCGCAACGGGTGTGATGGATCGCCTCGCCGTCGAGACAGTCTTCCAGCGCCAGGTGCTCGGCATTGTTGATGTTGCGCTTGATGAAGCCGAGCGCGATCGAGGGACCCTGCGCCAGCGACAGCGCGAGCTCGTGCGCGGCGGCGTCGATCTCGGCGTCGGGCACGACCTTCGTCACCAAGCCGATCGCATGCGCCTCCTTGGCCGTGAGCACCGGCGACATCAGATAGAGCTCGCGCGCCCGCGCACTGCCCAGCAGCTGCGTCAGGAAGTAAGTCCCACCGTAATCACCGGAGAAGCCGACCTTGGCGAAGGCCGTCGTGATCTTGCAGGATTCGGAGGCGATACGCAGGTCGCAGGACAGCGCCATCGACAGGCCCGCACCGGCCGCCGCGCCATCGAGCTGCGCCACCACAGGCTTCGGCATCTGATGCAGGATGCGCGAGACCTCCATGCCGCGGCGGAGGTTTGCGAGCTTCTGCTCGAACGGCAGCGGGGCGCGGCCTGCCGCCATCGACTTGACGTCGCCGCCGACACAGAAGGAGCCGCCAGCGCCCTTGAACAGCACCGCCCGCACCTCGGGATCGTCCGCCGCGCGCCGTGCGGCTTCGACCAGCCCGGCGACCATGTCCGGGTTCAGCGCATTCTTCCGCTCCGGACGGTTCATCGTGATGGTGAGCAGCCCGCCTTCGAGCTTTTGCAGGACCATGTCGTTGCTCACAGGACGTCTCCCTTGTTGTTGCTTTCGTCATTCCGGGGCGCGCGAAGCGCGAACCCGGAATCCATTCTTCGACCGTCACTTCCGCCCGATGGATCCCGGGTTCGCTTCGCGCCCCGGGATGACGTCGCGACTTACGTCACGCCGTCACTTCTTCACCAGCGGGCAGCGTGACTGCTCCAGCGACTGGAACGCCTCGTTGCCGGGGACGGTGGCGAGCAGCTTGTAGTCGTCCCAGCGGCCCTTGGACTCCGACGGCTTCTTCACCTCGAACAGGTACATGTCATGGATCATGCGGCCATCCTCGCGGATCTTGCCACCCTTGGCAAAGAAGTCGTTGATCGGCGTCTCCTTCATCATCTTGATCACCGCCGCGGCGTCGGTCGTGCCGGCTGCCTTCACGGCCTTCAGGTAATGTGTGACGGAGGAATAGACGCCGGCCTGCGCCGAGGTCGGCACCCGCTTGGTGCGCTCCATGAAGCGCTTCGAGAATGCGCGCGTGTCGTCATTGAGGTCCCAGTAGAACGCTTCCGCGAGCAGCAGGCCCTGCGCGGTCTCGAGCCCGATCGAGTCGATATCGGTGACGAACGCGAGCAGCGGCGAGACCTTCTGGCCGCCCTTGGTGATGCCGAACTCCGCCGCCTGCTTGATCGCGTTGATGGTGTCGCCGCCGGCATTGGCGAGCCCGATCACCTTGGCCTTGGTGGCCTGGGCCTGGAGCAGGAAGGACGAGAAATCCGATGTGTTGAGCGGATGGCGGACGGCGCCAAGCACCTTGCCGCCGGTCTTGGTCACGACGGCGCTGGTGTCCTTCTCCAGATCCTGGCCGAAGGCGTAGTCGGCGGTGAGGAAGAACCAGCTGTCGAGGCCCGACTTCACGGCCGCAAGACCGGTCACATTGGCCTGGCCGTAGGTGTCGAACACATAGTGGACGGTGTAGGGACCGCAGGCCTCGTTGGTGAGACGGATCGAGCCTGGGCCGTTGAACATGATGATCTTGCCCCGCGCTTTCGCGATCTCGCCGGCGGCAAGCGCGGTCGCTGAGGCCGCGACGTCGTAGATCATCTCGACGCCCTGGTTGTCGAGCATGTCGCGGGCGATGTTGGCGGACAGATCGGCCTTGTTGAGATGGTCGGCCGCCAGCACCTGGATCTTGCGCCCCAGCACCTCGCCGCCAAAATCCTCGACGGCCATCTTGGCCGCAGTCTCGCTGCCGGAGCCGGTGATATCTGCATAAAGGCTCGACATGTCGAGGATGCCGCCAATCTTCAGCGGCGGCTTGTCCTGGGCCTGCGCGGCGCTCGCATTGAGGGCAAACGCGGCGGCAAAAATGCCGGACAAAATATGCTTCATCGAAAAGACCTCCCTTATCGCGCCGTGCTCTGATGGCGGCTTGGTTATTGCTCTTGGCGCGATCATGCCGCATGCGCGAGAGCGCAGCAAGCGCGGGAGCGGCGCAGGTCGCGCGAACAGCACGCGTTTTCCGCAAAACGGAATGGTGAGAGGACGCAAGATGTTTCCGCACGGTCATTGGCTCGCAATGACGGCGTGCGAGAAGCCTCTTCGCGGCCTATGACGCTTGAGTTATGGTTGGCGTGCAACGCAACCTCTCCGGGTCACGTGACGCAACGGCTTCATCTCATCGTCGCATGTCTTCTCATCGCAAGTCGCACTGCGTTTGCGAGCCCATGTCAGTTCGAGTCTCAAGGCGAAGGCCGCGTCGCCGCGATCGTCGATCGCCGCAGCCTGCGTCTCGATGACGGCCGCGAAATCCGCCTCATCGGCATTGAGCCGACGGCGACCACGAGACAGGCGCTGACCTCGCAGCTGGTCGGCCGCGATGTGAGGCTGCGCGGCAACGACGACACCCCCGATCGCTATGGCCGTCAGGGTGCACTGGTCTTCGTCGGCGAGAGCGACATTTCAGTGCAGGCAACATTGCTCGACCAAGGCGACGCCATCGCGTCCGCCGAGATCACCGACAAGGACTGCGCGGCCGCCCTGATGGCGTCCGAAGCAGCGGCACGGCGCCAAAAAAAGGGCAGCTGGGCTGACCCGCCGGCCATAAAAAACGCGGAAAGTCCGGACGATATTTTGGCGGAGATCGGGCGCTTTGCGGTGGTCGAGGGCAAAATCCTGTCAGTCCGGCAAGCTGGGGCAACGACCTACCTCAACTTCGGACGAAACTGGACACGTGGCTTTGCCGCGACTATTTCAAAGCGCACGCTAGCGGCGTTCGAAAGCGCTGGTATCACCCCTAAGTCCTTGGAGAATCGGCGTATTCGCGTTCGGGGCTGGGTGGAGGGGAATACGGGGCCGCGGATCGACGTGCGCCTCGTGGGGCAGGTCGAGTTGCTGGGCGCAAACGAGCCGACAGGGGTAAGGCCTTAAGACAGGCCAGGCACGGGTTAAGCGACGTGGATGGGGTGCTAGGACGGCACGTACGGAGAGAACGCCGCCGGCTGCGGGCAGCGCCGGCCGCGCTGTGCCTTGTCCTGGGCACGGCTCTCGCCGGTTGTGGCGATATGGGCCGGTTCCAGACCGCGGCAACCCCGGCGACCGTCGTGATGCCGAAGCCGAAGCCGGCCGTCGCCCAAACCCCGGCCACCGAGAAGGAGCACGAGCGCATCCTGGCCAGCTATGGCGGGACCTATGACGATCCCAGGCTCGAGGCGCTCGTCAGCAAGACCGTCGACCGGCTGGTCGCGGCCTCCGACCGTCCCGACCAGGGCTACAAGGTCACCATCCTCAATTCCGGCGCGGTGAACGCCTTTGCGCTGCCGAACGGCCAGCTCTATGTCACGCGCGGCCTGCTTGCGCTTGCGAGCGACACCTCGGAATTGTCCTCCGTGCTCAGCCACGAGATGGCGCATGTGCTGTCCAAGCATGCCGCGATGCGCGAGGACCAGGCCCGCCAGGCCGCGATCGTCACCCGCGTCGTCACCGATATGAGCAACGATCCCGATCTCACCGCGCTCGCGCTCGCCAAGACCAAGCTCACCATGGCGAGCTTCTCGCGCAAGCAGGAGTTCGAGGCCGATGGCATCGGCGTCGGCATCTCCGCCAAGGCGCATTTCGATCCCTATGGCGCAGCGCGCTTTCTGTCCGCGATGGAGCGCAATGCCGAGCTGAAGGCCGGCAAGACCTCGCTCGATCCGCGCGCGCAGGATTTCACCTCGTCGCATCCGGCAACCCCGGAACGGGTGCAGAACGCGCAGAATATCGCGCGGCAATACACTGCGCCTGAAGGCGCCGAGCGCGACCGCGAAACCTATCTCGCCGCGATCGACAACCTCGTCTATGGCGAAGACCCCAGCGAAGGTTTCGTCCGCGGCCGCAGATTCCTGCATCCGAAGCTCGGCTTCACCTTCCAGGCGCCTGATAATTTCACGCTCGACAACACCGCGCAGGCCGTGATCGGCGTGCGCGAAGGCGGCGCACAGGCGATGCGCTTCGACGTCGTGCGCGTGCCGGCCGAACAATCGCTCGGCGACTATCTCAATTCCGGCTGGATGGAAGGCGTCGAGAAGGCCTCGACTGAAGACCTCACCATCAACGGATTCCCGGCGGCATCCGCCACCGCCAAGGGCGACCAGTGGCAGTTCAAGGTCTATGCACTGCGCTTCGGCAGCGACGTCTATCGCTTCATCTTCGCGACCCGGCAGAAGTCAACCGAGAGCGAGCGTAACGCGCGCGAGACCGTCAATTCATTCCGCCGCCTGACCCTCGACGAGATCCAGGCCGCGCGCCCCTTACGCATCAAGGTCATCACCGTGCAGCCCGGCGACACCGTGGAGTCGCTCTCCCACCGCATGGCCGGCGTCGATCATCCCGCCGAACGCTTCCGCGTGCTGAACGGCCTCGATCGCACCGCGCAGGTGAAGGTGCGCGATCGCGTGAAGATCGTGGCGGATTGACGCTGCGGTAGCCAGGCAAACTCCGCTGTCGTCCCGGACAAGCGTAAGCGTAGATCCGGGACCCATATGTGGACGGCCTCCGTGGCACAAGAGCTTTGTGAAGGTTTTGATCGGATCGCTTGCATCCATATGTCCGGCCTGTTGGTGCGGCGTGTTGGGCCGCTGGCCAAGATGGTTTCCGCGATGCGAGTTCCAATCAACCACGCGACCTTCATCGGCCAATGGGTCCCACGGATTTGCTCGCATCTTCGGTCGATCGATCGCACCATCTCCTCTGCTCTTGCAGCTCCGGTTCGGCCGGTGGGCGAACCCGCCGGGCGGCCGAATCTCTCAACTACGCGGCAGCTGCCCCTAGGACATCGGCTCGGGCATCGAGCCGCGCGCTGTCATAATCCTCTCCTGTCGTCATCAGCTTCCAGGCGATGCGTGCGGTCTTGTTGGCCAGCGCCACGGCTGCCTGCTTCGGCGTCT
>NZ_PGVG01000070.1 GCF_002795245.1 Bradyrhizobium forestalis | reverse complement strand
CGTCCGCACAAATCTCATGCACAGACGGCCGATCAACAACTTGCTCGAACTACGGCAATCCGTCCCAATCAACCAAAATCAGTTGAACCTTGGACTATACTTCCAATGAACCGGACAGCCGTGGGCTTGTCCTGGGCATCCACGTTCTTGGTGCCACGGGTAAAACGTGGATGGCCGGGTCAAGCCCGGCCATGGCGGATGAGGATGCGGCGGGGCCGACATCCTAGAGAGTTGCCGGCCCGTCGATCTCGATTTGCGCTTCCACCTGCGCCTCGATCTCGGTGACTGAGAACAAGTCCTGCGCGGGCTCGACGGTCCAGGGCATGTGCTTGGCGCGGGCGGCGGCGACGGGGGCGAAGAAGCTGCGGTGGTGGATGGACGGGCCGAGGCGGTCGAGCGCCTCGAGATGTTCGGGGACGGCATAGCCCTTGTGCTGCTCGAAGCCGTAGCCGGGGCAGTCCTGCGCCAGTGCGCACATCAGCCGGTCGCGGGTGACCTTGGCGACGATGGACGCCGCGGCGATCGACAGCACGATGCCGTCGCCGCCGATCACGGCCTCGCAATCGCATTCGGTGTCGAGCCGGTCGCGGCCGTCGACGAAGACGTGCCTGGGCGCCTCGGGCAGCGCCACCACGGCGCGCTTCAGCGCCCACAGCGAGGCGCGCAGGATGTTGTCGCGGTCGATCCGGGCGCGCGAGGCGACGACGACCGACACCTGCGCGGTGGCGCAGATCTTGTCGAACAGTTTTTCGCGCTCCTCGGCGGTCAGGCGCTTGGAATCATCGATGCCGCGCGGAATGCGGTCGGGATCGAGAATCACCGCGGCCGCAACCACAGGACCTGCCAGCGGGCCGCGGCCGGCCTCGTCGCAACCGGCGACCGGCCAGATGCCGCGCTTGATCAGCGCGCGCTCGCGGCGGAAGCTGGGGGGCGCAATGGCAATGATACCTTTCTTGCCGGCAGCAACCTTCGGAGCCTCAGCCGCAGCCGTTTGGGCCGCTTCGGCAGGCACGGCTTTCTTCGCAGCCTTCTTTTTTGGCGCGTCCTTGGCTGGGTTCTTGGCGGACTTGTCCCGAATCATGGCCGGGATCGTGCGCAAGGGACTTCGCCAGCGCAACCGGGAACCCAGGATAATTCCCGGTATTCAGGCCGGCCGACCTAGTCCGCCAGATGCACCCGCCGGTCCTCGCCCACCTCGATGCCGGGCGCGACCACGACCTCCCAGACATGTCGGTCCGGATCGGCAAAATAGCCGCAATAGCCGCCGTAATCGGTCTCGTGCGCCGCCTTCAGCAAGGTGGCCCCCTTCCCGATGGCGAAGGCCAGCACCTGATCGACCTCCCCGCGCGTCGCGCAATTCCAGGCGAGCGTCGTGCCACGAAAGGTCGTGGGCCTCGGCTGGTCCTGCAAGGATGCGTCGGCCGCGAGCCGATCCCAGTGATACAGCGCGAGCACCGGACCGCCGGTGTCGTAGAAGGCGACCGCCTCGCCGGTCGCCTTCAGCCGGCGCGAGAAGCCGAGCGCGTCGTAAAAGGCGATGCTGGCTCGGATGTCGCTGACTCCCAGCGTGATAACGGTGAGCCGTGGGATTGGAGCTGGAACGTCCTGACTCATGCTACGCCTCTTCCACTTCCCCGATCAGAACAGGCTGAGCTGATCGCCGTTCCGCTTCGGCCGCGCAAAGTGGTCCGTCGTCAGCTTGGAGCGCCGCTTGTTGAGGCCGAGCCTGTCGCAGGCGATCTCGAAGCGGCGGCCGATGGTCCAGGCCATCGGACCGGTGCCCTTCATCCGCTCGCCCCATTTCGCATCGTAGTCGCGCCCGCCGCGCATGTCGCGAATCAGCGTGAACACGTGGCGGTAGCGGTCCGGATAGTTCGCCATCAGCCATTCGCGGAAGAGATCGCGCACCTCCAGCGGCAGCCGCAGCAGGACATAGGAGGCTTCCTTGACGCCGGCATGGGCGGCGGCATCGAGGATGCGCTCGATCTCGGAATCGTTCAGCGCGGGGATCACGGGCGCGACCATCACGGTGGTGGGAATGCCGGCCTCCGAGAGCTGCTTCAGCGCCTCAAGCCGCTTCGGCGGCGTCGAGGCGCGCGGCTCCATGGTGCGTGCCAGCTTCGGATCGAGCGAGGTCACGGAGATCGCGACTTTGGCGAGGTTGCGCTTGGCCATGCGCTGGAGAATGTCGATGTCGCGCACGACCAGCGCCGATTTGGTGACGATGCCGACGGGATGGCTAGCTCGCTCCAGCACCTCCAAAATGCCGCGCATGATTTTGCGCTCGCGCTCGATCGGCTGATAGGGGTCGGTGTTGGTGCCGATCGCGATCATGCGCGGCTCGTAGCCGGGTGCGGCGAGCTCCCTCTCCAGCAGAGAAGGCGCCTCGGGCTTGACGAACAGTTTTGACTCGAAGTCGAGCCCCGGCGACAGGCCGAGATAGGCGTGGGTCGGCCGCGCGAAGCAATAGACACAGCCATGCTCGCAGCCGCGATACGGATTGATCGAGCGATCGAAACCGATATCGGGGGAGTCGTTGCGGGTGATCACCTTGCGCGAGGTGTCGACCGCCACCGACGTCTTGAACGGCGGCAAATCCTCAAGGCTCTGCCAGCCGTCGTCGAAGGCGACGCGCGCCTCGGCCTCATAGCGGCCGCGGGCATTGGACTGCGCCCCCCGCCCTCGCCTGCGCGGGCGGCCGACCGCGACCGCCAGTTCGGGAAAATCAGAGTCCGCACCCGCCGGCTCGGAGGGCGCCGTGACCGGCGGGTGCTTGAGAGCATGAGAGGATGCTGGACTCATGCAACCAAGATAGCACGCAAACGGAACAAATCAAGAACGCAAACGAAAAACGTGAAAACAACCCCATGCAAAGTAGCCGCTCAAATTTTCGGGCGCGCGCCTTTGACCTCACGCAACACGCCCGTCACGACGATTTCGTTTGATCCCGCACAGGGATCGATCGTGCCGGAACAAAGTTGGTGACGATCGCTGGGTGAAAGCCGACAGGAACATGACAATTCAACAAAAAACGGCCGCCGCGACCGGCGACCTCGATCTGCTCGATCGCTATTGGCGCGCCGCCAACTACCTCTCCGTCGGGCAAATCTACCTGCTCGATAATCCGCTGCTGCGCGAGCCGTTGCGGCCCGAGCACATCAAGCCGCGTTTGCTCGGCCATTGGGGCACGACGCCGGGCCTGAACTTCATCTACGCCCATCTCAACCGTGTCATCCGCGCGCTGGACCTCAACGTCATCTATATCTGCGGTCCCGGCCATGGCGGACCGGGCATGGTCGCCAACACCTATCTCGAAGGCAGCTACAGCGAGATCTATCCCGACATCGCGCGCGATACGGACGGATTGCGCAAGCTGTTCAGGCAGTTCTCCTTCCCCGGCGGCATCCCGAGCCATGCGGCGCCGGAAACGCCGGGCTCGATCCACGAAGGCGGTGAGCTCGGTTACGCGCTGGTGCACGCCTATGGCGCGGCATTCGACAATCCCGACCTGATCGTCGCCTGTGTCGTCGGCGACGGTGAGGCCGAGACCGGCCCGCTCGCGGCTTCCTGGCATTCCAACAAGTTCCTGAACCCGGCCCATGACGGCGCGGTGCTGCCGATCCTGCATCTCAACGGCTACAAGATCGCCAATCCCACCGTGCTCGGGCGGATGCGGGACGAGGAGATCCGCGATCTCTTCCGCGGGCTCGGCCACGAGCCGCTGTTCGTCGCCGGAGACGACCCAAAATTGATGCACCGGGCCATGGCCGATGCGCTCGACGTCGCGTTCGCCAGCATCCGATCGATCCAGCAGCATGCCCGCGACGGAGGCAAGAGCGTGGAGCGGCCGCGCTGGCCGATGATCGTGCTGCGCAGCCCGAAGGGCTGGACAGGCCCGAAGGAAGTCGACGGCAAGAAGGTCGAGGGTTTTTGGCGCGCGCATCAAGTGCCCGTTGCGAGCTGCCGCGAGAACCCGGCGCACCTCAAGGTGCTCGAAGACTGGATGCGCGGCTACCAGCCCGAAGAACTGTTCGACGCGAACGGCGCGCTCATTCCCGAGCTTCAGGCGCTCGCGCCCGAAGGTGTCAGGCGCATGGGCGCCAATCCACATGCCAATGGCGGCCTCCTGAAGAAAGAGCTGAAGCTGCCCGACTATCGCAGCTTCGCAATCGAGGTGCCGCAGCCCGGCGCCGTCATGGCGGAGGCGACGCGCGAGCTCGGCAAATTCCTGCGCGATGTCATTCGCCTCAATGCGCAACAGCGCAATTTCCGCATCATGGGCCCGGACGAGACCGCGTCGAACCGGTTAGATGCGGTGTTCGACGCCACCGAACGCGTCTGGATGGAGCCGATCGAGCCTTACGACGTGCATCTCGCGCAGGATGGCCGCGTGATGGAAGTCTTGAGCGAGCATCTCTGCCAGGGCTGGCTCGAGGGCTATCTGCTCACGGGACGACACGGCTTCTTTTCCTGCTACGAAGCCTTCATCCACATCGTGGATTCCATGTTCAACCAGCATGCCAAATGGCTGAAGGTCACGCGCGCCCTGCCGTGGCGACGCCCGATCGCCTCGCTCAATTACCTGCTGACATCCCATGTCTGGCGCCAGGACCATAACGGCTTCAGCCATCAGGACCCCGGTTTCGTCGACCTTGTCGCCAACAAGAAGGCCGACATCGTCCGTATCTATTTCCCGCCGGACGCCAACACGCTGCTGTGGATCGCCGATCATTGCCTGCGCACCTACAACCGCATCAACGTGATCGTCGCCGGCAAGCAGCCGGCGCCGCAATGGCTGTCGATGCGGGAGGCGGCGACGCATTGCGATGCCGGCATCGGCATCTGGACCTGGGCCGGAACGGAGGATGGAAAGGGCGAGCCCGACGTGGTCATGGCCTGCGCCGGCGACGTGCCGACATTGGAGACGCTCGCCGCCGTCGACCTCTTGCGCAAGGCGCTGCCGGACTTGAAGATCCGCGTCGTCAACGTCGTCGACCTCATGACGCTGCAGCCGAGGGAGCAGCATCCGCACGGCCTCTCCAATCGCGACTTCGACGGCCTGTTCACATCGGACAAGCCCGTGATCTTCGCCTATCACGGCTATCCCTATCTGATCCACCGGCTGACCTATAACCGTACCAACCATGCCGGCATGCATGTGCGGGGCTTTGCCGAGGAAGGCACCACGACGACGCCCTTCGACATGGTCGTGCTCAACGAGCTCGACCGCTACCACCTCGCCATCGAGGCAATCGAGCGCGTGCCTGGGCTTGCGACCAGGGCCGCGCAGGTGAAGCAGCAATTCCGCGACAAGCTGATCGAGCACTCCCGCTATGTCCGCGAGCACGGTGAGGACATGCCTGAGGTCCGCGACTGGGTCTGGCCGAACAGTGCCGGCGGCAACACGCCGGCCGAAGCCGGCGGCTAGCTATGTCGGATACAGTCCTCGTCCTCAACTCGGGATCGTCGAGCATCAAGTTCGGCCTGTTCGATGTCTCGGCGGCCGAGCCCGCCCTGCTCTGCAAGGGCCTGCTCGACGAGCACGAGGCAAGACCCCGGCTCGTGGTGAAGGACCCGGCCGGCGAAGACCTGTTCGAGACACAAAGAGAAGCAGTGGATGCCGAGGGCGGCCATCTGTTCGCCGACGTGCTCGCCTTCATCGAGGACCGGTTCGGCGAACGCAGCCTGCGTGCCGTCGGTCACCGCATCGTTCACGGCGGGTCGGATTATTCGGGCCCGGTCGTCCTGACGGGCGACATCACCGCGAAGCTGGAGGCATTGACGCCGCTGGCGCCGCTGCACCAGCCGCGCTGCCTTGCGCCGGTCCGCTCGCTCGCGGCGATCCGGCCCGAGCTGACGCAGATCGCGTGTTTCGACACCGCCTTCCACCACGGCCTCGCGCCGCCGGCGAGCCGCTTCGCCATTCCCAGGTGCTTCGAGGCGCGCGGTGTCCGGCGCTACGGCTTTCACGGCCTCTCTTTCGAATATGTCGCGGGACGCCTGGCCGAGATCGCGCCGGAGCTCGCGGCCCGGCGCACCATCATCGCGCATCTCGGCAACGGCGCCAGCCTCTGCGCGCTGCGCGATGGCCGCAGCATCGACACCACGATGGGGCTGACGCCGCTCGACGGCCTCGTGATGGGCACACGCTGCGGCACGATCGATCCCGGCGTGCTGCTCTATCTGCAACGACACGAGAACATGTCGGTCGAGGAGGTCCAGCACCTGCTCTATCACGAGTCAGGCCTGCTTGGCGTCTCCGGCACCTCCGCGGACATGCGCACGCTGCTGGCGAGCGGCGAGGCTGCGGCGCGAGAGGCGGTCGATCTCTTCACCTTCCGTGCGGCGCAACAGGTCGCGATGATGGCGACCACGCTCGGTGGCCTGGATTGTCTGGTCTTCACCGGCGGCATCGGCGAGCATGCCAAGGAAATCCGCGGCGCGATCGGCGAGCGTCTTGGCTGGATGGGCGTGCGCATCGATGCCGCCAGCAACGACGCCGCGCGCGAGCGCATCAACGGCAGCGACAGCACCGTCGACGTCGTCGTCATTCCCACCAACGAAGAGATGATGATCGCGCGCCATTGCGCTGCTCTGATCCGCGGACGCCGCCTCTCGTGACATTTTTATGAATGATCTGCCGCAATGCCGCCGCCGCGTCTTCGCGGCATAGAGGCGGCATCAATCCCGGTTGCAGACAGATCATGAAAACCCAGATCATCGAAGAGCTCGGACAAGGCAGCATCCTGTTGCCCGCGCTGGTGGCGGAAGGGCTCGCCGCCAACGACCGCATCAAGGTGCGGATGAGCGCATTGCAGGCGGCGGCCCAACATGCGCAGGAGCCCAGCCGGCCTGCGAATGACCTTGGCGTCGAAAGCCAGACTGCAGGCATCGCCCCCGCCGGGATCGCAGTGCTGATCGGCGGCGCGCATCTGATCGGACAGGGCCGGCTCGCGGCCCCCGATCTTGCGAAGCTGATTGAGGAGATTGCGGACGATGCAGCGACCATGGTCCGCGCCGTCGGCGCCGGCGCGGTGAGCGACGGCGAGAGGGCGCAGGCGCGGCTCGACGCGATCCGCGCGGCCGGCCTGCTCGATGCCACCGGCGAGATCGAGCTCTCCCGCATCGCGCGCCTGACCGGCGTCGCCGACGCAGGCGGCGACAGCCTGCATCGCCTCGTCATGGATCTGCACAAGCAGCTCAACAGGCTTGCGGCGAGCTGCTCGGAAGAAGCGCTCGACGGCGCCCATATCTTCGGTCTGCACGGCGAGGACCGGCCGGCCGTCGCTGCCTTCATGAAGGGCCTGAACGCGACGCGGGGTCTCAAGTTCAATCATCCAGGCCTCGACACCATGGCCACACGGGCCGGCGGCCGGCTGCTGATCCAGAACGATATCGGCACCACGGACGCCCATGTCGTGGTGATCGCGGTGAAGAAGAACGCGGTCACCGTCACCTACACCGATGTGCATCTGGCCCGGGCGAAGTTCTTCATCTCGCTATTCGACGGGTTCGAGGCGACCTGGAGCGGGCTTGATCGTCACACCGCAGCCGGCCTCGGCGAGGACAATTCCTTCTATCTCGTCACCGGGCAGTATCAGGTTGACCACGCCGCCGATCGCAACGAGTTCCTCGCGGCGCTCGGGGCGGCACTGGTTTTTCTGATCGACTGGAACAAGGCGCGCAAGTTGCTCAGGAGCTGGGTTGCCAAGGAGGACGCTGCACGCATCCTGGAATGGGCGGCGCGGCAACGGATCGGCCATCGCGGCTTCCTCGAGCTCGGCGGCAACGATCTGCTGGGCTCGGCCGTCCGGAACGCCGCCCCCACCCGGATCGGTTTCGGCGAGCGGCTCGACCCGGCGCTCGGCCGCAACGCCGCAATCGATTTTCTGAAGGCATCTCTGCGCGCTTCCACCGAGGCACTGCTTGCGGGCCGCTCGGTCAGGACGGTGCGCGACCAGATCGAAGCCGATCTGATGCGGCACCTGGACCGCGTCGACGGGGCTCTGCTGGCAGCCGTGCTGCGTCAGATCGGCCTCGCCCACGATCTCGTCGCGGCCATCTCGCGCCATATCGCGGCGTTGCAGGCGGGCCAGCCCGCCGACAGCAAGCTACTGACGCAACGCTGCGGCGTGATCGAGCAGAAGGCCGACAGAATAGCGCTCGAGAGCCGCAACGAGGTCGACCGCCTCAATGCCCGCCCGCTGATCGGCCAATTGATCGATCGCGCCGAGGAAGCGGTCGACGAGCTGGAGCAGGCCGCATTCATAGCATCGCTGATGCCGGAAAGGACCGATCCGTCCTTGCTGGCATCGCTGACCGAGCTTTGCGCAGTGGCCGAGACCGCGACCGAAGTGGCCGCGAGCGGCGTCGCCGCAGCGATCGACGTACCGGAAGGCCGACGCGTCGATTCCGAGGACGCGCTCTCCGCCGTGACCCGCCTGATCGACGCCGAACACGCCGCCGACAGCCGCGAACGCGCGACGACCGCACTGGTCTTCGGCGGCGGCTTCGACGTCGCGACTTCGCTGTCGGTGATCGAGCTCGCCCGCGCCGTCGAGCGCGCCACCGACCGCTTTGCGGCGTTCGGCCATCTGCTCCGCCGTCACATCATGATCGATCTCGCAGCTTGAGGGGACCGCCATGCATATCGTGCGTATCGACGCTGACGCCGCCGAATTGCGGCCCGCCGAGGAGATCGGTGCCAAGGCCGCCAATCTCGCCCGCATCGCGGCGCTTGGCCTGCCGGTGCCGCCTGCCTTCGTGCTCCCGGTCAAGCTCTGCGCCGAGATCATCGCCGGCCATGCGCACGCAACGCGGCACCTGCGCGACGGCTTGAAGGAGGGGATCTCGTTCCTGGAAAGCGTCACCGGAAAGCGCTTCGGGGACCGCCGGCAGCCGCTGCTGGTCTCGGTGCGCTCGGGTGCGGCGCGATCGATGCCGGGCATGCTCGACACCGTTCTCAATGTCGGCTGCACGCCCGATGCCGTCCACGGTCTGGTCCGTGCGACCGGCCGGCCGCGGCTCGCCTGGGATTGCCGGCGCCGTTTCCTGGAGAGCTTTGGCGAGACCGTGCTCGAGTTCGACCAGGCCGCCTTTGCCGCGTGCATCTCGGAGCTCGTCGCAACCGAAGACGCCGGCAGCGACCGCGAACTCGACAGCGAAGCGCTCGAGCGGCTCACCAGCCGCGAGCAGGCGCTGATCGAGGATCGCGCCGATGGCTTGCTGGAGGACGCCTTCGCGCAGTTGGAGGCGGCGGCCCAAGCGGTCTATCGCTCCTGGATGAGCGAGCGTGCAATGACTTATCGAAACCTCCAGCACCTCGAAGCGCTCGAGGGCACCGCCGTGACCGTGCAGGCGATGGTCTTCGGCAATGGCGGTCTTGCCTCCGGCGCGGGCGTGGCCTTCTCGCGCGATCCGTCGACGGGCGCGCCGCGCCCGATGATCGACCTCGTGCTCGATGCGCAGGGCGAAGACGTCGTTTCCGGACGACGCGCGCCTGATACGGCCGAGGCGATCGCCCGCGAGCTGCCGAAACTCGAATCGGAGCTGGGCGATGTCCTGAGACGACTCGAGCACGCGTTCGCCGATGTCCAGGACGTCGAGTTCACGGTCGAGAACGGCAGGCTCTGGATCCTCCAGACCCGGGCGGCCAAGCGCACGCCGCGAGCCGCCGCCAGGATCGCGATCGACCTCGTGCATGAAGGCCTGATCTCGAAAGACGAGGCATTGGGACGGATTGCGGAGATCGACCTCGCCTCGCTCACCGAAACCAGATTGGTTGCTCCGGGCAGGCCCGCAGCAACCGGCATCGGGGCTTCCGGCGGCATCGCGATCGGACGGTCGGCGTTCTCGTCCGAAGGCGCCCAGCGCCTCTCGGCGGCGGGCGAGCCGGTCATCCTGCTGCGGCCCGATACCAGCACCGCCGACGTCGCAGGCTTCGCGCTTGCTGCTGGCATCGTCACGTCGGTCGGCGCGCGCACCTCGCATGCGGCCCTGGTGGCGCGGCAGATGGGCAAGCCCTGCGTGGTCGACTGCCGTGAGTTGAAGATCGATCCTGCCGCAAAGCGAGCTCAGCTCGGCAATCTCGCACTTGCCGAAGGCGAGTGGATCACGATCGAGGGCGACGCCGGAGAGCTCTATCTTGGACGCTGCGAGACGATCCGGACACGGCCCGAAGCCGAGCTTGCCGAGATTGCGGCATGGCAGGCGCAATCCGGCCAACATGGCAGGCACGCTGCCGCGCCTCAGTGAATGCCGGTCAGGATCTGGAAACACCCGATCGCGACCTCGATCACGATCAGCACCACGACCGCAATCTCCAGGCGGAGCGAGCGCTGGGTGTCGATGATGTCGGTCAGTGCGTTCGCGGTCTCCGATACCGCGGTGAGCTTGCGCTCGAGCGTGTCGAGGCGCTCCTTCAACTCGTACTCGTCCTCGAGACGGGAATAGAGCCGATCGAGCTCGGGCTTCTCCCAGAGCACGTCGGGCTTCTCGGCGACCGCGACACGGCCAGCGACGCGCTGCTGCACCAGCAGTGCATTGCCGATCAATTGCAGAATGCCCTTGCGCCGGCGCGGCGTGCGGCCGTTTTCGGCGAGCTCCCGTGCAAACGGCTCGATCACATCGAAGACCGCGGCGACGCGGCGCTCGTCGCGCGCCAGCGACGTGCTCTTGGCGAGCGCATCCGCAACCAGCAGCAGCCGGTCGTCGGAGAATTTGGCGAGGCAGATCGGCCCGCCCGGCTGGATCGTCTCGGCGGCTTCTTCGTTGCAGAGCTGCGCCTGCGCGATCTCCTCCTCGTACGGGCTGAGCTCTCCGGTCACACGCGACTTCAGGTTGTCGATGAGGACCTTCTCCTCGGACGGAAGCAGCCCGATCAGCACGACGACGCCGTAGCGAAAGATCACGGCAAGGCCGGCATGGACGCGGAAGGCGGCCGGCGTCGAGGAGACAAGCGTGCCGATCTCCAGGCTGGAAGCATTGATGCGGTCGCCCAGCATCAGCGCCCGGATCCGCAAGGTCGGCGCAGTGCCCTGCTTCAGCGGCGTTGGCGCCACGCCAACGGCGAGTTGATCGGCGGTCATGTGAGGCCTCTCCGGGGACCAAGATCACACATTTTCGTTCGACCTTTCTTGCAAGCTGCATCCTCGTCTGAGAGGGATCGACTGCCCGCGCGTGGCGAAATGTCCAAGAAGCTTCGGGTTAATACCGCCGGGATGAGCTTGTGCCGAAACATTCGGCAATATTTCCAGCCCGCGCATGACACATTTGGCTGCGATGACTGGCTGCGGTTTACCATCGCATGCCGAAGCGCCGCCGGAAAGTTGCACTCGGCAATGCTACGGGTTTATGACAACATCATTGAACACTACGCTTCTCCCGAAGTGCCGACACTGAAGCCTCAATCATGCTGAGCGTCATCATTCCGACCGAAGGTGTCGAGCAGACGGCGGTCGCAACCCTGGCCGCGCTGGTCCCCGGCGCCGCCGCCGGCGTGATCCGGGAGGTCCTGCTGGTCGACGGCACTCGCAACGGCGTCATCGAGCGCGTTGCCGACGTCGCAGGCTGCCGTTTCATCGGGTTCGAGGGATCTTCGCAAGGCGCTGCGCTCGCCGCCGGCGCGCTCCAGGCCCGATCGCCGTGGCTGATGTTCCTGCCTGCGGGCGCCGTGCTGGAAACCGGCTGGATCGAGGAAACCACCCAGTTCATCCAGGCCGTCGCCACCAGCGGGAGGGATCGTGCGGCGGTGTTCCGCTATGCGCGCTCGCCTTACGCAAATACCGCATTGCGCGACGTCCTCTGGGCCGTGGCGCGCAAGCTCGTCGGTCCGCTCGGCGATCAGGGGCTGTTGATCGCCCGTGATCATTACGACCGAATCGGCGGCTACCCGCCTCACGCCCGCCATTCCGAGGCGCGGCTGCTCCGGCGGCTCGGCCGGTCGTCCCGGACCATGCTGCGCAGCCGGATCGTCATGGTCGGCTGAAGCGCCGAGATACTTGCCAAAGTCAAATAATTAATTGACAATGGCAAGTATCGAGGTGATCCCCATGCCATCCCAATCTTCGCCATCAAGCCCGGCGGCCGAACAGGTCGCCAGCGACCAAATCGCAGCGGTCCGCGCCTTCAACCGCTTCTATACTCGCAAGCTCGGCGTGCTCGACCAGCATCTTGGCAAGAGCCCGTTTTCGCTCAGCGAGGCGCGCGTGCTCTATGAACTCGCGCATCGCGACGACCTTGCGGCAAAAGAGATCGGAAACGAGCTTGGTCTCGACCCCGGCTATCTCAGCCGCATCGTCCAGAGCTTCGACGAAAAGGGGCTGATCACGCGAAAGCCCCTGCCCGCGGATCGCAGGCAATACCAGCTCAGCCTCACCGCCAAGGGCCGCCAAGCTTTCGCCAAGCTGAACCTGAGCTCGCAAAACGAGGTCGCCGCGATGCTGGCTCAGCTCTCGTCCGGCGATGCGACGCGGCTCACGCAGGCCATGGCGATCATCGAGGCCGTGCTGGAGCAACGCCGAAGCCAGCCTGCGGCTTTCATGCTGCGCAGCCATCGCGTCGGCGACATGGGCTGGATCATCTCCCGGCAGGCTGCCGCCTACGCCGCGGACTACAACTGGGACATCAGCTACGAGGCGCTGGTCGCCGAGATCTGCGCGCAGTTCATCAGGAACTACGATGCCGCGCGCGAGCACTGCTGGATCGCGGAGGTCGGTGGCGAGCCGGTCGGCTCGGTGTTTCTGGTCAAGGCCACGGACGAAATCGCCAAGCTCCGCCTGTTGCAGGTAGAGAAGAAAGCACGGGGCCTAGGCGTCGGCCGCGCACTGGTCGAGCAATGCATCCAGGGCGCCCGCGAGCGGGGCTACAGCAAGATGACGCTGTGGACGCAGAGCATCCTGCTCGCCGCGCGCGGGATCTATCAAAGTGCCGGCTTCAAGCTGGTGAAGGAAGACAAGCACCACAGCTTCGGCGCCGACCTGGTCGGAGAGACGTGGGAGCGCGATCTGTAGCTATCTCGCAGCGGGCGAGATGTGCATTGCTGCGCCCTCGCCCCTTGTGGGAGAGGGCATGTCAACTGTCAGACACGGGCTCGTTTGGGTGAGGGGTATCTCTCCACGCTTGCCGTGCCGACAGATACCCTCATCCGGCGCCGTAGCCGATGCAGAGCATCGGCGTTCTTAAGAACGGCGGCCGAAGGCCGCCTATGCCACCTTCTCCCACAAGGGGAGAAGGAAGAAGTCCGTGCCTCGATCAGCAAGACGTCGTCCGCACCATCGCGCGACTACACCGTCGCGCCTTGCGCTTTCGGCCGGCGCAAATGCTCGTCCAGCCGCGGCATGATCTCGACGAAATTGCAGGGCCGCGTGCGGTAGTCGAGCTGGGGTGCGAGGATGCCGTCCCAGCCGTCGCGGCAGGCGCCGGGCGAACCCGGCAGGCAGAAGATGTAGGTCGCGCCCGCGACGCCCGCGGTGGCGCGGCTCTGGATCGTCGACGTCCCGATCTTGGCATGGCTCAGCATGTGGAATGCGATCGAGAAGCCGTCCATGCGCTTCTCGAACAACGGCTCGATCGCCTCCGGCGTGACGTCGCGTCCCGTAAAACCGGTGCCGCCGGTGGTGATGACGACGTCGATGCCGCTATCGGCAATCCAGCGGCGGATGACGGCGCGGATCGCCTCGACGTCGTCGGTGACGATCTCGCGCGCGGCCAGATGATGGCCCGCCGCGGTGAGACGATCGGCGAGGGTCTGGCCGGACTTGTCATCCGCAAGCGCGCGCGTGTCGGACACGGTGAGCACCGCGATGTTGAGCGGGATGAACTGTTTGGTTTCGTCGATGGAGGCCATTGCTCTTTCCTCTCGTGTCCCGGACGCGATGCAGCGCGAAGCGATGCGTCGCAGAGCCGGGACCCAGTTCGGAGAAACATCGGGACCGGCGTTGTGGGCCCCGGCTCTGCAGCGCACCGCTGAAGAAGCGCTGCGCTGCGTCCGGGGCACGAACTCGTAATTACAACGCTCCCGCGCCGAACGTGTTGCAGGCCTGGACCGTGCCCTGCTGGTAGCCGGTCATGAACCATTGCTTGCGCTGCGCCGCCGAGCCGTGGGTGAAGGAGTCAGGCACGACGCGCCCCGTGGCCTGGCGCTGCAGCGTGTCGTCGCCGATGGCGCTGGCCGTGGTCAGCGCGGCGTCGATGTCGCCGGGCTCGAGGAAATTCGGACGCTTCTTCGCCTCGCGATTGACCCAGACGCCGGACAGGCAGTCGGCCTGCAACTCGACCTTGACCTGAAGCGCGTTCGCCTCGGCCTTGGAGCCGACCTGTTGCTGCAGCCGCGTCACGCGCGGAATGATGCCGAGCAGGTTCTGGATGTGGTGGCCGGCCTCATGGGCAATGATGTAGGCGGTGGTGAAATTGCACGCCGACTTGCCGGAGCAGCCGCGAAAGCGCGTCTCGACCTCGCGGAAGAACGACGTGTCGAGGAAGATGGTGCGATCCGGCGGACAGTAGAACGGCCCCATCGCCGACTGCGCCATGCCGCAACGGCCGCCATTGGTGGCGTTGCGGAACAGCACGATCTTCGGGCCGGTATAGGTCTGGCCATTGGCCTGGAAGATCTCGCTCCAGCGATCGTCGATCTCGCCGAGGACGCCGGAGATCATGCTGCCCATCTCGTCGGTCGGCGCGCCGCGCTTGCCCGAGGACGCCTGACGATCGGTCTGGTAGGTCGGTGCATGACCGCCTCCGGTGAGGATCTCGGCGCCGCCGATCAGGATGCGCGGGTCGATGCCGAAGGCATAGCCGATCAGGCCGAGCACGATGATGGTGCCGATGCCGAGCCCGCCGCCGCCCATCGGCAGGCCGAACCCGCCGCCTCCGCCGCCGCCAAAGCCACCACCTTCATCGCGACGATCCTCGATGTCGTCGCTGCGGCGGAAGTCATCGTAACGCATGGCGGCCTTCCCTTGGGGGTCCCTGATTCAGTTTCGACGGCGCACGATAGTGCGAAAGCTCAACGCGCCACACACGTAAAATATCCGTTGCGTTTATCAATATCGTGGCCGGCAAAAATTGCCTAGTGCGACAGCATGTCGATGCCAGCAATTTTTTCCGAGGGCCGAGCAATTTTTTCCGAGAGAAATTTGCGGCCCTTTTCCAGCCATGATTGCTGCCGCGAGCCGCAGCAAACGCGAAATACACTGTAAAACGCGGCGAATGCACACGACAACGCGCGCACAAACGGCGATGCACGACCTGCTCACAAAAGCAGCGGGTTAAGTCGATTTTTACTTTGCCCCTTCAATGTAACGGCCAGTCGGTTGTTTGGTCCCGCGTCGCCGACAGCGTCGCCTGAGTCAGAGTTCTTGAGTCATGGTAGAGTCGCGTCGCGGGGCGTCTGCAAGGGCGCCCCGCACAAACTTCGAGTCTCCGTCGCATCGCATCATTCTCGGCGATTGCGTCGCCGAGATGTCGAAGCTTCAGGCAGGTTCGGTCGATCTCGTGTTCGCCGACCCGCCCTACAATCTCCAGCTCAAGGGCGATCTCAAGCGCCCCGACGAATCCCATGTCGACGCCGTCAACGACGCCTGGGACAAGTTCGATTCATTCTCGGCCTATGACGATTTCACCCGCGCCTGGCTGCTCGCCGCCCGCCGTGCGATGAAGCCGTCGGCGACGATCTGGGTGATCGGCTCCTATCACAACATTTTCCGCGTCGGCGCGATCATGCAGGACCTCGGCTTCTGGCTCCTGAACGACATCGTCTGGCGCAAGACCAACCCGATGCCGAATTTCCGCGGCCGCCGCTTCACCAACGCGCACGAGACCATGATCTGGGCCGCGCGTGACGAGAAGGCCAGGGGCTACACGTTCAACTACGAGGCGCTGAAGGCCGCCAACGAGGACGTGCAGGCGCGGTCCGACTGGCTGATCCCGCTCTGCACCGGCGAGGAGCGCCTCAAGGGCGCCGACGGCAAGAAAGTGCATCCGACGCAGAAGCCGGAAGGCCTGCTCGCACGCGTGCTGCTGTCGTCATCAAAACCCGGCGACCTCGTGATCGACCCCTTCAACGGCACCGGCACCACCGGCGCGGTAGCCAAGCGTCTCGGCCGGTCCTATATCGGCTTCGAGCGCGACAAGACCTATGCCAAGGCGGCCGCAGCGCGCATCGCGGCGGTCGAGCCGCTGCCGGACGAGAGCCTCGCTCCGTTCATGACCGCACGCGAAGCCCCGCGCGTCGCATTCTCCGAGCTGATCGAGCGCGGCATGATCATGCCCGGCACGAAACTGTTCGACGCCAAGAAGAAGCTCGGCGCGCTGGTGCGTGCCGACGGCGCCATCATGCTCGGCGACAAGGTCGGCTCGATCCACCGCATCGGCGCGGTGGCGCAAGGCGCGCAGGCCTGCAACGGCTGGACCTTCTGGCACGTCGAGACCAAGAAGGGTCTCAAGCTGATCGACGAGCTGCGTGCCGAGATCCGCGCCGGCATGGCGTCGGAGTAGGTCCCCCTCTCGATCGTCATTCCGGGGCTCGCGAAGCGAGAACCCGGAATCCATCCAACCACAGCACATGCGGCCCAATGGATTCCGGGCTCGCGCCAAGAGGCGCGCCCCGGAATGACAGCAGTGGTGATTGAAAGCCGCCACCGTCAGGATTAGATTCGACCGATCAGCCCGTCTGACCGGTTGCCTCGCCATGCGACGACAGTCCGAGACATTGCTGCTGGTGCCGCTGCTGCCGATCTTCCTGGTCGGCATGTTTCCGATGTTCCTGATCGCGCTGCTGGGATTTTTCGGCCTGGCGCTGTTCGGCGTGCTGGTGATCTGCGTCGGGCTCGCCAGCAGCAACGAGGCGCACGACAATTTCAACCACGACGTCATCGTTCACGGCTACGCGCGCGGATCGGAGCGCGCGGCGCGCGCCTCCGACATGCACCTCGCCGCGCGGCTCGGACTGCGGCTGGAGGCCGTGGGCGCGGCCATGGTCATTACGGCGGCAATCGGCCTCTGTTACGCCACCTGATCTGCGCCACGCGCAGACACCGCCCGGCAAACTCGCCGGTTGCTCTCCCGCAACGGGTTCAGGCAAGACAAGGCCTGCCCAACGCCCGCGTCCGCACGCGGCAACAGACACCGGGAGATGTGTGATGCTCAAATTCTATTTCAACGGATCGCCGAACCCGACCAAGGTCGCGCTTTATCTGGAAGAGTCCGGCCTGCCCTTTGAGCCGGTCGCGGTCGACACCCGCAAGGGCGAGCAGTTCACGCCGGAGTTCCTCAAGATCAATCCGAACGGCAAGGTGCCGGCGATCGACGATGGCGGCGCCATCGTGTTCGACTCCAACGCCATCCTGCTCTATCTCGCCGAGAAGACCGGCAAATTCCTGCCCGCCGCCGGCGTGCGCGGCGAGATGCTGTCCTGGCTGATGTTCATCGCCACCGGCGTCGGGCCCTATTCGGGCCAGGCCGTGCACTTCAAGCATTTTGCGCCGAAGGACCAGAGCCACGACTATGCCCATAACCGCTACCAGTACGAGACCGATCGCCACTACAAGATTCTCGACGGTCACCTCGAAGGCCGCCGCTACATGGTCGGTGACAGCTATTCGATCGTCGACATGGCGTTGTGGGGCTGGGCGCGGATGGTGCCGTTCAAGCTCGGCGACGACGCCTTTGCGCGATACCCGAATGTGAAGCGGCTCGTCGACGAGATCTCGGCGCGCCCGGCGGCGGCGCGCGCCATCGCCCTGAAGGACAAGTTCACCTTCAAGGCCGAGATGGACGACGAAGCGCGCAGCAACATGTTCAAGCACATGACGACCAAGGTGGCCTGAGCGCGCCGCTGTTCGAGGCCACGCGCATGCGCGTGGCCTTTTGCGTTTGAGACTTAGGCGGCGTGGACCGAGTTCAGGAACTTGGTTACCTCGAGCTTCAGCCGGTTGCTGTCGGCCGAGAGCGAGCGCGCCGCCGACAGCACCTGCGAGGAGGCCGAGCCGGTCTCGGAGGCGCCGCGCTGCACGTCGCCGATGTTGGACGACACGAGTTGCGTGCCTTGGGCCGCCTGCTGGACGTTGCGGGAGATCTCCTGCGTCGCCGCGCCCTGCTGCTCGACGGCGGCGGCGACCGTCGACGAGATCTCCGACAGCCGCTCGATGGTGCCGCTGATCTCCCGGATCGAGCCGACCGACTCCTCCGTCGCGGCCTGGATGCTGGAGACCTGCTGGGCGATCTCGCCGGTGGCCCTCGCAGTCTGCTCGGCGAGCGCCTTGACCTCGGAAGCGACCACCGCAAAGCCGCGGCCGGCTTCGCCTGCGCGCGCCGCCTCGATGGTGGCGTTCAGCGCCAGCAGGTTGGTCTGGCCGGCGATGGTGCTGATCAGCTCGACCACGTCACCGATCCGCGCGGCGGCCTTGGAGAGCGCGCCGACGCGCTCGTTGGTCCTGCTCGCCTGACCGACGGCCTCGCCCGCGATGCGGGCGGATTCCTGCACCTGGCGGGCAATCTCGGATACCGAGGAGGAGAGCTCCTCGGTCGCCGAGGCGACCGCCTGAACATTGGCCGAGGCCTCCTGCGACGCGCTGGCGACCTCCGTCGAGAGGTCCTGGGCCCGCGCGGCGGTCGTGGTCAAAGTGCCTGCGGAGGCTTCGAGCTCGTTCGACGCCGACGACACCGTGTTGACGATCTCACCGACCGCCTGCTCGAATTGGTCGGCAAGCCTGACCATGTCTGTCTTGCGACTCTCGGCCTGCCGCGCCTCGAGCTCGGCCTGCTCGGCGCGCATGCGCTCGGTCTCGCTCATGTTGTCCTTGAACACCTGGATCGCCTTGGCCATGTCGCCGATCTCGTCGGCCCTGCCGCTGCCGGGAATCTCGACCTCGAGATTACCGCCGGCAAGCCGCCCCATCGCGTGCGTCATCGAGGTCAGGGGACCGACAATGCTGCGAGCGATCAGGAAGGCGACGATGCCGCCGAACAAAATGGCGAGGCCGCCGGCGATCTCCTGAACGGTCGTCGTTCCGGCGATCACGGCTTCGGCATTGTTGCGCGAGTCCCGGTAGTCCTTCTTCAGGGTCGTTTCCGCGGCCTTGAGCTTGCCGATGCTGTCGACGATGAGGGGCGCGAGGTTCTTATGGTAGATCTCGTCGGCCTGAAGCATCGCGGCGGACGTCGTCTCGAACGCCGATTTGTAGATTCCGAGCGAGGTCTTCACCGGCGCGAGCGTGGTGCGCAACTCCGCCGCCTGCGGGCTCTTTTCGATCGCTGCGAGCCGTTGCGCTGCCCTGTCCACACTCGCCCTGAAATTCGCGGGCCCCTGGACGTCACGTACGGCCAGGAAACGCCAGTTTGCGACCCGAACAAGAAGGATTCTGGATTCGAGGTCCGCGACCAGGGCCGCGGTGTCTTCGTCGACGGCAGCCCGCGCTGCATCGACCAGCTTGCCCATCTTGACGGCCAGCTCCTCCCCGCTGGGTAGCAGCGTCGCCTTGCCCGTTCTCGCCTCGTTGGCGGCGTCGCCGAGATTGTCACGCAGGCGTCGCATCTTGGCGATGTCGTCGATCAGGCCGTTGTAGAGCGCTCGCCGCTCCTCGGAGAGCGTCCCCTTCGCGCCGACCCGCAGCAGCTCGGTCGCCGCGGTTTCCCGCTCTTGCGCCTCCTTCATCGCAGGCTCGTTGGCGTCGTAGACGTAGCGCAGGTTGGCGCGCTGGATCGCCTGCAGATGGGCTGATATTTCCAGCACCCGCGCCGTGCTGTCCGAGAGGGCAGATTGTCTTGCGACCTGATCCTGCACGTCCCGCAAATTCCAGACGGCAACCACTGCCATCACGAGACCGACCGCGACCAGGGCCATGAAGCCTGCGTACAGGCGTCCCCTGATCCGCAAACGAAATTTCGGCATTCCCACTGTCCACCCAGATGCATGTGAATTCGAGGGGCCGGACAACTCCGGCGATCGTCACGGCCACTCCGGCAGCCGCACGCCGCGTCTCTGCGACCCACGCTGCACCGCGACACAATGGAGGACACTCGTTAATTGAACCTTCCAATTTTTCGCGCAGAGCCGTGGCACGCCGACAAAACCTGCTGATTTTGTCGGCAGTTGCTCCCGCTCCCTACTTCCGCCGGACCGGCTTCTTCAGCTCGTACGCGATCTCCGCCCGGGTCATCCCACAGTCCTGAAGCTCCCGTTCGGTCATGGCGGCGAGCTGACACCGTGCCTGAGACCGCTCGCGCCTGGTACGGACGATCTCGACCAACGCCTGCCAGGCCCGCACGATCATCACCGGCCCTGACGGACGAGATCGGCCGGTGGACGTGATGCAGCTCAATCCACTCAGCCCGCAGCCCTCGCCGGCGCCTGCGGAAAAGGACCGAGCGCCTTCTCGGTCAGGACGGAATCGCAGTACTCGCGGATCTCCTTGATCTTGCCGTCGGCGAGGCGAAACACCAGGCAGTAGTCATTGTCGTAGCGCACGCCATCGGGCGTGACGTTGTCGCCCTTGGCCTCCACCACGACGATGTCGCCGTCGGCGATGAAGCGGTGAGCGATTGTTCGCGTGCGGTCGCGCAAGCGCGTGCGCACGTAGCCGTGCAGGTCGTTGAGGATCGCGTCCTTGCCCGAGAAGGTGCGGGACCAGGAATACTGCCCGGTCACGACCCATTTGGCGTCTTCGGCAAGACTGGCGCTGAACAGCGCGCGATCGCGCGCGGCCGGATCGGGATTGGCGGCGGCGGCAAAGATATCCTGCATCAGTTTCTTGTTGGCGGTCGCGCTCATGGCGGCATCTCCGTGGTGTGACATCGCGAAGATCATCGCCGGCGGATCTGCATTCTTCAAATCGATAGTAAATATGATATATATTCACCTCATGAATTTGAATTCGCTTGACCTCAATCTATTGAGCGCGCTCGACGCGCTGCTGCGCGAGGCCAATGTCAGCCGCGCCGCGCTGCGGCTCGGGCTGTCGCAGCCGGCGGCGAGCCATGCGCTGCAGCGCCTGCGCGACATCTTTGGCGATCCGCTCTTGGTGCGGACCGGTGCACGGATGGAGCTGACGCCACGGGCGCAGGCCCTGCGCGCGCCGCTGGCGCAGGCGCTCGACCAGGTGCGCGGGCTGTTCGTGCCTGACGATTTCGACGCCGCACGCAGCGAGCGGCAGTTCCGCCTGATGATGCCCGATCTCGCGGTTGAGCTGTTGATGCCGCCATTGATGGAGAAGGTGACGCGAGCCGCCCCCAACGTCCGCATCGACGTGGTGCCGTGGCGGGGATCTACGATCTTCCACGCCGAATTCGCCCGCACCATCGACCTCGTGATCTCGATCGGCAATGCCTTCAAGGGCTTTCATCGCCAGCTGCTCTACACGGACAGCGACGCGCTGGCGGTGCGGCGCGGCCATCCTGTTGGAGCGAAGCTGAAACGGCGCGAGGCGTTCCTGGCCGCACGCCATGTCGGCGTGATCATCCGCGGCAGCGCTGAGGACTTGATCGACACCTGGCTGCGCAGCAAAGGCATCGAGCGACATATCTCGTTGGTGGTGGCGGGCTATCTCGAAGCCTTGCACGTCGCCGCCCGCACCGATCTCGTCGCCTTCGTGCCGCGCCGGCTGATTGCCGCACTGTCGACGCAGCTTGGGCTCGTCACGGTGACGCCGCCGCTCGACCCAGGGATCGACGAGCAGTTCATGTTCCATCCGACCCGGGCGCAGATGGACCCGGGCTCGATCTGGCTGCGGCGGCTGATGCTGGAGACGGGACGGGGGCTGGAAAAGCGGAGGGCTGGGTAGGATGCGGCGTCGACAAACTCGATGTCGTCCCGGACAAGCGCGCCCTAAGCGCGCGCCGATCCGGGACCCATATGTGGACGGCCTCCGTGGCACAAGAGCTTTGCTAAGGTTTTGATCGGATCGCTTGCATCCATATGTCCGGCCTGTTGGTGCGGCGTGTTGGACCGCTGGCCAAGATGGTTTCCGCGATGCGAGTTCCAATCAACCACGCGACCTTGATCGGCCAATGGGT
>NZ_PGVG01000006.1:31686-293678 GCF_002795245.1 Bradyrhizobium forestalis | reverse complement strand
GGCTGGGTGGGCGCAACGGACATCAAGCTCGGCTCCGGAAGGGCGATGCAGATGTCGTATCATGGACGAGCACGGCGCACATCCAACGCAAGCGCGGAGCACCTGCGCAACAATCAGGACGGCGGCAACTTACTGAAGGGATCGAGCACCGGCACGCCGAGTGGCGCGAAATGCCTGACGTTGCGGGACAAGATCGTCAGCGCGTGCTCGCGCGCCGTAGCAGCAATGATGATATCGGCAAATCCAGGCGCATGCCCCTGCCCGCGAGCCCAGTCCGACAGCTCTCCCGCAAGCCGCGCGCCCGGCGTGTCGAACGCCAGGATTCGATCACCGTAGAGGTGCAGCACGGCGTCAAGCCATTGTGCCAGGTCCCTGCTCCTGCGCGTGGCTTTCTCTCGTCGCAGTTTCGCTATTCCGTCCTCGACCTCCGCAATCGTCACGACGGACAAGTATAGGGAGCCGGATTGTGCGTCCATCCATTCGACGAGCGCCGTCGGCACCGGCCGGTTCGGCGACACCGCGGATATGACGTTGGTATCGACCAGGTACACGTTTCAAAAATCGGTCTTGCGCAGCCGGGACCGATTGCGCGCCGGCAAATCGCCCGCCCTCGCAGGAGCTGCCATCAGCAGGCGTCCGAAACTCGGCACCTGCGACAGCCGGCGCCACTCCTCATAGCTCAACACCACAGCCTGCCTCTTGCCATGACGCGTGATCACCGCAGGCTTGCCGTCGATAGCTTCATCGACGACTGCGGAAAGATTGGCCTTCGCATCACGAAGTTGGATTTCGCGCATGGAGCTCATCCTTATGACTACAGTAGTCATAAAGATAAACTACCCAAATTTCAAGAGGGCTTGACCGTACTCACCTTAGAGCGCTTTCCAGTAGTCGTCGGATGGGTAGAGCGCAGCGATACCCATCGACCTCGTTGTGTTGCCGCGATGGGTTTCGCTGCGCTCTACCCATCCTACGGGCTCACCATTCTCGCCAGGTGTCGATCTCATCGACCAGACTCTTCTGTTTCGCCACGAAAGCCATCTCTTCTAGCACCGCGTAAATGTCCTCGCGCTCCTCGGTCTCGATTACTTCTCCGGCAGCTTTATCCGCTTCGTTAAACCATTCAACACAACGTCGAAGGATCGATCGCACCTTCGCTTTCGGCGGCCTTGGTCCCAGCTCGCGAAGCTCGCGGCACGCACTATGGACTGTCTCTCGGGCGGCTTTGGTGAACTCCACTGGCGGAAACGGTGGCGACGGCGCCCATCTTTCGAACGGCGTCTCAGCTAGCAGCTTTTCCCACGTGAGATTCTTGAGACGCGCTCGGTATCGTTCTTCCTTCGCGGCTCGTTCGGCAGCGGCCTTCGCCTTACTCTTCTCGGATTCGACCAGGAGCGCGTCGCGATCGTGTTCCCAGCGCCATTCGCCTTCGGCTGCATGGTTGGCAAATCGGAGAGTCGAGTAGCTGAACCCGATTCCGAAGCCAATAATCTTCGCACCTATCGCCTGCTCCTCAGGCGACAACCTACCGCTTCCCAATAAAGAAACACTATCGAGGTCGGATGGTGCCCACCAATCAGCGTTAACGCCGAACACGGCCATTCGACCCGTATGCGCAAAGCGGTGTTCATGAAGAACGACCGCCTCATTGGCCACTCTCAAGCTGGGAGGCGTCGACCAAATTCCCCCTAGCACCGCGATGGCAACAAACCTTTCGTTGACGCCCAAGACCTTGAATGCCGCATAGCGACCGGTCTCCGGCGGGGCAAATCCCGACAGTGGCGAAGTGCGAAAGCTATAGATTTCGCCAGCTACCGGCGCCTTGTCTCTCGCCAAACCCTACTCCCACTCAATCGTCCCGGGCGGCTTACTCGTCACATCATACACCACCCGGTTCACGCTTCACTTCGCTGATGATGCGCGTCGCGACGTGCTCACAAGGCAAATTGTGGCGGCCTAAATACTTAGGTATTGACCTAAGTATTCTCCCTACTCTAGTATGTCGCTGTTGCCCCCCACCAGAAATGGCAAACCGACCAGCAATGATGCCGCAAACCGCCAGCGCTCCGCCTCCGCCAGGTGCGATTGACGGCATCTTCCGTGCGCTGTCGGATCCGACACGCCGGGATGTCGTGGAGCGGCTGAGCCTGAAGCCGGCCTCGGTCAGCGAACTGGCCGCCTCCTACAAAATGGCGATGCCCTCCCTGCTCGAGCATCTGAAAGTCCTCGAAGGCTGCGGGCTTGTGCACTCCGAAAAGAAGGGCCGCGTGCGCACCTATCAGCTCGCCGCCGACCGCCTGAAGGTTGCCGAAGACTGGCTCGGGGCGCAGCGGCGCCTTTGGGAGCGCCGCCTCGACCAGATGGATGCATATTTGTTGAAGCTGAAAAAGGAAGGTTTGAAATGAAAGCCGCGTTGGTGAAGCCCGATCCGAAGTTCGATCTCGTACTGGAACGTGAGATCGAAGTCCCCGTCTCCCTGGTCTGGAAAGTGTGGACGACGCCGCAACATCTTAAGCACTGGTTCTGCCCGCGTCCGTGGTCCGTTACGAAGTGTGAGATCGATTTGCGACCGGGCGGCGTGTTCAGCTCGATCATGCGCTCGCCCGAGGGCCAGGAATTTCCCAACGTCGGTTGCTATCTCGAAGTCATCGAGAACGAACGCCTGGTGTTCACCGACACGCTGCTGCCGGGCTTCCGCCCCGCGCCGAATCCGTTCTTCACGGCGGTGCTGGAGCTCTCGCCGCTCGGCCCCGAGCGCACGCGTTATGTCGCCACCGCCATTCACGGCAACGAAGAGACCCGCAAGAAGCACGAAGCGATGGGCTTCCACGACGGCTGGGGCACGGTAGTCACGCAGATGGTGGAATACATCAAGGCGGGGATGAAGCCGGTGGGGTGAGTTGACGCTATACGACTGCCTCAATCACAAACAGAGAGAAAATCGATGATGCGCTCTGACATCGTGCGCCTGCTCCCGCTCGCCGGCATTGCCGCTGGCCTCCTCTTCATCCTTGTGTCGTCGGTCGAAAGTTTCGCGCGGCCTGGCTTCGATCTCAAACGGCATGCGATCAGCATGCTCAGCCTCGGCGACCGCGGCTGGCTGATGGTCGTCACGTTTATCCTCAGTGGAGTGCTGACATTGCTGTGCGCCGTCGGCCTGCGCGCCGCCGAAGGCGGCCTTTGGGGCCCGCTCCTGATCGCCGTCTATGGCCTAGGGCTGATCATTGCAGGCATCTTCCCCGCCCCAGCGAGCTTCGGTTTTCCATCTGGCACGCCGGCCGACATGGCACCCGTGATGACGACGAGCGCCAAGCTTCACGGCATGGGCTTCATGGTCGCTTTCAGCGCGCTGATCATCGCCTGCTTCGTGTTCGCGCGCGGCTATTACGACGCGGGCGAAACAGAACTGGCCCTGATTTCGATAGCGGCCGGGCTCGCCATGCCCGTACTCGTCGCCTCCGGCATGAGCAATCTGATCGCGCCAGGCATCGCGTTCTTTATCGCGGCTATTGTTGGCTGGGTTTGGTTAGGCGCGGTCGTTGTGCGTGTGACGCCTTAACTCACTCCCACTCGATCGTCCCGGGCGGCTTGCTCGTCACGTCGTACACCACCCTATTCACGCCCTTCACCTCGTTGATGATGCGCGTCGCGGTCTCGCCTAAGAACTTCATGTCGAACTGGTAGAAATCCGCGGTCATGCCGTCGGTCGAAGTGACGGCGCGCAGGCCAACCACATAGTCATAGGTGCGGCCGTCGCCCATGACGCCGACGGTCTTGACGGGGAGCAGCACGGCAAAGGCCTGCCAGATCTCGTCGTAGAGGCCGTGCTTGCGGATCTGGTCGATGTAGACGGCGTCGGCCTTGCGCAGGATGTCGAGCTTATCCCCAGTGATCTCGCCGGGGCAGCGGATGGCGAGGCCGGGGCCTGGGAACGGATGCCGGCCGACGAAGATTTCTGGCAGGCCGAGCTCACGCCCTAACTTGCGCACCTCGTCCTTGAACAGCTCGCGCAGGGGCTCGACGAGCTTCATGTTCATGCGCTCGGGGAGACCACCGACATTGTGGTGCGACTTGATGGTGACTGAAGGTCCGCCGGTGAAGGAGACGCTCTCGATCACGTCGGGGTAGAGCGTGCCTTGCGCCAGGAAGTCGGCGCCGCCGATCTTCTTCGCCTCTTGTTCGAACACCTCGATGAAGAGGCGGCCGATGGTCTTGCGCTTCACTTCAGGATCGGTGACGCCTTCGAGCTCGCCGAGGAATTGCTTGGAGGCATCCACGTGCATGAGCGGGATGTTGTAGTGGTGGCGGAAGAGGTCGACGACCTGCTCGGCTTCGTTGAGGCGCATCAGGCCGTGATCGACGAAGACACAGGTCAGCTGGTCGCCGATGGCTTCGTGGATCAGCACGGCCGCGACCGCTGAATCGACGCCGCCGGAGAGGCCGCAGATCACCCTGCCCTTGCCGACCTGCGCGCGGATTTTTGCGATCTCCTCCTCGCGGAAGGCGCGCATGGTCCAGTCACCGGTGAGGCCGGCGATCTTGCGCACGAAGTTGCGGATCAGCTTTGCGCCGTCGGGCGTGTGCACCACTTCGGGGTGGAACATCAGGCCGTAGTACTTGCGCTTCTGATCCTGGATGACCGCGAACGGCGCGTTCGGCGAGGTGCCGGCGACGGAGAAGCCCGGCGGCATCTTGGTGATGCGGTCGCCATGGCTCATCCAGACCTGGTTCTTGCTGCCTGATGACCAGACGTCCGCGAACAGCTGGCTCTCGGCCTTCACCTCGACATCGGCGCGACCGAATTCGCGGTGATGGCCGCCCTCGACCTCGCCGCCCAGCTGGGCCGCCATGGTCATCTGGCCGTAGCAGATGCCCATCACGGGCACGCCGGAATCGAAGATCAATTGCGGGGCGCGGGGCGAGCCGGCCTCGTGCACCGATTCCGGGCCGCCGGAGAGGATCACCGCCTTCGGCTTCATCTCCTCGAAGGCGCTTTCTGCCTTGTTGAACGGGACGATCTCGCAATAGACGCCGTCCTCGCGCACGCGACGCGCGATCAGCTGCGTCACCTGGCTGCCGAAGTCGACGATGAGAATCTTGTCGTGCGCCGAGGCCACCGAGGGCGTCGACGCGGAGCGGTCGTTCTGTGCTGCTGTCATGGCCAGCAGATACGCTGGCGCGGCCCGGGCCGCAACCGCGGTGGCGGCGCGCCCACATGCTTCTTTGGACATGGACAAATGAATATAGGTAAGTAATATTGACCTATTATGCCGCTACCGTCAAACAGGGGCCGATCAGGGAGAATGCCATGTCACAGCACCATCAGCCATCAACGCTGGCCGCGCTCGGCCGGACCTGGGTCGAGGCCTGGAACACGCGCGATCTCGAGCGCGTGCTTGCACTCTATGACGAGGCGGCCGTGATGACCTCGGACCGTATTCCGGCGCTGGGGTTCGACCCCAGCGGAACGTTGCGCGGCAAGGCCGCTTTGCGCGCCTATTGGGGCAAGGCGCTCGGGCTGTTGCCGAACCTGCATTTCTCGCTGATCGATCTGTTCGTCAGCCCCGACAGCGTCGTGGTGTTCTACGAGAACGAGCGGGGCAAGCGGATCTGCGAATATCTGCGGGTGAACGAGGCGGGGCTGATCGTGCAGGGGTCGGCGAACCATTTGCCGCATTGATCCGTCTGCGCGGAGACATCAGCGCTTGCGTGCACCCGCCTTTCGCACCTTCGTATCGGACCACGTCAGCGGCCGGCCGGCTCGCGATGGCAGCACCAGCTGCCCGACCGGCTGGCCTGCCTGGTCCACCAGGTCGGAATGCGCCTCGCCGCGCGCGTAGAGATGCGCCTCGCCCCATTGGCGCAAACCGACGATGACAGGAAACAAGCCGCGTCCCCGCCTCGTCAGCGCATATTCCTGATACGCGCTGCCGTCGGAAGCCGGAACCAGTTCGAGCACGTCGAGCTCTACCAGCTTGCGCAGGCGCGTGCTGAGCATACCCTTGGCAATGCCGAGGTTCTTCTGGAAATCGCCGAACCGGCGCAGCCCGTCGAAAGCATCGCGCACGATCAGGAGCGACCACCAGTCGCCGATTGCATCGAGCGCGCGCGCCACCGGGCATACGGCCTCCGAGAAACCTGTCCGCTTCATGCTCCCACTCCAATCTGGTTCTAAAATAAGACTAGACAGCGCTGTGCGCAACTGGTCCTATGATGAGACCAGAGAGATCATGCCGGAGAGGACGGATGACCAGCAATGACCTCGCCAGAGGCAACCCGAAGGATAGTGCCGGGACGGCCGGGCACGGGCTTTCTTCCGCGATGGCGCTGCTGCTCGCGCTGGCTTGCGGCCTCAGCGTTGCCAACATCTACTTCGCCCAGCCACTGCTCGACGCGATGGCCGAGGACCTCGGCATCGCTCCCGCGGCAATCGGCATGGTCGTGACCTTCACCCAGATCGGCTACGCATGCGGCCTGATCCTGATCGTGCCGCTCGGCGACCTCTGGGATCGCCGGCGCCTGATCGCCGGCCAGATTGCACTGTCAGCGGCCGGACTTGTGGTCGTCGGCACCGCATCGCATGGCGCGGTGCTGCTGGCGGGACTGACGCTGGTCGGCGTGCTTGCCGTGGTCGTGCAAATCCTCGTCGCCTTTGCCGCAACGCTCGCAACACCGGACGGCCGGGGCCGCGCCATCGGAACCGTTACCAGCGGCGTCGTCGGGGGAATCCTGCTCGCGCGTTTCGCCTCGGGCGCGCTGGCCGATATCGGCGGCTGGCGCACGGTCTACCTGGTTTCGGCCGGCCTCATGCTCGCCATGGCTGTCTTGCTGTTGCGCGTCCTGCCGCGCGGCGCGCACGCGGCAATGGCCGGCGGCTCCTCGTATCTGTCGCTGTTGCGCTCAACGGCGGCGCTGTTCGTCGAGGAACCGATCCTGCGCGAGCGCGCCTTGTTTGCGTTCCTGATCTTCGCCGATCTCAACGTGTTCTGGACGTCGATCGTGCTGCCGCTCTCGGCGCCGCCATTCGCGCTGTCGCACACAACGATTGGACTGCTCGGGGTCGCCGGGTTCGCCGGAGCACTCGGCGCGCGCAATGCCGGCCGTCTCGCCGATCTCGGATGGGCCCAACGCACCACCGGACTGTCGCTCATGCTGATGCTCGCCGCCTGGGCCGCGATCGCCTGCCTGCATGTCTCGCTCTGGTTCGTCGTCCTAGGCGTGATCATGCTGGATCTCGGGCTGCAGGCCGTGCATGTGACCAGCCAGAGCCTGATCGTCGCCGCGCGTCCCGACGCAGCAAGCCGGCTGGTCGGGGGCTACATGGTGTTCTACTCGATCGGCAGCGCAGCTGGCGGAATCGCGGCGACCATGGTGTACGCGATGGTCGGCTGGAGCGGCGTTTGCATGCTGGGTTCCGGCATCAGCGCCGCCGCTCTGCTGGTCTGGGTGATCAATGCGAGCAGGATGCAAGAGGCGGCCGGCTGCGCGCTGACGCCCTCCCCGCCCAGGTAAAGTGCACGACCCGGAGATCGGCATAGGCTAACAAGCGATGCACCGCATCAAGGCAGGATCCCTCCCCCATGAAGCTCCCAACCTCCCCCTTTACCGTCACCGACTGGAGCCAGATCGAGGCAACCACGCATCCCGGCGAGAGCGGTGAGGCCAAGTGGCGCACCCTCAACATCGGCGAGCTCCGGGTGCGGATGGTGGAGTACTCGCCGGGCTATCTCGCCGATCATTGGTGCGATCGGGGCCACGTGCTCTATGTGCTGAAGGGCGAGCTCGATTCTGAGCTGCGCGACGGGCGCAAGTTCAAGCTCACGGCGGGAATGAGTTACCAGGTGTCGGATTTCGGCGACGCCGCGCACCGGTCCTCGACGACGACCGGCGCCACGCTCTTCATCGTGGACTGATGCGCCCCCTCGCGGTTCATTTGCACCGCAAAATAGCAAAGACGCGCGACATCCCGAACCACGGGTGGTGCCTTGAAGTAGCCCCAAATCCTCGCTATATTGTGATCATCGATACTTGGGCCGAACGACTGGGCCGCTTCGCTTCGTTACAGACGGGCGCGCACGCTTCAGATGACTTCTCCAAACATCGACTGAACAGGATCATGGGCGCAGCGACGCGTACCGGTCCGCGTGCGTACCCTCTCTAACAAAGGAAATTCCCATGGCTATGGGCACCGTGAAGTGGTTCAATACTCAAAAGGGTTATGGTTTCATCCAGCCGGACGACGGCCAGAAGGACGTGTTCGTGCACATCAGCGCCGTCGAGCGCGCCGGCCTCTCCCCCCTCAACGAGGGCCAGAAGGTCTCGTTCGACATCGTCGCCGACCGCCGCAGCGGCAAGTCCTCGGCTGACAATCTCCGCGTCGGCTAATCGCCCGCGCCAGGGCGTTCTGACCACGGACGTACCGGCAGAACGCTAGAACTCGAAAGCCCCGCGACCGGGATCCGGTCTGCGGGGCTTTTGTTTTGCTCCCTGTCATTCCGGGGCGCCCGAAGGGCGAACCCGGAATCCATCGCACGACAAGTGCTGCGGCCCGATGGATTCCGGGTTCTCGCTTCGCGAGCCCCGGAATGACGGCGGGATGAGATCAGCCGCCCTTCCTCAGCACCGAGACGAAAAAGCCATCCGTGCCCGTCCGCCGCGGCGTCATCAGCCAGCCTTCCGCCGACTGCAGCGCAGCCTCGCCAAAAGCTTCCGCCTTGTCCCAGAGCACGCTCGCGGTCTGCTCGGGCGGGATAATCGCGAATTCGGGATGGCGCGCGACGAACGCCCTCACCTGCTCGCCGTTCTCCTCCGCCAGCACCGAGCAGGTGATGTAGGCGATGCGGCCGCCTGGCTTTACCAGCGGCACCGCACGCGCGAGCACCTCGGCCTGGTCACGCAGGCGGATCTCCAGCGCGCCCGGCCGCATCCGCCATTTGGCATCGGGGTTCCGGCGCCAGGTGCCGGTTCCCGTGCAGGGCGCATCAATCACGACGAGGTCGGCGGTGCTGCGGATATCTTGAAGCGGATCGGCCTCGCCCTTGGGCGTACGGACATCGGCATTGTGGACGCCGGCGCGCGACAGCCGCTCATGGATCGGGGCGAGCTGGCGCTTGTCGCGGTCGGTCGCGATCAGCCGGCCCTTGCCCTGCATCAGGGCGGCGAGCGCCAGCGTCTTGCCGCCGGCTCCGGCGCAGAGATCGATCACCTGCTCGCCGGGTTTTGCCGCGGTGAACTGGGCCGCAAGCTGGGAACCTTCATCCTGCACTTCAATTGCGCCCTTGATGAAATCCTCTTCCGCCTGGATGCCGGGGTTGCGCGCATCGGCCGAAAGCTCGATGCGCAGGCCGGTTGCGGACCAGGGCGTCGGTTTCGCATGAAGATGAGCAAGCGCACGCAGCACCTTGTCGCGATTGGATTTTAGCGTGTTGACGCGCAGATCGAGCGGGGCCCGGCTGGCCATCGCTGCGGCCTCCGCGGCGCGGGTCTCGCCGAACACTTTTGCAAGATGCGGATCGAGCCATTCGGGGTAGTCGCCGGCGACGGCAGCGGGTGCGTCCTTGAGGGAGCGATGGCTGAGCGCGGCCTGCTCGGCCTCGGTCAGTGGCGCCGGCGCAAACCGGCTGCCGTCGAACAGCGCGGCCATGGTGGCCGTGTCCATGTCGCGCTCGAGACGGAGCATGCCGATCAGGCGCGCCCGTGCGGTATCGGAATCCATCAGGTAGGCGCTCGAGGCGTAGCGGCGCAGCACGTCCCAGATGAGGCCGGCGATCGCGGCGCGGTCGCCGGAACCGGCGAAGCGGTGGGCGGTGCCCCACTCCTTCAGCGCCTTGGCCGCGGGCACGCGGTCCCTCTCGATGGTGTCGATCAGTTCGATGGCTGCGGACAGCCGGGCAGCGGGGGTCATTTGAGTCTTTCGGTTTTGCGCATGATCTTCTCGGAAAACCGGGATCCACTTTTCCGGATCATGCGCGCTCAGATCAGCAGCAAGAGCTTCAGCGCGAAGTAGATCCACATCGCGAGCAGCACGAGCACGCCGGCGAGCCAGATCGTGGAGCGGCGGCCGAGATCGTTGGAGGAGACGAACACGCCGGCATGGGCAAAGCGTGTCACGACGAACACCCAGGACATCAGCACGATGAAGAGATCGGTGCGGCGCAAGGGCAATGCCAGCGCGATCAGGACGTAGAACAGCACCGGCAGCTCGAACTGGTTGCGGTAGCAATTGGCGATTTGTGTGACGGCCTTCGGCCAGTTCGGCTCGCCCAGCGCAATGTCGCGGATCTTGGTCTCGCCCGAGACCAGGGTCTTGCGCCGCGCCAGGACCATGCCGATCAAAAGCGCGAAGGTAAGAGCGACCTGCACGAAGACCGGCAGCAAGACCATTTGAACGGACATCGGAACTTTCCCGGGAGGCGAAATGCCGCCGACCGTCATTAGCCGCCACTTTTGGCGCTGACAATGAACGACTTGAACCGGCGTTCCCGCTGTTGCGACCAACCACCGATTGTTCAAGCGATTTCGGCCCCTTAGGCCCGAGGCGAGCTCGCGCCATGACTACCTTGTCCAGCCTCTTCAGCGAATCCGCCGACGGCCAGCTCGGCATCCTGATGTCGGCGTTGTCAGGTATCGCGGCAGCGCTCGCGGTCGCGCTGGCAATGACGGTCTATTTTCGCCTGAGCTACCGGATGATCTACGTGAATTGGCGCGACGTCGCCCGGCACGGCCTGGCTACGCTCGCCGCGCTCGCGCTGTTCGCCTTCGCTGCCTACGACATGCGCCACGCTGCGCTTGCCTATCTCGGCCTCAATCCCTCCAAGCCCGCCGTCGAGTTCGAGATCCGCATGCCCCGGGAGATGCTGACGGCGGTGACCGACAGCCAGATCGAGCTGCATACCGACCGCAACCAGACGCTGGCGCTGGTCGACGGGGGGCGCGACCTCTCGGACGGGCGGGCCGTCCTGCGCGGCGCTGTGGTGCTCAACCACCGCACCGCGGACCGCGTTCTGGTCGTGAGCCTGCCCGGCAAGGGCACCTTCGAGTTCCGCCTCCGCCTGCCGGCCGAGCCGCATCGCTCCGACCAATTCGGCCCCTGGCACCTCGCCGACCGCATCGCCTCCCCGCTCGCCGGCCCGGTCGCACCGCAGGACGGCTACACGATCCGCTACCGCGTGCTTTAAACTTTGTTCGTTGCGATCCATGCCCGCGCCGTCATCGTTCCGACGCGCGGCAACGGGTAGGATGATCGCATGCCCGAATTTCGCCTGACCCAGATTTCCGACACCCATCTCGGCCGGCGCTTCCCCGGCCTGATCGCCAACTTCCACCGCATCAGCGAGCACATCGACGCCGGCAGGCCCGATCTCGTCATCAACACCGGCGACGTCTCGTTCGACGGGCCGACCAGCCGCGACGACGTCGAATTCGCGAAAGGCCTGCACGACGCGCTACCCGTCACCTGCCGCTACCTCCCCGGCAATCACGACATCGGCGACAATCCGACCGCGATCGGGCCGGCGCCGAAGCCGCCGGTCAACGAGACGCACCGCCAGCGGTTCTGCGACATCATCGGCGAAGACCATTGGTCGTTCGAGGCCGCCGGCTGGTGCTTCATCGGCCTCAATTCGCTGGTCATGAATTCGGGCCTCGCCTTCGAGGCCGAGCAGTTCAACTGGCTATCCCAGGAGATCGCGCGCACGAACGGCAGGCCGGTCGCGCTGTTCCTGCACAAGCCGCTGTTTCTCAACCTGCCCGACGATCCTGAAACGCCGGAGACTTCCATCCGCTACGTGCCGCAGCCGGCGCGGGCGCGGCTGATCGAGATGTTCGGGAAAGTCGACCTGCGTCTCATCGCCAGCGGTCACGTGCACCAGCGGCGTGACTTCACCTGGCGCCACACCCGCCACATCTGGGCGCCGTCGGCCGGCTTCGTCATCAATGATTCGCGCCAGGACCGGGTCGCGATCAAGGAAGTCGGGCTGGTCGAATACCGTTTCCAGCCCGACCGTCTTGAGGTCCGCCACGTCAGGGCGGCGGGCCAGCGCGATGTCGACATCGAGGAACTGCTCGCCCAGATGGGCGGCGATCACTCATAAAATCGGCTGCGTGCAGTGGGCGCACTTGCTGCGGAGTTTTGCCTTCCACCAACGGGAACATCGCTTGCTCAGCGCGCATTGAAGGACCATTCAGAATACGTCGATGGAGGCCCCATGATTAGGACAACGCTGAACGAAACCAGGCTGACCAATCTGGCGACAGCTTGCGCGGCCTTGGCCCTCGTCCTCGCGATGGTTCCGGCAACGGCGCAGGAGGCTGGGCGCGCAAGGGTCGGCACACTCACGTGCAACATATCGCCCGGAGTCGGCATGATTGTTGCGGGACAACGGCAGTTGAGCTGCATCTACGCATCGGCGCGAGGCAGGGCGCGCGAGACGTACGAAGGCACCGTCAGCACGCTTGGTCTCGACATAGGAGCCACGTCCGGCGGTCAGCTCGTTTGGACCGTGTTTGCGCCAACCACGCTTCGCCGGGCGGCCCTGGCCGGAACCTATGCGGGCGCGACCGCCGGCGGCACAGTGGGCGCCGGAGTTGGTGCCAACCTCCTGGTGGGCGGCTCGGATCGCACGATCGCCTTGCAGCCGGTGTCCGTCCAGGGGCAGACAGGTGTGAACGTCACAGCAGGCGTATCGAGAATGGAATTGCGGCCGGTCGCTGCGCCTGCGCGCCGCAAGGCGCAGTGACGGCCGTCGCCGGCGAATTGAAGAAGATCGCTTTTCAGTGAGTTCGGGTTCCGCCGGGGCGCCACCGGTGCTCCCGCACGTGACTTCTGGCTCAACGATGCCCCAAGGCTCGCTTCAAGGCTCGCTTCAAGGCTCGCTTGGCGCAAATCGAGTGCTCTTCTTCCGGCGAGTTCAAGCCGATCCGGACAAGCTGCCTGCCTTAAGAATTTGCTATTGGACTGACGGCTTCCGCGATGGCGGCGGGGTCTGCATGCCCAGCATTGGGAACAAGGTGAAGATCGGACCGAGGCAGTGCTTGAGAAGTTGAAGCGCTCGTTGCTGCGCGCGATCGCGGAGGATTGATTAAAAATCGCGTGCCCCGGAACGGTCGAGAAATGCCCACGTTGCTCGCTTAGGATCGCACCTGTGACGGAGAGCATAGGATCCGACCTCACCAACAATAACGATGGAGCAACAAATGGCTAATCCACGCCAGGAGGAAAAGTCCACACAAAGCCCTGAGGACACAATGCGCCGCGCCGCCGAAAGGACTGCTGAGCAGACCAGGCGGATCAGCTTAGCTACCACAGAGGCCAGCGAGGAGGTGGCCCAAGCCAGCAGCCATCTGCTGCAACAAAATGCCGAGATGTTGCAAAACAGTTGGCGCTTCGGCGTCGACATGGCCACGGCGATGATGGGCCGCTCGAGTGATCAGCTTGGTCGCACGTTCGGTTTGACGGGCGATGAAGCGCAGCGGGCAACAGAGCGCTCGGTCCGCAACGCAGAAGCAATCATGTACTCTACAACCGCGGTCGCCAAAGGAATGAACGGCGTCTCACACGAGTACTTCGATTTCGTTCGACAGCAGATCGAGAGGACCATGGACCGTATGAATGAACTCTGGCGCTGCCGAACTCCGCAAGATTTGGCGGCTGTGCAGACTGATCTGATGCGCGACACCATCAGCAGCGCCTTGGATACCAGCCGCCGGATGGCGGACATGTCTTTGAAGGTGGCTGACGATGCAGGAAACCATATAACCCAGAGCATCGAACGCATGCGGCACGCAGCCTAGCGCGCTGCCTTAACCATGGCGCACATGCGCGGCTGAACCTCAGCCGCTCATAGCTTGTGCTTCAGTTGCGGCCTCGCCGGAGACTTAAGCCACGCTCTTGAGATCCTGCTGGATCGCGGCCAGCAGCGATTGCAATGCCTCGCTGTTCACCGGCTTTGAGGCAGTGGCAGGCGGCTGCCCGGCAGTTTGCGCGGCCTTGACCGGACGCTTCGGAAACGGCGGCGGTGGTGCCGGCATCGGAGGGCGAGCAAAATCGCCCTCGTCCTCGGTGTGAACGAACTTGCCATGGATGACGTCGTCGCGGCGGCCCATGACGAACATCGTCGCCCAATAGCCGGCGGCCAGGAGGATTACGCAGAAAATACCAATCTCTAACATCGCAGCACCTAAAATATGCGCGATGATTCAATGCCTTCGTCGGGGCGTCAATGAACAGGCGGTCACACCTGCGGGTTTTGCGGGCAGGTGTGACCGATTAGTGACTCTTTCTTAACCATCCACTGCCCCGAGGAGGCTGGATGTCGCCAAGTTAGGCCTTGTCCGGACCAACCCGGACCAGCTGCTTGCCGAAATTGGCCCCCTTGAGCAGGCCCATGAAGGCGCCGGGGGCGCTTTCCAGGCTCTCGGTGACGAACTCCTTGTACTTGACCTTGCCGTCGCGGACCCAGGCCGACATGTCGCGCAGGAAGTCGCCATGGCGGGACGCGAAGTCGGAGACGATGAAGCCGCGGAAGGTCAGCCGCTTCGTGAGGATGTTGCGCATCATCGCACCGGCCCATTTCGGCGGCTTGGCCTCGGTGTCGTTATAATGGGCGATCAGGCCGCAGACCGGTACACGCGCGAACGGATTGAGCAGCGGGAACACCGCCTCGAACACGGCACCGCCGACATTCTCGAAATAGACGTCGATGCCCTTGGGGCAGGCGAATTTCAGCTTGGCCGGAAAATCGGTTTCGCGATGATCGAGACATTCGTCGAAGCCGAGCTCCTTCACCACGTAGTCGCACTTGTCCTTGCCGCCGGCGATGCCAACCGCGCGAGCGCCCTTGATCTTGGCGATCTGGCCCACGGCCGAGCCGACCGCACCGGAGGCGCCGGCAACGACGACGGTCTCGCCGGGTTGCGGCTTGCCGATGTCGAGCAGGCCCGTATAAGCGGTCATGCCGGGCATGCCGAGCACGCCGATCGAGGTCGAGATCGGACCGAGCTTGGGATCGACCTTGATCAGGCCCTTGCCGTTCGAGATCGCATGCGTCTGCCAGCCGGATCGGATGCGCACGATGTCGCCGACCGCGAAGTCGGGATTGCTGGAGGCGGCGACCTCGCTGACCGCCTCGCCTTCCATCACCCCGCCGATCGGCACCGGAGCTGCGTAGGACGGCCCCTCGCTCATGCGCCCGCGCATATAGGGATCGAGCGACAGCCAGATCGTGCGCAGCAGGACTTCACCTGCGCCGGGTGTCGGCACCGCGAATTCCTCCAAGCGGAAATCGGACGGCTTGGGCTCGCCGACGGGACGCGCGGCGAGAACGATGCGCTTGCCGCTATGTTGACCTTGGGACATGGCTTCCTCCTGACTGCTTGTTGCAGTCATTTAGGAGGTACGTGGGAATGAAGCAAATCCCACACACTCGCTGTCATGCCCCGCGAAGGCGGGGCATCCAGTACTCCGAGACCGTTGTGATTGAGCCGAGAAGCCGCGGCGTACTGGATGCCCCGGTCAAGCCGGGGCATGACAGCGGAGTATGGAATTACTAACCCCCGCCCGGATAGTTCGGGCTCTCGCGCGTGATCGTGACGTCGTGGACATGGCTTTCGCGCAGGCCCGCGCCGGTGATGCGGATGAATTGGGCCTTGTCGTGCAGCTCCTTCATGTCCTTTGCGCCGACATACCCCATCGCGGCGCGCAAGCCGCCGGCGAGCTGGTGCATGACGTGGCCGACCGCACCCTTGTAGGGCACCTGCCCCTCGATGCCTTCGGGGACGAGCTTGAGCGTGTCCTTGATGTCCTGCTGGAAGTAGCGATCGGCAGATCCCCGCGCCATCGCGCCGACCGAGCCCATGCCGCGATAGGCCTTGTAGGAACGGCCCTGCCACAAAAACACTTCGCCGGGCGTCTCGTCAGTGCCGGCGAGCAGCGAACCGACCATGGCGATGTCGGCGCCGGCAGCGAGCGCCTTGGCGAGGTCGCCGGAATATTTGATGCCGCCGTCGGCGATGACCGGGATGTCGGACTTCTTCGCCGCTTCCACCGCATCCATGATCGCGGTGAGCTGGGGAACGCCGACGCCGGCAACGATGCGGGTGGTGCAGATCGAGCCCGGACCGATGCCGACCTTGATGCAATCCGCGCCTGCGTCGATCAGCGCCTGCGCGCCTTCGGTGGTGGCGACGTTGCCGGCGACGACCTGCACCGAGTTGGACAGACGCTTGATGCGGTTCACCGCGTGCAGCACGTGGCGGGAATGGCCGTGCGCGGTGTCGACGACGACGAGATCGACGCCGGCATCGATCAGCCGCTCGGTGCGCTCGAAGCCGTTATCACCCACGGTGGTGGCCGCAGCAACGCGCAGGCGCCCTTGCGCGTCCTTGCAGGCGAGCGGATGGGCGACCGCCTTCTCCATGTCCTTCACGGTGATGAGGCCGACGCAGCGATATTGCTCGTCGACCACGACCAGCTTCTCGATGCGATGCTGGTGCAGCATCCGCCGCGCCTCGTCCTGGCTGACATTCTCACGGACCGTGACGAGGTTTTCGTGCGTCATCAGCTCGGAGATTTTTTGCTGGCGATTGGTCGCAAAGCGCACGTCACGGTTGGTGAGGATGCCGACCAGCTTGCCGGGCGTATTCTTGCCGGCACCGGTGACGACGGGAATGCCGGAAATGCCGTGATCGCTCATCAGCTTCAGCGCGTCGTCGAGCGTGGCCTCGGGGCTGATGGTGAGCGGGTTCACCACCATGCCGGACTCATAGCGCTTGACCTGCCGCACCTGGGCGGCCTGCCCTTCGGGATCGAAATTGCGGTGGATGACGCCGAGGCCACCGGCCTGCGCCATCGCGATCGCCATGCGGGCCTCGGTGACCGTGTCCATGGCGGAGGCCATGATCGGAATGTTGAGCGGAATGACGCGGGTGACGCGGGAACGGATGTCGACCTCGCCCGGCATGACGTCGGACAGACCCGGCTTCAACAGCACGTCGTCGAACGTAAAGGCTTCGCGGATGCCTTGAAGTTGCACCGTGGCCATATGCCAACTCCTTCCTGCGGCCCTGCCGCAAATGCTTATGGATGAGCGCCGCCCTCGGCGTACCTTGCGGCATCGCCTTAAGAATCGGAGCCCATCGGTGGGGTTGACGCGGGTCGATAGCACGGCCGCGCGACGAATCAAAGCAATTCGGGCCGCCTGCCAGCCATGCACAGGCTTTTTTGGCCGGATTCAGCCGAGAGGCGGCCACCCGTCGTCATTCCGGGGCGCGACGAAGTCGCGAGCCCGGAATCCATCGCGCAGCGGATCTTGGGGCCCGATGGATTCCGGGCTCGCGCCAAGGGGCGCGCCCCGGAATGACGAAAGAGTGGAATTCCGCCAGCGGGCACAACCCGAAAGAGAGGGGTCACACCGTTGTTACGCGGGATCTAGGTGCCATGCGCCGATCCGCAATGGTCCCCGCCGGGCGGCGGTGTTAAGCCGCAAGTCCACCCTTCCTTCCGATTTCCCTTACCAATCCGTCATGGTCGACAAGCAACGCGTCATCCCGCTGATCGTGGCCACTGCTCTCTTCATGGAGAACATGGATTCCACTGTGATCGCCACCTCGCTGCCGGCGATCGCGGCCGACATCGGAACCAGCCCGCTGACGCTGAAGCTCGCGATCACGTCCTACCTGCTGTCGCTCGCGGTGTTCATCCCGGCGAGCGGCTGGACCGCCGACCGCTTCGGCGCGCGCATGGTGTTCGCGATCGCGGTCGGCGTGTTCATGGTCGGCTCGGTCGGCTGCGCGCTCTCGACCTCGGTCACCGATTTCGTATTCGCGCGCATCCTGCAAGGCATGGGCGGGGCGATGATGACGCCGGTCGGACGCCTCGTGCTGCTGCGCTCGGTCGACAAGAGCGCGCTGGTCAACGCGATGGCCTGGGTCACGGTCCCTGCCCTGATCGGCCCCGTGATCGGACCGCCGCTCGGCGGCTTCATCACGACCTACGCGTCCTGGCACTGGATCTTCCTGATCAACATCCCGATCGGCCTGCTCGGCATCTTCATGGCGATGCGCTTCATCGATCCGATCAAGAGCGAGGAACGCGAGCCGTTCGATCTCTACGGCATGGTGCTCGCTGGGCTGGGGCTCGCCGGCATCGCCTTCGGCCTCTCCGTCGCGGGCCTCAATCTGCTGCCGTGGAGCACCGTTGCCGCGCTGGTGGCGGGCGGTGCGATCTCGATGACGCTCTACGTCTTCCACGCCCGGCGCACGGGGTCGCCGGTGCTGGATTTCTCGCTCCTGAACCTGCCGACGCTGCGCGCGGCCGTGTTCGGCGGCTTCCTGTTTCGCCTCGGCATCGGCGCGCTGCCGTTCCTGCTGCCGCTCCTGATGCAGATCGGCTTCGGGCTGTCGCCGTTCCATTCCGGCCTCGTCACCTTTGCCTCCTCGCTGGGCGCCATGGGCATGAAGACGCTGGCGGCGCGGATCATCCGCACCTTCGGCTTCCGCAATCTGATGACGGTGAACGCGATCGTCAGCGCGTTCTTCCTCGGCGTCTGCGCGCTGTTCACGGTGACGACGCCGCTGCTCATCATCATGGTCATCCTGGTGGTCGGCGGCTTCTTCCGCTCGCTCGAGTTCACCGCGATCAACACCGTCGCCTATGCCGACGTCGAGACCGCGCAGATGAGCCGTGCCACCACCCTCGTCAGTGTCAACCAGCAGCTCGCCGTCTCGGCCGGCGTCGCCGTCGGCGCGGCCTGCGTGGAGACGACAATGTGGTTCAACCATGTCAGCGAGATCGACGCCACCGTGTTCGCACCGGCCTTCGTCGTGGTCGCGCTGACCTCGGCGGCGTCGAGCTGGTTCTTCTGGCAGATGCCCAGCGATGCCGGCCACGAGATCTCCGGCCGCAAGGCGGTGGAGATCGCGAGCCGCAAGGGTGCCGGCAAGGGCGCGGCCAAAGCCGCCGTCAAGGCGGCGAGCGAGGATACGCAGGACGTGCGGGATCAGCGGCTGGGGTAGTCTCGTTCCCCGTCATTGCGAGCGAAGCGAAGCAATCCAGAATCTTTCCGCGGAGGGATTCTGGATTGCTTCGTCGCTTCGTTCCTCGCAATGACGGAGTTCGCGGCTACTGCTACGCCTCGCCCCGAAATCCCGTCGCCAGCACGTAGCGCTCCGAGGAATCCTGCCGGCTCGCGGCGGGCTTGACGTGGCGCACCGTCGCAAAGTCGCGTTTGAGCTGGGCGAGCAGCTCGGCGTCGGCACCGCTCTGGAAGGTTTTTGCCAAGAACGTGCCCCCGGGCTTGAGCACGTCGCAGGCAAATGCAGCAGCTGTCTCGACTAGGCCGACGATGCGGAGCTGGTCGGTCTTGCGGTGGCCGGTGGTGTTGGCGGCCATGTCGGACATCACAACGTCGGCGCCGCCGCCGAGCATCGCGGTCAGCTTGTCCGGCGCGTCGTTGTCCATGAAATCGAGCTGCGCGAAATCGACACCGGGAATCTCGGGCATCTCCAGGAGATCGATGGCGACCACCTTGCCCTTGCCTTCCGCCGAGCCGACGCGCTTGGCGGCGATCTGGCTCCAGCCGCCGGGCGCGGCACCAAGGTCGACCACGGCCATGCCCGGCTTCAGCAGCCGGAACTTGTCGTCCATCTCCAAAAGCTTGAACGCCGCGCGCGAGCGATAGCCCGCCGCCTTGGCTTTCGCGACATAGGGATCGTTGAGCTGCCGCTCCAGCCAGAGCTTCGACGACAATTTGCGCTTGCCGCCGGTCTTGACCTGGACGTGCAAGCGGCCGGTGGTGTCCTTGGCCATTCTCACCAGCTCCTGAGCGCGCCGTCCTCGCGCATCATCTCGACCAGCATGCCCTCGCGCAGGCCGCGGTCGGCGACGCGCAGGCGCGGCAGCGGAAAGGCGCGCCTGATGGCATCGAGGATGGCGCAGCCGGCGAGCACGAGGTCGGCGCGCTCGACGCTGATGCAGCTGTTGCCGGCGCGCTCCTCGTAGCTCATGCCGAGCAGCTTGTTGATGGTCGCAGTGATGTCGGCATCGTTCATCCAGATGCTGTCAATGCGGCGGCGGTCGTAGCGCGGCAGGTTGAGATGGATGCCGGCGAGCGTCGTCACCGTGCCGGAGGTTCCGAGCAGGTGCATGTCGGCGAGATCGCGGCCGTGTTCCTCCGCGAACGGCGCCACGTGGTTCGCGACCTCCTGCTCCATCGCGGCGTAAATCTCCGGTGTCACGTCGCGGCCGCCGAACTGCTCGGCGAGCGTGACCACGCCGTACGGGATCGACATCCAGGCCTTGATGCGCGGCTCCGGATTTGCGGGATCGCGCTCGATCCGTACCAGCTCGGTGGAACCGCCGCCGATGTCGAACAGGATCGCACCTCGCCCCCTCGGGTCGACCAGTGGCGAGCAGCCGAGCACGGCGAGCGAGGCTTCGGTCTCGCGGTCGATCACCTCGAGGTCGATGCCGGTCTCGGCCGCGACGCGGCTGCGGAACCCTTCCGCATTCGAGGCCGCGCGGCAGGCTTCGGTCGCGATCAGCCGCAGTCGCCGCGCTTTCCGCAGATTGATCTTGTCGCGGCAGATGCTGAGCGCCGCAATGGCGCGCTCGATCGCGGCCTCGCTGATCGAGCCGGTTGCCGAGACCCCCTCGCCGAGCCGGATGATGCGCGAGAAGGAATCAACCACCCGAAAGCCGTCGTGGGTCGGACAGGCGATCAGCAGCCTGCAATTGTTGGTGCCGAGGTCCAGCGCCGCGTAGACGCCGGTTCCCGGCACCTGCACGGGGATGGCAGGCCCAGTGGCCAACGCCACCGCCGCCATCGACCCCTCCAGCTCGCCGTGCGGCCCATGGCCGTCGCGGAGCCGCGTGTGGTCATTCATACAAACTGTCTTTCCGCGGCCGGTCGGGCCGGTCTGGAATTGATTTTTTCGCCTGAAACATTAGCAGCGCGGCAGGCCTGCGCAACATCGCATCACATGGGACCATGCCCATTCGTGCGTTGTCGTGAACGGGGTGGTGGGTTATCTGAACAGGGTCCGGCCCTCCGCTGCCGCGAAAATGCGCAAATGCCGGCTTTTCAGGTCAATTCCATGCAAGAACACACCAAATCGTCCACGCTCGAGAACGCTATTGCACTGCAAAAATATGGCGTCGGGCAACCGGTCCGCCGCAAGGAGGACGACACGCTGGTGCGCGGCAAGGGCCGCTACACCGACGATTTCAACCTGCCGGGCCAGGCCTATGCCGTGATCGTCCGCTCCACCCATGCCCATGGCATCATCCGCGGCGTCGGCCTTGATGCCGCCAGGGCGATGCCGGGCGTGCTGGGAGTGTGGACCGGCAAGGATCTCGATGCCGCCGGTTACGGCCCCTTCACCTGCGGCCTGCCGCTGAAGAGCCGTGACGGCTCGCCCCTGCTCCAGACCAACCGCCAGCCGCTGGCGACCGACAAGGTCCGCTTCGTCGGCGATCCCGTCGCCTTCGTGGTGGCGGAGACGCTGGCGCAGGCGCGCGACGCGGCCGAAGCGGTCGAGCTCGACATCGAGCCACTGCCGGCGGTGACCGATCCCGAGGAGGCCGCCAAGTCCGGCGCGCCGCAGCTCTATGACCACATCCCCAACAACGTCGCGCTCGACTACCACTATGGCGACATGGACAAGGTCAACGCGGCCTTTGCCAGCGCCGCTCATGTGACCAAGCTCGACATCGAGAACACACGCGTCGCCGTGGTCTCGATGGAGCCACGCGTTGGGCTAGCCTCCTACGACAAGAAGACCGAGCGCTACACGCTTCAGGTGCCGACGCAGGGCGTCGCCGGCAACCGCGCCAATCTCGCCAAGAACCTGAAGGTGCCGAACGAGAAGGTACGCATCCTCACCGCCAATGTCGGCGGCTCCTTCGGCATGAAGAACATCAACTATCCCGAATACATGTGCATCCTGTATGCGGCGAAGGAACTGGGACGGGCGGTGAAGTGGCTGGACGAGCGCTCGACCAGCTTTCTCTCCGACAGCCACGGCCGCGCGCAGAAGATTCACGCCGAGCTTGCGCTCGATGCCGAGGGGCACTTCCTTGCAGCAAAGCTGTCCGGCTACGGCAATCTCGGCGCCTACATCACCGGCGTCGCGCCGGGCCCGCTCTCGCTCAACACCGGCAAGAACTTTTCCAGCGTCTACCGCACGCCGCTGATGGGTGTCGACATCAAGACGGTGCTCACCAACACCACGCTGATGGGCGCCTATCGCGGCGCCGGTCGGCCTGAGGCCAATTACTACATGGAGCGGCTGATCGACCGCGCCGCCGACGAGATGGGCATCAACCGGATGACCTTGCGCAAGCGCAACTTCATCAAGCCGAACCAGATGCCGTTCCCGGCCTCCTCCGGCGTCACCTATGACAGCGGCGACTTCCAGGCCGTGTTCAACAAGGCGCTCGACATCTCCGATCACGAGAACTTCACCAAGCGCAAGAAGGAGAGCCGGAAGGCCGGCAAGCTGCGCGGCATCGCGGTCGGCTCCTATCTCGAGGTCACGGCGCCGCCGAGCCCCGAGCTCGGCAAGATCGTGTTCGACGCTGACGGCACCGTGCAGCTGATCACCGGCACGCTCGATTACGGCCAGGGCCACGCCACCCCGTTCGCGCAGGTGCTGAGCGCGCAGCTCGGTGTCCCCTTCGAGAGCGTGAAGCTCGTGCAGGGCGACAGCGACATCGTTCACACCGGCAACGGCACCGGCGGATCGCGCTCGATCACCGCGAGCGGCATGGCGATCGTAGGCGCTGCCAAGCTCGTGATCGAGAAGGGCAAGCATGCTGCCGCGCACATGCTGGAAGCCTCCGAAGCCGACATCGAGTTCGAAGGCGGCCGCTTTACGATTGCCGGCACCGACCGCAGCATCGATATCATGGAGCTCGCCAGACGCCTGCATGACGGCAAGGTGCCGGAGGGCGTGCCTGACTCGCTCGACGTCGACCACACCAGCGAGCCGGTGCCGTCAGCCTTCCCGAACGGCTGCCACGTCGCCGAGGTCGAGATCGATCCCGAGACCGGCGTCGTGCAGATCGTGCGCTACAGCGCCGTCAACGATTTCGGCACGGTGATCAACCCGATGCTGGTCGCGGGCCAGCTGCATGGCGGCGTCGTTCAGGGCATCGGGCAAGCGCTGATGGAGTACATCCGCTACGACGACAGCGGCCAGCCGATCACGGGCTCGCTGATGGACTACGCCCTGCCCCGCGCCGAGGACGTGCCGAACATGACGGTCGGCGACCACCCGGTGCCGGCAACCACCAATCCGCTCGGCAGCAAGGGCTGCGGCGAAGCCGGCTGCGCCGGCAGCCTGTCGACGGTAGTGAACGCAGTGCTCGATGCGCTCTCCGACTACGGCATCAAGCACATCGACATGCCGCTGACCCCGGAGCGCGTGTGGCGCGCGATCCAGGAGGCGAAGGCCAAGGCGGCGTAAGAGGAGCTTGCTGCTTCCCAGCCTTCCGCTGTCATCACCCGCGAAGGCGGGTGATCCAGTATTCCAGAGACAGCACGGCTAAAGCCGGGAAGCCGCGGCGTACTGGATTCCCGCCTTCGCGGGGAATGACACCGTCTGAATATGATTCAGTCGTTCCGGGGCGATGCGAAGCATCGAACCCGGAACCTCGAGATTCCGGGTTCGGTCCTGCGGAGCGCCCCGGAATGACGGCACGAAAAGCCTACGCCGCGGCCTGCTCGCGCGGCTGGTAGATTGCGGTGTGCTGGCAGTGGGCGAGCGGCGTCGTGCCGTTAGCGACGACGAGTGCGTCGAGCTCGACGAAGCGGTGGCCCTTCTTCTCGTAGTTCGCCGTCACTTTTGCCCGCGCGGTGATCTCGTCCCCGGCGCGTGCTGGCGACAGCAGCTGCATGCGGCTGCCGACGTGGATCCACGGGCCCAGGATGGTGTTGTCGACCAGCACACGGTTCATGACGCGCTGGATCAGGCCGGGGTGGCCGAGCCCCTCGCGGGCAAAGATCGGATCGGCCTCTCTGATGTCCGCGCGATAATCCGTGGCATCCTGCCCGGCCCAGCGACGCGGCGTCGTGCCGAGCCATTTGCCCGTTTCGAACGTCGCCGGGCTGACCGGCTTGCGTTCGGCAACGGCCGGGACCTCGACATACTCGCTCAATGACATCGCAGGCACAGCCGTCGGCAACACGGCTGTCCCCGTGGCGCAAAGCTCGGTGCAGCTGAACACCTCGATCGTAAGCAGGCCGTTGTGCTCGGTGGCATCGACATCGGCGGTCTCGCCGTCATAGACCGGCTTGATGAAGCGGCCCTCGACCAGCCCACGCGACAGAAAATCGCGGCCCCAGCGCGCGATCGGCACGTGCATCATGTAAGCGAAGACATCGACGCCGGGGACCAGCCCGCCGGAAAAGCCGAAGCGGCGGGCCACCGTGTCGTCGTGCATCTTGTTTTCGGACTGTTTTGCGGTGTTGTAGGCCTCGACGCGGTAGGTTTCGAGCCGGTTCGGCATGGCTTGGCTTTCCCCATATTCTTGTTGTTTCAAGGGCGATCGTAGGGCCCCGGGAACACCGGTCAATCCCCTCGCCTTTGCCGCCCGAATGGGGTACCACGCGGCGGAATGACCGACACCCCCACCCGCATCTATGTCGACGCCGACGCCTGTCCGGTGAAGGATGAGATCTATCGCGTCGCGATCCGGCACGGCGTGCCCGTGAGCGTTGTTGCCGGCAATTTCATCCGCGTGCCGCAGGACCCGCTGATCGAGCGCGTCGCCGCAGGCGCCGGCATGGACGCCGCCGACGACTGGATCGCTGAGCGCGCCAAGCCCGGCGACGTCGTCGTGACCTCGGACATTCCGCTCGCCAGCCGCTGCGTCAAGGCCGGCGCGGACGTCATCGCGCCGAACGGCAAGCCGTTCACCGAGGCGTCGATCGGGATGACGCTGGCGGTGCGCAACCTGATGACGGATCTGCGCTCGGCCGGCGAAGTCACCGGCGGCCCGCGCTCGTTCGCACTGCGCGACCGCTCCGCCTTCCTCTCGGCGCTCGACCAGACGCTGCGCCGGATCCAGCGCCGCCGTGCCGATCAGGCCGCAATGAGTCAGGGCTGATCATGGCGCCGCCGCTGATCCAACTGAAAGACATCAGGCTGACCTTTGGTGGCACGCCGCTCCTAAGCGGCGTCGAGCTCAATGTCGCGCCAGGCGAGCGCGTCTGTCTGATCGGCCGCAATGGCTCCGGCAAGTCGACGCTGCTCAGAATCGCGGCGGGCCTCGTCGAGCCCGACGGCGGCACGCGCTTCGTGCAGCCGGGCGCGACCGTGCGCTATCTGCCGCAGGAGCCTGACTTCGGCGAGCACAAGACCACGCTCGCCTATGTCGAGGCGGGGCTCGCGCCGGGTGACGACCATCACCAGGCGCGCTACCTGCTCGAGCAGCTTGGCCTCACCGGCGACGAGAGCCCGCACAATCTCTCCGGCGGCGAGGCGCGCCGCGCCGCGCTCGCCTGTGTGCTGGCACCCTCGCCCGACATCCTGCTGCTGGACGAGCCGACCAACCATCTCGACCTCTCCACCATCGAATGGCTGGAACAGGAGCTCGACAGCCGCCGTAGCGCGCTGGTGATCATCAGCCACGCCCGCCGCTTCCTCACCAATCTGTCGCGCTCGACGGCATGGCTCGACCGCGGCAGGATCAAGCAGATCGACCGCGGCTTTGCCTCGTTCGAGACCTGGCGCGACGAGGTGCTCGCGGAAGAAGAGCGCGACCAGCACAAGCTCGACCGCAAGATCGTCGACGAGGAGCACTGGCTGCGCCACGGCGTGTCCGGCCGCCGAAAGCGCAACGTCAAGCGGCTCGCCAATCTGCATGCGCTGCGCGACCAGCGCCGCAACTATCGCGGCACCGCCGGCAGCGCCAATCTCGCAGCTAGCGAGGCGGAGCAGTCCGGCAAGCTGGTGATCGAGGCCAAGGGCATCACCAAGGCCTATGGCGAGCGCAAGATCGTCGAGAATTTTTCGACCCGTATCCAGCGCGGCGACCGGCTCGGCATCATTGGCCCGAACGGCGCCGGCAAGACAACACTGGTCAATCTGCTCACCGGCGGCATGCCGCCTGATTCCGGCACAATACGGCTCGGGGCCAATCTGGAGATGGCCACGCTCGACCAGCACCGCGAGAGTCTCGATCCCAAATCGACGCTGGCGGAAGCGCTGACCGGCGGCCGCGGCGACCACGTCATGGTCGGCGGCAAGCCGAAGCACGTCGTCGGCTACATGAAAGACTTTCTGTTCGCGCAGGCGCAGCGCGGCACGCCGCTGGAGGTGCTCTCCGGCGGCGAGCGCGGCCGCCTGATGCTGGCGCGCGCACTGGCCAAGCCGTCGAACCTGCTGGTGCTGGACGAGCCGACCAACGATCTCGACCTCGAGACCCTCGACGTGCTCGAGGAGATGCTCGGTGACTACGACGGCACCGTCATCCTGATCAGCCACGATCGCGACTTCCTCGATCGCGTCGTCACCTCCGTGATCGCGCCCGAAGGCAACGGCAAGTGGATCGAATATGCCGGCGGCTATAGCGACATGCTTAGCCAGCGCGGTGCGGATCTCAAACGCGAGACGGCGAAGGCGCAAGCCCCTGCGGAGAAGAAAGAGGAGCGATCCGCCGCTCCGGCGTCGGCGCCGAAACGGAAGCTGAGCTTCAACGAGAAGCACGCGCTGGAAACACTGCCGAAGAAGATGGAGACGTTGCACGCCGACATCGCCAAGCTGCAACGCGTGCTGGACGACCCCAACCTCTACGCCAAGGACCGCAAGAAATTCGACGATACGTCGGCCGCGATCGCCAAGGCGCATGACGAACTGTCCGCCGCCGAAGAGCGCTGGCTCGAACTTGAAATGCTCCGCGAAGAGATAGAACAGGCTTAAATCATGACCACTCCCCTCGCCGCCAAGATCGCCCGCGAATACGGCACGCCCTGCGCTGTCATCGACATGGACAGGGTTGAACGCAACATCGCGCGGATCCAGAAGGCCTGCGATGATGCAGGGATCGCCAACCGGCCGCACATCAAGACGCACAAGAACCCGACCATCGCCAAGATGCAGGTCGCGGCCGGCGCCAAGGGCATCACCTGCCAGAAGTTGGGTGAAGCCGAGATCATGGCCAATGCCGGCATCGACGACATCCTGATCAGCTATAATCTGCTTGGCGAGGAGAAGATGGCCCGCCTCGGCGCGTTGCAGGCCAAGGCCAACATGACGGTGGCGGCCGACAATTCGACCGTCGTCGCCGGCCTGCCGAAGGCGGCTGCGGCGTCGGGCCGTCCGCTCTCGGTCGTGGTCGAATGCGACACCGGCCGCAAGCGTGCGGGCGTGGAGACACCGGCCGAAGCGATTGCGCTGGCGCGCGAGATCGCCGCGTTCAAGGGATTGGAGTTCGCCGGCTTCATGCTGTACCCGACCGAGACCGGCTGGACTGAGGCGCAGAAGTTTTACGACGAGGCGCTGGCTGGCGTGCGCGCGCATGGGCTGGATGCGAAGATCGTCTCGACCGGCGGCACGCCGAACCTGAAGAACCTCGGCAAGCTCAAGGGCGGCACCGAGCATCGCTTCGGCACCTACATCTACAACGACCGCATGCAGGTCGCGGTCGGCTCGGCGACCTGGGACGATTGCGCGCTGCACATCTATTCGACGGTGGTGAGCCGCGCCGCGCCCGAGCGCGGTATCCTCGATGCCGGCTCGAAGACGCTGACGACCGACACCGGCGGCCTCGACGGCCACGGCCTGATCCTGGAGCACCCCGAAGCCAAGATCGCAAGATTCGCCGAGGAGCACGGCTTCCTCGACCTGTCCCGCAGCAACACGAGGCCGAACGTCGGCGACGTCGTCCGCATCGTGCCGAACCATGTCTGCGTCGTCGTCAACATGATGGACGAAGTGGTGATGGTGCGCGGCGAGGAGATCATCGGCACGCTGCCGGTCGCGGCACGGGGGAAGCTGAGGTAGGAGCGCCCGCGCATCCTTCGAGGCTCCCGGCGCGATGCTTTGCATCGCGCCGCACGCACCTCAGGATGACGCTCTCTCTGGGACCTCGTCAGGGAGGCGCTCTCTCGCAGCCGTCACCCTGAGGTGGCCGCTTCTTCAGCGGCCCTCGAAGGGCGGCGGCGTTCTAAGAACGCTTCAGCCACGCCAACACACCCCTGCCCGCGGCCGCCCCCGTCGCAAACGACGCCTGCAACAGGTAGCCGCCGGTCGGCGCTTCCCAGTCCAGCATCTCGCCGGCGGCGAACACACCTTGCAATTTGCGCAGCATGAAGCGCTCGTCGAGCTCGTCGAAAGCAATCCCGCCCGCCGTCGAGATCGCCCGCTCGATCGGGGCTGTGCCGGTGAGCTGAACCGGAATGGCATTGATCAGCTGCGCCAGCTCGGCCGGCGAGAACGCCGCCAGCGGCCGGCCGGATGCGATGGCGGCCTCCTGCATCAGGCCGATGCCGACCGGCGACAATTGCGCTGCCTTGCGCAGGAAATTCGCCAGCGATTGCTTGCCGCGCGTCCCCGACAGCCGCGTGGTCAGTGCGGCGGCGTCGAGGTCGGGCCGCAATGCGATTCCCAGCCGCGCCTGCCCGAGATCCAGCACCGCCTCGCGCAACTCGGCCGACAGCGCATAGATCGCGCCGCCTTCAATGCCGCTGCGGGTGATCATCGCTTCGCCGCGCACCGTGTGCGCACCGATCGTCAGCGCGACGCCTTTGAGCGGCTGGCCCTCGAAGCGGTCGCGAAACACGTCGGACCATGCGACCGTGAAGCCGGAATTGGCCGGCCGGAGTTTTGTGACGGCAATGCCTTTTGCCGCGAGGATGTCGACCCAGCCGCCGTCCGAGCCCAGGCGTGGCCAGCTTGCGCCGCCGAGCGCGAGCACGGTGGCGCGAGCGGCGACGGCCGATGTGCCATCGGGTGTTTGAAACAGCAGCCGCCCCTCGCCGTCCCAGCCGCTCCAACGATGGCGAAAGGCGAACCGGACGCCAGCGGCATCGAGCCGCCGCAGCCAGGCCCGCAGCAGCGGAGACGCCTTGAACGCCTCTGGAAACACCCGCCCGCTGCTGCCGACAAAAGTCGGCTCGCCCAGCGCTACGCTCCAGGCCCGCAACGCCTCGGGCGAAAATGCCTCGATGGCCGCTTGCAGCTTCGGTGCCGCCTCGCGATAGCGCGCCATGAACTGCGGCAGCGGCTCGCTGTGGGTGAGGTTGAGCCCGCCGCGGCCCGCCATCAGGAATTTGCGGCCCGCGGATGGCATTGCGTCATAGACGGTGACGCGGGCGCCGCCCCGCGCCAGCATCTCCGCCGCCATCAGCCCGGCGGGACCGGCGCCGATGACGGCGACGACAGTCAGAGCTTGATCCCCGCCCGCGCCGCGGCCTGGGCTACATATTTCTGCGTCTGCTCGAACGCGCCCGTGAGCGCCTTCGCCTTCGACATGTCGCTGATCTCGGCGAAGTGCGCCGCGACCGCGTCCGGCGTCCATTCGGACTCCGGCAAATTGATGCCCTCGCTCTCAACAATCTTGATCACCGCGAAGGAGCCCGCACCCGCGCCCATGATGGTGCGGGTCGGCGCGTCCTCGCTGAGCATGTACTCGACGGCGGGCGTGATGGCGTTCGGCTTCATCAATTGCAGCGCCTGCGGCGGCAGCAGCTCTTCGGTCATGCGGGTGGCCGCCGTCGGCGAGATGATGTTGACGCGAATGTTGTTCTTGCGACCTTCTTCGGCCAGCACGTTCATAAGGCCGACCATACCGGATTTCGCCGCGCCGTAGTTGGCCTGGCCGAAATTGCCGTAGAGGCCCGAGGACGACGTCGTCAGCACGATGCGGCCGTAGTTGCGGTCGCGCATGCCGGCCCAGGCCGCCTTGCAGCAATAGAAGGTGCCGACGAGATGCACGTCGAGCACCTTCTGGAAATCGGCCGCTTCCATCTTGCCGAACGACTTGTCGCGCAGGATGCCGGCATTGGCGCACAAGAGGTCGACGCTGCCCCACTCCTTGGTGGCGCGCTCGACCATGGCGGTGACCTGCTCGAAATTGGAGACGTCGGCGCCGTCGGCCATCGCGGTGCCGCCGGCTTTGCGGATCTCCTCGACCACGGCCTCCGCCGGCGACAGCGAACCGCCGGTGCCGTCACGCGCGCCGCCGAAATCGTTGACCACGACCTTGGCGCCGCGGCTCGCCAGCCCCAGCGCGTGCGCGCGTCCGAGACCATTGCCTGCGCCGGTGACGATGGCGACGCGTCCGTCGAACCTGATTGCCATGAGTGAAGTTCCTGCTTCTTCTTCCTTCTCCCCTTGTGGGAGAAGGTGGCATAGGCGGCCTACGGCCGCCGTACCTAAAATGGACGCCGACGCCTAGCGTCGGCTACGGCGCCGGATGAGGGGTTGTCTCTACGAGCGAGTCCGCGGAGAGATACCCCTCACCCGGCTTCGCTCCGCGAAGCCACCCTCTCCCACAAGGGGAGAGGGTAAGAAAGCTCCGCGCATCGACTTGGTCAGCTTTTGAGCAGCGATGGATGACCGGGTCAAGCCCGGCCATGACGGGCGGAGTTACTCGAAATAGATCAACCCCAGCCAATCCGCGATCAGCGCCGGCTTGTCCTCGCCCTCGATCTCGACCGTGACATTGGTGCGGGACTGCAATTCGTTGGGCTTGCGCAGCTTGGCTTCGGCCAGCACGAAACGGCCGCGGATGCGCTTGCCCGAGCGGACGGGCGAGATGAAGCGCAGCTTGTCGAAGCCGTAGTTCACGCCCATCGTGGTGCCCGCAATCGCCGGCATCACCTCATAGGACATCACCGACAGCATCGACATCGTCAGGAAGCCGTGCGCGATGGTGGTGCCGAACGCGGTCGCCTTCGCCTTCTCGGGATCGACATGGATGAACTGGTGATCCTCGGTCACGTCGGCATAGGTGTCGATGCGGGGCTGATCGATCAGGTGCCAGGACGACACGCCGATCTCCTTGCCGACCAGGGCCTGATAGGCCTGAAGCGTGATCGGCGGCGACTTCCAGATTTGGTTCACTTAGGTCTCACTCCGTGTTTTCGGCAGCTCCGGAAAATCCTCCTCGCGGAATTCCCGGCCGCGCAGCGGATCGGTGCGATCATCGTCGCGTTCGAGCCGTCGTAGCTGCACACGGCGGATTTTGCCAGAGATCGTCTTCGGCAGCTCGGTGACGATTTCCAGGCGGCGGATGCGCTTGAACGGCGCAAGGCGCGTGTGCAGGTGCTTGAAGATCGACAGCGCGGTCTCCGGCGTGCGCTCGGCGCCCGAGGTCAGCAGCACGAACGCCTTGGGAATCGCGAGCCGGATCGGATCCGGGCTCGGCACCACCGCGGCTTCCGCGACCAGCTCATGCTCCAGCAGCACACTCTCCAGCTCGAACGGGCTGATGCGGTAATCGGAGGATTTGAACACATCGTCGGAACGGCCAACGAAGGTGAGATAGCCGTCCTCATCCGCGAACACCACGTCGCCGCTGCGATAGAGCTCGCCCTCGGCGCCGGACAATTTGCCGTCGTCGCCCTGATAGCCCTGCATCAGGCCCGCGGGGCGATCGGTGCCCAGCAGCAGCGTCACCTCGCCTTCCGTCGCCGGATGGCCGTCGGCATCGCTGATCTGCACGCGATAGCCCGGCAGCGGCCGGCCCATCGAGCCGATCTTGATCTTCTGGCCGGGCGAGTTGCCGGCGAGCGCGGCGGTCTCGGTCTGGCCGTAGCCGTCGCGGATGGTGAGGCCCCAGGCGGCCTGCACCTGATCGATCACCTCAGGATTGAGTGGCTCGCCGGCGCCGCAGACCTCGCGCAAGGCAACCTTGAAGGAAGAAAGGTTCTCCTGGATGAACAGCCGCCACACCGTCGGTGGCGCGCACAGCGTGGTGACGCCGCAGCGGCCGATGGTGGCGAGCAGTCCCTTCGCGTCGAAGCGCGGCTGGTTGACCACGAACACGGCGGCTCCCGCATTCCACGGCGAGAAAAAACAGCTCCAGGCATGCTTGGCCCAGCCGGGCGACGAGATGTTGAGATGGACGTCACCGGGCTGCAGCCCGATCCAGTACATCGTCGAGAGATGGCCGACCGGATAGCTGCGCTGGCTATGCCGCACCAGCTTTGGCTTTGCCGTCGTGCCCGAGGTGAAATAGAGCAGCATCGGGTCGTCGGCGTTGGTCGGGCCGTCGGGCGCAAAACTCTCTGGCGCTTTCGCCGCCTCGTCATAGGTGAGCCAGCCTTCGGAGGCAGCGCCCACCACGATGCGCACAATATTCTCCGCACCAAGGTTCGCTAATTTTGCGACCTGATCCTCGGCGGCCACCACCGCTTTGGCCTTGCCGCGATCGAGCCGGTCGCGCAGCTCATCGGCGGTGAGCAGCGTGGTGGCGGGAATCACGACCACGCCGAGCTTCATCGCGGCAAGCATCGTCTCCCATAGCGGAACCACGTTGCTGAGCAGCAGCAAAAGGTGGTCGCCGCGCTTCAAGCCCTGCGCCCGGAGGAAGTTCGCGACCTGGTTCGAGCGCTTCGAGAGCGCCGCGAAGGACAGCTTGGTTTGCTTGTCCTGCGCGGCATCGACGATCCAGAGCGCGGGCCGGTCCCTGCTCTCCGCGTGTGCCGCCAGCTCGGCGTCGAACCAGTCGAGCGCCCAGTTGAACGGAGCCGGATCGGGCCAGCGGAAATCTTTGACCGCTGTCTCGTAATCCGTGCGGTGTTGCAGAAGGAACGCGCGCGCTTCCTGGAATGTCGTCATCAAGCTTTCCCGGCCAGACTCCTAACGTGCTTGATAATTCCGGAAAAATCCACCCCGCCCTGGCCGGCTGCGTCGAAAGACTGATAGATCTCCTGCGCATGCTTGCCGAGCGGCGTCGCCGCGCCCGCGGCCTTCGCGGCGTCCTGCGCCAAGGTCAGATCCTTCACCATCAGCGCCGAGGCAAAGCCCGGCTTGTAATCGTTGTTGGCGGGCGAGGTCGGCACCGGGCCCGGCACCGGGCAATAGGTCGTCAGCGACCAGCACTGGCCGGACGAGGTCGAGGCGACATCGAACAGCGCCTGGTGCGAGAGCCCGAGCTTCTCACCGAGCGCGAAGGCCTCGCTCACCGCGATCATCGAAATGCCGAGGATCATGTTGTTGCAGATCTTTGCTGCCTGCCCTGCGCCGGCTCCGCCGCAATGCACGATCTTCTTGCCCATGTTTTCGAGCACGGGCTTGGCCGCCGCAAATGCCTTGTCGTCACCGCCGCACATGAAGGTGAGCGTCGCCCCCTTGGCGCCGCCCGTGCCGCCGGAGACCGGCGCATCGACCGAGAGCACACCATGCTTGGCCGCCAGCGCATGCGCCTGCCGCGCGCTTTCGACGTCGATGGTGGAGCTGTCGATGATCAGCGCACCCTTGGTCATGGCAGGAACCACCTCGTTCCAGACGCCGAGCACGTGCTTGCCGGCCGGTAGCATGGTGACGACCACATCGGCGCCCTTCACCGCGCCCGCGGCGCTGTCAGCGATGCCGGCGCCATCGGCCCTGGCCTGATTGCGCGAGGCTTCGACGAGGTCGAACGCCACCACCTTGTGGCCGGCCTTGACGAGGTTAGCGGCCATCGGGCCGCCCATGTTGCCGAGACCGATGAATGCGATCGTGGCCATTGTCGTTTCCTCCGCTAGACGTTTCGTTGATTAGAGTTCACTGAAATTCGACACAGCAGCGGCCTCGGGAACACCTCTCCCCAGCGGGGAGAGGTCGGATTGCCATGGCGCGCAATTGCGCGCCTGAGCAATCCGGGTGAGGGGCCGCGGCGCGTAGTGAGACTGTAACCCCTCACCCAGATCGCATCTATAGATGCGATCCGACCTCTCCCTACGGGAGAGGTGGTCCGAGTTCGTGGCGGCTGCCCGTCTTTCACTGGTTGAACTTCAGCTCATCAGAGCCGATCTCGGCGAGATACGGCGCAAGCATGTCTGGCGTCACATCCTCGATTCCTCGCGGCGACCAGCTCGGATTGCGGTCCTTGTCGATCACGGCGGCGCGCACGCCTTCGCGGAAATCGTCGCTGCGGAAGACCTCCAGCGCGGCGCGATATTCGCGCACCAGGCACTCTTCGAGGCTCGACGCGGTGCGCGCCAGGCGCAGCAGCTTCAGCGTGACGACCATGCCGCGCGGCGATTTCTCGTTGAGCGTCTTCAGCGTTGCTTGCGCGAACTCCGAGCCGTCGCGCTTCAGCGCCGCGACGATGTCCTCCATGCGGTCGAAGCCGAACAGCGCGTCGATGACAGGCTCCTTCGCAGCCACCGGCCCCGCGGTCTCGCCGGTCGCAAAACCGTCGATGAGCTTGCCGACCTCGGCGGCCGTCGCACCGGAACGCACCTTCGTCAGCGCCTCCCGCAGCTCCGGCAGCCTCGACGCCGGCACCACCCAGTCCGCGAACTTCGCGTGGATCGCATCCGGCCCGTTCATGGTCTGGCCGGTCAGGCCGAAATAGGTGCCGATCTCGCCCGGCGAGCGCGACAACAGATAGGTGCCGCCGACGTCGGGGAAGAAACCGAGCCCGACCTCGGGCATCGCAAGCTTCGTGCGATCCGTAACGACGCGATGGCTGGCATGGGCCGAAAGGCCGACGCCGCCGCCCATCACGATGCCGTCCATGAAGGCGACATAGGGCTTCGGAAACCTCTTGATCCGGGCGTTGAGGATGTACTCCTCGCGCCACAGGATCTTGCCGAGATCGCCATTGACTTTCGAGCTTTCCCAGAGCGTGCGGATATCGCCGCCCGCACACAGGCCGCGCTCGCCGGCGCCTTCGAGCAGGATTACGGCGACGGCCGGATCGGCCTCGAAGCGGTCGAGCGCCTTCTCGATGTCGCGAAACATCTCCAGCGTCACGGCGTTGATCGCCTTGGGGCGGTTGAGCCTGATGATGCCGGCGGCGCCCTCGACGCGGGCGACCAGATCGCCCTCTTCCACTGAACTCATCGCGCGCCCTCGATCAGTTTGCGCGCCACGATCAGCCGCATGATTTCATTGGTGCCCTCGAGGATCTGGTGCACGCGTAAGTCCCGCACGATCTTCTCGATGCCGTATTCGCTGAGGTAGCCGTAGCCGCCGTGCAGCTGCAGCGCATGGTTGGCGACCTCGAAGCCGACATCGGTGCCGAACCGCTTGGCCATCGCGCAGAGCATGGTGGCATCAGGGTCCTTGCGGTCGAGCGCTGCGGCGGCGCGCCACAAAAATGTGCGCGCGGCCTCGAGCTCGATCGCCATGTCAGCGAGCTTGAATTGCAGCGCCTGGAATTCGTCGAGCCGCTTTCCGAACGCCTTGCGCTCCTTCATGTAGGCGCGCGCCTTGTCGAGCGCGGTCTGGGCGCCACCGAGCGAGCACGCCGTGATGTTGAGGCGGCCGCCGTCGAGGCCGGCCATCGCGATCTTGAAGCCGGCGCCCTCCTCGCTCAATCGGTTGGCGACCGGCACGCGGGCGTTCTCGAACATCACGGCGCGGGTCGGCTGCGCGTTCCAGCCCATCTTGCGCTCGTTGGCGCCGAAGGACACGCCCGGCGTCTTGCCGTCGATGACGAGGGTCGAGATGCCGCCGGGACCATCGCCGCCGGTTCGCACCATCGCGACCAGCACATCGGTGCCGCCGGCACCGGAGATGAACTGCTTCTGGCCGTTGAGGACATAATGATCGCCGTCGCGCACCGCGCGGGTGCGCAAAGCGGCCGCATCGGAGCCGGCGCCCGGCTCGGTCAGGCAGTAGCTCGCGATCAGCTCCATGGTGCAGAGTTTCGGCAGCCATGTGTGGCGCTGGGTGTCGCTGCCGAAGGCATCGATCATCCAGCTCGCCATGTTGTGGATGGAGATGAAGGCCGAGGTGGTCGGGCAGCCCGTCGCCAGCGCCTCGAAGATCAGCGCCGCGTCGAAGCGCGACATGGCGGAGCCGCCGACATCGTCGCGGATATAGATACCGCCCATACCCAGGCTTGCGGCCTCGCGCATGACGTCGACGGGGAAATGCTTCTCCTCGTCCCAGCGCAGCGCGTGCGGCGCGATCTTCTCCGCCGCAAACGCCATCGCCATGTCGCGAACCGCGATCTGATCCTCGTTCAGAGCGAACTGCATCTCAATGCCCCCGCCGGCTTGGGTCACCTCTCCCCTGCGGGGACAGGTCGATTTGCGCAGCAAATCGGGTGAGGGGGCGCTGCTCCGACGAGAGACCGTAACCCCTCACCGGGCGCTTCGCCACAGCCGAAGCTTCGCTTCGGCGTCCTCTTAGAACGGCCGCCAGAAGAGCGGCCTTTGCCTCTCCCGAAGGGAGAGGTGATTTCCCGATGCCGCGAGAGCTCACACCGATCGCACTACTTCATCAGCGGGATCGAGAACTCCGCACCTTCCTTGACGCCGGACGGCCAGCGCGAGGTCACCGTCTTGGTCTTGGTGTAGAAGCGGACCGAGTCCGGGCCGTGCTGGTTGAGATCGCCGAAACCCGACTTCTTCCAGCCGCCGAAGGTGTAATAGGCGATCGGCACCGGGATCGGCACGTTGATGCCGACCATGCCGACGTTCACCTTGGCCGCGAAGTCGCGCGCAGCGTCGCCGTCACGGGTGAAGATGGCAACGCCGTTGCCGTAGTCGTGGTCGGACGGCAGCGCCAGCGCTTCCTTGTAGTCATGCGCGCGCACGACCGAGAGCACCGGGCCGAAGATCTCTTCCTTGTAGATCCGCATGTCCTTGGTGACGTTGTCGAACAGCGAACCGCCGAGATAGAAGCCGTTCTCATAGCCCTGCATCTTGAAGCCGCGGCCGTCGACGGCGAGCGTTGCGCCTTCCTTGATGCCGATGTCGATGTAGCTCTTGACCTTCTCGACCGCCTCGCGCGTGACCAGCGGACCGTAATCGGCCGAGGGATCGATGGAGGTGCCGATCTTCAGGCTCTCGACGCGCGGGATCAGCTTTTCCATCAGGCGATCCGCGGTGGGCTTGCCGACGGGAACGGCGACCGAAACGGCCATGCAGCGCTCGCCGGCCGAGCCGTAGCCGGCGCCGATCAGCGCATCGACCGCTTGGTCCATGTCGGCATCGGGCATGATGATGGCGTGGTTCTTGGCGCCGCCGAAGCACTGGCAGCGCTTGCCGGTCTGCGCCGCACGCTCATAGATGTACTGCGCGATCGGCGTGGAGCCGACGAAGCCGATGGCCTTGATGTCGGGATCGTCGAGGATGGCGTCGACCGCTTCCTTGTCACCGTTGACGACATTGAGGATGCCGGCCGGCAGGCCCGCCTCGATCATGAGCTCGGCGAGCAGCATCGGCACGCCGGGATCGCGTTCCGACGGCTTGAGGATGAAGGCGTTGCCGCAGGCAATCGCGGGCGCGAACTTCCACATCGGGATCATCGCCGGGAAGTTGAACGGCGTGATGCCGGCGACGACGCCGAGCGCCTGGCGCATCGAATAGATGTCGATGCCGGGGCCGGCGCCTTCTGTGTACTCGCCCTTCATCAGATGCGGGATGCCGCAGGCGAATTCCGCCACTTCGAGGCCGCGCTGGATGTCGCCCTTGGCGTCCGGCACGGTCTTGCCGTGCTCACGGGCGAGCAGCTCGGCGAGCTTGTCGTAGTCGCGCTGCACCAGCTCGACGAACTTCGACATGACGCGGGCGCGGCGCTGCGGATTGGTCGCGGCCCATTCCGGCTGCGCGGCGCGGGCGTTCTCGACGGCGGCGCGGACCTCGGCCTTGGACGCCAGCGCCACCTTGGCCTGGACGTCGCCGGTCATCGGCTCGAAAACGTCGGCGGTGCGGCCCGAGGTACCCTTGACCTCCTTGCCACCGATGAAATGTCCGACTGAACGCATGGAATGATCTCCTTCAGGCCTAGCGTGTTCGCTTTGACAAATCCTATCGACCTGCATTTTATAGGATTCAAGTCTGAGATAATGCACCATAGATGTGCGAAAATGCTGGATCAAGGCGCTATCGATTGGGACGACTTTCGCTTCGTGCTGGCCATCGTTCGGGGCGGCTCGGTGTCGGCTGCGGCAAAACAGCTCGGTGTCGACCACGCCACGGTGATCCGCCGCGTCGACCGGCTGGAAAAGCACCTGTCGGCAAAACTGTTTGACCGGCGCAAGACCGGCTATCTCCTCACCGAGGCCGGTCAGCGGGTGGCCGACAGTGCGGAAGCGATGGAATCGACCATCGTCGCCAACCAGGAGCAGGTCGGCGGCTCCGTGGCGCGGCTGACCGGGACGGTGCGGATCGGCGCCCCTGACGGATTCGGCACCGCCTTCCTGGCGCCACGGCTGGCGCCGTTCGCGGACCGCTATCCCGATCTCGACCTGCAACTTGTGGCTACCGCGCGGCTGTTCAGCCTCTCCAAGCGCGAGGCCGATATCGCCATCAGCCTGACCATGCCGAAGGAAGGCCGCATCGTCGGCCGCAAGCTGCTCGACTACCGCCTTGGGCTCTATGCCGCACCCGCCTATCTCGATCGCTTCCCTGAGATCACCTCGCGGCAGGACCTGACGCAGCACCGCTTCGTCGGCTACATCGAGGAGCTCTTGTTCACGCCGGAGCTCGACTATCTGCCGCAGGTCTCGCCGCGGATCTCCGCGCGCTTTCGCAGCGCCAATCTGATCGCCCAGCTCAACGCCACCCTCTCCGGCTTCGGCATCGCCGTGTTGCCGCATTTCATGGCGAGCGACTATCCGCAGCTCGTGCCAGTGCTGCCGGACGAGATCTCGATCACGCGGACGTTCTGGATGCTGATGCACGCCGACAGCAAGGACCTTGCGCGGATCCGGGCGGTGGCGGATTACATCTCGGAAATTGTCGAGCGCGAGCGGGCGCTGTTTGCGGGGCGGTAGCACCGCTCTCGGGTGGGCAAAGCGACGAGACGCGCGCATGCGCGGCGCGTGGCGTGCCCACCATGCCAGCCGCGATCGCGGAAAGATGGTGGGCACGGCGCTGACGCGCCTTTGCCCACCCGGCATCTCGCCTAGTTCTGCTTCGCCCTCTTCGCGGCCGCCACCTTCGGCTCACGCTTCGCGCCATCGAGCACGCCGTCCCGGCCCGCCTTCAGCACCTCGTCGGACAGCTCGCTCGAGCCTGCGATGCGCGCCAGCAGCATGGTGCCGGCCATCATCGCCAGGGTCGCGATCGCCTGCTTGCGGGCGGTCTTGCGCGGCAGGTTCGGGATGGTGTCGGTCAGGGTCTCGATCATCTCATCGAGCTTGCCGGCAAAGGCCTTGCGCGCCTTCGGGCTCTCGCGGGCGATCTCGGCGCCCAGGGCGGGAATCGAACAGCCATGGCCGGGATTGTCGCGATGCAGCGTCGAAAGATAGCTCTCCGCGATCAGCGCCAGCCGCTTTTCAGGAGCGGCCTCGCCGGTGAGCTTGCGCCAGTGCTCCATCGAGCGGTCCATGGCATAGCCAAAGGCCTCGATCACCAGCGCCTCGCGGGAATCGAAATGCGCATAGAAGCCGCCATGGGTCAGGCCCGCCTCCTTCATGAGGTCGGCGACGCCGATGCCATGAGCGCCCTTTTCGCGAAGTCGCACGGAAGCCTTCTTGACGATCCGGTCGTGGGTTTCCTGCTTGTGTTCCCGGGAATAGCGCATGCGGATCTCATTGAATGTCGGAGATCATCTCATAACACGAAAGTAGCCCGAACGGTGCATTAATTCATGTTTAGTTGTTGCCGACCATGGAAAAGGTTGCGGTTGCATGGACCGCGAGCGCGCCTTTGCCGTCGCGGACGAAGCCTTCCGCGTAGCTGGTCTGGCGCCCCAGCTTGATGATCTTGCCTTCGGCCGAGATCAGTCCCGAGCGAACCGACAGCGGGCGCAAGTAGGTCAGCTTCAGATCGAGGGTCACCGAGCTTTGCCCGGCCTCGAGCCGGGTCGAGATCGCGCATCCCATGGCCGTATCGAGCAGCGCCGCTGCGGTCGCGCCATGGAGAAGGCCGATGGTGTTCTCGAGATCCTCGCGCGGCTCCAGTTCCATGACGATCCGGCCCGGCTCGACCACGCCCACGGTGAAGCCGATCAGCTTTGCGAAGGGCGGCGGCGGCAGACGACCGTCGCGAATGCCAAGCATGGCGTCCATGCCTGACAGCCCCATGGCCGCTCTCGCCACCGGTGCAGGCACTTGCCAATCCACCACGCGCTCACGCCGCTGCGCCGGCGAAAACAGGTCGAGTTGATCGATGTCGGCCATGGCCACCTCTTTGCATGATACAAATCATACTATGGCACGGATTTCGCGTTGACAACTCTGCCCTTCCTGCCCGCTTGACAAAACGGTCGTTTCGGCTCGGAAGTGATCCCGACCAGCGTACCTTGCGCGTCCACAAAAGCCTTTCGAGATCCGACGATGGAAATGCTCAACCACCACTGCGGCGTGACGCGCGATGCGCGTGGCGTCGTTCATGTCGCAATCTGCAACGCCGGGCCGCTCAACATTCTCGGCTCACCCGTGACCGACGCCGTGCGCGAAGGCCTCCAGCAGCTCAGCTCCGACCGCAGCATCCGCGTCGTGGTGCTGCGTGGCCAGAGCGAGCAGAGCCTGATCGGGGGCGCCGACATCAAGGAGATGGCCGGGCTCGACCAGAAATCCGCCGAGGCCTTCATCAGCCGCCTGCGCGATCTCTGCGAAGCGGTGCGCGCCTTCCCTGCCCCGGTCATCGCACGCATGCCGGGCTGGTGCCTCGGCGGCGGGCTCGAAGTGGCGGCGGCCTGCGACTTCCGGATCGCCGCGCATGATTCCCATTTCGGTATGCCCGAGGTGCGCGTCGGCATCCCGTCAGTGATCCATGCGGCACTCTTGCCGCGCCTGATCGGTTGGGCCCGCGCGCGCTGGCTGGTGATGACGGCGGAGAATATCGACGCTCCGACGGCGCTCGCGTGGGGCCTGGTCGACAAGGTCGCCGCGCCCGGGGAGCTGGATGCCGCGATCGAGCACGTCGTGGAGGCGCTGCTCGCCTGCGGCCCCGAGGCCCTGCGCTCGCAGAAGGCGCTGCTGCGGCAGTGGGAGGAATTGCCGCTGACGGAGTCGGTGAATCTGAGCGTGAAGGTATTCGGCGAATCGTTCCTGACGGATGAGCCGACACGGCTGATGCAGGCGTTCGTGAACAGGAAACGGTAGGCGCTGGGAGGCGATAAACGCCCCAGAGACGGTGTCATGCCCCGCGAAGGCGGGGCATCCAGTACGCCGCGGCCCCTCGATTCATTACGGCTGTCACGGAGTACTGGATCGCCCGCCTTCGCGGGCGATGACAGTGTGCTATGCGGCAACTACCCAGCCCCCAGCCACAACGGCATCGCCCCTCCTCCAACCGAACGACTAAATCTCATCCGAACCACGATATTTTCTCATCCCTCGCGCGGTTGCATTTTTTGCGCTGCATCATATGATGAACATAATCTTACCCCGTCATCGCAGGGAGTTATACCATGGCCGAAGCCACCGATCCCGTCGTCATCGTCTCCGCCGCACGCACCCCGCTCGGTCGCTTCATGGGCGAGCTGTCGCCACTCCCCGCGCACAAGCTTGGATCACACGTGATCGCCGCGACGCTCGAGCGTGCCAAGCTCGCCCCCGAGAAGGTTGACGAGGTTTTCATGGGCTGCGTGCTGCCGGCCGGACAAGGCCAGGCGCCGGCGCGCCAGGCGGCGCGTAGCGCCGGTTTGCCGGACGCCACCGGCGCGACCACGGTGAACAAGGTCTGCGGCTCCGGCATGAAGGCGACCATGCTGGCGCATGACATCATTCGCGCCGGCTCAGCAGAGATCGTCGTTTCCGGCGGCATGGAGAGCATGAGCAACGCGCCGTATCTGCTCGCCAAGGCGCGCGGCGGCTATCGCGTCGGCCACGACCGCATCATCGACCACATGATGATGGACGGCCTGGAAGACGCCTACGAGACCGGCCGCTCGATGGGCGATTTCGGCGAGGCGACCGCGGAAGCCTATCAATTCACCCGCAAGGACCAGGACACTTACGCAATGGAGACGCTGAGCCGCGCGCGCAAGGCAGTCGAGGGCGGCGCCTTCAAGGCCGAGATCGCGCCGATCACGCTGACCGAGAAGGCAGGTCCCCGCATCATCGCCAACGACGAGCATCCGCTCAAGGTCGACCCCGCGAAGATCCCCGGGCTGAAACCGGCATTCCGCGCCAACGGCACCATCACGCCGGCGGCCTCCTCCGCCAATGCCGACGGCGCCGCGGCCCTCGTGCTGACCAAACGCTCGCTGGCCGACCGCAGCGGTTTGCCTGTTCTCGCCGAGATCAAGGGGCACGCCACCCATAGCCAGGAGCCGCAATGGTTCACCACAGCGCCGATCCCGGCGATCCGCAAGCTGCTGGACAAGGTCGGCTGGAGCGCCGGCGATGTCGACCTGTTCGAGATCAACGAGGCCTTCGCCGTGGTGGCGATGGCGGCGCAGCGCGACCTCGGCATTCCCCGCGACAAGCTCAACATCAACGGCGGCGCCTGCGCGCTCGGCCATCCCATCGGCGCGACCGGCGCGCGGCTGATCGTGACCCTGCTGCATGCATTGGAGGCCAACAACCTCAAGCGCGGCATCGCGGCGCTCTGTATCGGCGGCGGCGAAGCCACGGCGATCGCCGTAGAGCGCCTGGCGCACTAGCAGCCAATGTCCGAAATTGAGGGAGGTCTGTCATTTCAGACTTTCCTCGATTGTGCCAGATAGCAAGGACGCGGGTCCCGTGGGCTCGCCAACAACACTGAGGCCCAATGATCTCGAACTGGCTCGCGGCAGCACTGTCCCGCCGCAACATCCACTACGGCTGGGTGATGGTCGGCGTGACCTTCCTCGCCGCGCTGATCAGCGCCGGCACGGTCGGCGCGCCCGGCGTGTTCATCGTTCCCCTGCAAAAGGAGTTCGGCTGGAGCACGGCGGAGATCTCCTCCGCGCTGTCGATCCGCTTCATCCTGTTCGGGCTGATGGCGCCGTTCGCAGCCGCCCTGCTCAACCGCTATGGCCTGCGCAACGTCACGCTCGCCGCGCAGCTGATCGTGGTCTCGGCGCTCGTGCTCTCGCTCGGCATGACCGAGGTCTGGCAGCTCATCGCGCTGTGGGGCGTGGTGATCGGCATCGGCACCGGCATGACCGCGCTGGTGCTGGGCGCGACCATTGCCACGCGCTGGTTCGCGGCACGACGCGGCCTCGTGGTCGGCATCATGACGGCGAGCGTCGCCACCGGCCAGCTCGTGTTCCTGCCGCTGCTGGCAAGCCTCACCGAACGCTACGGCTGGCGGCTCGCGCTCGGCTTCGTCTGCATCATGCTCGGCGTTTCCGCACTGGCCGTGCTGCTCGCGATGCGTGACCGCCCCAGCGACGTCGGCCTGCGGCCGTTCGGCGATGAGAGCACCGAGCCCTTGCCCGCACCGCCGGTGAGCCGCGGCTCGATCACCGGCGTTGCGCTCGGCACGCTGCGCGACGCCTCGACGTCGACGGCGTTCTGGATCCTGTTCGCGACCTTCTTCGTCTGCGGCGCCTCGACCAACGGCCTCGTTCAGGTGCACCTGATTCCAATGTGCCTCGATTTCGGCATCCCGCAGGTGCAGGCCGCGAGCCTGCTCGCCGCGATGGGCATCTTCGACTTCTTCGGCACGGTCATGTCCGGCTGGCTGTCGGACCGCTACGACAATCGCTGGCTGCTGTTCTGGTACTACGGCCTGCGCGGGCTCTCGCTGATCTTCCTGCCCTTCAGCGACTTCTCGTTCTACGGCCTCTCGGTCTTCGCGATGTTCTATGGTCTCGACTGGATCGCCACGGTGCCGCCGACGGTCCGCCTCACGGCGCAAAAGTTCGGGCCTGAGCGCGCCAATCTGGTGTTCGGCTGGATCTTCGCCGGCCATCAGCTCGGCGCCGGCACGGCCGCGTTCGGCGCCGGGTTCTCGCGGACGGTCTATCAGAGCTACCTGCCCGCCTTCTTCATCGCCGGCGCGCTCTGCGTGTTCGCATCGCTGATCGTGCTGGCGCTGGCGCGGCAGCCGAAGACTGAGCCGAAGCCGGCGATGGCCTAATACCTGATCGTGGTGGTGACGCCGAACACCGCGGCGTCACCGATCCGCGAAACGCCGGTCGGATCGTTCGGGTTCGGGACGCCGCCGGAGGGGCGAAACACGTATTGGAAGTACGGCGCGATCAGCCAGCCCGGCTTGACGTGCGCCTCGTAGATCATCTCGATCAGGGTCTCGTTGCTGCGCACCGGACTCTGGATGCCGGTAAAGGCCAGGGTGTCGAGATCGAGATTGCGCGCGGTGTTCGAGATCCGCATGTAGGCCATCGCCACGCCGAAGCGGTCGAGCGGACGGCCGGGCGTGAAGCCGACGAAGCCGATACCGCCGTCAACGTACAGGTCGATCAGATTGCGGTCCGGCGGACTGTAGGCGATGCGGCCGAACGCCGTGACGCCGGGAAGCGAGGCCGAGGTGCTGTTCTCCCTCACCTCCGGCGGGCGATAGAGCACCTGCTCAATCACGGCGAAGATCCCGTAATTGCCGCGAAGTCTTGCGGGAATGCCGCTCCCAGCGGGATCGGCAATCGATTGCCCCTCTGCCGTGAAGCGCTGGCTGTCGAACGAGCCATAGTGCTTCCAGGCGCCCGGCGTGACATTGCCGGCGAGCGGACGGCCTCCGACATCGATGTCGTAGTTGAAGCGGACCTGCCCGATCACCCAGGGCGGATCGTTGACGCGGAAGGCCAGGCCATGATGATCGCGCAATTGCGGATCGATATCGCCCGGCCCTGACGGATCGCCGTTGAACACCGCGCCATAGGCGGTGATCTTGTCTGATAGCGCGGCCCTGATGCGAATGCCGGGCACCGCGATCGGCGGCGCCGGGCCGCCGGCCGGGAGGTTGCTCGCCTTGATCGCCGGCCAGCCGAAGGTGCCGTTGACGAAGAGGTCGTCGGTCTGGCTGTCGAAGAACTCGACGTCGGCGGCCTGCTGGCCGGCCCTGATGTTCAGCCGATCATTGAAGAAGCTCTGCTCGAAATAGGCATTGTAGAGCCGCTGGTCGGGCAGCGCCTCGATCTCGCTGATGGTGGCGAGGTTCATCACATAGTTGCGGGAGAGCCCGCGGCCGTAGATCACGAGGGCATTGGCGTAGAAGCGGCCGCCGGTCCAGCCGACCAGCTTGTCGAGATCGGCGTCGATCGAGAGGTCGAGCCGGCCGAAATGGATGGCGCCGCGGGCAACGCCGCCCGTGGCGTTGCCGATGTTGTCGGCGATGTAGGTGGCGCCGAAGTTGAGGCCCTTGTTGGCGAGCCCGTCATGCCACTCGTTGAACCAGTTCGGCGCCAGCCATCCAGCCGCGCTTTCGTCCTTGGCGCCGGCGAGCGCATGGGTGCTGGCGATGGTGCATGCAAGCACGATCGCGCATCGCAACGGAGAGCTATTGGCAGTCCCGATCACGGCCGATATCCGGTGGCATACGCTACTTGAATATGCCCGTCCGCCGCATGAAGAGATAGGCCGCAGCAACCGAGGAGGCCATCAGCACCGCCGCCCAGAGGAATCCGGTCTCGACCTCGGTGAGCGGCAGGCCCTTGGTGTTCATGCCGAAGATCCCGGTGACCAGCGTCGGCGGCAGCAGCAGCGAGGTTACGATCGAGAGCGTGTGGAGGTGGCGATTGCTCTCCTCCTCGTTCTTGAAACGCAGCTCCTCCTCGAGCAGCCGGCTGCGTTCGCGCAATTCGACGATGTCGTGATCGAGGCCGTCGAGCCGCTGCGCCAGCTTGCCGGCGTGGATGCGCAACGCCGGCGACAGGCGATCGGTGTTCTTCTGGTCGAGGCGGTGGAACAACACGCGCAGGCCGGTGAGCTGCCGATGCAACCTGACGCAGGTGCGGCGCAGCCGGCCGAGATTGCGGCGCATCTCCGGCCTGGTATCGTCAGCGAGAATCCGCTCCTCGATGCCGTCGATCTCCTGCCCGAGCTTGTCGGCCATCCTGTCAAGCGTGTCGGCGACCTCGTCGACGATCTTTTCCAGGAGATGGGCGACATTGTCGACGCGGTAGCCGCCTTCGAGCACGCGGCGCGTCGCCTCCGCCGAGCATAGGGCGTGATGGCGGCCGCTGACCAGGAGATGCTCGGTCATGGCGAAGCGCAGGAACGCGGCCTCTTCCGTCGGACTATCGATCTCGCGGACGAGATCGGAGAACACGCCGTAGACGCAATGATCGATGACGTGAAGCTGCTGGAACGTGTCGTTCGACAGCAAGAGCTCGCGCGCGAGCGGCGGCAGCGTTGATCCCGCGATCCACGGCCGCACGCGCGCATCCGTCAGGTTGAAGTGCAGCCAGAGCCGGCCGTCATGGCTGAACTCGATCGGCTGGTCGATCGGCAGCGCCTCGGCGCTGCCGTCGCCGTGCAGGCGGAACGCCCAGACGAGTCCGGGAATGGCTGGGTCAGTGTTCGATAGCGCGCTGACTAGCTTCGCCGGCTCAGCCATGGCCAACCCCAACCGTCAACAATGCCCCGTATCCGGAAGATGGCTGACGGCATCTTCCGGACCCCACGCGGGTACTCAATTACGCCAGTGTTACAGTTTGATGATGGACCCTACTCCGCCGCCAGCCCGGTTGCCTCGGCCTCCCTGACGTAGTCGTGCACGACACGGCCGAACGGCAGCGTCAGGTCGGCGATGTAATGATGTGCGCCGAGGCAGCGCCGGACCGGGAAATCCGCGACCGGCGCATTGACATGCGGCACCAGATGCAAGCGGCCGGGGCCCATCCACGAGCCCTTCGGCACGATGTCGATGAGGTTGATGGCGACGAGCTGGCAGACCTCCAGACGGCCATCGACGCCCGGGATCATCTTCAGGTTGACCTGCGCCTTCGACAGCGTGGCGCGGGTGCGATCGCCGTTGCCGGCCATGCTCTCGTGCTTGTAGCCCATGGTGCCCATGGCGACGAGCTGGCCGGCATACTCCAGCGTGCCCGTCAGCGTGTCCTTGACGATCTCGAGCTTGGGATGGGCGTACTTCTTCGGAAAGCCCCAGATCTCGCGGCCGGCCGCGATCGGCGGGTCGTCGTCCAGATACATCTGGGAGACGAAGTTGACCTCCTCGCCGTTGAGGCGCGCCGGGATGACGAGGCCTGACTCGGTGTAGCTGCCGAAGCCGGAGGAATCAGGCATCTTGATCCATTCGTAATGCACGATCGGCTGGTCGATCGGCTCCAGCGGCTCGGGCAGGCCGGCGCGGATCAGCTCTGGATCGGTCTCGTAGGTGATGACGAGGAATTCGCGGTTGACGAAACGATAGGGCCCGGCGGGATAGCTCGGCCCGGCCGCGGGCATCGACGGAAGTCTCAGCACCTCTTCCCTGCGCATCGGTCTCTCCTGCTGTGTGATGTCTCTGATGGCCGCCCGGCAGCGTCATGCGGTGATGGAAATTGCTAGCCGGCCTCATTGACTGCGATGTGAAGGATTTCCGTCAGGCACGCGACCGCTGCCATTCCCGCAGCAGCCACCGTGCATGCAGCCGATGCATCGGCACCAACTCTGTCATCACGCCGTCACCGCGGGACGCAATCGTTTGGGAATACGCGAGGGAGACGCACCATGGACGCCCGCACGTCGCAACCGATGCATTCGACACATCAGCCGCCGGCGCACGGCTGGCGTCCCGAGCGCTGCGACCGGGTCGCGCTGGTGCTGCAAGGCGGCGGCGCGCTCGGCGCCTACCAGGCCGGCGTCTACCAGGCGCTGCACGAGGCCGGCATCGAGCCGGACTGGGTCTGCGGCGTCTCGATCGGCGCGATCAACTCCGCCATCATCGCCGGCAACAAGCCGGAGAAGCGGCTGGAGGCGCTGCGCATTTTCTGGGAGCGCATCACCAACCGCAAGATCTGGCACTACACGCCCGATGGCGACATCTTCCGCCAGTGGCGCAATCTCACCAGCGCGTGGATGACGTCGGCACTGGGGCAGCCCGGCTTCTTCACCCCGCACCAGGTCAATCCCTGGCTCAGCCCGGTCGGCGCGCGGACCGCGACCAGCTATTACGACACGATGCCGCTGAAGGAGAGCCTCAACGAGCTCGTCGACTTCGATCTGATCAACGAGAAGAAGGTCCGCTTCGCGGTCGGCGCGGTGAACGTGCTCTCGGGCAACTTCATCTATTTCGACAACGCCCATGACGAGATCGAGCCGGAGCACGTCATGGCCTCCGGCGCCCTGCCCCCGGCGCTGCCGATGGTGCGGATCGGCACCGATCATTTCTGGGACGGCGGCATCGTCTCCAACACGCCGCTCCAGCATCTGCTCGACCAGGAGGATGCGCTCAATTCGCTGGTGTTCCAGGTCGACCTGTTCAGCGCGCGCGGCGTGCTGCCGCGCTCGATCCAGGACGTCATGGCCCGCCACAAGGACATCATGTATTCCTCGCGCACCCGCCACAACACCGACGTCTACCGCCGCACCCACAATCTCAAGGTCCTGCTCTACAAGGCGCTGGCGAAGCTCCCGGACGAGCAGCTCTCCGACGAGGAGCGCAAGCTCAAGGCGAGCCTGTGCAACATGCCGGAGATCGCGATCCTGCATCTGATCTACCAGCAGAAGGCCTATGAGGGCGACGCCAAGGACCACGAATTCTCTGGCACCTCGATGCGCGAGCACTGGACCTCTGGCTACGAGGACACCAAGCGCACCCTGAAGCGCCGCGACTGGATCAAGATGCCGGACGAAGGCATGGGCCTCGTGGTGCACGACGTGCACCGGGAGACGGAGTGGGCGTGAGGCGCCTTCCGGCTGGCCGCTCAAGCAAAAAGTGCAAAAACAACCCCATGCACAGTAGCCGGGGCGTGACGGATCAATGACTTAGCCTAGTGCGTCGCGAGCGCCATTTGACACGTCGGGCAACACAGTGGCATTATGCGATTATTCCGAATTCACTCGGCGTGCGCCCGGAGGCAGTGGTGCCGATGAACGAAGGTCGAGGTCACTTCGCTTCCTTGTTCAATTCGATCGCGACCTCCGACATCCAGGACCCCGGTGCCTCCATCAGAAAGGATTGACGATTGCTCTTGGTCTGGATCGTCACCAGCGCGGCCACCGTGTTCCCCTCAATTCGCGCCTCGATCAGGCCATCCTTGTTCGTGCCGTAGACCTTGCCGCCCTGTCGATATTCGCTCTCGAACCAGTTGCCGGAAAGCTCCGTCCCGCTCTGCTCGATGTTCGCGGATAGGACCATCTTGTACGCATCGCTTGCGCAGCGTAGATCAAGTGTCAGCGACCGCCCCGGCCTGGTGACGTTGTACGCCACCTTGCAGCGGACCTTCTCACGCGGACCATCCGACGGCTTCATCGTGCCGATGCCCGACCAAGCGCCGGCCAGACTGTCGAACACCGGCTCCGCGCACAACGGGCTGATGCCGATAAGCACGAGGCAGGCCGCGCCGATGCCCATGCGCGCCGCCGGAAACTTCAATAACATTCTGCCGATCCTGATTCCGCAAAGTCTGGGCGCGTCCTACGCCGGAACAGCCGCGGGATGTTGACGAAGCTGTTTAGAAATGTTGCAAAGATTGCCCGAACGTTGCCGGGATCGGCACATCGAGTACACACCAAGATGTACCCAGGGGAAACGAAATGCCGGCTGCCTTCCTATCCTCCGATCCCATCATCCCGACCGCTCCTGTGACCGCCGAGATGCGCGATGCCTTGCGCGCGATCGTGGGCGAGAAGGGCCTGATCGAGGACGAGCACGGCAAGCAGCCGTTCGTGACGGATTGGCGGGGATTGCTGGTTGGCGGTGCCGGCGCGGTCGTTCGGCCCGGCAGCACCGAGGAAGTCTCTAGGGTCGTGCGGCTCTGCCATGAGCACGGCATCGCGATCGTGCCGCAGGGTGGCAACACCGGCCTGATGGGCGGGGCGACGCCCTGGCCTGCGCACACCGGCATCGTGCTGTCGCTCGGCCGCATGAACCGCGTGCTGGACGTCGACCCCGTCGGCTATGCGATGACGGTCGAGGCCGGCTGCGTGCTGCAGACGCTTCAGGAGACCGCAAGCCAGCACGACAGGTTCCTGCCGCTCAGCCTCGGCGCCCAGGGCTCGTGCATGATCGGCGGCAACCTCTCGACCAACGCGGGCGGCGTGCAAGTGCTGCGCTATGGCAATGCCCGCAACCTCGTGCTGGGGCTCGAGGTCGTCCTGCCCAACGGCGAGGTCTGGGACGGATTGCGCGCGCTCAAGAAGGACAACACCGGCTACGACCTCAAGCATCTGTTCATGGGCGCCGAAGGCACGCTGGGCATCATCACCAAGGCCGTGCTCAAGCTATGGCCCGCACCGAAGGACGTCTGCACCGCGTGGCTGGCGATCCGGGATCCACGCGCGGCCCTGGAGATCCTGTCCGAAGCCCACAGCGCTTCCGAAGACAATGTCGGCTCCTGCGAGCTGATGAGCCGCAGCGCGATCGACATGGTGCTGCGCCATATCCCCGGCACCCAGGATCCGCTCAAGGCGGAGACGCCATGGTATCTCCTGCTCGAATGGTCGTCGGCGCGCCCACGCCGGGACGGGACCGAGGGCATGTCCGAGAAGCTGGAGCAGTTTCTCGCCGATCAGCTCGAGGCCGGCCGGGTGCTCGATGCCGCGATCGCTCATACGGTCGGCCAGTCGCGCAACATGTGGCGCATCCGGGAGGGTGTCGCCGAGGCCTCCCGGGCCGAAGGACCTGGGCTGAGCTACGACGTGTCGGTGGCGATCTCCCGCATACCGGAGTTCATCGACAAGGGTACCAAGGCCGTGCTCGACATTCTCCCGAGCATCAGGCCCTACCCGCTCGGACACATCGGCGACGGCAATCTGCATTTCTCGTTCATGGGGCCGGTGGGCATGGATCAGCAGACGCTGGCGCAATACAAGGGCGCCATCACGCGGGCCGTCAACGATCTCATCACCTCGATGGGTGGCTCGATCTCGGCGGAGCACGGCATCGGCGTCGAGAAGCTCGACGAGCTCAGCCACTACCGGTCGAAGACCGAGCTCGACATCATGCGAACCATCAAGCGGGCGCTCGATCCGCAGAACATCATGAATCCCGGCAAGGTTCTGCGGCTGTGATCGACGCTGCGCCCGGCGCCGACAATTGCTCCAGCGTGCAGGGCTATCGCATATGATCTGTTGGAACGGTCTGAGCAAGCGCCTCGTCCTTCGAGACGACCGCTTCCAGCGGTCTCCTCAGGATGAGGCTAATTGGCATCGGGCCCGCTGAAGCTGCTGCAGCGTACTCCGCCCTCATCCTGAGGAGCCCGCCAAAGCGGGCGTCTCGAAGGATGGCTGCAGGGATCCGTTCCCACATGCGATTACTCCGGTCCAGCGTCGGTGGGTCGCAAAGCTATTGCGCCCCACCCACGGTCTTGTCGAGAGTGGCGTCTGCCGTCCTCAAGCCACCGAACCGCCGCGCGGATTGACGATCGTATAGCCTCGCAATGAACGCGCGTGGATTCGCGTCGCGCGCCCGCCCGAGTTGGCGTCATAGGCCATCCAGACGTCGCCTCCGAGGTGCTGCTCCAGGACGAAAACGTGTCCTCGTCGCGCAGCAACCATTCCTGGTGCGGGTGATGTCCGCGGAAAGCGCAGCCAGTTGGACGCAAGATTCAACTCCGGCACGATACGGCCGAACACGCGCAAAGCCGCGCCGCAGCCGCAGAAGGACGAGGGGCAACCGGCCGGACGGCCACCGACAATGCGTACGCCAATGCGTACGCCGGAGACATCGGAGACGGCCGCCGGCGCGGCGGTGCTCCCAGCATCGGTCACTGTCAGTTGCGTCGAGCGGTAGGCTTGCAGCGAGGGCTTGGAAATCAGTGAGGATCTGGAAGCTAGTGAGGACCTGGAAGTCCGCTCGCGTCGCGTCTGCGAATACGAGAAGTCGCAGGGCATGCTGACATTGCATTCAGGAGCTTGATGAATGCGATAAGGCCGCGCCTCCGAAGCGGCAGACCCCAGGGCAACGAAGAGGCACGCAGAAAATACTCGCTTGAACATTGCAGGACTCCAATGAGAGACCCTGCCCCGGACAACGAGAGACCAATAACAGTTTGGCTGAAATGGGCCTAAAGAGCGGCTGAAAATCGCTGCATTGCGCGACACGACCTGCAATCGTGCCATAGCCTACACGTAGCGACCGAGATGATTCACGCGCAGCGCACGAATGCACGCTGGGTGCGCGCTGTTTGCGGCATGCAATCAAATCCGGTTCGCATCCGGAGCGTTGCGGAAGACACCTGGTTGGCGCTTCCTAGCGTGCAGGCGAACGCGGAATCTCCCATTGCTGAAGACGGTCGATTGATGCCTGGCGCTCGTGCTGGCCCAGCCAAATCGTGAGGAGAACCAGCGCGCCGGCGAGAGCGCCGATGCCGAAATACAGGTTTCTCATGCGCGTTGAATGCAGCACGCCGGACAAGGTTCCTATCAGCGCTCCTCTTCCCTCTACTGCCCCGGATAACCAGAAGCGGCTGCCGCTCACGTCATGATCGCGGCCGCAATCTTCTCCGCCGACATCAGGACCGGGAAGTTGGTGTTGGCGCATGGCACCACCGGGAAGATCGAGGCGTCGACGACGCGAAGGCCCTGCATGCCCTTGACGCGGCCCTGATGATCGACCACCGCCATCGGATCGTTGGCGTGGCCCATCCGGCAAGAGCACGAGGCGTGCCAGACGCCGATCGTCGCCTTGCGCACGAAGGCTTCCAGCGCCTCGTCGTCGTTCATCACCTGATCGAAGGTGAAGCCTTCCACCACGAAATTGTCGATCATGTAGTGACGCAGCGCCGCCGGACCGTCCATCAAGGCCGCGGCGATCGTGGTGAGAATCCTGTTCCTGGTGTTGACGACGCCGATCTTGCGGACGCGATCGGTATAGGCGGCCGGGAACGGCTTGTCCGTCACCTTCCTGACGACCTCGCTCATCTGCACGGCCGCCATCTTGCGGAAGCCGCTCATCAGGCGATCGAGATCGCGCCGGTCGGACAGCAGGTTGAACTCGACGATCGGCTCTGCCGAGGGATCGCGCGAGGCAAGCTTGACCTGTCCGGTCTCGGAATAGGTCTTGTTGACGAAGGTCAGGAGCGAGCCGATCTGCGCGCCGACGGCGTGCCAGGCCGACTTGCTGATGACGACGACGAACATGTCGCCCTTGGGCACATCAGGCAACCCGGAGGAATAGCGCAGGCCAAGCTGCATGTGGCGCCTGGTGTGCTCGTTCATGCGCGCGCCGCGGCGGACAAAGGACGACAGCGAGATCGAAGGATGATCCATCAGGCGCTGGCCGACGCCCGGCAAGCCCATCAGCACGGGAATGCCCATATCCTTGAGATGGCCGACCGGGCCGATGCCGGCGCGGAGCAGATGCGCCGGCGAATGGATGGCGCCGCTGGAGAGAATGATCTCGCGTCCGCGGAATTCCTGCTCGCGTCCGTCAACGAGTGCCTTCACGCCGACACAGCGCGTACCGTCGAACAGCAGCTCCCGCACTTGCGTGTTGGTGGAGATCGCAAGGTTCGTACGCGCGCGGGTGTCGCGATCGAGATAACCCATGGCGGCCGAGACGCGCTGCTCGGCCTGGTTGGAATGCGTCACCGGGAAATAGCCGTCGACGAACTCGCCGTTCTGGTCGGGCACGAACTGGTGGCCGGCCTGCTGGAAGGCTTGCGCGAACGCCTCCGAATGCTGCGTCCAGTGCTCCCGCGGGATGCGGCGGACCGGGATCCGGCCGTCCTTGCCGTGATACGGTCCGTCGAAGTCGAGATCGCGTTCGACCTTCTTGAAGAAGGGCAGCACGTCGGCCCACGACCAGCCCTCGGCGCCCCGCGCCTGCCATTCGTCGTAGTCGGTCGGCGCGCCGCGATTGGCCATCTGACCGTTGATCGACGAGCCGCCGCCCAGCACGCGCGCCTGCTCGTACTTGCGTAACGGCGGACGCGATTCGTTGGGATTGTTGTGGCTGACGAGCTGCGTCGTGACCTTGAGCTCGGTCCAGTGGAAGCGCGGATCGAAATAGGCCGTGCCCGGATAGCTGTCCCTGATCTCGGCAGGCTCGTTGCCGGGTGGTGTGTCCTGCCCGGCCTCGCACAGCAGGACCTTGTTGGCGCTCCTGGCGGAGAGCCGGTGGGCCAGCACGGACCCCGCCGAGCCGCCGCCCACGATGATGAAGTCGTACACGATTGGCGCTTCCTGTTGTTTTTGTTGGCGGAGCTTAGCGCGTTATTGTTTTGTCGTGGAAGGGCTTTGGATTGCGCCGGCGCTACCTTCACTCTCGTGTCCCGGACGCGCTGCAACGCCTTAGGCGTTGCGGCGCTGAGCCGGGACCCAGGAGACTGCGAGCACGCTGTTGCATGGGCCCCGGCTCTGCAGCGCACCACCGCCGGACGATGCTTCGCATCTCCGGCGGCGCTGCGCTGCGTCCGGGGCACGAGCGGCACAAGGATCTACGGCCTGATCGAAAAATTCTCCGGCGGTCCTGGCTTGCGCAGCGGCTCGGCGGGACGTGCGAATTCGCACAGGAGCGACCGCGTCTTCCTGGGATCGATGATCTCCTCGACCCAGAATTTCTCGGCCGAGCGGAACGGCGAGCGCAGCTTGTTGAGGCGCTCCTCGATCTCCTTCAGCTTCGCCGTTTTGTCTTCCGCCGCGTCGATGTCGGCGCGGTAGGCGGCCTCGATGCCGCCTTCGAGCGGGAGCGAGCCCCAATAGGCCGACGGCCAGGCGTAGCGGATGGAGAAGCGGTCGGCCGGCTGATGCACGACGCCGGCGACGCCGAACGCGTTGCGCAGGATCACGGTGCACCAGGGCACGGTGGTCTGGTTCACCGCGGCCATGACGCGGACGCCGTGGCGGATGGTGGCCGCCTTCTCGGCATCGAGGCCGATCATGAAGCCGGGGCAATCCATGAGATAGACGATCGGCAGATGAAAGGTTTCCGCGAAGTCGACCCAGCGCACCACCTTCTGGCAGGCATCCGCGGTCCAGGAGCCGCCATAGTGAAAGCTGTCGCTGGCCAGCAGCAGCACCGCCCTGCCCTCGAGCCGCGCGAGGCCGACGATGATGGGCTTGCCAAAATTCCTGGAGACCTCGAAGAAGGAGCCCTTGTCGACGACGGACTCGATGATGGGCCGCATCTTGTAGACCTGCTTGCGGTTGCGCGGCACCGCATTCATGAGCGCTTCGTCGCTGCGCTCGGGATTGTCGGTGCAGGGCAAGGTCGGCGGCAGCTCGTAGACCGATGATGGCAGGTAAGAGAGGAAACGCCGCGCGCAGGCGAACGCCTCCTCCTCGGTATCGACCGCATGATCGATCGCGCCGGCGCGGGTCTGGATCTCGGCGCCGCCGAGCTCCTCCTTGGAAAGATCCTGCCCCAGCGCCTTCACCACCGGCGGCCCCGCGACGAACATCGCGGACTTCCGCGTCATGATGGAATAGTGGCTGGACGCGAGACGCGCGGCACCAAGGCCTGCGACCGAGCCGAGGCCGAGCGCGACCACGGGCACGCGCGACAGATTCTCGGTCGTGAAGCGATACCAGCGCGTACCGCCGATGCCGCCCGGCAAGTTGGCCGCGCCCTTGGTCTCGATGGTCTTGACCGAGCCGCCGCCGCCGGAGCCCTCGATGATGCGGACGATGGGCAGGCGGAAGTCGTGCGCCATCTCCTCCGCCATCAGCGGTTTTGCGGAAATCGACGCATCCGCCGAGCCGCCGCGGACCGTAAAATCGTCGCCGACCACGACCACGGTGCGGCCGTCGACGCGCGCGCGGCCGAACACGCAGTTCGCCGGCGTCAATTTCTGCAGCTCGCCGCTGGTATCGTACTCACCGATGCCGGAGACGGCACCGATCTCGTGAAAGCTGCCTTTGTCGATCAGCTTGTCGATACGCTCCCGAACAGTCAGTCGGCCCTGGTCATGCTGTCGCTTGACCTTGTCAACGCCGCCCATCTCCCGCGCGAAGGCTTCGCGCCGGGCGAGCTCGTCGAGTTCCGGCTTCCAGTTCATTCACTCCCTCCGACTTGATCGGCTTGTTATTGTTGTGCACGGCCATGGCGACCGGCTTACGCGAGATACGGCTGCTGAAGGCGTCGCCTTCCGCGCCCTCCATCAGGCTGCCGAGCGAGCGGCCGAGCGCGAGCATCAGCGGGGCGACTTCGTCATGCAGACGCTGCTCGTCATACATCGCCGACAGAAGGCCGATCGTGATCACCACGAAGGTCTGGTATTGCGGCGACCAGATCGGCACCGCGAGGCCGTTGATGTGCGGGCTCCAGAGGCCGCAGGCCACGACATAGCCGCGCTCGCGCAGCGACTGCCGGTTGGCCTCGATGCGGGGCTTGAGAATCTTGGCAGCCTCGGGGGCTTCCCGCTCCATGTCTGCAACGAAGGCATCGCCGACTTCCGGCGCCAGGGCCGCGGTGTAGGCCGCGCCAGCGGCGGTCGAGGCCATCGAGATGCGGCTGCCGGTGCCCTCGTGCAGGCCGAGTGCGCTCGCCGAGCGCGCGAACAGGAGATAGACGAGATGGAAGCGATCGGGCACGACGAAGCCGACGGTGCCCGGCAATTGCTCGGCCACTTCCTGGAGCCGTTGCCGGATCATGCTGCGCAGCTGCGCGCCCTTCATCATCGAGGCGCTCATCGCCACCGCGCTCGGGCCGATGCGATATTTCTGATCGCGCGGGAGATACACGAGCTGGCCCATGCGCGTCAGCGTGTGCGTGAGCCGCGATACCGTCGAGCGCGGCAGACCGCAGCGGTTTGAAATCTCGAGATTGCCGAGCCTCGCCTCGTGGCCCTCGAAGCATCGCAACACGTCGAACGCGCGCGAGACCACCTGGATGACATCACCCTCACCGGCATCGCCAGCGAGCGCGCCTTGCCTACTCAACCGCTCCGATCGTCGTCCCATGTTTCCTACCGTCTGTTCCGCTCTGCGGAATTAAATTCCGCTTGCAGACGACGCTACCTCAGGCATTTTGCGACGACAACAAAAAGGCGATGGCATGCCAGAAATTAAGATCGTGACGGAGGTCGCGGGACGCATCTGCGCAACTCCCGTGCAAGTTGGAGGAACCGTCGCAGATGGCGATTACGTTGTGGTGGTCGAAGCGATGAAGATGGAAATACCTGTGCCGTCGCCTGCGAACGGAACGATCACATCGCTTCTGGTGAAGCTCAACGACCTCGTTGCGGAGGGACAGGCGATCGCGATCGTCACGAGTTGAGCGCTTTATCCGGTCATTTCCGCGACAATCTGTCAGCCGCATTCCTGCATGCGCAGCACGGCGTTGCCATCGCTTGATGGCAGTGACATGATCTGTTGCAAACAAAACGTTGTTTCAAACAAAGAAAGAAAATCCTCGCGGCAAAACGGGGATCATTGGAGGGAAACATGCTTCGTGGGCTGCTCGTGCTCGCGCCTGCCTTGGTGGCGGGCATTTCTTTTGCGTCTACACGCTATGCGTTCGCCGAAGACATCAAGCTACCGGCGACGTTGACGTTCACCGCCTATGACACCGGCACCGCCGGCTTCAACATCGCGGTCGGCGTCGGCAAGATGATGAAGGACAAATACGGCACCGACGTGCGCGTGCTCCCCGCAGGCAACGACGTTGCCCGCCTCGCGCCGCTGCGCGCCAAGCGCGCGGCCTCCGCGGCGATGGGATCGGGCACTTACTTCGCACAAGAAGGCGTGTTCGAGTTCGGCTCGAAGGAATGGGGACCGCAGCCGCTGCAGATCCTGCTCTCGACCGTCGACTGCAATTGCGGCTCGCTTGCGGTGGCCGCCGACACCGGCGTGAAGGAGCTGAAGGACCTCAGGGGCAAGCGCGTCGGCTTCGTGGTCGGCTCGCCCGCTCTGAATCAGAATTCGCTGGCCGTACTCGCCTTCGCAGGGCTGACGCAGAAGGACGTCAAGGCCGTCGAGTTCGCAAGCTACGGGGCGATGTGGAAAGGGCTGATCAACAACGACGTCGATGCCGCCTTCGGCACCACCATCACCGGCCCCGCCAAGGAAGCCGAGACTTCGCCGCGCGGCCTGATCTGGCCGCCGCTGCCCGCCAAGGACAAGGAAGGCTGGGCGCGAATGCAGAAGGTCGGTTCGTTCTTCTTCCCGCAGACTGCGACCTGCGGCGCCGGCATCTCGCCGGAGAAGCCGGTCGAGCTCGGCAACTATCCCTACCCGATCTTCGTCGCCTACGCCTCGCAGCCGGCCGACCAGGTCTACGCAGTCACCAAGGCGATGATCGTGAACTACGACGCCTACAAGGATTCCGCGCCCGGCGCCGGCGGGCTCGCGGCCGACCGCCAGACCAAGAACTGGGTGGTGCCGGTGCATCCCGGCGCGGTGAAGGCGCTGAAGGAAGCCGGACAATGGAGCGATGCGCAGGACGCGCACAACAACAAGCTGATCAAGCGGCAGGAGGTGCTGGCCGCGGCGTGGGCCGATTACGGCAAGTCCAATCCGCCTTCGGATGACAAGGCCTTCCTCGACGGCTGGATGAAGGCGCGCGCTGCGGCGCTTGCCAAGGCCGGCATGCCGAACGGGTTCGAGGAATAGAATGCGATGCTGTTGGGTTTGATCGTTGCTGCGCGGGAAGTGCGCTCCCTCTCCCGCTTGCGGGAGAGGGTTGGGGAGAGGGTATTTCCGCGGTGGGATTCCCCCAGAGGAGAAAGCCCTCACCCGGCGCTGCGCGCCGACCTCTCCCGCAAGCGGGAGAGGTTAAGCACGCCCGCGGCGCGATCGATTCAACCAACAACCAATTTCCTTTAGTCAACGGTTAGCAGCCCACGCGCGGGGTCGATGATGTCTTCTGCTTCCAACTCCACCTCCCCGCAAGACGAGGCCAAGCGGGTCGTGTTCGACGATCCGCATGGCGCCGCCGGCAATATGCAGGAGGCGGAGGTGACGCGCGTGCGCACGTTGCGCGGCGCCTGGCGCTGGGCGCTGGTGGCGGCGACCGCGGCGACCATCCTGCTCTGCATCAACCAGCAATTCTCGCTGCGCTTCTTCATCGGCTACACCCAGCTCAACACCGAGTATTTCTATCTCCTGATCGCGTTGATGCTGCCGTTCACCTTCCTGATCTTTCCGGGCACCGAGCGCGCGCCGCTCGACCGGATCCCCTGGTACGACCTCGCCCTCTTCGTCGCGACGTTCGCGGCATCCCTCATGCTGATGTCGAACGTGCGCAAGGCGGCGGAGGCCGGCTGGGAATTCGGCGGCGCCCCGAACGGCGTGATCGCCGCAGGCCTCGTTATGTGGGTGATGCTGATGGAGGCGCTGCGCCGTACCGGCGGCTGGAGCCTGCTGCTCAGCGTGCTCCCCTTCACCGTCTATCCGCTGTTCGCCGAGGCCGGCTGGCTCGGGCCGTTCCGCGGCACGCAATCGACGCTCGAGCAGGCGACCGCCTATCATGTGCTCTCCGGCGAAAGCCTGCTCGGCATTCCCATTCAAGCCTTCGCCGATACCGTGATCGGCTTCCTGGTGTTCGGCACCGCGCTGATGATGACGGGCGCGGGAAAATTCTTCATCAACCTCGCCTTCGCGCTGTGCGGCACCTTCCGCGGCGGCGCCGCGAAGGTCTGCATCTTTGCCAGCGGCCTGCTCGGCATGATGTCGGGCTCGATCATCTCCAACGTGCTGACCGCCGGCACCATGACCATCCCGGTCATGAAGAAGAGCGGTTTTCGCGCATCCTATGCCGGCGCGATCGAGGCCTGCGCCTCCACCGGCGCGGTGCTGGCCCCGCCGGTGATGGGCGCGACCGCCTTCGTGATCGCGCAATTCCTCAACGTCAGCTACGCCGACGTCGCGCTCGCCGCGATCATTCCGGCGGTGCTCTACTATGTCGGCCTGTTCATGCAGGTCGACGCCTATGCCGCCCGCCACAAGCTGAAGGGGATTCCGCGCGCCGAGCTGCCGCGCATCATGGATACGATCAAGGACGGCTGGTACTACGTCTTCGTCATCGCGCTCCTGATCGTGATGCTGCTCTACTTCAAGCGCGAGAGCCACGCGCCGTTCTATGCGACCGCGCTGCTCCTGGTGCTCAACCAGTTCTTCTCCAAGGACACGCGCTGGACGCTCGCGACCATCGGCAGGTTCCTGGAGGTGAACGGGCGCACCTTCGTGGAGCTGGTCGGCATTCTCGCCGGCTGCGGCCTCCTGATCGGGGCCTTCTCGATGACCGGCGTGGTCTCGAGCCTCGCCAACGACCTCTTGCATATTGCCGGCGACAACGCCTTCCTGCTGCTCGGCATGTGCGCCCTCACCAGCCTCATCCTCGGCCTCGGGCTGACGACGACGGCCTGCTACATCTTCCTCGCCATCCTGGTCGCGCCGGCGCTGGAGAAGCTCGGGCTCAACCGCATGGCCGTGCACATGTTCATCTTCTACTGGGGCATGCTGTCGTCGATCACGCCGCCGGTCGCGATCGCCTCCTTCGCAGCCGCCGGCATCGCCGGTTCGCCGGCGATGAAGACGGGCTGGGAATCGATGTGGGTCGGCAGCATCATCTATTTCCTGCCGTTCATCTTCGTGCTCAATCCGGCGCTGGTGCTGCAGGGGCCGAGCCCCTATCTCGCCGGCCTCGGCCTGATGGGCCTCGCCGCCTTCGGCACGCTGTTCATCTGCGGCGGCATCCAGGGCTACCAGCCCTTCGTCGGCGATCTGCGCGGCACAGGCAGCCTGGAATGGCCCATTCGCGTGCTGCTGGTGATCGGCGGCTTCGTGGTGGCGACCCCAGGCGGCGGCATCATGCCGCTGTCGCAGATGCAAGTGACCTTGCTGGGCCTCGGGATCCTGCTGCCGACGATCTTGGTCGCGCTTGTCCTGGTCCGACGCCAGCCTGCGATGCCGGACGGGTTGCGCGTGCCTTAATTGCGTTGCACAAGTGCGGCGATGAAGCCGCTACTGCCCGCCGCCACCGCCTGGACCCGCTCGAAGCCGCCCTTGCTGCGGTTTCTGGACAATTGCCTCAGCGAATTCTCCGCCGAGACCTCGGGCCATGTCGCGGACTACATTCCCGAGCTGAGCAAGGCCGACCCTGCCTATTTTGGCATCAGCCTGGCGACGCTGGACGGCCATGTCTATGAGGTCGGCGACAGCCGGGTGCCCTTCACCATCCAGTCGATGTCCAAGCCCTTCGTGTTCGCGCTGGCGCTGGACCTGCTCGGCGCAAGCAAGGTCGAGAGCGCGATCGGCGTCGAGCCCTCCGGCGACCCCTTCAACTCGATCCGGCTCAATTCCGAGAACCATCCGTTCAACCCGATGGTCAATGCCGGCGCGATCGCCTGCACCGGGCTGATCTATGACAGCAAGGGCGCGGAAGCCTTCGAGCAGATCCGCCTTGCACTCAGCCGCTTTGCAGGCCGCGACCTTGCGGTCGACGAGGCGGTCTACAGTTCGGAGAGCCAGACCGGCGACCGCAACCGCGCCATCGGCTATCTGCTGAAGACCAACGCGGTGATCTCGGACAACGTTGCGGCGGTGCTTGACGTCTATTTCCGGCAATGCGCCGTGCTGGTCACCGCGCGCGACATCGCGGTGATGGCGGCAACCCTCGCCAATCGCGGCATCAATCCCGTCACCGGCGAGCAGGTGCTGAGCGCTTACGCGATCTCGCGCACGCTGTCGGTGATGACATCCTCGGGCATGTACGACTATGCCGGTGAATGGATCTACCGGATCGGCATTCCCGCCAAGAGCGGCGTCGGCGGCGGCATTTTGGCCGCGCTCCCTGCCCGGCTCGGCCTCGGCAGCTATTCTCCAAAGCTCGACAAGCATGGCAACAGCGTGCGCGGCATCAAGGTCTGCGAGGCGCTGTCGTCGCATTACGATCTGCACATGCTCAACCGCAGCGACGATGTCCGCAACGCCGTCATCGCCGATTACGACATCGGCAAGAGCCCGTCGCGCCGCGTGCGCCGGCCGCAGGAGCGCGAGATCCTCGCCGCGCATGAGCAGGAGGTGCGGATCATCGAGCTGGTCGGCACGCTGTCGCTGTCGGCGGTCGACTACGTCTCGCGCCGGCTCGCCGGCCGGCCGCGGCCGCAATTCGTGATCTTCGACCTTCACCGCGTGACCTCGACCACACGCGCCGGCGCACGACTTGTGGCGGAGGCCTTCGAGGAATTGGCCGCGCTGAATGTCACGGTGGTTTTGTCAGGCGTTCGGCGCGCGTCGAAGGAATGGAACAGCTTGCGCGAATGGACCGCCGAGCTGAAGAACGTCCGCGACTTCTACCTGCTCGACACCGCGATCGAATGGGCCGAAGATCAGATCGTCTACCGCTATGGCGGCTCGATCGATTTTCACGAGACCACCGAGCTTGCCGAGCAGCCGCTGCTGGCAGGGCTGAGCCAGGAGGAACTGACCGATCTTACCTCGCTCTGCACCATCAGGACCTATCAGTCCGGCGCGAAGATTCTTGCAACCGGCGATCCTGCCGATGCCCTGTATTTCCTGCGCAGCGGCGCGGTGCACGTCGCCTTGCCCGACGGCGTACGGCTGGCGACACTCACCGCCGGCATGGCGTTCGGCGAGATGGCGCTGCTGGAGCCGACCCGCTCCGCCGACGTCTTCGCCGACATGGCGGCAACCGCATTCGTGGTGCCACTGAAGGATTTCGAGCGCTTCCGCAAGCAGCACCCGCGCGCCAGCGAATGCATCATGCGCAACCTGGCGCAGCTGCTGGCCGATCGCCTGATCGTGGCCAATGCGAAGGTGGATATTCTGACGTCGATGTAGTGGTTGGCATTCATGCACATGAGGCCGTCATGCCCGGGGCTTGTCCCGGACAAGCCCGGCCATGACGCTGCGGGGACAGTCAGTGCCCCAGCATACACCTCTTGTTCTAGCGACTTGCCGCTTCGCTGATGCGTCGCCTGATCTTGGCGGCGCTAGCCTTGAGCAATTCGGACGGCTGCTGGCCCGTGGCGGCGCACAGGCAGGCCCAGTAGTAGATGACATCGCCGAGTTCTTCGACCAGACCCGCTTTGTCGAGCCAGTCGTCGCGCAAGAGCTTCTTGATGTGCTCGGCGACCTCGCCCGCTTCACCCGCAAGACCAAGCCCGAGATAGGACAGCCGCTCATTCGAGGGATGCTCATCGACTTTCGCAATGGTTGCGGCCCAGGCCGCATATTCATCGATCGTCATGACCATCCCTCACAGCGGCTTCGGATCAGCCCACCACTTCGGTGACAGGCTGAAGATCAATCTCGAATGTCTCCAGGAACTTCGACGTCATGATGTAGAAGCCGACCGAGAGCTGCAATTCGACCAATGCGGCCGGTGTCAGCTTCGACGCGATCGCCTTGAAGGTCGCGTCCGTCGGCTTCTTCAGCTTCACGATCTCGTCGGTGAAGGCGAGCGCAGCGCGCTGCACCTCATTGAAGCAAGATGCGGCCTGCCAGTTCTCGAGCGCCTCGTTCTGCGCGTCGGTGACGCCGACATTCTTGCCGATCCGCTTGTGCGCGACGATCTCGTACGGAGCCTCGCACAAGATTCCGGTGCGGGTAATCGCGAGCTCGCGAACGACGGGATCGAGCTCGCCCTTGTGCCTGATCGCGCCGCCGAGACGGCAGTATTGCTCAAAGTAACTCGGCGAATGCGCCATCATCCGGAAGATGTTGGCATGACGGTTCTTGTCGAGGATTTCGCGGGTGCGGTCGGATGCCTTGGACGGGTCGCTGTACTGAATGCGGGCCATGATTTTCCTGAAGTTTTCCCTGACGTTTCTCTTGGCTTTTGATGCTTGTTGTCGCCATCGGCGAAGGTTCCCAAAGACTCTATTCGCGCGTGGACGCAGGAGCAACATCATCGAGTCAAATTGCCGCCGCATTGCTGATCGAACCTGACACAGTCGATATTCGCTGCGTGGGGACAAGTCGCGGCGAATACTCGCAAGGGGTGTTCCGAGTAAAACAATTGGCCGTCGGGTGCGCAGTGCGCGCAACGATGAGTCACGCCCAAGTCTAGGGAGAAAAGGCATGAAGGAAGCCACCAAGGGGGCGGCCTCGGGAGCGCTCGCGCATATGCTGGCGGTGACGGCGATGCTCGTCATCGCCAGCATCTTGTTCTACGGGCGTTAGTTCGAGTTTTAGCGTTTCCGTCATTCCGGGGTGGCCCTCGCACAGGCCAAGCCCAGAATACCCGTTCCAGGCTCGGTCCCTTGGACCGCCCCCGAATGACGGATCCCACTATTTCTGTTTGGCGAAGAACGGCACCAGCTTGCCGGCAAAGGGCTTGAAGCTCGCAATGACCGAATCGCCGATGGCGAGGTCATTCTCGCCATGGGCCATCATGCGAAAACCCTCGGCACAATCGACCAGCAGGATGTTGTAGGGCACGTGCGTGCGCGTCTCGGGCGTGGCGGCGCGGCAGACCAGGGAGGTCGCGTATACCCTGCCCTTGCCGCTGGCGCGCTGCTCGCGCGGGCCAGATGCACCGCAGGCCGCGCAGAAGGAGCGATGAAAATACTGCACGTGGCCGCAGGAGGCGCAGACCTGGTAGGTGATGGCCGCTTCGCCCTTGGTCCAGTCGGCCAGACGCTCGCTCATCGCACCCGCTCCAGGAACATGCTCACGTGAGACGACAGCACGCCACCGTCGCCGTGCAGCAATGCTATCGAGGCATCGCGCACCTGCCGGCTAGCCGCCCGCCCCGTCATCTGCAAATGCGCCTCGACCAGATGCGCCATGGCGCCGCCGACGCCGCAATGGCCGTAGCTGAGCAGGCCGCCATGGGTGTTCAGCGGCATCGCGCCGTCGCGGCTGAAATGGCCGGCGCGCACGCGCGCGGCCGCCTCGCCGCGGCCGGCAAGGCCGAGGTCTTCCAGCAGCATCGCGAGCGTGATGGTAAAGCTGTCGTAGATCGCGGCATAGCGTACGTCTGATATCGCAAGGCCCGTGGCTTCCCTGGCGCGCGCGATGGAGATCTCGGCGCCGAGCTCGCTGAGGGCGGGGGCGGCCGTGACATGTTGATGGGTATGCGCCTGGGCGCAGCCGCGGATGCGAACCCCCGCTTCCCCGGTCCGCTCGCGGCTGATGACGAACGCCGCGCCACCGTCGGAGACCGGGCAGCAGTCGAGCAGCTTGAGCGGCATTGCGACCGGCTTGGAGGCCATGACCTCGGCGACCGTGATGGGGTCATGGAATTGCGCGCCCGGATGGGTGCAGGCGTGGGCGCGCATCAGCACCGCGAATTCGGCGAGGTCCTCTTCGGTCACGCCGTATTCGTGCATGTAGCGCGTGGCGACGAGGCCGTAATAGGCGGGAATGGTCGGACCCAGCGGCACCTCGTAGTCGGGGTGGCCTACTTGCGCCAGCGCCTGGATCGAGGCGTCGCGGCTCTGCCCGGTGAGGCGGTTCTCGCCGGCGACGACGAGCACATTGCGCACGACGCCGGCTTCGACGAGGTGATGGGCGAGCATGGTCATCGCAAGGCCCGTGGCGCCGCCGACCTGCACGGCGTGGGCGTAAGACGGGCGGATGCCAAAATGCTCGGCGAAAACCGTCGCAAGCATGATGTGCGGCGACACGGTCGAGTAGCCGCAGAGAATGCCGTCGATCTCGCCACGTTTCAGCCCGGCATCGTCGAGCGCGGCTTGCGCGGCCTTGCTCATCAAGTCGAGCGAGGACGAGCCTTCATGCTTGCCGAACGGCGTGAGGCCGACGCCGGTGATGAAGCTCATGGTGCTATCTCTCCGCTGTCATTCCGGGGCGGCCCGAAGGGGCGAGCCCGGAATCCATCGCGCGTCATGTGCGGAGGATAAATGGATTCCGGGCTCGCGACTTTGTCGCGCCCCGGAATGACGGATGAGAGAGCCGTTTTCATCACTGCTCCCCCTACTCCGGCGCCGCGCGCGTGACGCCATCGCGCACCATGGCGGCGATCTCGTCGGCGGAATACCCGACCTCGCGCAAAATCTCCGCGCCGTGCTCGTTGAGCCGCGGCGCCAGCCGCACCGGCTCGGCCTCGGTCTCGGACCAGCTCGCCGTCACCTTCATGCTGCGGATCGGGCCTTCGGTCGGATGGGTGACGACCGGGAAGAAGCCGGTCGCCTCCAAATGCTCGTCGTGCAGGATCGAGGCGAGATCGTGCATCGGCATCACAGGCACGTCGGCCTTGGTCAGCAGGTCGATCCACTCGGCCGTGGTACGCGTCTCGAAGATGTGGGCGAGCTCGGCGTAGACCACGTCGATATTGGCGGCGCGGCCGGCGAAGGTCGCGAATTTGGGGTCGGTGCGCAGGTCGTCGCGCCCCGTGGCCTTGAAGAAGTTCTCCCACTGCTTGTCGTTATAGACGATGACGCTGAGATAGCCGTCCGAGGTCTTGTACGGCCTGCGGTCGCGCGAGAGGTGGCGGGCATAGCCGCCCTTGTCGAGCGGCGGCTCGTAAGTGAGCCCGCCCATGTGGTCGCCCATGACGAAGCCGGCCATGGTCTCGAACATCGGGATGTCCAGACGCTGGCCGCGGCCGGTGCGGTCGCGGTGCACGAGGCTGGCACAGATCGCCCCGACCGCGGTGAGGCCGACGATGCGGTCGACCAGCGCATTCGGCACGTAGCGCGGCACGCCGTCGCCGGTCTGCGCCATCAGCGCCGGCAGCGCGGTGGCGCCCTGGATCAGATCGTCATAGGCGGGTTTTGCCGCATACGGCCCGTCCTGGCCGAAGCCGAACACGCCGGCATAGACCAGGCGCGGGTTGATGGCGGAGACGACATCGTAGCCGAGCTGCAGCCGCGCCATCGCCTGCGGACGAACGTTGTAGACCAGCACGTCGGCGTCCTTGAGCAGCCGCAACACGGCTTCGCGCCCCGCAGGCTTCTTCAGATCGAGGCAGATCGAGCGCTTGCTGCGGTTGGTGTTGAGGAACACCGGGCCCATGCCGGCGTGTCGCATCGGGCCGATCAGGCGGGTGACATCGCCGTCCAGCGACTCCACCTTGATGACGTCGGCACCGTAATCGCCGAGCATCTGGGTCGCATAGGGCCCCATCAGCACGGTGGTCATGTCGATGACCTTGATGCCCTTCAGCGGCCCCATCGTTCGCTCCCGATTGCGCGGGGCTCAAGGCATGGCCCGCGATTTCGGTCCAGCTAACGGCAGTGCCGCCGCTCGCGCAAGGGCGGGCAGCGTATGGCGGCATGCGCCGCGCGGCGATATCGTCTACTATTTCTTCTGACGGGATTCCCGGATCTTCAGGAGCCGGTCGAGCTCTTCATTCTGCTGGCTGATCCGGTCGGCGATGCGCGACTCGTTCTGCTCGCCCGAGGCGGCAGCGGCCTGCTCGATGAGCTGGCGAATATTGTCCTCGAGGATCGCGATGCGATCGTTCAGCGCGTCCATCGACAGCGAGTCTTCGTAGTCATTGCCCATGATGCATTTCCCGCAAAATCAATCAGAGCATTAAGGAGGCCGCGGGGGCCTGCCATGATCTAACGCAAAGAACTTAATGCGTATGATGGGTTAGCCGAAGGCGTAACCCACCTCTTACGCACTGAGGTCGAAGTGGTGGGTTACGCCGCGCAAACTGCACTTTGCGCAGTCGCGGGGCTAACCCACCCTACGAGAGGCTACTTCAACGGCTCCAGGATGGAAACGTAGTTGGCGACGGCAGCACCGCCCATGTTGAAGATGCCGCCGAGCTTGGCGTTCTTGAGCTGCATGCCCTCGGGCGCCTGCCCTACGAGCTGCATCGCGGTCATCACATGCATGGACACGCCGGTGGCGCCGATCGGATGACCCTTGGCCTTGAGGCCGCCGGACGGATTGACCGGCAGCTTGCCGTCCTTGAGGGTCCAACCTTCCTTGATGGCGCGGGCACCCTGCCCCTTCGGCGTCAGGCCCATCGCTTCGTACTCGATCAGCTCGGCGACGGTGAAGCAGTCATGGGTCTCGACGAAGGAGAGATCGGACAGGGTGACACCGGCCTTCTCCAGCGCGCGCTGCCAGGCGACCGTGCAGCCCTCGAACTGGAGGATGTCGCGCTTGCTCATCGGCAGGAAGTCCTGGGCGTGCGCGGTGGCGCGGAAGCCGATCGACTTGGTCATGCCCTTGGCGGTCTCGGCATCGGCCAGCACCAGCGCCGCGGCTCCGTCGGAGACCAGCGAACAGTCGGTGCGCTTCAAGGGACCGGCAACGTAAGGATTCTTCTCGCTCTCGGCGCGGCAGAAGTCGAAGCCGAAATCCTTGCGCATCTGGGCGAAGGGGTTGGCGACGCCGTTCTTGTGGTTCTTGGCCGCGATCAGCGCCAGCGCATCGGACTGGTCGCCGTATTTCTGGAAATAGGAACTGGCGATCTTGCCGAACACGCCGGCGAAGCCGCCGACGGTGTCCCCGTCCTCGGGCAGGTAGGACGCCTTGAGCAGGTTCTTGCCGATCTCGGCGCTAGGCGTGCGCGTCATCTGCTCGACGCCGACGACCAGCACGATCTTGGCGGCGCCTGCGGCAATCGCGCGCAGGCCCTGGTGCACGGCGGCAGAGCCGGTGGCGCAGGCGTTCTCGACACGGGTCGCCGGCTTGAAGCGCAGCTTCGGATCGGCCTGGAGCACCAGCGAGGCGGTGAAATCCTGGGGCGAGAAGCCGGCATTGAAATGCCCGAGCACGATCTCGTCGACGTCGGAGGCGGAAATGCCGGCATCCGCCAGCGCCTCGTTGGCGACGCGGGTGACGAGGCTTTCGACGGTTTCGGTGTCGAACTTGCCGAACGGCGTATGCGCCCATCCGACGATGCTGGCGGTCATGGTCATTTCTCCCTGGAGGTCTCTTCCTGAGCTAAGTCTTAGCCCAGGGATGGCAAGACTTCACGCGGCTTTCAGGGCCTTGAGGGTGCGCTGGCAGATGGCAGTTATGCCGGCCCAGTTCCCGGCCCGGATCTCCGCCGTCGGGCACAGCCAGGAGCCGCCGACCGCCACCACATTGGGCTCGGCCAGCCAGGTCGCCGCATTGGCCTCGCCGACCCCGCCGGTCGGGCAGAACCGCACGTTCGGGAACGGCCCGCCGAGCGCCCGCAGGCCCTTGATGCCGCCGGCCTGCTCGGCCGGGAAGAACTTTGCGACGTCGAAGCCGTAGGACAGCGCCATCATCAGCTCGGAGGCCGTGGCAATGCCCGGCGCGAACGGCAAGGAGCTGTCGGTTGCGGCCTTGAGCAGATCAGGGGTCAGGCCCGGGCTGATGCCGAACGCAACGCCGAGCTTCTCGACCCGGGTGAAGTCGGCCGGATTGAGGATCGTGCCGATGCCGACGACCGCCTCAGGCACCTCGGCCATCACCGCCCTCGCGGCCTCGATCGCAACGGGGGTGCGCAGGGTCACCTCCAGCGTGCGGACGCCGCCGGCGACCAGCGCACGCGCCAGCGGCACGGCATCCTGGATGCGCTCGATGGTGAGGACGGGAATGACGGTCGCGTCCTTGAACAGCGCGACGAGGTGATTCTGTTGGGCAGTCGTGGTCATGGGGCTCTATTTCATTTGGTCGCTTTACTTGGTGGCCTGGCGAGAGGCCGCCGGCCGGTGCCGCTTCCTCGGCGGCATGGCATAGCCTGGAATGATGGCGCCGGGATAGCAGATCACGATGCTGGCGAGCCGGTGCCCGGCTTGGGCGGCCTCCACCGGTTCCGCGCCGGCGAGCCGGGCGGCAATGTACGCGGCGGCGAAGCTGTCGCCGGCGGCGGTGGTGTCGACCACGGGCTTGGTCATGGGCTCGGCGCGGACCTCGTGGGTCCCCCCCGGGAAGCGCAAGAGGCTCACTGGCTCGGCGAGGCGGAACACCAGCTCCGGGGTCGGGATGCGCGCCATCAGCTGCTCTTGGCTTTCGCCGGGATAGAGCGCGAGCAGGTCCTCGGTCGAGGTCAGCACGATGTCGGCGGCTGCGAAGGCCGCGGCAAAGACCTCGCGCGCGACGTCGCGATCCGGCCAGCCGCGGGCGCGGAAATTGGTGTCGAACACGAAGCGGGTGCCGAGCAGGCGCGCGCGCTTGATCGCCGCGAACAGGCGCTCGCGCCCGGCCGCATCGTAGATCGAGAGCGTGATGGCGGAGAGATAGACGATGTCATAGCTCATCAGCGAGTTGAGCAGCTCGTCGGTCTCCGGCAGGCTCATCAGCTGGCGCGCCGCCGCGCTGTCGCGCCAATGGAAGAACTGGCGCTCGCCCTTGGCATCCAGCTGGATCATGTAGAGGCCGGGCAGCTTGCCGGCCAGCCGCACGACGCGCCGCGTGCCGACGCCCTCCGCATGCCAGGCCGCGATCATCTCATCGCTCAGGGCGTCGTCGCCGAGCGCGGTGAGATAGTCGACCTTGACCTCGAGCCGCGCCAGGTAGACGGCGGTGTTGAGCGTATCGCCGCCGAAACCGCGCGAGTACAGGCCGCCGCCCTGCCCGGCAGACGCGCCTCCTTGCGCCTGCCGGAGCTCGACCATGCATTCGCCGATGCAAGCAACGCTCGCCATCACCAGGGCCCGCTCAGTCAGAGGTCAGGCGACGAAATTGCCACCGAGCTCGTCTTCGATGTGAATGCGGATGATATCGTCGAAAGTCTTCTCGGCGGTGGTGAAGCCGAGCTCGCGCGAGCGCTTTGCATCGAAATTGCGCGGCCAGCCGCCGACGATGCCGACGATGAAGGGATCCGGCTCCCGCTTGATGCGGGCCGCGACCTTTTCACCTGCAACCCGCTTCAACGCGGCGATCTGCTCGCCGACCGTGGCCGACAGGCCCGGCATGGTCAGATTGCGGCGCGGGCCGACCGTGGCGAGATCCATGGTGCCGGCGTGCAGCAGGAAGCCGACGGCCGAGCGCGGCGTGGCGTGCCAATGGCGGACATCCTCCGACACCGGGAGGATCGCCTCCTTGCCGGCGAGCGGCTCGCGCAGGATGTTGGAGAAGAAGCCCGAGGCCGCCTTGTTGGGCAGGCCCGGCCGGATGCAGATGGTCGGCAGGCGGATGCCGATGCCGTCGAGGAAGCCGCGGCGCGAGTAGTCGGCGAGCAATAGTTCGCCGATCGCCTTCTGGGCGCCGTAGCTGAGCAGCGGCGTGTGGAAGAACTCGTCGCCGATCGCATCCGGGAACGGCGCGCCGAACACCGCGATCGAGGACGTAAACACCACGCGCGGCTTGTAGCCGCCGCCAACAAGCCTGACCGCGTCGAGCAGCATCCGCGTGCCGTCGAGATTGATGCGATAGCCCTTGTCGAAATCGAGCTCGGCCTCGCCGGAGACGATCGCGGCGAGATGGAAGATCACGTCGGGGCGGCCGGCGATCAGCTTCTCGGCCGCGCCCGGCACGGCGAAATCGCCCGAGACGGTCTCGACGGGGAAGCCGGCCTGCTCCGGCTTCTTCGGCTCGACCACGTCGTGCATGGTCAGTTTGGTGATGTCGCTCTTGCCGAGCCGGCCGTCGCGCAACAGCCGTTCACAGAGCTTGCGGCCGACCATGCCGGCGGCACCGAGAACCAGAATGTGCAAGAGCTCAACTCCTTCTTATTGGCCGCAGCGCGCCGCTCCTGACGCGCCCTCGGCAAGCCCCGCGATCATTCCTTCACGGCGCCGGTCATCGCCGACACATAATGCTCCACGAAGAAGGCGTAAAGGATCACGAGCGGCAGCGAGCCGGCCAGCGCGCCCGCCATCAGCGAGCCCCAACGGTAGATGTCACCGTCCACGAACTCGTTGACGATCGCCACCGGCACCGTCTTGTTGCTGGTCGACTGCAGGAACGTCAGGGCGTAGATGAACTCGTTCCAGCACAGCGTGAAGCAGAAGATGAAGGCCGAGATCAGGCCGGGAATGGCGAGCGGCACGACGATCTTGATCAGGATCTGCCAGCGGCTCGCCCCGTCGATCAGCGCGCATTCCTCGAGCTCGAACGGGATGGTCTTGAAATATCCCATCAACAGCCAGGTCGAGAACGGGATCAGGATCGTCGGATAGGTCAGGATCAACGCCAGCGGAGAGTCGAATAGACCGTACTGATACACGACGGTGGCGAGCGGGATGAACAGGATCGAAGGCGGCACGAGATAGGCGAGGAAGATCAGCCCACCGACGAGATTGGCGCCCTTGTAACGCAACCGCACGATGGCATAGGCGGCCAGCACGCTCGCAAAGATCGAAAGCACCGTCGCGCAGACGGCCACGTACATCGTATTCCAGAGCCAGTGCGGGTAGTAGCTCTCGAACAGCAGCTTGTGGAAATGCTTGAACGTCGGGCTCCAGGTCCAGAACGGGCTGTAGGTCTCCATGTCGAGCAGTTGCTCGTCCGGTTTCACCGAGGTCAGCGCCATCCAGTAGAACGGAAACAGCAGGATCACGACGATGATCGCGAGCGGCAGGTAGAGCGTCACGATCCGCCGCGGCACCGACTGCAGATAGCTCATGCCTTCGCTGTGATCGGCCGTCGGCGACGAGGCGGACAATACGGCCTTGAGATCGATGGATCTGGTGGGCAGGTCAGTCATTGCTTTCTCCCTGCTGCCACTTGCGGCGCTGCAATCCGAACCACGAAATCATGATGGCCGCGAGCAGGAAAGGAATCATGGCGCTGGAGATTGCGGCACCCTCACCCAGCTGCCCCGCAATGATCGCGCGCTGATAAGACAGGGTCGCCATCAGGTGCGTCGCGTTGACCGGACCGCCACGTGTCATCGCCCAGATCAGCTGGAAATCGGTGAAGGTGAACAGCACCGAGAAGGTCATCACGACAGCGATGATCGGCGTCAACAGCGGATAGGTGATGTAGCGGAAATTCTGCCAGCGCGTTGCGCCGTCGAGCGTTGCGGCTTCATAGAGCGACGGCGAGACGGTCTGCAGCCCCGCGAGCAGCGTGATCGCCACGAACGGAACGCCACGCCAGATGTTGGCGAAGATCACGCAAATTCTGGCCCAAGTGGTGTCGCCGAGGAAGTTGATGTTCTGGTTGATCAGGCCGAGATGCTTCAGCGACCAGGAGATGATGGAGAATTGCGAGTCGAAGATCCACCAGAACGCCAGCGCCGAGAGCACCGTCGGCACGATGAAGGGGATCAGCACCATCGCGCGCAGCATCGCCTTGAACGGCATGTTCTCGTTCAAGAGCAGCGCGAGATAGAGCCCGATCGCGAATTTGAGGGCGCTGGCGACGAAGGTGTAGAGCAGCGTGTTGAACACCGACAGCCAGAAGATGGAATCGTCCCACAGCCACTCATAGTTCTCGGTGGCGACGAAGTGCCCGACCCTGCCGATGCGGGTGTCCGTGAAGGACAGCCAGATGCCGAGCCCGAGCGGATAGGCCAGGAAGAAGATCAGGAAGGCCATGGCCGGCACCATGAACCAGAAGCCGAGCCAGTTGCGATTGTGTTTGAGCTGGATCCAGGCGCTGTCCTCGCTCATCTGAGGCTTGGCCCGGGGAATTGCGACATCAGCCATGCCCGATATCCCTGATCGAAATGTTGACGAGCGGGCGGCCGGAGGGCCGCCCGCCCCGTGACTGTCAGCGATAGATGCGCTTCAGCTGGCGCTCGGCTTCCGCCATCGCGCCCTTCACATCCTTGGCGCCGGTGCAGTAGTTGGCGAACATGTCGACGACGATGAAGTCGGCGATTGCAGTCGCCGCCTTCTCGCCGACCGTGCCGATGCCGGACGCCGGCAGCGTGCGCTTGGAGGCCTGCGAGAACACGGCGTTCTTGGGATCAGCCGTCCAGATCGGCGCCGACTCATAGGCGTTCAAGGTCTGCGTCAGATAGCCCTGCGCGCCGTCCAGCCACTTCTCGTAGTTCTCCTTCTCCAGCATGAAGGCGACGAAGGCCTTCGCCGCGTTCGGATATTTGGTGAAGTTGAAGGCGAGGATCGGCAGCGCCAGCTGCAGCTCGGTCGGCTTGCCGACCGGACCGACCGGCCAGAGCGCGTGATAGGTGTCCGCGGTAAGCTCCTTCTTGCTGGCATCCGTCTTGGCGGCGACGTAGATCGAGATGCCGTTCGCCGTGCAATAGAGCTCGCCGGCGAGGAACGCCTTGTTGTTGGAGGAGTCGTTCCAGGACGCCGTGCCCGGGATGAAGCTGTCGTACAGCGCCTTGGTATATTCCAGCGCCTTCGCCGTCTCCGGCGAATTGATGATGATCTTGTCGTTCTGGTCGACCGTGTAGGCGCCGTGCCCCCACAGCACCCAGTGCAGCCACGAATTGCCGTCGCCCGAGGCATGCCCGAGCGCGAAGCCGGCGGGCGTGTTGTTCGCCTTCAGGGCCTTGCACATCTCGAGGAAGCCGGGGAAGTCCTTCGGGAATTCCTTGAAGCCGGCCTTGTCGAGCGCCGATTTGCGGTAGGTCATGTAGCCGCCGTTGGTGGCGACGGGGATGCCGAGCCAGTCGTTGCCGAGCTTGCAGGTCTTGGCCGCCGCATCGGTCCAGCCGCCGTATTTCTTGCCGAGATAATCGGCGACGTCGTTCATCTTCAGCACTTTGGTGGGGAAGAGCTGCGGCAGCGTGTGCAGACCCCAGGCGAGATCGAGCCCGGAGCCGGTATTGGCCGCAACCGAGGCCTTCGGCTGCACGTCCTCGAAGGATTCGCTGAACACGTTCATCTCGGTGCCGGTGGCAGCCTTGAACGCCGCAACCATCGCGTTGAACGCGTCGTCCTCCTGCGGCACGAAGCGCTTCCAGCGCATCACGGTCAGCTTGGCGCCGGGCTCGGCCTTCCAGGGCGCGCTCTGCGCCCAGGCCTTGGCGAAGTCGAACAGTGCCGGCCCGGTCAGCATGCCGGTCGCGGCCAGTGCCGTTCCGCCCTGAAGCAGAGACCGGCGGGAAAAGTCTTGCATGTCGTCCTCCCTGTGATGCTTTTTGTTGTCTTATGCTTTGTCGTCTTGCGCGCTAGGCATTCATGCGCTTGCCCGTCGCATCGTCGAACAGATGTACCAGCGACGGATCCGGCTTCAGCCGGACCTTGTCGCCCGGATTGAACTGGTGACGCTCGCGGAAGACGGCAACGACCTGCTCGCCGCCAAGCTTTGCGAACACCTGCGTCTCCGAGCCGGTCGGCTCGACCACGATGATCTCGGCCTCGGCACCATCGTCGGCGATGGTGAAATGCTCAGGCCGCACGCCATAGACGGCGGGACGGCCGTCGGAGGCCGTCGGCGCAGTCTTGAGCGGCAGCTTGACGCCGTTCGGTCCCTCGAAGGTCGCAACGCCGTTGACGCGCACATGACCCTTGAGGAAGTTCATGGCGGGCGAGCCGATGAAGCCGGCCACGAACTGGTTCTCCGGCTTGTCGTAGAGCTCGAGCGGCGTCCCCATCTGCTCGACGATGCCGTCATGCATGACGACGATCTTGTCGGCCATGGTCATGGCCTCGATCTGGTCGTGGGTGACGTAGACGGTGGTCGTCTTCAGCCGCTGGTGCAGCTCCTTGATCTCGGTGCGCATGGCGACGCGCAGCTTGGCGTCCAGGTTCGACAGGGGCTCGTCGAACAGGAAGACCTGCGGATCGCGCACGATGGCACGGCCCATGGCGACGCGCTGGCGCTGGCCGCCGGAGAGCTGGCGCGGATAGCGGTCGAGCAGCGGCGACAGCGCGAGGATCTCGGCGGCGCGCTTGACGCGCTTGTTGATCTCGTCGGCGCCGGCATTCCGCAACTTCAGCGAGAAGCCCATGTTGTCCGCGACCGTCATGTGCGGATAGAGCGCGTAGTTCTGGAACACCATCGCAATGTCCCGCTCCTTGGGCTGGACATTGTTGACGACGCGGTCGCCGATCGAGATCGTGCCGGAGGTGATGTTCTCGAGGCCGGCGAGCATGCGCAGAAGCGTCGACTTGCCGCAGCCGGAGGGGCCAACCAGGACGACGAATTGGCCATCCTCGATCGGAATCGTCACGCCGTGCAGGACTTCAAAATTGCCGAACGATTTCCGCACGTCGCGGATTTGCACAGACGACATCTAGCTCCCTCCTCGAAAGTCCACGACGCCCCTAAGCGCCGCGACCGTCTTGTTCTTCAGACTTCACCGAACGAAGCCCGATCTTAGCGGGCGACATTGTCGGTAGTTTGTGCGGTTTTGGCAATTTGTCTTTGGTTAGTCGTTGCTGGTAGCGCTGTCAACGTTCCTTTGTTTGCGGGACCGACTGTGTTAAGAGCAGCAAATGGGTCGAAAACGCACCAAGTCAGGCAAAATCCGGCTGGCCGAAGTGGCCGAGCTCGCCGGCGTCAGCCCGATTACCGCGTCCCGCTTCTTCCGCAACCCGGAGGCCCTGTCGGTCGCCAAGCGGACGCGGGTCGAGAGCGCCGCCAAGGAGCTCGGCTATGTGCCCAACCTTGCCGCACGCGCACTCGCCTCGCAACGCACCGAAGTCATCGGTGTATTGATCCCCTCGCTCACCAATAACGTGTTTTCGGACGTGCTGCGCGGCATCTATGACGCGTCCGAAGGCAGCCGTTACTCGATCCAGTTGTCGAACACGCGCTACAGCATTCTCCAGGAAGAGAAGCTGCTGCGCCTGTTTCTGGCGCAGAAGCCGGCCGGGTTGATCGTCACCGGCATCGACCAGACCGCGGAGTCCCGCGCGATGCTCGAAGCCGCGGACTGCCCGATCGTGCAGATCATGGAGACCGGCCCCGATCCAGTCGACATGATGATCGGCTTTTCGCACTATGATGCGGCCCGCGCAGCGATCGCGCATCTGTTCGAACAAGGCCACCGCAGAATCGGCTTCGTCGGCGCACGCATGGATCCCAGGGTGCAGCGGCGGCTGGACGGATATGTCTCGGCGATGAAGGACGCCGCATTGTTCGATCAGCGCCTCGTCGTCACGACGGCCACACCGACTTCGGTGACGCTTGGCGGAGCGCTGTTCACCGATCTCCTGGCGCGGGAGCCCGAGATCGATGCGGTGTTCTGCGCCAATGACGACCTCGCGCTCGGCGTGCTGTTCGAATGCCGGCGCCGGGAGATCGCAGTCCCCGGGCAGATCGCGATCGTCGGCTTCAACGACCTCGAATTCATGGCCTCCGCCGTCCCCACCCTCACCAGCGTCCGCACCAACCGCTACGAGATGGGCAAGACGGCTGCCACCATGCTGATCGAGGCGATCGAGGGCCGGCGCCCGGAGCAGCCCGTGCTCGATCTCGGCTTCAAGGTGATCGAGCGGCAAAGCTCGTCGGCGCGACGTTCGGACAACAGGCCAGGCGTTTCCGGCGCGGGGGCGGCGAACAAAATGATAGCGTTACCAAGCAGCCACGACTAGTATCGGACTCGTGAGGAAACGACCCGCCAGCGGGAAGGCAGATCATCGCTCGCGCCGTTGGGGCATCGCACATGCCGACACCATGAGACGGACGCCAGTGCGTTTGCATTGCAGGAGAAACCAATGACAAAGAAACCAACCAATGGGCAAGCCGCCGGCAGCAACGGTACTCGCCGCCATCTTCGCTCGCAGGAATGGTTCAACAACCCGCACAATCCGGGCATGACCGCGCTCTATATGGAGCGCTATTTGAACTACGGTCTCACCCGCGCCGAGCTTCAATCCGGCAAGCCGATCATCGGCATCGCCCAGACCGGCAACGACCTCTCCCCCTGCAACCGCCACCATATCGAGCTCGCCCACCGCGTCCGCGAGGGCATCCGCGAGGCCGGCGGCATCGCGATGGAATTCCCCACCCACCCGATTCAGGAGACCGGCAAGCGCCCGACCGCGGCGCTCGACCGCAACCTCGCCTATCTCGGCCTGGTCGAGATTCTCTACGGCTATCCGCTCGACGGCGTGGTGCTCACCACCGGCTGCGACAAGACCACACCGGCCTGCATGATGGCGGCGGCCACCGTGAACCTGCCCGCAATCGTGCTGTCGGGCGGCCCGATGCTCAACGGCTGGCACGCCGGCGAGCGCACCGGTTCCGGCACCATCGTCTGGAAATCGCGCGAGCGGCTCGCGGCCGGCGAGATCGACTATGAGGAGTTCATGGAGATCGTGGCTTCCTCGGCGCCCTCGGTCGGCCACTGCAACACCATGGGCACCGCCTCGACCATGAACGGGCTTGCCGAAGCGCTCGGCTTCTCGCTGCCGGGCTGTGCGGCGATTCCCGCTCCCTATCGCGAGCGCGGCCAGATCGCCTATGAGACCGGCAAGCGCATCGTCGAGATGGTCTGGGAAGACCTCAAGCCCTCGGACATCCTGACCCGCAAGGCGTTCGAGAACTGCATCGTGATCAATTCGGCGATCGGCGGCTCGACCAACGCGCCGATCCACATCAACGCCCTCGCCCGCCACATCGGCGTCGAGCTGTCGATCGAGGACTGGCAGAAGGTCGGCCACGACGTGCCGCTCTTGGTCAACATGCAGCCGGCCGGCTTCTATCTCGGCGAGGAATTCCACCGCGCCGGCGGCGTGCCGGCCGTGGTGCGCGAGCTGATGAAGCACAAGCGCATCCATGAGGACGCGGTCACGGTCAACGGCCGCGGCATCGGCGAGAACTGCGCCAACGCGCCGGTCCCCGACAACGACGTGATCTGGGCTTACGACAAGCCGCTGGTGAAGGACGCCGGCTTCCTGGTGCTGAAGGGCAATCTGTTCGATTCCGCGATCATGAAGACCTCGGTGATCTCCAAGGAATTCCGCGACCGCTATCTCAGCAACCCGAAGGACCTCAACGCGTTCGAGGGCCGCGCCATCGTGTTCGAGGGTCCCGAGGACTACCACGAGCGGATCGACGATCCCTCGCTCGACATCGACGAGCGCTGCGTGCTGTTCATCCGCGGCACCGGACCGATCGGCTATCCCGGCGGCGCCGAGGTCGTGAACATGCAGCCGCCGGCGGCGCTGATCAAACGCGGCATCCTGTCCCTGCCCTGCATCGGCGATGGCCGCCAGTCTGGCACATCAGGCTCGCCCTCGATACTCAATGCTTCGCCGGAAGCCGCCGCCAATGGCGGTCTCGCGATCCTGAAGACCGGCGACAAGGTACGCATCGACCTCAACAAGGGCAGCGCCAACATCCTGATCTCGGACGAGGAGCTGAAGAAGCGCCACGCCGAGCTCAAGGCCAATGGCGGCTTCAAGCATCCGCCGAACCAGACGCCGTGGCAGGAGATCTATCGCAACACCGTCGGCCAGCAGTCGACCGGCGCCTGCATGGAGCTCGCCACGCGTTATCAGAACGTCGCCGGTGCGTTTGGCGTGGCGCGGGATAATCACTGAGCTAGGCACACGTAGCCCGGGTGAGCGAAGCGACACTCGGGACATCCCGTTCCCGGATGTCGCGCTTGCGCGCTCATCCGGGCTACGGCACTTTGCACCATGGATTCCGGGCTCGCGCCAAGCGGCGCGCCCCGGAATGACGAACTCACAAGGAGAACAAGAAAATGGCAGACCGCCTCAAGGGAAAGCGCGCCGTCGTCACGGCTGCGGCAGCAGGCATCGGGCGCGCTTGCGCGATCGCATTCGCGCGTGAAGGCGCGACCGTCATCGCCACCGACATCAACGAGGCCGGGATCGCTGGCTTGACCAAGGAAGGCATCGCCGAAGTGGCCAAGCTCGACGTCCGCAACACCGCCGACGTCAACGCCTTTGCCAAGCGCGTCGGCAAGATCGACATCCTGCTCAATGCGGCCGGCTTCGTGCACCACGGCACCATCCTGGAGTGCTCCGAAGAGGATTTCGACTTTTCGTTCGACCTCAACGTCAAGTCGATGCACCGGACCATCAAGGCGTTCCTGCCCGAGATGATTGCGGGCGGCGGCGGCAGCATCGTCAACATCTCGTCCTGCGCGGCCTTGAGGCCGCCGGCGAACCGCTACGTTTACAGCTCGTCGAAGGCGGCGGTGTCGCTGCTGTCGCGTGCGGTTGCGCTCGACTTCATCACCAAGGGCATCCGCTGCAACTCGATCTGCCCCGGCACAGTCGAGACCCCCTCGATGCTCGACCGCGCCGCAGCGCAAGGGCCGCAGGGCAAGGAGATGTTCATCTCCCGCCAGAAGATGGGCCGGCTCGGCACTGCCGAGGAGATCGCCGCCATGGCGGTCTATCTCGGCAGCGACGAGAGCGCCTTCACCACCGGCGTCGACCTCGTCGTCGACGGCGGCTACATGCTCTGACGCCAGAGGCTTCCGGCATGAACAAGATCGATCTCAACGGCCGCGTCGCCATCGTCACCGGCGGCGCGCAGGGCTTTGGTCGCGCGATCACCCAGCGCCTCACCGCCTCCGGCGCCAAGGTCGCGATCTGGGACTTTGACTCGACGTTGGCCGAGAAAACCGCAAAGGAGATCGGCGGCGAAACAAGGGTCTTCAAGGTCGACGTCACCGACACCGCCGCTGTCGAAGCGGCCCGCGATGCGACGCTGGCCGCGTTCGGCAAGATCGACATCCTCGTCAACAATGCCGGCATCGCCGGCGTCAACAAGCCGGTCTGGGAGACCGATCTTGAGGAATGGCGCAAGGTTCTGCGCATCAACCTCGACGGCCCCTTCATCGTGAGCAAGGCGATCGTGCCCGCGATGCTCAAGCAGAAATATGGGCGCATCGTGAACATCGCCTCGATCGCCGGCAAGGAAGGCAATCCGAACGCGGCGCACTATTCGGCCTCCAAGGCCGGCCTGATCGCGCTGACGAAGTCGCTCGGCAAGGAGCTCGCCGCCCATGACATCCTCGTCAACGCGGTGACACCGGCGGCCGCGAAGACGGCGATCTTCGACCAGATGACGCAGCAGCATATCGACTTCATGCTGTCGAAGATTCCGAAGGGCCGCTTCGTCCTGGTGGAGGAGCTCGCCGCGATGGTGGCCTGGCTCGCGTCCGAAGATTGTGCCTTCTCGACCGGCGCGGTGTTTGATATTTCCGGCGGACGGGCGACCTACTGAAGCACTGGCCGCCCCTGCTAGGGGCGGACCATGCAGCGTGGACGTGATTTTGGGCGTCGGGAGTTCGTGAAGCTCGCGGCGGGCGCAGGCGCGCTGCCGCTGCTGTCGTCGACGACACTCGCGCAGCTCGCACCCAGCCCGCCGAGTATCCGCCCGCCCTCGCCGGCCGAGCGCGGCGCCATGGCACGGCTGGCACACAGCTTCATGGACAAGTACGGCGTGCCGGCAATGTCCGTCGCGATCGGCTATGCCGGCACTGTTGTCCATGAGGACGCCTTTGGTCTTGCCGATATCGAGCGGAATGAGGCCGTGACGCCGCGGCATCTGTTCCGGATCGCCAGCGTCAGCAAGATGATCACCTCGGTCACGATCTTCCGCCTGATCGAGGAGAACCGCCTCAAGCTGACGGACCGCGTGTTCGGCCCAGGCGCGCTGCTCGGCACCGATTACGGACAGCCGCCCTACTCTGCCGGCATCGACCAGATCACGCTCGAGCATCTCTTGACCCACACCGCCGGCGGCTGGAGCAACGACAACCGCGATCCCATGTTCTCCCATCCGCGGATGGATCATGCCGAGCTGATCGCCTGGACGCTCGCCAATCGGCCGCTGGACCGACCGCCGGGCCAGCACTACGCCTATTCCAATTTCGGCTATTGCGTGCTCGGCCGCGTCATCGAGAAGCTCACCGGCAAGCCCTATGCCGAGCATGCCCGCGGCGAGGTGTTGGCGCGCTGCGGCATCAGCGACATGACGATCGCCGGCAACACCCGCGAGCAGCGCCAGGCCGGCGAAGTCGCCTATTACGGCCAGGGCGACAATCCCTACAGCATGAATGTCCGGCGGATGGATTCCCATGGCGGCTGGATCGCGACGCCGGCGGATCTCGTGCAGTTCATGATGCATGTCGACGGCTACACGAGACCGGCGAACATCCTGCGGCCGCGCACCATCCAGGTCATGACCACCGCGCCCAGCTACAGCCCGGACTACGCCAAGGGTTTTTGCGTCAACAAATTGGACAATTGGTGGCACAATGGCAGCCTGCCGGGCACGAGCACGATTGCCGTGCGCACCCATGGCGGCTTCTGCTGGGCCGCCTTCACCAACACCAGACGCAGGAATTCCGACATGGATGGCGATCTCGACAATCTGAACTGGAACATGGCGCGCCAGGTCGGCGAATGGCGGGTGGCCTGAGCCATGATCCGGGAAGGCGGCTGCCTGTGCGGCGCGGTGCGGTTCAAGGCGGAGGGCGAGCCGCTCAACGTCCGCATCTGCCATTGCCGCATCTGCCAGAAGGCGATGGGATCGCCCTACTTCGCCCGCGCGCAGTTCGACCAGCGCGCGCTCACCGTCGAGGGCGAGACCGCCCGCTATGCGTCGTCCGCAAACATCGACCGTGTGTTCTGCAAGCAGTGCGGCACGCGCCTGTTCGCCTGGCGTCGCAATGGCACGCTGGCGGGCGTGGCGCTGGCCACTTTCGACGATCGCAACGCCTTCGCGCCGACCGAGCACATCTGGGTCTCGGAAAAGCTGGCGTGGGTGAAACTCGACGATGGCCTGATACAATATCAGACGACTATCCCGACGTGAGGTCGCGATTAACCTGAGGCGCCAGCCGCCTCGATGCGGCGTCCCGTCGTCGTCGCGATCCAGATCCCGGCAAACACCGCAATGATGCCGGCCGCCAGATTCCATCGCAGCGGTTCGTTGAGCAGCCAGGCGCCAACCAGCGATGCCGAGATCGGGTTGACCGTCACCGAGATCGCGACGCGCGTCGGCGTCGTCCGCTCCAGCGCGAAGGCCCAGAGATAGAAGGTCAGCGCCGCGCCGAAGGCACCCAGATAGAGGGTTCCCAGCCACTGCGGCATGCCGAAGCCGGCGACGGGCGCAAAGCTGCCGCAGACATGCGAGAGCAGGATGAGGCAGGCCGCACCCGCCGCCATGCTCATGGTCGTAAAGGCGATCGGACTGGAGCGCCGGATCAGCGGCTTCGACCAGATGCCGTAGAGCGCCATGCACAGCGCCGCCGCCATCATCAGGAGATCGCCGCGCCAGGCGCCTGAGGGTGCCGAGGCGAGGTCGGAGAGCAGCGCGACCGCAACGCCGGACGTCGCGATCACGACACCGATCGACTTGCGCCAGGTCAGGACTTCGGCGCCGAGAGCGGCGCCGATCACGAGCGACAACAGCGGAAGCGTCGACAACGCAAGCGCGCCGCGCGCGGCGGTCGTGAAGATCAGCGCCGCGTTGAACAGGATCGGGAACAGCGCGAAGAAGAGAGTGCCGAGTCCGATGGCGGCAACCCGGTCCCCCCGCTTCGGCCAGCGATCGCCGCGCAGCAGCGTCAGGGGCAGCAGCAGGACAAAGCCGATGCCGAACCGGAATGCGCCGATCGCGAGCGGATCGATGCTCCCCACGAGATAGCGCGTGGCACCGATCGATGTCCCGCCCAGCGCACTCGACAACACGGCGGCAAAAACGCCAAAGATCTCGCCCACGAATCCTCCCAACGACTTTGCGGGCAGCATAGGAGGCGCGCCGAAACGGGGAATGGAATTTCCGTCATGTCAGGATAAGTTTTCGTCATGACCTCGCCCGATCTCGACCCCGACCTTCTGAAGGCCTTCCTCGCTGTTGCCGAGCATCGGTCATTCACGCGCGCGGCCGCGATACTCAATCGCACCCAATCGGCGGTGAGCGTCCAGATCAGGCGTCTCGAAGAACGGCTGGACGTCAGGCTGTTTCACCGCACGAGGTCGGGCGTGGCACTGAGCGCGGCGGGTCAGGAGCTGCTTGGCTATGCAAGACGGCTTCTGGACCTCAGTGCAGAGACGGTCGATGCGCTCCGCGCGCGCAAGCGTGAAGCCGTGGTCCGCCTCGGGGTGATGGACGATTACGGCACGATCGTCGTTCCGCCATTGCTGGCGCAGTTCGCCAAGAGCCGTCCGGAGATCCGGGTCGAGATCGAGACGGGGCTGACCGCCACGATGCCGGCCCGGCTCGGCGAGGCCTACGACCTTGTCATTGCCATGCATCCGGCAGGACACGGCGATGGCGAGCTGCTGCGGCGCGAGCAGGCGGTCTGGGCCGCAGCCGCGTCATACTCAGCCGGAGCGCCGCACGACATGCTCCCCCTCGCGCTCTATCCGCCGGGCTGCCTATTCCGGCAATGGGCGGCCGACGCCCTCGATGCCGCCGGCCGCCCGTGGCGGCTCGCCTTCGTCAGCCGGAGCCTCGCGGCGGTGGAAGCGATCGCGGCCCAGGGCCTCGCGATCACGGTCGTGAAGGCGGGCACCCTGCCCCCTCGCCTGCGCGTCCTGTCGGAGCGCGACGGCCTGCCGCCGCTGCCGGCCGCGGACATCCGCCTCCATCGCGCGCATAACCTGTCGCGTCCGGCGGCACTGCTGGCGGATCATTTGCAACGGGCAATTTCGGAATCGGGTGCCATATAGGGGTAGATCGTGAAGGGTTGTGGCCCTATACGGCCTGCTTTGCGAAGCGCGCGGGCCGAACCGGAACGGATGAGCTGGTGAATATTTCGATTTATGATCTCTCAGTCTGGGTGCTCCCCCTCGTGCTCGCCATCACCTTTCATGAGGCCGCACACGCCTTCGTCGCGGACCGGCTCGGGGACAACACGGCTTCGCAGCTCGGGCGGGTCAGCTTCAACCCTGTCAGGCACATCGATCCCTTCGGCACGCTGATCCTGCCGGCGATGCTGCTGTTCGCGCATTCGCCGTTCCTGTTCGGCTATGCCAAGCCGGTGCCGGTGAATTTCCGCAAACTGAAAAACCCCCGGCTCGACATGGTCTGGGTAGCGCTGGCCGGTCCCGCCACCAACATCCTGCTGGCGCTCGCGGCGGCCCTCGCCTTCCATGCCCTGCCCCTGGTGCCCGCGAACTCGGCGAAATGGGTCGCGGACAATCTCAAGAATGCCCTCATCATCAACGCGATCCTGGCCGTGTTCAACATGATGCCGATCCCGCCGCTCGACGGCGGGCGCGTTGCGGTCGGGCTGCTGCCCCGCCCCCTCGCCGTGCCGCTGGCCCGGCTCGAGCCGTTCGGTATGCTGATCCTGATCGGCCTCTTGATCCTGCTGCCGCTCGCAGGCTCGCAGTTCGGTCTAAATCTTGATGTTATTTCAGCAATACTGCGAACGTTGACCGGTTATGTGATTCAGGCTGTTCTCTTCCTGACCGGCAACGCGTAGTTGAACGTAACGTCCGAACCCACGCCTAAGGGCCAGAGGCCGACTTGGTCAAAGCTGCCGATATGCTGATCGCGCGACGCGCCGACACCCGCGCCCGCGCCGATTTTGCCACCTGGAAGATGATGGCCAAGCTCAACGGGTTGTCCGCGCTGCCTCCGGAGGCCCAGGAGTTCCTGGCGAGCTATCAAAACCTGCTGGCGCAGATGAGCGAGGGCGAGGCCACCGAGGCCACCATCGGCGCGATCTACAAGGCCTATTATGTCGAAATGGGCGGCGCTGGAACGCCGCCCGATGTCCGCCCCCGCCAAGCCGAGCCGGCCGCGGACAATGTTACCGCCTTCCGCCGCCCGGCCCCGAAGCCGAAGACGGCCGCCTCCTTCGGAGCGTCGGCATTCGCTGGAACCCAGAAACGGCCGCTCCCGGTGGCGCTGATCTTCGCCTGCCTGGTCGTGGTCTATGTCGGAATCCGGCTCTACTGGCGCTGAGCCGTCTTTTTCTTCTTCGCATCCGGCGGGGTGAAGATGATGTCGACGGTCCGTTCGAACCGGTCCTCGGTCAATCCGGCAGGCGGCTGCGGGATCGGATCGGACTTGCGGACGATCGACACCGCCGCAGCATCGTAGGCTGCATCTCCCGACGATTCCGCGACATCGACCGACAGCACGTTGCCCTTCCGGTTGATCGCGAAGCTCACCTTGACCTTCTGGTTATTGGGCTGCTTGCCCTCCGGATTGACCTTGTGAGCCGCGAGATGCGCGCTGATCTTGCGGTTCCAGTCGGCCGTGATCTTCAGGATGTCCTTGCCAAGCCCGAGCACCGGCGCCAGGGCTTTCTCGGCTTCGCGCGCGTCTTCATCGAGCGTCTGCCGCGCCGTTGCAACCGACTTCGGCGATGCCTCGGCCGCGGGAGTTTCGACAGCCTGAATCTTCGGATCGTCTTCCGTCGGCTTCTTCGTGTTGTTCTCGGTCACGACGCGGTCGGGATCCTCGACCTCCTGCGACTGGTCCTTCGGAAGCTCCGTCTCCTTGGTCTCGGCCTTCTGCTCGGGAAGCGCCTGCTGCTCCTGCATCGCTTCGCTATCGGGCCCAGGCGGCAGATCGGTATCGGGCACCTTGGGCGAAGCCATCTCGACCGCGAACTCGGCTCCGGCCGCGCCGAGACCGTCGCCATCGTCGTCGGCGCGCAAATGGGCCAGCGCGAGCGCAGCCCCACCCAGATGGAGCGCGAGCGCCGCCACTGCCGCCAAGATCCAGAGCCTCCGGGATGGTCTGAGTTCGTTCGACATGGCGGGCCTTTAAGGCTGAGCGGCGCCTGCCGCAGGCGCCCCCGGCGCGCCTTCCAGCGCGACCAGCTTCACCCGCGTATAGCCGCCTGAGCGCAAGAGCTCCATGACACCCATCAACTCGCCATATGGCACCGACTTGTCGGCACGCAGGAACACATACTTGTCCTTGCTCATGTCGGACAGGCCGTCCAGGGTCCCGATCAACTCGGCCCGGTGGACCGGGTTTTCGCCAATGGCCAGCGTCAGATCGGGCTTGATGCTGAGATAAGTCGGCTTGTCCGGCTTCTTCTGCGGCGTCGCGCTCGACGTCGGCAGATCGATCGGCAGGTCGACCGTGGAGAGCGGCGCGGCGACCATGAAGATGATCAGCAGCACCAGGATGACGTCGATGAACGGCGTGACGTTGATGTCATGCGTTTCCGAGAAGTCGTCGTCATCATCATTGTCTGCGAGTGAAACGGCCATGGTCTACTCCGCCGCGCGCGAATGCACGCTGCCGTGGCTGCGGTCGAGATCGCGCGAGAGCAGCCGCCCTGCTGCACCCGAGGCGCGGCTGACGAGCTCGAGATAGCCCTTCGTCACGCGCGAGAAGTGGTTGTAGATGATGACGGCGGGAATGGCGGCGACGAGGCCGATCGCGGTGGCAAGCAGCGCTTCGGCGATGCCGGGCGCGACCACGGCGAGGTTCGTGGTCTGCGACTTCGAGATGCCGATGAAGCTGTTCATGATGCCCCAGACCGTGCCGAACAGGCCGACGAAGGGCGAGGTCGAGCCGATGGTCGCGAGCACGCCCATGCCGATCCGGATGCGCCGCTGTTCCGCGCGCACGATCTCGGAAAAGCTCGAGGCCGCGCGCTCCTTGATGCCGGCATCGCTGGACAGGCCGGCCGACATCCGCGCCTCGCGCAGTGCCGCCGCCAGGAAGGACGGCAGCATGCCCTCCTTGGTGCCGAGCGCCATCTGCGCTTCGGCGAGGGAGCGCGCCTCCGCAATCTTCTTCAAGGCCGAACGAAGCTTGGTCGAGGCGACCGACAGCTCGATCGATTTGGCGATGAAGACGGTCCAGGTCATCAGCGAGGCGAAGGCGAGCCCGATCATCACCGCCTTCACGATGACGTCCGCCGACATGAACATCACCCAGGGCGACAATTCCTTCATGGCCGGCACGATGGCCGCCGCCTCGGACTTCGCACTCGCGGGATTGGCGGCCACGGGGGCGGTCGCAACGGCGGGAGCCGTCGAGGCCGCAGGCGCCGGGGCCACCGGCGCGGTTGCCGACGGAACCGTTCCGGCCGCGGACGGCTGAGCTGTCGATTGCACCGGTGCCGCCGGCGGGCTTTGTGTCTGGGCAGAAACGGGGGATGCGAGCCAGGCGGCCGCCAGCATCAAGGCTGCGGCAAGGCTTGCTTGGAAGGACATGGTCTTCATACTTCGGCCCAGTAGCGAATGAGGTTGTGATAGATACCCGTCAATTTGACCGTTTCGGGATCGTCACGCCCGAGCCGTTGCACCAGCGCCTGTATCGCGGTGTCCAAGTCAAAGATCATGCTCCGGGCTTGATCGTCCCGTATCATGCTCTGAAGCCAGAAGAAAGACGCAACCCGCGTCCCCCTGGTCACGGGGGTGACCAGATGGAGGCTGGTCGAGGGATAGAGCACGCAGTCCCCGGCTGGCAACTTGACTTCGTGCGAGCCGTAGGTGTCCTCGATCACAAGTTCGCCACCGTCGTACTCCTCCGGCTCGGCGAGGAACAGCGTGACCGATAGGTCCGTGCGGATGCGAAGGCCGGTCAGGCGGTCGCCGCGGATCGCATTGTCGACGTGCAGCCCGAAATGGTGGCCGCTGCTCGCGGCATAGCGGTTGAACAGCGGCGGGAAGATCTGGAGCGGTATCGCCGCCGCGATGAAGCGCGGGTTCGACGTCAGCGCCGAGATGATGCGGTTGCCGAGTTTTCGCGCGACTTCGCTGTCGGGCGGCAGCTGTTCATTGCGCTTGACCATGGCCGACTGCGCACCCGCGGTGGAGCGCCCGTCCTCCCATTCGCTGGCATCCATGATGCGGCGGAAATCCGCCACATCATCCTTGCTGAGAACGCCAGGCAGACACGTCAACATGATCAGAACTTCGCTGTCGTCACGATGTAGAACGCCCGTCCCGGCGCAACCGCCACGAACGGCACGTTGCTGCGATAGAACGAGTCGTAATAGAGCTTGTTGGTCAGGTTCTGCGCGTAGAACTTCATGGTCCAGTTCTGGTCGATCTTCTTCTCGACGAACGCATCGAAACGCCAATAGCTCGGCAGCTCGTTGGTGTTGGCCGCGAACGTGCCGCCATAGACCTTGGAGCGATACACCGCCTGGCCGCCAAGCTCCCAACCGTCATCGAACTTGTACTTGGTGAGCATGCTGAACGACTGGTGGGCAACGTTGGCGAGTTGCAGCCCGATATTCGAAGCAACGCCGCTCTGCGTGACCTTCGACTGCATCAGCACCAGCCCGCCGAAGATGCTCCAGCGGTCGGTGATCTTGCCTTCCGCTTCGATGTCGATGCCTTGGATCCTGTAGGCAGCGCCCGAGGTCAGCAGGCCGTTGACGGTTTCGCGCGCGTTGTCCTTGGTGGTTTGGAACAGTGCACCGGTCACCAGCAGGTGGCGATCCGCAAGCTCCCATTTGGTGCCGAGCTCGATCGCCTTGTTGCGTTCCGGCCCGAGCAGGATGGTCGAGTTGGGGGGAACGCCACCATAGTCGGTACCGGTCGCGTCCAGCTCCGACCCGAACGGATTGGCCGAGGTCGCGTAGGCTGCATAGACGCTGCCGATCGACATCGGCTTGTAGACCAGGCCGACGTTGTAGTTCACCAGATCGGCGTTCTGCTTCACATAGCTCGAATTGTTCGACGCGCTCTGGCTATAGCCGTCATGGCGGACGCCGCCGTTGACAATGACCGTGTCCTGCCAGTTCGCGGTATCCATGACGTACACGCTGCTGGTGTTGACGCCATAGCGCGTCGGATTTCCAAGCAGCGACGGAATGCCGAAGGGAATGTTGGTGTATTGCGGGGAGTAGAGATTGACTCCCGTCACCGCGCCGTTGCTCGTAAAGGCGGAGCCGGACAGTTCGGATGCGAGACCGGCATAGCGGTCGATCGAGATGTTCTCGTTCGAATATTCGACGCCGAACACCGCCGTATGCTTGACCCCGCCGGTGTCGAGCTTGAACGTGGCCTCGTTCTGGTTGGCCCAAACGTCGACATTCTGGTAGCGGCTCTGCGCGCTCGCCGTCGTGGTCCAGAGCAGCGGATTGGGGCTGGTCGTATTCGGGTTCTGCGGCAGCGTGCCGATATAGTTGAGCAGCGAGTGCTCGCCGCGCACCTTGCTGGTCAGCGTGATCGCCTCGTTGACCTTGTACTCGATCGTGCCGGTGCCGAAATCCTGCCGCGCGGTCTGGAAGTCGCGGTTGAGGAAGCCGTACCAATTGCCACGCGGAATCCCCGCCGAGGTCACCGGCACGTTGCCCTGCTTGTAATAGGGCACGCCGAAATCGGGATAACCGCTGAGATCGGTATGGACGTAGTTCGTCGTGATCTTGATGTCGTTGGTCGGGGTGTACTTGGTCGAGATGAAGCTGCCCCAGCGATTGTCGGTGACGTAGTTGCGTCCGGCGACGTTGGCGTCCTGGAACAGACCGCCCGTGCGCACCGAGAAGGTCGGATCGATCACCTGGTTGACGTCGAGCGTGACGCGTTTGGTCATGTCGGTACCAAACTCGCTGTCGATGCGCTTGAAGTTGACGTCGCCGGCCTGCTTGGTGACGATGTTGATGGCGCCGCCGGCGGTGCCGCGGCCGGCATAGGAGGATGCCGGGCCGCGCAGAATCTCGATCTGCTCGGTGAAGAAGTTCTCGCGGATGGACACGGCGGGATCGCGGATGCCGTCGATGAAGACGTCGTTGCGCGCATCGAATCCGCGGATGAAGAAGCGGTCGCCGAACGCGTTGCCGCCCTCGCCCGAGCCGAGCGTCACGCCCGCGGTCGAGCGCCCGATCTCCTTCAGCGTCGTGGCGTTCTTGTCCTCGAGCACTTCCTTGCTGAGCACCGTAATGGTCTTCGGCGTGTTCAGCATCTTCTCGGGAAACTTGCCCGAGGCCTGGACGTGGTCGACCTTGTAGGGCGCCGCCGGATCAGCATAGGGATTGCCGTCGGGAGCGCCGGACGGCGTGGTGGGAGCCGTCTGCTGCGCCTGCTGGCGCTGCGCGGCGCGACGAAGCGCGTTGCGGGCGCGGACCTGCTCAGGCGAAGGCTTCGAGGCCGCCGGACGCGGACGCTCGACCGGAGCATCGACCGTCACCGGCGGCAGGTTCGACTGCTGCGCCTGCGCGCCGCTCGACACCGACGCCACCGCGATCAAGCTCGCAACCGCTGAAACTTTTTTACCGGAAACGCCCGCGGATCTCTCATCCATCGGATCGAACGCTACGACCGAACGCAACGACTTCGGTGCGACCACCTGCCCCATTACCAAACGCCCCATCTTCTTGTTCGCTCATTCACTTCGAACGAACGATGGGCTGTTGGTATCGGCCGCAAAATAGTGGGTCAATGCGAGCCGTTCGCGAGAATGTTTGAATCGGTCCAGATCAAAACGATTCTAAACTGCAGTTTGAAATCGTTCTAAGACGAGATTGGATTCGTTCTAAAGACAACGCGGCTATAGCGCTTCGTTCTCAGTCGCTGCTCGGCGGCTTCATCAGCGAGAACAATTCATCGACGGTCTTCTGCGCGACGGCGCGCACGCGATCGGTACTGTCCATGCCGGCGATGTTGACGCCGTTCACGACGGCTTTGATCTCGTCGCGAAAGTCGGTGAGGAAGCGCAAGGGATCGCGCTGCTCGTTGGCGACACGCGCGATCAATCCCGTGATCAGAATCTGGCATGCGATCAGCTTGCCGTTCAGCTCGTCCATGCTGCGCTCCATTGATGGCGGCGCCGATATGGACGATGCGGAAATCGCTGACAACCGAAACGGTCTCCACGCGACTTAGAACCATTCTTGTCTTGCGACTGATCCGAACCACGGCTGGCGCAACGTCATTCGGCATGAGCACGCCGTCTTGGGCGCTGCGCAAAGCCGGCACGCCGATCGGTCGAGGCGGGAAAATTCAGCACTGCACATCGCCGCGCCAGACCACTGCCAAGAGGGTGCAAAGCTTTCCAATTGTTTAGGATTCTCTGCCGATAGTGCTGTTTACACTGGAACTTGGCGTGTATTATACATCGCGATGGAACTCTACGATTGCCCTATTATTCGTAGCTGAGGGCATACGAGCCGACACGAGACGACATGAAAAAGTCCCGGCCGATCCTCTGGCTTCTGATCATCGCGGCCGTGGCCTCCGCGGGTTATTATAGTTGGCAGAAATTCGGCTCGTCCCAGGCTGGAAAAACCCAGACCGCACAAAAAGGCCCGCCTCGCCCCTCCGCCGTCCCCGTCAGCGTTGCGCCGGTCCAGAAGACCGACTTTCCTGTGTACCTCACCGGTCTCGGCACGGTTCAGGGTTTCAATACGGTCCAGGTCCGAACCCGTGTGGATGGCCAGATCAACAGGCTCGAATTCAAAGAGGGCCAGATCGTCAAGCAGGGCGATCTCCTGGTCGCGATCGACCCCCGTCCCTATCAAGCCGCGCTCGACCAGGCTAAGGCCAAGAAGGCGCAGGACGAGGCCAGTCTGGCCAACGCCAATCTCGAACTTCAGCGCGCCATGAGGCTCGGCGAATTCGCGACCGCGCAGCGGGTGGATACCCAGCGCTCGACCGTCGCCCAGCTCACCGCCCAGATCGCCGCCGACGAGGCCGCGATCGCCAACGCCCAGACCCAGCTCGATTACACCCAAATCAAGGCGCCGATCCCCGGTGTCGCCGGCCTGCGCCAGGTCGACATCGGCAATATCGTGAACGCCTCGACGCAGACGGGCATCGTCACGATCTCGCAGGTCGAGCCGATCTCGGTGATCTTCACGGCGCCGGAAGACCAGCTCCCCTATATCAGCGAAGGCCAGAAGGTCGGCGCGCTCAAGGTGATCGCCTTCACGACCGACGGAAAGAAGACGCTGGCCGAGGGCAAGCTCGCGGTCATCAACAACCAGGTCGACACGACCAGCGGGACGATCCGGCTCAAGGCGGTGTTCGACAACAAGGACCACACGCTGTGGCCCGGCCAATCGGTCTCGACGCGGCTCCTGGTGCGAACGCTGAAGGATGCGACCGTGGTTCCGGATGACGCGGTCCAGCATTCCACCAACGGACTCTACGCCTATACCGTCAACCAGGACAGCAAAGCCGAGGTGCACAAGGTCAAGGTCAGCTATGGCATCGACGGGCGTTCGGTCATCGAGGAAGGCTTGAGCCCGGGCCAGCAGGTGATCGTCGGTGGTCAGTTCAAGGTCCAGCCCGGCAGCCTCGTGTCGACGGCGGTGGCAAGCTCGGATCCAGCCCAGAACAAGGTACGACAGGAATGATTGGGGGCGGGATTTCGGCACCTTTCATCCGATATCCCATCGGCACCTCGCTGCTGATGGCTGGCATTCTCTTTGTCGGTCTCGTCGCCTATCCCCTGCTCCCGGTTGCGCCCCTGCCGCAGGTGGACTTTCCGACCATCCAGATCACCGCCAACCTGCCCGGCGGCAGCCCCGAAACGATGGCCTCGTCGGTGGCGCAGCCGCTCGAGCGGCAATTCGCCCAGATTCCCGGCATCGCGCAGATGACCTCGACGAGTTATCTGGGCACGGCGTCGATCACCATCCAGTTCGACCTCAACCGCAGCATCGACGGCGCCGCCAACGACGTGCAGGGCGCCATCAACGCCGCCAGCGGCCAGCTGCCGAAGAACCTGCCTTCGCCCCCGACCTACCGCAAGGTCAACCCCGCCGACGCGCCGATCCTGCTGCTGTCGGCGACCTCGGAGACGCTGCCTCTCACCAACGTCAGCGACGCGGTCGACGCCCAGCTCGCCCAGCAGATCAGCCAGCTCTCCGGCGTCGCGCAGGTGTTCATCGGCGGCCAGCAGAAACCCTCCATCCGCATCCAGGTCGACCCGGCGAAGCTGGTCGCCAAGGGCCTGTCGATGGAGGATGTGCGCAGCCAGATCGCGATCACCACGGTCGACAGCCCCAAGGGCAATATCGACGGCGAAAAACGCGCCTACACGATCTACGCCAACGACCAGCTCACCCAGTCGAAGGACTGGAACGACGTCATCATCGCCTATCGCAACGGGGGTCCGTTGCGGATTCGCGACATCGGCCAAGCGGTCAGCGCCGCCGAGGACGCCAAGCAGGCGGCCTGGGCCAACGGCAAGCGCGGCGTATTCCTGGTGATCTTCAAGCAGCCGGGCGCGAACGTCATCGAGACCGTGGACCGGATCAAGGCGACCCTGCCTCGCCTCGTTGCAGCGATCCCGCCTGCGATCAAGATCGAGCTCATCAGCGACCGTACCACGACCATCCGCGCCGCGGTTGAGGACGTCCAGTTCACGCTGCTGCTGACCATCGCCCTCGTGGTCATGGTCATCTTCATCTTCCTGCGCAGCTTCTGGGCGACGGTCATCCCCACGGTCACGGTGCCATTGGCGCTCCTGGGCGCGTGCGCCCTGATGTGGGTGGCCGGCTATTCGCTCGACAATCTGTCGCTGATGGCGCTCACCATCGCGGTCGGTTTCGTCGTCGACGACGCCATCGTGATGCTCGAGAACATCACCCGCTACATCGAGGAGGGCGAAACCCCGCTCGCGGCCGCCTTCAGGGGCTCCAAGGAAATCGGCTTCACCATCGTCTCGATCAGCATCTCGCTGGTCGCGGTGCTGATCCCCTTGCTGCTTATGGGCGGCATCATCGGGCGCCTGTTCCGCGAATTCGCCGTCGTGCTGGCGATGACGATCTTCGTCTCGATGTTCGTGTCGCTGACGCTGACGCCGATGATGGCCTCGCGCTTCCTGCGCGCCCATGGCGAGGTGCAGCACGGCCGCTTCTATCAATGGAGCGAGCGCGCCTTTGACGCCATGCTGCGCGGCTATGAATACATCCTCGACCACGCCCTGGCGTGGCGGCGCACCACACTCACAATCTTCTTCGCCACGCTCGGACTGTCGATCTACCTGTTCGTGCTGATCCCGAAAGGCTTCTTCCCGCAGCAGGACGTCGGCCTGATCACGGCCACCTCCGAAGCCTCGCAGGACATTTCGTTCAAGGAGATGATGAGACGCCAGGAGCAGCTCGGCAAGATCATCCTGGCCGATCCCGACGTCGCCAGCGTTGCCATGGCGATCGGCGGCAGCGGCCGAGCGGGCAACAACGGCAATCTGTTCATCACGCTGAAGCCGCGCGATAAGCGCGAGGCCTCGGCACAACAGATCATCGCGCGCCTGCGTCCGCAGTTCGACAAGGTCGAGGGCGCCCGCCTCTACATGCAGGCGGCCCAGGACGTCCGGCTCGGCGGCCGGCCGACGCGCACGCAGTTCGAGTTCACCTTGCAGGATGCCGATCTCGCCGAGCTCAACGAGTGGGCGCCGAAAATCCTCGCCAAGATGCAGACGCTGCCGGAGCTGCGCGACGTCGCGACCGACCAGCAGACGCAGGGCACGACGGTGCAGCTCAAGATCAACCGCGACACCGCCGCCCGCTACGGCATCCAGCCGCAGCTGATCGACGACACGCTCTATGACGCCTTCGGACAGCGGCAGGTCACGCAGTATTTCACCCAGCTCAACACCTACAAGGTGATCCTCGAGATCCTGCCGGAGATGCAGGGCAATCTCGACAGCTTGAACAAGCTCTATCTGAAGTCACCGTCGACCGGCGACCAGGTGCCATTGTCGACCTTCGCGACCTGGACCACCGATCCGGTCCGCCCGCTCTCGATCAGCCATCAGGGCCAGTTCCCGGCGATCACGATCAGCTTCAACCTCGCGCAAGGCGTGGCGCTCGGCCAGGCAACGGAGGCTGTACAGAAGGCGATGGCCGAGCTCGGCGCGCCACCGACGCTGAATTCGAGCTTCCAGGGCACCGCTCAGGCGTTCCAGCAGTCGCTCGGCACCGTGCCGCTCTTGATCCTCGCCGCCCTCGTCGTGGTCTATCTGATCCTCGGCATACTCTACGAGAGCTACATCCATCCGATCACGATTCTGTCGACGCTGCCCTCGGCCGGCGTCGGCGCGCTCGCAATCCTGATGGCAGCCGGCTTCGACTTCAGCCTGATCGCGCTGATCGGCATCATCCTGTTGATCGGAATCGTGAAGAAGAACGGCATCATGATGGTCGACTTCGCGATCGCCGCCGAGCGCGACGAGCACAAGACGCCGGAGCAATCGATCCGCCAGGCCGCACTGCTGCGCTTCCGCCCGATCATGATGACGACGATGGCGGCTCTGCTCGGCGGCGTGCCGTTGATGCTCGGCCACGGCACCGGTGCCGAAATCCGCCAGCCGCTCGGCTACGCCATGGTCGGCGGCCTGATCGTCAGCCAGGCGCTGACGCTGTTCACCACGCCCGTCGTCTATCTCTATCTCGACGAGCTCAACAACTGGTTCTCGGGCCGGGGCCGTACGGGTGACGGCGAAGGCCGCGAGGCGCCCGAGCACGGCAGCGTCAAGGAAGCCGCCGAGTAAGCTTGCACCGCACGTCCGGCAACGCTACAGCGAGACCCCGGTTCGCAAATGCGGTTTCGCCATGCTCATGCAATCCAGACTTGTCGCCCTTGCCGCTGCCGTCCTGCTGTCAGCGGGCGCCGCACATGCCCAGCAGGGCGCCAAGAAGAACGCCGCTCCTCCGGCCGCGCAGCCCGCGCCCGCCCCGACGCAAGCGCAGCCTGACGGCGCTTCCGGACAGCCCGGCTGGATCGTCCGCTGCACCAGCGCAAGCCGCGACGCCCCGCTCGAATGCGCGATGGAGCAGAACGCGGTGCTGACCAAGACCGGCCAGACCGTCGTCCTGATCAACATCCGCATCGCGCCCGACACCCGCACGCCGATCGCGCTGCTGCAATTGCCGCTCGGCCTCAATCTTCCCGTCGGCGCCAAGCTCCAGGTGGACGAAGGCAAGACCGTCGACCTCCAGGTCCAGACTTGCGAGAACCGCGGCTGCTACGCCTCGACACCGATCGCAGCGGACCTGCTCGCAGCGTTGCGGTCGGGCAAGCAGTTGAAGGTCTCCTTCCAGAACATGGCCAAGGAGACGATCGCGATCCCGATGCCGCTGAGCGATTTCGCGGCGGCTTACGACAGGATTAAGTAAGGGCGACCCGTCAGCTCGCGACGTCGCTCGCCCGGAGCAGCGTCGTGAAGCCGCCATAGATCATCCGCTTGCCGTCGAACGGCATGCCCTCGAACTTCATCCGCGGGTCCGCCATCACCTTCTTGTTGACGGCATCGCGCGTCTCCCGGTCGCGGTAGACGATCCAGGCGAACACCACGACCTCGTCCTCTTTCGCCATCACCGCGCGCGGAAACGAGGTGAGCTCCCCATAGGGAACGTCATCACCGATGCATTCGACATAATCGAGCGCGCCGTGCTCCATCCAAAGCGCGCAGGCGGTCGTCGCCAGCGCCTTGTAGGCCTCGAGATTGGCCTTCGGCACGGCGAGAACGAAACCATCGACATAGGGCATCAGGGATCTCCTTGGGTTGTACGGCCCAAGGACGATACAGCGCGCTGCGATCCGACTTGGAAATGCGAATGTTGGTGAGGCAAACCGTCGCGAGCAGCGAGGCGGCCCATCAACCTGCCATTCTGCTCAGGGACCTGGAACCATACCTTGGAAAATTGCCCGGGCTGGCTGGGGAACCTGGATTCGAACCAAGACAAACAGAGTCAGAGTCTGTTGTGCTACCGTTACACCATTCCCCACCGAAACGCTTGAAATCGCTAAGCTTTCTTCGGAGTTTTTGCAAGGCTGACTGAAGATTTTGCAAATCAGCGGCTCGCAGGCCGCTCATATAGCCGCGCTGATCTTCGCGGTCCAGTCCTTCTGTGAACATCGTCGCCTGTTCTTGATGCGTTCACGCCCGAGCGAAACGTCTTGCTGCTCTTTTTCGAGAATGAGCGCGGAGCGCCTGTGGCGGCACCGCGCTTGGAATCTCACCTCGGTGATCTCAGCGATGCACGGGGCCGGATTCGACCATTCCCGGCCAGAGCAGGCCATCAATGCGTGCGGCCGATGTGGACGACGATCTCGCCTTTGCCGTTCGCAATCATCACCTGGCCGTATTCGTCCTGCGGCGGGCTTTCCTCGAAGCGAAGCGGGATCGTCGTGATCTCCTGCGGGGCCTCGCCACTCGGCTCCTGTGCATTCACATCGAGGATCAGGATCTTCGGATTGATCCCCTGCGGCGAGCGCTTTGTCAGCCGGGCTCGCCAGCCGTTGGTCGGCACCCGCACGTCTCCCGTCATGATCAGCTTGGGCGGCGCGCCGGGCGCGCGATCGATCCAGGCTTTGAAGGTGTTTCTCAGCAGGACAGTCATGATACGCCTCCCTTGCCAAGTTGCGCGACCCTTCGGTCGTGAACAAAACATAGGCCGACGATGCGAAGCAGATCGTGAATGGCCCGTGAATCCAGTGCGCGCCAACACCTGCCGCGACCACACGGGATTTGCCGCCACACGATCCTGGCCGGACACGCATCGGGTCCTGCCTGCCTCTGCGTCGCCGCGCACGATACGTCGGACAAGGCGAACAAGTCAGATCGAGCTCGCGCGTGAGTTGTCGACGACGCGGCGGATGCCCCGCATGCCGCCGAAGATCCGCCGATTCACGCTGATTTCACGGCCGTCGGCTCGAAGTGATGAGCCATTTCTCATTCCGCACGCAAGGCGCATTTCGATCATTCCGCAACCCTTGACCATCTGACGAGCCGAGATGTACCATTCCCGAATTGCTTCAGATCCGGCGGGCTGCATTCCTGAGCTCACCTGTCATTGGCTTCGCAGACCGCGCGAACCGATAGTTTGCATTCTGCCAAGTCTGGCCACCCGGAACCTGCCCTCCTACACTGTCGTCGACACCATCGACGGGGGATGGGACGAGATGTCGGGAGTCAACAACAAGGCGGTTGGCGCAGACGAGCCCCGCCACCTGACACTTAAAATCATCGGAGCATTTTCGGCGTCCGTGGACGGGCAAGAGGTCGGGCTCGGCCGAAAGGCGCAAGCGCTTCTCGGCTATATGATGCTCTCCTCCGCACGCCAGTTGCCCAGGAGCAAGTTGGTCGGGCTGCTCTGGAGCGAGAAGGAAGACCCGCTCGCAAAGGGCTCGCTGCGCCAATCGTTAAGCCAGATTCAGCGCGAGCTAAAAGCGCTCGGCTGCCCGCACTTCCATGCAGACCAGATCCACGTGGCACTCGATATCGAACGGGTGAACTGCGATCTGGTCGAGATCATCTCGGATGCCGAGCGCGGTATCGTCCATCCACTCCTGCTCACGCGCGAACGCCTGACCGACGATATCCTCGACGACCTGGAAGGCGTCGATCCGGCCTTCTCGGAATGGCTCGCAGAGACGCGACCTCTGATCCACGAACGGCTGATCGACGCGCTGACGAGGCTGCTGCCCAGCGAGACCGACCCAGTCGTGACGGCAACCGCGGAAGCTGCAGCGAAGGCGATCCACCGGCTGGATTCGGAGAACGAGCGGGCCATTCGAGTTCTCATCAAGAGCCATCTCGCGACCGGGAGCATTGGCGCGGCACTCGCGATCTATGCGCGCCTCTGGCGCCAACTCGAAGATGCCTACGACATCGAGCCGCACAAACTCACGCAGGACTTGATTGCCGGCCTGCGGCAGCAGCAGCCCGAAACCGTCGTAAGGCCGGCTCCGTCTTCCATAGCAGCGCCCGCCATCGCCCTGTCCGGATCCGTCGTCAGCCGACCGTCGGTCGCCGTCCTTCCCTTTCGCGCGCTCTCGCCCGCCCTGGAGCCTCAATTCACGATCGGCGTGGTCGACAGCGTCGTCCAGGCTTTGTCGGGCTTGAAGGAGCTGTTCGTCATCTCCCGCGGCTCCACGATGATCCCGGCATCGCAGACGCCGGATCTGCGTGCAATCGGCCGCGATCTCAATGCGCAATATCTGCTTCATGGAAGCATTCAGCGCGCCGGCGATCAGATCCGGATCTCGACCGAGCTCGTTGCCGCCGAAACGGTCGAAGTCGTCCGGGTCGATCGTCTCAGCGGGGCTGCAGCCGACGTCTTCGATTTGCAGGATCGCATCGCCGTCGAGGTCATACGCTCGCTGGCGCCCCAAGTCCGCGACCGGGAGCTTCATCGCGCAATGCAGAAGAGACCAGACGATCTCGACGCCTATCAACTGGCGTTGGTCGGTTACGATCAGATGTTCAGCCCGGATTACACGACATTCGTGACGGCCCGAACCAATTTCGAGCGGGCGCATGTCCTCAGCCCGAGCTGGGCACCTCCCTTGTCCTACAGCGCCATCTGGCACATGCAGCGCGTGGCGCGCGGGTGGTCTGCGAATGCACTGAACGAACGCGATGCCGCGCGTGCACTCGCCGAAAGAGCGCTGGAGCGCAACTCGGCGGATCCGCTCGCCAACGCCGTCGGCGGTTATACGCTGTCGCAGTGCAAGCACGACCATGTCGGGGCCCTCGAGCAGCTCGACCGCGCGATCGAGCTTACGCCGAACCTGGCGCTCGCATTCGCGTACCGGGCCGCCGTGCATGTCCGCTGCGAAAACTACCAAGACGCGCTGCGCGATGCCGCGGTCAATCTGCGCCTGTCCCCGAGAGACCGGCACGCATGGTTCGCCGAGATGATCTCGGCTCAGGCCCACTTTGCCCTGCAGGACCTCACGTCCGCGATCGAACACGCGACGCGGGTCGCGACGCAATTGCCCGGCAATCAGGTGAACCTGCGCGTTCTCGTTGCCGCTCTCGTGGAGAGCGGACGCCTCGACGATGCGCAGACCTTTGCCCAGCCATTGATGTCGGCAGGTGAGATCGACCTGAAGTGGATCGCGACGTCGCCATGGCCGAAGCCGACCCTGGCGCGCGTCGAAGCAGCGCTCTCGCGGCTGGCATCGGCACTTCGGCATGGAGACAGCAAGAGCGGCACCGGCAAGTCTTAAACAGAGGAGGCAGACATGGCAGGCGGATATGGCGGTTACGGCGGCTATGGCGGATATGGCGGCTACGGAGGCTATGGCGGGTATGGAGGCTACGGCGGCAACGCAGCCGGATCGAGCGGCGCCATGTTCAGCGATCGCGTCGATCGCCCGTTCATAAGCGAGCGCGATATCGCCGGCGCCAGATTCAATCCCAGCGGCTTTGGCATGAGGCTCTGGTCGACCCGGTGGTACGCCTGGGTCGTGATGTCCGATCTCGCCAGCCGGGCAGATTGGCTCGCCAGGCTCGGCGGCTTTGCGCTGCTCGGCGCCGGGCCAACCCCCTGGGCCGGAGTTCTTGACGACGATATCAGCGCTTTGAGGAACATGGCGGTTCACGAGCGCGCTGCGGCCCTCGACGACATCGTCTCCGAGGCCGACGAATTCATCAGCAAGTTCCTGCATCTGGTATCCGCGACGGCGACGACGCATCCGGCGACATCGCGCCTGTTGATCGTCGCCGACGCGCTCACGGCGTTGATCGCGATGCACTACAAGGCTCATTTCAACCGTCCGCGTCCAACCCAAGTCGTGCCTGGCCTCATGTCGCCGATCCAGCACGGCGGACATGCGTCCTACCCAAGCGGTCACTCTACCCAGGCTCACGTCTTCGCGGCGCTGCTCACGAAAGTCATTCCGCCGTCCCTCGGCGTTCCGGCCCCGGCGCCGGGAGCCGCAGGGAGAACGACGATTGACAAGGCGCTCGGCGTCCTTGCCGACAGAGTGGCGCGCAATCGCGAAATCGCCGGCCTCCACTATCGCTCGGACACCGTGGCGGGCGTGACACTCGCAACCGCGATCACCGACAAAATTCTCCTCGATCGGGCATACCTGCCGAAGTTCACGGAGCTCGTCGACAACGCCAGGCGCGAGTGGGCGGACACCGGTGTCTTCGCGGGAGGGAAAGATGCCCAAGAGTGATGGCTACGGCTTGTACGAGGTCGTGCCGAAAGGCTTCAACCTCCTCGAGGCCAGCCCGGACAAGCTCGATCTCTATGGCATTCCGCAAAAGCCGGATGTTCTCACCGAGCCGGAGCTGTTCGAATTTTGGGCAACTCTGGTTTCGCCGCACTTTTTCGCGAAACGACCGACGTTCAGCACCATCGATCCCCCCTCGCTCGGAGGGGCGCTCGAATCGATGTTGAATTGGTCGGGGGCGCTGATCTCCACGCCCTGGCCGCAGCGGATCGTTTTCGCTGCAGGCAAATGGAAGGTGCCGGCCGTGCGTCTGCCGTCCGCGCCAGCGTTGAACACGCACTCTGACGATCCAAAATCGTTGTTATGGGTGGGCCTCGACGGCCGCAATGGCAGGTTACCCAATACGTCCCTTCCTCAAATCGGCACCGGCCACTGGCCCAACCGCAAGCCAAATCACTTCGCCTGGTGGGACTGGTGGCACAACTCGGACGAGAAGGACACGACGCCGCAAGCGATCACGGTGATCGACAACCTGCCGATCGAGACCGGCCACGAGATCCTCGCTGGTCTTGCGGTGCAGGTCAGCGGAGACGTTCTGTACTTCATCAAGAACCAGAGCACCGGCCAATTCCGCTCATTTCTCGCCCGACAGCCCCCCGGAGAGATCGAACCGCTCGGATCGTCGGTGGAATGGGTGATGGAGCGGCCGACAGACCCGGGAAGCGGCGACCTGTTTCCGCTTCCCGATTATGGTTCCGTGGATTTCAGCTACTGCGTGGCGCGGGCTGCGGATGGAGCGGTCGGGTCCGGGCGCATGATGACGCTCGCCGACAACGCACTCATGATCGAGATGCGCGAGGCTTTCGCAAATCCCGAGCGTACCGTCATTGTGTCACGCGCGGCACTACGGCAGGAGAACGCGAGCGCCCCGATCGGCGTCACATGCACTTTCCAGGACCCGATGGCGTAAGCTAGCAATGCGCATTTCGGGCCGGACCGTGATCCGGCCCGTCTCGGCTGGCGAAAGACCAGCAAGGCTGCGCCTACTCCAACTTGATGTTCGCCGCCTCGATCACTTTCTTCCAGCGCGCCGTCTCGGAGGCGATGTAGGCCGAGAACGCCTCGGAATCCACCGCGACCGCGGCCGCACCAAGCTCGGCCATCTTCTGCACCGTCTCCGGCTGCTGCATGAAGGCGCGGATTTCGGCCGAGAGCTTTTCGACGATCGGCTTCGGCGTGCCCGCAGGGACGAAGAAGCCATGCCAGGCCACGGCCTCGAAGCCCGGCAGAAATTCAGTGACCGCCGGGATTTCGGGATCAAAGGAGGCGCGCTTCGGCGTAGCCGTCGCCAGCATCGCGAGCTGGCCGGTCTTCACCTGCGGCAGCAGCAGCGGCACGTTGTCGAAGGCGAGATCGATCTGGCCGCTGAGGAGGTCCGTCAGCATCTGGCTCGACCCCTTGTAGGGCACATGCACCATCTTGGTGCCGGTCATCTGCTGGAACAGCTCGCCGGCCAGATGCTGCGAGGTGCCGACGCCAGCGGAGCCGAACGAGATCTTGTCGGGGTTCGCCTTCAGATAGGCGATCAGTTCCGGCACGGTGCGCGCCTTGATCTTGTTGGGGTTCACCACGAGCACGTTGGGCACGACGCTGATCTGGGCAACCGGCACCAGATCCTTGTCCGGCTGGTAGCTCAGCTTCGGACCGTAGAGCGACGGATTGATCGCAAGCGCCGAGGTGCTGGCAAGGCCGAGCGTGATGCCGTCAGGCGCGGACTTCGCGAGCCGCGTGACGCCGAGGATCGAGCCCGCGCCGCCGACATTCTCCACCACGAAGGGCTTGCCGAATTTCGTCTGCAAATGGTTCGAGACCATGCGCGCGAAGATATCGGCCGTGCCGCCGGCGGCGAAGGGAACGATCACCGTTACCTGCTTGGACGGATAGCTCTCCTGCGCCTTCGCCGGCGACGTCGCCAGCAGCATGACTGAGGCAAGAACAAGCCACATCGATCTCATCGAAGTTTCCTCTGTTTCACTGTGTTGTTGATTGGTGGGGCGGGCCGCGGGAGACGGCTAGAACGCGGCCTCGTACATGTTGAGGATCGCATCCCGGCTCAAATCGCGCGGATTGTTGTCGAGCAGGCGGCGAATGGCGTGCGCCTCGTCGGCCATCGCGCCGAGATCGTTCTTGGGCACGCCGAGCGCGGACAGCCGCATCTCGATGCCGAGTTTCTTGCAGAACTCATAGCTGGCATCGAATGCAAGCTCGGGATCATTGCGTTCCGGCAGTCCCAACGCACCCAGCACGGCGACGGTCTTCTCTCCCACCGCCGGCATGTTGAAGGCGAGCGTATGCGGGAAGATCACCGCGCAGGCGAGACCGTGCGCAACGTGATGGCGCGTGCCGAGTGGATAGGCCACGGCGTGGCCCGCCGTCGTATTCACCGGTCCCAGACAATAGCCGCCATAGAGCGAGGCCAGCGAAAGACCCGCGCGCGCCTCGCGGTCGCTGCCGTCGGCGACCGCGCGCTTGAGATAGCGTCCGACCAGCCGCGCGCCTTCGAGCGCGTAGAGATCGATGGTCGGATGCGCCTTGCGGCTGGTGTAAGCCTCGACACAATGCGCCAGCGCATCGACACCGGTCGCCGCGGTGACCTCCTTCGGCACGGTCATCGTCAAGTCCGGATCGACGATGGCGATGTCGGCGAGCATGAAGCGGCTCTGCACCGCCTGCTTGTTCTGACTGACGGGATCGGTGACCAGCGCGCGGGTGCCCGCTTCGCTGCCGGTGCCTGAGGTGGTCGGAATCTGCATCAGCGCCACGCCGCGGCCGGCGACTTTCTCCGGCCCGACGATGTCGGCAAAGGCCACGTCACTGGTGCACATCACCGCGACCAGCTTGGCCAGATCCATCGCGCTGCCGCCGCCGAAGCCGACGACGAGATCAGGCTTGACCTCCTTCGCCATCGCCACCGCCTTCTCGAGATTGGGCAGGTCCGGCTCAGGCTTGACCTCGCCGAACACCTTGACGGCCCCCGGCAGCGCCAACGTATCGGCACGGCGCGCGTTGAACGGGTCCGAGATCACCAGCGGCCGCTTGGCGCCGATCCGCTCGGCGAAGCGCGCCGCGGCGGTGATCGTGCCGTTGCCGAACTCCAGGATGGTGGGGCGTTGGATTTCGATGGGCGTGAAGGCGTTGGTCATCGTGCGTTCGATCTCATGATTTGGATTTGGATGCGGAGGCGCCGGCGGCCAGCCGTTCAGCATAGTCGATGGCTTCGATCAGGCTGTGCTCGTTGGCGATGCCCTTGCCGGCGATGTCGAAGGCGGTGCCGTGATCGACGGAGGTGCGGATGATCGGCAGGCCGAGCGTGATGTTGACGCCGGAGAGCTCCTGCCAACGGCCGGTCGCCGGATCGACCTGGAAGCCGAGCAGCTTGACGGGGATGTGCCCCTGGTCGTGATACATCGCGACCGCGGCATCGAACTGGCCGGCGCGCAGCTTGACGAAAATGGTGTCGCCCGGCACCGGGCCGACGACGTCGAGACCGTCCGCCACCGCTTTGGCGATCGTCGGCGCCGAGACGTCGATGTCCTGCCGGCCGAACAGGCCGCCCTCGCCCGCATGCGGATTGAGCGCGGCGATCGCGATCTTGGGCTTGGCGATGCCGAGCCGGCGCAACGCGTCATTGGTGAGGTCGATCACCATGCGCAGCCGCTCCGGCGTCAGGCGCTTCGGCACGTCCTCCAGCGCGACATGGGTCGAGACATGGCTGACGCGCATGTTGCCATGGGCCAGCAGCATCACCGAGCCGCGAACGCCGGTGAGATGCGCCAGCATCTCGGTATGGCCAGGGAAATGATAGCCGGCCTTGTTGAGCGCTTCCTTGTTCAGCGGCGCGGTGACGATCGCCGCGGTGCGGCCGGCCTGTGTCAGGCGCACGCCCTGCTCGATCGCCTTGTAGGCAAAGCGGCCGCCATCGGCGCTGAGCACGCCGGGCTTGATCGGATCGCCTTCAACGTCGGCTTGCAGGTAGCAGAGATTGGGCCATTCGCGATCCTCAGCCGTCACCTCCGGGATCGCGACGTCGGCACCGAGCACGGCCTTCGCACCTTCCAGCGCCGCGCCGCTGCCGATGACGAGCAGGCGCAGATCGCCCCTCGCGATCCGCTCCTTCAGCCCGACGCAGGCCTTGACGATGATCTCCGGCCCGATCCCGGCCGGATCGCCCATGGTGATGGCAAGATGACGAGAGGTCATATCGGACTCTCCATTCTGAGCAGGTGATTGTCCCGGAGCAGATCGCGCCACAGCTCGCTGTTGCCGAACGCTCCAGACTTTGAAACGACGTCGACGCCGGCCCAGCGCCCGCCCTGCAGGATCGAGCGCGGCAATCCCGGCACGATGCGTCCTGTCACCTGGAGCGCATGCGCGCCAAGGGCAACACACGCGGCCTTCAAGGTCTCGCCGCCGGCGACGACCAGCGTGCCGGGCGGGTCGAGCGCCACAATCAATGCCGCCATTTCGCGCGCGATCCGCCGCGCCGCTTCAGTGCGTGTCAGGCCTTCGGCGAGAGAGAATTTGACCATCGCCACGCCGCCGTCGCCCAGCTTGCGCTGGACGCGCGTCGCGCCCTCGCCTTCCGCGAGCGCAATCGCCGCCGCGCCGCACGCAGCCAGCTGCGAGGCGGTGGCAGGCTGGTCGGAACCGAACAGCCCCAGCACGGGCAACTTCAATTGGCCTGGCGCATCGGCACGGTGGCTGCGCGCAAGCGCGCCGGCCAACCCGCCGCTTCCGCACCACAGCACGGGCCCCGGCATGCGCCGTCCTATCTCGACGACGCGGTCGAGGTCGATGTCGCTCTCGGCATCGAACACCTGAATGCCGCCCTGCAATACCGTATCGGAGCTGCCCCGCCGCGCCTCGATACCGTCCTGTCTCAATTGATCCAGCAGATTGTCGCCGACCCGATGCCACTCGCCTTGCATCGTGCGTGCGAATTGCTGGCCGCCTGCGGTGCGGCGCCCCTGATAGTCGAAGGCGGGCGCGACCACGCAGGATGCCCAATGACCGCTGCGCAGGCAGGCGCCGAGCTCGGCCGCCCAGGCACCACGCAGGAGGCTGTCGACCTTCTTGTAGGCGATCGTCGCGCCCTGAAGCTGCGGCGCCAACCGTCCCACGATCTCGACGCTCTCCGCCTTCGATCGCTCGCGGGTACCGCTGTCGATCGCGAGGCTGGTGGAGCCGGACGTCGCGAGTGCCTCCAGCCAGGTGACGTCGAACGGCCCGCACAGGCCGACGAACTCCGCCGCGGTGTCGAGCGCACCGGTCAGATCGTCAGCAAGCAGCCGGACGCTCGTCATCGTCATCTCGCTCCCGCGCCAAAGATCTTGCCGGGATTCATCAGGCCATGCGGATCGAGCAATTGCTTGATGTCCCGCATCAGCTCGATATCGAGGGGATCGGCAACGCGGGCGAGCCGGCCGCGATTGGTGATGCCGATGCCGTGCTCGGCACTGATCGCCCCGCCTTGCGCCGCCGTCTCGTCATCGACGATCTCGTTGATCTCAGCCACGAGCCTCGCCGTCGCATCCGGGGCCTGGCAATGCACCCGATCGATCAGGGCCACGACGTGGATGTTGCCGTCGCCGATATGGCCGTGCATGACGACGTTCGCATGCGGCACGGCCGCCCTGATCCGGGCCTCGACATTGTTGACGAAAGCCGCCTGGCGCTCCAGCGGCACCACGCTGTCGTGCGACACCACATAGCCGCTGCGCTTGTTGCCTTCGGACACGCTGTGCCTGACGGCCCAGATCGCCTTCGCCTGGGTCAGATTGGAAGCCAATATGGCGTCTTCAGCGAGCCCCACTTCCATGGCATCCGCGAGCACCGTGGCCAGCGGCTCATTGAGGTCAACGCCTGTGAGCGTGTCGGTCAGCTCGACGATCAGATACCATGGCGTCGTCAGCTCGAAGGGAATGGTGACATGCGGCACCGTCGCGGCGATCACCTCGATCTGCGAGCGCGACATGACCTCGAGGCTGCCGAGCCGGTCGCCGACTGCGCCGCGCAGGCGCTGCATGATATCGAGCGCCTGCTCCACGCCTTGCAGCTGCAACAGCGCCAGGGCCGAGCTGCGCGGCGGCGCGAACAGTTTCAGCACCGCCGCGGTGACGATGCCGAGCGTGCCCTCCGCACCGATAAAGAGCTGCTTCAGCGCATAACCCGTATTGTCCTTGCGCAGTGCGCGCAGGCCATTGAAGACGCGGCCATCAGGCAAGACGACCTCCAGGCCGAGCACGAGATCGCGCGTCGGACCGTAACGCAGCACGGCGGTGCCGCCGGCATTGGTCGAGATGTTGCCGCCGATCTGGCAGGAGCCCTCGGCGCCGAGGCTCAAGGGAAAATAGCGATCGACGTCCCGCGCCGCGTTCTGCACCTCCGCGAGGATGCAGCCGGCCTCCACCGTGATGGTATTGGCGAGCGGGCTGACGTCGCGCACGGCCCGCATGCGGTCGAGCCGGATCACGACATTGCCGGCGTGATCGTCGGGCGTCGCCGCCCCGCACATGCCGGTGTTGCCGCCCTGCGGCACGATCGCGAGTCGTCTTGCTGCGCAGAACTTCACGACGGCGGCGACCTCGGCGGTCGAGCCGGGCTTCACCACGGCAACGGCCCGACCGTGATAGCGCCCGCGCCAGTCCACCACGTAAGGCTCCTGATCCTGCCCGGACGCAATGACGTGCTTGTCGCCGACGATCGCGGCGAGTCCGGCCAACGCATCGTGGAAAAAATCGGACATCGGTTCGCCTCGTCCGGGGCCGGATCTAGACGGTGGCGGCGGCGAATGCCGCAGCATCCGCAAGCAGCTCTTTCGCTTGAGCCGGCGGCAGCGACTCCAGCGGCGGCCGCAGGCGCTGCCATCCGGCATGGCCGGCGCGCTCGGCGACGATCGTCTTCAGCGAGGCCATCTGCGGGAAGCGCGAGACCAGCTCGCGCGCCTTCACGATGCGCGCCTGCGCCGCCCTAAGCGCCGCGTCATCGTCGCTGCCGCGAAAATGCTTGTAGACATAGGCAAGGTCGCGCGCGACGAGATTGGAGGTTGCGGTGATGCATCCTGCCCCGCCCTTGCGCAGCAGCGGCAGGAGCAACGGATCGGCCCCGACGAGAACTGAAAAGCCGGGGAAACGCTCGACCATCGCGGTCATGTTGGCGAAGTCGCCGGAAGAATCCTTGATGCCGGTGAAGGTGGCCGGATAGGCCTTGCGCAGCCGCTCGATCAGCGCATGCGAGATCGGCTGCGCCGACATCTGCGGGATGTGGTAGAGCACGACCTTGAGCCTGCTATCGCCGATGCGCTGCACGACCTCGCTGTAGGATGCGTAGATGCCGTCGTCGCTGACGCCCTTGTAGTAGAACGGCGGCAGCATCACCACGGTGTCGACCCCGACCGAGAGCGCGTGACGCGTCAGCGCAATGGTCTCGGTGAGCGCAGCGACGCCGGTTCCGGGAAGAAGCCGCTGCGGCGCGATGCCCGCGGCCACCACCGCCTCGAGCAGCGCCATGCGCTCGGCCGCGGAGAAGGAGTTCGCTTCGCCGGTGGTGCCGAGCAGCGCGATGCCGTCGCAGCCTTCGTCCAGCAGGTAGCGGCAATGCGCCACGAAGCGCGCATGATCGGGGGCGAGCTCGGCGTCGAGGGGCGTCAACGCGGCGGAGAACACGCCATGAGGGTGCAGCAATGATGTCGACAAACTTCCTCCGATCGTCCGACGTTGTTCGGAATGCGAACATTTGTTATGATCTATCCCGTTGGTAGGATCAGGCTGCCGCCGCGTCAAGGGCAGCTGTCATGGCGGGGCATTCGAGCATGGCGAAGGCTGAGAGCAAGGCCGCAAAGCGTAAATCTGAAGCCACACGAAAGAATCCAAAGAATTACGTCGCTTCCGTCGGCAAGGCGTTTGCCGTGCTCAAGACTTTCACCAGCGAGGCCTTCGAGCTCACCCTGAGTGAGATTGCCGCACGGGCCGATCTCGATCGCGGGACCGCGTTCCGGCTGATCCAGACCCTGATCGAGCTCGGATATCTCCAGGCGGTTCCGCAGAGCCGCCGGTTCCGCCTCGGCGTCGCCTGCCTCGATCTCGGCTACACCGTGCTGTCGCACGGATCGCTCCGGAACATCGTCGAGCCTCTGCTGCGCGAGCTTGTGCCTGCGGTAGGCGACGCGGCCTCGCTCGGCATCCTCGACGGCGGCGACGTGGTCTATCTTGCCCGCGTCGGAGCCGGCCTCGATCGCCACAAGATGGATCGCCGGCCGGGCACCCGCATTCCCGCCTACAGCGCCGCGCTCGGCCACGTCATGCTGGCGCATCTGGCGCGCGACGAGCAGATCGCGCGGCTGGAGTTGCGCCCCCGTGTCAAGCTGTCGGAGCGAACGCTCACCGACCTCGATGCCCTGCTCGCCCGGCTCGATCAGGTGAAGAAGAAGGGCCATGCCGTCTCCGACGGCGAGAACGCCTATGGCCTGCGCACACTGGCAACGCCGATCTTCGACGCGCAGGGTCTGGTGATCGCCGGATTGAGCGTCACCGTCGATGCGATACGGATGGACATGGCGGCCTTTCGCGACCAGGCGCTGCCGCGGCTGGTGCAGGTGACGAGCCAGGCGCAGGATCTCGCGATCAAGTCGGGATTGTCGGGCTGAGCGCGATCGCGGCGACTAGATCACGAGACGGTCGAAGTCTGCGGCGATCCGGGTGTTCGGGAAGATCCTTGTCGCCTCGGCAAGAATCTCTTCGTCCGCGTAGCGTCCCGACATATGCGTCAGCACGAGCCGCCCGACGTTGCTCGCGGCCGCAAAGGAGGCCGCTTCTGCCGCGGTGAGATGGCCGTAATTCCGCGCGGTCGGCGCGTCGCGATCGAGGAACGTCGCCTCGATCACCATCATGTCGGCGTCGGCTACGTATTGCGACAGCCCATCGGTGGTCTCGGTGTCGCCGATCACGACGAGCTTTTTGCCACCGCTAGGCGGCCCGAGGACATCCTCCGGGTCAATCGTTCGGTCGGTGAGCACGATTGGTCGGCCCGCGGCCAACTCGCCGCGCAAGGGACCGTCCGGGACACCGAGCGCTGCGAGACGATCGGGCTGAAGGTGGCGGCGAGCCGGACTTTTGAAGATGAAACCAAAGCTGTCGGTGTCACGGTGGCGGACCGGAAAAGAGTCGACGGTGAAGTCGCCGGCGTCGATGACCTGCCCTTCGGTCAGGGCTGCGAATTCCACCGCGATCGGCGCCCTGCCCGCGCCCCACAGCCCCGCGAGCATCCGGATGACGATGTCGAGCGTGCCTTGCCCGCCGTGAATTGTCATCATGTCGGAGCTCTGCCGCAGGCCCAGCGTCGAGAACAGGCCGGGGATGCCGAGCACGTGATCGAGATGCGCGTGCGTCAGCAGGATGCGGTCGAGCCGCCGAAAGCCGGCGCCGCTGCGCAGCAACTGGCGCTGCGTGCCCTCGCCGCAATCGACAAGGATGCGCTTACCTGCGGCCTCCACAAGGAGGGCCGGATGATTGCGTTCCGCCGAGGGAACGCTCGCCGAGGTCCCGAGAAATGTCAGGGCGAACATGGTCGTCGATATCCAGCGACCGCCCTTCTCCGCGACAATGCGGTTGACGGCCTCACCGCCCCCAATGCCACGCGAGCAGCAGCGCGTACAGGCCCATCGACGCGGCGTAGAGCGCGGCAAGCAGCGCGTAGCCTACGATCTGGCGGCCGAGCGTCGCCTTCGGCGTCACCCACCAGTCGAGCGCCCTGAAGGCGGCGGGCACCAGCCACCAGCCGAGCAATTGGGTGCTGACGAGATTGCCGACGAAGAGCGACAGCCAGATCGGCACGCCGTGGCTGTCGATCAGCGGCCTGCTGATGAAAGTGCCCCAGAGATAGACCACGGGATAGAGCACCAGGAGAACGATCAGATTGCTCTTCCAGATGAAGCCAGGCCCCTGCTCGGGAGCCTGCGTCGTGCCGGCCGGAAACCAGAAATTGAAGCCGTAGCTCGCCCGCTTCACGTTCATGCCGGCGTTGAAGCGCGCGCCCTCCTTCAGCAGCGACTGCCGCAACGGCGAGTCGAGCCAGGCATTGAGATTGGCATCGCTGTCGAACGACAGGATGATGATCCATTCGTCATGCAGGCCCGGAATCGGCCGCTCGATCTTGTGGCGGAGGAAGCCCTTGAACTCGGCCTCCGCGGCCTGGATTCGCTGCTGCCATTTCAGGAACGCGTCCTCGAGCCCGTCGGGGACCTTGAAAGAGATGACGGCCGAGACCGCGCTGTCGCGCTGAACGCCGGTGTCGGGCAGGATGTGCACGTCCTCCGAACCGACGAAGAAACGCTGCACGTTCGCGATCAGTTTCGCCCGCACCTCGCTCTGGAGCCAGGCGCGCGCGGCGGCCGGGCTCGCAAAGCGCAGGATCGTCACCCAATCGACGTGCGCCGGCGGTTGCGGCGGCACCACCTCCTGGCTGAGGAAGCCGGGCCACGCCTTGAGCACCTCGTCGACCTCCCCGCTCCACCGTGCGAACGCGGCGAAGCCGTCGTCGGCAATGCGGCGCTGAATGACGAGGGCGACCGGCTGGCCGGCTGGATCAGGAGATGCGCTCATGAGCTGCCGTCCGCTTCAGTCTTTCTTGTAGAGACGCTTGCCCATCACCCAGGTCTCGTCGACGCAGCGATCGTCGCCGACCATCATGACGGCGAACAGCATGCTCGCGGCCTCGTCCATCGTGCGCGGGCCGGCGCCGTCGGCGATCAGCGACTGGTGCCACGCTTGCGCGATCTGGCCACCATTCGGATCGAGTGCGACGAAATCGGCTTCCTTGCCGGGCTCGAAATTGCCGAGCTTGTCGTCGATGTAGAGGCCTTCGGCGCCGCCGAGCGTGATCGACCAGAAGCCGCGATAGGGCGAGAGCTTGTTGCGCTCGGCCTCCGCAAGGTCCTTGCGCGCCGGATCGATGCTGCCGTCGAGCAGCGTGTTGTTGCACATGCCGACCTTGTAGGCGTCGTCGAGCACCGAGATCATCGAGAAGCGGTTGCCGCCGCCGACGTCGGTGCCGAACGACATCCTCACGCGGTGCTCGGGATCGGTGGCGCGGCCGAGGCGGAACAGGCCGCTGCCGAGGAACAGGTTCGAGCACGGGCAGAACACCACCGCGGCGCCCTTCTTCGACATGCGGCGGAACTCGTTGTTGGAGAGGTAGACGCCGTGGCCGCCGGAGAACTTCGGCCCCACCAAGTCGAACTTCTCGTAGACGCCGAGATAGTCCTGGCAGTCCGGATGCTCGACCAGCACGCCGCTGCATTCGGCCGGATTCTCGGAGATGTGGGTGTTGACCCAGCAATCCGGATGCTCGTGCTTGAGGCGCTGACACGCTCGCAGCAGATCCGGCGAGGCGCCGAAGGCAAAGCGCGGCGTGATGGCGTAGAGGTTGCGACCCTTGTTGTGGTACTGTGCGATCAGCCGCTTGCTGTCGCGATAGAAATTGTCGGGGGTATCGATGAAATCGGCCGGCGCGTTGCGATCGATCCCAGTGAGCCCCGCGATAACGCGCATGTTGCGTCTGCTCGCTTCCTCGAACAGCTCTTCGGTCGAGACCGGCGAGGAGCTGGTAAAGGCCTGGCAGGTGGTGGTGCCGGAGGCGAGCAGCGCGTCGAGGAAACGCCTCACTCCCTCGCGCGCGTAGTTGCGATCCCGGTATTTGAGCTCTTCCGGGTAAACCCACTTCTGCAGCCACGGCAAGAGCTGCTCGCCATAGGCACCTAACACGCGGGTCTGCGGCAGATGGATGTGGCCGTCGATGAAGCCGGGAACGATGATGCGGTCCTTGATATGGGTGATCTCGACGCCGGGATGCGCGGCGGCGATCTTGTCATAAGGACCGAACGCCTTGATGACGCCGTCAGTGACGACCATGAGGCCGTCCTGGTGAAAGCGCGCGGAGGCCTGCTCGTTGCCGATGTGCTTCCAGGGATCGTCGACGAAGTCGAAGAACGTGCCGCGAATACCGACAGTGGTCATGAACTGTTTCCTTCCTTAAGATTGTGTGGCCTGCCGCGTCGCAGGCAGCGAGATCGCAAGCAATGTGCCCGCGACGGCGCAGAGGCCGAGATAGAGCCATCCGATCGGCGTCTGCGTGGCCTCAGGCAGCACCGCCGCGATCGCCATGGCGCCGCTCACGGCGAGATAGCAGAGCGCGCTGATGAGGCCGCCGATCAGGCCGTGGTCGCGCTCGAACAGGCCAAGCGCCATGCCGTACATCATCGGGCAAAGAACGCCGCAGCCGCCGAGCACCAGCGCGCCGCCGATCGTGATCGACATGAAATCGAGACCGAGGGTCATGCCTGTTGCGGTCAAGACCGCCGCACCGGCGAGGAATAGCGCGAAGGCGCCGAAGCCCATCATGCGGGCCGGCATGAAGCGCGCGAAATGCGCGCAGCCGAGTTCGCCGGCGAGATTGACGCCGCCAAGGCCGAGCGCAACGAGGCCGTAGATGGCCGCCGAATAGCCGAGGCCGGTCTGGTAGAAGAACGGCGCGACGACGCCGAACGCCAGCTGCGCGCTGGCGGCCGCGGCAAAGACCAGCACGAAGGCCAGGAAGCCCGGACGCACGAGCGCATCGCGCAAGATACCGGCAGTGCGGCGCGGATCGAACGGCGCACGCCGTTCCGCTGGCAACGTTTCAGGCAGAAGGAATACGACGATCGTAGCGACGATTGCTGCGGCGACGGCAATGACGATGAAGACGCCGCGCCACGACGTCAGCTCAACGATGAAGCCGCCGGCCGCCGGTGCAAGCACTGGCGCAAGGCCCCAGGCGGCACCTAACAAACCGGAGATCGCGGTGAGCTCGCGGCCGCGGAAGCAATCAGCTGCGACCGCATAGGCGACGACGAGACAAGTACAGCCGCCGATGCCTTGCAGGAAACGCAAGCCCAGCAGCAGCGAGGCGCTGGTGGCGAGCGCACAGGCGATGCTCATCGCGATCAGCACCGACAGCCCCGCGAGCAGGACGTTGCGGCGGCCGAGCGTGTCCGAGGCGATGCCGACCGGCACCAGCGCGAGAGACATGCCGAGCATGTAGGCGGTGACGGTGTTCTGCATCGACGCCGCGTCAGCGGCGAGATCCACCACCATCTGCGGCAGGCCGGGCGTATAGGCATCGAGCGGAATCTGGCTGAATGGCACGACGCACAACAGGATCGGCACGATCCCACCCTTGGCGCGACCGGCGTCCGAAGCAAGTGCAGTCATGGCTTACGCCCCCTCGATGTCCGCAGGTCCCGTCTTTTCGTGCGCGCAATGAGAGGCGACGATGCAGGTTGCGGATATTGACGCGCGGAGCGTGCCAGAACTGTGTGTAGAAACTCTTAGGGGTTCTAGTTCAATGCGGACGGCGCCGTGAAGACGCTGTCCATTAACCGTTCGGAAGGCATCGCTGCTTCGAACGCAAGATCGGCTTCGGCGAGGCGCCGATCAGAGCAGGAAGCCTTCTATAGCTGCGAGGAACTGCCGCGGCGCCTGAAGTTGCGGCACATGCGCGCAACCCGGAATGATCTTGACTTCGGCACGCGGCAATCCGGCGGCGAGCTCATGCGACATCGGCGGAGGCGTCGCTTCGTCGTGCTCACCAACCAGGACGAGGACGGGGACTTGCACCGCGGCAAGTTTTGCGCGGAGATCGAGGCTCGCCAGCGCATCGCACGCGGCACGAAACACGTCGGGATCGGTCCGCAGGAATGCTGCACGACGATCCTGCATCAGCTCCGGATGCTGCGCCTGAAATTCGGGCGCAAACAGGCGCCGCATCGCGACGTCGGTGATGGCCTCCAATCCCTTGTCGCGCGACACCTTCGCCATGTTGCGAAACGCCTCGCGGCCGGGCTCCGAGAACGCCGCGCCGCTGTCGGCGAGAATGAGCTTACCGGCGATCTCCGGGTGCCGGATCGCCATCTGCAAGGCGACGAATCCGCCATAGCCGTTGCCAAGCACGATCGCAGGCGCAGCGCCTGCAGCGTCTCGCACCGCCTCCGCCATCCGGTCCGCGACCGCAGCAAGGCCGCCCGCCACCGCACGTGAGCGGCCGAACCCCGGCAGCTCCGGCACGATGGTGCGAAACGATTTCTCAAGCGCGGGCACGATCGCATCGAAGCTCGCGCGGTCCGACAGAAGCGAGTGGAAGAGAAACAGCGGCGGCCCCTCGCCCGATTGCACGGCGTTGACGGTCCCGTTGGCAAGAAGCCTGTCCATATCCGGTCTTTCCTTCACCTCGTCGGCCGCCAGCGCGCCCTGAACTGCCCCGACTGATAAATCAACTGTCAGCGAATTCAAGTTTTAGCACTTGACGTGAAATATCACGGCTGAGATATTAATGCCAAGGAGTTGGAAGAATATGATGCTTTTACGCGAAGATATCTATGATCGCCTCAGATCTGATATTTTATCTTGTCGCCTTGCACCCGGCGGTGAAATGCGCGAGCAGGACCTCGCCGAGCGCTATGAGGTGAGCCGGCAACCGGTCCGGGATGCGCTTCTGCGGCTGCAGCGCGAGCACCTCGTCACGGTGCAGCCGCGCCAGGGCTATCGGGTCACGCCGATCTCGCTGTCGGACGCCCGCGACCTCCTCCGTTTCCGTCTTGCGCTGGAGCCGGCCTGCGTCGCCGAGGCGATCGAAAGCGCGCCCGACAGCGTGCTGAAATCGCTCGACGAGTTCCGCCGCTTCTCGGGCAACCACGAAGACTTCATCGCCTACAATCGCGGCTTCCACACCGCGCTGGCTCATGCCTCCGGCAATCGCCGCATGGCGACGGCTCTGTGCGACCTGATCGGCCAGGCCGATCGCCTCGTCCGCGTCAGTATCTCCAACCTGAAAGGCCACGACCCGGCGAAGCTCGTTGCCGAGCACGTCGCCCTGATCGACGCCATGCAGAGCCGCGAGACGCGAACCGCCGCGCGCATCATCAAGGCCCATATCGGGGCCACCGAAAAACGCGTTCTGCCGGCGCTCAAGCGCAACGCCGTCATCGTGGAAGAGAGGTCAGCATGAACATCCCGTCAAAACCTGCGTCGATCGACGTCGAAATCCACGGCAATTTCGTCGACGGGCGTGAAGTCGAAGCCGGCGGCGGCGCGATGCTTGATGTCCGCAATCCCGCGACCGGCGACGTGATCGCGCGCATTCCCAACTCCACCACTGAGGACATCGATCGCGCCATGAAAAGCGCGCGCGCCGCGTTCGAAGGCAAGGCCTGGGGCGGCATGGACACGCGCGCCCGGGCCAGACTGGTCAACAAGCTCGCCGATGCATTCGAGGCCAATCTCGACAGCCTGTACCGGCTGGAGACCCTCAACAACGGCCGCCCGGTCAACGAGACCCGCGCCCAGCTCTCCCGCCTGCCCGATTTCTTCCGCTATTTTGCCGGCGTCGCGCTGTCGCGCCGCGACTCCGTGATCCCCGTCGAAGGCGCGTATCTGAACTACACGCTCCGCACCCCGATCGGCATCGTCGCCAACTGCACGCCGTTCAATCATCCCTTGATGATCCTGTGCAAGTCGCTCGCCGTGGTGCTGGCGACCGGCTGCGTCACCGTGGTCAAGCCGTCCGAATACACGCCGCTGACGACCTTGAAGCTCGCGCAGATCTTCGCCGAAGCGGGCCTGCCGCCCGGCGTGTTCAATGTCGTTCTCGGTCTCGGCCAGAGCGCTGGCAAGATGCTGGCCGAGCATGGCGACATCAACAAGCTGGTCCTGACCGGCGGCACCGAGGCCGGCCGCATCGCCGGCAGCGCGGCCGCAAAGGTGTTCGCGCATCAGACCATGGAGCTCGGCGGCAAGACGCCGGTGATGGTGTTCGACGATTTCGACGTCGACCGCGCCGTCAACTACGCCGCGTTCGGTGCGTTCATCGGCGCCGGCCAGACCTGCGTCTGCGCCTCGCGCCATATCGTCCAGGCCTCGATCTATGACGAATTCGTCGAGAAGCTGCAGGCCAAGACCCGCACGATCCGCGTCGGCGATCCCTTCGACCCGAGCACCCAGATGGGTCCCGTGATCTCGGCCAAACAACGCGACCGCGTTCTCGCCTACGCGGGCTACGGTCATGCCGACGGCGCGCGTCTCGTCACCGGCGGCGTTGCCGCGAAGGTGGCGGGCCACGACAACGGCTATTTCGTCGAGCCGACGGTGTTTGCCGACGTCAAATCCGACATGCGGATCTTCCAGGAGGAGGTGTTCGGTCCGTTCACCTCGGTGACGCCGTTCAAGGACGAAGCCGATGCGCTGAGGCTCGCCAACGACTCGCCGTTCGGCCTCGCCGCCGCGATCCGCACCCGTGACGTCGCCCGCGCGCATCGCGTGGCCGCGTCGGTCAAGGCCGGCATCGTCTGGATCAACGATCACCACCGGCTCGACCCGGCCTCGCCCTGGGGCGGCGTGGACGATTCCGGCATCGGCCGCGAATGCGGCACCGAGAGCTTCAACGACCACTTCAACACCAAGAGCGTGATGGTCGCGACGCACGAGCAACCATTCGACTGGTACCGCGACACGGCCAATCAGAAGCGACTGAACTAAAAAGCGATGAAGTTGGATAACTCGATGCGAGCGGAGAGTTCACCTCTCCCGTAGGGAGAGGTCGGATCGCATCGCAAGATGCGATCCGGGTGAGGGGTTACGGTCTCACCGAATGCAGAGGCCCCTCACCCGGATTGCACTGGACGATGCTTCGCATCGCCAAGCGCAATCCGACCTCTCCCCGTCGGGGAGAGGTGAACCAGCGACAGCCGACGGAGCCAAATTCCATCGGGCTTCAACGACAAGCGGCCAATCGCTCAGAGAAGGCGGGCCGCATCAACGAGGATAACAGGCAAGGGAGAGCGTCAATGTCGACATCGGTGAACGCAGGCGGCCGTCTCGATCGGCTTCCGATCGGGCCATTCCATCGCCGCATCATGCTGCTCATCGGCATCGGCATGTTCTTCGATGGTTTCGACATCTACATCGCCGGGACCGTGCTCAGCGTGACGCTGAAGACCGGCTTTTCGACCCTCGCCCAGAACGCGGCGTTCATCTCGGCAACCTTCGTCGGCATGATGCTGGGATCGTTCTGCACCGGCTTCCTCGGCGACCGCTACGGACGCCGCTTCACGTACCAATTCAATTTGCTGCTGTTCGGCATCGCCTCCCTTGCCGCGGCGTTCTCGCCGAACATGGCCTTCCTGATCGCCTGCCGCTTCGTGATGGGCGTCGGCCTCGGTGCGGAAAACGTCGTCGGCTATTCGACGATGACCGAGTTCGTGCCCGCGCGCACCCGCGGCAAATGGCTCGGCTTCACCGCCGTGTGCGTCGTCACCGGTTTGCCCGTCGCGCTGCTGGTCGCCTCCGTGCTGGTGCCGCAATTCGGCTGGCGGTCGATGTTCGTGCTCGGCGGCGTCGGCGCGCTCGTCGTCTGGTACATGCGTAAGTCGCTGCCGGAATCCCCGCGCTGGCTGGAGGCCGTGGGACGCACCGCCGAGGCGGATGCCTTGATGCAGGCCATCGAGAAGGAGGCGGCGCAGGGTCAGCCCCTGCCGGCGCCGGCGCCTGCAATCCCGGCCCCCGTCGCCCCCGATCTCGGCACGCTGTTCACCGCGCCCCTGCTGTCGCGAATGATCGTCGGTGCGGTCTGCCTGATCACGATCAACACCCTGCTCTACGGCTTCGTGACCTGGCTGCCAGTGTTCTTCGTCAAGCAGGGCCTCTCGATCGCGACGTCGTTTGGCTATTCGCTGCTGATGGCGCTCGGTGCGCCCATCGGCTCGGCCATCGGCGCATTGACCGCGGACCGCTGGGGCCGCAAGCCGACCATCATCGGCGCGTCGCTGATCGCGGTCGTGCTCGGCATTCTCTACCCCATGATCTCGGATCCGATCCTGCTGCCGGCCGTGGGCTTCGCGCTGACCGTGCCGATCTACGTGCTGGTCGCCCTGCTGTTCGGCATCTACATCCCCGAGCTGTTTCCGACCGAGGTCCGCCTGCGCGCCTCCGGCATCGTCAATACGCTGGGGCGCGGCGCCACGATCGTCACGCCGTTCCTCGTGGTCTCGCTGTTCGAGTCGCGCGGCGTGGCCGGCGTCATGGCGCTGATGATCGGGCTGCTGGTGGTGCAGATCATCACCGTCTGGGCGCTCGGCATCGAGCCGCGGCATCGCAGTCTCGAGGAGCTGAAGGCCGAGGAAGCAGCTGCGCCGGTGCTCAAGGAAGCGTCCTGACTTCTGCTCTCGACGTCCTGATGGCGCTGCGCCTCCCGACGTGAGGTCGTTGTGCCCGGGCTTGTCCTGGGCATCCACGCTCTCCGTGCCACGCAGGAAGACGTGAATGGCCGGGACAAGCCCGGCCACGACGCTGTGGAGGCCGCGGGTGCCCCTGCTCGGCCGCGACCGGCGGGCAGATCTGGTTCCCGTTGCGCCGCCTCCTCATCTCACTCCCGGCATTGCATGTTCGCTCCTGGATCGGTTCGCCGAGATGGCGAGATGCAAGGGAGCTCATGATGACCGCAGATGCCACTGACTTGAACTACGGCTCAATCGGCACGCTGCTGGACGCCCTGCACGCGCGCAAGATATCTGCGACAGAATTGCTCGAGCACACCATCGCCCGTATCGAGGCACTGGACGGGCCCATCAACGCGATCATCGTTCGCGATTTCGATCGCGCCAGAGACGCCGCGCGCGCCGCCGATGCCGCGCTTGGCCGCGGCGAGCGGCTGCCGTTGCTCGGCATTCCCGTGACCTTGAAGGAACCGTTCAACGTCGCCGGCCTGCCGACAACATGGGGCTTTCCGCATTTCAAAGACTTTCAGCCAACGGAAGACGCTCTCGTCGTGTCGCGGCTGAAGGCGGCGGGCGCCGTCATCATCGGCAAGACCAACATCCCGATCGGGCTCAGGGATTTCCAGAGCTACAACGAGATCCATGGCACGACGAACAACCCGTGGGACCTCGGCCGGTCGCCCGGCGGCTCCTCGGGCGGATCGGGGGCGGCACTGGCCGCAGGCTTCGGTCCGCTCTCGATCGGCTCGGATATCGGCGGCTCGATCCGGGTGCCCGCACATTTCTGCGGTGTGTTCGGACACAAGCCGAGCCTCGGCTTGGTCCCGCTGCGCGGCTACAGCTTGCCGCCGGCCCCGCCCGTCCCCGGCCAGGGCGATCTCGCCGTCGTCGGGCCGATGACGCGCACCGCCTCGGACCTTGCATTGTCGCTCGAAGTGATTGCCGGCCCCGACGAGACGCGCGATGGAATCGGCTATCGCCTCGCGCTGCCCGCCCCGCGCCATGACCAGCTCAGCGATTTCAGGATCCTCGTGATCGACACCCACCCGCTGATGCCGACGGGTGACGCCGTGCGTTCAGCCATTGGACGATTGGCCGAACGACTCGAACGATCAGGCGCGCGAGTCGCGCGCTCGAGCGCATCGCTGCCGGATCTCGCCGAGTCGGCGCGGCTCTACATGAAGCTGTTGAACGCCGCGCGCAGTCCGCGCCTGACACCAGCCGCCCTCGCCGAAGCGCAAGGCGTTGCTGCGGCGCTGTCGCCGGACGACCGCAGCCTGGAGGCCGAGCGGGCCCGCGGCTGGGGCATGCTGCATCGTGAATGGCTGGCGGCCGATGCGGCCCGTCTGCAATTGCAACAGCGGTGGCATCAGCTCTTCCGCGACTTCGACGCGGTGATCTATCCCGTCGCCGCCGTGCCGGCCTTTCCGCAGGACCAGTCCGAGCCGTTCGACGCACGGCAGCTCGACATCGATGGCAAGCCCTACAACTATTCCGATGCGTGCTTCATCTGGGCGGACCCCGCTTCGACCTGCGGACTGCCGGCGACCGCCGTCCCAATCGAGCGCACGCCGTCGGGCCTGCCGATCGGCGTCCAGATCATCGGGCCGTATCTGGAGGACCGTACGACGATTGCGCTGGCCGGATTGATCGAACGCGAGTTCGGCGGCTTCGTCCCGCCGCCTGCGCTGGCTGCAATGCAATCTGCGAGATAGCTACGCTTTGTCCGCCGACTGCGCCTCGACCGCCTGCACGGCGACATCAGCGACCTGCCGCAGCGCTTCGCGATCCGCGCCGGACGACGCCATCACGCCCATGCCGACGGACACCGCCGAGACATAGCGCGCGAGCGCAGCGGGATCGGCGCTTTCCTTGAGATCGCCCTCCGCCTTGGCGCGGACAAAGCGCTCGCGGAGCTGGTCTTCGTTCTGGGCGCGGCGGGCGGCGAGCTCGAAGGGGACGTTCTCGGAGCCGGTGCCGCAGGCGATGCCGCCTTGCACGAGCAGGCAGCCGGGCGGATTGGCGGGATCAGTCTGCTTGTCGGCGATGCCCATCAACATCCGCTCGGCGACCTCGCGGGCGGTCGGTGCTGCCACTACCTCGTCGATCCAGATGCCGCGCAGCTTGGTGTAGCGATCGAGCGCGGCCTTCAGCAGGCCTTCCTTGTTGCCGAAGCAGGCGTAGAGGCTGGGCGGGTTGATGCCCATGGCCTCGGTGAGCTGGGCAATGGTCGCGCCCTCATAGCCATGGCGCCAAAACACTTCCATCGCCTGGTCCAACGCCATTTCGGCGTCGAATTCGCGGGGGCGTCCCATGCCCATCTGCCTACTCCTCGGAATTCGCATTCTGCCAGAGGCTTAACGCCGAATCCTAACTATTTGTTCTAATTCTACTTTCCTAGGATCTTCCAATTCTTGCGGTATGCCGCTACAATTTTCTTAGTGAATGGTACATAAGTATCTTGCACTGCGGTATCCAGCTCCACATCTGTAGTGAACACTACATATCTGGAGCGCGCAAATGCACCCCTCCCAAAATACCTCCCGCACCGGCCGTTTCCGCCGCCTTCTGGGTGGCGTCGCCATCGTGGGCGCCCTCGCCACGGCCGGCTCGATCGCCACCGGCCGCTATTTTCATGCGGCGCAAGCAACCGCACCGGCGGCCGCGGCCGAACAAGCTGTGTCCGTCACCGTCGCGATGATCGAGCCACGGCCGACCGTGCTGTGGGACGATTTCTCCGGCCGCCTCGAGGCCATCAACCGCGTCGAGCTCCGCCCGCGCGTCGCGGGTGCGATCCTGTCGGCGAACTTCACCGAAGGCGCGCTGGTGAAGGCCGGCGACGTGCTGTTCAAGATTGATCCCGCCCCTTATGCGGCCGAGGTCGACAAGGCTGCGGCCCAGCTCGAGGCCGCGAAAGCCCGCGTCGTGTTCACGCAGAGCGAGCTCGAGCGCGGCGCCCAGCTCGTCGGCAACGCCGTCGTCACCCGGCGTGACTACGACCAGCGCGACAATGCCAATCGCGAGGCGATCGCCAACGTCAAGGCGGCCGAGGCGACGCTCCAGACCGCAAAGCTCAATCTCGACTACACCGAGGTGCGCGCGCCCGTGGATGGCCGCGTCGGCAAGATCGAGGTCACCGTCGGCAATCTCGTCGCCGCCGGCACCGCGTCCCCGGTCCTGACCTCGCTGGTCTCGGTCAATCCGATCTATGCCTCGTTCGATGCGGATGAAGAGGTGGTGCTGCGCGCGCTGAACTCGATCGCAGATAGCTCCGGCCAACGCGGCAAGCTCGACCAGATCCCGGTCGAGATGACCACGTCGGGCGGCCTGTCGGCGAACGGCCACATCCAGCTCATCGACAACCAGGTCAACGGCCAGAGCGGCACCATCCGCGTCCGCGCCGTATTCCAGAACGAGGACGGACGCCTCATCCCCGGCCAGTTCGCCCGCGTCCGCATGGGCCAGCCGAAGCAACAGGCGCTGGTGATGATCGACGAGCGCGCGATCGGTACCGACCAGGACAAGAAGTTCGTGATGGCGGTGGGTGACGACAGCCGCGCGGTGTATCGGCCGATCACGCTTGGCGGCGCCGTCGATGGGCTGCGCATCGTCACCTCGGGCCTGAAGTCCGGCGACCGCATCGTCGTCAACGGCCTGCAGCGCGTGCGTCCCGGCGCCCTCCTCAAGACGGAGGTGGCGGCGATGGGCGCGCGAGGGCCGCAGCAGGCGTCAAACCACAGCAACCAGGACGTGGTGCAACGCTGATGCCCACAGTCATTCCGGGGCGCGCGTAAGCGCGAACCCGGAATCTAGAAGTTACGAAACTCCGATGACTTCATCTCTGGATTCCGGGTTCGCGCGCTTGGCGCGCGCCCCGGAATGACGAGAGCGTTGCTGGAGAACCGCAGGATATTGCCCAGGGGCAAAGCCATGAATCTCTCAAAATTCTTCATCGACCGTCCGATCTTTGCCGGCGTGCTGTCGGTTCTGATTTTCCTCGCGGGGCTCATCTCGCTGTTCGCGATGCCGATCTCGGAATATCCCGATGTCGTGCCGCCCTCCGTCGTGGTGCGCGCGACCTATCCGGGCGCCAATCCCAAGGTGATCGCGGAAACGGTGGCTACTCCAATCGAGGAGCAGATCAACGGCGTCGAGAACATGCTTTACATGTCGAGCCAGGCAACCACCGACGGCGCCATGACGCTGACGGTGACGTTCCGGCTCGGCACCGACCCCGACAAGGCGACGCAGCTGGTGCAGAACCGCGTGCAGCAGGCCGAGCCGCGCCTGCCGGCCGTGGTGCGCCAGCTCGGCATCATCACCAAGAAATCGTCGCCCGACCTCACCATGGTCGTGCATCTGTTGTCGCCGAACGGCCGCTACGACATGACGTATCTGCGCAACTATGCCGTGCTCAACGTCAAGGACCGGTTGGCGCGGATCGACGGTGTCGGCGACGTCCAGCTCTATGGCGCCGGCGACTATTCGATGCGGGTCTGGGTCGACCCGCAGAAAGCCGCCGAGCATGGGCTCACCGCCAGCGACATCGTGCGGGCGATCCAGGCACAGAACGTCGAGGCCGCCGCTGGCGTGGTCGGTTCCTCTCCGAACGTCAAAGGCATCGATCTCCAGCTCTCGGTCAATGCCGAAGGCCGGCTCGCGAACGAGGAGCAGTTCGGCGACATCGTGGTCAAGACCGGCGCGCGCGGCGAAGTGGTGCGCTTGCGTGATGTCGCGCGCATCGAGCTTGGCGCGTCTGAATACGGCCTGCGCTCGCTGCTCGACAACAAGCAGGCGGTGGCGATCCCGATCTTCCAGGCGCCCGGCTCCAACGCGCTGCAGATTTCCGACAACGTCCGCGCCACCATGGCCGAGATCAAGAAGAACATGCCGGAGGGCGTGTCCTACCAGATCGTGTACGACCCCACTCAGTTCGTGCGCTCCTCGATCGAGGCCGTGATCCACACGCTGCTGGAGGCGATCGCGCTGGTGGTGCTGGTCGTGATCCTGTTCCTGCAGACCTGGCGCGCCTCGATCATCCCGCTGCTGGCCGTGCCGGTGTCGATCGTCGGCACGTTCGCGGTGATGCACGTGTTCGGCTTCTCCATCAACGCGCTCAGCCTGTTCGGCCTGGTGCTCGCCATCGGCATCGTCGTCGACGACGCCATCGTCGTGGTCGAGAACGTCGAGCGCAACATCGAGGCCGGGCTGTCACCGCGCGATGCCACCTACCAGGCCATGCGCGAGGTCTCGGGCCCGATCATCGCGATCGCACTGGTGTTGATCGCGGTGTTCGTGCCGCTCGCCTTCATTTCCGGCCTCACCGGGCAGTTCTACAAGCAGTTTGCACTGACGATCGCGATTTCAACGGTGATCTCCGCCATCAACTCGCTGACGCTATCGCCGGCCCTGTCTGCGCTGCTGCTCAAGGGACACAACGAGCCGAAGGACAAGCTGACAATCATCATGGAGAAGAGCCTTGGTTGGTTCTTCCGCCGCTTCAATCGGGCGTTCACCTACTCCTCGGAGAGTTACAGCGGCACCGTCACCAAGGTGATCTCGGGCAAGGCCGCGGTGATGGGCCTCTATGTGGTGCTGGTCGGCCTCACCGCCCTGCTATTCCAGCAGGTGCCGAGCGGATTCGTGCCGGGTCAGGACAAGCAATATCTGGTCGGCTTCGCTCGCCTGCCCGACGGCGCAACGCTCGACCGCAGCGAAGAGGTGATCCGCAAGATGAGCGACATCGCGCTGACCCAGCCCGGTGTCGAGAGCTCGGTGGCCTTCCCGGGCCTGTCGATCTCCGGCTTCACCAACTCCTCCAACGCCGGCATCGTGTTCTCGACGCTGAAGCCGTTCGACGAACGCAAGGATGCCTCGCTCAGCGGTCCCGCCATCGCGGCTGAGCTGAACAAGAAATATGCCGGCATCCAGGAGGCATTCATCGCCATGTTCCCGCCTCCGCCGGTGAACGGCCTCGGCACCATCGGCGGCTTCAAGCTGCAGATTGAGGACCGTGCCGGCCTCGGCTATGACGCGCTGAACGAGGCGACCAAGGCATTCATGGCGGCGATGCAGAAGGCGCCTGAGATCGCCGGCGTGTTCTCGAGCTTCCAGGTCAACGTGCCCCAGCTGTTCGCCGACATCGATCGCACCAAGGCGCTCCAGCTGGGCGTGCCGGTGACGGAAGTGTTCAACACGCTACAGATTTACCTCGGGTCCTACTACGTCAACGACTTCAACAAGTTTGGCCGCACCTATTCCGTCCGCGTCCAGGCCGACGCGCCGTTCCGCGCCCGCGCCGACGACATCAGGCAATTGAAAGTGCGCTCGTCCTCCGGCGACATGGTGCCGCTATCGGCCTTGCTCAAGATCCGCCAGAGCGCGGGGCCGGAGCGCGCGATCCGCTACAACGGCTTCCTGTCGTCCGACATCAACGCGGCGGCGGCGCCCGGCTTCTCCTCGGGCCAGGCGCAGGAGGCGGCGACGCGGATCGCCGCGGAGGTGCTGCCGCCGGGCTTCGCCTTCGAATGGACCGACCTGACCTATCAGGAGTTCATCGCCGGTAATTCCGGCATCTGGGTGTTTCCGCTGGCGATCCTCTTGGTGTTCCTGGTGTTGGCCGCGCTCTATGAGAGCCTGACCCTGCCGCTCTCGATCATCATGATCGTGCCGATGGGCCTGCTCGCTGCGATGTTCGGCGTCTGGATCTCCAAGGGCGACAACAACGTCTTCACCCAGATCGGGCTCATCGTTCTCGTCGGCCTGTCCGCCAAGAACGCGATCCTGATCGTCGAATTCGCGCGTGAGCTCGAATTCGCAGGCCGCACGCCGCTCCGGGCGGCGATCGAAGCCAGCCGGCTGCGGCTGCGCCCGATCCTGATGACGTCGATGGCGTTCATCATGGGCGTCTTGCCGCTGGTGCTCTCGACTGGCGCCGGCTCGGAAATGCGGCGGGCCATGGGCGTCGCCGTGTTCTCCGGCATGATCGGCGTCACCGTGTTCGGCCTGTTCCTGACGCCGGTGTTCTATGTGCTGCTGCGGACCGTCACCGGCATGAAGCCGCTGACGCATCACGGCAGCGACACCAGCGCAGCGCCGGTTCAGGGGCTTGCCGAGTGAACAGCGTCCCGCCGCGGCACGCGCCCTGGGGACCAAGAAGTTCGGATCGCATCGATTACCTCCGATTCTCCTCGCAGAATTTCAGCGCGGCCAGCGCCTCGCCGGCGCGCGGGATCTGCATCTCGATGCTGTCATCGTCGTCGTCCTCGAAATCGAGCGTGAGGCGCTTGGCCTTCCCGAGGCGGTCCATGATCGACTGATCGTATGCGAAGATGCCCCGCACCGTGGTCTTGTCCATGACCTCCCACTTCGCCTTCTTCATGATGTCGGCGTCATCGGTGCCGACGTCGGCCCGGAGGATCTCGCCGACCTTGTCCCATTCCCAACCGTCGTAGATCATCACGATCACGATCGCCTGCTCGGAATAGGTGATCACGATGACGTAGTCGCGGTTCTCGTCATCCTTGTCCTTGTAGCCGCGGCTCGCATTGCAATGCGTGTCCTGCGTGCGCTTCTCGATGGTCCAGTCGCCGACCTTGGATTGTTGCGCAAGCGCGGGCCTTGAACTCAAGGTGACGACGCTCAAGGCGCCTGCAAGCCATGCAGCGCCGAGAATGAATCGCCTCATGCCGGCCTCCAGTTGTTCCCCGGGCTGAGATGACCACCACCGCCGGTGGCCCGCAAGCGTTTCCGGCGGCCGCATAGAACGCGCCTGTGCCCTACTCCCGGGATCTGAATCGCATTCCGACGGTGAGATCGTCGAACCACCGACCTGCGCCATGATTTTGCCTCGCAATATGATGCGCCGCTCCCGAGGAGACGACTTAAATGGCCTGAGCGATAGCGAGATACGGCGGGCCGGCGGCGCACAAACCAGCGCGGGGTTCCGCGCGAAACCCCTTTCCCGGTGCGACGAAACACGCCTGAAACAGATAGCCAGTTAAGTGGTCGTCAAAATAAGTACAGGGACGGCCACCATGCAGTTCATCCTCGACCTATTCTACGACTTTTCCTGCTGCCAGAACCTCGTTGCCCAGCCGCTAGGGGAGGACGAGCTATGATTGAGCTGATCTCAGCCCTGCTCGCCCTTTGCAGCATCGGCGTCTTCGCGGCGCACGCGCTGGACGCCTACCGCACCACGCACTCCTGACCGCCTTGCCCTTCCCGGCGCTAGAAAGGCCGCCGGTAGAAATGCTCGGAATGCGTGGCCGGCGGAAACCGGTTGGCGAGCGTAAGCGCTCCTCTCTCGTCCGTCTCGAGCGCGATCTTCTGCGCCAGCATCACGTCGCCCGGCACCAGGAAGCCTGACGGGACGAAGCACCACCCCATCGTCGCGTGGCCCTCATCGTCGATCTCGTGGACGTTGGCGGCCGTGCCGTAGTGGATGCGATACGTCCTGCCGGTGTCGCAGCCGACGACGTCGAAATACCGGTGCTGCTCGAACTGCGCGCACTGCGCCGGCGACAGCCATTCGGCCAGCAGCCGGCGGCCGCGGGCATCCGGCGTGTTCTCGCCGAAGAAGCGGCGGTAGAGTTCACGCAGCGCATGCAGACGCGCACGCGCCGGCGCGCGGAGCCAAACTGCCGCGATCATGGGCAGCTCAGATCAGCCGCCGACCAGGCGGGGAAAGAACAACGTTTCCTGCGCGGTCGGATCGAACGATCTGATGCGGGTGACTTCGCCGGGCCCGGTTCGAAGAGCCGCGGTGAAGCCGGCTCCGGTCAGCTCCCGAAAGCGCCGTTCGGCTCGCGCCAGCGCTTCGGCATTGCCAGGATCAAACTCGTGGCGCGTATCGCCCGTCTGGTCCATCACGATCTGGGTAGCCATGTTGAGTCTCCTCATGCCCAGCCCTGAACTTGATCAAAGCAAACCTCATGCCGTCGGTTCCCGATGGCAACAACTTTCTCGCGCCGGCGCATCACGCCTTGCTGAGCAGCCTCTAGCGCGATGAGATCGTCATCGCGCTTTAGGCTATTGTTTCAGCATGATCTTTTCGGAAGACCGCTGCAAACCTTTTTTGCTAACGCGGCCCTTCGGGTCCGGATCATGCTTTAGCGCGAGGCCGCGGCGCCTCCTCCCTCGTCGATCTGTCGGCCCATCAGCGCGATCGCCTTCTGATAGACGCCTGCGGCATTCCAAGCCTCGATCGCAGCGAAATTCGGCTCGCCCGGCTGGTATCCGGCTCCCGCGCGCCAGCCATGGGCTTTGAGGAAATTCGCCGTCGAGTTTAGCGCATTCGCAGCAACTTCGAGATTGCCGGTGCCGTAGGCCAAAATGTTCTTGGGCATGAACTGGGTCTGGCCGACCTCGCCATGCATGGAGCCGCGAGTCGATCCCGACAGCGTGCCGCGGTCGATCAGCTTCAAGGCGGCGTAGAGCTGGTCGGTAAAGAATTCGGGACGGCGACAATCATACGCGAGGGTCGCGATCGACGACAGCATATTCTGGTTGCCGCGCTGACTGCCGAAGCCGGTCTCCATGCCCCAGATCGCGATCAGCGGCCCGGGCGGGACACCATAGCGCTGCTGGATCGAGGCGAACAAGGCGGCCTGCGACTGCTTGAGCTGCCGGCCCTTGGCGACGATGGTGGTGGCGCCACGCTTGGCCAGGAACTGGTCCAGCGTCAGCGAAAAGCTGCGCTGGCCGCGGTCGGCCGCGATGGTGGCGCTGGCGTAATTGGCCTGCATCAGCGCCGACAGTGCGGTGGGCCCGATGCCCTTGCCCTGCGCCTCCGCGCTGAACTCGCGCTTCCAGGCCTCGAAGCCGGCCGGCGAGCTGCCGCATTGCGCGGCCTCCGCGGAGGATGCCAGGCAACCGAGCAGCGTCATTGCGCTAAAAACCGCTCCCGCAACAGCCCTGCCCCTGATCATACCCAACCTCCTGTCCTGTACCGTTCGGCGGCGCGATCTTACCCGGTGGAACGCGCCGACTCCATGGCCTGATGATAGGACAATTCGAGGCCATCCAGATTGTCTTCCTTGCGCCATTTGTCGAGCAGCCGCAGGAATGCCACCGGCCCGCGCCAATATTGGCTGTTTCTTGCCGCGATCGGATCGAACACGCCTTCGTTGTTGTAGTAGCCCGGCGTACATTCGGCGAGATAGGTCTGCCGGCCGAGCGCGGCCTTGACGACCTCGTCGACCCAGGCGTTCTCGGCGGCAAGCGTCGGCTCCAGGGTGCGTGCCTTGCGCTCTCGGGCCTCCTTGATGACATAGGCGATGTGCCGCGACTGCTCGTCGATGATGTGCGGGAAGTTGGCGCTCTGGCCGGCCTGCACCGTGACGATCAGGAAGCAATTCGGGAAGCCGCGACTGTAGAAGCCGTGCAGCGTTTTGACGCCGTCGCGCCAGCGCTCGGACAGGCTCATGCCGTCGCGGCCATGGACCTCGAATCCCATGCGGCGCGCGTAATCGGTGCCGACCTCAAAACCGCTGGCATAGATCAGGCAATCGAGCTCGTAGGCGTTGCCGTCGACGACGACGGCATTGTCGGTGACGCGTTCGACACCCTGCCCTCCGGTATCCACGAGATGCACGTTGGGACGATTGAACGTATCGAGATATTCGTCGTGGAAGCACGGCCGCTTGCAGAACGCCTTGTACCAGGGCTTCAGCGCAGAAGCGGTCGCCTCGTCGTTGACCACCGCGTCGACGCGGGCGCGGATCTCCTCCATCTTGCGGTAGTCGGCCTGCTCGATCACCTTCAGCGCCTCCTCCAATGAGGTCACCGGCTGCGGCTGGCGTCGCGGCGCCAGCAGGATCTCGCCGAGCAGGCCGGTCCAGCCGTCCTGCACCAGATCCTGCTCGAACGGCTCGCCTGAAATCACCGACGTGAAATTGTCCATGCGCTCGCGCTGCCAACCTGGCTTGAGGCTCTGCGCCCAGGCCTGATCCGTTGGCCGGTCGTCGCGAACGCCGATCGCGGACGGCGTGCGCTGGAAGACATAGAGCTCCTTCGCCGAACGACCGAGATGCGGCACGCATTGCACGGCGGTCGCGCCGGTACCGATGATGCCGACGCGCTTGTCGGCAAGACCGGTCAGACCACCGTCCGCATTGCCGCCGGTGTAGCCGTAGTCCCAACGACTGGTGTGGAAGCTGTGCCCCTTGAACGTCTCGATGCCGGGAATGCCCGGCAGCTTCGGACGGCTCAGCGGACCACCGGCAAGAATGACGAAGCGTGCACGGATGCGGTCGCCCCGATCGGTCTCGACCAGCCAACGCGCCTCCTGCTCCTGCCAAGTCATCCGCGAGATGACGGTCTGAAACAGCGCGCGCTCGTAGAGCCCGAAATGACGGCCGATGCGGCGCGAGTGCTCGTAGATCTCCGGCGCCCGGGCGTATTTGCGCACCGGCATGTAGCCAGTCTCCTCCAGGAGCGGCAGATAGATATAGCTCTCGGTATCGCAGGCGGCACCGGGATAACGATTCCAGTACCAGGTGCCGCCGAAATCTGCGGCCTTTTCCACGACACGAAAATCCTCGATGCCGGCCTCGCGCAACCGCGCGCCACACAACAGACCGCCGAAGCCGCCGCCGACGATGAGCACTTCGGTCGCTTCGCTGACGGCTGCGCGCGCAAATCCGGGATCGGCCCAGGGATCGTCGAGATAGCGGCCGAATTCGCCCGTGACCTCGACGTACTGCGCCTTGCCCTCGGCGCGCAGACGACGATCGCGCTCGTCGCGATAGCGGGCACGGAGAGCGGAAACATCGACCATAGATGCGCCGGTTGTGCCGGTCTTGTGTCTTTCCGCTGACATCCATCTCCTCCACCGCGAACGCTGCTTCACCGGCAGCTTACCTCACGTTAGCCCTGAAAAAGTGGCGCATGCAATCACGCTCGTTGTTTTTTGCGTGAACGCTGCGTGACGTTCCGCTAACCTTCCGCGCAAATCAAAGGCCTACGCCACGCAACGACGCGGCAACTGGAGGAGATCATGCAGGGATTGATGATGGACATGCCGCTTCTGATCAGCGGCTTGATCCAGTATGCGGCCGACTATCACGGCGAGGCCGAGATCGTCGCGCGCGAGATCGAGGGTGACATCCATCGCTACACCTACGCGGACGCACATCCACGCATCAAGCGCATGGCGTTGGCGTTGAAGCGGCTCGGCATGAATCCCGGCGACCGCGTCGGCACGCTGGCCTGGAATACGCATCGTCATTTCGAGATGTTCTACGCCGCGCCGGGAATGGGCTACGTCCTGCACACCGTCAATCCGCGGCTGTTTCCCGAGCAGCTCATCTACATCATCAACCATGCCGAAGATCGACTGCTGTTCATCGACCGTGCCACGCTGCCGATCGTCGAGGCCATCGCGCCGCAGCTCAAGGCAATCGAGGCCTATGTCGTGATGTCCTCGCGCGAGCGGATGCCCGAGACGAAACTTGCGAACGTGCATTGTTACGAGGAGCTTCTGGAGAAGGAGAACGACGCCGGCTTTGCCTGGCCGGAGTTCGACGAGAAATCCGCCTCGACGATCTGCTACACTTCGGGAACGACGGGCAATCCCAAGGGCGTGATCTACTCGCACCGCGCCGCGATCCTGCAGACCATGACCTGCTGCAGCTTCGACTTCCTGCCGGGCCATGTCGAAGGCGTGCGCGAGGTGATGATGCCGATGGCGCCGCTGTTTCACGGCAATGGCTGGAACATGCCGTTCAGCGCCCCCTACACTGGGTCGAAGCTGGTGCTGCCCGGCCGCAATTACGAGCCGGACAAGCTCTATGAATTGCTCGAAGGCGAGAAGGTGACGCTCTCGGCCGGCGTGCCGAGCTTCTGGCTGATCCTGCTCGATTGGCTCGGCCGCACCGGCAACAAATTCTCGACGCTACGCGCAACGCTGTCGTCCGGCTCGGCTCCGCCGCGCGCGATGGTCGAGAAGCTCAAGCGCGAGTATGGCATCGACTATATCCAGGCCTGGGGCATGACCGAGGCCTTGGGCTGCTCGATGCCGGGCTTGCGGCCCGGCTCGGAGCACCTCAGCGAGAAGGAGAAATTCGACCGGCGCCAGGTCTCGGGCCGCGCCTGTTTCGGCACCGCTTTGCGCATCGTCGACGACGCCGGCGTTGAGCTGCCGCGCGACGGCAAGACCGTCGGTCATCTGCGCGCCCGTGGCCCCTGGGTCGCCTCCGGCTACATGAAGCTCGACGAGGGCCTCGACCGCGACGGCTGGCTGATCACCGGCGACATGGCCGTGATTGACGGCCAGGGCCACGTCACGCTGACCGACCGCTCCAAGGACGTGATCAAGTCCGGCGGCGAGTGGATCTCCTCGATCCAGCTCGAGGACATCGCCTTGTCGCATCCCGATGTGCTGCAAGCTGCTGTGGTCGCGATCAGCCACGAGAAATGGCAGGAGCGCCCCCTCCTCCTCGTCGTTCGCAAGAAGGGCGCGACCGTGGACGGCAAGACCCTGCTCGAGCACATGCGCCCGAAGATTGCGAGCTGGTGGATGCCTGACGCCGTCGAATTCCTCGAGGAATTCCCGATGACCGGCACCGGCAAGGTGCTGAAGTCGGCGCTGCGCGAGAGATTCAAGGAGTATCGCGTCGCATGACGACGTCCGATCGCGTGCGGACAATTCCGTGCGCGGTCTTCATCTTTTGGTAGATCGAGGGGCGATATATCGAGGCCTCGCTCACCTTGGATCGAGGACATCATGACGTTTTCCGGATTGGGCATGCATCTCGGCAATCTGTCGCGCCTGTCGAATGCGCTGACGCGCTCGATCAGTCCGGAGAACTTCACCGGAGAGAAGGGCAAAGGCGGCATGTCCGTCGATGGCCCCGCCGCACATCAGGCCCGCGATCTCGGCCGGGGCTGGAAGGTCTCTCCTTACGTCGTCATCGAGCCCGGCGCGATCTTCACGCTCGCCGACATCCAGGGCCAAGGCGCGATCCAGCAGGTCTGGATGACGCTGGCGCGCGGGCGGCTGCGTCACGCGATCCTGCGCGTCTACTGGGATGACCAGCAGCAGCCGAGCGTCGAATGTCCGGCCGGCGACTTCTTCGCCTGCGGGTGGGAGGAGTTCGCGCAGGTGTCCTCACTCGCGGTCTGCGTCAATCCCGGCCGCGCCTTCAACTGCTATTGGGAAATGCCGTTCCGCAAGCGCGCGCGCTTCACGCTGGAGAACCGCAGCGAGGAGCAGCTCACGGTCTACTACCAGATCAATTATGCGCTGACCGACGTGCCCGAGGATTGCGCCTATTTCCACGCACAATTCCGCCGTACCAATCCGCTGCCTTACAAAGAGGTGTACACCATCCTCGACGGCATCACCGGCGCCGGCCATTACGTCGGCACCTACATGGCCTGGGGCGTCAACAACAACGGCTGGTGGGGCGAAGGCGAGATCAAGTTCTTCATCGACGGCGACGGCGAATTCCCGACCATCTGCGGCACCGGCACCGAGGACTATTTCTGCGGCGCGTACAATTTCGATCCCTACGTCGCCCATTCGGGTCAGGGGCCGGCGCAGCAATCGCGCTACCAGGAATTCACCACGCCGTATTCCGGCCTGCCGCAGGTGATCCGTCCCGATGGTGTCTACAAATCGCAGCAACGCTTCAGTCTATACCGCTGGCACATCCCGGATCCCATACGCTTCCGCTCGGACCTCCGCGTGACGATCCAGGCGCTCGGCTGGCTGCCGGGCGTCAAGGAGGCGAAGTATCTTCCGTTGCAGGACGACATCGCCTCCGTCGCGTTCTGGTACCAGACGCTGCCGACCGCGCCTTTCCCCAAGCTGCCTGATCCGGACTACCTCGAAATTGGCTAGCTGCCGTCCACCGATCAAGGAGACCCGAGATGCTCTACCCGATGTCACCCAAAGTCGTCGAGCTCAAGCGCAGGCTCGAAAGCTTCATGGACCGGCACATCTATCCGAACGAGGAGCGCTTCTATCGCGAAGCCGAAGAGCTCGGGCCGTGGAAGGTCTATCCGGTCATCGAGGAGCTGAAGCCGCTGGCGCGCGCCGAGGAGCTCTGGAATCTGTTTCTGCCCGAGAGCAGTCACGGCGCGGGTCTCACCAACCTCGAATATGCCCCGCTTTGCGAGGTCATGGGCCGCTCGCATCTCGCGCCGGAGGTGTTCAACTGCTCGGCGCCCGACACCGGCAACATGGAGGTGCTGGAGCGCTACGGCACGGAGAAGGACAAGGAGCGCTGGCTGAAGCCACTGCTTGCAGGCGAAATCCGCTCCTGCTTCGCCATGACCGAGCCGGCGGTCGCATCATCCGATGCGACCAACATCGAAAGCTCGATCGTGCGCGACGGCGACCATTACCTCATCAACGGGCGCAAATGGTACACGACCAACGCGACCGACCCGCGCTGCAAGATCTGCATCTTCATGGGCAAGACCGACCCGGACAATCCGGACCGGCACAAGCAGCAATCCATGATCCTGGTCCCGATGGACACGCCCGGCATCGAGGTGAAGCGTCCCCTGCCCGTGTTCGGCTTTTACGGCGTGCCCGACCGCGCTTCCGAAGTCGTGTTCACCAATGTCCGGGTGCCCAAGGAGAACATGCTGCTCGGCGAGGGCCGCGGTTTCGAGATCGCGCAGGGCCGCCTCGGGCCCGGCCGCATCCATCACTGCATGCGCCTGATCGGCCTTGCCGAGCGCACGCTGGAGAAGATGTGCCGCCGCGTGCGCAGCCGGGTTGCCTTCGGCAAGCCGGTCTCGGAGCAGACGGTGACGCAGGAGCGCATCGCTGAAGCCCGCATCATGATCGAGCAGGCGCGGCTGCTGACGCTGAATGCCGCCCATGCGATGGACACGGTCGGCAACAAGGTCGCGAAGGCCGAGATCGCCATGATCAAGGTCGCCGTGCCCAACATGGCCTGCCAGATCATCGATTGGGCCATTCAGGCCCATGGCGGCGGCGGGACCTCGAACGATTTCGGACTGACCCAGGCCTACGCCACCGCGCGTTTGCTGCGTCTTGCCGACGGGCCGGACGAGGTCCACCGGAACCAGATCGCAAGGTTCGAGCTGAAGAAGTATTCGAACGCTTAGCTGCGCAGGCGTCTGTTTCGCGAGACAACAGCAACGCCCGTTCTTCCCTTCTCCCCTTGTGGGAGAAGGTGGCGCGAAGCGCCGGATGAGGGGTCTCTATCCGCGGAGACAGACCCCTCACCCCTATGAATGCGTGTCGACCAGCGGGGATGCCCTCTCCCACAAGGGGAGAGGGCGCAGTAACTTGCAGCCCAATCAGTTCGCCACATACACGTCCGGATCGGCGCTCGAGCTCGGCTTCTTGAAGGCGTTGCGCAAGGCCGGTGACATCGGGACGTTGTAGTTGAGGCCGTTCGGCGGTGTCGGCGATTGCAGCCACTTCTTGTAGAGCACCTCGATCTCGGGGCTGGCATAAAGCTCCGCCGTTGCGCGATCGGCGAGCGCCTTGAATGGCGCATCCTCTCGCCGCAGCATGATGCCGTAGGGCTCGGGCTTGGAGAACGTTTCCTCGCTGATCATGTAAGCTTGCGGCTCTTTCGACCGTGCGATCGCGACGGCGAGCTGGACGTCGTCGAGTGCATAAGCCTGGGCACGGTCGGTTTCCAGCAACAGGAAGGCCTCGGCCTGGTCCTTGGCCGGCATGATGTTGATGCCGAGATTGCGCTCGGTGTTGACCTTGGCGAGCTGCGTCAGGTTGACCGAACCGGCGACCGCGGTGACCGCCTTGCCCTTGAGATCGGCGATGGTGGCGATCTTCGCCGCCTTCTTGGCCGCGAACCGCGTCGCGCTGAGGAAATGCGTGTTGGTGAAGGCGACCTGCTTCTGGCGATCGGCGTTGTTGGTGGTCGCCGAGCAATGCAGGTCGAGCGTGGAGTTGACCATCAGCGGGATGCGGTTCGAGGACGTCACCGCGAGAGTCTCGACGGAAATGTCGGGCATGTTGAGCTGCTTCTTCACCGCGTCCACGATCCTGAGGCAGATATCCATGGCGAAGCCGACCGGCTTCTGGTTGCCGTCGAGATAACTGAATGGGACCGAGGCCTCCTGATAGCCCAACGTGATCTTCTTGGTTTCCTTGATCTTCTGGAGCGTGCCCGTGAGGTCTTCGGCTGAGGCTGCGCCGACAAGACATGTCACGGCCAGGAGAATGGTGGGTAGGCGCATCAGGGGCTCCTCGAAGGGGATTGGTGTCGAGCTATCGAGGAGCTGATAGCCTACAGGTCAGTCAAGCGCCAGACGAGGCTGCGTCTACCAGCTATCGCTGTTTGATATACATTCTGCCGCGACGCCGTTCGGCGCCTCATTGACAGGTCAACTGCTGCTCGAACCAGCCGCCCAGCCGTTTCGACAGGGGCTGCCACATAAGCTGGAAGCTTTCGAGCTTGCCGACATTGGCGCGGTACATGGCCCGCAACTCCCGCTCGATCGACGGCAGGTCGACGCCCACGCAAACCCCGTCCCGCGCGATCGTCGTGCCGGCGACAACGACCTCCTTTACCAGGGACGCATTGCCGCGCGCGAACAGCAACGCCATGGGATCAACGGGCATGATCCGGTCGCGGTCGAGCCGGTCGAGATCGATCACGACGTAGTCGGCGGGATTGCCGGCGACGAGCTCGCCGCTCCCGGGCGCGCCGGTGGCGCGGCGCCCGTTGCGGACGGCGAGTGCAAACATCTCGGCCGGCGTCCATGTTGCCTTGAAGCCCAGGCCGCCATGGACCATCTGCACCAGCCGCATCTCGCGCAGGATGTCGTCGTCCTCATCCAGCGCCAGGCCATCGACGCCAACCGCGATGGCACAGCCGCATTTGTGCGCGGCTGCGATCGGGGCGAGGCCTGAGCGCAGATGCAAATTCGAGCTGAAATTGGTGACGATGCGTGCGCCGGGGGCCGCGATCATCTCGAGCTCGTCCGGGCGGGCGTGGATGCAGTGCGCCAGCGTCAGCCGCTCGGAGAGGAAGCCGATGTCACGCAGCCAGCGCACCATATCCGGAAAGTGCTGGTCGGCCCAGGCGCGCTGGTACACGGTCTCCAGGAGATGCATGTGAATGCGCCGGCCGGTCCGCGCCGAGTTTTCCGCCACCGCCTCCAGCAGCGGCTTCGAGCACCATTGCACGCCGGCAGGGCCGAGCTGCACGTCGACCATCGGGCCGGCGATGGCTTCGGCAATGGCGTCGGTCAGCTCGACATAGGTACCGGGCGACATCGGCGCGCGGACGAAGAGATCCTCGATGGTCTTGCGATCCTCCCTGGGAAGTCCCGAAAGCACCGGCTCGGCATCACCGTAGACGATCGGATTCTGGTCTCGCACAGCCATCGCAAAGGCGATGCGGATGCCGACGTCGGACGCAGCTTTCGCGATCGCCCTGGTCTCGTCGACCAAGGGCATCGTCCCGCTCGGGCGGGTGTAGTGGACCATCATCGCCGCGCAGCCGGCCTTGGCGGAACGGGCCAAGGCAGAGGCCGCGGCGAGGTAGGGATCGACCGGCGTGCCGAGCGCGGTCCGCAGAATCCAGCTTTCCAGAGGCATGCCGACGGCGCCGAAGGACGACGCTGTGGCGCGGGCATGGTCATGGGCGTTGACGAAGGCTGGAATGACGAAAGCGCGAGGCCCCGGCCCCGCCCCTTCCGCGATCTCGGTGATGACGCCCTCATCGTGCCGCAGCACGACATTGTTGCTGACGCCGCGGTCAGGGCTACGGAACAGGCGGGCTGCCGCAATCTCCGTGGCCATGACCGTCCCTCCGAAATCAGTTGGCAGTATACACCAGCTCCCGCTCCGCGCGCGGCGGCAGAAATTCGCGCGAGAACACCTCTGCCGGCGTCGGCGCGCGGACGAGCTGATAGCCCTCGACCACGATGCCGATGGCGCGGGTCATGCGGTCGTCCTTGATGTCGCCGATGCCGATCTCCTTCATCTCCGGCGAGACGATCAGCTTCTCGAAGGAGTATTGCAGCCGGCGCTTCTCGACATCGGCATTGATGAGGTTGTCGTAGTTCAGCGCCGCCTTCATGCCGGCGTTCTGGTCCTTGGCAACCGCGACCGCGCCCTTGTTGATGGCACGCACGAGGCCCGCGACGGCCTTCGGGTTCGAGGCGATCAGCTTGCGGGAGACCATCACGCCGTTCGAATAGAGATCGAGGCCATACTCACCGAACGAGAACCATTTGAAGTCCTTGTCCGGATCCTGGCGGTTGAGCACCAGGTTGAAATAGCTGGTGATGTTGAAGACCAGGGCCGCATCGATATCGCCCTTGATCAGCATCGGCTCTTGCAGATTTGGCGCCATGTTGGAGATCTTGATCTTCTCGCCGTCGAGACCGTTCTTGCGCGTGAACACCGGCAGGAGACGCGTGGTCGGCGTGCCCTGCGCGCCGCCGAGCGTGTGCCCCTCAAAATCCTTGATGGTGTTGATGCCGCTGGTCTTCTTGGCGACGATCGCGAACGGCGGCTGGTTCCACATCATGTAGACCATGACCGGCGCCTCCTGCGGCTTGGTCGCGGCGTTCTGGATGATGGCGTTGACGTCGCCGAAGCCGGCGTCGTAAGCGCCGGACATGACACGCGTGACTGTGGCGCCGGAGCCCTCGCCCTGGTCGATAACGACGTTGAGGCCTTCTTCTTTGAAGAACCCGTTGTCCTTGGCATAGAAGAACGCGGCGTCGCTGCCCTGGGTCTTCCAGCCCAGCGTGAACTTGATCGTGGTTTCCTCGGCAGCGGCAGCGCCTCCGAACAGCGCCAATCCCAGCAGAGCGACAGTTACCTTTCTCAACATCGAGACCTCCTCAGCTTCGTTGCATGACGGTTCAAGAAATCAGGTGGCGATCACGTCGTTCTTGCGCGTGGCCCAGCCGGTGACCTGGCCCTCGATCAGCGAGAACACGACGTAGAGTGCGACGCCAAGGCCGGCGAGCACGAACAGGCCGGCGAACACCAGCGGCACGTTGAAATTGGAGGACGCGGTCATCATGACGTTGCCGATGCCGCGGTTGGAGGCGACCGTCTCCGACAGCACCGCACCGACGAAGGCGTAGGAGATCGCGACCTTCAGCGAAGCGAAGAAGAACGGCATCGTCCGGGGCAGGCCAACATTCCAGAGGATGTCGAGCTTGCTGGCGCCGAGCGCCTTCAAGACGTCCTCGAGCTCCGGCTCGGTGGTAGCTAAGCCCGTCGCGATATTGACGACGATCGGGAAGAAGCAGATCGACAGCGCGGTCAGCACCGCCGGCACCGTGCCCGAGCCGAACCACAGCACGAAGATCGGCACTACCGCCACCTTGGGGATCGAGGAGAAGCCGATCAGCAGCGGATAGCAGGTGTCGTAAGCCGTCTTGGAGACGCCGATGATCGCGCCAAGAGCGACGCCGAGCGCAACGCCGAGCACGAAGCCGAACATGGTGGTGGCGAGCGTCTGCACGATGTGCGGCCACAGCACCGGGAAACGCTCGACCAGCGTCACGAACACCTGCGAGGGTCGCGGCAACACCAGGTCCGACATGCCGGTCATCAGGCAGAACAGCTCCCAGGCAACGAAGAACAGCACGATCAGCCCCGCCGACCACGCCTTCTGCCTGACATCGATCCCGAACATCAGCCTGTCCCCTGCTCAGCCGCGCTGCGCGCATCCTCGATGAAGGCGCGCAGCTTCTGGTTCAGCGCGACGAAATCCGGCTCGAAGGTCATCGCGACCGTGCGCGGCCGCGCGAACACGACGTGGCTGTCGTCGAGGATGCGGCCAGGACGTGCGCTCATCACGCAGATGCGGCTGGCAAGGAAGCCCGCCTCGCGCAGATCGTGCGTCACCAGCAGCACCGTCGGCTTGTGCGTCATCCAGAGATTCTGGAGGATCGCCCACAGCTCCTCGCGGGTGAACTGGTCGAGCGCGCCGAAGGGCTCGTCCAGCAGCAGCATGCGCGGCTCGTGGATCAGCGCGCGGCACAGATTGGCGCGCTGGAGCATGCCGCCGGAGAGCTGCCAGGGATAGCGGCTGCCAAACCCTTTGAGGCCGACCTGCTCCAGCAGCGTATTGGCCTTGTCGCGGAATTCGGTCTTGCGCAGCCTGCGGAAGTTCGAGCGGAACGGCTCGACGATCTTCAACGGCAGCATGATGTTGCGCTCGATCGTCATCCACGGCAGCATGGTCGGGTTCTGGAAGGCCATGCCGACCCGCATCGCCCGGGCCGCCACCTCGCGGCCACCGACGATGACGACGCCACCGGTCGGCTGCACCAGGCCGCTGACCAGACGCAAAATGGTCGATTTGCCGCATCCGGATGGGCCGACCAGTGCGACAAACTCGCCGTCGGCGATTTTCAGCGTGGTCTTCGACAGAGCCGGCACGGCGCGGTCGCCGCGCCCGAAGGTCACGGAGGCATCGGACAGCTCGATGGCGGTCGCAGCCTGGCCTTCCGGAACGGGCTGGCCGCGAAATTGGGCGTGGGGTTGCATGCGCATCACGACCAAAGTGCATGCAAGCTGGATGCCAGCGATCGGCCCTCGCGAAATCAACGACTTGGCCAAAACCTGCGCCAAATGGCCGGATTCGATTTGTGCAGCCTGACCGCCAAACTGCATGCAATTGGAGCGCTGAATTGACGCGAGCCTATGCTAAAGAGAGATCTCACGTCCAATAGGATTCGCCGATGCCGGCGCGCGCGAGCAGCAAGACTTCTGAATCGTCGGACAAGGTCAGCGTGATCTGCCGCGCGCTGCGCCGCGCGATCATCGAGCAGGCGCTGGAGCCTGGCGCAAAACTGCCCGAGGATGCACTCGGCGAGCGTTTCGGAGTCAGCCGCACCATTGCCCGTCACGCGCTGGGGCAACTCGCCGCGGAGGGCCTAGTCGAACTCCGCCGCAACCGGATCGCGGTGGTGGCGACGCCGAGCTGGCAGGAGGCGCGCGATGCCTTCGACATCCGCATCGAGCTCGAACGGCTTGTCGTGCGCCAGCTCGCGGGCAAGCTAACCAAGGCACAGATCGCCGAGCTGAACGCCCATGTCGACGCCGAGGATCGCGCCCGCGGCGGCACGGATGCGGTGTCGATTCGGCTTGCGACCGAATTCCACATCCTGCTCGCCCACATGACGAACAGCCCGATCCTGGTGCGCTATGTCAGCGAGGTCGCCTATCGCTGCTGCCTGACGCTGTCGCTCTACAGCCGGCCGCATTCCACCGAATGCGCCATCAACGAGCATCGCGCCCTCATCTCAGCGCTGGCCAAGGGCGACGCGGCCAAGGTGATGGAACTGATGCATCATCACCTGGATTCCGTGGCCAATCGCGCGTTGGTCGCCCCCACTCCACAGCGCGGCCGCGACCTGCTCGACATCCTCGCGCCCTACGCCGACGAGGTGGCGAGCGATCGCGTCGTCAAGCTGCCGAAGGTGGCTCGTAGAAGTTAAGCCTCGATCCCGCGCTGGACGAGAATCCGCTCGGCGCTGTCGTTCCAGACATCCATCTTCACGATCTGGCCGCCCCTCACGACGAAGCGGTCGACATAGCGGTTGCCCTCGAACGGCGCGCCGTCCATCCACTCGCCATAGAGCGTGCCGACGCTGTAGACGACGGTCTCCTCCGCGCCCGGGCAGACGTCGAAGCGGTCCATCTTCTTCTTGACCCAGCGATAGCGCTTCGCATTGAAGCCGGTCGGCCCGCGCGGATGATCGAACTCGCGCCCTCCGGTGAACGTGATCACCGTGCCCGGCTTCATATAGGCCGCGGCCGCGTCGGGATCGGGTATCATCGAAGCGGTGAGATAGGCTTCGACAATCTCGGCGTCGGTCATCGGGCGTTCGGCCTTTGCAGGAGCGGACTTCACGGTGGTTTCCGGAGGCCGCCATTCTACAATTCAGGCCTCAAAGTGCATGCACATTTTTTAGACAATCTGGCCCCAACACTGCACACAATCTGGAGCTGCCTGCTCCCATGGCTTCCGCTAGGCTGTCACAGCTGAATCCCACGCCATGACCACCCAGAGCGCCCTAGACCTGATCTTTCGCAACGCCTTGTTGCGATCATCCGCCGCACCCGTCGATATCGGCGTGAAGCGCGGCCGCGTTGCCGTGATCGCGCCAACGCTTGCGTACGAAGCGGTCGAGGTCGACCTCGGTGGGCATCTCACCCTGCCCGGCTTCGTCGATACCCACATCCATCTTGACAAGGCCTGCCTGCTCGGCCGTTGCGGGCACGATCACGGCAGCCTCTCGGAAGCGATCCGCGCCGTTGCCGGGATGAAGAAGGATTTCACGATCGAGGACATCTACGCGCGCGGCGCAAGAGTGCTCGAGCGCGCCGTCGTGCACGGCACGACGCGCATGCGCACGCATGTCGAGATCGATCCACGCATCGGCTTGCGCGGCTTCGAGGCGGTGAAGGCGCTTCAGCGCGACTATGCCTGGGCGATTGATCTGGAGCTTTGTGTCTTCCCGCAGGAAGGCCTGACCAACGATCCCGGAGCCGAGGAGCTGCTGATCCAGGCGCTGCGCGACGGCGGCGAGGTCATCGGCGGCTGTCCCTACATGGACACCAACCCGAACGCCCATCTCGCGCGCATCTTCGATCTCGCGCAGGAGTTCGACATCGACGTCGATCTCCATCTCGATTTCGATCTCGATCCCTCCTGGTGGCATCTCGACGAGGTCTGCCGCCAGACCGAGCGGCGCAACTATGGGGGACGCGTGGCGATCGGCCATGCGACAAAGCTCTCCGCACTGCCGCCGGAGCGTATGAAAGCTGCCACCGCGCAGCTGGCAAAAGCCGGCGTTGCCGTCACCGTGCTACCCGCGACCGATCTCTATCTGATGGGGCGCGAGGCTCCCTGCAACGCGCCCCGCGGGCTGACACTTGCGCACAAGCTCGCGGGCGACGGCGTCGTGTGCTCGATCGCGACCAACAACGTGCTCAATCCCTTCACGCCGTTCGGCGACGCCTCGCTGCTTCGGATGGCAAATTTCTACGCCAATGTCGCGCACGCCTCGGTGAGCGATTTCGCCACCTGCCTCGATCTCGTGACCGAGCTGCCGGCCCGGCTGATGAACCTCGATGATTACGGCATCAAGGTCGGCAATCCCGCCGATCTCATCGTGCTCGATACCAAGGACGGCCGCTTCGCCATCGGCGAGCTGCCCGACGTTCTGATGGGCTTCAAGGGCGGCCAGCAGACATTTGCGCGGCAGCGGCCGACCCTGTTCAGTCCGAAGAGCTGAGAGCGATTCCGCCCGATATCCCGGCCGTGGCTTTTCCTTTTTCAGGCATAGGTCGCGTGCCCCGGACGCAGCGCAGCGCCTCAGCGACGCACTGCAGAGCCGGGGATCGCGTGACGCTGCACGCGGAACATTCCGAATCGGTCATCGAGACGCCGCAGGAACGTTCCCCCATAGTTCGATTTTACCGCCGGTTCGAGCCCATCCGAGTTCGGTAGAATCCCGGACCGTAGCCCAACGCATTGCGAGACAGGCCACGCCGACCGTAACTACGACCTGCACTGATCATATGCGTTCAGTGGGGAAGTATGGGTATGTTCAGCGCATTCAGCAGCATCGTTCATGATTCCGTCCAGACTCGTACGGCTACCGATACGGCGGTGAAGCGGCTCGACGGGATCGGCCACGTTCTCTCCGGTCTCGATATCTCGGCGATCCGGACGCAGGCCGACGTGAACCGTACGCTCTGGACGCTCGATGCCGCCAGCAAATGCGTTCGCGCGGTGCTGGCAGAATTCCGCACACAGCCGGCCACGGAACAGCTCGTCCGCAAATCCCGCAATCTGATCGACCTGATCGAACGCGCGCGCGACCAAGTCGGCAGCTTTCGGGTCCTGGCACGATCTTGAGCTGATTACCTGGCGCGATTGATCTTGGCGAGGATCCGGTCGGCCTCGGTCCGCCAGTCGGCGCTACGAGCGAATTCCCTGGTGCCCCTGGCGCCGAACAGCCCCTCATTGGCGAGATCCGCCATCCAGGCCTGCCGCTCGGCCGTGCCTTGCGCCGACCACGGCGTCAGCCCGGCCTCGCGCACGGTCGCGGCAACCTCGCGCACCTCTTCAGCCCGGCGGCGGCCGTGCTCGATCACGCGCTGAAAGAAATAGGCGCCCTGCTTCTCCCAATCGATGCCGGGAAACGTTTCCGCGAGCGAGGCCAGCACCGCATCCTCGACGCCATAGGCGCGCGCGGTCGTGAAACTCTCGATAACCATGGCCTCCAGACCCTTGATCATGATGCTGCGGCACATTTTTACGGCCGAGGACACGCCGAGCTTGTCGCTGGCAACCTTGGCCGCAAAACCGATCGCATTCAGAAGCGGTTCGAGCTGTCTCGCGCCGGGTCCGCCGAGCAGCAACGGCACCTTGATGCGATAAGGCGGCACCGAGGTCATGACCGCGCCCTCGACATAGCGCCCGGCCGCGCCGTCGATCAGTGCCGCGGCGCGCTGCTTGGCGCCGGGAGAGGCCGAGTTGAAATCGAGGAACCAGGTGCCCTGATTGATCGCGGTCGCACAGACCTTTGCCACCGGAACGGCCTGGCTCGCCGTGACGGCGGAGATGATGAAATCGGATTTCGCGGTCAGCTCCGCGTGAGAGGTTGCAAGAGCGACACCGAATTTCGCCGCATGCTCCTGCAGCGGCACGCCCTGCTCGCCACCGAGCTTGATGTCGTAGGCTGAGACCTTGATGTCCTGCTGGCGCAAATCCTCGGCCAGAATCCGGCCGACCTCGCCATAGCCGACCAGCCCGATCTGCCAGCGCCTGGGATCACCCGCCATCAGTTCAATCCTCGTGTCGTCTGGTCGAACAGCTCCTCGACTGCATAGCGGCGCGGAATGAGCGCTTGTTGGAATGCGTAGTCGACGATCAGCTCGAGCGGTTTTCTGTTGGCTTCGATCCCGAACGGAACGAGGTCGGGCGTTGCCGCGGGCCCCGCCTGCGCCTTGTTCCGCTTCAGGAGATCATAAATGCCCGTGACCACGTCCGGGCGCGATTTCGCGAGCTGCTCGGTCACGACCACGAGATGATTGACCGGCACGACGCCGCGCCGCGCATACCAGTTGGCGGCCTCTGCGGCCGGATCGGGAAATAGCGGCTTCAGCTTGGGATCATCGGAGGTCTCGCCAAGGACGGCATCGAGCTCGCCGTCGAGCAGCATCTGTAGGATCTTCTTCTCCTTCGGCGCCCGCTCGGTGGTGTCGACATATTCGGCCACGTGTGGCTCCTCGAACGTGACCCAGCGGATCTTGTCGAGGTTCACACCGTAGTCGTTGGCGAGGATGCCCCTGATCCAGGCGCCCGTCGTGGTCGTGAAGGAGCGGATGCCGACGCGCTTGCCTTCGAGATCGGACGGGCCGAGCGTGCGATGCGCCGGATTGTAGAGCGCATAGGCATGCTGGAAGCGGCCCATCATGGTCGCCGGCAGCAGCACCAGCGGCTTGCCGTGCGCCTTCGCCATTAGATAGGTGACGATCGCCATCTCGCAGACGTCGAAGGCCTGCTCGCGCACCATCGGCTTGAACGCCGTGTTGGTCGGCGTGTACGCGACAAAGTCGAGATCGAAGAGGTCGGAGCGGAGCTCGCCGCTCTTCACCGCCCTGACGTGAGGGTGGTTGCCGAGCACGGCCTTCAGCTTGAGACGATCCATCCGCCCGCTCCGCTTCTCTTAATCCACTCAGACGTCCTCGGGATTGTCGACATAGACGAGGCCGGCCTTCGCCAGTGCCTCGCGCATGTTGTACATGTCGAGGCCGAGCTCGCCCGAGGCCAGCCGCGTGCGCTTGCCGCCTTCATCCGTGTTGCGCTTCTTCGCCTTCTCGGCGACTTCGGCCGCATAGCGCTTCGGTACCACCACAACGCCATCATCATCGGCCACGACGATGTCGCCGGGATCGACGTTGACGCCGGCACAGACCACGGGAACGTTGACCGAGCCGAGCGTGGCCTTCACGGTGCCCTTGGCCGAGACCGCGCGCGACCACACCGGAAAGCTCATCTCGTGCAGCGCTTTGACGTCACGGCAGCCGGCGTCGATGATCAGCCCCTGCACGCCGCGTGCTTGAAGCGAGGTCGCGAGCAGTTCGCCGAACATGCCGTCGGTATTGTCAGTGGTGCAGCCGACGACGAGAATGTCGCCCTTCCTGCACTGCTCGACGGCCACGTGGATCATCCAATTGTCGCCGGGCTGCGCCAGCACCGTGACCGCGGGACCGGCAATCGTCGCGCCCGCCCAGACCGGACGCAAGTAAGGCTTCATCAGGCCGATGCGGCCATAGGCCTCGTGCACGGTGGAGACGCCGTACTCCGCCATTCCGGCGGGATCGGCACGCTTGATGTTGCGAACGACGACCGGCTTCATGCCAATTCCTCCGCCACCGTCGGGAACAGGCGCTGATAGGCCTCACCATAGGTCATGGGCACGCCGGTGTTGCGGCTGCCCTGGATGCCGCGGTTGAGCGCGACGCGCTCGTAATAGCCCCACAGATGCTTCTGCGCGGCCAGGATCTGGAACGCCTCGTACTTCTCTTTCCAGACCTCGTCGATCTTGAGCAGCAGATCCGGCTTGTAATTGCACTGCTCCGGCTGATGCGGCTCGAACAGGAACACCGGCGGCGCCGAATATTTGTACTGCGCGCCGGGCTTGTGGCCCATCGCCTGCGCGACCACACGCGTCTCCTGCGCGAAATGCGCCGCGTTCGGATGATCGAAATTATAGGGGTCTTCCAGCGCATGCGTCAGCACGAAGCTCGGATTGAGCTCGCGGTAGATGTCGACCATGCGGTCGAAATGCGCTTCCGTCAGCTTCAGCGGATAGTCACCGCAGTCGAAGAACTCGATCTCGGCACCTAGTAGCTTGGCTGCCCGCTCCGCCTCGTTCTTGCGGCCGGCCTTGACCGATTCCAGCGTCGCGCCCTTCTCCTTCCAGGCGAACTGGCTCTCGCCACGCTCGCCGAACGACAGGCAGACGATCTTCATCCGATAGCCCCTCTTGGCATGCAGCGCGATGGCGCCGCCGGCGCGCCAGACGAAATCGCCGGGATGAGCGGTGACGACGAGACCTGTCTTCATGGGTCACTCCTTTCGTTCATAGGCGTTGGCCGGCGTCCCGCCTGCGGCGCCATGCAACGCATTTCTGCGCAGCGCATCGATCGCAAAGACCTGGTCATGCCTCGAACTCGAACAGGCGCGCGGGATTGTCGACGAGGATCTTATGCTGGAGCTCCGGCTCCGGCGCGAACAATGGAATCAGGTCGACGAGGTCACCATCGTTCGGCATCGTCTTGACGTTGGGATGCGGCCAGTCCGTGCCCCAGATGACGCGATCCGGCGCGGTCTCGACGATCTTTCGCGCGAACGGCACCGCATCGGTGAACGGCGGACCGGCCGAGGACACCCGCTCCGAGCCGCAGATCTTGACCCAGCACTTCTCATCGCGCCGCATCAGCTCGATCAGGATTCTGAACGGTAATTGATCGAGCCCTTCCGACGCCTTCACCCGGCCCATATGGTCGATGGTGTAGCTCAGCGGCAGCTTTGTCAGCATGTCGGCATATTCAGGCAGGTCGATCGCATCGAAATGCAGATCGATGTGCCAGCCGAGCGGCGTGACCATCGCGATGATGCGGTCGAACACGCGCTTGTCGGGAACGCCGCCGAGATGGCGCACGAAATTGAAGCGGCAGCCGCGGAAGCCGCCCTCGTGCAGCCCGCGAAGCCCGCGTTCGCTGATTGTGTCGTCGATATTAGCCACCGCCCGGTAGGCGCCGTTGCTTTGCGCAATGGCATCGAGCGCCACCGTGTTGTCGGTGCCGTGCACGCTGGCATTGACGATGACGGCGCGCGCGACCCCGAGCTTGGCATGCAGCGCGCGAAAGTCCTCCAGCGGCGCGTCCGGCGGTGTGTAGGAGCGATCCGGCGCGTAAGGATATTTCGCGCCGGGCCCGAAGATGTGGCAATGCGCGTCGCAGGACAGCTTCGGCAGCTTGAACTTTGGCGTGCGCGTGTTCGGATCGGGCGGCGGAATGGTCGGCGTGTACATCATTGTCATCAGGAGAACCGACGAAGCGAGACCGCTTGTTTCAAGTCTTGCTGCTGACGACCGGCCGCCGCCGCGCCGACGCGGCCTGGTCCAGCGCCGGCGCCTGGAACGCGGCGACGGTGGCCCGCACCAATTGCTCGATAGCGCCCGCGGCATCACTGCCGTCGACCTCGCCGCGTGACAGACGCGAGACGCGCTCGGGCGTCACCAGCGAATAATAGAGTGCGCCGAGCAGGAAATGGCTGCGCCAGACGATGTCGGTGCGCGGAATGTGCGGCAGGCTCTCGTGGATCGCGTCGATGAAGGCATGGCTGGTGTCGTCGAAGGTCTGCGCGATGATCTTTCGCGCGACCTCGTTGCCTTCCGCGGACATCACCGCGCGCAGCCGCGTGAAGCGCGCGCCACCACCGGCAAGATCGCTGCCGGAAGTGAAGGCCGGCACCACATAGGCCCGCACGATCGCCTCCAGCCGGTCCTGGAGATCGCGCACGCGCCTGGCGGCGGCGAGCAGCTCGGAACGGCGCAGGTTCATCGGCCCGCAATGGCGCCGGTAGATCTCGAGCAGCAGGCCGTCCTTGGTCTTGAAATGATAGGTGACGCTGCCCGGATTGGCTCCGGCAGCATGCGCGATGTCGCGCACCGACACGGCATTGAAGCCGTTGGTGGCGAACAGCTCCTCGGCCGCGGCGAGGATCGCCTCGCGCATGTTCGGCTTGCGGGCCGTTTCCTTGCTGGTGGGCTTGCGTACCATGTGATTTGTACTATCGTACAAAAGATCAGGTCTCGTCAACAAAAACCATGGGCAGCGTCTGCAACGGCCTGGAGACCGCCGGCAGGCGCGCGAATGCCCTCAAGGAGTGCTGGGAAATATGCTGGGTTTGAACAAGAAGATCGGCGGTTTGATGCTGGGTGCCGGCTTGCTGCTGACGTGGAGCGCCGCGCAGGCAGAAAATTATCCGAGCAAGCCGGTCCACATTCTGGTGCCTTACGCCGCCGGTGGCGCGGTCGACGTGCTCGCGCGCACGCTGGGCCAGGCGCTAGCCAAGACCTGGGGGCAGCAGCCTGTGATCGATAACCGCCCCGGTGCCGGCGGCATTGTTGCCTCGCAGGCGCTGACGCAGGCCGCACCCGACGGCTACACGCTGATCCTGGTCGCCAGCGGCCATCCGCTCAACCAGTTCATCTATCCCAGCGTGCCCTACGACACCTTCAAGGATTTCACCGCGATCACCGAAGTCGCCTCCTCGCCGCTCGCGATCGTGGTGGCGAAGGACAGCCCGTACAAGACACTCGGCGATCTCCTCGCCGCCGCCAAGAAGGAGCCGGACAAGCTCTCCTACGGCATGTCCGGCAACGGCACCTCGGCGCATCTCGCGGGCGAGCTGCTGAAGTACATGTCCGGCACCAAGATCGTTGCGATCCCCTACAAGGGCGGCGCACCGGCGCTGACGGCCGTGATCGCCGGCGAGATCCCGCTCAGCATCAATCCGCTCGCGGAAGCGATCGGCCAGCTCGAAGGCGGCCCGGTGCGCGCGCTGGCGGTGACCTCGGCCGAGCGCTCCAAGGCGCTGCCGGATGTTCCGACCATCGCCGAGGCCGGTGTGCCCGGCTACGACGTCTCGGTCTGGTGGGGCGTTCTAGGGCCTGCAAAAATGCCACCGGAGATCGTCGCGAAGCTCGAGACCGATCTCAAGGCCGCGCTGCAGGACCCCGGCGTGCTGTCGACGCTCGGCAAGATCGGCGCCACCCCGGCCGGCTCCTCGCCCGAGGATTTCGACGCCTTTATGCGCGCCGAGGCGGCCAAATGGGAGCCGGTGCTGAAGGCCGCCAACATCCGCGCGCAGTGAGGCTCCACCGCGCAAGAAAAACAACGCTTGAGCAGCAAGCCTCGGCCCGGCAACAGGGGCCTGGGCTGTCCAGTTATGGGCCCTCGCCCGCATGTCCTCCGGCCGTGCGGGTGGTTGCATAAAATCGGCATCATCGTCGCCCGACGGGATCAGGATCGTGCGCTCAACGCGTTGCGGCGGGCTTCGCTCCCCTGTCTCGTGCAACGCGGCATCCCCACTGTGCAACCGTCGCCGGAATGCGCTAATTTGGCCTACCAATGACTCGACGTACCGGCAGTGCCGATCTTCCTCTCCACACCGGGCGGGTTCCGCCGTGGCTGGCGAGTCGCATGTCCTCGCTCGGGGCGATCGTCACCCAAGCGATCGTGCATCATTACGGCCGCGATGCGTTTCTTCAGCGCCTGTCGCATCCATTCTGGTTCCAGTCGTTTGGCGCCGTGATGGGGATGGACTGGCACTCTTCCGGCATCACCACCTCCGTGATCGGCGCACTGAAGCGCGGGCTCGGACCGCTTCAGGACGAGCTCGGGATTTATGTCTGTGGCGGCCGAGGTCAGCATTCGCGCAAGACGCCGGATGAGCTGCTGCAGCTCGGCGATCGCGTCGGATTCGACGGCATCAAGCTGACCCGTGCCAGCCGTCTGGTGGCCAAGGTCGACAGCGCCGCGGTCCAGGACGGCTTTGACCTCTATCTACACGGCTTCTTCGTGACCGCCGACGGCAAATGGACCGTGGTGCAGCAGGGCATGAACGGCGACAAGCGGCAGGCGCGACGCTATCACTGGCATTCCGAGGCGCTGAAGAGCTTCGTCGATACGCCGCACAGCGCAATCGACGGGCCGCAGCAGGGGGAGATCGTCAATCTCACCGATCATCGCGCCGATACTTCTCGGACGGCGCAGGTCGAACTGCTCTCCGATCTCGGTCCGGATCGCATCATCTCCGAATTCGAACGGCTCATGGGGACCGAGTCCACGCCGGCACAAGGCACGCTGCCGCATCTGATCATGCCCGCACATCACGACGTCCGTCCCAAGGACGTGTTCGCGCGCCGCCTGCACGGCACGCTCGCCGCCGCAGCCGAGCGTGGCCCGGTCGATTTTCCGGAACTGCTGCTGACGCCGGGCGTCGGCGCGCGCACCGTGCGCTCGCTCGCGATGGTCGCGGAGGTCGTGCACGGCGCGCCCTATCGCTTTACCGACCCCGCGCGTTTCTCGCTCGCCCATGGCGGCAAGGACCGACATCCCTACCCCGTTCCGATCAAGGTCTATGACGAGACCATCCGGGTGCTGAAGGGCGCGATCCAGAACGCAAAGCTCGGACGCGAGGAAGAGATGCTGGCGATCAAGCGCCTGGACGACCAGGCGCGGCGGCTGGAGCGGACCGCACGGGGCCCCTCGGTTGCGGCTTTCATCGCCGGTGAGCGCGCGGCCTCACCGGATCTCGATGGCCGCTCGGTGTTCGGCTGGGAGCGCGATCTTGCGTCCACAAAAAAGAGGACCGGCTGAACACCGGTCCTCGAGTTGGCGGGGGAACGCCCCTCTCAGGTCTCGTCGGTCTCCGGCTCCTCCTCGAGCCGGTTGGCCGCGTGGTCCTGATACTGTTCGGTCTGGATGAACTTGCTGTCCATGCCACGAATGTCCGAATGCTGGGCCTTGTCGCGGTTGGACAGGACCATGTTGTCGCCGATCTTGTCCTTGGGGATTTCGGCCATGGCGCCGGTGCCGTCGCCCTTGCCATGCATGCCGGATCTGAAATGCGTCTTGCTGCCATGCCCGCCTGGCATCGATCTCTCCTCTTGCAGTGGTCGTTCTCCGAAAGCTCAGTGCTTTTGTTGCGCTGGCGTCGGCTTCGGCGGCTTATGGCCGCTCTGACCGGGATCGTTGTGCTTGTTGTGATCGCTTTCCTGGTTCAGACCGCCGCGGCTCACCGGAAACTCGCTTTGACGTGCCTCCGGGTTGGCACGATGGACTGACGCCTCTCGGAGGTTATGGCCGGCGGCCTGCTCAAGCTCTCGCGCATCCGGAACATCAGGCTTGCGCTCGAGGATGCGCATTTGCTGCTCGTGGGTCTTCTTGCCTTGCATCCTGCACCTCCAGTCTCATCGGTGGATGTCGACATAAATGTCGTCCTCCTCAACGATCTTGCTGATAGCCCTGATTGGTCGTGTTCTGCTTGATGTTGCCCTGCTGTCCCTGCTGGTCCGGATTCTGCACGCGCTGCTGACCGTGCGGCGCCTGGTCTGCACGGACCTGCTTGCTGTCGCCAGTTCCCTTTCTGCTCTGATTGTCCGGTGGAACAGGTGGCATCTTGCTGGCCATGATCTTGTCTCCCTTTAAGACGTCGACCTCTGACATGCGCGCCCAAGGAACTCGTCGCCGCATCCGATGTCCTGATGACAACAGGACCAACGGCACACCGTTCCTGACTGATCGCGCTTGGCAGAGATTTTCCGAAAAGGCCGCTGATCTCAGCTCGCCGCAGCGGGGGAACGATCGCCCCTCGCTTCGGTGAATGCAGCTGCCTGTGTTCCGCGGACCTCAGCCGCGACAGGAAGCTTCGCGATCGCGCGCAAGCCCGGCCGCCTGCGCCAGCGGACCTCAGTGGAATCGACGGCGAGCCCCAATTTCGGCCATCGCGAGAACAGCGCCTCCAGCGCGCAGGCCGCCTCGATGCGCGCGAGCTGATGGCCGAGGCAGAAGTGGATTCCCGTGCCGAACGAGATATGGCGGTTCGGCTTACGTTCGAGATCGAGGCTCTCGGGACGATCATGCATCGCCGGATCCATGTTCGCAGCGGCGAGCATCACCATGACGCGGTCGCCCTTCTTCAGGCGCACGCCTTCGACCTCGACATCGCGCCGCACATAGCGCGGCTTGGAGAATTGCACCGGCGAGACGAAGCGCAGGAACTCCTCGACCGCAAGCCCAACGCGGCTCCAGTCCTGTTCCAGCCAGTCGCGCAGCTCGGAATTCCTGAGCAGCTCGTAGACGGACCCGCTGATGAGATGCGTGGTGGTTTCCGATCCCGCCCCGAGCAACAGAAACACCATCGAGACCATTTCATCTGGCGTGATCTGGCCGCCTTCGCGCTCGACCTGGACCAGCTCGGCAATCAGGCCCTCGCCTCCCTGCACGCGCGCGATCTGCAACTGCTGCTCGAGGTAGGCGCGCATCTTGCGGACCGCGAACAGCAAGCGGAAGAAGGCGACGACATTCGTCAGCGATGACACCGCGTTGGCCCAGGCGATGAACTTAGGACGATCGGCCAGCGGCAGGCCCAGCAGCTCCGAGATCACCGCGAGCGGCAGGATTCGCGCATAGCGCTGGACGAGATCAGCCGGGCATTCCCTCGCGAACAGCTCATCGGCCAGGCCGTCGGCGATGGCACGGATTCGCGGCTCCATCGCGACGATCGCGCGGCGGCGAAAAGCTTCGTCCACGATGCTGCGCAGCCGCGTATGATCCGGCTCGTCCATCGTCAGCATGTTGTTGGCGATGGTCCTGACGGACCTCGGCATCCACCAGCGCAAACCCGCGACGTCACCATCCTCCTTGCGCAACGTGAAGGTCGCGCCGTCCTTCAGGACCTGCGCGGTGGCGTCATGGGTCGTGGTGATCCAGACTTCGCCGACGATAGGAAATCGCGTCGCCACCAGGGGGCCGGACATGCGCAACGTCGCGATCGCCTTGGGCGGATCGCGAAAGAAGGCCTCGCTGGTGAAATCGAGGCGCGCTGTCATGGGATCGCCGGAACGATTGGTCGCGTATCACCGAGATGGTGCACGGGGCGGCCGGTGCAAGGGGCGCCTCCTGATCGGCCGCAGACGTGGAGAGAGATGTGCCTATCCGCGTCCGGGCGATCGCTGCCCGCTCTTGCGCTGCTGCGTGTAGGCGTCCCAATGGCTCCAGCTGCCATTGCTGAGACTCTGCAGGTCCGTTGCGAGCGGGCGGCGCGTGCGCTTGTCGTGATCGGCGATCGCGCGCTCCGACTGCGCGATCTTCCGCTTGAGTTCCGCGATCGACGTCTGGGTCTGTCCGTTCCGCTTCGACGAGGCGATCTCGCCCATCGTAAAGCGCGCGGTCTCCAGCGCCTTCAACTCGGCGCGATTCTTCTTCAACTGAACCCGGTGCCAGGCGATGTTGCTGTCGCTGTCCGCAACCATGTGGGAACTCCGCTGATTCGCTCCCACATAGTATCGTGCGCCGAATCGGCGCCGCAACGCCCCGGCGGTGGCGAAAATACGATCTTCTCGCGCAGAAATTCCGTGCCTAGAGCCCCGGAACGGGGCTCCAGATTCCTATTTTGACGCGTTTTCTTTACGCGAACCGGTGCCCACTTCGCTCGAAAACGCTTTAGCGCTCGGCAAAAGCCTTTTCGACCACGAACTGGGCCGGCTCGCCGTGATTGCCCTCGACGAAACCGCGTTCGCCGAGGAGCACACGGGTATCCGCCACCAGCGCGGGGCTGCCGCAGATCATGACGCGATCATGCGCGGCTTCCAGCACCGGCAGGCCGATATCGGTGAACAGTTTTCCTGACGTGATGAGGTCGGTGATGCGGCCGCGGTTGCGGAACGGATCGCGGGTCACGGTCGGGTAGTAGATCAGCTGATTGCGGATGTACTCGCCGAGCAGCTCGTCCTTCGGCAGATGCTCGGTGATCATCTCGCCATAGGCGAGCTCCTTCACGTGCCGGCAGCCGTGCAGCAGCACCACCTTCTCAAACCGCTCGTAGGTCTCGGGGTCCTTGATCACGCTCAGGAACGGCGCAAGGCCGGTGCCGGTGCCGATGAGGTAGAGGTTGCGCCCCTCCTCCAGGTTGTCGATCACGAGCGTGCCGGTTGCCTTGCGGCCGACGATGATCTCGTCGCCTTCCTTCAAATGCTGGAGGCGCGAGGTCAAGGGGCCATCCGGCACCTTGATCGAGAAGAATTCCAGCGTGTCCTCGTAATTGGCGCTGGCGACGCTGTAGGCCCGCAGCAGCGGCTTCTCGCCGACCTTGAGCCCGATCATGGTGAATTCGCCGTTGCGGAAGCGGAAGGTCGGGCTGCGGGTGGTCTTGAAGGAGAACAGCGTGTCGGTCCAGTGGTGGACGCTCAAAACGCTTTCCTGATTGAAATTGCTCATCTCACCCTTCCGTGTCGCTTGGTTCGCGGTTTTCGAGGCGGTCAGCTATGCGTCGTTTGTACACGATCATTCGTATACTAATGAATAATCCGGCTTGATCCCGCGGTCAAGGCTGCCCAAGATCGGAAGCGTTGCAGTTAGGAATAAGGAGCCCCTTCCATGGCGCATGACGCACCCCAGGCCACCGGACCTTCGAAGCTGGTGATCCGCAATATCGGCCTGATCCTGTCCGGTGCTTTGGAAAAGCCGATCCTGGACGGCGACACCATCGTCGCCGAGAACGGCAAGATCACCGCGATCGGCCGCTTCAAGGACGTCAACACCGAAGGCGCGACCACCGTCATCGACGCGCACGGCACCACGGTGGCGCCGGGCCTGATCGACAGTCACGTCCATCCTGTCGCGGGTGACTGGACGCCGCGGCAGAACCAGATCAACTGGATCGACAGCTATCTCCATGGCGGCGTCACCACCATGATCTCGGCCGGCGAGGTGCACATGCCCGGCCGGCCCCGCGACGTCGTCGGCCTCAAGGCGATGGCCGTGTTCGCCCAGCGCGCGTTCTGGACCTTGCGTCCCGGCGGCGTGAAGGTTCACGCCGGCGCGCCGGTGATCGAATGCGAGATGGTCGAGGAAGATTTCAAGGAGATGGCCGCCAACGGCGTCAAGCTGCTCGGCGAGGTCGGCCTCGGCGGCGTCAAGGACGGCCCGACCGCGCGAAAAATGGTCGGCTGGGCGCGCAAATACGGCATCCAGAGCACGATCCATACCGGCGGCCCGTCGATCCCCGGCTCCGGCCTGATCGACAAGGACGTGGTGCTGGAGGCCGACACCGACGTCGTCGGCCACATCAATGGCGGCCACACCGCCCTGCCCGACGACCAGATCCGCTGCATCTGCGAGGGCTGCAAGCGCGGCCTCGAGCTCGTGCACAATGGCAATGAGCGCTCGGCCCTGTTCACGCTGCGCACGGCGCGCGAGATGGGCGACCTGCACCGCGTCATCCTGGGCACCGATGCGCCCGCCGGCTCCGGCGTTCAGCCGCTCGGCATCCTGCGCATGGTTTCGATGCTGTCCTCGCTCGGCGACCTGCCGGCCGAGATCGCCTTTTGTCTCGCCACCGGCAACACCGCGCGGATGCGCCAGCTCGATTGCGGCCTCATCGAAGTCGGCCGCTCCGCCGACTTTGTCATCATGGACAAGGCCCAGCACTCGCCCGGCAAGAACATCCTGGAGAGCGTCCGGCTCGGCGACCTCCCCGGCATCGGCATGACCATCATCGACGGCATCGTGCGCACCCAGCGCAGCCGCAACACGCCGCCGGCCGGCAAGGTGCCGGAGGTGGTGGCGAAGTGACGGCGTCACGAGACCTTGGCATCCATCCGGCACTGTGCATCCCCGACACGCGCAAGCGCCGCCATGAACGGATAGGTGCGGCGCCAAGGCTGAAACTGGTCGCCGCTTTGGCCCTTCAACAGCATGCGACGGCCCTGCTGCCCCTGTTGAAGCTCGGCCGACACGGAATAGGGCTGGGTTTCCGCCGCCAGCTCGAGGCGGCCAACCAAACGGCCGCCACGCGACGGGCGCTCCTCAATGCGCAAGGCGGCACGGCCGCAGGTGTTTTCGCCGATAACTTCGACACCGCACCAGCCGCCGCTGCACTTCGATATGTCGAGCACCAGATTCCTGGTGTCGTCCTTCCAGCGCCCCTCGAAATCGGTTACGGAAACGCCAGCACCAACGGCGGGCGCCACATGGCCGACACCAAGCCCGACGATCGCTGCTGCGATCAAAACCTTGATCGGGACGAGGAGCGCTGATTTGGAGCGAGCCGAACCGCAATCAATTGCGCCGCCGTCCGGATTTCGGCCGCGTGCGGTCGGCCCTGCCAGGGTAGTCGCCTTCATCATCGTGTCCTCTGTGGTCTTTCCGGCGGGCCCGATGGCGATTGCCCTCGGGTCTGGGTCGATGCCGCTGCCTCATCCCTTGTATCTGGTCCTTCCGCGACTTCCCATCGTGTTTCCGCTGCACATGATCGCGTCAGGACTGGCACTGATCCTCATCCCCCTTGCGCTGTTCCTGCGCTATCGCCCGCCTCTGCACCGCCTGATCGGCCGCTTCGCCTTCGGTTGCATTCTGGTTGGCGCGCTAAGCGCTCTTCCGGTCGCTCTGAACAGCCAAGCCAACGCCATCGCGCGGGCGGGCCTGTTCGTGCAAGGCGTCACATGGCTCGCACTGGCTGGCGCCGCGCTCCATGCCGTTCGGTCCGGCAATGTCGCAAGCCATGCGCGGCGGATGATTGCGGTCGCCGCTGTCGCGTCGGCTGCCATTTGGCTGCGGCTGGTGACATCAGCGGCAACGGTCCTCATGTTGCCGTTTGACGAGGTCTACGCCATCGCAGCCTGGATGTGCTGGATCGTGCCGCTGGCCATCGTGATCGGGTGGACCAAGCGGCACACTGCCGCCGACAGGACCGTATTCACCGCAGCTTGTTCAGCAGCACCATCAGCAGCTCGCGCTCCCTAGGCTCGAGCGGTGCCAGCGTCTCGCGCGTGATCGCAAGCGCATTCGGCGCCAGCTTCTCCGCAAGCTGCAGACCCGCGCGCGTCAAGCTGACAAGGAGTCGCCGTCCGTCATCGGGATCCTGGCTGGTCTCGGTCAGGCCGCGCGCGGTGAGACGATCGATCACGCCCTTGATGGTCGCGACGTCCATCGCCGTCAGGCGCCCGAGCTGATTCTGCGAGCACGGCCCGGTCTCGGCCAGTTTCGACAACGCCGCCCATTGCGTCGGCGTCAGGTTGGTGCCGATGTCGCGGGCGAAGATCGAGCTGTGGCGCTGCCAGACCTGGCGCAGGATGAAGCCGACCTGCTCGTCGAGCACGTAAGGCGGCTTGTTAAGCGTTTTGGCCGGTTTGACGCTCTTTTTCGCCGTGACGCTTCTCGCCATCCGTTCGCGGCCCCTTCCCTTTGCCTCACAACGACAGATGCGCGTCGCGGATATCCGGACGCGCGTCGAGCTCGGCCATGGTGCCGCCGAAGCAGATGCGGCCGCGCTCGATGATGTAGGCGCGATCCGAAATCAGCCGCGCGAAATGCAGATTCTGCTCGGAGACGACGATGCTGACGCCTTCCTTCTTCATGGTCAGAATGGCATCGACCATCTGCTCCACGATCTTCGGCGACAGGCCCTCCGACGGCTCGTCCAGCAGCACCAGCGACGGATTGCCCATCAGCGTGCGCGCGATCGTCAGCATCTGCTGCTCGCCGCCGCTCATGCGGCCGCCCGGGCGGTTCTTCATCTCGCCGAGGTTTGGAAACAGCGAGAACAGTTTTTCGCGCGTCCAGTGCGGCGCGTTCGGGCGCTTCGGCTGGCGGCCGACTTCGAGGTTTTCCTCGACGGTCAAGTCGGTGAAGATGCGCCGCTCCTCCGGCACGTAACCGAGGCCCTCGCGCACGATCTCGTGTGTCGGCTTCGCCGAAACATCCTTGCCCTCGAACATGATGCGGCCGGAGCGCTGCGCGACGAGACCGACGATGGAGCGGAACGTCGTCGACTTGCCCGCGCCGTTACGTCCGAGCAGCGCCACGACCTCGCCCTCGCCGACTTCGAAGCCGATGTCGAACAGGATGTGTGCCGGGCCATAGTGGCTGTTGAGGTCCTGCACCGTGAGCTTCATGTGGAGGCTCCCTCGCGATGGCGGGCATCGTAGACGAGGCCCTCGCCGAGATAGACCGCCTGCACCTGCGGATTGCCGCGCACCTCGGCCGGCGAGCCCTCGGCGATCAACGTGCCGCGATTGAGCACGATGATGCGGTCGGCATGCTCGAACACCACATCCATGTCGTGCTCGGTGAAGAGCACGCCGATCGATTTCTCCCGCGCGATGCTTGCGGTCAGCCGCATCAGGTCGACGCGCTCGCGCGGCGCCATGCCGGCAGTCGGCTCGTCCATCAAGAGCAGCTTTGGCTGGTTGGCGAGTGCGACCGCAAGCTCGAGCCGCTTGAGGTCGCCATAGGCAAGCTCGCCGCAGGGGCGATCCGCGTAGCCGCCCATGCCGACCAGCTCGAGCAGACGGCCGGCCTCACCGCGGTCGAACTTCGGCGCCGAGCCGAACAGATTGAACAGCTGCTTCCCGTGCGAGACCAGCGCGACCTGCACGTTTTCGCGCACGGTCATGGTGGCGAAGGTCGCGGTGATCTGGAAGGTGCGCCCGACACCCAGTCGCCAGACCTCGCGCGGCTTCCTGCCTGTGATCTCTTCGCCGAGCAGGCGAACGTGCCCCGAGTCTGGCTTGTTCTGGCCGTTGAGCATGTCGAAGCATGTGCTTTTGCCTGCGCCGTTCGGCCCGATCAGCGCCAGGATCTCCCCGGCGCGCAGCGAGAACGAGACGCCGCGCACGGCATGGATGCCGCCATAGGATTTGGTCAGGCCTTCGACCGCGAGAAGTGGGGGGATGGCGCTCATTCGGCGGACTCGATCGGCTTGGCAAGCAAGGGGGATCCCGGCGGCGAGGACTTCCTGCGGCGCTGCGCCAGCATCTCCAGCATGCCGACGATGCCCTTGGGGAAGACGACGACGATCAGCATGATGAAGCCGCCGAGCACGAGCTTCGACAGGTCGGTCTGGCTCACCAGCCAGATGTTGAGCGCCTTGTAGACGATGGCGCCGATCACCGCGCCCGACACCGTCTCGACGCCGCCGAGCAGCACCATGACCAGCGCGTCGACCGAGAGCGAAATGCCGAGATTGTCGGGGAACACGCTGCCCTTGAGGTAGGCGAACAGCGCGCCGCCAATGCCGGCGGTCGTGCCTGCGATGACGAAGGCGGTCCACTGGATTCGCTTGGCATCGATGCCGATCGCTTCGCTGCGCAGCAGCGAATCGCGCGTGGCTCGCAGCGCGTAGCCGAACGGCGAGAACACCATGGCCCGCAGCGCGATCATGACCAGCGCTGCGACACCGAGCGCCAGCCAATAGAAATGCGACGGGCTCGCCGCCCAGCTCGACGGCCAGAGGCCCAGAATGCCGTTGTCGCCGCCCGTCACGCTCACCCACTGGAACGCGATCGACCACACGATCTGCGCGAAGGCGAGCGTCAGCATCGCGAAATAGACGCCGGAGAGCTGCACCGCGAAGAAGCCGAACACCGCGGCGCCCAGACAGCCGAGCAGCGGGCCGAGCAACAGGCACACGATCATCGGCAGCCCCGCCATCTTGGCGAGGAAGGCGATGCCATAGGCGCCGAGCCCGAAATAGGCGGCGTGACCGAACGAGGCGAGCCCGCCGACCGACATCAGGAAGTGCAGGCTGACGGCGAAGATCACGAAGATCGCAATCTCCGAGCCGACGGTCAGTGCGTAGTTGCCGGCGAACAGCGGCAGCATCGCTGCGATGACCAGCGCTGCCAGCGAGGCCAGCCGCTCGTTCGACGTCAGCGGCCGCCAGGGATTGACCGTGAGACCCGGCGTCTTGCGTGCGGCCGCCTCGGGCTTGCCGAACAGGCCCCAGGGCCGCACGATCAGCACCACGGCCATCACCAGGAACACCAGGATGATGGAGATCTTCGGGAAGATCAGGATGCCGAAGGCATTGAGCTCGGAGACCAGCACGGCGGCGACGAAGGCGCCGACGATGCTGCCGAGGCCGCCGATCACGACCACGACGAAGACCTCGACGATGATGCGCAGGTCCATGGCGTGATGCACGGCATCGCGCGGGATCTGGAGCGCGCCGCCGAGGGCTGCGAGAAAGACGCCGACGGCGAACACTGATGTGAACAGCCACTTTTGATTGACGCCGAGGGCTGCAACCATGTCGCGGTCCTGCGTCGCGGCGCGCACCAGCACACCCCAGCGCGTGCGCTGGAACAGCAGCCAGAGAATGCCGAGCACCACCGGGCCGAGCACGATCAGGAACAGATCGTAGCTCGGGATGTTCTGGCCGAAGAAATCGATCGCGCCCTTGAACCCCGGCGCGCGGCGGCCGACGAGATCATCCGGCCCCCAGATCAGCACGACGAGGTCCTCGACCATCAGGGTCAGGCCGAAGGTCGCGAGCAGCTGGAACAGCTCCGGCGCATGATAGATGCGGCGGAGCAGCACCATCTCGACGATGACGCCGATCAGCGCCACGGCGAGCGCGGCCAGCACGATGCTGCCCCAGAAGCCGAACGCCCCCGAAAGCCGCTCGGTGAGCGTGAAGGCGATATAGGCGCCGATCATGTAGAAGGCGCCATGCGCGAAATTCACGATCCGCGTCACGCCGAAGATGATCGACAGGCCCGAGGCCACCAGGAACAGCGACGCTGCGCTGGCGAGACCGGTCAGAAACTGTACGACGTAAAAGGCCATCGGCGGTCCGGGTTAAGTGAAGTCGTAGGGTGGGTTAGCGCAGCGTAACCCACCATCTTTATTTCGTGTGGCACCGAAAGTGGTGGGTTACGCCAAGCGGTCTGCGCTACGCGCAGTCCGCAGGGCGTACCCACCCTACGGCAGCTGCGATCAATCCTTCGGACGCAGCTTCGCGACTTCGGCATCGCTGGGCAGATAGTCCGCGCCCTTCTTATAGGACGAGTCCACCATCACGCCCTTGCCGTCCTTCAGCACGGTCTTGCCGACAAAGGCCCCTAACGTCGACTGATGGTCGATCTTGCGGAAGGTGATCTCGCCGAACGGCGACGGCATCGAGAGCCCCTCCGCCGCGGCAATCAGCTTCTCCGGATCGGTCGAGCCGGCCTTCGCGAGAATGGCGGCGGCCGACTTGATGGTCTGGTAGCCGACGATCGAGCCGAGACGCGGATAGTCGTTGTACTTGGCCTGGTACGCTTTCAGGAACGCGTCATGCTCGGGGGTCTTGATCGAGTACCAGGGATAGCCGGTGACAATCCAGCCCTCCGGCGTCTCGTCCTTGAGCGGATCGAGATATTCGGGCTCGCCGGTCAGGAAGGAGACGACCTCGCGCCCCTTGAACAGGCCGCGGGTGTTGCCTTCGCGCACGAGCTTGACGAGGTCGGCACCGAAGGTGACGTTGAGGATCGCTTCGGGATTGGCGGCGGCAACCGCCTGCACCACCGGGCCCGCGTCGATCTTGCCCTGCGGCGGCCACTGCTCATCGACCCACTGGATGTCCGGACGCTTCTCCGACATCAGCTTCTTGAACACGGCGACTGCCGACTGGCCGTATTCATAGTTCGGCGCGATCGTCGCCCAGCGTTTTGCCGGCAGCTTGCTGGCTGCCTCCACCAGCATCGCCGCCTGCATGTAGTTGGAGGGACGCAGGCGGAAGGTGTATTTGTTGCCCTTGGACCAGGTGATGGCGTCCGTCAGCGGCTCGGCTGCAAGAAAAAACACCTTCTTCTGGTTGGCGAAATCGCTGACCGCAAGGCCGATGTTCGACAGGAACGTGCCGGCGAGCATCGCCACGCCCTCGCTCGAGACGAGCTCGTTGGCCGCCGTCTGCGCATCCGCCGGCTTGCCGCCATCATCCTTGGAGACGACGACGAGCTTCTTGCCGTTGATGCCGCCGGCCGCGTTGATCTCTTCCACCGCGAGCTGCCATCCCTTGCGATAGGGCTCGGTGAAGGCCGGCAACAGCGAATAGCTGTTGATCTCGCCGATCTTGATGTCCTGCGCCAGGGCCGAATGAGCCATGCCGCCCGCCAGAAGCGCGAAGGCCGCGCCGATGAAGTAATTTCTTGCTCGCATCCCAACCTCCAATGTGAACTCTCTACGTCTCTTATCGCAAACCGTCTTCGCCCTTGATCTCCGCAACCGTGAGCCCGCCGACGCGCGGCAGCGGACGGCCGCTGTCGGTGACAGCAACTGCGACCATGATCTCGTTGGCGCGAGGCGCGTCGTTGATCTGCACTTCCATGCCGTCGAAGTGGCTGCGCACGAAGGCCGCGTCCTTGTGCCCGAGCGGAATGTCCAGCGTCGTGCCCGGACCGCTGCGCTTCTTCGACGAGGGGATCAACGCCGCACCCTTGCCCAGAACTTTGCGCACCGGCGCGCCCATCTTGGGATGCAGGATCGCGGCGGCGTGCTCCAGCTCGCCGTTCTCGCCGACGGCCGCGGCCTTGCCGTAGCTCTGCGCCTTGGCGCCATCGATGCCGAGCGCGGCTACCGCGCGCTTCGACAAGAGGTCGCCCAGCTCCTCGCCGATCGCGATCAGCGGCGAAAGATCCTCGACGTATTTTCCGGCGAACGGATTCTCGATCACGGCAATGGCGGCCGCACGCCGGGTCGGCGGCGACACTTGGCGGCCCATCTCCATCTGCGTCTCTTCGACGACGGTGACGATCTTGCGGATGATCGCGCTCATGGCTGTTTCCCCTCGGCACTTCCCTGTTCAGGCATGAACCGCGGTCTCCAGCTGACGCGGGCGCGCTTCTTGCCGTTCAATATCTTTCGGTCCGATGACAAGCATATCACCACAAAGCTGCAGCACGGCACCCTCGATCAGTCGACGATCGAACAAATGCCGTGCACATTCCGCGCCAGATTCCAGTGCGGTGGCGATCTCATCGTGAGACAACTCGCCGATTTCGCGGGTGACGAGACGCGCGCCGAGATCGCTGTCGGGCTGAAGCTCGTTCGCGGGCTTTCGGATGATGGCGGGATGACCGGGCAGATCGACGGCATTGGCAATGATTGTCGCGGCCGCATCGGCCTGCGACGCCGTCGCCGCGAGCACGGTCACCGCGTCGGCAATGCCGAGCGAAAAGCTGCGGCCATGCCGCCCACTGGTCGCAATCCCGCGCACCGGATCATCCGCATCGATCCTCATCGTCCGCATCACGCCGTCGCGGTCGGGCCGGTCCATCAGGCCGACAGAGAAATGCTCGCCCTTGCCGAGATGAAGCGCGATGTCGCCGCCATTGTTGACGTAAGCCCGATCGAGCGTCGCAGCGCCGAGCATTGTGCCCGAAATCTCCTCCGCCACGCTGCCGGCAACGGCCGCCATCGGCGTGATGAAGCAATCAGCGGCATAGGGCGCCACCGCGGCGTGCATGCGACGCGCCACGACGCCCTCTAGCGACGTCCGCTTCCCAGCGGCGGACCGCAATTCCGGCAGTTCCGCGCAAAGCTCGTCGAGTAATCCTGTGAACCGTAGCGCCGCAGCCTCATAGGCCGCCCGCACCGCGTCCGCCCGCCCCCTCGCCTCCACGATCAGATCAATCGGTCCATCCTGCAAATGCAGCCGCCGGCTATCAGACAGCAATGCGATTTGCGGGCGCCTCATCATGTCCGGCGCCCCGGAATCGGATTCTGCCAGGGCAACTGCCGGACATCGTCGCCGTTCTGGACCTCCGCGAGCGGCTTGACATAATCCATGTGCCCGCCGAGCGCGGCATAGTCAGACAGCTTCATAGTGAATTCGATCGGCGCGACCAGCGCCGGCGTCGGCACATAGCCGAACGCGCCCGAAGGCATCTGCGTCACATCGACCATGTAGGTGATGCCACCGCCCGGCCAGACATAAACCGGCGCGCCGCCGCTGGTGACGCGCGTCAGCGCATCCTTCACCGAGCGCGTCAGCCGCACCGGATTGTCGGTGACGCCGGCGCGCAGCGAACCGCCCGCGCCTGCCATAAACAGCACCGTACAGAGCGCCGGCTCGCAATTTTCCTGAATGCGCTCGACCGAGAACCTCAAGTCAGCCGGCATCTCGGTCTCGACCGGCTTCAAGGCCTCGTCAAGCACGTAATAGGACGAATGCTCGCCGGTGGTGGAGACCATCAACATGGTCAGTCCGGGCTTTGCTTCCTTGACGTCGAACGGCCCGAGGATCGAGAGAGGATCGGAGATGTTGGTGCCGCCCCAGCCCGTGCCGGGATCGGCGACCTGAAAATAGCGGCCGGGCGTCGAGCGACGCCCCTTCATCTTGATGCCGGTGTCGGCGATGTCGAGCAGCTTGCCGGCCTGATGCTCCGAGAGCACGCCGGTGATGTGGTCGTCGACCACGACGACCTCGTCCACCTTGCCGTGCCACTGCTTGGCGAACATGCCGATCGTCGCCGAGCCGCAGCCGACGCGCATGCGCTCTTCTTTCACCCCGTTGACGATCGGCGGCTGCCCGGCCTGCACCACAACGGTGGCGCCGCCGTCGATGGTGAGCTCCACCGCCTTGCAATTGGCGAGGTCCATCAGCGTGTCGCAGGTGACGCGGCCCTCTTTCTTAGAGCCGCCGGTCAGGTGATGCACGCCACCGAGCGACAGCATCTGCGAGCCATATTCGCTGGTGGTGACATGGCCGACCGCCTCGCCCTGCGCGCGCACGGTCGCGGTCTCCGGGCCGAGATAGCGGTCGGTGTCGATCTTCACCTTGATGCCGCAATAGGAGAAGATGCCCTCGGTGACCACGGTCACCATGTCGACGCCGTCGACCTCCGCGGAAACGATGAACGGCGCCGGCTTGTAGTCGGGGTAGGTCGTGCCCGCGCCGATCGCCGTCACGAATGTTGACGGCTCGTGGACGATCTTGCCGTCCCAGTCTTCGGTGCGGCTGAACGGAACGAGCTTGCCGCCATGCGAGACGGTACGCTCCAGGATCACGTGCGGATCGACGCGAACGAGCTTGCCGTCGTGGTTGGCGTAGCGATCACAGGCGCCCGCCGCGCCCGGCTTGATGTAGCACATCACCGGACAAGCATCGCAGCGGATCTTGTCGATGACGGCGCTCGTCGTTTCTGTCACCATGTCGGAGCCGGCGGACATCGCAGTTATCATTCGTATACGAACGATGTTGCGCGCGGTGCCCCGGGGCTGTCAAGCGGCGGTGCAGCGCAAAAGATGCCGCTGCCGCATAAAACCTCATTTGCCTAACCGCTCTGTCCACAAAGAAGGCAATCGCGCTGCAGTGCGGCATGCGCGGCTTGCACGTTTGTGTACAAACGGTATCGTCGCGGTATCGAAACTTCGCGACTACACAGTCTTGGGCTTGGAAACGAGGATGACGCAGACACCGATCCGCCTCACCGTGAACGGCAGGATCCACGAGGTCACGGCGGCGCGGGACACACCGCTGCTCTATGTGCTGCGCAATGACCTCGCGCTCAACGGCCCGAAATATGGCTGCGGCCTCGGTGAATGCGGCACCTGTACTGTCCTGATCGACGGCACGGCGGCGCGCTCCTGTGTGATTCCGGTCGGCGGCTGCGCCGGCCGCGACATCGTGACGCTCGAAGGCCTCGGCACCCGCGACAAGCCCGACGTCGTGCAGCAGGCCTTCATCGACGAGCAGGCCGCGCAATGCGGCTACTGTCTCAGCGGCATGATCATGACCACCAAGGCGCTGCTCGCGATCAATCCGCGGCCGACCGAGCAGGAGGCGCTGGCGGCGCTGCGCTACAATCTTTGCCGCTGCGGTACGCATGTCGAGATCCTGCGCGCTGTCATGCGCGCATCGGGCCAGCTCACCGAGGCCGCAGATTGATGGCCTCCCCTGCCTCGAACGGAGCTGAGCGGCCAACGGGTTCGCTCATCGTCGCCCGCAGCGTGGACGAGGTCACATCCGAGACCTTCGTCCGCATCACCGCGGACGGCGCGGTCACGGCCTATAACGGTCATGTCGATCTCGGCACCGGCATTCGCACCGCCCTCGGCCAGATCGTCGCCGAAGAGCTCGACGTCTCCTTTGCGCGCGTCGTGGTCGTGCTCGGCGACACAGCATTGGTGCCGAACCAGGGCGCGACGATCGCCAGCGAAACCATCCAGATCACCGCCGTTCCCCTGCGCAAGGCCGCAGCGCAAGCCCGGCACTTTCTGATCGCGCGCGCGGCCGAGCGGCTGGAGCTGCCGGCCGCCGATCTCAGGATCGAGGACGGCCTCGTGCGCGGCCACGACAACCGCAGCGTCAGCTATGGCGAGCTGATCGGCGGGGAGACGATTCGTCTCGAGCTCGAAGACGACGGCACTGTGAAGCCCGTCGGCGATTACGCCATCGTCGGCCAGTCCGTCCCGCGTGTCGACCTGCCGGCCAAGGCCACGGGCGAGTTGACCTTCGTGCACGACATCCGAGTATCAGGCATGCTGCACGGCCGCGTGGTGCGCCCGCCCTATGCGGGCGTCGATGCCGGACCGTTCGTCGGCACCAGCCTCATTGCGGTGGACGAATCCTCGGTGCGCGACATCCCCGGCCTTGTGGCCGTGGTGCGCATCGGCGATTTCGTCGGCGTGGTCGCCGAGCGCGAGGAGAATGCGGTCCGCGCCGCAGAACAGCTCAAGCTGAGCTGGAAGCCGACGCCCACCCTGACCGATCTCGCCGATGTCGAAGCCGCGCTGCGCGCCAATCCATCGACACCGCGTACGCTGATCGACAAGGGTGAGGTCGACAAGGCGATATCGGGCGCGGCCAAGGCGATGCAGCGCACTTACGTCTGGCCGTATCAGATGCACGCCTCGATCGGCCCGTCCTGCGCGGTCGCCGATTATGGCGACGGCAATATCCGCGTCTGGTCGGGCACGCAGAACCCGCACGTGCTGCGCAGCGATCTGGCGCTGCTGATCGAACGCGCTGAGAGCGAGATCGAGATCATCCGGCTGGAGGCCGCCGGCTGCTACGGCCGCAACTGCGCCGACGACGTCACCGCCGACGCGCTGCTGCTGTCGCGCGCCGTCGGCCGGCCCGTGCGCGTGCAATTGACGCGCGAGCAGGAGCACGCCTGGGAGCCCAAGGGCACGGCGCAGCTCATCGACGTCAACGGTGGCCTCGATGCCGACGGCGGCATCGCCGCTTACGATCTCGCGACGCGCTATCCCTCGAATGCGGCACCGACGCTGGCGCTGCTGCTGACCGGCCGCCTCTCGCCGGAGCCCGCGGTGCTCCAGATGGGCGACCGCACCGCGATCCCGCCCTATGATTACGACAACATGCGCGTCGTCGCCCACGACATGCCGCCGATCGTGCGCGCCTCCTGGTTCCGCGGCGTCTCGGCACTGCCGAACACCTTTGCGCATGAATCCTATATCGACGAGGCCGCAACCGAAGCCGGCGTCGATCCCATCGAATATCGCCTTCGCTATTTAAAGGACCCACGCGCGATCGATCTGGTCAACGCGGTCGCCGAGCGTGCAGGCTGGAGGCCACGGCCGGTCCGCGAGGAGAAGGACGGCGAGACCGTACACGGGCGCGGCTTTGCCTACGCGCTCTATGTCCACAGCAAGTTTCCGGGCTATGGCGCGGCATGGTCGGCCTGGGTCGCCGACGTCGCGGTGAACAAGACGACCGGCGACGTCAGCGTCACCCGCGTCGTCGCGGGCCAGGATTCCGGGTTGATGATCAACCCCGACGGCGTGCGCCACCAGATCCACGGCAACGTCATCCAGTCCACCAGCCGCGCGCTGATGGAGGAGGTCTCGTTCGAGCGCGGCGCGGTGGCCGCGCGCGAATGGGGCGCCTACCCGATCATCCCGTTCCCCGACGTGCCCAAGATCGACGTCCTGATGTTGCCGCGCCAGGACCAGCCGCCGCTCGGCATCGGCGAGTCCGCTTCGGTGCCGAGCGCGGCGGCGATTGCCAATGCGATCTTCGATGCCACCGGCGTGCGCTTTCGCGAGCCGCCGTTTACGCCTGAGCGAATCCTCAAACGGCTGCACGGCGATGCGCCGGCGACGCCGAAGGCGCTGTCCGCCCCCGCGGCGTCGCCGCCTGCTCGGATCTGGGAAAATCCGTTCGCCAAGCGCGCCGGCATCTTGGCGGCAATCGCAGCCGTCTGCACCGCCGCGATCGGCATCGGCGCTGCGCTGCTGCCAGGGCGTGCGATTGCGCCGATCGCGCGGCCCGATGCTTCAGTCTATTCCGCGGCGACGATCGCGCGCGGAGAGCAGCTTGCCGCACTCGGCAATTGCGCGGAGTGCCACACTAATATCGGCGGCGCGCTCAACGCAGGCGGCCGCGCGCTGGAAACGCCGTTCGGCATCATCCACAGCACCAACATCACGCCCGACGTCGAGACCGGCATCGGCGCCTGGTCCTATCCCGCCTTCGAGCGCGCGATGCGCGATGGGCTGCATCGCGACGGACGGCAGCTCTACCCGGCCTTCCCCTACACGCATTTTTCAAAGACCCGCGACGCCGACATGCAGGCGCTCTACGCCTACCTGATGGCGCAGCCTGCGGTGCGCGCGGCGACACCCGCCAACACGCTCGCCTTCCCGTTCAATCTGCGCCCACTGCTCGCGGGCTGGAACGCGCTGTTCCATCGGGCGCGCGAGTTCACGCCCGATCCCGCCAGATCCGAGCTTTGGAATCGCGGCGCTTATCTCGTCGAGAGCCTCGGCCATTGCAGCGCCTGCCATTCGCCGCGCAATGCGCTCGGCGCCCAGCAGCGCGAGGCCTATCTCGCCGGCGGCTTTGCCGAGGGCTGGGAGGCGCCGGCACTCACCTCGCTCTCGTACGCGCCGATCCCGTGGAGCGAGGACGAGCTCTACGCTTATTTGCGCACCGGCCATTCGCGCTATCACGGCGTCGCCGCAGGGCCGATGGCACCGATCGTCAGGGATCTCAAAGCCCTGCCCGACCAGGACATCCGTGCGATGACGGTCTATCTCAATTCGTTCAACGACCCCGCGAACGACCGCCAGGCGCAGGATGCGCTCGCGACAAAGCTAGAGAACGCAACGCAAGTTACCGTCGCATCCTCCACCGGCGCCCGCCTCTATCAGGGCGCCTGCGCCGTCTGCCACGAGGTCGGCGGTCTGCCGCTGTTCGGCACGCGGCCGTCGCTCGCGCTCAACACCAACCTGCACAGCAGAACGGCGGATAATCTCGTGCAGGTTATCCTGCACGGCATTGCCGAGCCCGTATCGAGCGACCTTGGCTACATGCCTGCTTTCAGGAACAGCATGAGCGATGCGCAAATCGAGGAGCTCGTCACGTTCCTGCGCAGGCAGTTCGCGCCCGACAAGCCGGCTTGGGCCAACGTGCGCGAGACCATCGCACGCGTGCGTGGGACGCCGCACTAAGCATGATGGAATGAGGCTTGATCGCTGCAATGATGGAGGTGCACTCCCTTTCCCGCTTGCGGGAGAGGGTTGGGGAGAGGGTGTATCCCCAATGGGACAATCCCCAAGAGGAGAGAGCCCTCTCCCGGCGCTTCGCGCCGACCTCTCCCGCAAGCGGGAGAGGTGAACGAACCGCGGCAATCGATTCAAGCCAAAGCCATTCGGCTTTAGATCAACCGTGCTTCTTCACTTCCACCGGCGGCGTGCCGTGGGTGTGGAATGACTCGATTGTCTTCAACCCCCAGGCTTGGCCCTTCTTGCGCTCCTCCTCGGTCCACACGATCGGCTTCCAATCGGGTGCGAGAATGAGGCGCGCGCCGGCATTGGCGACTTCCACGCGGTTGCCGCCGGGCTCGTAGACATAGAGGAAGAAGGTCTGCTGGATCGCGTGCTTGTGCGGGCCGGTCTCGATGTGAACGCCGTTCTCCAGGAATATGTCGGCGGCGCGCAGAATCTCCTCGCGGCTGTCGAGGGCGTAGGTGACGTGGTGGAAACGGCCCGGCACGCCGGAATGGTCGAGCGAATAGGCGAAATCGTAGCTCTTGTTCGACATCGTCAGCCACATCGCCGCCTCACGGCCATCATTGAGCACGATCTGCTCGGTGAGACGGCAGCCGAGATAGGTCTCGAAGAACTCGCGGTTGGCCTTGATGTCGACGGCAAGGCAGTTGAGATGGTCGAGCCGGCGGACATTGACGCCGCGCGCGGGAAAGCGCTGCGCCTGGTTCTTCAGCGCCGGCCTCAGCTCCGGCGGCGCCTGATACCATTCGGTCTCGTAATAGAGCTCGACGATGTGGCCATCGGGGTCGCGGCAGCGGAAGGTCGGTCCCTGCCCCATGTCACCGTCGATCCAGCCGATGTCGAAACCCGAGCCCTTCAGCGCGGCGACCCGACGCTCCAGCGCCTGCTGGCTGCGCGCGCGCAGCGCCATGTGGCCCATGCCCGATGTCTTCGACGCGGTGAGCTTGAGCGAATAGCGCTCGTAATCGTCCCAGCCGCGCAGGTAGACCGACTCGCCCTTCTGCCCGCTGACGGTCATGCCCATCACGTCGACGAAGAATTTGAGGCTCTCGTCGGGCTTGGGCGTCAGCAGCTCCATGTGGCCGAGATGAGCGAGATCGAGGATCGGTTCCGGCTGCATGAATTTCCTCCAGGGACGTGGCACGATCCGCCGTACCCGACGGCGCGATTGGATGCAGGGCGACGACGCGGCGATCCGACACGACGCCGACGGCAACGTCATTTGTACTAATGTACAAATGATTAGGTCCAGTCAACAAATCAACCGCTACACCCACCGCAAACGGCCGCCCGGCCGGACCGGCGGGTGCTCCGAACGAACGGGAGCCTGCCCGAATGGTAAAATCTTCCTTTAAGGCCGCCGCCCGATCCATTGGCCTGGAAAAGCAGCATTTTCCGTCGATTTCACCCAGAAGTATGCATCAGGAACAAACCTATTGGCCGAATTGTCGCGGATTTAACGGAGCGGGCGCGCCCGGCGTTTAACCGTTTGTGCAGCGACGACCGCGCATAGTCCGGGGTAAATCCCTTGCTCTTGCCAGGTTCATCAATCGTGACATCCTTTGGACGCGTGATTTCGGTTCGCGGATCGCTCGCCCGGGTCGGGCTTTTGGCGGCGAGCCAAATGCCGATCTCGGAGGTTCGGGCGACCGTCGGCCGTTTCGTCAGCATTCGCTGCGCCAGCTCGGTCATCGTTGCCATGATCACCGAGGTTTCCTGCGAGAATCTGTCGAGCTCCGACAACTACATCGCCATCGCCTCGGTCGACCTGCTCGGCGAGATCCTCAATGCCGCGGACAAGGCCAAATTCCAGCGCGGCGTCACCAATTATCCGACCATCGGCGATGCCGTCGACCTGATCACGAGCCAGGAGCTGCGCACGATCTATGCGCCGACCGGCTCGGACCAGATCAATGTGGGCTTCCTCCAGCAGGACCGCTCCGTCGTCGCCTATGTCGACGTCGAGGAAATGCTGTCCAAGCATTTTGCGGTGCTGGGATCGACCGGCGTCGGCAAATCGACCGGCGTCTCGCTGCTGCTCAACGAGATCCTGAAGGCGCGGCCGAACCTGCGCATCTTCCTGCTCGACGTGCACAACGAGTATGGCCGCTGCTTCGGCGACCGCGCGCTGGTGCTCAATCCGCGGAACCTGAAGCTGCCGTTCTGGCTGTTCAACTTCGAGGAAATCGTCGACGTGCTGTTCGGCGGCCGCGCCGGCGTGCCGGAGGAGCTCGACATCCTCGCCGAGGTGATTCCGCTCGCCAAGGGCGTCTACACCCAGTACCAGAACGCCGACCGCATCGGCCTCAAGCGCATCGATCCCAAGCAGATCGGCTACACCGTCGACACGCCGGTGCCCTATCGCCTGGTCGACCTGCTGTCGCTGATCGACGAGCGCATGGGCAAGCTGGAAAACCGTTCCTCGCGCATCATCTATCACAAGCTGATCTCGCGCATCGAGGCCGTGCGCAACGACCCGCGCTACGCCTTCATGTTCGACAACGCCAATGTCGGCGGCGACACCATGGCGGAGGTGATCAGCCATCTGTTCCGCCTGCCCGCCAACGGCAAGCCGATGACGGTGATGCAGCTCGCCGGCTTCCCGGCCGAGGTCATCGATTCCGTCGTTTCTGTGCTGTGCCGCATGGCCTTCGATTTCGGCCTGTGGAGCGACGGCGTCTCGCCGCTGCTGTTCGTCTGCGAGGAAGCGCATCGCTATGCCTCCGCCGACCGCAACATCGGCTTCGGGCCGACCCGCAAGGCGGTGTCGCGCATCGCCAAGGAAGGGCGCAAATACGGCGTCTATCTCGGCCTCATCACCCAGCGCCCCGCCGAGCTCGACGCCACCATCATCTCCCAGTGCAACACGCTGTTCACGATGCGCCTCGCCAACGACCGCGACCAGGCGCTGCTGCGCGCTGCAGTGTCGGACGCCGCCGCGAACCTGCTCTCCTTCGTGCCCTCGCTCGGCACGCGTGAAGTGCTGGCCTTCGGCGAAGGCGTCGCACTGCCGACGCGCTTGCGCTTCAAGGAGGTGCCGCCGCACCAATTGCCGCGCGGCGAGGCCACTATCTCGAGTGTGCCGTCGGTCACCTCCGGTCACGACATGCACTTCGTCGGCGCCGTTCTGGAGCGCTGGCGCGGCGCCACATCCCAGCGCGACGTGCCGAACGATCCCGTGTTCTCGGCCCCGCCGGCGAAGATGATGTCCAGCGTCGAAGCCCCGATGCTGCAACCATCGATGGGCCTAGATCCGGACCGCTTCTCGCTGTTGAAGAAGCCGCTGCGGTAGCACACTCTCGTGTCCCGGACGCGCTGCAACGCCCTTAGCGTTGCGGCGCAGAGCCGGGACCCATGCCACAATCGCCGCGCTCAAACATTCTGGGCCCCGGCTCTGCAGCGCACCGCTGAAGTGGCGCTGCGCTGCGTCCGGGGCACGCGCGCCGTGGAATATCGCGGCACGTTGAGACCGGCGCCCGCATCGACTATGGTTGCCGGCCCAAGCCGGAATCCACGCCCATGACAAAAACCGCCGCGCAACGCTTCCCCGCACCCGCCCTCGACACGCTGCCCGACGACATCCGCACGCGCCTCCTCGCAGTCCAGGAGAAGAGCGGCTTCGTGCCGAACGTGTTTTTGACGCTGGCCTATCGTCCCGACGAGTTCCGCGCCTTCTTCGCCTATCACGACGCGCTGATGGAGAAGGACGGTGGCCTGACCAAGGCCGAGCGCGAGATGATCGTGGTGGCGACTTCGGCGGCAAACCAGTGCCAGTATTGCGTGATCGCGCATGGCGCGATCCTGCGCATCCGCGCCAAGAACCCACTCATTGCCGACCAGATCGCTGTGAACTACCGCAAGGCCGACATCACGCCCCGGCAGAAGGCGATGCTCGACTTCGCGATGAAGGTCTCGGCTGACGCGCAGCGGATTTCCGAGGATGATTTCGCCGCGCTCGCGCCGCACGGCTTCAGCGACGACGACATCTGGGACATCGCCGCGATCTCCGCCTTCTTTGCGCTGTCGAACCGGCTGGCGAATTTCACGGGCATGCGGCCGAACGAGGAGTTCTACCTGATGGGACGACTGCCGAAGACGTGACGGGCAAGACATGACCCAGCTCGATTGGCCCGAAATCCTGCTGCGCCTCGGCACAGCGACGCTCGCCGGCAGCGCGATCGGCCTCAACCGCGATCTGCACGGCAAGCCGATCGGGCTGAAGACGCTCGGCATCGTCGGGCTCTCCACAGCGACCGTCGTGCTGCTCGCAGTCCAGTTCGCCGAGCCCGGCAAGGTCACCGACGCGGCGAGCCGCGTCATCCAGGGCATCCTCACCGGCATCGGCTTCCTCGGTGCCGGCGTCATCGTCCACGAGAGCGAGCATTTTCGCGTGCGCGGCCTGACCAGTGCCGCCTGCACCTTCCTTGCCGCCTGCCTCGGCATCGTCTGCGGCACCGGGCAATGGATGATCGTCGCCGTCGCTCTGGCGCTGGCTTTCGTGCTGCTCACAGTCGGCCGCCGCATCGAGCGCTGGCTGCACCGGATGCTTGGCGGCAGGGACGAACGTCACGATGTCGAAAGCGGCCCGGAAGAGCACCACGTTTAGCAGCCCCGCGCCGTCAGCGCAGGCGACCCGCGCGCCGCCAGTAGAAGGCCACAAGCGTGACCGGCAACGAAAGTGCCAGCCACGACAGGCCGTCCCAGATCCCGTCGCCGACGAGGGCCAGACCGAGCCCCGCGGTACAGACCAAGCCGACGAGGAGCGGCACCCGGAACACGGCCCAGGCACTTCTGTGGTGCCGGGCCCGGTTCGGGACGTCCGCGCTGGAAACGGAAGGGGGCATGGGACTAGACACCGGCTGCTGCGGTCTGGCCTGCGTCGAGCGGCTTGCGGCGGGCCGACGACCTTCTCCTTGCCGCCCAGAGATAGATTCCGCTGACGAGGACGATGATCGTCATCACGTCCAGCAGCGCCCAGACGATCTTCAGTGGAAGCCCGCCATAGTCGCCGAAATGCAGCGGGCGCGAGACCTGAAGCGTCTTCAGATACCACGGCACCTCGGGCGCGACGATCGTCTTGCCGTCGTTGGCGTCGACCAGCATCGGCTGAAGCATGCGCGCCGTGAAGGGGGTGGCGCCCTTGGTCCAGACGACGAGATGCTGCGGGCTGCCGAAGCGCGCCGAGGTCGGCATCGTCACCGACGTGACCAGGCGATCGGGAAATCTCGCGCAGACGAGCTCGACAGCGGCCTGAACCGAGGGGATTGGCGCGACCGGCTTGTCCAGATGAGGCGCCAGCAGGACGGGAATGAGCTGCGCCCGCCACAGGTCGAACAGCGGCGTCGCCAGCGTGTTGATCATGCCGGTGAGGCCCACCACGATCGTCCAGGTCACGGTGACGATGCCGAGGAGATTATGGGTGTCGAGCCATTTGACGCGGGGCGACGACCGCCGGCGGATTGTGCCGAAATCCAGCCGGCGCATGAACGGCCAGTAGACCACGACGCCGGATATGATCGACGCGGCGAACACGAGACCCATCGCCCCAAGAAACAATTCGCCGGGCAGGCCCGCGAACATGTCCTTGTGTATCCGCAACACAATGTCCATGACGTCCTGATGCGGCGTCTCCTCCCCGAGCATTTCGGCCGTCCGCGCATCAAGCGTCAGACGATGGAAGTTGCCCGGCGCCGGGACCGCGGTCGGAGAAACCGCGACAGTCACCAGCGGCTCCGCCTGCTTGAGATTGAGAAGCAGGACGTACTGACCGGGAAAGCGCGCCTGAGCCGCCGCGATCATCCGGTCGAGCGAGAGACGCGGCGTTGCTTCCGGCATGGCCGGAGCCGCAATTTCATCCTCCAGCAGATCGTCGATCTCGTCGTGAAAGACCAGCGGGAGCCCCGTCACGCACAGCATCAGCAGAAACAGCATGCACACCAGCGATGTCCAGGTATGAATGCGGGACCACAGGCGGATCGTGCGTGCCTGAACCATGACCTCTACCAGCGATAGCTGACCGTGCCCGTGATGGTGCGCGGGCTGGTGTATTGGCAGCCACCATTCGTCGTGCAAGCGAGGGTGACACGGTCGGCGATGTTCTTCACGTTCAGCGCGAGGTTCACACCCTTGGGCTGGCGATAGTGCAGACCAGCATCGAAAACGACGTAGCCTTCGTTGACGATCGTGTTGGTAGGATCGGCGAAGGTCGGCCCGTTGTAGCGGACGCCGCCGCCAAGACCCCAGCCGTCCCAGGTGCCGCCCTGCACCGTATAGTCGACATAGGCCGACGCAAGCTGGCGGGCCACGAGCGTCGGCACCTTGCCGAGATCGGTCCCGGTGGTTTGCGTCACTCTCACGTCCTGGTTCGTATAGGTCGCCACGAGGTTCAGCCCCGGCACGATCTGCGCCAGCGTCTCGAACTCAATGCCGCGCGAATTCACCTCGCCGAGCTGGACCGAGAAGCCGAGATGTGATGGATCGGTCGTGAGCGAGTTTTGCCGCGTCAAGTCATACAGCGCCACGGTCATCAGCAAGGTCCGCGATGGCTGGTATTTGACGCCGACCTCATGTTGCTGTGCCGTCGTCGGCTTGAACGGGCTGCCCGCAAAGTCCGTGCCCGGCGTCGGCAGGAAAGACTCCGAATAGCTATAGTAGGGCGCCACTCCGGAATCGAACACGTATGAGACCGCCCCTCGTTTGGTGAAGGCCGTGTCCTTCGTGTCGGTAGTCTTGTTTGTGACCAAGGCGTAGGTGTTCTGCTCCGACGCGTCGTACCGTCCACCCAGCGTGAAGATCCAGTTCTGGATCTTCATCTGGTCCTGCATATAGACGCCGACCTGATCTATCGCCTGGTTCGCCGAGGGATTGACGAGCGCAGTCGGAACGACGACGGTCTGGTCGTAGACGGGATTGATCTTGCTGAGAGACGGCGCCGCTCCGGAATATGTCCGGTCCGTCATGTTGAACGTCAGATAGTCGATGCCGGAAACCACCGTGTGCTGCAGCGGCCCCATGCTGAACTTGCTGATCAGGTGGTTGTCGGTCGAAAGCGAGTCGACCTGCTCCTGTATGCGCGCGGCGCGTCGCAGAAAGACCGTGGTCGTATCGACCGGACTTCCGATGAACGTCAGATAGCGATAGTCGAGCTCGGTGTGACCGTAGCGGGCTTTCGATTCGAAGATCAGATTGTTGCTGAAGCGATGTTCGAATTGGTAGCCGACACGCTCCTGCTCCTGGTCGAACTTGTTGTAGCTGGGATCGCCGAGGAACAGCGGCAGCGCCGTGATACCGGTGATCTTCCCGCCGCTCACATGAGCCATCGACAGCGGAAAGGCGTTTCCGGTCAGGTCGTGGGTATAGTCCGCGAGAATCGTCAACGTCGTGTCGTTGGTCGGCTTCCAGGTCACAGCCGGCGCGATATAGGTCCGATTGTCCTTCACGAAGTTGGAGAAATTGGCGATCTGCGCATCGGAATCCCTGAACACGCCGGTCAACCGATAGAGCAGCGTCCCATCCTTGGTCGCGGGACCGCCGAAGTCGAATGCGCCCTGAAACCGTTCGTAATTGCCGAACTGTCCGACGATCTCGCCGAAAGCCTGCTCGGTCGGCCGCTTGCTGATGACGTCGACGAGGCCGCCCGGTGCACCCTGTCCGTACATGACCGAACTCGGTCCCTTGATGACGTCGATGCGTTCAAAGCCGTAGGGCTCGTTGCGGAACAGCGAGAAGAAGTTGGGATCGCCGACCTCGCGAAGCCCGTCGCGATAGGCGCCGTAGCCGTTGTTGTCGAAGCCGCGGATGAAGACGTTGTCGAAGCGCGGATCCTTGCCGCCCGGCTGGATGGCGAGACCCGCGACATACTGCAATCCTTCGACCAGTGTCGTCACCGAGCGAGCATCGAGCTGGTCGCGGCTGACGACGGAGACCGATTGCGGCGTCTCGAGAATGGGCGTGTCGGACTTCATCGCAGCCGAGCTGACGACAGGTACAAAGCCCCTCACCGGATCCGTACCGCGCTCCGCAGCGGCGGCAGCCGGCTGAGAAGGCGCGTGGGTCGCCTGTCCCGCCGCGCGCAATCGCGTATGTCGGGTGCTTACAGATCGCGAGTTGCGCGGCGCTGTGACCTGACGCTTGTTCGGGCGGCTTTGCTCGACCACGACGGGCGGAAGATCCGATCCTCCGCTCGCGCCCTGGGCCTGCGCGTTGCCGCCGAAGCCGATGGCAGGAAGCGCGACAAGACCGCACAAGATTGACACGCGCCCGCGCTTCGATGCGCGTGCGTCAAACACGAATTCCAGCATTCCCAGTCCCCGAACTTACGGGAACGACCATGCAGAGACTCCGAACGCACAATCAAAGTCTTTTGGACGTTCGTGTCGTAGAATCTATGTAGACTGGATCCGTTCTAATGAAATGGCGTCGGCGTCTCGCGCTCGCCTGCCGCTGGCTGCATGAATTCCCCACGCTGACGATCCACCGCCGCGCTCACCGCGATGACCGACCGGCCGCGTCACGATTTAGAATCGCAACCGCCGGCCCCAAAGCGGCTTCAGCAGTTCGAGCGCCGTGAGCACCAGCAATCCCGCGCCGAGCGTGATCATCAGGTCGTCAAGGTGCAGGGGACCGAAACGAAAGAGTCCTGACACCGGCGGCCAGAACAGGGCCGTGGCGAGAACGAGCGCAATCGAGAGGAAGATCCAGAGCAATGCCGGGTTCGGACGAAAGAAGGCAGACAAGAAGGATGCGCTGAAGGATCGATTGACCAGAACCAGCGCGACGACGCAGACGACGAGCGCAATGAATGCGAGCGTGCGCGCCTCATCGGGCGGAATGCCGGAGCGAAGCGCCAAGACGAAGATCACAGCGATCAAGGCGAAGGCCATGATGCCCTGCAGGACGCTCCAGGCGATCAGGGGCCACGAGAACAGCTCCGCGTTGGCACGCCGCGGCGGACGCTTCATGATGTCGCGCTCCTCCCGCTCGGCTTCGAACACCAGCGAGCAGACGGGGTCGATGATCAGCTCCAGAAACGCGATGTGAACCGGACCGAGAACCAGCGGCAGCCCGAAAACCAGGGGAAGCAGGGCGAGCCCCGCGATCGGAACGTGGACGGCGAAAATGAAGGCCATCGCCTTGCGCAGATTGTCGTAGATCCGGCGGCCCAGGCGGATGGATGCCACGATGGAGCTGAAATCGTCGTCGAGCAGGACGATCGAGGATGCCTCGCGAGCGACGTCGGTGCCCCGGCCTCCCATCGCGATCCCGATATGGGCGGCCTTCAGCGACGGCGCGTCATTGACGCCGTCGCCCGTCATCGCGACGATCTCGCCGTTGCGCTTCATCGCCTGAACGATCCGCAGCTTCTGCTCCGGCAGCACCCGCGCGAAGACGTTCACGTTGCTGACGAGTGCCTCGAGCTCGGTGTCGTCCGCGAGCCTGACCTGCTCCCCGGTCACGACCTCCTTGACGTCAAGCCCGGCTTGCCCTGCGATCGCCATGGCGGTCGCCGGATAGTCGCCCGTGATCATGACGACGCGGATGCCGGCCGAACGGCACTCGCGAACCGCCTCCGGAACATGAGGCCGCAACGGATCGGCAAGCCCGACCAGGCCGACAAAGCGAAATACGAAAGCCTCCTGGGATGCCGGCAGTGAAGCGTCATCGCACCCGGCAACCGCCATCCCCAGCACGCGTAGCCCGTCCTTCGCCATCGCGCCGACGGCAGCTTGCACGGCCTTCCGATCGGCGTCGTTCAGCCTGCACAGGCGCGCAATCGCTTCCGGCGCGCCCTTGGCGCATGCGATGAGATCCGCCGCTGCGGATGTCCGCCAAACCTGGGTCATGGCGAGCAGCTCGGGGCGCAGACCATAGGTGCGCACCAGCGTCCGCCCGCCATCCATCGGGTCTCCGTCCCGCACGACATCACGCGCGAACGAGTGCAGCGCCTTCTCCATCGGATCGAACGGCTCCGGAGAGCTTGCCAGGGCGCCGCAGCGCGCCAGCTCGGCGAATTCGGGCCCGACATGATCCCGTCCGGACGCCTCCGCACGCAGGTGCGCGCCATCGAGCAGCCGCAGCTCGGCGACCAACATCTGGTTCTGCGTCAGTGTTCCGGTCTTGTCGGTGCATAGGACTGTCGCTGAGCCGAGGACCTCGATGGCGGCTGCCCGCCGCGTCAGGACGCGGGCTTGCGAAATCCGCCACGCGCCCATCGCCATGAACACCGTGAGCACGACGCCAAATTCTTCCGGAAGCATCGACATGCCGATGGCAACGCCTGCCAGCAGCGCTTGCAGCCAGTCGCCGCGCGAGACGCCGTAGAGCGCTACGGCGGCCAGGCTGATCATGGCGCCGCCGAGAAAGCAGAGCCGCACCAGCCTTGCGGTCTGTTGCTGAAGCCGCGGCGGCTCGGCCTGCAGGCCGCGCAGCGACAGCCCGATCTTCCCGATCTCGCTGCGCGGCCCAGTGGCCTCGACCAGCGCCAGTCCCTCACCGCGCACGACGAGCGAACCGGAATACACGAATGGCTGATCCTCGCCGCCGGGCCGGTGATCGGCCGCGGTGACCTTGTCGGCGGTCTTCTTGCGGACGGGCATCGACTCACCGGTCAGCAGGGACTCGTCGATCTGCAAGTCCCGCGCCTCGATGAGTGCGGCGTCGGCCGGGACGCGATCGCCTTCGCCAAGGACGAGAAGGTCGCCCTGCACGACCTCGCGGCCGGCAATTCGCCGGCGCTCACCGTCCCGCACCACCAGCGCACGCGGGCTGGTCAGGTCACGCAAGGCTTCCAGCACGCGCTCGGTCCGGGTCTCCTGCACCACCGTGATCACGATGGACATCGCCCCGAACGCTACGAGGATCAGCGCCTCCTTGAGATCGCCGAGCACGAGGTAGATCAGTCCGCCGCAAAGCAGCAGCAGGAGCATCGGCTCGCGCAGCACTTCCACCACGATGCGCAAGGGACTGCGTCGTTCCGGCCGAGGCAATTCGTTGGGGCCGTCTGCCGCGAGCCTCGCCCGGGCCTCGTCCTCGCTCAGGCCGACCGCACCTCTGCGTTGCACCTCGCTCACGGTTTCCGCCGCAGGCTCCAGAGGCTGCCGACACCGACGACGGCGGTGACGAGCAGGACGGCGACGAAGGTCTGGATGATGGTGAAATTCAGCGCGTCACGCGCGACGAACAGCGCCGTGATCGCGCCGGCGAGGACAAAGAGGATGCGAAAGATGACGCTCATGGCCGTGCCTCCAAAATCTGCATGACTTGGAGCCCTCGGCATCGGGGCGCGACGCTGTCTCTGCAACCATGCAGGGCAGACCTTAGCCGTTCAGCGCGACGCAGATTTGCGACAGGTCAAGACTGCCCCCGCCATCATCGGTCGACAGGTGCGACGTGATGTCCGCCTCGAGCGAGCAGCCGCTGCATCGTTCAGCGCTGCTGAGGCGCCATGCCGCTAGCGCTTCGCCATCAACTCGAGCGCCGGAGCAAAGCGCTCCGCGAACGTCAACGTCTTGGCGTGATGGACTGCGGCAAACGATGCCGAGATTCCCGCCGAAGCGACCGCGAGCAAGGCAATTACGAAAACCAGACGGCGCATGTTCGCCTCCTGTGTGTGAGCTCGACTACCCCATAGAGATGGGACGGTTCTGTTTCAGGACGGTTTCATGGGCGCGGAAATTGATTTCGCTCAAGCGGCTGTGATCAGATCCGGCTTATATGGGCGCATTCCGTAACCAACTAATAATGGTCGACGGTGTTTTGCAGCGGAGCGCGGCCGTGTTGGGAAATTCCACACCCGCGGCCGCGATCCCAAGTACTGCGTCGACAAGCAGCATTCGCTGGAATGGGAGTCATCGAGGACTACTCAAATGACGATCGTGATCCAGAAACTCAATGGCCTGTGGCACCTCATCGTCGGATCGTGCCAGATCCGAACGCCCTTCCTGGACACCCAGGACCGCGCGCTGGTGGTCACTTACGCCCGCCGCGCCTATCCCGGCGCCAGGATCTTCCAGCGCGATTGATGTGAGCGCTGGCGCCCACTCCGTTCAGAGGCACGGGGTAAATCCGGTCGCCTGAAGCCCCACGATCCGTCCATCTGGATTGAGCGACCATTTCACCGAGATGTGTGTGGAGCCGCAGACGAAATTGACCGGCCCATGGTACTCGTAAGTCATCTCCCGTGAACCAGCAGGGCACGGCCCGTAGTGGCGCATCGATCACGGCACGCGATTTCCGATACCCCTAATCATCGTCCGCCGGACCGCACCAGCCGGGCAGATAGATCGCATTCTTGCTTCTGGCCGCGGCCATCGCCTTCTCGAGCGCGTTGTCGAAATCGGCTTCCACCGCCTTGCGCGACACCTGTCGACGCAGGAAGTCGGCCCACAGGAATTCGGAGAACGGCGTGGTGTCCTTGGCGAAGCCGCCCATGCGGCGCAACTCGCCGGCAAGGCTGCGGAACGGATCATCCTTGAGGTCGGCGACCGATTTCGGCAGGTCGCGGAACGACCGCCGCTCGCCCTTGGCGTCGTAAGGATAGACCCAGCGCTTGTTGTCCATGACGCCCCAGAACGCCTCGCGCTCGACCATCCTGAGGTCGCCGACGATGGTCACCAGCACCTCCTTGACCCCTTCATCATGCAGCGCGCGGCCGAGATGATGATGGTCGATCACGTAGTAGCGCAAATCGGGGCCGTAGACGACGGGGATCATGTGCTTGCCGAGCAGATCGGCCTGCTTCTTCTTGTCGTGCTCGCGCCAGCGCCTGCGCTTCTCCTTGACCTCGCGCATGCCCACCGTCATCTGCGTCGGCCGGAGCGACAGGATCGGGACAGGATGCACTCGCGGCTCGCGCGTATTGGTCATGATCGAAAGGTCCTCACATGGTTGCCGCTGATGGTCCGGGTTATCGCGACTATGCCATGGGCCCTGCGGTGACAAAATCCATTCGGAAAGGACGCGGAGATCACAAGTCGATAGCGACGGGACGAACGGACGAACTCCGTGGCTGGCGCTGCGCCTGTCGTTGCAGCGCAGCCCGCGCCCCCCGGTTCCCCGACCGCTCCACGCCGGTCCGCGCACAAATAGTGCGATCGCACAAATGCACGCTGGCATTGAGAAGATTTTCTGCAACGCGCTCCTCACCTATGCTATCTAAATTGCTGCTTCGGAGTGATCCCCGCCCCATGAACAACCAGCGGCCCATAAGCTCTGATGACGAGCACCGGGTGCTCCAGTTCAGGCCGCGCACCCTGCCTTCCCCGTCGGTCAAGCGCGGCAGCGGCACCGTGCAACCGCTGCGCGTCGCACCCGAACGGCTGGACCTGTCGCGCTACGAGCAGCCCCGCGCCGAACCCGATAATTTCCGCCAGCGCATGCTGGCCAACATCGCGGCGCTGGCCTTCACCATCGCGCTGACCGCGATCGGGATCTGGCTCGCGGTCAGCATCGCCGACCTGCGCCGAACCCAGGATTGCGTGCTGATGGGCCGCCGCGACTGCGTCAAGATCACGACGCCGCATATTTAGGACCGGCCCGGCGCCGGCTCCTCGGCGGAGGGTCCCAACGGGGCATCCCCAACCCTGTCCCTCGCTGTCCCCTGGGCCTGCCCGGCTCCATTGAACTCAGGGCGGCGCTCCGATATACGGGCTTTCGACCCGGCCAGAGGGGGGTTTGAGGGCGTCATCAGGGGCGCGATGCCCACCCACCGTGCCACTCTGGACAATCTGACAAATATCCGCAATATATCAAAGGCTTAGTGATGTCTTCCACATTCGATCAGGTCGCCACGATCATCGCTGAAACCTGCGACATCCCGCGCGACACGATCACGCCGGATAGCCATGCCATCGATGACCTCGGCATCGACAGCCTCGATTTCCTTGATATCGCGTTCGCGATCGACAAGCAGTTCGGCATCAAGCTGCCGCTGGAAAAGTGGACTCAAGAGGTCAACGACGGCAAGGCGACCACCGAGCAGTATTTCGTGCTGAAGAACCTGTGCGCCCGTATCGACGAACTGGTTGCGGCCAAGGGCGCGAGCGCCTAAGGGCGCAGTCATGCAACTCGAATACTTCCACATGATCGATCGCATCGTCGACCTCAAGGTCGACGAGAGGACGATCGTCGTCGAAGCGCAGGTCCCGATGGAGAGCACCATCTTCGAGGGGCACTTCCCGGGCTATCCTTTGATGCCCGGCGTGCTCCTGATCGAATCGATGGCGCAGGCCTCGGGCTGGCTTCAGCTCGGCGTGTTCAAGTTCGAACGCATGCCGATCCTCGCCGCCGTGAAGGAAGCCAAGGTCCGCGGCTCGGTCTTTCCCGGTGATCTCATGAGCATTGAGGCGAGCCTCACCCATGAAGGCTCCGGCTACGCCATGACCGAGGCCAAGATCAGGGTCGGCGGCAAGCTGCGCGCGAATTCGGCGCTCACCTTCACGCTCATCCCCTTCCCCAATGCGGATATGCGCTCCCACATGGACGCGATCGCCAAGCGCGTCGGATTTCCGCAACAGGCCGTATCGCCATGACTGACACTCCCGCTTCGAAGCCAGGCCAGACCGAAGTCTGGATCACCGGCATTGGGCTCGCCACCTCGCTCGGCGAGGGCCTGGACGCCAACTGGGCCGCGCTTCAGGAGAAGCGCATCAATGTCGACGAGAAGGGCTTTGCCCCCTACATCGTGCATCCGCTGATGCCTGTTGCCTTCGACAGCCAAATCCCGAAGAAAGGCGACCAGCGCCAGATGGAAGCCTGGCAGCGCATCGGCACCTATGCCGCCGGTCTTGCGCTCGATTCCGCCGGCATCAAGGGCAACAAGGACATCCTGTCGAAGATCGACATGGTGGTCGCCGCCGGCGGCGGAGAGCGCGATCTCAACGTCGACAGCGGCGTGCTGACGGCCGAGGCCAAGGGCGCCAACGCGCCCGGCTTCCTCAACGAGCGGCTGATGAGCGATCTCAGGCCGACGTTGTTCCTGGCCCAGCTCTCCAACCTGCTCGCCGGCAACATCGCCATCGTGCACGGCTTAGGGGGCACCTCGCGCACCTTCATGGGCGAAGAGGTCGCCGGCGCCGATGCTGTCCGCATCGCGCTTGCGCGCATCGCCTCGGGCGAGAGCGACATCGCGCTGGTCGGCGGCTCGCACAATGGCGAGCGCAAGGACTTGCTCGTCCTCTATGAATTCGGCGACTTCAACCTCAAGGATAAGTTCGCTCCCGTGTGGGCCCGCAAGGACCACGCCGGCTTCGCGCTCGGCTCGGCCGGCGCCTTCCTGGTGCTGGAATCGAAGGCGCATGCGGAAGCGCGCGGCGCAAAGCCGTTCGCAAGATTGTCGAGCGTCGTCGCAGACCTCGCCAAGCGCAAGCGGCCCGGCGACATGGCCGCGACACTGGAGAAGCTGTGGGCCAAGCTGCCGAAGCGCGACGGCAAGGGCGCCATCATCACCGGAGCGACCGGTGCGGAGCCCGCGACCTCGGAAGAGCGCGGCTTCCTGAAGAGCCATGCCGACTTTCCGGTGCGCTCGACCGGCACGGTGTTTGGCCACGCCATGGAGACGCAATTCCCGCTCGGAATTGCGCTCGCTGCGCTGTCGATCTCGCGTGGTGCTTTGTTCCCGCCGAACGATTCGACCGGGACCGAGATTGAAATGCAGGGTGCGCCTACCCAGATCGTGGTGGTGGGAGCCGGACACTGGCGCGGCGAAGGCATGGCGCTGGTCGAGGCGGTTTAGTTAGCTCAAGCGGGGATCGACATGACTGCACCACGCGACAAACTCGGGCGTCCCGTCGTCGTCGTCACCGGCATGGGCATCATGACCTCGCTCGGTGCCGGCAAGGCCGACAATTGGGCGAAGCTCGTCGCCGGCGAATCCGGCATCCGCACCATCACGCGCTTTCCGATCGACGGCCTCAAAACCACGATGGCCGGCACGGTCGATTTCGTCAGCGTCGATCCGTTCTCCTCCACCGCCCTGTCCGAACGGATGGCCGAGCTGGTGACGCAGGAAGCGCTGGAGCAGGCCGGCATCGGTGCCAAGGCGGATTTCCCGGGTCCCCTTTTCCTTGCAGTTGCGCCGGTCGAGGTCGAATGGCCGCAGCGCCGCGAACTCGGTCGCGCCGTCGGCCAGCTCGACATCACCTATGACGATTTGCTGCGCATTTCCGGCGGCGGCAAGTACAGCGCCTACCATCATCGCTTCATGTTCGGCTCGGTCGCCGCGTCTCTCGCCGAGACGTTCGGCACCAAGGGCTCGCCGATCTCGCTGTCCACGGCCTGCGCCTCGGGCGCGACCTCGATCCAGCTCGGCGTCGAGGCGATCCGCCGTGGCGAGACGGATGCTGCGCTGTGCGTCGCGACCGACGGCACCGTGAACCCGGAAGCGCTGGTGCGCTTCTCGCTGCTTTCGGCGCTGTCGACCCAGAACGATCCGCCGCAGGCGGCCTCCCGTCCCTTCTCCAAGAACCGCGATGGTTTTGTGATGGCCGAAGGCGCCGGCGCCTTGGTGCTCGAAAGCTACGAGGCGGCGACTGCGCGCGGCGCAAAGATCCTCGGCGTGATCGCCGGCTGCGGCGAGCTCACCGATTCCTTCCATCGCACCCGCTCCTCGCCCGACGGCAAGCCGATCATCGGCTGCATGAACAAGACGCTGGCCGACGCCGGCATGACGCCGGACCAGATCGATCACATCAACGCGCACGGCACCTCGACACCCGAAAACGACAAGATGGAGTTCAACACGACATCGGCCGTGTTCGGCGAGCTCGCGCAGAAGATTCCGGTCACCTCCAACAAGTCGATGGTCGGCCACACCATCTCGGCGGCCGGCGCGGTGGAGGCGATCTTCTCGCTGCTCACGCTCGAGCATCAGCGCATTCCGCCGACGATCAACTACGAGACCCCGGATCCCACGATCCTGTTCAACGTCGTCGGCAACAAGGCGCGCGATGCCCGCGTCACCGCGGTGATGTCGAACTCGTTCGGTTTCGGCGGCCAGAACGCCTCGCTGATCCTGACCCGCGAACCGGCCTGACCGGACGCATGACGCTACTTCCTGCGAGCACGAAGGCCCGCGCGCGGGAGGCTGCAAAATCGCTCGGCGGAAGCCTGATCGGCGCCGCGACCGTCGCGATGCTGCGCACCACGCGCTATTTCGATCCGGTCAAGACCTCGGACTTTTTCGCGCGCGCCGTAAAGCTGATCGGCCCGCGCCTGCGCGAGCACCGCATCGGCCGCGCCAATCTCACCGCCGCTTTTCCGGAGAAATCGCCGGAGGAGATCGAACAGATCCTGATGGGCGTCTGGGACAATCTCGGCCGCGTCGGCGCCGAGTTTGCCCATATCGACCACGTCTGGGACTACGATCGCGACCATCCGGAGAAGAGCCGGATCGAGATTCCCCCGCGCAGCATCGAGCTGTTCGACCAGATCCGCGACGACGGCAAGCCGGCGCTGATCTTCGCCGCGCATCTGGCCAATTGGGAATTGCCGGCGCTCGCCGCCGTCGCGCATGAACTGGATACCGCGATTCTCTATCGCCGGCCGAACATCGCCTCGGCCGACCGCATCATCCAGGAGATGCGCCAGGTCAACATGGGCACGCTGATCCCGGCGGGCCGCGACGCGCCGCTGCGACTCGCGCAGGCGCTCAAGGACGGCAAGCACGTCGCCATGCTGATCGACCAGTATCTCACTGCCGGCGTCGAGGTGACCTTCTTCGGCCGCAAGACCCGCGCCAACCCGATGCTGGCGCGCCTCTTGCGCCAGATCGAATGCCCGATCCACGGCGTCCGCATCATCCGCCTGCCCGGCAACCGCTTCCGCGGCGAGCTGACAGAAGAGATCAAGCCGGTGCGCGATGCCGACGGCAAGATCGACATCCAGGGCACCACACAGGCGATCACCAGCGTGGTCGAGAGCTGGGTGCGCGAACATCCCGAACAGTGGCTGTGGCTGCATCGAAGGTGGCGGTAGCGGCAAACGCTACTTGCCAAGCGGCCGCATTCGAACTCGGCCGGGCTCGATCAGAGAAATGGCCCGCCCAATCTGCACGAGCTAAGATCAGATCGGCGATCGCTGGACCAATCCGCCCTGGAGCAAGCGGTGGGATGCGCAGGAGCACAACGCCGCATGTGGTCGGGAGCGATGACGCCTTTGCCAACTCCCCAAAATCCTTGTCGAAGGTTAACAAGACACGCCGTTCTTGCGAAGCTTGCGCCAATACTTCGCGGTCGCTGCTGCCAGGTGCCGAAGTCCTGATCCAGATAACGTCGTGACCTGAAGCACGAAGTGCATCTACCGCGGACCCGGGAAAATTCTCGTCTGCCAAGAAGCGCATTTCAAGCTGCGGTCGGATGAACCCGTTCCACGCCCAGCGCGTCGCGGGCATAATCCAAACACGCGAGAATGTCCTCGCGCGAAATGCCCGGATAGTTGGCCAAAATGTCTGCTTCGCTCCAACCGTCCGCCATCAATCCAATGATGAACTCGACAGCTATGCGGGTCCCGCTGATCACGGGCTTGCCAGCAAGGACGTCGGGGGCAAGCGAGATCCGAGGATGCTCTGTCATGGCTCAAGGCCTCGTCTAATCACCTGAGGCAGATGATACTCTAATTCGCCTGGGATAGCGAGTTTGGAACGTACGTGCCCCTCACCTACCCGTCTTCACCTTGGTCCACAGTCGGTTGATGATGCGCTGCGTCGCCGGCTCGCGCGCCGTGATGACGAACAGTTTTGCGAGCGTCGCCTCGTCCGGATAGATGTTCTTGTCGTTCAGGATTTTCGGATCGACCAGCTTCTGGCTGGCGAGGTTGCCGTTGGCGTAGGACAAAAAGTCCGAGTTCTTCGCAGCGACATCCGGACGGTAGAGATAGTTGATCAGCTCGTAGGCTTCCTTGACGTTCTTGGCATCGGCGGGGATCGCGAGATTGTCGAAGAACATCTGTGCGCCCTCCTTCGGAATCGCGTAGCCGATCTCGATGCCGCTGCTATTGTCTTTCTTGGCTTCGGCTGCGCGGGCGCGGGCCTGCATGATGTCGCCGGACCAACCGACCACGAAGCAGATCTCGCCGGTGGCGAGCGCGCTGAGGTATTCGGACGAGTGAAACTTGCGCACGGAGGGGCGGACTTTTGCCACGACATCGGCGGCCTTCTCGAGGTCCGCCTGCTTGGTCGAGTTCGGATCGAGCCCGAGATAATTCAGCGCCGCCGGGAAGATATCGTCGGCGGAGTCGAGCATGTGGACGCCGCAATCCTTGAATTTTGCCAGGTTCTCCGGCTTGAACACGACATCCCAGCTGTCGATCTTGGCATCTAGCCCCAGGATCTGCTTCACCTTGGCGACGTTGTAGCCGATGCCCGTCGTGCCCCACATGTAGTTGGCGGCGTAGACGTTGCCGGGGTCGTAGGTGGCGAGGCGCTGCGTCACCACGGGCCAGGCATGGCCAAGGTTCGGCAGCTTCGACTTGTCGAGCTTCTGGAAGACGTTGGCCTTGATCTGGCGCTGCAGGAAATAGGCTGTGGGCACCACGACGTCGTAGCCGGACTTGCCGGCCATCAGGCGCGTCTCCAGCGTCTCGTTGGCGTCGAAGGTGTCGTAGACCACCTTGATGCCGGTCTCCTTGGTGAAGGCTTCAAGGACGTCCGGCGCCATGTAGTTGGACCAGTTGTAGAAGTTGACGACGCGCTCTTCGGCGCCCGCTCCCTGGGAGAGCAACGTCAGCGCGGCGGCGATTGCGAGACCAAAGCCAAATCCCGAGCGGCCGACGTTCGTCATCTCTCGTCTACCTCTTGCGTCCACGCACGGCGTCCGACAGCCGCTCCAGCGCGGTGTCGAGCGTCTCGTCCTTCTTGGCAAAGCAGAAGCGCACCACTGATGTCACCGGGTCCTGCTCGTAGAACGCCGAGACCGGAATCGCCGCCACCTTGTAGTCCTTCACGATGCGCCAGCAGAACTCGGTGTCGCTCTCGTTCAGCCCGAGCGGCGACAGGTCGACGGTGAGGAAGTAGGTGCCTTGCGACTTCAGCACGGGGAAGCCGAGGCTTTCGAGGCCCTTGGTCAGGCGGTCCCTGCTCCGCGTCAGATCCTTGCGCATCGACAGGAAGTAGTCGTCGGACTTGCCGAGGCCGTAGGCGACGGCAGCCTGCAGGTTCGGCGCGGTGGTGAAGGTCAGGAACTGGTGCACCTTGGCGGCGACGCGCAGGAGCGGCGGCGCGGCGCAGACGAAGCCGATCTTCCACCCGGTGAGCGAGAAGATCTTGCCGGCCGAGCCGACCTTGATGGTGCGCTCGCGCATGCCGGGAATGGTGATCAGCGGAATATGCTTGTGCTCGTCGAAGGTGACGTGCTCCCAGACCTCGTCGCAGATCGCGATGACGTCGAACTCCTGGCAGTAGCGCGCGAGCAGCTCGAGGTCCTCGCGCGGATAGACCACCGCGCTAGGATTCAGAGGATTGTTGAAGAGCACCGCCTTGGTCCTTGAATTGAAGACGCTTTTCAGCATGTCCTCATTCAGCCGCCAGTGCGGCGGCTCGAGGCGGACGAGGCGCGGAATGCCGCCGGCCTGGCGGATGATCGGCAGATAGGAATCATAGACCGGCTGGAAGCAGACCACCTCGTCGCCGGGCTGGACCACCGCGAGGATCGCCGAGGTCAGCGCCTCGGTGCCGCCGGAGGTGACCATCACCTCGCTCATCGGATCGAGCTTGAGGCCGTGCCAGTGGCCGTAATGGGTCGCGATCGCCTGGCGCAGCTCCGGCAGGCCCATCATCGAGGGGTACTGGTTGTAGCCGTTCAGCGAGGCCTCGGCCGCGGCGCGGCGGATGTCCTCTGGGCCCGGATCGTCCGGGAAACCCTGGCCGAGATTGATGGCATTGTTGTCGCGCGCGGCCTGCGACATCGCCTCGAAGATGGTGACGGGAAGGTCGGCGAAGACCTTGTTCAGGGACGAGCTCTTGGACATCGGGCCGATCAGCCGCCGACCTTGCTGGGAAGACCCGCCGCCTTCCAGCCCAGCATGCCGCCGGCCAGATGCTTGTCGTAAGGCAGGCCCGCCGCCTGCGCCGCGAGCGAGGCCGTCACCGAGCGCTTGCCCGAGCGGCAGGCAAACACGACCTCCTTGCCTTGGGGATCGGGGATCGCCTTGGGATCGAAGGTCGAGAGCGGAACCACGACGCCGTAGGGATAGGCTTCGGCCTGAACCTCGTTCGGCTCACGGACGTCGACGAGCAGATAGCGCCCTTCCGCGACACCCTTGGAGACCTCGTCCGGGGTCAGATCCTGTACCTGGTTTGCCACTTCATCCTCCAACGTCGCAAGGCGCGTGCCGGGGCGATCCCGGCCGGCGGCAACCTCGCCTCTCGGGCGGCGAAAATCAAGCGCTACAAAGGCTTGAGCCGCGCGGCGCAAGTTAAAGCTAAATCGCAGCGACTTGAAGAGCGGCTTTCAGAGGCCACGCTCGATGTCATCCCCCGCGAAGGCGGGGGATCCAGTACGCCGCGGCCTCTCGGTTCAATCACTGAAGTCACGGAGTACTGGATCGCCCGGTCAAGCCGGGCGATGACGGCAGTGGAACTAAATCGTCACCTGCGTTCCGACCTCGACCACGCGGCCGCTCGGGATCTGGAAATAGTCGGTGGCATCGTTCGCAGCGCGGCTGAGCGAGATGAACAGCCGGTCCTGCCAGCGCGGCATGCCGGAATGGGCGGCGGGCTTGAGCGCCCTTCGCGACAGGAAGAACGAGGTCGACATGATGTCGAACTGCCAACCCAGCTTGCGGGCGATCGCCAGCGCCTTCGGCACGTTGGGCGATTCCATGAAGCCGAACTTCAGCGTCACCTTGGAGAAGGTCGGTGAGATCTGCTCCAGCCTGACGCGGTCCGCCGGATCGATCCGCGGGGTCTGCGCGGTCTCGATGGTGAGAATGACATTCTTCTCGTGCAGCACTTTGTAGTGTTTCAGACTATGCATCAGCGCCGTCGGCGCGCTGAGGGGATCCGAGGTCAGGAACACGGCGGTGCCCGGCACCCGCTGCGGCGGCCGCTTCTCCAGCATTGCCACGAGGTCGGCGAGCGGGAATTCGAGCTTGCGCGACTTCTCGAACAAGAGGCGGCTGCCGCGCCGCCACGTGTACATCAGGATGATCATGACCGCGCCGAGCGCCAGCGGCACCCAACCGCCCTCGAACACCTTCAGGAGGTTCGCGGTCAGGAAGGTCAAATCGAGGAACAGGAACGGCGCAATCAGTGCGCCGGCGGCGAGCGACGACCACCGCCAGCCCTTCCAGACCACGACGAAGCCCATCATCGCCGTCACCACCATGGTGCCGGTGACGGAGATGCCGTAGGCGGAAGCGAGCGCGCTGGAGGAGCGGAACAGCAGCACCAGCAGCACCACCGCGACCAGCAGCAGCTGGTTGATGCGCGGAATGAAGATCTGCCCGGAATGGGCTTCCGACGTATGGCGAATTTCAAAGCGCGGCAGCAGCCCGAGCTGGATCGCCTGGCGCGTCAGCGAATAGGCACCGGTGATGACGGCCTGGCTCGCGATGACCGTGGCGGCCGTGGCCAGCACGACCATGCTGCCACGGAAAAAGCCTTGCGGGAAGAGCTGGAAGAACGGGCTCACGATCGCGCCGGGGTCGCTGAGGACGAGCGCCCCCTGCCCCAGATAGTTCAGCGCCAGCGATGGCAGCACGATAGAGAGCCAGGCGGTCTGGATCGGCCGCTTGCCGAAATGGCCGAGGTCGGCATAGAGCGCCTCGGCGCCAGTCACGGCCAGGAACACCGCACCGAGCGTGACGAAGCCGATGATGCCATGGTGCAGCATGAAGTTCACGGCGTAGAGCGGGTTCAGCGCGAGCAGCACCTGCGGCTGCTGGATGATCGGATGGATGGCCGCCACCGCGAGGACCGCAAACCAGATACACATGATCGGGCCGAAGAAGGCGGCAACGCGCGCCGTGCCGCGGGACTGCACGGCGAACAGGCAGACCAGGATCACGACAGTCAGCGGAACGACGTAAGGCTCGAACGTCAGGGTGACGTCCTTCATGCCTTCGATCGCCGACAGCACCGAGAGCGCCGGTGTGATCACGGCATCGCCGTAGAACAGGGCTCCGGAAATGATGCCGAGCAGGACGATGGTCGCCCCCCCGGCGCCGGTGCCGACCGCCCGCTGGGCCAGCGCCATCAGCGCCAGCGTGCCGCCCTCGCCGTTGTTGTCGGCGCGGAGCAGGATCACGACGTATTTGAGCGTCACCACGACGACGAGCGCCCAGAGGATCAGCGAGAGCACGCCGAGCACGGCGGCCGGCGTCGGCACCCCCTCCGCGCCGGAGGCCGCCATCACCGCCTCGCGGAACGCGTAGAGCGGGCTGGTGCCGATATCGCCATAGACGACACCGATGCTGCCGAGCGTCAGCGCGCCGAAACCGGCCGTGGTATGGGCCTCGCCATGCCCGTTGGCCGCCGCCGTCTCCGGGGCGGGAACTGCTACGTCACTGGTCATGGAAGAGCCCTATGGCCTCTACAATGCTTCACGGCACAACGGCGGAAGAGCGCGCGGCTTATAGTCCTGCGCTGCCGACATAGCCTAGCCCGAATCCGGGCCCTAGCCATGCTAATTTTGCATGGATTCACCGGTTGCGCTCAAATAGTGACTTGGGTTCCGACTTCAACCACCCGCCCCGTGGGAATCTGGAAATAGTCGGTGGCATCATTGGCCGACCGGCTCAATGCGATGAACAGATGATCCTGCCAGAGCGGCATACCCGACTGCGCAGAGGCCTTCAACGACCTTCGCGACACGAAGAACGACGTCGACATGATGTCGAACTGCCAGCCCTGCTTGCGCGCGATCGCGAGCGCCTTGGGCACGTTCGGCTGCTCCATGAAGCCGAAGCGCAAGCGAACCTTCGAGAACTTGTCGCTGATCTTTTCCATCCTGAACCGCTCCGAAATATCAACCCGCGGCGTGTGTGCGGTCTCGATGGTCAGGATGACGTTGTGCTCATGCAGCACCTTGTTGTGCTTGAGATTGTGCAAGAGCGCGGTCGGCACGAAAGCGGGATCGCTGGTCAGGAACACGGCGGTGCCCTTGACGATGTGCGGCGGCCGCTTCTCCAGGCTCCGGATCAGATCGTCCAGCGGCACCTCGATCCGTCGCGTCTTCTGGATCAGGATTCCGGAGCCCTTGCGCCAGGTCCAGATCGTCCCCGCCATGGCGGCGCCGAACAGCAGCGGCACCCAGGCGCCTTCGAGCAGCTTGAGCAGATTGGCGCTGAAGAAGCTCAAATCGACAACGACGAACGGCATGATCACGGCCGCGGCCGCCGCCGCACGCCAGTTCCACAACTTCCAGATCACGACGAAGCCCATGATGCCGTCGGCGACCATGGTGGTTGAGACCGCAATGCCATAGGCCGAGGCCAGATTGCTGGGGGTGTGGAACAGCAGCACGAGCAGCATCACACCGATCAGCAGCAGGCGGTTGACGCGCGGCAGATAGATCTGGCCGGCATGGGATTCGGAGGTGTAACGCACCTCGAAACGCGGCAAGAGGCCGAGCTGCACGGCCTGATAGACCAGAGAATAGGCGCCGGTGATCACCGCCTGGCTCGCGATCACGGTTGCGGCCGTCGCAAGCCCGACCAGCGGCAGCACCAGCTTCTCGGGCACCATGCGATAGAAGGAATGCTCGATCGCGCTGGGATCGGACAGCACCAGCGCACCCTGCCCGAAATAGTTGATCAGGAGCGCGGGCAGCACGAAGAACATCCAGGCCGACTGGATCGGCTTACGGCCGAAATGGCCGAGATCGGCATAAAGCGCCTCGCCCCCCGTCACCGCCAGGAACACGGCGCCGAGTGTCACGAGGCCGATCGTGCCGTGCGACAGCACGAACTGCACCGCATAATAGGGATTGATGGCCGCCAGCACGGAGGGATCGTCGGCGATGTGGACGGCTCCCATCACGGCGATGACGGTGAACCAGACCACCATCACCGGCCCGAAGGCCGAGGCGACGAGGGCAGTCCCCTTGCTCTGGACCGCGAACAGCACCACCAGGATGAGGACGGTGAGCGGCACGACGTAGTGCTCGAGCGCGGGAGTTGCGAGCTTCAGGCCTTCGACCGCCGAGAGCACCGAGATCGCCGGCGTGATCATGGAATCGCCGATGAACATGGAGGCGCCGACCACGCCGAGCGCGAGCAGGAGCCAGCTCCGGCGCCCGAGCGCGCGCTGGCCGAGCGCCATCAGCGATAGCGTGCCACCCTCCCCATTATTGTCGGCGCGCAGCAGCAGCAAGACGTATTTGGCGGTGACGACGATCAGCAGCGCCCACAGGATCAGCGAGAGCACGCCGAGCACGATGACCCGTGAGACCGGCTCGCCATGCGCCGCGCCCCTGACCGCCTCATGGAATGCGTAGAGCGGTGAGGTGCCGATATCGCCGAAGACGACTCCGATGCTCCCGAGCGTAAGGGCCCAAAAGCCTGATGTGACCGGTTGCCCATCCTGGGTCTCGGCCTGTGTGATGCTCGCCGTCATGAGGGTGGAAAACGCTTCGTCCCTGAATTTGATCCGGCGCCTTTTGACGCTTCCGGCGCACCTGTCAATCGGCCCCCACCATAACAGGCACCGGGACAGACGCTGTGACGCCGCAGCCACGCTCGTCGCCTGCGCGACGACATGCCTCAGGTAAGATGGTAGCACAAGGGGCTTACGGCTTCAGATTCGGCGGCAGCGGCGGATCTTCGCGCATCAACGTGATGGTCACCCGCCGGTTCGCCGCGAGCGAGGGATCGTCGGGAAACAGCGGCTGGGTATCCGCCTTGCCGGAGACGGCGAAGATGTGCGATGGCGGCAGGCCCTCGCGTTCGAGGATCTGGCGTACCGCATTGGCGCGGTCGGCCGACAGATCGAAGGCGCCGTAGTCGCTGCGGGTCGGCACGAATCCGGCCGCGGTGTGGCCGGCGATGGAAACGCGAAGCGGCGTCGCCTTGAGCGGGACCGCAAGCTTCTCGACCAGACGGCGGGTGCGGTCATAGGGCACCTTGGAGCCGTCGGCGAACATCGAGCGGCCGTCCTGGTCGACGATCTCGAGGTTGAGGCCCTGCTTGGTCTCCTCGAACATGATGTGCTTGGACATCTCGGTCAGTTCCGGCATGTCCTGCAACGCCTGGCGCAGCGAGGCCGCGGCCAGCGCGAAATTGCGGTCGACCTTGACCTTGGCCCCCGACGTGCGGTCGCGGTCCTCCTGATCCGGCGTCGGCGTATTCGAGGCATCTTCAGGCTGAATGTGATCGACGTTCTTCAGCCGCGGACGGGTCGGCAGACCGTCCGACTCGACGATGCCGGCGTAGCGCGCTTCGCTCTGCACGCCGAAGGCATCGCGCATGGATCCTGCGACGATCTTCAGCTTGTTGGCATCCTGCGTCGAGAACGCGACGAGCATCACGAAGAAGCTCATCATCAGGCCCATGAGGTCGGCGAAGGTCACGAACCAGCCGTGACCGCCACCATGCGCATCGCCGCGTTTCTTCTTCGCCATGACCCAAATCCTGGTGCGCGATCAGGCCGGCACCGGTTCACCCTCGGCGTTGCGATGCTTCTCCGGCAGATAGGCCAGCAGCATTTCGCGCACCAAGGTCGGGCTCTTGGAGTCGCGGATCATCAGGATGCCGTCGATGATCAGGGTGCGGTTGGTCTCTTCATCCAGCAGCTTGCCGTGCAGCTTGTCGGCGATCGGCAGACAGAACAGGTTCGCAACCAGCGCGCCGTAGAGGGTGGCGAGCAGCGCGGTCGCCATGAACGGGCCGAGCTTGGAGGGATCGGTCATGTTGGCGAACATCTGCACCATGCCGATCAGGGTGCCGATCATGCCGAAAGCCGGGGCGCAGTCGCCGATGGCGCGGTAGATCTTGCTGCCCTCGTCGAGGTGCATCAGGAAGTTGTCGCGGTCGCGCTCGAGATTGTCGCGGATGAAGTCGAGGTCGTAGCCGTCGGCGACGTAGCGGATGCCCTTGGCGAGGAACGGCTCGTCGGTCTCAACCTTTTCGAGACCCACCGGGCCCTGCTTGCGGGCGATCTCGGCGATGCGGGCAAGCTCGTCGACGAGGTCGTGCGCCGACAGCCGGCTCATGGTGAAGGCGAACTTGGCGCCGAGCGGAAGGCCGTGCAGGAGTGCCGAGAGGGGAAAGCGGATCATGGTGGCGGAGATCGAGCCGCCGAAGATGATGATCATCGCATGTTCGGAGATGAACATGTGCAGGTCGCCGCCCATGAGGATCATCGCGGTGATGACGATGATGCCCGCCGTGAGCCCAACGCCCGTCATGATATCCATGGGAGACTCCAACGCGAACGCAACAACGGCCGTCCTGGCCGCTGGCGCGGCCCAACCCCGAACCGCATCGGAAACCCTAGAGCGCCGCCCTTAAAGCCGCGTAAAGGTTAAGTCTGGACGGTGTGCCGCCCGCCGCTGCGCCTGCTGCGATTGTCGCCCAGCGATGGGAATTTCAACACTTCGCTAACCATAAGCAGGCGCGCCACGACGTCACATCGGCTGCGGCCCTCCGCCACATCGTGGCCTGGGATCAGTTGATGTCTGCTAGCGTTGAGACATGGTCGATCGCGGAGCCATCGCGATGTTGACACTGTTCAGTCTTCTCACCGCGCTGCCCGCGGCGCTGGCGTTCCACCTGCTCGAGCCGGAGCTCGTCCTGCCGGCGTTCAGCGTGCTGCTCTTTGTCGAAGCCGCCTTCGCGGTGATCGCAGCGCGCTTGATTCACCTCCCGGACGATGCGGAGGACATCACGCTATGGGACCTTGCCGGCGGCTTCACCCTGATCGGATGCGCCGCCGCAGTGTTCGGTGAGCCGGATCAGGCGGCCCTGTTTCTGGAGGAGCAAGGCGACCTACGGCCGGCGTCGCGGCCATAGGTCGTTCAATCACGCGCTTAGTGGATTTCCGCCGAGCGCTTCAGCGCGGCCTTCAGCTTCTCCAGCGAGAAATCGGGGCTGCGGGCGATCTCCAGGATCGGCGTCTCGCGGCGGCCGCAGAGTTCGGCTGCCTCCGGCAGCTTTGCGGCGACGTCGAGCGGGATCACGATGGCGCCGTGCTGGTCGGCATGGATCAGATCATCGGACCTCACGGTCATGCCGGCGACGCGCACTTCGCCACCAAAGCTCTCCGCATGCACCCAGGCATGCGACGGGCCGATCGAGCCGGCCAGCGCCTGGAAGCTAGGTGCCCATTGCGGGATGTCGCGGATCGAGCCGTCGGTGATGACGCCGAGGCAGCCGAGGGCCTTGTGCACGTTGCTCTGCACCTCGCCCCAGAACGCGCCATAGCCGACGTCGGGCCCGTCGATGTCCTGGATCACCGAGATGCGCGGGCCATGGCCGGTGCCGACATATTCGTAATAGTCGATGCGGCGCCTGGATTGTTCTTCGGCCGGGAGCGATGATTTCAGCACCGAGCGGATCGTGACCGTGCGGGCATAGCCGACGATCGGCGGCAGGTCGGGGAACGGGCAGACCAGTTGCTTGGTGGTGTAGCCGATCAGCCGCCGCTCGGGCGCCACGATCTCCATGGCATTGCAGATCGTCGGGGTGTCGTAGCGGCCCAGCGCCTCGAGGACGGAAGCGGGCAGCGGCCCGGTCGCGGTATCAGTCACGGCGTTCTCTCCCAGATTGGCGGTCGCTGTTGGCGCGATGCCGCCGGCACAGGGCGATATAGCCGAGATCAGGCCTCAACCCAACTCAGAGGGCCTCATGGCAGATATCCGCGTGTGTCCGCTCAGTGCAGCCGGCCGGGTCGGTCGTCGTCGTGCGGCGGTTCCGACAAATTCGCCAGCGTCGGCGCTGAGGGCGGCGACGGGACCTCGCCTCCTGACGGCGCAGTGGTTTCCATCGCGCGCGCCTGGTCGCGATAGGATTTGTAGCCGAGCGGCAAAGCGAGAAGATACAGCACCGTGCCGATCGACAGCACGTGCCAGGGATAGGCGATCAGGAGCGCGATGAAGACGATCACTGCAACGAAGGCCGGCAGCACCAGCTCGGGCGGAACGCGCATGCGCTTGGTCTTGCCGGAGAACACCGGCAGGCGCGACACCATCAGGAAGGCGATCAGCAGCGTATAGGCCGCCGTCACCACAGCGGGCAGCCGGCCGAGATCGAGGAACGCGACATAGATCGGCAGCAGCACCGTGATCGCGCCGGCGGGCGCCGGCACGCCGGTGAAGAAATTGGCGGCGAAGGCCGGCTTGTTGGGATCGTCCATCGTGGCGTTGAAGCGCGCAAGACGGAGGCCGCCGGAGATCGCGAACACCATGGCGGCGATCCAGCCGGCATTGCCGAGCTCGTGCAACTGCCAGAAATACAGCATCAGGCCGGGCGCCACCCCGAAATTGACGAAGTCGGCGAGGCTGTCGAGCTCGGCGCCGAACTTGGACTGGCCCTTGATCATGCGCGCGATGCGGCCGTCGATGCCGTCGAGCGCGGCTGCGAACACGATGGCGTAGACGGCGAGCGACATCCGCCCCTCGATCGACAGGCGGATCGAGGTCAGGCCGGCACAGATCGCCAGCAGCGTGATGACGTTGGGGACAAGCATCCGCACCGGGATCGGTCGGAACCGCCGGCGGCGCGTATCGGGATATTTGAAGTCAAAGGGCGTCATTGCTCACCTCAAGGCGAGATATAGCAAGCCGCGCCCCCCTCCGCCATTGCGACGGAGGCTCCACAAGCACCGACTATTGGTTAATTGGCGCGGTAGACGCGGCTCGGGTCGTCGCCGGCAAGGTCGGCCAGGATCGTCTCTCCGGCGATCGCGGTCTGCCCTTCCGAGACCAGCGCCTTGGTGCCCACGGGCAAATAGACGTCGAGGCGCGAGCCGAAGCGGATCAGGCCGAAGCGCTCGCCGGCACCGATCGCCTGCCCCTCCTTGACGAAGCAGACGATGCGCTTGGCGACGAGACCGGCGATCTGGACCACGCCGATCCGCGCCGTCGGCGTCGTGATCACTAGCGAGTTGCGCTCATTGTCCTCGCTCGCCTTGTCGAGCTCGGCGTTGATGAAGAGACCCGGGCGGTAGGCGATGCGATCCACCCTGCCCGCCACGGGAGCGCGGTTCACGTGGCAGTTGAACACGCTCATGAACACCGAGATGCGCGGCAACGGCCGGTCGCCGAGGCCGAGCTCGGCCGGCGGCAGCGCCATGGTGATCATCGAGACGCGGCCGTCGGCCGGCGACACCACCAGCCCCTCGCGCACCGGCGTTACCCTGACGGGGTCGCGGAAGAACAGCGCGCACCACACGGTCAGAATCGTGCCGATCCACCCCAAAGGCGACCACAGCCAGAACAGGATCAGGCTTGCCAGCGCAAAGCCGCCGATGAAGGGATAGCCCTCCTTGTGGATCGGCGGGATCTGACGCTGGATCGAATCGAGAATGGACATCGCTATCTGCCGCTTGGGGTTAATGGCGCGGGTCGTCGCGCGGGCTTGTTTAGGCCAGAGTTGGGACCGGAGACAAGGTCACTCCACTGCCGCGGGCGTCGTCAGGATGTCATCGACCGGCGGCGGCTCCCGGTTGGGCGCGGCGCTGGTGTCGGCCATCCTGGCCAGCTTCTCGCGCGCCGCCTCGGCCTCGCGCTGCCTGTTCCACATGCTGGCATAGAGGCCGCCCTGCGCGAGCAGCTTTGCGTGGGTGCCGCGCTCGGCGATGCGGCCCTGGTCCAGCACGATGATCTCGTCGGCGCCGACGATGGTCGAAAGCCGGTGCGCGATCACCAGCGAGGTGCGGTTCTTCGCCACGCGGTCGAGCGCGCCCTGGATCTCGTGCTCGGTATGGGTGTCGAGCGCCGAGGTCGCCTCGTCCAGCGCCAGGATCGGCGGTGCCTTCAGCACGGTACGCGCAATGGCGACGCGCTGCTTCTCGCCGCCCGACAGCTTCAGGCCGCGCTCGCCGACCTGGGTCTCGTAGCCTTTCGGCGCCATGCGGATGAAATGATCGATCTGCGCCAGCCGCGCCGCCTCCTCGACTTCGGCATCGCTGGCGTCCCAGCGGCCGTAGCGGATGTTGTAACGGATGGTGTCGTTGAACAGCACGGTATCCTGCGGCACCATGCCGATCGATGCACGCAGACTGGCCTGCGTGACGTCGCGGATGTCCTGGCCGTCGATCAGGATCTTGCCGCCGGAGACGTCATATAGGCGGAACAGGAGCCGGGAGATGGTCGACTTGCCTGCGCCCGACGGGCCGACGATGGCAACGGTCTTGCCGGCCGGCACCTCGAAGCTGATGCCCTTGAGGATCGGGCGCGTCGGCTCATAGGCAAAGCGCACGTCCTCGAAGCGCACCGTGCCGGCGGAGATGACCAGCGGCTTCGCGTCAGGCGCATCCTTGATCTCGGCCTCGCGGCCCAGCACATTGAACATCTTCTCGATGTCGATGATCGCCTGCTTGATCTCGCGATACACCATGCCCATGAAATTCAGGGGCTGGTAGAGCTGGATCATCATGGCGTTGACCAGCACGAAATCGCCGACGGTGTTGGTGCCGTTGCGCACGCCGATCGCGCACATCACCATGGTTGCAGTCAGTCCCATCGTGAAAATCACGGCCTGGCCGGTATTGAGCACCGCGAGCGAGGTGTATGTGCGGATGCTCGCCTCCTCGTAACGCTCCACAGATCTGTCGTAGCGCTGCGCCTCGCGCGCCTCGGCACTGAAATATTTGACGGTCTCGTAGTTGAGCAGCGAGTCGATCGCCTTGGTGTTCGCCTCGGTATCGGAATCGTTCATCTTGCGGCGGATGCCGATCCGCCACTCGGTCGCGATGTAGGTGTAGTACATGTAGAGCGTGACCGTGATCAGGGTGGCGACCACGTAACGCCAGTCGAATTGCCAGAGCAGCACCGCCAGCAGCAGAGAGACCTCGACGATGGTCGGGATCAGCTGCAGGATCACCATGCGCACGATCACCTCGATGCCCTCGCGGCCGCGCTCGAGCACGCGCGTCAGGCCGCCGGTCTTGCGCTCCAGGTGGAAGCGTAGCGACAGCTCGTGCATGTGGATGAAGGTGATGGTGGCGAGCTTGCGCACCGCATGCATGGCGACGCGGGCGAAGATGCCGTCGCGCCATTGCGTCAGCACCGCCATCAGGATGCGCATCGCGCCGTAGCTTGCGGTGAGCAGCAGCGGCGAGGCGATCACCCAGAGATGCCAGTTGTCGGCTGCGACAGGCGCGGTGTTGGCGCCGGTCAGCGCATCCGTCGCCCATTTGAAGCTGAACGGCACCGCGAGCGTGATCAGCTTGGCGGCGAGCAGCAGCACCAGCGACCAGACCACCCGCATCTTCAAATCGAAGCGATCGCCCGGCCAGATATAGGGCCACAGATGCGCGAGCGTGCCCATCAGCGTGGCCCCGGCCTGCGGTCCTCCGGCGGGAGGCTCAGGAACGTCGGCGCCGTCGAACGATTGAGGTTGGTCCATCAAGAAGCCTGAAAGCCCGCCGGATGCGGGCGCAACTGCGATTAACGATTTTCGTCCGTCATATAGAGCCTTCCCGATGCGCGCGCACCCCGCCAGATGGCGAATCTTTGATTGTTCATCGTCATTTACCGGTAGATTTCCGGGAGTATCGAATCACCGATTGGGCTTGACGCCTCTTCGCTGCAATGCATCATGGCACCAATGAGCACGATCAAAACCGTCTGTGTCTATTGCGGCTCCGGCCCAGGAACAAATCCCCGCTTCACCGAAGGCGCCAAGGCGTTCGGCAAGGCGCTCGCCGAAAACAACATCCGCTTGGTCTATGGCGGCGGCTCGCTCGGCCTGATGGGCGCGGTCGCGACCTCCGTGCTCGACCATGGCGGCACCGTCACCGGCATCATCCCCGACTTCCTGCGGCTGCGCGAGAACGCGCTGACGCGCGTGCAGGAGATGATCGTCACCCCTGATATGCATGAGCGCAAGCGCCTGATGTTCGAACGCTCCGACGCCTTCGTGGCGCTGCCGGGTGGCGTCGGCACGCTGGAGGAGCTGGTCGAGCAGATGACCTGGAAGCAGCTCGGCCGTCACGCCAAGCCGGTGCTGCTTGCCAACATCGACAATTTCTGGGAGCCGCTGTTCTCGCTGCTGTCGCACATGCGCCAGACCGAGTTCATCCGCGCCGGCCTTTCGATCGACATCCTCAAGGCCGATCGCGTCGAGGAGATCCTGCCGAAGCTGAAAGCGGCCGCGGCACAGGTGGCCGAATCGGAAAAGGAGCTCGCCCCGGAAATGGCGCGCAAGCTGTAACGTCCTACTCTGCCGGAAACGTCACCGCTTCGATGCGGTTGCCGTCGGGATCGAGGACGAAGGCCGCGTAGTAGCGCACGCGGTCGTGCGGGCGGATGCCGGGCGCACCGTCGGAGGCGCCGCCAGCGGACAGCGCCGCCGCGTGAAATGCATCGACCTCGACCGTGGTTTTCGCCCGCAGGCAGATGTGCACGCCGCTCTCGGGGGCTACGGGCGGCATGCCCTCGCGCAAGTTGATCCAGAACTCCGGATAGGCCTTGCCGAAGCCGACCGTCCGCGGCCGCGTCACGAGGCGCGTGAGGCCGAGAGCGGCAAGCGTTGCCTCGTAGAATTTTGCGGCGCGATCGAGATCGCTGACGCCGACGGAGATGTGGTCGATCATGTCCCGCCCTTTCCTCACCCTCCGCTGTCATCGCCCGGCTTGACCGGGCGATCCAGTACTCCGAGACGCCAGAGAGCGACCGAGAAGCCGCGGCGTACTGGATACCCCGCTTTCGCGGGGTATGACAGTCGTCGTGGGGCTTACGCCGGCGCGCCCGACTTCACGAGCTTGTAGATCACCGAATCCATCAGCGCCTGGAACGAGGCATCGATGATGTTCGGGGAGACGCCGACCGTGGTCCAGCGGTCGCCGTTCTCATCCTCGCTCTCGATCAGCACGCGCGTGACCGCGCCGGTGCCGCCGTTGAGGATACGGACGCGATAGTCGATCAGCGTCAAGCCGTCGATGTATTTCTGGTACTTGCCGAGATCCTTGCGCAGGGCAACGTCGAGCGCGTTGACGGGGCCGTTGCCCTCGGCCGCCGAGATCAGGTGCTCGCCGGCGACGTCGACCTTGACCACCGCGAGCGCCACGGTGACCCGCTCGCCGAGCGCGTTGTAGCGCTGCTCGACATTGACATCGAACTGCTCGACCTCGAAATAATGCGGCACCTTGCCGAGCGTGCGGCGCGCCAGGAGCTCGAACGAAGCATTGGCGGACTCATAGGCATAGCCGAGCGCCTCGCGCTCCTTCAATTCCTCGACGAGGCGCGTCAGCTTGGGATCGCTCTTGTCGTAAGCGATGCCGGCGCGGTCGAGCTCGGCGATGACGTTGGAGCGGCCGGCCTGATCGGATACCAGCACCTTGCGGTGATTGCCGACCAGCTCCGGCAGCACGTGCTCGTAGGTCTGCGGATCCTTCAACACGGCGGAGGCATGGATGCCGGTCTTGGTGACGAAGGCGCTCTCGCCGACATAGGCCGCATGCCGGTTCGGCACGCGGTTGAGCATGTCGTCGAGCGTGCGCGACACCTTGACGAGCGTCGCCAGCTTCTCCGCCGTGACGCCGATCTCGAAGGCGTCGGCAAAACCCTTCTTCAGCTTCAGCGTCGGGATCAGCGAGCAGAGATTGGCGTTGCCGCAGCGTTCGCCAAGGCCGTTCAGCGTGCCCTGGATCTGCCGCGCGCCGGCGCGCACCGCGGCGAGCGAATTCGCGACCGCCTGCTCGGTATCGTTATGGGCGTGGATGCCGACATGATCGCCGGGAATATGCTTCGTCACCTCGGTGACGATGGCCTCGACCTCATCAGGCATGGTGCCGCCATTGGTGTCGCACAGCACCACCCAGCGCGCGCCGGCCTCATAGGCCGCCTTGGCGCAGGCGAGCGCGAAAGCGGCATCTTCCTTGTAGCCGTCGAAGAAGTGCTCGCAGTCGAGCATGACCTCGCGGCCGGCGGCCTTCGCGGCTGCGACGCTGTCACGGATCGAGGCGAGGTTCTCCTCCTTCGTGGTCTCCAGCGCGACCCGCACCTGATAGGCCGACGATTTTGCCACGAAGCAGATCGCATCCGCCTTCGCCTCCAGGAGCCCGGCAACACCGGGATCGTTGGAGACCGAGCGCCCTGCCCGGCGCGTCATGCCGAAGGCGGTAAAGCGCGCATGATTGAGCTTCGGCTTGGTCGCAAAGAACTCGCTGTCGAGCGGATTGGCGCCGGGATAGCCGCCCTCGACATAGTCGATGCCGAGGTCATCGAGCATCGCCGCGATGATTTGCTTGTCGGCCAGCGTGAAATCGACGCCGTTGGTCTGGGCCCCGTCGCGCAGCGTGGTGTCGAACAGATAAAGACGCTGCTTGCTCATGGCGCAGCTCCGAGCGTCTTCTTCATGGTGGTGTTGGCGAGCCATTCGTCGTTCATGGTGACGCTGTTGCGCTGCTGGGCGGTGTAGCCGCGCTTGGCGAAGAAGCCCTGCGCGTTGTCGCTGGCATCGACCGACAAGCTCGTCGCGCCGCGGCCGCCGGCGAGCTTTTCCAGCGCGTCCACCAGCATGGTCGCGATGCCCTGCCCGGCCACCGCCGGATGCACATAGAGCATTCGGATGTGATCGTTGCCGCGCAGCGAGGCGAAGCCGACGGGCGAACCCTCCAGCGTCGCGATCAGAGTCAGGTCGGCGGCGAGCCGCTTGCCGAACTCCTCGTCCTCGGCCGCCGCCATCCAGGCTTCCTGCTGCGCCTCGCTGTAATCGTCGCCGGTCAGCTGCTCGATGCTGGCGGTGAAGATCGCGGCGAGCACCGGCACGTCATCGGGCAGGAACGGCCTAAGTGCGGGCTTTGGCAAAGTCTGTCCCATCGTCCTCACCACATCCCATAGAGTTTGAGCACGATCGCCACCGCGGCGCCGAGCAGCAGGATTTTCAGCGCGATGTAATAGAGCCAGTGCCGCGGGAACGGCGTGTCGGGCCGCTTCATCGCGAAAACTCCCAGGTCGTGCCTTCCTTGGAGTCCTTGATCGCGATGCCCATCGTCGCGAGCAGATCACGGATGCGGTCGGATTCCCTGAAATCCTTGCGGCTACGGGCGGCCGTCCGCTCTGCGATCAGACGCTCGACTTCCTTGGCATCGACGCCGCTCGCCTGCTGCTTGCGCCCTTCCCACTGCGCCGCGCTTTCCGACAGGAAGCCGAGCAGCCGCAACGATCCAGCAAGGGTATTGACGTCGCTACCGCGCAAGCCATGCAGCGCCGCGATCGTCAGCGGCGTGTTGAGGTCGTCGAGCAGCGGCTCGACCACGGACGTGGCCGGCCTGCCCGGTTCGACGTCGGCCGCGACGCGATACCAGTCGTCGAGCGTCTTGGCGCTCTCCTCCAGCGACTTCATGGTCCAGTCGATCGGCGAGCGATAATGCGTCTTCAACATGTTCAGACGCAGCACCTCGCCCGGCCAATCCGCGAGCAGCTCATGGATGGTGATGAAGTTGCCGAGCGACTTCGACATCTTCTCACTCTCGACCTGCAGGAAGCCGTTGTGCATCCAATAGTTCGCCATCCGCTGCTGGTGAAAGGCGCAGCAGCTCTGCGCGACCTCGTTCTCGTGATGCGGAAACACGAGATCGATGCCGCCGCCATGGATGTCGAAATGCTCGCCGAGATGCTTCCAGGCCATCGCCGAGCACTCGATGTGCCAGCCCGGACGCCCCTCCGCCTTGATGCCGGCCGGTGACGGCCATGACGGCTCGCCCGGCTTGGACGGCTTCCACAGCACGAAATCGGTATTGCCCTTCTTGTAGGGCGCGACATCGACGCGGGCCCCGGCGACCAACTCGTCCAGCGAGCGATTGGACAGTGCGCCATAGCGCGGCAGTCCGTCATTGGCCGCGTTCATCGCCTGCGGCGAGAACAGCACGTGGTCCTCGGCGGCGTAGGCAAAGCCGCCCTTGATCAGCCGCTCGATGATCTCGCGCATTTCGGCGATATGCTCGGTCGCCCGCGGCTCGACGCTGGGCCGAAGCGCGCCCAGCGCATCGACATCGGCGTGAAACTGCCTGCCCGTCTGCTCGGTGACCTTGCGAATAGCCTCGTTCAGCGGCAGGCCCGGAAAATCGCGCGCGGCGCGGTCGTTGATCTTGTCGTCGACGTCGGTGATGTTGCGGACATATTTGACATGCGTCTCGCCATAGAGATGGCGCAGCAGCCGAAACAGCACGTCGAACACGATCACCGGCCGCGCATTGCCGATATGGGCGAAGTCGTAGACGGTCGGTCCGCAGACATACATGCGGACGTTGTTCGCATCGAGCGGCACGAAGGCGCGCTTTTCCCGGCTCAGCGTATCGTAAAGACGCAATTCCATGACAACCCATCCCTCTCGGCCGGGCGTCCAAGGCTCTCAATGTGGTTGAGAAAAGACGGCTCCAGCCAGCGAATCGCTAGCTCGTAATCTCGCGGCAAATGGCGCAAATGGCGAGGAGACCGTTCATAAGGCGACATATGGGCTATGAGGCGGCCCCACGTCAAGAGAGCCGCGAAAACGCCGCTTTATCTCCGCAAAGCGCGCCGCCCGCCCTGATGGTTCATGATCCCCTAACCATTTGAGGCCATTCTGGAACCTGCGGTTCCCCAATTTATTGCCTCGGTATTTTCATGCGATCCCTGCTCGCGCTCATTTTTAGCGCCTCGATCCTTGCAGCACCCAGCGCTTGCGCCGAGACCCGCGTCTTCATCATCGCCAACCAGGCGGATGGCGGCGTCGGCCAGTGCCTGGCCAGGGGCGACAAATGCGGCGCGTCTGCCGCGCGCACCTATTGCCAGTCACGAGATTTTGCCCAGGCATCAAGCTATCGCCGGGTCGATCCCGACGAAATTACCGGCTCCGTCCCCAAATCCGGCGCAAACTGCTCCCATGGCCGTTGCGACGAATATGTCGCAATCACCTGCCAGCGCTGAATTCGCTCGGAGCTGGCGGACCTTAGGCCCAATCTTTGGCCCCTGAAACGACGTGACGATGCCGCAGGAAGCGGCTATTGGAGGGCGCGCTTCGGCCCCCAGATCGCATTGGAAAGTCACTTGGGGCCGTGACCTCGCTAGAATGGCGGATATGCCTGAATTTTTGTCGCTCTCCCGTGCCCGCTTCCTCCTTGCCTGCACCGTGCTCCTGAGCACTGTCGTGCTCGCCAATGGCGCTTTCGCGCAGGCTGGCCCGCCTGGCCCGCCGCCTCAGCCCGGCCAGAACGGGCTCGGACCGAACCCGATGTGCGTGCGCCTGGAAGGCCAGCTCGCCGCGCTCGATCGCGGCGGCGGCGGCGACCCGGCGCGCGAAGAGCAGATCCGCCGCTATCAGGATTCCCAGGCCAGGCAGCAGGCCGAGCTGGACCGCGTCACCATGCAGGCCAAGCGCATGGGCTGCGATTCCTCCGGCTTCTTCTCGCTGTTCAACGGCCAGTCGGCGCAGTGCGGCCCGGTCAACACCCAGATCCAGCAGATGCGCGCCAATCTGGACCAGATCACCGGCAACCTCGAACGGCTGCGCGGCGGCGGCCCCGGCGGCTTCAGCCCGGAGCGCGACAACCAGCGCCGCTCGGTGCTGATGGCGCTGGCGCAGAACAATTGCGGCCCGCAATATGCCAACGCCGCGCAGTCACAAGGCGGCGGCAACTTCCTGAGCAACCTGTTCGGCGGCAACAACAACCCGAACAATCCGCAAGCCGTGCCGCCCTCCGACCTCGGCCCGCAATCCGGCACCTTCCGCACCGTGTGCGTGCGCACCTGCGACGGTGCCTATTTCCCGATCTCCTTTGCGACCGTGCCGGCGCGCTTCCCCGACGACGAAAAGACCTGCAAGGCGCTGTGCCCCGCAGCCGAAGCCGTGCTCTACACCCATCGCAATCCCGGCGAGGACATGAACTCGGCGGTCTCGATCGGCGGCCAGCCCTACACCGCGCTGCCGACCGCGTTCAAATTCCGCAGCGAGTTCAACCCGTCCTGCTCCTGCAAGGCGGCGGGCCAGACCTGGGCGGACGCGTTGAAATCGGCCGACGACAAGGCCGCGGCCGAGCAGCAGGGCGACATCATCGTCACCGAGGAGAGCGCCAGGAAGATGCAGCAGCAGCGGCTCAACAAGGGCACGCCTGCCAATGCCAAGAAGGGCGCGGCCGGCGCGGCGCCGACCACGGCGACGGCACCGGCTGCAACGCCGCCGGCGGACACCACCACGGCTGCGCCGAGTTCTGAGAACAAGCCGATCCGTTCGGTCGGCCCGACGTTCCTGCCGCAGCAGCAGAAGTAGCCTCTCCCGCGCGGTAGCGGCGTCACCAAGCGTAGCGCACGGTGCCCTTGCCGGCGTAGCTTTGGGCGAGATCGGAGAACTCGCCCTCGAAGGTCGCAGAGGCAGACCATCCGCTTCGCCACCGCACCTCCGCCGAGGCGGTGGTGAGTGCGGCGTCATGTGCCTGCGCGGCACCGTTGACCACGAAGCTCGCGCCGGGCAGCGTCTGGAATGTCGCCGCGATATTGCGATCGGGGTTGAAATCGTGCGCCCAGGCGGCGCGGCCGCGCAAGGTGAGAACCGCATCGGTCAGCGCCCAGGAGCTGTCGGCGCGCAGGCCGAGTTCGGAGCGGCTCGCGGTGACGCTCTTCGCGGCGTAGCTCAGGGCAAAATTGTTGGCGCCGGTGATCGCGCTCTCCGCATAGGCCGGCAGATCGAAGGTGGTGAACTGGCCCGCGGCATAGGGCGTGATGCCGACGCCGGACGTCCAGGGCGCGACGAAACGGTAGCCGCCCTCGAGCCGCCCCGAATACGCATTGGCATTGAAGCGTGCCTGGAGATGATCGGTGCCGGCAATGGTGACGATCCGGTCGGTGGTGACGTCCTGCCAGCCATAGGCCAGCGCGCCGGTGACATAGGCCGGGCCGATCGTGTGCCGCACGAAGGCGCCGATCTGGAACAGATCGGAACGGCCGGTGCCGCCATTGGCAACGCTGAAGCTGGTGCCGCCCCCGGCAAGTGCAAAGCCGGCAACGGTGTAGGGCGAGAACCAATAGTCCGCGCCAGCAGTAGCGCCGGCGATCCGGCTGGTCGTGGCGTTGGAGCCGAGTGCCGTGTTGCCGTCGGTGGTTTGCGTGCCGCCGAAGGCTGCGGCCCACACGGTCCAGCGCCGATCATAAACCTGCCCCTGCGGCGCCTTGCGATAGATCGCGGCGTAGGCCTCGCGCTCGGCCTTCGGGCGCTTGCGGCCCGTCGCGGCATAGGCGTAAGCATCGCCGTCTTCTGCCGCATAGCCGACCGCGCCGCCGGACGAACCGTCGGCGCCATTGCGTCCGGTTACGAACGGATCGGTGAGCACGCCGAGAAACAGGCCCATCGCATTGAACGTGGTTTGTTGCGATCCGGTCGCGGTCTCACCCGAGGCCTGGGTCAACGCGTTGAGCAGCGGATCGCCGGTCAGCGCGAACAGCGCGTTGAAGCCGGCCGGCGTGGAAGCGCCCCCGGCCAGCCCATTGTCGATCCCCGCGGCAACATTGCGCTGGTTGACGTTACCGATGCCGGACACCGCCGGCGCCAGCAGACCAGGATCGAGTGTCAGCAGCACATCATTGCCCACCTGGCTCAGCCGCGCGTTGCGGGCAAAGCTGTTGGCAACTTCCGCAGCGGAGAAGGCGCCGCTCACCGCACCTGCGCTCACGATCGTATAGGTCGTGGTGGCCGAGACCCGCGCCAGCGGATCCACCACCACCTTGCCGGCAAGATTGGCCGCGCCAGTGACGATGGTCTTGTCGGCGCTGGCGCCGGACACCTGCACCAGATAGGTCGAGGCCGCGGTCATCGTCAGGCTGGCGACCGTCAGCGTGCCGATCGAATTGCCGGGAGCCAGCGTGCCGCCATTGATGAGCGTGGTGCCGACGATGCCGTTGCCGCCGAGCGTGCCGCCCGCGTTCACGGTGAGGCTCGAGGCCGCGGACAGATCGCCGTTGACGGCGAGCGTGCCGCCGTCGACGTTGACCGTGCCGGCAAAGGTGCTGGTGCCGGTCAGCGTCCATACCGAGCTGCCGATCTTGTTGAAGGTGCCGAAGCCCTGATACTGCGCGGCGGCACCGAGTTGCGAGACGTCGAAGCTCGCCGCAGCGCTGCCGCCAAGCTGGAACGTGTCGCTGCCGCCGCCGAGCACGTTGCCGGTGATGGCCGAGCCGGCCAGCAGTGTCAGCGTGTTGCCGACGCCCGAGAACTGGATCGCCGCCGTGCCGCCGGTGATGGCGCCGGCGTTGGTCACTGACGAGCCGCCGGCGACCGCGCGAATTCCGGCGAGGAAGCCGCTGATGAGCCCGCCGGCGTTGTTGACAACGGTCGTGCTGGTGCCCGCGGCGATGCCGAATTGAGTGGTGCCCCTGATGCTGCCGGAGTTGGTCACGTCGGCATCAGCCAGTGCAACGATTCCAATCGCCGAGCCGGTGACGGAGGCGCCGGCGTTGTTGATCACCGTTGCGCTCGCGCCGGCACTAATTCCAAAGATCGACGTGCCGACAATGCTGCCGGAATTGGTGATGTTGACGCTGGCCGCGGTTTGAATCCCGTACTGTCCGCCTGTGATGCTGCCGCCGGCGTTGTTGATCACCGTCGCCGTGGCACCGATGTCAGCGTAGATGCCAGCGTTAAACGTACCCGTGATGCTGCCGGAGTTGGTGACGTTGACTACACCGCTGTTGGCGAAAATCCCGGTACCATCACCCGTGATGCCGGCACCGACATTGTTGGTCACCGTCGCACCGTTGCCGGCGTAGATGGCGACGCCCCCACCTTTGATGCTGCCGGAATTGGTGACGTTGGCAAAGCCGGCGTTGGCGACAACTCCGTAACCACCGCCGGTAATGCTTGCACCGGCATTGTTGGTCACCGTCACATTGATGGCCCCGAGAATGCCGTAGACCCCCGAGCCTGTGATGCTGCCGGAATTCGTGACGCTGGCATCGCCGAGCGCGGCGTTAATTCCTGCATTCACGCCGGAAATGGTGGCGCCCGTTTCGTTGATGAACGTGCCGTCAGCAACATTGATGCCAGCGACGCCGGAGACCGTCGCTCCGGTGAGAACGGTGACCGTGACCCCGGTTTCAGTCCCGGAGCCGTAGCCCGGGGACACGCCGCTGCAGGTTGCGATCACATTATCGGCCGCCGCCGGGGTACACGCAGCATGGGCCGCAGGACTGAATGCGACCAGCGCGAGCACACTCGCCGACGCCGACCAGGCCACACGCCGAGACACTCTCCACCCGAGATCAAAACGCACGCGCGCCCCCGCCTGCTCCGCGGCGCCCGGCCTGATTCGCAATTCGCCGGTATTGCGCCGTCGTCAATTCTCTGCGCGTCACGGTCGCCCGCGCAACGCCAAGTTTCGGGGCGATGAGTAGCACCGTTCAAGTATACATTGTGCACAATAACGATGCTGTAGCCTGATGAAGCGGCAAATCTGGCCACCAACCAGGTGTTTTTTGCTGAGTGTTGCTGGGAATACACGTTCGATGACAGGGAAACTGGATACTTAGCCGAAGCCGGAATAGGCAGAACACCTCACGCCTCACGGCTGCGCCCCTCCGAAAACAAGCCAAATCGCTCGCTCGGCCCGACTTTCATCGCTCCGCAGCAATAGCTCTTCGGCAACTCGAGCCAAGGCGGCCGCCGCGCGCGGCCGCTTCACCGTTACTGCTCGCCCTCGCGGCTCCACGGGAAGAGATTGGCCGGAAAGTCTGCTGCGTAGCGCCTGCCCTTCGGGGGCGGCGGCGGTGCATCCGGTGGGTTCGGATTGGGCTCGCCCACCCGCCGATAGAGGTGCCAGGTGGCATGACCGAGCACCGGCAGAACGACGGCGAGACCGACGAAGAGCGGCAGCGAGCCGATCACGAGCAGCGCCGCCACGATGAGGCCCCATCCGGCCATCGCAACCGGATTCGCCGTCACCGCTCGGAGCGACGTGCGGATCGCGTCGATCGCAGTTGCATGGCGGTCGAGCATCAACGGAAATGACACGACGCTGACGCACAATGCCAGAACCGCAAACAGGAAGCCGACACCGCAACCGACGATGATGAGCGACCAGCCTTCCGGTGTCGTCAGCACGCGCGTTGCGAAGTCGGGAATGCTTGCGGCCGCCGCATGACCGAAGATCGAGACATAGATCGCGTTCGCGACACCGATCCAAGCCCCGAACAGGACCAGCAGGAGCACGCCGAGTTCGACCATGGCGCCGAACGACGGTGCGCGCAGCACCTTGATCGCATCCCATGCTTCGACCTCTTCGCCGCGCTCGCGACGACGGCTGAGTTCGTAGAGACCGATCGCGGCAAAAGGACCGATCAAGGCAAAGCCGGCGGCCAGCGGAAACAGGAGCGGCAACACCGAATAGCCGAGAACCATCCTGAACAGGACGAGACCGAGAACGGGATAGATCAGGCACACGACGATCGCGTGGCTCGGCATCGCCTGGAAATCCTCCCAACCCAGGCGCAGGGCCTCGGTCAGGTCGGACAAGCTGATCTTGCGAATGGGATAGGAGGCCGCTTCGCCGAATACGTGCCGCCTGATGTCGTGGGAGTACAGAGTGGCCATGAGCAGACCTCCCGGGCTGAAGACCGCGGTTTCGACAACACGCGCTTTCCAGTCACGCGTGTCCGCCAGATGGGCAGAAACGCGATGGGTCGGGTACGGCAACCCAGGTTCAGCGAACGAGCCTGGCCGGACGGAACCCGTCGCGACCTGCCTCCCCAGCTTAGCGCGCGCAGAACACGACTGCACTCACGGTTGGGTGAATTGTGCGCCTGATTTGTGCGTTGCATCACCCAGGACGCTGATGCTTTGCCAGCTTGCGACGGCCACGCCCGCACGGCGGCACGCCGATATGGTCTATTGACGCCGGATTGGGCTGGTATCATTTTAGATGCAGACGCCCTTAGAGTTGATGGTCGCGAGCGTTCTCTTGATTTCGCGATCGGTGGAATGGGCGAGGCAACAGGCCGGCGATGGCATGAATGCCAACCAAGAAAGGCCAGCCATCGCGACAGACATGAGCTCCGCCCTGGATTCGTATCCGTAGCCTTCGATGGCAAGGATGGATCAGGATGGCTGTCGCACTGATACTGCTTCTGGTCGCGATCGGCTCGGTGCTGTTTCACATCTACAGCCCGTGGTGGTGGACGCCGATCGCCACCAACTGGGCCTATATCGACCACACCATCAACATCACGTTCTGGATCACGGGCTTTGTTTTCGTCGCCGTGATCGCCTTCATGGCTTACTGCGTCTTCCGCTTTCACCACAGAGAGGGAAGACGGGCTGATTACAATCCGGAAAACAAAAGGCTCGAGTGGTGGCTGAGCGTCGGGACCGGCGTCGGCGTCGCGGCCATGTTGGCGCCTGGCCTCGTGGTCTGGCACCAGTTCGTGACGGTTCCTGCGGATGCCAGCGAGGTCGAGGTCATGGGCCAGCAATGGCAGTGGAGCTTCCGCCTTCCGGGCAAGGATGGACAGTTGGGCACATCCGATGTCCGCAACATCGCCTCCGACAATCCGATGGGGCTCAATCGTGACGACCGACACGCGCAGGACGATGTCGTGATCGAGAACGGCGACCTGCACCTTCAAGTCGGAAAGCCGGTCAAGGTGCTCCTCCGCTCAGTTGATGTCCTGCACGATTTCTACGTGCCCGAATTCCGGGCCAAGATGGACATGGTTCCAGGCATGGTGACCTATTTCTGGATAAAGCCGATCCGAACCGGAACGTTCGATGTTCTCTGCGCGGAGCTTTGTGGCGCTGCTCACTATCAGATGCGGGCCAAGGTCATCGTCGACGAAGAGCGTGAATATCACGCTTGGCTGGAGCAACAAAAAACGTTCGCAGAACTATCGCCGGCAAAAGCCGTCGTGAAGGCGACGTACCAATCTGGCGGCAAGTAGCAAGCTGCCGTCGAAGATAGATCGGGCGCAAGAGGCCAACGCCTCACCCCCGATGGAAACGACCGAGGAGGTTTCTATGGTCGATATTCCATATGAAGGGATCCGCGGCATCCCGCCTGCCGAAGTACCTGATGTCGAGCTCTATCATCCGCGGAGCTGGTGGACACGGTATGTCTTCTCGCAGGACGCCAAGGTGATCGCCATCCAGTATTCGCTGACCGCCACGGCCATCGGGCTGGTGGCCCTGGTGCTGTCGTGGCTGATGCGGCTCCAACTGGGATTCCCCGGCACCTTCTCTTTCATCGATGCCAACCAGTACCTCCAGTTCATCACCATGCACGGCATGATCATGGTGATTTACCTGCTCACCGCATTGTTCCTTGGCGGCTTCGGCAACTACCTGATCCCGCTGATGGTCGGCGCCCGGGACATGGTCTTTCCTTATGTGAACATGCTGAGCTACTGGGTCTACCTGCTCGCAGTCCTGGTGCTGGCCTCGACATTCTTCGTACCCGGCGGCCCCACCGGCGCCGGCTGGACGCTCTACCCGCCGCAAGCAATCCTCTCCGGAACGCCCGGGCAGGATTGGGGCATCATTCTCATGATGGCGTCCCTAATCCTGTTCATCATCGGCTTCACCATGGGCGGTCTGAATTATGTGGTGACGGTGCTGCAGGCCCGCACCCGCGGCATGACTTTGATGCGCCTGCCCCTGACGGTGTGGGGCATCTTCACGGCGACCGTCATGGCGCTCCTGGCATTCCCTGCACTCTTCGTTGCCTCGGTCATGCTGCTGCTCGACCGTCTCTTGGGAACCAGCTTCTTCATGCCCTCCCTCGTCGAGATGGGCACGCTGTCGAAATATGGCGGCGGCAGCCCGCTGCTCTTCCAGCACCTATTCTGGTTCTTCGGCCATCCCGAAGTCTACATCGTCGCCCTGCCCGCCTTCGGCATCGTCTCCGATCTGATCAGCACGCATGCGCGCAAGAACATCTTTGGTTACCGCATGATGGTCTGGGCGATCGTGGCCATCGGCGCGCTCAGCTTCATCGTGTGGGCGCACCACATGTATGTGAGCGGCATGTTCCCGCAATTCGGGTACTTCTTCGCCACCACGACGCTCATCATCGCCATCCCCACCGCGATCAAGGTCTACAACTGGGTGCTGACGCTGTGGCGTGGCGACATTCATCTCACGGTGCCGATGCTGTTCGCCCTCGGCTTCATCATCACCTTCGTGAACGGCGGTCTCACCGGCCTCTTCCTCGGCAACGTCGTCGTGGACGTGCCCCTCTCGGACACCATGTTCGTGGTCGCGCATTTCCACATGGTGATGGGCGTGGCGCCGATCATGGTCGTGCTCGGCGCGATCTATCATTGGTATCCAAAGGTCACGGGGCGAATGCTCAATAACGCCCTCGGCAAGTTTCACTTCTGGGTCACCTTCCTGGGTGCCTATCTGATCTTCTTCCCCATGCACTACCTTGGACTGCTCGGGGTCCCGCGCCGGTATTTCGAACTCGGGGATGCGACGTTCATCCCGTCCTCGGCCCATTCACTCAACGCCTTCATCTCCGTGGTGGCCTTGACCGTCGGCTTCAGCCAGATGGTGTTCCTGTTCAACCTGGCCTGGAGCTTCTTCAAAGGCGAGGCCTCAGGCGGCAATCCGTGGCGGGCGACGACGCTGGAGTGGCAGACGCCGGAGACGCCTCCTGGGCACGGCAACTGGGGCAAGGAGCTCCCTGTCGTGTACCGCTGGGCCTATGACTACAGTGTGCCCGGCGCCGCGGAGGACTTCATTCCGCAGAACCAGCCGCCGCGCGCGACGCAGCTCGCTCAGGGAGCCGCTTCGTGAGCGCCATCATCCTGTTCCTGACTGTGCTTGCAGTGATCGCCGGATGGTGGCTGTCGCAGCAACGGCTGACGGCCAAGCCCTGGCTGGAGGAAGGACCGGCCGGTGACTTCCCCGGCGGCGATGCCATGACCTGGCCGGCGGCGAAGGTCGGACTTGGCGTGTTCCTCGCTGTCGCGAGCGCATTGTTCGTCCTCTTCATCAGCGCCTACTCGATGCGCATGAGCGTGGTCGATTGGCGGCCGCTGCCGGTGCCGCGGCTGCTGTGGCTCAACACGGGCGTTCTGGTCCTGAGCAGTGTCGCGCTGCAATGGTCGTACGTGGCCGCGCGGCGACACGATACTGAAGGCGTCATCATCGGTCTGCTCGCGGGCGGAGCATCTGCCGTGATCTTCCTCGCCGGGCAGCTCCTGGCCTGGCAACGGCTCGGGGCTGCCGGATATTTCGTGGCGTCCAACCCGGCGAACTCCTTCTTCTACCTGTTGACCGCGGTGCACGGGCTGCATCTGGCGGGCGGTCTGGTGGCCTTGGGCCGAACCTCAGCCAAGATGTGGCGCGGCGCCGAGATCGCCGACATGCGCTTGAGCGTGGAGCTGTGCGCCATCTACTGGCACTTCCTGCTGCTGGTGTGGCTTGTCCTGCTCGGTCTTCTCACCGGCTGGACCGACGATTTCGTCAACATCTGCCGCCAATTGCTGAGCTAGGGAGGCGAGACCAGATGGCTGAGACCGTGCTGACAAATCCGGGGCAATCGCCTGCGCGGCTTGAAGGCTGGCGTGGCATCGCCGCCGATTGGGCGTCCGATCAGCGCGCCTTCAAGAACGTGTCCTGGGGCAAGGCCATGATGTGGATCTTCCTCCTCAGCGACACCTTCATCTTCAGTTGCTTCCTGCTCTCCTACATGACGGCGCGCATGTCGACGACCGTGCCCTGGCCCAATCCCAGCGAGGTCTTCGCTCTCAACATCGCCGGCAAGCACATTCCGCTGATCCTGATCGCCATCATGACGTTTATCCTGATCAGCAGCAGCGGTACGATGGCGATGGCCGTCAATTTCGGCTACCGCCGCGATCGCGTGAGAACCGCAATCCTGATGCTGGTCACCGCAGCCTTCGGCGCGACCTTCGTCGGAATGCAGGCCTTCGAATGGACCAAGCTGATCATGGAGGGGGTTCGGCCCTGGGGCAATCCATGGGGTGCGCCGCAATTTGGCGCGAGCTTCTTCATGATCACCGGCTTCCACGGCACCCATGTGACGATCGGTGTGATCTTCCTGATCGCCATTGCGCGGAAGGTCTTTCGCGGCGACTTCGACGTCGAGAGGCGCGGCTTCTTCACGAGCCGCAAGGGGTACTACGAGATCGTCGAGATCACGGGCCTGTACTGGCACTTCGTCGATCTCGTGTGGGTCTTCATCTTTGCATTCTTCTATCTTTGGTGAGGTGGCGCATGACAAACGCGGCGGTACACATGGAAGAAGGGCTCCTCGCTCCGGCGCATGGCGCAGTCGCAACGGCAGCCGTTCACGCCAAGGGGCAACAGCACCCGATCAAGCTCTACCTCCTGGTCTGGGGCTGGTTGTTCGTCCTCAGCACGTGCTCCTACCTCGTCGACTACTTTGGCCTGCACGGCTATCTGAGGTGGTCGCTGATCCTGCTGTTCATGGTGCTGAAGGCCGGCCTGATCGTCGCCGTCTTCATGCACATGGCCTGGGAGCGGCTGGCCTTGGCCTATGCCATCCTGCTGCCGCCGGTCGCGGTGCTGGTATTCGTGTCGATCATGGTGCTCGAATCCGAGTACACGCACTTCCTTCGGGTGCTGTTCTTCGCAGGCCCCTCGTAGCATTGCAGGAATTCGCATCTCTCTCAACTGTCATGCCCCGCGAAGGCGGGGCATCCAGTACTCCGCGGCACCAGTTGGTTTCCACAACGTCCGCCGCGGAGTACTGGATCATCCGCCTTCGCGGATGATGACAGCGGAATGTTTGGCGAGATCGCCCACCACGCCAAATGGCTTTCCCATCATCCCTCGAACGCGTCGATCGACGCCGTGCTGCCGGGCGAAACCAGCGTCTCGTCCGACGCGGGCAGCCTCTCGCCCCTGTCGCGAAAACGGTTGGTGATGGGATAGCGGCGGTCGCGGCCGAAATTCCTTGCCGTCACTTTCACGCCGGGCGCGGCCTGGCGGCGCTTGTATTCGGCGACGTTGAGCAGATGGTCGATGCGGGTGACGGTGTCGCGGTCGAAGCCGGCGGCGATGATCTGATCCAGCGGCTGCTCGCGCTCGACCAGGCGCTCCAGGATGGCATCGAGCGCATCGTAAGGCGGCAATGAGTCCTGATCGGTCTGGTTCTCGCGCAGCTCCGCCGTCGGCGGACGCGTGATGATGTCGGGGGGAATGACCTCGCCAGCCGGCCCGAGCGCGCCTTCTGGCTTCCACGAATTGCGCAAGCCCGCCAGCCGAAACACCTGCGTCTTGTAGATGTCCTTGATCGGGTTGAAGCCGCCGTTCATGTCGCCATAGAGCGTGGCGTAGCCGACCGACATCTCCGACTTGTTGCCCGTCGTCACCACCATCAGTCCGGTCTTGTTGGAGATCGCCATCAGAAGCGTGCCGCGGGTGCGGGCCTGGAGGTTTTCCTCGGTGATATCAGGCGGCAGGTTCTTGAAAATGCCGGACAGGATGGTCTCGAATCCGTTCACGGCTTCCGCGATCGGCAGCACCTCGTAGCGGATGCCGAGATGGCCGGCGAGTTCGCCGGCGTCGGCGATCGAGTGTGCGGCCGTGTAGCGATAGGGCAGCATCACGCCATGCACCTGGTCGGCGCCGAGCGCGTCGACCGCGATCGCCGCGCACAGCGCCGAATCGATGCCGCCGGAGATGCCGAGCAGCACGCCGGGAAAGCCGTTCTTGGCGACGTAGTCGCGCAGGCCCAGCACGCAGGCGGCGTAGTCGGCCTTGTCGCCCTCGGGCTGTTCGGCGATCGGCCCCGTGCAGCGCCAGTCGTCGTCGTTTCTGGCGAAGCGCAGCGTGACGATGCTCTCTTCAAAGGCCGGCAACTGCGCCGCCAGCGAAAGATCGCCGTTGAGCGCGAAGGATGCGCCGTCGAACACAAGCTCATCCTGGCCGCAGACCTGATTCAGATAGACCAGCGGCAGTCCGCTCTCGGTGACGCGGGCCACCGCGACCGACAGGCGCACGTCGTTCTTGTCCCGGGCGTAAGGCGAGCCGTTCGGCACCAGCATGATCTCGGCGCCGGTCTCGGCCAGCGTCTCGACCACATTCTCGTAATCCTCGGACTCCTCCAGCCAGATGTCCTCGCAGATCGGCACGCCGATCCGCACACCGCGCACGGTGACAGGGCCGGCCGCCGGGCCGCGCGAAAACAGCCGCTTCTCGTCGAACACGCCGTAATTCGGCAGATTGCATTTGAAGCGCAGCGCGGCGATGCGGCCGCCGTCGAGCAGCGCGCAGGCATTGTAGAGCCTGCCGTCCTCGACCCAGGGCGTGCCGACCAGCATGGCGGGCCCGCCATCGGCGGTCTCGCGCGCGAGGCTTTCGATCGCGGCGCGGCAGGCGGCCTGGAAGGCCGGCTTCTGCACCAGATCTTCCGGCGGATAGCCGGCGATGAACAGTTCCGGAAACAGCACGAGATCGGCGCCGTCAGCGGCAGCTCGCGCACGCGCCGCGCGCACCTTGTCCGCATTGCCCTCCACGTCGCCCACGGTCGGATTGAGCTGGGCGAGCGTGACCGCGAATGTGTTGAGTCGTTCGGTCATGGCCGCTTAGTCCGATCCCTAGCTAGAGGAACCCCAACCGCTCGATGACGGCGATGATCCAGAACGCGCCGGTCATCAACAGCGCAACGCCAACCGCGGCCGAGCCCATGTCCTTGACGCGGCCGATCTGCTTGTCGTGATCCATGGTCAGCCGGTCGGCGAGCTTCTCGATCGCGGTGTTGAGCAGCTCGACCGTCAGCACGAACGCGACAGAGCACACCAATTCGACCGCGCGCATCGCGGTCGCACCGATGAACCAGGCGAGCGGCATCGACAGCAGGAGCGCAAAGATCTCCTCACGGACGGCCTGCTCCGACCGGAACGCAAAGGCCAGACCGTTGCGGGAATTGATCGTGGCCTTCCAGATCCGCAGCAAGGTCCTAGAGCCCCGCTGCGGCCGGAATCGGCTGGGCCTTGCCGGCGCGCTCCTGCTTGAGCAGCTCGGCGACCAGGAAAGCCATATCGATGGATTGCTCGGCATTGAGGCGGGGATCGCAGACCGTGTGATAGCGGTCGTTGAGATCCTCGTCCGTGATCGCGCGGGCGCCGCCGAGACACTCGGTGACGTCCTTGCCGGTCATCTCCAGATGCACGCCGCCGGCATGGGTGCCTTCGGCGGCGTGGATCGCGAAGAACGACTTCACCTCGGACAGGATGCGGTCGAACGGTCGCGTCTTGTAGCCCGACGTCGAGGTGATCGTGTTGCCGTGCATGGGATCGCACGACCAGACCACCACCCGGCCCTCGCGCTTCACGGCGCGGATCATGTTCGGCAGATGCTCGCCGACCTTGTCGGAGCCGAAACGACCGATCAGCGTCAACCGGCCCGGCTCGTTGTCGGGGTTGAGCACATCGATCAGCTTCAAGAGCTCGTCGGGCTTGAGCGAAGGGCCGCACTTCAGCCCGATTGGGTTCTTGATGCCGCGGAAATATTCGACATGGCCGTGATCGAGCTGGCGGGTGCGATCGCCGATCCAGATCATGTGGCCCGAGGTTGCGTACCAGTCGCCGGTGGTAGAATCGACGCGGGTCATGGCCTGCTCGTAGCCGAGCAGCAGCGCCTCGTGGCTGGTGTAGAAATCGGTGGCGCGCAGCTCCGGATGGCTCTCAAGGTCGAGGCCGCAGGCACGCATGAAGTTGAGCGCGTCCGAGATGCGGTCGGCCAGCTCCTTGTAGCGGCGGGACTGCGGCGAGGCCTTGAGGAAGCCGAGCATCCATTGATGCACGCTGCCGAGATTGGCGTAGCCGCCGGTGGCGAACGCGCGCAGCAGGTTCAGCGTCGCCGCCGACTGGCGGTAGGCCATCAGCTGGCGCTGCGGATCGGGCACCCGCGCTTCCCTGGTGAAGGCGATGTCGTTGACGATATCGCCGCGATAGCTCGGCAGCTCGACGCCGTTGACCGTCTCGGTCGGGGACGACCGCGGCTTGGCGAACTGGCCGGCAATGCGGCCGACCTTCACCACTGGCACCGCGCCGGCATAGGTCAGCACCACCGCCATCTGCAGAAGCACGCGGAAGAAGTCGCGGATGTTGTTGGCGCCGTGCTCGGCGAAGCTCTCGGCACAGTCGCCGCCCTGGAGCAGGAAGGCCTCGCCGGTCGCAACGCGGCCCAGCGCCTTCTTCAGATTGCGTGCCTCACCGGCGAACACCAGCGGCGGAAAGGTCGCAAGCTGCGCCTCGACGTCGGCCAGGGCCTTGGCGTCGGGATATTCGGGCACCTGTAGCACCGGCTTGCTGCGCCAGGACTCGGGCGTCCACCGCTCGGACATCGCAATCTCTCCGTGAAGCAAAAAGCACAACCTGATCTAGGGGTTGCGAGGGCCGCCTTATACACAGGCTGGCTCCGCCCCGCCAGTTGTAAATCCGTCTCGCACTGCAAACCCTTGCGGGCAAAGCCGAATTCGCATTTGCTTGGGGCCGGCAAAGAACTGGCAGGACATTGACCGCCCATGGACGCGGCACTGGACGACGTTTTCATCGACGAGATCAGCTTTCCGGCCGCCGACGGGTATGCGCTGACCGGCACCCTGTTCCTGCCACGGGGCGCCAAGCGGCATGCCGTGCTGATCAACTCCGCCACCGCCGTCCCGCGCAAGATTTATCGCGGCTTTGCCTCCTACCTCGCCCATCGCGGCTGCGCGGTGCTGACCTACGATTATCGCGGCATCGGCGACTCCAGGCTGCCGGCGATGGTCGGCTACAACCGGCCCAAATCGCTGGTCGGCTTCAAGGCCTCGATGTCAGACTGGGCCGCGCTCGACGTCACCGCCGCGGTCAGCTGGATGCGCGAGCGCTATCATACCCTGCCGCTGGGCTATGTCGGCCATTCCTTCGGCGGCCAGGCGCTCGGACTGATTGCGAACAACAGCGAGATCTCGCGCGCCGCCTTGGTGGCCTCGCAGGCCGCGACCTGGCGGCTCATGACCTCGCCGGAGAAATACCGTGTTTATGCTTTCATGAATTTCGTCGGCGTGCCGCTGGTCCACGCGCTCGGTTATGCCCCCGGCTGGGCCGGCGTCGGCGAGGATCTGCCCAAGGGCGTCTTCCTGCAATGGGCCGAGTGGGTCTCGAGCCCGCGCTATCTCTTCGATTCAAAACTGCCGGCGCTCGAGAACTTTGCCAAGTTCAAGGGCGAGCTGCGCGCGCTCTGCTTCTCCGACGATCCCTGGGCCACGCGGCCTGCGGTCGAACTGCTCACGAGCGGATTCACGGCGATCAAGCCGGAGGTGTTGACGGTGAAACCGTCCGACGTCGGCGCCAAGGCGATCGGCCATTTCGGCTTCTTCCGCCCCGAACATCGCGACACGCTATGGCGCGGCGTCGCGGAATGGATCCAGGGAGAATGAGAGACGCCTTGGTGTCCTCGCGGCTTTTTCTCGCCGGATGTCGGCTCACCATCGTAAAGCGGAAGTCAACCATCTTGAGCGTGATCTGCGGCTTGTGGCCCGAAGCCGACCTGCGTGTGCTCACGTTGCGCGCGCTAGTTTCAGGAGGCCGAGCGCGAGAATTAGGAAGACCGGGACGATAGCCACAAAGGAAAGAATTGCCGTCAGACTCTTATGCCAGAACAGAAAGTAAGTCGCGCCCGCAACGACGATGATCGAAAGCGTCGAGCCAACTAAAGCCAGCCTCTGTTTTGTGCGCTTCATAGCGGCCCCACGGTCGGACACAATGTCAATTTGCAACACCAAGACTAATACCAGCTAAACGGCCCATATGGCCCTCGGCAATCTTGGCTCAGACCGCCGCGAGGTCTGCTTCTTGAAGATGACCCGAACAGGGCCATGCTAGCTGGCCAAGGCAGCCCTTGACCCATAGCTGGCTTGTGACCGAAGACGGCGGCCGATTACGACCGCTCAAACTTAGTCGGCTCCCTCACAATTTTGCGAAGCTGCTTGCAAGTTCGTACATTCGCAAAAAGATGATGTACTCGTCGCGCTCGAATGCGAAGAAGTAGTTGGTGCCCCACTTGGCAAGTTGTTCGCTGATCGCCTCGCCGTTGATCCGGTTCGCATTGCGGTACAGATATTTGGGAGGCCACTGTGGCACGCCATCAATTGAGACGATTGAACTCTCGCAAAAGGCGAAGCCTCGCAGATCCGGCTTTACCTCAGCCGATGACCAATCCAACCGTTCTTTTGCGGTCATTTCGGCTGGAAGCTCACCGGTGGGCTCTAGCTTGTTGACCGAAATATCTGTGTGAGCCGGGTAAACATCGCCTTCGACTTCGCGATTGAAGAAAATGACTGCGCCGGGTTCGCGGCGAGCCAATCCGTTATGACCCGGAGAGGCACCAGGGAAGTAATCTTGAAACCGGTACCCTTCGATGAGCGGAGGTTTGTTAGGCCCAAACGCCACCTCCCAAAGCGATTGCCGTGTCCGCTCATCAGGAAACCAATAGGTTGGTCTGCTGGAAGGCCAGCCGGGTGTCACGACATCGCGCACCGCGTCGGAGAGCTTCAGTCTTGAGATGCTGAGGCACTGTGAGGCCATCACACGAAGCCCCGGCTTCCACTTAGGTGGATCCCACATATTTTTCGAGTTGATGCCCAACAGCTCATAAGCAATGAAATTCTTTTCCGCGTCGGTCTCACGCCATGCTTGCCACTCGTCGCGCGTTGCTCGGGTAATCGTGGCTCCGAGGAACTTCAACTCAGAACGCGGCCTGTCGTACGCATCCTCCGACACATAGGCTACGCCAGACCAAGGCTCATTAGCATGTTCGTACGTGACCACGAGCGGCAGTAGCGCTTTTGGGACTCTGCCGTTCTGCGTGGTCTCGCCATGGCAGGCGTTAGGCAGCAGCACTGCGACACCATGCTGATCTCTTGTCTTGAGCCCGAAGATTGTGGGGACGACGCCAACTTCGACTGTTCGGTCGTTATCCTTGTACGTGGTGATTTTGACACGGCAACCGACCACGATGTCGAAATCAAGCGGCTCGCCTTTGTACAGATAGCCCGCCTTGAACCGATAATAGTACCCGCGATCCTCACCGGGCACGGTGACCTCGACCGATTTCGTGAAGCTCCAGCGACTGAAGAAGAGCCGAGGTTGCCCGATCAACAGCATAAGCCCCAGGCTAAGTAAAACGACAACGATTGCGAAGATCGAACTGGGTAATTTCTTCATGCCAATTTGTGCGCGTCGATTACAGTCAGACTGCTAGCAGTTTAGCCTCATAGCAAACAGAGGTTGTAATCCGTGACCTGCCATCTTTTGCGGCTTCGTTTTCACCAATCGTTAGCCATCGCATTTGCTGAAACTATGTGCGAAGGCAAGCGACCGCCTCCGCAGACCGCAAGTCGGCTTATGGCCCATCCGCAACCTCGGAGCCTATCCGCTATTCGGCCGATGCCGGCGGTAAACCGGACGTGAGGCGGACAGCCGATTAGTGAGTCCAGGCCCTTAGCGGATGATCGTCGTCAGCGACGAGTAGCGCCTGTTCGGCTTGGCTTCACCCGGCGCAAACTGCGCGAAGGCGTCGCTGACGCGGACTGCTGGCGGCGTGTCGCTCGCGAACCGAAATTCCTTCGGCCGCGGCGCGTAGAAGCTGGCGCTGTAATAGGCGTCGTCGAAGCGCGCCTCGCCGGCCCCGAACAATGCGTCGCAGACGAACAGGAGCGCGTAGACTCCCGCGACCGCTGCGACGATCTCCCTGAGAATTGACATGTTGATGCCCTGCCCTTTTGCGGGGCAGGATGCAGATCGGTTCCAAAGGCCTGGTTTAAGGCACCGTGCTTCTTGTCCGAAGCGTTTGCCGCCGCTGAACGGATTGCAGACAATTTTAGCGATCTCGAAAAAAGAGCCCGCCCGACCGGACGATCAGGCGGGCTCAGGATTGGGCCGCTCGGGAGGTCTTGAGGCGGCCAGGTTCATCAGCCGTGGCCGGCCCCCTTGCGATGGCCGCCCTCGCTGAGACGGTCGACCCAGGCGATGCCGATCGCCGAGATGATGAAGGTCATGTGGATCAGCACCTGCCACATCACGCCGGTCTCGGTGAAATTGCTGCGCGTGGTGCCGAGATTGCCGGCCTCGATGAAGGTCCTCAGCAACGAAATCGATGAAATGCCGATGATCGCCATCGCGAGCTTGATCTTGAGCACGCTGGCATTGACGTGGCTGAGCCATTCGGGCTCGTCCGGATGCCCACTGAGGTTCAGGCGGGAGACGAAGGTCTCGTAGCCGCCGACGATCACCATCACCAGCAGATTCGAGATCATGACGACGTCGATCAGCCCGAGCACGACCAGCATGATCTGCTGCTCGCTGGCGTCGAACGAGTGCGCGACGAGGTGCCAGAGCTCCTTCAGGAACAACAGCACATAGACGGCCTGCGCGACGATGAGGCCGATATAGAGCGGCAATTGCAGCCAGCGCGAGCCGAAGATCAGCTTCGGAAACAGGCCAATCGGCGGTTGCGGCGCGGCCGGCGCCGAAAGTGCTTTGGTTTCAAACGTCATTGATCACTCCGGATTGCAGACAGGCATGCGCCTCAGAGACTCGCGATAACGGGCGCGAGCTCGAGCGAGCCCCGATAGATCATCTCGAAGGCGACGTAAATAATGATGGCGAGGCCGACATAGGCGACCCAGCGATGCTTCTGGAGCACGCGGCCGAGCAGATCGGCGGCGACGCCCATCATCGCAACCGACAGCAGCAGGCCGAAGGCGAGGATGTAGGGATGCTCGCGCGCGGCGCCCGCGACTGCGAGCACGTTGTCGAGCGACATCGAGACGTCGGCCGCGACGATCTGCACCGCCGCCTGGCCGAACGTCTTTCCCTGTGCCGGCGCGTCAGCCGCGCCGCTGCCATGGCTGAAGGCGAGCTGCCTCGAATGCGCAGACCGCTCGCGCAGCTCGCGCCACATCTTCCAGCACACCCAGAGCAGCAGCACGCCGCCGGCGAGCAGGAGGCCGATGACCTGCAGGAGCTGGGTCGCGACGCCAGCGAAGGCGATGCGCAGCGCGGTGGCGGCCGCGATGCCGACGATGATGGCCCGGCGGCGCTGCCCGGCCGGCAGCCCCGCCGCGGCGAGACCGATCACGACGGCGTTGTCGCCGGCGAGCACGAGGTCGATCAGGATGACTTGGAACAGCGCGGTCAGCGCATCGGGGGTGATGAATTCAATCATGATTGATCATTTTTCAATGCCGACGGATCGAGCCAATGCGGCTTGCGGCGCTCGATCCAGTCGAAGACCTTTGAACGGGAGGAGCGCAGCGCAGGCACGTCCTCGGCGAGCAGCGCGAGGCCGAGCGGCAGCATCCAGACGCCGAGCACCGGCAGGAAGGAGAGCACACCGCCGACGACCAGCAGCGTGCCCGAGGGGATCCTGACCCAGCGGCTGGACGGCTTGAGCAGATAGGTGAAGGTGTCGCCCATGCGCGGCGGCAGGCGGTGGACGAGCCTGGCCAGGCGCGGGTCTCCACCGGCGATCTGGCCGGTGGTATCCTCGATTTCCGTGGTGCGCTCGTCCGGAACTGTGCTCATGCTTACTCCTTCAAGGCGGCCTGCAGCTCGGCGCCCGCTACACTCGGCACGACCGGCTTCGCGCGCGGCAGCACCAGCGTCAGCAAGCGCAACAATTTGATCGCCTGGACTTCGTGGGGATGTACGTCCTCATCTGCCGCAGCAACGCGCTCCGACAGCTCCATCAGATGGGACGAGAGCGGCAGATTCGAAACCGGCCGCAGCGTGTCGATCACGACATTGGCAAAATCCGGCTCTTCGAGCCGTTCGGCGAGTTCATCGAACATCGCGCAAAGCCGTTCGTCCGAAACGTGCGGCGCCAGCCTGCGATCCCTGATGAAACGAATCACCTCGTCGCGCTCGACCGGCGAGACGCGGCGGTCGGCAACCGCAACCAGCGCGCCCACGATCACCAGCGCGACCGCTGCCTGCTCGTTCAGGCTGAACGGCTCCGTGATCTCGATCGGATGTGAGGTCTTGGCTTCAGACATCGTAGCTCCCTTAACTTGCGAAATGGCCGCACGGAGCTGCGATGGAGACGAATGGTCGGAGAGAACTAACAGAGGCCCGACAATCGGCCGATCCATCGCATTCGCGCGGGACAGGTCATCCGACATCGCGAGGTTTGCCGACATCTGTCGGCGTCCTCGCCAGAGGGGCCCGGATTCTTGTTCGTCTCAGAGATAAAGGTGGGTCTGTCGGAATCAAGGCGATGCGACTGCGACCAGCCGCCGCATCGGTTCCGTGTTGCTGGCTTTGGTCAAGCATTGACGCGCATGTCTCCGTGTCCCGGACGCGCAGCAACGCCATAGCGCGTCGAAGACGCGCGTAAACGCGCTGATGGCGTTGCTGCGCAGAGCCGGGACCCAGAACGCCGCACCCCAACCTGCCGCGATATGGGCCCCGGCTCTGCAGCGTACCGCTAAGGAGCGCTGCGCTGCGTCCGGGGCACGAGAGCGTTGTTTAGCTTGCAACTACGTCAACGCCATCATTGCGAGTTGGGACCGGCATTGAGCTGCCGACGCGCGTGCCGCCATAGCGCCCGCGCAAGCTTCGGCAACGAGAATGCCATTCATGAATTCGACGATCGCGGACAAGCGCATGAATCGCATCACATCCTGCACCGGCTGCGGCCACGCGCTTGTCCCCATGCTGACGGCCAAAGGCCGCGCGGAGCTGAGCTGCCTCTGGTGCGAAGTGTTCGATGCGCGCGCGTTGGACATGGCGAAGTGGGCCGATAGCCCGTTCGGCAAGCCCGGGCGGACCGTCCGTCGATCGTTCGAATGAACCGCGTCAGGCGCTGACGCCGCCGGCATTTACCTGTCGCCGCAACCGGCACGGCTGCATGCCCTTTGCTGGACATGCCGACAAATTAGACAAGCTAAGTCGCTCCACCCGACATGCGGCTTGCGCGGACAGGCCAGGCATGTTGGCGACCTCTGTTGCCTAACCTCAGGTGCAATCTCGATTATTTTCGCGCCGCGTGCAGCCGGTGAGCCTGCAGCGCCGCTGTCGCGCTCCGACTGGCCTAAAATTCGCAAGACAGCATCAGGCCAATTCCCTGCCCGGCCACGACAAGGAGCGGCAAGTTACGCGCGCCCAGCTCCGGGATGAATGGCCTCAGATCGGAGAATGCCATGAACGTGCATGCTGCCGGAGCTCTCAAATTCACCGGTCTCACCCATCCGAACGGCGCGCGGCTGTGCCTCAACGATCGGGATTTCGTGGCGATCGATCGCGACCGGGATGCGAAATTCGAGGCGACGTACCGGCCGCAGGCGCTCTACAACCGCGCCAATGAAGGCTTTCACGCCAACAACGAGACCTTCCTCCTGCACGAGGTCGCGACCAACCTGCCGATCTATCGGCCCGACACCGGCCCCACCGATTTCCATCTTCATCTGCCGCCGGGCGGCTTTCAGCTCGTGCTGGTCACCTCGGGCGCATTCACCTTCGACTATGACGGGCGCTTCTACAATGTCGGCCCCGGCGCGGTGATGCTGCAAAGCGCGATCGTGCACCGCCAGCTGTTCTACACCTGGTCGGGGCTGTCGACCGAAGAGAACCTGAAGACGCCGCAGACCGTGGTGCCCGATCCGATCTCGATGGGCTATTCCGGCAAATTCCTCGAAGCCTTCATCACCGATCCGACGACGTTTCCGAACCCGACCATCGTCGGTCCGGACCAGATCAATGAAGCCGAGACACCACGCGTGGCCTGGGGCCATCCCCTGCACAACCGGCCGGCCGATGCCGGCTTCTGGCTTCAGGATCCCCTGGCGCTGGACGCGCTGTTCAAGCCGCTCGCCGATGGCTCCGTCAAATCGACCTTGCCAGTTTATGTGCGCGATATCGGCATCGAGAGTCCGAGCGGCCACCTCGTCACCGGCCACATCATTGCAACCGACCCGCGCAGTCATTCGCTGCTGCCCAAGAGCACGTCGGCCGCTGCGGACGCGACCTGTTTCGCCAAGGGCGAGGTCGTGATCTATCGCGTCATTCGCGGCACCGCCGAATTTCAGAAGAAGGCCGGCGAGAGCTTCGACCTTTCCGCCGGCGACGTGGTGACGGCCGGCAAGGAGTCCATCCGCCTCACGGGTGTCGGCGAAAACACCCAGATCCTGCGGCTCGGCCTGCTCAAGGGCATGAACGAGCTGCGGAGCTGGACCCCGACGCAGCGTGACGAGATCGACGGCCTCGCCGGTCAGATCATCACGCAGAAGGACATCCGTCCCCTGCGCACGGAAGGCAGGCCGGTCGGGTATCTGTACGGGTAGCCGCGCGTCGCTGTCGGGCACGCGTAGTGATTGGGTTCGCCTGCCGCTCGATGTTCCTTCCTTCTCCCCTTGTGGGAGAAGGTGGCGCGAAGCGCCGGATGAGGGGTTCTCTCCGCTCGACACACCGTTCGTGAGGAAAGATACCCCTCACCCGGCTTCGCGTTCCGCGAAGCCACCCTCCCCCACAAGGGCAGGGCGATCGCATATGGCGTGCACGATGCGGCGGCATCGGCACTGGGCTCCCTCCCCCGCTTGCGGGGGAGGGTTGGGGAGAGGGTGTCTCCGCGTTGGGGTTGTTGAGAATTTGCCGAGTATGTCCCTGCGCGGCGAGAGCCCTCACCCGCCGCGCGCGGGCCGATGCTTCGCATCGCCCGGGGCGCGTCGGCCTCTCCCGCAAGCGGGAGAGGCGGAGCAAGCCCGCGGACAGTCCCCGTGAAAGCATATGCGATAGCCCTGCCCACAAGGGAGGAGGGTTAGCGCGCACCAATTAAGAGCCGAGCTCGTCTGGCCGCCCTACTCCGCCGCCTGACGCACGTGGCGTGCGGTCGGCGTGCGCATGGTGACGAGCTCTTCGGCCGCGGTCGGATGCAGCGCGATGGTCGTGTCGAAATCGGCCTTGGTCGCCTTCATCTTCACCGCGATCGCGACAGCTTGCGTGATCTCGGCGGCGGCGTCGCCGACGATGTGGCAGCCGAGCACGCGGTCGGTCGCGCCGTCGACCACGAGCTTCATCAGCACGCGCGTGTCGCGGCCCGACATCGTCGCCTTGATCGGGCGGAACGTCGTCTTGTAGATGTCGACGTGGCTGAATTGCGCGCGCGCCTCGGTTTCCGTCAGCCCCACCGTGCCGACCTCCGGCTGCGAGAACACCGCGGTCGGGATGTTGGCGTGATCGACACTCACCTCGCGCTTGCCGAACACGGTGTCGGCGAAGGCATGGCCCTCGCGGATCGCGACCGGCGTCAGGTTGAAGCGGTGGGTGACGTCGCCGATGGCATAGATGCTGTCGACCGAACTCCTGGAGAAATGGTCGACGGCGATGCCGCCATTGTTCGGGTTGATGGCGACGCCGGCCTTATCGAGCCCGAGATTGGCGACGTTGGGATGGCGGCCGATGGCGAACATCACCTGATCGGAGCCAATGCTCGATCCGTTCGACAGATGGGTGGTGAAGCCCTCGCCGTGGCGGTCAACCTTTGTCACCGTGCAGCCGGTGAGAATCGTGATCCCCTGCTTCTCCATCTCGCTGCGGACGTGGGTCCGAACATCCTCGTCAAAACCGCGAAGAATGTTGTCGCCGCGATAGATCACGGTGACGTCGGAGCCGAAGCCGGCGAAGATGCCGGCGAATTCCAGCGCGATATAGCCGCCGCCCTGGATCACGATCCGCTTCGGCAGCTTCGCAAGGTGGAACGCCTCGTTGGAGGAGATGACGTGCTCGATGCCGGGAATTGCTGCGCCATGGTTGGGCGCGCCGCCGGTCGCGATCAGGATGTACTTCGCGGTGATCTTCTTGTCGTTCTCGAACAGGCGGACGGTGTGCTTGTCCTCGATCACCGCGCGGCTCTTGACGATCTGCGCGCCCGACTTCTCGACATTCGTCGTGTAGGCCGCCTCCAGCCGCGCGATCTCCTTGTCCTTGTTGGCGATCAGAGTCGGCCAGTCGAAGCTGACGGACGGAACGGTCCAGCCGAAGCCCGCGGCGTCCTCGAGCTCCTGACGAAAATGCGAGCCGATCACGAACAGCTTCTTCGGCACGCAGCCGCGGATCACGCAGGTGCCGCCCATGCGGTACTCTTCCGCGATCATGACGCGGGCGCCGTGACCGGCCGCGATGCGGGCGGCACGCACGCCGCCCGAGCCGCCACCGATGACGAAGAGGTCGACGTCGAATTTAGCCATTGTCACTCCGACCCCTTTCAGAACATGATCCGGACCCGAAGGGCCGCGCCAGCGCAAAGTGTGGCGCGGTTTTCCGAAAAGATCATGCTCAAATAGCAAACTAAAGCGCGATGACGCGCTTTAGTGAACTCTGATCAGATAGGATCGATCAGATCTCCTTGCCACGCTTGCGCATCTCGGCGCGGAAGGCGCCCATCACGGTCTCGGAGAAGTTCTGGGCCCAGGAGTTCATGAAGGCCATGCTGAGGCCGATGGCGCGCGGCTCGGCTTCGATCAGCTTCTTGCCCAGCGGCGACTTGTAGAAGGTGACGAGGTCCTTCAGCTCCTGCTCGGTGAACTCGCTGGCGTAGATCTGCGCCATGCCTTCGCCGATCTCGTTCTGGCGGCCGGCGAGCTGCTGGGCCACGATCGGCGCGACCTCGTTGAGATCCTTCTGGTAGTTGAGGTTCTGCTGCGTCAGCGCGATCTTGGTCTTCTCGACGAGGCCGGGCACGGCGCCCTGATACATCGCCGTGGCGTTCTTGATCTGCAAAATTTCCTTGGCCGCTGCGATGGCCGCCGGCGAGGATTTCGCCTGAGCCGGTGCTGCGGCAGCCTTGGGGGCCGGCGCCGGCTGCTGCGCCATGGCCGGGGCGGCCGAGAGGGCCAGTCCCACAGCGAGAGTCGCGGCCGGCAACAATTTCAACGCGTTCTTCATTCCTGGTCTCCTTTCGGCTTGCGCCGTTCAATCACGCGGATTCCGCCGCCGCCCGCCAGAACGGCCGAGCTGGCCAAGCCGATGAACAAGCCATGCTCGACCACCCCGGGGATGGCGCTGAGCGCCTTGGCGAGACCGGGTGGATCCACAATACGTCCGAGCTGGGCATCGACGATCCAGTGGCCGCCATCGGTGACGAAAACGTGGCCGTCCTTGGCCTTGCGGACCGCCATTTGCCCGGAAACGCCGCATTCGGCAAATGCCTTTTCGATCGCGCGGCGCGTCGCCCCGAGGCCGAACGGGATGACCTCGACCGGCAGCGGAAACTTGCCGAGCGTCGGCACCCACTTGCTGTCGTCGGCAATCACGATCATGCGATCCGAGGCGGCCGCCACGATCTTCTCGCGCAAGAGCGCACCGCCGCCGCCCTTGATCAGATTGAGCTCGGGATCGATCTCGTCGGCGCCGTCGACGGTGATGTCGAGATGGTCGATCTCATCCAGCGTCGTCAGCGGCACGCCGCAGCGCAGAGCATCGGCCCGCGTCGCCTCGGAGGTCGGCACGCCAATCACCTTGAGCCCGGCGGCCACGCGCTCGCCGAGCAGCTCGACGAAATGTTTGGCCGTCGAGCCGGTGCCGAGCCCGAGCTGCATGCCGTCGCGCACCTCCTCGAGGGCGCGCGCAGCAGCCTGCCGCTTCAACTGGTCCATGTTCACGTGTGCGCCCGCCTCTGAATTGGGAGGATGAGCCGCCATAGCGGCCGCTTTCGGCGGCCTATGTAGCCTCGTTTTTCTCGCGGGAACAGACCTATAAGGTGATCTTATGGGCCGGCCTCTTGCGCGGATACGCCCGGGCCGGTAGCGCTTGGATCATGACCTCCTTCGAGAAGACTTGCCCTCACACCATCGTTTTCGATCTCGACGGCACGCTTGTGGACACGGCGCCCGACCTGATCACTGCCCTGAACTACGTGCTCGACCGCGAAGGCCTGCCGCCCGTCCCGATGGCCTCGGCCCGCAACATGATCGGCGCCGGCGCCCGCAAGCTGATCGAGCGAGGGCTGGAGGCCGAGGACCGCACCGTCACCCCCGCAGACATGGACCGGATGACCGCGGATTTCATCGCCTATTACGCCGACCATATCGCGGTCGAATCGCGCCCCTTCGAGGGGCTCGAGGCCGCGCTCGATCATTTCGCGGCGCAGGGCCATCGGCTCGCGGTCTGCACCAACAAGCTGGAATGGCTGTCCAAGCGGCTGCTGGACCAGCTCGACCTCAGCCGCCGCTTCGCGGCGATCTGCGGCGCCGACACTTTTGGCGTCCAGAAGCCCGATCCGACCATCTTCCGCGAGACGGTGGCCCGGGCCGGCGGCGATGTGAAGGCCAGCATCATGGTCGGCGACGCCGGAACCGATGTCGGGGTGGCGCGGCGGGCCGGAGTTCCCGTGATCGGGGTCAGCTTCGGCTACACCGACGTGCCGATTGCCGAGCTGAAGCCGGACCGGCTGATCCATCACATGCGCGACCTGCCGGCGGCCGCCAGCAGCCTGATGACGGTCTCGCCCCTTATAACCAACTGATAGAGCTAGGTTATTTCCCGGAGCCCGGCGTTAACCATCTACTATCTATGCGGCGCGCGCCAATTGCTTGCCCCAAACGACACTCCTAAGCTCAAGCTGGGGATGTGGCGGTTCGCCGCAGTCAAAGTGGGTGGTTCATGCGTCGTGTCATCGCGGTAGCGCTTGCGGGAGCGAGCCTGGGTGGCTGCTCCTCGATGTCCTGGGACATGTTCAAATCGGCGCCGCCGACCGTCCAGGTCCGGCTCGAATCCAATCCCCCGGGCGCTGACGCCACGACCTCGCTCGGTCCGGGCTGCAAGACGCCCTGCTCGGTCTCGGTTCCCGCGCCCGACGCACCGTTCACGGTCGCCTTCGCGCTGCCCAAGTACCAGCCAACGAGCGTGCCGGTGAATGTGATCAAGAATCCCGGCGATTTCACCACGCCCGCCTCGGTCGTCACCGATCCGAATCCGGTGTTTGCGGAACTCCAGCCGGCGGTGCCGCCGAAACCCGTCCGCAAGCCGCATCGACCGAAGAAGCCGAAGCCAGCCGCCCCTGCCGCAGCGCCGGCCGATGCTGCCCCCGCCGCGAGCTCGCCCTTCCCCGATCCGAACGCAGGCAAGCGCTAAAGTTGCGTATACCACCCGATTGTCCTAGCCGCGTCCGATGCTTAGATTGCGTCGACAGTACCGCTGAAGCAAAGGCGCGCCCGTCGCCGCAAGTGACAAGGCATTTGGTATGAACGGACCTTCCGCGAGCCCCCGCGCCGCGCTGTCGAGCGCGATGACCGATCCGTTCGGGCGGACCATCACCTACTTGCGCGTTTCCGTCACCGATCGCTGCGACCTGCGCTGCTTCTACTGCATGTCTGAAGACATGACGTTCCTGCCCAAGGCGGACCTGCTGACGCTGGAGGAACTCGACCGTCTCTGCTCGGCCTTCATCGCCAAGGGTGTGAGGAAGCTGCGGCTCACCGGCGGCGAGCCCTTGGTCCGCCGCAACGTGATGACGCTGGTGCGCTCGCTGTCGCGGCATCTGTCGAGCGGCGCCCTGAACGAGCTGACGCTGACCACCAACGGCACCCAGCTTGCGAAGCACGCGCGGGAACTCGCCGACTGCGGCGTCCGCCGCATCAACGTCTCGCTCGACACGCTCGATCCCAAGAAGTTTCGCGAGATCACCCGCTGGGGCGAGATCGACAAGGTGCTCGAGGGGATCGAGGCCGCGCGCGCCGCAGGGCTTGCCGTGAAGATCAACGCCGTCGCCCTGAAGAACCTCAACGAGGACGAGCTGCCCGAGCTGATGCGCTGGGCCCACGGCAAGGGCATGGGCCTGACGCTGATCGAAGTGATGCCTATGGGCGAGATCGGATCGGGACGCATCGACCAATATCTGCCGCTGTCGCTGGTGCGTGCCCGCCTCGCCCAGCAATTCACGCTGACGGATCTGGCCGAGAGCACCGGCGGTCCGGCGCGCTACGTCAGCGTCGCCGAGACCGGCGGCAAGCTCGGCTTCATCACGCCGATGACTCATAATTTCTGCGAATCCTGCAACCGGGTGCGCATCACCTGCACGGGAACGCTGCACACCTGCCTCGGCCACGAGGATGCTTCCGACTTACGCAAACCTCTGCGTGCATCGAGCGAGGATGTGCTGCTTGCGGATGCGATCGACCGCGCCATCGGGCTGAAGCCCAAGGGCCACGATTTCATCATCGACCGCCGCCACGACCGGCCCAGCGTCTCCAGGCACATGAGCGTCACCGGCGGCTAGAAGCTGGCCGCCACACGGGCTTATACGGGCTTATTCCCCTTAACTATCAACAAACTTCCGATTGACTGGCGGCACGCCCGCTGGTTTGGTGCGGCCTGCCTCATGCCTGCGCGGCGAGACAAGCCACGCGCCAGCTCGGCGCAGTCAAGACGGCCGGGGCACAATCGGGGGAGGACCTATCGTTGCAAGCGCTCCTAAAGTTGAGCAGCAGGATTGACGCGTTCACGCGCTGGACGGGCAAGCGCCTGGCATGGCTGATCGTGCTCGCCGTCATCATCTCGGCGGTCAACGCGATCGTCCGCAAGACGTTCGACACCTCGTCCAATTCGTGGCTCGAGCTGCAATGGGTGCTGTTCAGCATCGTCTTCCTGCTCTGCTCGCCTTGGACGCTGCTCGACAACGAGCACATCCGCATCGACATCGTGAACAACGCGCTGCCGAAGACCGCCCGCAACGTCATCGACGTGATCGGTCACTTCTTCTTCCTCATTCCGCTGTGCGTCGTGATGATCATCACCGGCGTGCCGTTCTTCCAGCGCTCGTTCCAGATCAACGAGCAATCCGGCAATGCCGGCGGCTTGCCGCAATGGCCGGCCAAATCCCTGATCATGATCGGGTTCGCCCTCCTGCTCGTGCAAGGCATCTCCGAGCTGATCAAGCGGATCGCAGTCATGCGCGGCTTGATGCCGGATCCCCATGATTCGCAGGTGTCGGCGATTGAGGCGGAAGTCGAGCATCTCGTCGAAGCGATCGAGAAGAAGTAGCCGTTGGCGACGGTGTAGGGGAAATCATGACCGCATTCATCATCGCCAATATGGCGCCCATCATGTTCGCGTCGCTGGTCGTCGTGCTGCTGCTCGGCTATCCCGCGGCATTCTCGCTCGGCGCCGTCGGCCTGTTCTACGCCGTGATCGGCGTCGAGCTCGGCCAATTCCACCCCGACTTCCTGCAGGCCCTCCCGGAGCGGGTCTACGGCGTGATGAACAACGACACGCTGCTCGCCATTCCCTTCTTCACCTTCATGGGACTGGTGCTCGAGCGGTCAGGCATGGCCGAGGATCTGCTCGACACCATCGGCCAATTGTTCGGCACCATCCGCGGCGGTCTCGCCTATGCCGTGATCTTCGTCGGCGCGCTGCTCGCCGCGACGACGGGCGTCGTCGCCGCCTCGGTGATCTCGATGGGTCTGATCTCGCTGCCGATCATGCTGCGCTATGGCTATGACCGGCGTGTGGCAGCCGGCGTCATCGCAGCATCCGGCACGCTCGCGCAGATCATTCCGCCCTCGCTCGTCCTGATCGTGATGGCCGACCAGCTCGGCAAGTCCGTCGGCGACATGTACGAGGGCGCCTTCATTCCGGGTCTCGTGCTCGCCGGCCTCTATGCCGGCTACGCCTTCCTCGTCAGCATGATCTTCCCGAAGGCGACGCCAGGCCTGCCGAAGGAGGCCATCGGCTTCCGCGAGGAGAGTGGCAGCCGCGGCCTCGTCTCTCTCGGCATGCTGTTCCTGGCGAGCTGCGTGTTCGGATGGTTCATGATGCGCAATTCGAGCGTGCATGGCGCCGATTACGTCGTGCTCAGCATGTTCTGCGGCATCATCTTCGCGTTCGTCGTCGCCGTGCTGAACTGGGTCATCGACAAGCTGACCGGCTTCCGTTTCCTGTCGAAGATGGCGCAGCAGACCACCTTCGTCATGGTGCCGCCGCTGTTCCTGATCTTCCTGGTGCTGGGCACGATCTTCATCGGCATCGCGACACCGACCGAAGGCGGCGCGATGGGTGCCGCCGGTGCCCTCATCCTCGGCGCCGCGAAGCGCCGGCTGAGCTGGGACCTGATCCGGCAGGCCACGGAATCGACCGCCAAACTGTCCGCCTTCGTCGTCTTCATCCTGGTCGGCGCCCGCGTGTTCTCGCTGACCTTCTACGGCGTCAACGGGCACGTCTGGGTCGAGCACCTCTTGACCTCCCTCCCCGGCGGTCAGATCGGCTTCCTGGTCTTCGTCAACGCCTTCGTCTTCGTGCTGGCCTTCTTCCTCGACTTCTTCGAGCTGGCCTTCATCGTGATCCCGCTGCTCGGACCCGCCGCCGAGCACCTCGGCATCGACCTGATCTGGTTCGGCGTCATCCTCGGCGTCAACATGCAGACCTCGTTCATGCATCCGCCGTTCGGCTTCGCCCTGTTCTATCTCCGATCGGTCGCACCGAAGGAGCGATACACCGATCGCGTCACCGGCAAGCGGATGGATCCGGTCACCACGGGCCAGATCTACTGGGGCGCGGTGCCATTCGTCGTCATCCAGGTCATCATGGTCGGTCTGGTCATCGCATTCCCCGCGATGGTGATGCACTACAAGGGCGTGCAGACGAACATCGATCCCTCTACGATCAAGATCGAGGTGCCGCAGATCGAGCTACCGCCGCTGGATCTCGGACCGCCGCAGAAGTAACGGGCGAATGGCGCGATCGCCCTCTTACCCTCCCCTGGAGGGGGAGGGTCGGCTCACATTGAGCGCAGCGAAAATGTGAGACGGGGTGGGGTGACGGTCTCTCCGCGTGAACAGTGCCCGAGTGGATAGATCACCCCACCCCGGCGCTACGCGCCGACCCTCCCCCTCCAGGGGAGGGTGAAACATCGGCTCCGTCCGCCAGCCTGAACCGCAGCGTGAACTCCGCGCCGCCGCCTGCAAGGTTCTCCACCGTGACCGTCGCCGCATGATCGTCCGCGACCGCGCGGACGATCGAAAGTCCCAGGCCCGCGCCGTCGCTGCGCCGGCGGTCGGCGCGCCAGAAGCGCTGGAAGATCAGCTCGCGCTCGGCGTCCGGGATGCCCGGGCCGCAATCGCGCACGCGCACCGAACCGTCATCGCGCACCTCAACCTCGACGGAAGTGTCCTTCGCGGTGAACTTGATGGCGTTTTCGGCAAGGTTGAAGATCGCGCGCTGGAGCATCTCGGAATTGCCGTGGATCTCGACCGGCGCGTCCGTGCCCTTCAACGCGATGTCCTTGTGCTGCGCAATCGCGAACGGAGCGATCGAGCCGACCACCTCGGCGCAGACGGCGCGCAAATCCGCGGTCTCGCCGGGATCGAGCACCAATGTGTCGAGCTCGGCGATCTCCAGCAGCTGGGCGACGAGGCGGCTCATGGTTTCAATGTCGGCATGCAGCGCCTGCCGTGCCGCACGGTCGTCGAGCGTCTCGATCCGCGTGCGCAGGATCGCGAGCGGCGTGCGCAACTGATGCGCGGCGGCCGCCGTGAACTGCCGCTGCACGCGAAAGCCGCCCTCGAGGCGATCGAGCGCCTGGTTCACGGCGGTGACCAGCGGCAGGATCTCGCGTGGGGTCTGTGCCGTCGGCAAGCGGATGTCGGTCCGCGCCGGGCCGATATTGCTGGCCTCCTCCGAGGCCTTCCACAGCGGCGCAATCGCGCGGCGGAAGATGATGATGTCGGTGGCAAGCAGGACCAGGAGGATCGGGATGGTGATCCACCCGACCCGCCGGAAGAAGTTCGAGACGATGTCGTCGATGATGACGTCGCGGTGCGCGAGGTCCTCCGCAACCTGGATGCGCACCGTCCTGCCGTCGATGTCGCGGCTGACGCCGGCGCCGGAAATGGTGTCGGACAAGCGCGGCGCTGCCACCGCTGGGGAACGCCGGTGGGAGGAGAACAGCAACCGGCCCTCGGCGTCGCGAATGTCATACTGATAGCGGCCATAGGCGTCCGAATAGAGGCCCTTGAGGCTGTCGGGCAGATTGAAAGTCAGCGTACCGTCCGGCTGCGCAACGATGCGCCCCGCCAGCACTTCGGCCTGGGCGCGCATGGCATCGCGATGCAGCTGGTCGATCTCGGAATTGAGCAGCCAGAACAGCAGCAGCGGCAGGAAGATCGCGACCACCGCGACCGCAACGATGTGGAGGAACACGATGCGCCAGATCAGCGATTTGAACGTCGGCGACCTGCCATAGGACCCGGCACTGGATCCGAGCCGGGCCACGCTATTTCTCCTCAGTCATGAGATAGCCGACGCCTCGGATGGTGTGGATCACGACCTTGGCGCCATGTTCCGCCAGCTGCTTGCGCAGCCGCGAGACATAGACCTCGACCGCGTTGGAGGCGACTTCGCCTTCGAGCCCGAAGATGTGGTCCTCGACGTTCTTCTTCGGCACCACCCGCCCCTGCCGGCGCAGCAGGATCTCGAGCACCGAGGTCTCGCGCGCGGAGATGATCCGCGGCTGGTCGTCGACGAAGATCTGGCGGCTCTCGGTGTCGTAGACGAGGTTGGCGAGAGTGAGCGAGCGGCCGAGCAACTGGCCGGGTCGGCGCAGGATGGCCTCGAGCCGCGCCAGCAGTTCCTCCATCGCAAACGGCTTTGCGAGATAGTCGTCGGCGCCGCTACGCAGGCCGTTGACGCGGTCCTGCACGCCGCCGCGCGCGGTCAGCACCAGCACCGGCAGCGGCTCCATCTTGAGGCGCAGCTCGCGCAGCACCGACAGGCCGTCGCCGTCGGGCAGGCCGAGGTCGAGGATCATCGCGGCATAGCTGACGCTGCTCACCGCCTCGCGCGCCTCGGCCGCGCTGCCGACGATGTCACTCTCATAGCCGGCCGCCGCCAGCCCGCCGGCAACGAGCCGCGACAGCTCGGCATTGTCCTCGACGATCAGAAGGCGCATCTTAGTCCCGACGGGTAACCAGGTCGCCGCACGGCCCGCGCGGTATCTTGGCTCTCTTCCACCATTCCGGCCGCGGCGGCCAGCGAAAAAGTGTCCGACGGCCGTTCGCCCTGTCAGCTTCGTGTAAGCCAGCCGAGCCCGGACGATCCGTTCCCTTCTGGACAGTTCAGCGCAGAGCAGGTGAGCCTTCTAGCTCCGCGCCTCGAAATAGGTGCAGAGCAGGGTCGTCTCCTTCTCCGCTATGGATTTCCGAAAGAGCCGGCACTTGAAATGACGGTCTTTCCCCCCTCCGTTCTCGACCAGGAACATGCATTGGTTGCAAACGTCGGTATGATGACGGCGCTCGGCAACATCGAGTCTCACCAGGACGCGGCGAAGCGTGTCGCGCAGCCGAGACAGATCGGAGACCTCGAGTGTCACGAGCTGATCGCGCAGAGCGTTGATCGGATCGCGCTCCAGGAACTTCTCTCCCTCACGTGTGATACATAGCGTGATCGAGCGTTTATCCTCCGCAGAGGACTTACGGACCACCAATCCCTTCTCTAGGAGCACGGCGGCAATCTGCGATGCGGCGCTGCGAGTGGTGCCCAGAAAGTCCGCGAGAGCCGTCGGCGTCTTCGAGAATCTGTTTGCAAGAGCGAGAAATCGCAAGGCCATCCATTCGCGATCGCTCAGACCCGAACGATGACCTTCAAAAAGCCAACTGCCGGCCGATTGCACCAGGAGTTGCACGATCTCATTTGCCATTCTCATTGATAAGTCCCCAACGGAAACGGCCGTCCTGGCTTCCCGATCAAGGATCGAGAGCCGCCGTGTTCGATCAAAGCTGGATTCCCGTCGGGACTGGTTGAGCCCGGTAAGCAGTACCGCGAAGTCGGAACGGCGGTGAAACCCATCTGATACCGCAGCGACTTCAGCCCGATTGCCAGATTCCGATAGCCCGATCGTTCCGCGAAAGAAACACCGAAAAACTACCTACCGCGTCGACGTCGAGATGCCTGGCGCAAAGTCTCGCACGCTCAACAACATTGGCGGCTTGTGATGGGCAACAGCTGACGATGGCCGGCATCTTGTCAGCTTCGTGTAAGCCAATCTAAGGGTTCTGGCAGAGCGTCGCGGGACTTTGTTTGCTAGCTTTGATCAGCGAGTCTCTACATCAGATCGAAGGACGAGCTTCATGAGCAAACCTGTGAAAACGCAAGGCGAACTCATCGCTATGGCAAAGGCCGAGTTGAAGGTTCACGCCGACTGCCCCGACGGAATGATGATTTCGATCCTCCGTGATGGCAAGTCCTGGGAGTTTCGAGCCAGTGCAGATAAGGCCACGTCGGATCGACCCGGCTACCCCGAATGCGTTGCCATGCTTGTCCAGATCGGCGATCACCTGAGCAAGCAGTACGACATCGAAGGTTAGACGGACCTCGGCACGCGCATGGCGATCTCAGAACATGCGCTATCATCGTCAGACCAGCCGGGGATCGATTTGCAGCACCGCGGCAAATCTTTCCATTTTTCTGTTGACCAGAAAACTACCGACGGTAAAGCTGCCTTGCTTCACGCGCGGCTGAGGTACTCACATGTCTCGCCGACAACAACAACGAGCGGAAGCATCAGGAGGGTGGACGAGCTCCCGCGCAGACATGGATGGCAGCTGATGCAGCACCATGGTCCTGCTCGTTTGGAGTCAGCACTCGGCGAGCGGGGAAAAGACATCGATGCGCCCATTGTTGGCGATGAGTGCAGCTATCGACTGGCTGAACGAAAAAGTCGGCAACGTCTGCAACGTTCTGGTGCTCGCGGCCTGCCTGGTCAGCGCTGCAAACGCGATGATCCGCTACGCCTTCAGCTACAGCTCCAACAGCTGGCTCGAGACCCAGTGGTACATGTTCGCTGTCGTCGTGATGTTCGGTGCGTCCTACACTTTCAAGCGCAACGAGCATGTGCGCGTCGAAATCCTCTACCTCATGCTTTCCGAACGCGGGCAGCTGTGGCTGGACCTGATCGGGACATTGGTTTTCCTCGTCCCCGCGTGCCTGCTCCTCAGCTACCTGTCATGGGCGATGTTCTACAACTCGTTCATCATCGGCGAGATGTCCAACAATGCCGGCGGCCTCCTGCGGTGGCCGATCAAGTTTGTCCTGCCGGCCGGATTCTTCATGGTGGCGTTGCAAGGGATCTCGGAGGTCATCAAACGCGCCGCCGCCTTGCGCGGTGAAGTCACCATCGATGCGAAATACGAGCGGCCGACCCAATGATCACGATTGAGATGATGCCGCCGCTGATGTTCGGCGGACTGGTCGTGGCGATGTTGATCGGTTTCCCGGTCGCCTTCACTCTGGCAGCTCTCGGGCTGTCGTTCGGATTTCTCGCGATCCACGAGGGATTCTTCGGATTCAGCTTCCTCCAGGCGATCCCGGAGCGCATCTACGGCAGCGTTCTGGCCAACGAGCTGCTGCTGGCCATTCCATTCTTCACGTTCATGGGCGCGATCCTCGAACGATGCGGCCTCGCAGAGGACATGCTGGATTCGATGGGGCAGTTGTTCGGCCCCATTCGAGGCGGTCTCGGCTATTCCGTGATCATCGTCGGCTTCATCCTCGGTGCGATCACAGGCACCGTCGCGGCCCAGGTGATCGCGATGGCGCTGATCTCGATGCCGGTCATGATCCGCTACGGCTACAACATGCGCTACATCACCGGCGTGCTTGCAGCCTCCGGCACCATTACCCAGCTGGTGCCTCCCTCGCTGGTTCTGATCGTGCTCGCCGACCAGCTCGGGAAGTCGGTTGGCGACATGTATCTGGGCGCTTGGGGGCCATCGATCCTCCAGATCGCCCTGTTCGCGGGCTACACGTTTGTTCTAAGCGTGGTCAAGCCGGGTCATGTCCCGGCAGTGCCCAAGGAAGCGAGGACGCTCATGGGCTGGGCGCTCTGGCGCAAGTGCCTCCTTGGCATCATCCCGTCCGCCGTTCTGATCTTCGTGGTGCTCGGCACGATGATGCTTGGCCTCGCGACCCCGACCGAAGCGGGCGCGATGGGCGCTGTCGGCGCGATCGTCCTCGCCGTCATCCATCACAAGGATTTCAGCTCGGCCGGTCGGAAGGTGCTGCTCGCCGGCGTCGCCGCTGCTGGTGTCGGCACCATGATCGGCATCTATTTCACGCCGAACCTGCCGTTCAAGATTGCCTTTGCAATTGCCTATCTCGCAGTGGCGTGGGTCTGCATCGAAGCAATCAGGATCCCCGACCTGCGCACCCTGGTTAAGCAGGGCTATGAGACCACCATGCGCATCACCTGCATGGTGACCTTCATCCTGATCGGATCAACTTGCTTCTCGATTGTCTTTCTCGGCTGCAACGGTGGTGTCTGGCTGGAGCACATGCTGACGTCGCTGCCGGGCGGCGTCTGGGGCTTCCTGATCTTCATCAACCTGTTCATCTTCTTCATCGCCTTCTTCCTCGATTTCTTCGAGATCGCCTTCATCATCATCCCCATGATTGCGCCGATCGCGCACAAGCTGCTCACGCCTGTCGTCGGCGCGGATGCCGCCTTGATCTGGTTTGGCGTCATGCTCTGCGTCAACATGCAGACCTCCTTCCTGCATCCCCCCTTCGGCTTCGCGTTGTTCTACTTGCGGGGTGTGGCGCCGAAGGAGGTCAAGAGCTCAGACATCTACTGGGGCGCAATGCCTTGGATCGGCCTGCAGGCGATCATGGTTGCTGTAGTCATCGCATTCCCGATAACGGTGACTGCGCTGCTCGACGCGCCTGCGAAGGTGGATCTGGACAAGATCAAGATCGAGATTCCGGAAATCGAGCTGCCACCTCCACTCGATTTCAGCCAGCCAAAGAACTGACCGGCGGACCTTAAGCCGTGATGAGATGAGGTTTGATTGCTGCAGCGAAGGAGGTGCGCTCCCTCTCCCGCTTGCGGGCAGGGCTATCGCATTTGAGAACCTTTCCCTGCGGCCATCCTTCGAGACGCCCGCTTTAGGCGGGCTCCTCTCCATGAACCACCTGTCAGACGACGTCTCGCAGGTGGTTCATGGAGAGGAGGTGCGTAAGCGCCGTCTCGAAGGACGAGGCGTGCGCGCAGGCTGCCGCCACGCGTCATATGCGATAGCCCTGCGCTTGCGGGAGAGGGTTGGGAGAGGGTTGGGAGAGGGTGCTTCCGCATTGGGACAATCTCCAAGAGGAGAAAGCCCTCACCCGGCGCGCGGGACGATGCTTCGCATCGCCCGGACGCGCCGACCTCTCCCGCAAGCGGGAGAGGTGAATGAGCCGCAGCGATCGATTCGACCTAAAGCCATTCCGCAATAGGGCGCGGTGAATCCAGGTCTTGCCCCGGCGACGGGCCGCCCTTCCGGTGGAGTGGACGGTCGCCTCGCGCTGTGGCTAAATTCAAGGACAGAGCTGCGCCTGGAGGAGCCCGATGTCGTATTTTCCATCCGGACAGGACCGGGACTTTCGCATCTGCAAGATCCTCGCCGACGTCTTTTGCGCGATCTTGCTCGGGACCTTTTCCGTCGTCTTCTTCGGTTGGCTCGGCGGGATTGTCGCCTTCGTGATCCTCGAAGCTGGCCTGCTGGGGATCGATTGGCTCATTGCGGGCACGGATGATGCGCATGGCGTTGTTCGCTAGAAGCATTCGACCAACCCCGGCCGCTGCTGCTAGTCTGGCTTGGTAGGAAGTCTTCCCCAAAGACGATCAGCAGAGGCAATATCTGAAACAGCGATTTTTGACGGCGATCGTGGTGCTTCCAATGGTGGCACTAGCCACCCACACGCTTCTTGAGAAGCTTGCCGGATAGCCATCGCAAGAGCTCGCAGGGTAATAGGCGTCGGAGCAATGCATGCACGTCCACCGGTTCACGCTCGCCGCCGCTTTCTGCCTGATGGCGACGCTCGCCGAGGCGGCCGGTTTTCGTTTCATCACGGTGCCGGCCGAAGCCGGCTTTCCAGGGTTCCAGGCGGCTGTCTGGTCTCCCTGCCGCGAGCCAGCGGGCGAAGTAAAGCTTCGCGCGATCACTCTGCCTGCAACGCAGAACTGTGCAGTCTCCGGTGAAAAGCTGCCATTGATCGTGATCTCGCACGGCTATGGAGGAGGCTTCGTCGGCCACCATGACACGGCCGAGGTGCTCGCCGATGGCGGCTTCGTCGTCGTCGCGCTCGACCATCCGGTCGATGCCGGCGGCGGCGACATGAGCCGTGCGGACACGCTCGCCGCATTGACGGAGCGCCCGGCCGACGTCACGAGGTTGATCGACTACATGCTCACCGCATGGTCCGACCATGCGAAGCTCGACGGCGATCACATCGGTTTTTTTGGTTTTTCCAGGGGCGGCTACACCGGCCTGGTCGTCGCCGGCGCCAATCCCGATCTGCGAAAGGCCATCGCCCTGTGCCCGGAAAATTCTCCGAAACCCAGCTGCGCCGAACTGCGACGAAACGAGATTTCGGCACAGCCATTCGTGCACGACCAACGCGTCAAAGCCCTTGTCATCGCCGACCCCGCCTTCGGTCCCTTGTTCGACCGTGAGGCTCTGAAGGACGTGACAATCCCGATCCAGCTGTGGGCGTCGGCGCTGAGTGCAGAGGACAAGACCGGCGGCGAAGTTACACTGGACTATGTTTCAGTGATTGAGCGCAACCTGCCGGTCAGACCCGACTATCATCTCGTGTCGGGTGCCGGTCATTATGCATTTCTTCCGCCCTGCACGCCGGGTTTGGCGAAGAAGCGGCCTGACGTCTGCACCGACAGGCCGGGGTTCGACCGCGTCGCCTTTCACGCGCAGTTCAACACAGCTACGCTGGCCTTCTTCCGAAAACATCTGGTGAAAGCTGGTCAGTAGATCGTAGCCAGCGAATGGACGGACGTCAGTTGACCTCAACGCCGTGAGTTGATCACGAATGGCCTTCCTTGCCACCTGTCTCGTCGCGCATCGCTTGGTCCGCCTCATTTTGCCGCCGGCTTAGTACGGTGCTCTTGAAATGCGACTCTGAGTTCAGTCAGCTGGTCGCCTGTTGCTCCCAACGCTGCGTCGGCCCGACTTGCAGGTGAATCCATGTAAACGATCGGCTCATCGAACTGGCTCGCCGTGAAGTCATACCTGCGGCCCTCGATCCGATTGTAGAAATGGTCCCCTGCCGGCAGAGGCGTCTTCAGCAAGTCACCGCCGAAGAGTTCGTGAATGAGCAGCGCAGTGACGTTGCACTGCCCGGCCGCGGGATTGGTCGCCGTCCATTGGCTGGCCGTCGCCAACGACCATGCCCTGCGTAGCGTTCTTTGAACATCGTCGGGATCGAAGCTCATCGACGTCTCCAGGTCGGCACCGACGAACTCGATTTCGGATTATTCGATGATTGCTTTCTACTCCTGTTTTGCCCGACGGGTCATACTGCGCCTGGGTCGAGGAGCTGCCGAGCGCAACGATCCATCGATCGGCCGATGCCGGCATCGACTTCTCCCGCACTCCGCAGCACCGGCCCCCTCCGCGAAGCCCGCTTGGACCGCCAGTTTTCTTCACGACTTATCAAGCAGTTGGCTACTGTGCATGGGGTTGTTTTTCCATATTTTGAGTCCAGCCCCTCCAAACAGCAACGCCCCGGAGCCTTCGCTCCGGGGCGTTGCATGCGACCGATCGGGCGATCAGCTCTGCGAGCGCCGCGCCATGAAGATGTCGTAGCCGACCTCGGCGACCTGGAACCAGGAGTAGCCGTCGCTCGTGAACTTGGCGAGCGAGTCGTGCACCTTCTTGAAGTTGGGGTTGGTTGCGGCGACTTCGGCGTGCAGCTCCTTGGCGGCCTTGTAGCAGGCATCCATGATCGACGGTGAGAAGGCATGCAGCTTGGTGCCGCCCGCGAGCAGCTTCTTCAGCGCCAGCGGATTGGCGTTGTCGTAGCGCGCCATCATGTAGTTGTTGGCGTAGTGGCCGGCCTGCTCGAGCACGCTCTGGTAATATTTCGGCAGCGCATTCCACTTGTCGAGGTTGACGAAGGCGAGCAGCATCGGTCCGCCTTCCCACCAGCCGGGATAGTAGTAGTGCGGCGCGATCTTGTAGAAGCCGAGCTTCTCGTCGTCATAGGGGCCGACCCATTCGGCGGCATCGATGGTGCCCTTCTCCAGCGCAGGATAGATATCGCCGCCGGCGAGCTGCTGCGGCACAACGCCGAGCTTCTGGAGCACGCGGCCAGTGAAGCCGCCGATGCGGAATTTCATGCCCTTGAGATCGTCGGGCGTGTTGACCTCTTTCCTGAACCAGCCGCCCATCTGGCAGCCGGTGTTGCCCGCGAGCAGCGAGACGACGTTGTAGCCCTTGTAGAACTCGTTGAGAACGTCGCGGCCACCGCCCAGCATGTACCAGGCCTGGTTGATGCGCATGTTGGGGCCGAACGGCACGGCCGAGCCGAAGGTGAAGGTCGGGTCCTTGCCGAAATAATAGTAGGACGCGGTGTGGCCGATCTCGCAAGTGCCGTTCTGCACGGCGTCGAGCACCTGGAGACCCGGCACGATCTCGCCGGCTGCGAAGATCTGGATCTGGAATTTGTTGTCGGTCGCCTCCGCGACCATCTTGCACATCATCTCGGCGCCGCCAAACAGCGTGTCGAGCGATTTCGGCCAGCTCGTCGGCATGCGCCATTTGATTTCCGGCATCGACTGCGCGATCGCGGGAGCCGCGAGCGTGGCGGCGCCGGCCGCACCAAGTCCTGTGACCTTGATGAAGTCTCTTCTCTTCATGATTTCCTACCCTGATGGATCTGCTTGTGGAGCCTTCTTGCCGAGGCTTTTCGACAGCATGGAACATCGCGGGGCCGAATGCCACCCCGATCGCACCGCGGCCAAAGAAAAAGCCCGGCCTCCTGGGGAGGCCGGGCTACTGGTCTTACGACTTAAGCCGTAGATCAGCCGCGGGTGCGCGAGCGGATCATGAAGCTGTCATAGGTGTATTCGGCAACCTGCCACCACAGATATTCGTCGGAGCGGTAGGCCTGCATGGCGTCGATCGACTTCTTGAAGTCGGGGTTCTTGCCCGAGATCTCCGCCCACAATTCGTTGGTCGCCTTGAGGCAGGCTTCCAGCACCTCGTTGGTGAACGGGCGCAGCTGGGTGCCGCCGGCGACCAGACGCTTCAGCGCCGCCGGGTTCTGCATGTCGTAGCGCGCGGCCATCCAGCTGTTGGCATTGGCCGTCGCGTTGGTGAGGATCGCCTGGTAGCTCTTCGGCAGCGCGTTCCACTTTTCCAGGTTGGCGAAGGCATGGACGGTCGGACCGCCTTCCCAGAAGCCCGGATAATAGTAGTACTTGGCGACCTTGGCGAAGCCGAGCTTCTCGTCATCATAGGGGCCGACCCACTCGGCAGCGTCGATGGTGCCCTTTTCCAGCGCCGGATAGATGTCGCCGCCGGCGAGCTGCTGCGGAACCACGCCGACCTTCTGAAGCACCTGGCCGGCGATGCCGCCGATGCGCATCTTGAGGCCGGAGAGGTCGGCGACGGTCTTGATCTCCTTGCGGAACCAGCCGCCCATCTGGGTACCGGTGTTGCCGCAGGGGAAGCCGATCACGTTCGACTTCTTGAAGAACTCGTTGGCGAGCTCGTTGCCGCCGCCCTGATAGAGCCACGAATTCTGCTGGCGCGCGTTGAGGCCGAACGGCACCGAGGCGAAGATCGCGAAGGTCGGGTCCTTGCCGACGTAGTAGTATGAGACGGTGTGGCACATGTCGACCGTGCCGTTCGAGGTCGCATCGAGCGCCTGCAGGCCGGGGACGATTTCGCCGGCCGCGAACACCTGGATCTGGAACTTGTTGTCAGTCATCTCGGCGACGTATTTCGCCACCTGCTCGGCGCCGCCATAGATGGTGTCGAGCGACTTCGGGAAGCTCGAAGTCAGGCGCCACTTCACCTCGGGCGAGGACTGCGCGATCGCCGGCGAGGCCACCGCGGTCGCCGCCGCGCCTGCTGCCGACACTTTGAGAAAATCACGACGCTTCATCTTCAGGTCTCTCCTTGCTGGGGCGTTTCCCCTTGACTTCTCTTCTTGCCGCCGCTCATTCCGGCAACGCATTGGGACCGCGTCGAACCGAAGGGGCTTGACTGCCGTGGGCCTTTAACACGGAAGTCCCGCTTGCGGAACGCGACAATGGCATGACGGGGCTCTACGAAAGTCGCATGTCCCCGCAGCTTGCTGTGTCGACCGGTTCAGGCCGCCGCGATGACACCCTTGAGCTGGTCCCGGACCTGGCCCGCGATGGCGCGGTAGATCGCCGCATGAGGGCCGTCCGGCTCGCTGTCGACGACGGGATTGCCGGCGTCCGAGGTGGCGCGAATCGCCATGTGCAGGGGGATCTCCCCCAGGAATGGCACCCCGAGCTTTTCGGCCTCGTGCCGCGCCCCGCCATGGCCGAAAATGTCGGACTTGGTGCCGCACTGCGGGCACTGGAAGTAGCTCATATTCTCGACGATGCCGAGCACGGGCACGTTGACCTTCCTGAACATGGCAAGCCCCCGCCGCGCGTCGATCAGGGACAGGTCCTGCGGAGTCGAGACGATCACGGCGCCCTTGAGCGGAACGTTCTGCGCCAGCGTGAGCTGGGCATCGCCGGTGCCCGGCGGCATGTCGACGACGAGAACGTCGAGCTTGCCCCATTCGACATCGCGCAGCATCTGCGTCACCGCCGACATCACCATCGGACCGCGCCAGATCATCGCGGTCTCCTCCTCGACCAGGAAGCCGATCGACATGATGGCGAGGCCGAAACGCCGAAGCGGAATCATCTTGCGCGCGTCGTTCAGCTCCGGCTTGTCGCGCAGGCCCGTCAGGCGCGGCACCGAGGGGCCGTAGATGTCGGCATCGAGCAACCCGACCTTGAGGCCGAGGTCGCGCAGGCCGAGCGCCAGATTGAGCGCGGTGGTCGACTTGCCCACCCCGCCCTTGCCGGAGGCGACCGCGATCACAGCGGCAACGCCGGGGATTTCCGATTGCCGCGCCATCGGCGACCCACCGCCCTGCGGCGGCTTGTGGGCATGGACCGGCTGCACGCCGGGGGTGCCGCGGCTCGGCTGCGGAGGTGGCGGCGGCGCGGAGCCCGGCTTGCGCTCGGCGGTCAGCGCCACCATGGCGGTGGTGACGCCGGGAATGGCGCGCACGGCGGCCTCCGCTTCGGCCCGGACGGATTCCCAGGCCCGCGCCTCGGCGGCATCGACGTTGATCGAGAAGAACACCTTGCCGTCGGACGCGCTGATCGCGCTCAGCACATTGGCATGGGTGAGCGCGACCCCGCGGGGCGACTTGACCCTGGCGAGGCTGTCGAGAACCTGTTGCTGCGTCACGCTCAAAGCGCATCTCCTAGAGTTGAGGATGCCCCATTAGAGCGGAAACGCCCAAAAGGCTACTGCCTGCCGATATCGTCAGCTTTTTCAGCAGGCGCCGCCCCCTGCTCCCGGGCGGCCTCGTAATTCAGCTCGATCATGACCCCGTTGGGGTCGTGGACGAAGATCTGCCAGAGGTCGCCGCCGGGCACCTGGCGGGACTCGAACTTCATCCCTTTTGACGCCAGCCGCTGTTTCATGCCGTCAAAGCCGCGGCTGACGAAGGCGACGTGGTGGACAACGCCGGAATCCGGCTTTTGTGGCTCGGCGGTCTGAGAAATGTCGACGAGGTGCACCACCGGCTTACCCTCGCTGTACATCCAGGCGCCCGGGAAGGCGAAATTCGGCCGTGGCCCTTTTTCCAGGCCCAGCACATCCTCGTAGAAGCGGACGGTCTCGGCCAGATTCCGCGTCCGGATGTTGAAATGATCGAGGACGCCAACGCTCACGCCGCCCATGCTCTCGCTCCCTTGTTTTGAAGTCCTTAGGTCCGCCATCCTAGCACAGGAGGCCGCCGAGCACAGGAGGCCGCCAAACGAAGCCGTTGCCCTCCCGGCCTAACGGTTTATGGTGCGCCTCCGATCCGCCCTCACCGCGGAACCCAGGCGTCCCTCGCCTGGCAAGAACCGTAAAACCCAAACTACGGACAAGGTACCACAATGGCTAAAGTCGCTTTCCTCGGTCTCGGCGTGATGGGCTTCCCCATGGCCGGACACCTCGTGAAAAAAGGGGGCCATGAGGTCACCGTCTACAACCGCACCGCGGCCAAGGCGAAGGAATGGGCGGACAAATTCGGCGGCAAGACCGCACCGACCCCGAAGGCCGCCGCCGAGGGCCAGGATTTCGTGATGTGCTGCGTCGGCAACGACAACGATCTGCGCGCGGTCACGATCGGCCCTGACGGCGCCTTCGCCGCCATGAAGAAGGGGGCGACCTTCGTCGACCACACCACCGCCTCCGCCGAGGTCGCACGTGAGCTGGACGCAGCCGCCATCAAGGCTGGCTTCAAATTCGTCGACGCCCCGGTCTCCGGCGGCCAGGCCGGCGCCGAGAACGGCGTGCTGACCGTGATGTGCGGCGGCGCGCAGGATGCCTATTCGGGCGCCGAGCCGATCATCACTGGCGCCTATGCGCGGATGTGCAAACTGCTCGGGCCCGCCGGAAGCGGCCAGCTGACGAAGATGGTCAACCAGATCTGCATCGCCGGCCTCGTTCAGGGTCTCTCCGAGGGTATCCACTTCGCCAAGAAGAGCGGCCTCGACGTCGCCGCAGTGATCGAGACCATATCGAAAGGGGCCGCGCAGTCCTGGCAGATGGAGAACCGCTACAAGACCATGAACGAGGGCAAGTACGATTTCGGCTTCGCGGTCGAATGGATGCGCAAGGACCTCTCGATCTCGCTCGCTGAAGCCCGCCGCAACGGCGCCACTCTGCCTGTCACCGCGCTGGTCGACCAGTTCTATGCCGAGGTCGAGAAGATGGGTGGCAAGCGCTGGGATACGTCGAGCCTGCTTGCGCGCCTGCAACGCTGAGGCGGGCATCGACGGTCCCGACGCGGCGCCAGCGCCGCGACGAGGCCTGACAGGCGCATCGAGAACAACGAATTGGGGGGACTGAGTTGCTGAGCGTGATCGCCGCCGTCTTCATTGTTGCGTATGCTGCCATCGCGCTCGAACACCCGCTCGGCGTCAACAAGAGCGCTTCGGCTCTGCTGGGAGCGGGCCTGCTTTGGACCATCTATGCGCTCGCCGTCGGCGACGCCTCGCTCGTCAACCACCAACTCGACGAATCCGTCGCCTCGACCGCGCAGATCGTCTTCTTCCTGATTGGTGCCATGACGATCGTGGAGGTCATCGACGCCCACAACGGCTTCGAGGTCATCACCTCGGTCATCCGCACCACGAAGCAGATCACGCTGATGTGGATCATCGGCTTCGTGACGTTCTTCCTGAGTGCGATCCTCGACAATCTGACGACCACCATCGTGATGATCTCGCTGATCCAGAAGCTGATCGGCAACAAGAGCGACCGCCTGCTGTTTGCGTCCATCATCGTGATTGCCGCCAACGCCGGCGGTGCCTGGACCGTGATCGGCGACGTCACGACGACGATGCTCTGGATCGGAGGACAGATCTCTCCCGTCAACATCATGAGGTCGGTGTTCCTGCCGTCACTGTTCAACCTGCTGATACCGCTGCTCATCATCGGCTATTCGCTCAAGGGAAAGGAGATCGTCCCGCCGCTGCAAGGGCAAGAGCGGGCGCTTAGAGTCGAGCTGTTCGAGCGCAATCTGATGTTCTACCTCGGCCTCGGCACCTTGGTCGCCGTTCCGGTTTTCAAGGCCGTGACGCACCTTGCCCCTTTCATGGGCATCCTGTTCGGGCTGGGCATCCTCTGGCTGGTCGGCGAGATCGTTCACCGCCACAAGGACGAGGATGCGCGGCGGCCCCTCACCCTCGTCCATGCGCTGACGCGCATCGACATGAGCTCGATCGTGTTCTTCGTCGGCATCCTGATGGCCGTCGCGTGCCTGGAGCACGCCCGCGTCCTGGAACTGCTGGCAAAATCGCTCGATTCCACGGTCGGTCGTCTCGACATCATCGTCATCCTGCTCGGCCTGTTGAGCGCCATCATCGACAACGTGCCGCTCGTTGCTGCGACGATGGGCATGTACAATCTGGTGCACTACCCGCCCGACAGCTTCCTCTGGGAATTCATCGCCTATTGCGCCGGCACCGGCGGCTCGATCCTGATCATCGGCTCGGCCGCGGGCGTTGCTGCCATGGGGCTCGAGAAGATCGAGTTCATCTGGTACGCGCGCCGCATCGCGGGCCCCGCATTGGCGGGATATCTGGCGGGGGCGATGGTCTACATTGCCCAGTACGCGGCGCTGCATTGAGCCGCGCGGGCGAGATCCGAATTAACGCCCCGTTAACGTAATTCTTTAGCTCCTTAAGTCAGCTCTTAAGGATTTCTTGCCACAGATAGACAATGCAGAAGGCCCGCGTCCGGCGTGGGCAGGAATCGTGTTGCTTGATGAGTAACCCCGCTGAAAAGCCCGAGGTTGTGCAGCTTCCGGCCGAGCCGGTGAGCGCGCCATCGGCGAGCAGCCGAAGGGCTGCGGCGCAGCGGGTGCGCGAGGCACGCGACAAGTTAACGTCGACCAGTGGAACCCGGCCGGCTTTCGACGCCGAGATGCTGCGGCAATACGCCCAGACACGGCTGTCTGCCTCCTATGTCGTGATGCTGCTGGTGGTGGCGACCGGCGTGCTGTTCGGGCTGTGGATGCAGCCGATCCCGGCCGCGGCCTGGACCGCCGGCATGCTCTGCATCCACAGCGCCATGATCCGCAGTTGCCGGCGCTTCCTGAGCGAGCCCGCCTCGCCCGCCGCGACGCGCGCATGGCGGACGCGCTTCGTCGTGCTCGACCTGCTCTATGGCCTGTGCTGGATGGCGATCCTGATCCATCCCGTGCTCGACATGGTCACGGAAACGCTGATGATGTTCCTGATGCTGCTGGTGATCGCAGTATCGAGCATGCTCGCTGCCAATCTGCCGATCGCAGCTCTTGCCGCCACGGCGCCGGTTGCGGTCGCGATGGCGCTGAGCTTTGCAATGACCGGATCGCTGGACAATTACATTCTGGCAGCGCTGGCGGTCGCCGCCGAAGGCTATTTCGTCCTGCTGGCGCACCGCCTGCACTCCTCCACCTTCGCCACGCTGGAAGCGCGTGCAGAGAAGGACGCGCTGATCGGCGAGCTGGAACAGGCCAAGGCTATCTCGGACGAAGCGCGCCACCGCGCCGAGGCCGCCAACGTCGCCAAGTCGCGCTTCCTCGCGCAGATGAGCCACGAGCTGCGCACGCCGCTGAACGCCATCCTCGGCTTCTCCGAGGTGATGAAGAGCGAAATCTTCGGCGCGCACGCGGTGCCGGTCTACAAGGAATATTCCGCCGACATCCACAATTCCGGCGTGCACCTGCTCAACCTCATCAACGAGATCCTCGATCTGTCGCGGATCGAGGCCGGCCGCTACGAGCTCAACGAGGAAGCGGTGTCGCTGGTCGGCATCGTCGCCGACTGCCATCATCTGATGAAGCTGCGTGCCTCGAGCCGCGGCATCACCATCCACGAAGTGTTCGAGCAGGCCATGCCGCGGCTTTGGGCCGACGAGCGCGCGATCCGCCAGGTCGTGCTCAACCTGCTCTCCAACTCGATCAAGTTCACCCCGCAGGGCGGCGAGATCTGGCTCAAGGCGGGGTGGACCGCTTCCGGCGGACAATATCTCTCGGTGAAGGATTCCGGCTCCGGCATCCCCGAGGACGAGATCCCGGTCGTGCTCGCCTCGTTCGGCCAGGGCTCAAATTCGATCAAGTCGGCTGAACAGGGCGCCGGCCTCGGCCTGCCGATCGCCAAGAATCTGATCGACCTGCATGGCGGCACGTTCACGCTGAAATCGAAGCTGCGCATCGGCACCGAGGTGATCGTCACGTTCCCACCGGAGCGCGTGATGAGCGCGCTTGCGCCGCTGTCGGATGATTCTCCGCCGCTCCAGCCGGAGAGTTCGCTCGTTCCCGACGAGAAGCGCCGGCCGCGCCACAAGCCGATCATGAGTGCTGGCACAGGCTCTTAACGAGATGCTTGCAGACATGCCCGACCATCCCTCACTATGTCCGTATGAGCAAAGAAACGCCGTGCGTCGCCGTCTGCATGATCGATCCCAAGACCAAGCTGTGCTTCGGCTGCGGCCGCACCTTGCCCGAGATCGCGCGCTGGCACGCAATGGAGAGCGCAGACCGGGTCGCGATCATGGCCCTCTTGCCGGCGCGCATGACGGAAGCTGGACTGGCGCCGATCGCAGGATCGCCAAAACGCATCTGATCCGCCTGCGTGCCTTCGGAGGCGCGCGATGATCCGCCTCATGCTCGTTCTGGCCATGCTCGCGGGCACGGCAGGTGCCGTCGTCGCCTATGGCGATCCCGACCAGATCACGCGAGCCAGCCACAAGGTCTCGCACATTTTTCGCGCACAGGCCGCCTCCCCGCCGCCGGCCGTCCAGATCCCGCGCGGTCAGGGCGGGGAATTCACGCTGCGCGCGAAGATCAATGGCGTCACAGCACCGATGGTGATCGATACCGGCGCGACGTCGGTGGTGCTGACCTGGGAAACCGCAAAGGCGATCGGGCTGCCGCTCGAGATGCTGGAATACGACGTCGACCTCGAGACCGCGGGCGGCCACACCAAGGCGGCCCGGCTCACGCTCGACCGTCTCGCCGTCGGCAAGCTGGTCGAGAAGTCGGTGCCGGCCCTCGTCGTGCAACGCGGCCAGATGAAGACCAATCTGCTCGGCATGAGCTTCCTCGACCGCCTGGAAAGCTGGGGCGTGCGCGCGGACAAGCTGATGCTGACAGGGTATCCGGAGCTCCAGGGCAGTCCCCGCCGCTCCCGCACGGCGGTCGACTAGACGAATCTACGCCGCCTCGGCCGGCGCGCGGGCATCGACGCGCGCGATCGCATCGCGCAGCACGTCGAGACCGGCTCCCGGCTTCACCCCTTGCTCGGCAAGATGCCGCCGGAATGCGCGCGCGCCGGGAACGGCGTGGAAGGCGCCGACGAAATGTCGCGTGATGGCATGCAGCCGCGTGCCGTGCGCGAGTTGCTCCTCGATGTAGGGCATCATCGCCTCGAGCGCATCCTGCATGGAGGCGTGCGGTGCCGCCTCACCGAAGATGACGGCATCGACGCTGAGCAGCCGCCACGGCTCCTGATAGGCGGCGCGGCCGAGCATCACACCGTCGACATGGGCAAGATGCGCCTTTGCCTCGTCAATGCTCCGAACGCCGCCATTGATGATGACGGGCACACCAGGCATCGCGCGCTTGAGCCGATAGACGCGATCATAGTCGAGCGGCGGGATGTCGCGGTTCTCCTTCGGCGACAGGCCGTTGAGCCAGGCCTTGCGCGCGTGCACGATCAGCGCATCGCAGCCGGACGCCACCACCGCACGCGCGAGCGCATCGAGTGCGACCTCCGGATCTTGATCGTCGATCCCGATGCGGCACTTCACTGTGACGGGAACGGCGACCACGCGCTTCATGGCGTCAACGCACCTCGCCACCAGCTCCGGCTCCGCCATGAGGCAGGCGCCGAAACGGCCGTCCTTCACACGATCGGACGGGCAACCGACATTGAGATTGATCTCGTCATAGCCAAACGCCTCGCCGATCCGCGCAGCCTGCGCCAGCTCCTGCGGATCCGACCCACCAAGCTGAAGCGCCACCGGATGCTCGCATGTGTCGAACCCAAGCAGCCGCTCCCGGTCGCCATGAATGACTGCGCCCGTGGTCAGCATCTCCGTATAGAGCAGCCCCCGCCGCGTCAGGTGACGGTGGAACATGCGGCAATGCCGGTCAGTCCAGTCCATCATGGGGGCGATAGAAAAGATATAGTCTTGCGATTTCAATTATTTACCTGTGTGTGACGATCTAGATCATACATTGCTCTCACCTCCTAGCGTCTCGTGGCATCATGCTCAAGATCGCGCTCTCGAGCAATCGGCCTGAAGATTGCAATCGGGGAAGAGCGAGCAAGATCGATCGCAAATGCTGCAGCCAGAAGAAGCTGCATCCCGCCGCAGCAGAGTTCGTCCAATCCATCAACATAAGTGAGCCTTCAGCCCACATTAGACGAAGTCTCAGGCGCAACTCTCTACTAGGCCGCCGCCGGCATTCTTATGTTCCCTCTTGGCTTGCCGATCGACAGACTCATCAAGCAAAGAAATCCATCGGGTGCGCGGCCGCGTCCTTGCGCCAGGCGAGATCGGCCGCACCCGCATTGGTGCCGAACGCCGACATCTCCTGCCGCATCAGCGCGAGCAGCGCGGGCGGCTGATCCGTTGCCCCCTCACCGCTTGCCACGCACCCGACCCAGCTGCCCGGGTTGGCGCGGGCGCGCGACGGAACAGCGGCGTCTGTCGTACCACGCGTTGCGTCCGGCTCATCCGTGACGGCCGACCCTCTCATCGCGTCCATCGCGCGCCAGAATTGCTCGCCGATCGAGGGCGCGGGATTCGCCGACAGGATCTCGAGCGCCGAGGCCAGAGTTTGGGCCGAAGTGACGGCGTCCGGGACGTTGGCGGCGGGCGGGTGCGGCACCGTGGCTTGCGTCAGCGCGGCATCGGCATAGTCCATCGTGCGCCCATCGGTGCGGGTATAGTTTCCGTGATTGACGATCACGGTGCTGCCGAACTCCCAGGATCCTTCCGTTGCCGATGCCGCCAGATTGATCGAGCGCACGCCTGCGGCCGACAGCGACAGGATCTCCCCGTCCTGGACAGAGCCGTCGCCGTTGCGATCCTGCCAAAGATTGAAGCACGAGAAGCGAGCGTCGTCGGCCGACAGCATTCCGTCGCGGTTGCTGTCGAAGGCCCGCAGCCCTTCGAGATCGGAGCGCGCGCCCGCCACATCGTCGGCAAAGCTCAGCTCCGAAATACCGCTCACGGTTCCGTTGCGGTCGCGATCGAGGAACAGGAAGGCTTCCGTGGTCCCGATCCAGCTGGTGTCGTCAGCCGTTCCGTCACCGTCGATGTCGAACGTCGCGGAGGATTGGCTGGCGGTTCTGGTTTCCACCCCGAGGCCGTCGAGATCGAGGATGATCGGCGCCGCCAGAGTGACCGTCTCGCCGTTGCGGAAGATCAGCCTTTCGATGCTCGTGAGCGTGTCGATGCCGTCGCTGCCGTTCGCCGTGGAATTGTCGGTGACCTGAACCGAACCCGCCGACGTGACGATCGAATAGGTCGACATCACACCGTTGTAATAGGCGGTATCGGTGCCGTTGCCGCCATTGATGGTGTCGTTGCCGGCCATGCCCCAGAACGAGTCATCACCGTCATTGCCGTTGAGCGTGTCGGTTCCGGCGCCGCCGGCAAGACGGTCCTCCGCAGCGCCGCCGGTGATGACGTCGTTTCCGGCGGCGCCGTAGATGCTGTTCGGGGCAACCGCGTCACCGACCAGCGTATCGTTGCTGGCGGTGCCCACCACCCAGCCCTCGAAGGCGTTCGAGATGGTGAGGCTGACGGTGGCGGTCGCCGTCGCGACGCCATCGCTGATCGTATAGGTGAAGCTGTCGGATCCTTCGTAGCCGAAATCGGGCGTGTAGCTGACGCCCTGCCCGTCGATCACGACGGTGCCCTTGGGCGGCGCTCCGACGGAGACGATGGCCAGATTGTCGCCGTCGATATCCGTGTCGTTGGCGAGCAGGCTCGCGCCCGCGATCGCGAGCGTGTCGCCATGGGTGACGGAGAACGGACCGTCATTGGCCGCGACCGGCTTGTCGTTGACCGGCGTGATCGTCAGGGTGAACACGTCGCTGGCCGTGAGCGAGCCGTCGCTGGCGGTGACGAGGATGTCGATCGCGCCGTTGAAATTCAGCGGCGGGCTGCCAGCGAACCTGGTGCCCGTCAGCGTCAGCCAGGACGGCAGCGGGCTGCCATCCGCCAGCGTGGCGGTGTAGGTGAGCGTGTTGCCGTCTGGATCGGTGAAGCGGCCGGTCGGGATCGTGAACGAGACCGCGGCGTCCTCCGCCGAATTGACGTCGGACCGCGGCACCGAGACGACAGGAGCGTCGTTCACCGGTGTGATGGTCAGCGCAAAGATGTCGCTGGCCGACAGCGCACCGTCGCGGGCGGTGACCTTGAGGCTGATCGTGCCGTTGTAATTCGCCGGCGGCGTGCCGGTGAAGGTGGTGCCGTCGAAGCTCAGCCAGGCCGGCAGCGCAGCACCGGTGGAGAGCGTCGCCGTGTAGGTCAGCGTATCGCCGTCGATATCTGTGAAGCTGCCGGCGGGAAGCGTGATCGCCAGCGGCGTATCTTCCGGCGACGACACGTCGGGGAGCGGCCCCGACAGCACCGGCGCGTCGTTCTTCGGCGTGATCGTCAGGGTGAAGACGTCGCTGGCGGAGAGCGAGCCATCGCTCGCGGTGCCCCGGATGTCGATGGCGCCGTTGAAGTTCAGCGGCGGGGTTCCGGCGAACTTGGTGCCGGTCCGCGCCAGCCAGGACGGCCGCGGGCTGCCATCCGCCAGCGTCGCCGAATAGGTCAACGTGTTGCCGTCGACGTCGGTGAAGCGGCCGGTCGGGATCGTGTAGGAGAGCGCGGTATCCTCTGGCAAATTGACGTCGGACAGCGGCACCGACAGCACCGGCGCGTCGTTCACCGGTGTGATCGTCAGCGCAAAGGTGTCGCTGGCCGACAACGCGCCGTCGCGCGCCGTGACCTTGATGTTGAGCGTGCCGTTGTAGTTCGCCGGCGGCGTGCCGGTGAAGGTGGTGCCGTCGAAGCTCAGCCAGGCCGGCAGCGCAGCACCGGTGGAGAGCGTCGCCGTGTAGGTCAGCGTATCGCCGTCGATATCTGTGAAGCTGCCGGCGGGAAGCGTGATCGCCAGCGGCGTATCTTCCGGCGACGACACGTCGGGGAGCGGCACCGACAGCACCGGCGCGTCGTTCTTCGGCGTGATCGTCAGGGTGAAGACGTCGCTGGCGGAGAGCGAGCCATCGCTCGCGGTGACCCGGATGTCGATGGCGCCGTTGAAGTTCAGCGGCGGGGTTCCGGCGAACTTGGTGCCGGTCAGCGTCAGCCAGGACGGCAGCGGGCTGCCATCCGCCAGCGTCGCCGAATAGGTCAACGTGTTGCCGTCGACGTCGGTGAAGCGGCCGGTCGGGATCGTGTAGGAGAGCGCGGTATCCTCTGGCAAATTGACGTCGGACAGCGGCACCGACAGCACCGGCGCGTCGTTCACCGGTGTGATCGTCAGC